>NZ_CANSMR010000002.1 GCF_947648125.1 uncultured Bradyrhizobium sp. | reverse complement strand
CCCCGGCGGGGGGCGGGCTTACATCGCGTTAATGTCCGGCTGTGTGCGTGTTGCTATGGGGGTGTGCCCCCGCGCCCGCGGGGGGGGTTGGGGGGGGGGGGGGCCACTCTCCACGAGTCACATCGTGGAGAGAGCCCCCACCCGCATCGTATCTTCGATACGATGCGACCTCCCCCGCAAGCGGGAGAGGTGAAGAAAGAAGATCATCTTGCTTGAGGGGGAAACCATGTCGAAACTGCAAGGCAAAGTCGCGCTCGTCTCCGGATCGGGCCGCGGCATCGGGCGCGCGATTGCGCTGAAGCTCGCGAACGAGGGTGCGAAGGTCTTGGTCAACGACCTCGACGCCGAGCCGGGCAATGCCGTCGTCGCCGAGATCAAGGCCATGGGCGGCGAGGCGATCGCGGTCAATGGCAGCGTGGTCGAGACCGGCTTTGCCGATCGCTTCGTGGGTGCGGCCATCGAGCAGTTCGGCGGCCTCGACATCATCGTCAACAATGCCGGCTACACTTGGGACTCGACGATCCAGAAGATGTCGGACGAGCAGTTCCAGGCCATGCTCGACGTCCATCTCGTCGCCCCGTTCCGCATCCTGCGCGCGGCATCGGAGCCGATCCGGGTGATGGCGAAAAAGGAGGCGGAGGCGGGGCGCGAGGTGTTCCGCAAGGTCGTCAACATCTCCTCGATTGCGGGCCTCTACGGCAATGCCGGGCAGGCGAGCTATTCCTCAGCAAAAGCCTCGTTGATCGGGCTGACGCGTACGATGTGCAAGGAGTGGGGCCGCTACAAGGTCAACGTCAATTGTGTGGCGTTCGGCCTGATCAACACCCGCCTGACCCAGCCGATCGAGACCCAGCAGAAGACCATCGACGTCGCCGGCCGCGACATCAAGGTCGGCGTTCAGCCGCAGATGCTGGAGGCGATGGGCCGGATGATCCCGCTCGGCCGCGGCGGCACGCCGGAAGAGGCGGCGGACGCGGTCTATCTGTTCTGCGCTCCGGAATCGAACTACATCAGTGGTCAGGTGATCGTCGCCGGCGGCGGTCTCTTGATTTAGCACGAGGGAATGATGCACTACCGATCGTCCTGGATGACCGAGGAGCTGGACACCTTCCGTGACCAGTTCCGCAAATTCCTCGCCAAGGATCTGGCGCCGCACGCCGAGAAATGGCGCGAGCAGAAGCTGGTCGACCGTTCCGCCTGGCGTGCGCTCGGCGAGATGGGCGCATTGCTGCCGAGCGTGCCGGAGGCCTATGGCGGCCTCGGCGCCACCTTCGCCTATGACGCCGCGGTGCTTGATGACATCGAGAGCACGGTCCCGGAGCTGACCACCGGCGTTTCCGTGCACAGCGCGATCGTCGCGCACTACATCGTCAACTACGGCTCGGAGGAGCAGAAAAAGCGCTGGCTGCCGAAGATGGCGTCGGGCGAGATGGTCGGCGCCATCGCGATGACCGAGCCCGGCACCGGCTCTGACCTGCAGGCCGTCAAGACCACCGCGAAGAAGCAGGGCAATTCCTACGTCATCAACGGCCAGAAGACTTTCATTACTAACGGCCAGGCCGCGGACCTTGTGATCGTCGTCGCGCGTACCGGTGCCGCGGGCGCGAAAGGCATCTCGCTGATCGTCGTCGAAACCGCGGGCGCCGAGGGCTACCGGCGCGGCCGCAACCTCGACAAGATCGGCCTGCACGCTTCAGACACGTCCGAACTGTTCTTCGACAATGTCACGGTGCCGCCGGAAAACCTGCTCGGCAATGAGGAGGGCAACGGCTTCGTCCAGTTGATGCAGCAATTGCCGCAGGAGCGGCTGTCGCTCGCGATCGGCGCGGTCGCCTCGATGGAACGCGCGGTCAGCATCACCGCCGAATACACCAAGCAGCGCACAGCCTTCGGCAAGCCGCTGATCGAATTCCAGAACACCGCGTTCACGCTCGCCGAGCGCAAGACCGAGGCGATGATCGCCCGCGTGTTCGTCGACTGGTGCGTCGAACGCCTGGTCGCCGGCGATCTCGACACCGTGACGGCGTCGATGGCGAAATGGTGGTGCTCGCAGAAGCAGGTCGAGACCGCCGACGAATGCCTGCAGCTGCATGGCGGTTACGGCTACATGCAGGAATACCCGATCTCGCGCATGTTCATCGATTCCCGCATCCAGAAGATCTATGGCGGCACCAACGAGATCATGAAGGTGCTGATCGCGCGCTCGCTGTAGGGCAAGCGCGCGACCTTGGCGGCGTTACATCGCCCGCACGTTCTTGAGGAACTTGTCGACCTGGACTTCCAGCTCGGACGCGTTGCTGGCGAGCTCGCCGGAGGCCGCCAGAACGTTCTCGGCGGCCTTGCTGGCATCGTCGATCGCCTTGGTCGTTCCGTTGATGTTGGCGGTGACCTCCTTGGTGGCCGCGGCCTGCTCCTCGACGGCGCTGGCGATCACGGTCGAGATCTCGCTGATCTGGACGATGACCTGCGAGATCGCCTTCAGCGCCGTGGCGGTGTTGCCGGTCGCGGTCTGCATCTCGTTGATCTGCGCCGAGATGTCTTCCGTGGCCTTGGCGGTCTGGTTGGCCAGCGCCTTCACCTCTGACGCGACGACGGCGAAGCCCCGGCCGGCCTCGCCGGCGCGAGCGGACTCGATTGTGGCGTTGAGCGCAAGCAAATTGGTCTGGCCGGCGATCTGGCTGATCAGCGCGACGACGTCGCCGATCTTCTGCGCCATGGTCACGAGGCCCGAGACCAGCCTGTCGGATTTTTCCGCTTCTTCGACCGCCATGCGGGCGATGCGGCTCGCCTCGGCCACCTGGCGGCTGATCTCGGTGACCGAGGACGATAGCTCTTCGGACGCGGACGCAGCACTCGCCGAGCGCTGATTGACGAATTCGGCGGTCGTCGTCAGCGATCGTGCGGTGCCCTGCATTTGTGTCGAGGCCGACGCCAGCATGCCGGCAAGGCCCTTCACATCCTTCTCGAAATCGTCGGCGAGCTTCACATTGCCTGTCACAACCGACCAGCTCAGCATCGCGCCGGTATAGTTGCCGCGCTTGTCGGTCAGGCCGGAGACCCGAAGGTCGAGCGTTTCCGGGCCGAGCTTGATCTTGGCTGCGTGCGGCAGGTTCTTGGGATCGCCGACGATGCGGCGCTGATGCGCCGGGTTCTTGTGGAAGATGTCGAACGAGTTGCCCAGGATCTTCTCCGGCGCCACCGGGAGCAGATGCTTCACGGTGTCGAGCGTCTTGAGGCTGGTCTGGTTGATATAGGTGATGTTGAAATCGGTATCGCACATCATGATGTTGATCGGCATGTTGTCGAGCATTTGCAACAGCCGCTCGGTCTGGGTTTCAAGCCGCGCCTTCTCGGTCGCGAGCTCCCAGGTCAGCATCGGCCCGGTGTAGCGGCCGCGTGAGTTGGTCATCGCCGTCACGGTGAGATCGAGGGTTTCTCCGCCGATGGTGATGCGCGCCTTGTGCGGCAGGTTCTTCGGATCGGACAAGAGCCGGCGCTGATGCTGCGGGTTCTTGTGAAAGATGTCGATCGATTGCCCGATCAGCGCGTCGACCTTCACCGGCAGCACATGCTCGATCTTCTTCAGATTCTGCCGCGTCGACTCGTTGATGTAGGTGATCCTGAAATTGTCCAGCTCGCAGAGCATGACACTGATCGGCATATCGTCGAACAGCCGATAAGAACTATCCGAGCCGATCACGCTTGCGACACTCTTCATCCCCAACATGCATTGCCTCCAGCATTGGTATCAATTGGTGAACTGAAAAGAATGCACCTGCTCGGCAGCAGAACGCCTTCTGCCGCGGGACGGCGGGCAGGTGCGATAAACGATTTACAACTTCTGACTGCACGAAACCGTAGGCGATTCGAGTTCCATTCCAAAGTGCGTGCAGTGCGCCGCGCGCGATCGCGCAAGACACAACGCGCAATGCATGCGATGAGCGCAGTGGAAAACGACGTGCAAAGCCGCGATTTGCTGCGATATCTGCGCGATCTTGCGACGAATGGTGCGAGCGACTGATCGCTGCACCGTAGTCTTACGGAAGCGCACGCGCGCACTTCGAATGATTGTTATCGTGCATATGACGCGGCGGCGTATGCAGTTTGTGCCACGCTGTCGTCACGCGCGCCGCAACGCGTCGGACTTCACTCGTCTCGCGCGGCGCCCGCGCGCCGTCGGTGTTGGCGGTGCTTGCGGATCATCCCTCCCGCATGTGCGCGGCTGCGGCGGTTGGTGCCTGGTGATGATCGCGAGGCTGCCGCATCGTCAATGAGGTTTGTTGTTGAAAGAAACACGCACAGGTTGATTTTAGTGGGCGCGATACCGGATCGAAGTTGCCCACCGGCGACGGAACATTTCATCCGCAAGCTGACGGCGAGGGCGGTCTGAAATCGGCGGAGGATTGCCTGCCTGCTCTCCGGCTGGGCCGCGACGATCCCGCCGGCGGTCGTCCGCTCTGCGGAAATCGATGACGAAAGGGCGATGCCCATTGCCTATCGCATGGCTTGACCTCGCTTCGCCCGCACGACGCGGCTTCGGCCTTGCGCCATATTCCCGTCTATCATACCCCCGTCGGACCACGTTCCGCGCGAGCCGCACGCGCGCGCCAATGCCGCAGGGAGCCCTCATGACCAAAAGCAACGCCCGCACCGGAGGCCAGATCCTGATCGACCAGCTGGTCGCGCAAGGGGTGGAGCGCGTCACCTGCGTGCCGGGCGAGAGCTATCTGGCGGCGCTCGATGCCCTGCATGACAGCTCGATCGATGTCGTGATCTGCCGCGCCGAGGGTGGTGCGGCGATGATGGCGGAGGCCTATGGCAAGCTCACAGGGCGTCCCGGCATCTGCTTCGTCACCCGCGGCCCGGGTTCGACCAACGCCGCGCACGGCGTGCACATCGCGATGCAGGATTCCACCCCGATGATCCTGTTCGTCGGCCAGGTCGACACCGGCATGCGCGAGCGCGAGGCGTTCCAGGAGCTCGACTACAAGGCGGTGTTCGGCACCATGGCGAAGTGGGCCGTCGAGATCGATCGTCCGGATCGCATTCCGGAACTGGTCGCGCGCGCCTTCCGCGTCGCGCTGCAGGGCCGCCCCGGTCCGGTCGTGATCTCGCTGCCGGAGAACATGCTGACCGAGACCGCAGCGGTCGCCGACGCGCCGAAGGTCGAGCCTGCGCAGACCTGGCCGGCGCCGTCGGATCTCGAACGCCTCGGCGCCATGCTCGCCGGCGCCAAGGCGCCGATCGTGGTGCTCGGCGGTTCGGCCTGGACCGCAGAGGCGGCCAAGGGCATCGCATGCTTTGCCGAGCGCTTCGACCTGCCGGTCGCAACCTCGTTCCGCCGCGCCTCGCTGTTCGACGCCGACCACTCGCATTATGCGGGCGATCTCGGCATCGGCCCGAGCCCGAAGCTCAGGGATCGCTTCACCGGCGCCGACGTCATTCTCCTGATCGGCGGCCGCATGTCGGAGATGCCGTCGTCGTCCTACACGCTGCTCGACATTCCGGTGCCGAGCCAGAAGCTCATTCACGTCCATCCGGGCTCCGAAGAGCTCGGCCGCGTCTACCAGCCGGCGCTGGCGATCCAGGCGACGCCTGCGGCCTTCGCGGCCGCGGTCGAGAGCATGAAGCCCGCAGCGGCGCCCGCCTGGAAGGGCGAGGCGGCCAAGGCGCACGCGGATTATCTTGCCTGGACTGACAAGCCGCGCGAGCTGCCGGGCCATTTCCAGTATGGCGAGGTCGTGACCTGGCTGCGCGACCGGCTGCCGAAGGATGCGATCGTCTGCAACGGCGCCGGCAACTACGCCGGCTGGATCCATCGCCACCATCGCTTCCACGCTTTCGACGCGCAGCTTGCGCCGACCTCCGGCTCGATGGGCTATGGCGTGCCGGCGGCCGTGATGGCCAAGCGGCATCATCCGGATCGCGTGGTCGTCGCGTTCGCCGGCGACGGCTGCTTCCTGATGAACGGGCAGGAGTTCGCCACCGCCGTGCAGTATGACGCGCCGCTGATCGTCGTCGTCATCGATAATGCGCAATACGGCACCATCCGCATGCATCAGGAGCGCGACTATCCCGGCCGCGTTGTCGGTACCCAGCTCAAGAACCCGGACTTCGCGCTCTACGCCAAGGCGTTCGGCGGCCATGGCGAGCGGGTCGAGCGCACTGAAGACTTCGCGCCGGCGTTCGAGCGGGCGCTGGCGTCCGGCAAGCCGGCGATCCTGCACTGCCTGGTCGATCAGCGCGCGCTGTCGGTCGGCAAGGATTTCGCGCCGTCGCAGGCCGCGCGCTGATGCCCGAGTCCGCTGGCCGTCACGTCGCGATCATCGGCGCCGGCGCGGTCGGCGTGATCAGCGCCATCGAGGCGCTGCGCGCGGGCCACAGAGTCACGCTGATCGATCCGGGCGAGCCCGGCGGCACCCAGGCTGCGAGCTATGGCAATGCCGGCTGGCTGTCGTCGCATTCGGTGATCCCGCCGGCCGAGCCTGGTACCTGGAAGAAGGTGCCGGGCTATCTGATGGACCCGCTCGGGCCGCTTTCGATCCGCTGGTCGTATCTGCCGAAGGCCTTGCCGTGGCTAATCAAGTATCTGCTGTCGAGCCGGACCGAGGCGCAGGTCGAGGCCACCGCGCGGGCGATGCGCGATCTGCTCAAGGACGCGCCGCTGCTGCACCGGGAGCTCGCCGAGGAAGCAGGCGTGCCCGAACTGATCGAGCGGCGCGGGGTGATGCATGTGTTTCCCTCGCGGGCACCGTTCGACCGCGACCTCGGCTGGCGCATCCGCAAGCGCGTCGGCATCGAATGGCTGGAGCTCGATGAAGACGAGATGCGCCAGCGCGAACCCGATCTGCATCCGCGCTACAAGTTCGGCGTCGTGGTGGAGGAGGCCGGCCGCTGCCGTGATCCCGGCGCCTATGTCGCAGCGCTCGCCGCGCACGCGATCGCGAGCGGCGCCGAACGCGTCGCCGCCAAGGCGATAGGGCTCAAGCTTGCGGGCGACAAGCTCGTCGCCGTGGTCACCGAGCGCGGCGAGATCGCCTGCGACGCCGCGGTCGTCGCCGCCGGCGCGCGCTCGAAGCAACTGACCGCATCGATCGGCGATCCGCTGCCGCTCGAGACCGAGCGCGGCTATCACGTCATGATCGAGGATCCGGAATCCGGGCCGCGCAATTCGATGATGGCTTCGGACACCAAGATGGTGGTCAACTGGACCGACAAGGGCTTGCGTGCCGCCGGCACGGTGGAGATCGCGGGGCTCGATGCCGAGCCGAACTGGAAGCGCGCCGAGATCCTGCGCGAGCATCTCTTCAGCATGTTCCCGAAACTGCCGAAGGACATTCCACCCTCGCGCATCAAGACCTGGTTCGGCCATCGTCCGAGCATGCCCGACGGGCGGCCCTGCATCGGCCATAGCCGCGCCTCGCGCGACGTGGTCTATGCGTTCGGCCACGGTCATGTTGGCCTGGTCGGCTCGGCCCGCACCGGCCGGCTGGTCGCGCAATTGCTCAGCGGCAAGGCGCCAGAAATTCCGCTACAGCCGTTCGCGCCGTCACGCTTTTTGTAGAAGTGGACTTCAGCTCTCGCCGGCCCAGGCCGCAATCGCAGCCGGTGCGATCACGCGTCTCGGCGTGTGCGGATTGATCGTTCCGGCGCTGACGTCCTGGGTCTGATCGAGCAGGCTGCGCGCAAACGCCTTGGCATCCTGCTCGGTGGTGAAGGTCCGGGTCTGACGCGCGAAGCGGTGGTGTCCGGCGTCAGGGTTTCTCACGGCGAACGAGACGTACCAGATGGCCTTGTCCGTCTTCATCGCGCGGCTCTGGCGGCGGTGGCCAGCTCGCGTGATCGGGACGTCGTGCTCGACGCTCGATATGCAAAAAGTGCCAAGATGAACGATCCTGAAATTCAACAGATGACGGCTAAATTCCTCTCGGTGGACAGGTAACGCGCCAGGATCGGCGCGTCTGCCGATACTGGCGAGATACTACCTTTCAACCAAGGGGTGCAATAATAATGTGCCGCTGCAGCGTTGGTTCCTGCGATCCAACGGCAGCGTCGGGACTGCGCGGGTGACCCAAACCGGTCCGTGCCGCACTAGACGGCTTCGCCTTCCCTGCCGGACGCGGCGATGGCCTTCTCGACTTCCGCCGCGAGGGCCGCAAGATGCTCGGCGAGCTTGGTGAACAATTCGCGCTTCTGGATGTCCGTGGCCAGGTCGCGGATCAGGGCGCACTCCGCAGCGTCGGTGCGAAGCTTCTCCAGATGCGTCAGCATGTCCTGCATTTTTTTGCCCACCGCCGCTTTCGGCAAACGGTAGGTGGCGCGGATTCCGGCGACAATAACGTATGATAATTTGTCGCCGGGCCTCGGGCCGAGCGCCGGCTCGGATTGTAGAAACTGTAGGATGGGTAGAGCGCAGCGAAACCCATCACCTTTGATCCGCGCGGAGACATGATGGGTTTCGCTGCGCTCTACCCATCCTACGAACTACCGATATTTTGTTCGGCGTTTCAGAATTTGACTTAACGCCGCACCAAACTCAGATGTTGTCCCGGCCCTGAGCCGGGACCCATAACCACGAATGCGAATTGGATTGCAGAGCTGTGGCCACAGTTCATCTCAACAACACAACCCTGTGGTTATGGGTCCCTGCTTTCGCAGGGACGACAGCGAAGATGGGGCGATAGCGGAGCCCCTCTCACTATCCGATCCGGACCACCATCTTGCCCAGCGCCGCGCGGGTCTGCATCGTCGTGAACGCCGCGCGGAAATCTTCAAGCTCGAACACCTTGCCGACCACCGGCGTCAGTCGGCCGTCGTTCAGCCATGCCGACAATCGCGTCATCACGCGCGCCTGCGCCTCGGGCTCGCGGCGCGCGATCTGCGCGGCGTCGACGCCGATCAGGAGGCCGCCCTTCAGAAGCGGCAGATTGAACGGCAGAGCGGGGATCTGGCCTGCCGCAAAGCCGACCACGACATGGCGGCCGTTCCAGGCGATCGAGCGGAACGCCTGCAGGGAGACCTCGCCGCCGACCGGATCGAAGATCACGTCGGGACCATTGCCGCCGGTTGCGTCCTTCAGCGCGTCGCGCCAATCGGGCTTGGTGTAGTCGACGACGGCATCGGCGCCGAAGTTTGCGGCGAAGCTGCGCTTCTCGTCGGTCGAGGCGGCGGCAATGACGCGCGCGCCGAGCAGCTTGCCGACCTGGATCGCGGCGATGCCGGTGCCGCCGGCGGCGCCGAGCACGAGCAACTGCTCGCCGGCCTTGAGCGAGCCGCGTTCGCCGAGCGCATAGAGCGCGGTGAGGTAGTTGGTGCGGAAGGCCGCGGCGGCCTCCATCGACAGACCGTCGGGCAAGACCTCGACGGCGGCAGGCGGCACCACGATGTACTCGGCCAGCGCGCCCGAGCGCGCCGCGCCCATCACCCGCATGCCCGGCGTGATGCCGGCGACGTCGCTCGCGACCTCGTCGACCACGCCGGCGAATTCCGCACCCGGCGTAAAGGGCAGGGCATCCTTGGTCTGGTAGCGGCCTTCGACCTTCAGCCCATCGACGAAGCCGATGCTCGCGGCGTGGACCCGGACGCGGATCTGTCCCGGGCCGGGTTCGGGCGTGGCGATCTCCCTCAGTTCGATCTGATCGATGGGTGCGTATTGCTCGACGACGACCGCCTTCATCCTGTCCTGCTCGCTTGTTCGTTTCCTCTAGTCGAACCTATCTCATCTCCGTTGTTCTACGGGGAGACCTTTTGCGCATGCAGCGACGGCGTCCCATGCGGAAAGCCAACATCTTCAACGACATCACGAAAAGGCAGCCGTTTACCCGTTGTTATCCCTACCAAATTCGGTAACGCGTCCTTAATGGCATTAACGTTAGGGTTTTTCACGCGGCCCGCCTTGGGCTGCGCGCCGTCCAGGACAGGCGGGTTGCGTTCGCGTTGGAGTTTTTCATGGATATCATGACAGGCGCCGGGCTGTTGGCCGGCATCATCGTCATCGCGGTGATGATGTTCATGGGCGGCGACCTGCACATGTTCATCTCCGAACATGCCATGATCATCATCTTCGGCGGCTCGATCGCGGCGACGATGATCCGCTTTCCGCTCGGCGTAATGCTGCACGGGCTGCCGCTCGGCGCGAAATTTGCTTTCACCATGAGCCGGCTGTCGGCCCGCGACCTCGTCGACGAGCTCGCCCGCATCGCCGAGATCGCCCGCAAGCAGGGCCCGGTCGGCCTGGAGAAGGTCGAAACCGACGAGCCGTTCCTTGCCAAGGGCATCCGCTACGTCGCCGACGGTTACGACCTCGAATTCATCCGCGACAACATGGAGCGCGACCGCGACAATTTCCTGATGCACCTCGACGAGGGCAGCAAGATCTATCGCGCGATCGGCGACTGCGCGCCGGCCTTCGGCATGATCGGCACGCTGATCGGCATGGTGCAGATGTTCGCCAACATGACCGACCCGTCCAAGCTCGGCCCGTTCATGGCGACCGCGCTGCTCGCAACGCTGTACGGCGCGTTGGTGGCCAACCTGTTCTGCCTGCCGATCGCCGACAAGCTGCACGGCAAGCTGCTCGACGAGGAGACCAACCGCACGCTGATCATCGACGGCATCCTGATGATCCGCGATTCCAAGAGCCCGGCGCTGGTGCGCGAGATGCTGCTGGCCTATCTGCCGGAGAAGCATCGCCACGAGGAAGGCGAGCCGGTTCCGGCTTGACCGGTCGGCGCTTTCGGGAAACGCAGCGATGGCCAAGAAGAAGCGCGGCGACGCCCATACCGGAGGTCACGGCTGGTTCGTGACCTTCGCCGACCTGATGGGCCTGATGATGAGCTTCTTCGTGATGCTCGTCGCGTTCTCCACCATGGACAACAACAAGCTGAAGATCGTCGCGGGCTCGATGCGCGACGCCTTCGGCGTGCAGACCAATGTGCGCTATTCCGGCATCGTCGAGTCCGATGGCCTGCCGACCCGGCCGAAGCTCAAGAATGTCGAGCACATCTCGCCGGAAGAATCCTCCGCCAATCCGACGCCGGACGAAAGGGAGCGCAGCCAGATCAACGGCGCGCGGCTGAAGATCGACCGCGAATTCGCGCTCGCCTCCGCCTCGCTCCGGCAGGCGCTGCAGGACATGCCGGAGCTGACCGAGATTTCCAAGAACATCATGTTCGAGGAGACCAAGGAGGGGCTCAACCTCGAGATCGTCGACCAGGACGGCCGCTCGATGTTCGCCGACGGTTCCAGGGAGCCGTATGAGCGCACCCGCCGGCTGATCCAGAAGCTCGCCGCGCCGCTGAAGGCGACGCCGCTGCGGGTCGCGATCGTGGGGCATACAGCCGCAGGCTTCGTGCCGGCGCGCAGCGATTACGACGCTTTCGACCTGTCCGCGGACCGCGCCAATGCGGTGCGGCAAATCCTGGAGCGGGAGGGGCTGCCGCCGTCGCACATCTTCGCGGTTTCCGGCAAGGCCGACGGCCAGCCGCTGTTTCCCGACGATCCGACGCTGCCGGCGAACCGACGCGTGACCATCACGTTGATGCGGGAAAATCCGCCACTGCCGCCGGATCTGAAGCCGTAGCTTCGGGTTACCATGCTACCGCCGCTGACCGTGTTGCTTGGTTGACAGGCGGGGTGGAAGCGTCGATAGCCGCGCGGATCAAAATCAACCGATCGAGCGTTCCAACCTCGCCATGGCTGTCAGCGTCTCATCCACCGAAGCCCAGGAGGGCCAAGGAACAGGTCACGGCAAAGGCCAAGGCGCCTCCAGCTTCTGGGCCCTGACACTGGGCAGCATCGGAGTGGTGTTCGGCGATATCGGAACCTCGCCGCTCTACGCATTCCGTGAGGCGGTCGGCGGCGCCGCGCACGGCCAGCCGGTCACCCGCATCATGGTGCTGGGCGTGCTCAGCCTGATCCTGTGGGCGCTGTTCACCGTCGTCACGGCCAAATACGTCCTGCTGCTGCTGCGCGCCGACAACAATGGCGAGGGCGGCACGCTGTCGCTGATGGCGCTCGGCCAGCGCGCGATCGGACGGCGCAGCTGGCCGCTGCTCGCGCTCGGCGTGGTCGGCGCCTCGATGTTCATTGGCGATTCCATGATCACGCCGGCGATCTCGGTGCTGTCGGCGGTCGAAGGCCTCAAGCTAGCCACGCCGCATCTCGAGCATTATGTGGTGCCGCTGACGATCCTGATCCTCGTGCTGCTGTTCTCGGTGCAGCGCACCGGCACTGCGCGCGTTGCTTCCGCCTTCGGGCCGGTGATGGTGGTGTGGTTCGCCTCGCTCGCGGTGATGGGGCTGGTCCACATCATGGACGATCCGTCGGTGCTGGCGGCGATCAATCCCTATTACGCGATTCAGTTCCTGCTGACCCACGGCACTGTCGGCCTCGTGACCTTGGGCGCCGTGTTCCTCGCGGTGACCGGCGGCGAGGCGCTGTATGCCGATCTCGGACATTTCGGCCGCAAGCCGATCCAGTCCGGCTGGCTGTTCTTCGTGCTGCCCTCGCTGCTGCTGAATTATTTCGGACAGGGCGCGCTGGTGCTGTCCGATCCCGCGGCGATCGAGAACTCGTTCTACCGCATGGTGCCGGACGTGCTGCTGCTGCCGCTGGTCGGGCTCGCCACTGCTGCGACCGTGATCGCGAGCCAGGCGGTGATCACCGGCGCCTACTCGCTGATCAGCCAGGCGGTGCAGCTCGGGCTCTTGCCGCGCTTCGAGGTCCGCTACACCTCGGAGACCCATGCCGGGCAGATCTATCTGCCGCGGGTCAACCGGCTGCTGCTGATTGGCGTGCTGCTGCTGGTGCTGCTGTTCCGCACCTCGAGCGGGCTCGCCTCGGCCTACGGCATCGCCGTCTCCACCACCATGGTCGCCGACGGCATCATGGGCTTCATCGTGATCTGGAAGCTGTGGAACTGGCGCGTGGCGTCGGCCGCTGCGTTGATCCTGCCGTTCGTGATCGTCGACATGACCTTCTTCAGCGCCAATCTCCTGAAGCTGTTCGAGGGCGCGTGGGTGCCGCTGCTGTTCGGCGTCGTGATGGCAACGATGATCTGGACCTGGCGTCGCGGTGCCGCGATCCTGATCGCAAAGACCCGCCGCATCGAAGTGCCGCTGCGCGACCTGATCCACAGCCTGGAGAAGCGGCCGCCGCATATCGTCAACGGCACCGCGGTGTTCCTGACCAGCGATCCCAGCTTCGTGCCGACCGCGCTCTTACACAATCTCAAGCACAACAAGGTACTGCACGAGCACAATGTGATCCTGACCATCGAGACCGCACCGACACCGCGCGTCGACCTGTCGGAGCGCGTCACCATGGAGAAGGTCAGCGACAAGTTCACCGCGGTGCGGCTGCGCTTCGGCTACATGGAATCGCCGAACGTGCCGAAGGCGCTCGCGGTCGCGCGCAAGCTCGGCTGGCAGTTCGACATCATGTCGACCTCGTTCTTCGTGTCGCGCCGGTCGCTGAAGCCGTCCGCCCAGTCCGGGATGCCGCAGTGGCAGGACCACCTGTTCATCGCGATGAGCCGGTCCGCCAACGATGCCACCGACTATTTCCAGATTCCGACCGGCAGAGTCGTTGAAGTGGGTACCCAGGTAACTATTTGAGCTGACAGCGAATTCCGGCGTAGGAAAGCCTTGATCTATGCGTGGTACGCATGGTGGAGGCCTAAATCCGTGCTAACCTATGCATTCCTGCCGGGAGTATAGGCCTGCAACCCGGCATTGTGCAGTGCGGCAGAAGACAGAGGCGCAGCTTCCCATGTCATCCGAGAGTGCGATCACCGCGGCGGAAACGCCCGCGGCAAACGGCCATGGCGAGGCGCATTCAACCGCCACCTTCAAGGCGCTGATGCTCGGCAGCATCGGCGTCGTCTATGGCGACATCGGCACCAGCCCGCTGTACGCGCTGCGCGAAGCCGTCGTCGCGGCTGCCGGCGGCGAAGGCGCCGTGACGGCGCATGCGGTGCTCGGCGTGCTCAGCCTGATCCTGTGGGCGCTGATCGTCGTCGTCACATTGAAATATGTCGTGATCCTGTTGCGTGCCGACAACAATGGCGAGGGCGGGACGCTGGCGCTCATGGCGCTGGCGCAGCGCGCGGCCACCAAGGGCGCCGCTGCGATCGTGCTGCTCGGCATCATCAGCGGCGCGCTGTTCTATGGCGATGCCGTCATCACGCCGGCGCTGTCGGTGCTGTCGGCGATCGAGGGCATCAAGCTCGTCACCTCGACATTCGATCCCTATGTCGTCCCGCTCACAGTGGTGATCCTGGTCGCCCTGTTCGCGGTGCAGTCGCGCGGCACCGCGCGCGTCGCGGCGTTCTTCGGCCCGGTGATGTGCGTCTGGTTCGCCGTGATCGCGATCGCGGCGCTGCCGCAGATCGCGCGGCATCCCGAGGTGCTGTACGCGTTCAACCCGATCCTTGCGGTGTCGTTCATGCTGCATCACGGCGTGATCGGCTTCATCACGCTCGGTGCGGTCTTCCTCGCGGTAACCGGCGCGGAGGCGCTCTATGCCGACCTCGGCCACTTCGGCAAACGCCCGATCCAGACCGCGTGGCTGTTCATCGTGCTGCCGTCGCTGGCGCTGAACTATCTCGGGCAGGGCGCGCTGTTGATCGGCGATCCCAAGGGGATCGAGAACCCGTTCTTCCTGATGTTCCCGGACTGGGCGTTGATCCCGATGGTCGCGCTTGCGACCATGGCGACCGTGATCGCGAGCCAGGCCGTCATCACCGGCGCCTATTCGCTGACCCGGCAAGCGATCCAGCTCGGCCTGATGCCGCGCTTCGAGATCCGCCACACGTCGGAAGCGCATTCCGGCCAGATCTACATGCCGCGCATCAACCGGTTCCTGTTCATCGCGGTGATCGTGCTGGTGCTGATGTTCCGCTCGTCGAGCGCGCTGGCGTCGGCCTACGGCATCTCCGTGACCGGCACCATGGTGGTGACGGCGATGATGGGCTTCGTGGTGATCTGGAAGGTCTGGCGCTGGTCGCCGATCGCCGCCGCGGCGCTGGTTGCGCCGTTCCTGTTCCTGGATATCACGTTCCTGGCCGCCAACCTGCTCAAGGTGTTCGAGGGCGGCTGGGTGCCGCTCGCGCTCGGCGGGGCGATGATCGTGGTGATGTACACCTGGCGGCGCGGCAGCCGGCTGTTGTTCGAGAAGTCGCGCAAGCTGGAATTCCCGCTCGCCGATCTCGTCGCGATGCTCGAGAAGCGGCCGCCGCAGCGCGTCTCCGGGACAGCGGTGTTCCTGACCAGCGATCCCGTCAGCGCGCCGACCGCGCTGATGCATAGCCTCAAGCACTACAAGGTGCTGCACGAGAAGAACGTCATCCTCACCATCGAGACCGCGCCGACGCCGCGCATCGATCCGTCCGAGCGGGTGCGGATGGAGCAGCTGACCGAGACCTTCTCCAAGGTGACGCTGAAGTTCGGTTTCATGGAGCAGCCGAACGTGCCGAAGACGCTCGCAATCGCCCGCAAGCTCGGCTGGCAGTTCGACATCATGTCGACCTCGTTCTTCCTGTCCCGCCGTGCGCTGAAGCCGGCGGCGCATTCGGGCATGCCGAGTTGGCAGGACCATCTGTTCATCGCGCTGAGCCGTTCCTCGAACGATGCCACCGACTATTTCCAGATCCCGACCGGTCGGGTGGTCGAGGTCGGCACACAAGTCACGATCTAGGGTCCACGATCCAGCGTTTCTGCGCGGCATCTAACCCGTTTCGGGCGCTTGATTTTCTCCGCGCAAGAGGCGACTTTGCGGCCCGGACCGGCGAGCCGCGCGAGGCTCGCCAATCGGATAGTCGGGAGGATATTTCCGTGGCGGACCACAAGGTGGAAGATTTGTTTCCGGACGAGGTGTCGAAGGGCATAGCGGAAGGCCGCTATCTCCTGGTCGATGTCCGCGAGCCCAACGAGGTCGCCGTCGAGGCCTATCCCGATGGCGTCGTGGTGCCGCTGTCGACGTTTGACCCGGCCGCGATTCCCGATCCGCAGGGCATGCAGGTGGTGTTCGCCTGCCGCTCCGGCAAGCGCTCGGTGACGGCCTCGCTGGCCGCCCAGGCCGCGGGCCTGCCGTACGACAAGCATTTGGCGGGCGGCATCATCGGCTGGAAGGCGGCAGGACTGCCCACCAAGACGGGCGGCTGATCCCTGACATGACCTCCATGAACAAGGTCTTCGCGGACCTTCCCGTCACCATCTTCGAGGCGATGTCGCAGGCTGCGCGCGACAACAACGCCATCAATCTCGGCCAAGGCTTTCCCGACGATCCCGGCCCGGAGGACATCCGCCGCGCCGCCGCGGACGCGTCCATCAACGGCTACAACCAGTATCCGTCGATGATGGGCATTCCGGAACTCCGTCAGGCGATCGCATCGCATTACGGCCACTGGCACGGGCTCGAGCTCGATCCGATGACCGAGGTGATGGTCACCTCCGGCGGCACCGAGGCGCTGACGTCGTCGATCCTGTCCGTGGTCGAGCCGGGCGACGAGGTGGTGTGCTTCCAGCCGGTCTATGATTCCTATCTGCCGATCATCCGCCAGGCCGGCGGCATTCCGCGGCTGTTGCGGCTCGAGCCGCCGGAGTGGCGGCTGAACGAGGAGATGCTGCGCAGCGTCTTCAACCACAAGACCAAGGCGGTGCTGTTCAACAATCCGCTCAACCCCGCGGCGGTGGTCTATCCGCGCGAGGACCTCGAACTGCTGGCGCGGTACTGCCAGGAGTTCGACGTGGTCGCGATCTGCGACGAGGTCTGGGAGCACGTCGTGTTCGACGGCCGCGAGCACATCCCGCTGATCACGATCCCGGGCATGCGCGACCGCACCATCAAGGTCGGCAGCGCCGGCAAGATCTTTTCGCTGACCGGATGGAAGATCGGCTTCGTCTGCGCCGCGCCGCCGCTGCTGCGCGTCGCCGCCAAGGTGCACCAGTTCCTCACCTTCACGACCGCGCCCAATCTGCAGGCGGCTGTCGCCTACGGCCTCAACAAGCCGGACGACTACTTCCTCGACATGCGCAAGGACATGGCGCGGAGCCGCGACCGCCTGACCAAGGGATTGGAGAGCATCGGCTTTCCGGTGCTGAAGTCGCAGGGCACTTATTTCCTCACCGTCGATCTGTCGCCGCTCGGACTCAATGAGACCGACGCGGAGTTCTGCTGGCGAATTGTGCAGGATTACAAGGTCGCGGCTATTCCGGTGTCGGCGTTTTACGAGCAGGATGCGGTGACGTCGGTGGTGCGTTTCTGCTTCGCCAAGAAGGACTCGACGCTCGACACCGCGCTGGAGCGGTTGTCCGACGCAGTGCATCGTCGCAAGAGGTAGACCAGAATGCAAAAGCAGAGCCGTCGTCTCGTCAGCCTCGTCGGAACGATCGCCACGGCTCTGTTGTTCGCTGTCTCCGCACATGCGGAGGAGCGCACGGTCAACTTCTACAACTGGTCGAACTACATGGCGCCGGGAGTCCTCGAGGACTTCACCAAGGAAACCGGCATCAAGGTCATCTACGACACGTTCGACGCCAACGAGACGCTGGAGACACGGCTGCTCGCCGGCAAGTCGGGCTATGATGTCGTGGTGCCGACCGGCTATTTCCTGCAACGCCAGATCACCGCGAAGGTGTTCCTGAAGCTCGACAAGTCGAAGCTGCCGAACCTCGCCAATGCGTGGCCCGTGGTGACTGGTCAGCTCGCCACCTACGATCCCGGCAACAATTACGGCGCCAACTACATGTGGGGCACCACCGGCATCGGCTACAACGTCAAGATGGTGGAGAAGATTCTCGGGCCTAACGCCAAGATCGACAGCTGGGACATGGTGTTCAAGCCGGAGAACCTCGCCAAGTTCAAGGATTGCGGCATCCACATGCTGGATTCCGCCGACGACATTCTGCCGGCGGCGCTGAGCTATCTCGGCCTGGATCCGAACTCGACCAAGCAGCCTGACCTCGAGAAGGCTGCCGATCTCGTCATCAAGATCCGGCCCTATGTGCGCAAATTCCACTCGTCCGAATATCTCAGCGCGCTGGCCTCGGGTGAGATCTGCTTCGTGGTCGGATGGTCGGGCGATATCATGCAGGCGCGTAGTCGGGCGGCGGAAGCCAAGTCCGGCGTCGAGATCGGCTACACGATCCCGAAGGAGGGCGCGCAGATGTTCTTTGACAATCTCGCGATTCCGGCGGACGCGAAGAACGTCGCGGAAGCCTACGAGCTGATCAACTACCTCTACCGTCCCGAGGTCGCCGCGAAGAATTCGAATTTCCTGTCCTACGCCAACGGCAATCTGGCGAGCCAGAAGCTGATCGATCCGAAGATCTTCAACGACAAGAACATCTATCCGGACGAGGCGATGCAGAAGAAGCTGTTCGTGATCACGGCCCGCGACCCGGCGACGCAGCGGATCATCAATCGCTTGTGGACGCGGGTGAAGACCGGGCGCTAGGGCTGCGTGTGGGCACGGCGGACATTCGGCTATTGCCTATGACGAGCTAAGATATTTCAGGCGTTCACAAGATAAATCGAGCAGTCACAACAGCTGATTGGACACCTGTGGAAGTGTGTCCGATAGCCCTCGGTACTCATTTGCGATTGCCGCAGAGGCCAAGATGCCCCGTCAGCCGATTCATTTGGTCCGTGATGATTTCGCGTTTATTGCAGGCCGGGCGCTGGAGACACCCATACGATCTTGTGCCGCGTTGGACGCATTGACTGGGCGAACGATCCTCATCAAAGACGAGACCGTTCAATATGGCGGCTCGTTCAAGTTTCGAGGAGCAATCCTTGGGACGAGAAACGCCGAGCGAGGAGTTGTCGCCGCAGGATCAGGAAACTTTCCGATTGCGGTTGGCCTGGCCGCTCAGGCGCTGGACAAGCCCGCCTGTTTGGTCATGCCTACGGACGTAGCGGCCTTCAAACGGGAGCAGGCCCGAGAGACCGGAGCTGAGATAAAGATCGTGGAGCGGTCGGAGTTGGTCGATTGCGCTCGAATGGAGGCCAGTCGACGCGGTTGGCGTAACCTGCACGCTTTCGAAGACGTCGAGATGATTGCTGGAAGCTACACGATCGGTTCAGAGATCGCAGCCGCCATTCAGGCAAGTGGCCCGGCCTCCGATGCCGTGATTGTTGCCTGTGGCGGCGGCGGGCTGGCCGCTGGCGTTGCCCTTGCTTTGCGCTCCTGGTCCATTCCGGCTGCAATCTATGTTGCAGAACCGGAGACCCACCAGCGCTACGCGCGTGCCCGCGAGATTGGCATTCCGATCCGGATTGATCCTCCTGGAGATACGGTATGCGATGCCTTGCGCTCCCGCCAGATCGGAGTGCGAGCCTTCGAAATTCTGCAACGGTCGAATGTTCAGGTGTGCGCCGTTAGCGATGAACTTGTGCAATACGCTGCCCGGTTGCTTCTTGCGACCTGCGGCATCCGGGTCGAACCCAGCGGCGCCTTGGCGATGGCGGCAGTCTTGGGAGGTGTCGTCGACAGCGAGCGGTCGCGTGTATGGGTCATCGCTTGCGGAGGGAACGTACCGCCGCTCGAGCGCGAAGATCTGTGATGCCAGTGGCGTCGTGACGGACCGTTACCGCCAGCGCCGATGCAGCCAGAGCCATTGATCTGGATACTCGCGGATCCAGCCCTCGACGACGTCAGTGATCGCCTGCATCGTGCCCTGGATATCGATCTGGCCGGATGCGTCGAACACCGGCTTCACTTCCTCGGTGACTTCGCCGCGGAAACGGCCGTCGGGCAGGCGGATGATCCGGGTACCGTGGATCGGGCAGTCGATCTGCCGGCGCAGGCGCGCCAGCAGCGGATTCGCAGTGGTCTTGCGGCCGAAGAAGGTGACGGGAACGCCGTTGGTCAAATACTGGTCGACCAGCATCGCGACGTGCTGGCCGTTCTTCAGCGCCTGCGCCAGCTTGAGCGGCGCGTCGCGGCCGGCAGGCACCAGCGTGCCCAGGTTGACGGCGCGGATGCGTTCGATGGCACGGTCGGCGGCTTCGATGTTCGGTCGCCGGAACAGAATCGTAGCATCGAGCCCATGTGCCGCCGCGGCAATCGGAGAGAGCTCCCAGTTGCCGAGATGTGCGGCAAAGAACAAGGCCGGCTTGCCGTCGTCACGCAACTGGTCGAACAGCTGCTTGCTGCGCTCCGAGAATTCGACGCGACCCGGCTTGTCGGGATTCTGGGGATCGTGGTCCCAGATGCGGTCGATGTGCGCGAATTCAGCGCCGATGCGTCCGAGGTTGTGCCAGACGCCGGTCAGGATCTCTTCGATCTCCTGCGGTGACTTTTCCGGGAAGGCGGCCGCGAGATTCTCGCGGCCGATGCGATCCTCACGCAGCCGGCGGCCGATGAAATGCGCGGCGCGGCCGAAGAACCGCGCGGTCTTCTCCGGATCGAAATAGCGCGTGGTGCGCAGCAGGCCGATCGTCAGCCCGCCGATCGCCGCATCGGTCACAGGCTTTGCGGCATCACGCAGATGCGCGCGGGCGCGAAGGAGCAGGCGTTTCATCTGATGAGGCGAGGGCGCTAGGCCGGCTCGCGCGTCAGGATCAGCGAAGCGTTCTGCCCGCCGAACCCGAACGAGTTCGACATCACGGCGGTCACCTTGGCGTCGCGCGCCTTGTTGCCGACCACGTCGAACGGAATCGCGGGATCGGGCACCTCGTAATTGATTGTCGGCGGAATCCGTTGATGCTCGAGCGTGAGCAGCGAGAAGATCGCCTCGACCGCGCCGGCGGCCGAGATGGTGTGACCGACCATCGATTTGTTCGACGACACCGGGATGTTCGGCGTGTGCTCGCCGAATACCGCCGCGGTCGCAAGATATTCCATCTTGTCGTTTTCCGGCGTCGAGGTGCCGTGCGCGTTGATGTGGTCGATCTGGTGCGGCTCCATGCCCGCGTCTGCAAGCGTCTTGCGCACGCAGCCGATCGCCGGCTTGCCGTCCGGGGCGGAGCGGGTGCGATGGAAGGAGTCGGTGAGCTCGCCGCAGCCGGCGACGACGCCCAGGATGCGCGCGCCACGCGCCATCGCGGCGTCGTAGCTCTCCAGCACCAGCGCGCCGGCGCCTTCGGCCATCACGAAGCCGTCGCGGTTCTTCGAGAACGGCTTCGAGGCGCCCTGGGGCGGATCGTTCTGGGTGGAGAGAGCCGAGAGCAGCGAGAAACGCACCATGGCTTCGGGATTGACCGAGCCGTCGGTCGCGACGCACAGCGTTGCATCGGTTTCGCCACGGCGGATCGCCTCGACGCCGAGCTGGATCGCAGTCGCACCGGACGCACAAGCCGTCGAGAGCGAAATCGGCGATCCCTTGGTGCCGAAGGTCTCGGCGAGGTTGAGCGCGACCGAGCCGAAGGTGAAGCGCCGGTGGAAGTGCGTAAACTTGCCGCCGCTACAGGTCGCCAGATAGTCGATGATGCCAAAGTCCTTGGTCGGAACCTCGCGCGCGACTTCGAGCCGCTGCGGCCATTCGGTCTCGATCGGCGCGACCGCGAGAAACAGCGGGCCGGGGAAGTCGCCCTTGCTGCCGATGCCGGACTGCTCCAGGGCCTCTTCGGTCGCGATCTCCGCCAGACGCTGCGACAGGCTGGTCGAGGAGAACGGGTCGACGGTGACGAAATCGACGGCGCCGGCCATCGTCGTCTTCATGCTGTCGAGCGGGAAGCGCGTCACGGTCTTGATGCCGGACTCGCCCGCGCTGAGGCGCTTCCAATTGTCAGTCTTGCCGCCGCCGAGCGACGTCACGATTCCCATGCCGGTCACGACGACGATCGGTCGGCCGAATTTATCGCGTGGTGCTGTCATGGTGTCCCCGTCGGTGCTTGCGCCGAATTACTTGACGGCCTCGACCAGTGCCATGCCTTCGCCCTGCCAGTGGCCGACCCCCAACACGACAATCTGGGTTGGCGCCTCGGTCTTTTCAACCTCCAGCCCGGTCGGGTCGTTGGCGGGATAGAGCGCACCACGGGAAATCGACAACGCGGCGAGCGCCAGCCCGAGCGGGAACTGCGCCTCCATGGTGTGCCCAAAGGTCGTTCCGGTGGCGCGCACGGCAAGGCCGGGATGCTGCCCGAGGAATTCGCGCTCCTCGGCGGTCGCGGGCTCGGCGCCGGTCGCGCCCGTGATCAGCATGGCGTTGTCGTTGCTGACCCCGAGTTGCGGCCACATCGCCTGCAGCGACTTCGTCACTGCGCCGGGCTGCTTGCGCCTGGCAAGATCGGCGACCACCTTGGTCAGCTTGGCGTACGGCTTGGCGCCGCGTGCCTCGGCGTGCTCGCGCGACTCCATCACCAGGAAGGCGCCGGCGGAGCCGATGGCGAAGCCCGGATTGTTTCGTCGGGCCCACACCGACGCGTATTGATCCTTGAGGGCGAAGTCGCCGAACGAATAGAGCATCAAGAGGTCGCCGCGATCGCCATTATGGGCCGCGCCGACCAGCGCGATGTCGCTCTGTCCGGCCCCGATGCGTGCGACGGCGATCCGCGCGGCGTCGATGCTCGAGGCTTCCTCGCCCATGAAGGTGCGCGACGTCCCGCACACGCCGTGAACGATCGCGATGTTGCCGGCGAGCAGGTTGGAGAGCTGCGCCAGGAATAGCGTCGGGCGCAGCTCGTTCATCAGCTTTTCGTTGAGGACGGCAGGCGGCAGCTTGCCCTGCGCATCGGCGTTCATGATCGCCAGGTCGACATTGAGGTCACGCTCGCCGCCGCCGGCTGCGATGATCATATCCATCCGCGACAGGATTTCCTGATTGCCTTTGACCCCGGCGGAATCAAGCGCCAGCCCGGCGGCGTAGGTGCCGATACGCTGCCATGTCTCCATCTGACGCTGATCGCCCTTCTTCGGGATCTGGGCGTCGAAGCTGACGGGGGCGATCGGATGGATCACGTAGGGCGCGAGACGCTTCTCGTCGGCATTGACGCGCTTGGCGCCGAGCGCCTCCCAATGCGCATCCAGCCCCTCGCCGAGCGAGGAGAGCAGGCCGACGCCGGTGATCCAGACTTCCTTCTCAGCCATTACTCATTGCCTGCAGCGGAAACCCGATCTTGTTGGCGAGCGCATCCATATGCACACGCAAGTCCGGGCTGGGGAAAGGGATATGACGGAAGGTCAGCTCGGCGTTGCACTTGAGCTCCTTGCCGACGCGGACCTTCGCCGAGGTCACGGTGAAGCCTGAACCTTCGTGTTCGATCTTGGCTTCGATCGTCAGTGTCGAGCCGGGGCTGACGAAGCCACGCATCTTGGCTTCCTTGACCATGGCGAGGAAAGGCATGCGCTCGAACTTGGTCAGACCGAGGATCAGCCAGCCCGAGCTCTGGGCCATTGCTTCGGTGAGCAGCACGCCGGGCATGATCGGGTAGCCCGGGAAGTGCCCCGAGAACACCGAATGGCTGTCCGGCGGGACGTCCGCCTCGACGACAATGGTCCTTGCGTCGAGGTTGAGGTCGACAATCCGATCGATCAGCTGAAAAGTTTCAAGCTGCATGATGGGCGATTACGAGGCTGAGCCCGTGCCCGCGTTCTTGGCCGCAACCAGCTCGTCGATGCGGTCGGCGAGATTCTGCAGCACGAAGTATTGCTCCGTCGTGGCCTTGCCGTCGTTGACCTCCTGGGTCCACTTCTCGAGCGGCATCTTGATCCCGAAGGCCTTGTCGATGGCAAAGGCGATGTCGAGGAAGTCGAGGCTGTCGATCCCCAGATCGTCGATCGCGTGGCTCTCCGGCTTGATCGTATCGCGCGGGATGTCGCAGGTCTCCGCGATAATGTTGGCGATCTGCTCGAATGTGGAGGACATCATTAAGCCTTTGATATATTGAAGGTAATTCCGGGTCGGCTCGGAGGAGGCGGGCGCCGTGCCCCGGATTGCCCTATTGCTGCTGCCGGAGTCGTGTGCCCGTATATCGGAGCAGGGCCGTTAGTTCAATGGAGCTTGGCCGGCCCGGCAAGGACGGTTTTTGGGTAGGGTTCCGGTCTGCCTAGCTGCGCGGCATCACCGTAATCTTCGCGCAATCCCGGCGTCCCATCAGCACGCAATCCTGGGTCTTGCGCAAATCGGCGATGCTCATGGCGAGCCAGATACCGATCGCGGTGAGTGCCACGGTGAAGGCGAAGGCGGCGATGTTGGCGAGCATGCGCTGGCGGAAATCGTCCGGCTCCTCGCGCGGCTTCTCATAGCGGGAGAGGTCGTTGGCGACGGAAACAGGAGCGATGGAAGCCGGGCGGGCCGGTCGGATCGGGTCCTCGCGCTTGCCGGGCGGCTGCGCCGAGGTGCGCGGCCGGAATTTGAGCACCACGTGCTCGTCATCCGAGGAAATTGGCCGCTGCGTCTTCACTGTTGTCGGTCCGGTCGCGTCGCCACTCATGTTTAGCATGTTCGCTGCGCTTCACACCTAAAATCTTGATGCGCGCAGAGGTGGTATTTATCCTTCGAGGGTCTCGTGGAACCGACTGTAGTCGATCCGCAGACGGCCGTCGTCGGTCGCCTGCAGGATTTCGGCATAGCGATGGCCGAAGCGGATGTCGGAATGTTCGTACGATTTTCGCGCATGCACCGTTTGCGCTGCAACGTCGTCAAGGCCTGACACGAAGAGGCCGAGCCCGGCATTGACGGCTTGCAGCTCCGCGGCGTCGAGGCCGTAGAGTGGGCTGTCCTGGTCGATCACATGAAACAGGGTCCAGCTCAGCGCCAGCGCCGGGCTCTCGCTGCGCAGGAGCGGCAGTTCGTAGAACCGGCGGTATGGCATGCCTTCCTTGCTGACGCCGTTCTTGAACAGCCAGAGCCGCGCGGTGGCATTGGCGATGATGTTGTGCCGCTCGTTGGCCAGGCGGATCATCAACGTGAGCTGGCCCTCATGGTCCGAGATCACGGGATTGTCGGCGAACAGCAAGCGCGCGCTCGGCCGCGAGAAGCGGGCGAAGATCAGCCCTGTCATCAGCGACATCGAGAAGATGCCGGTGAAGAGTTCGATGGTGGCGATGAAGTGCCCGTAATGCGTCTGCGGGTGCATGTCGCCATAGCCCGCGGTCGAAAGCGTCTCGATGCTGAAATAGAGGTAGTCGATGTATTGGCCGCCAGGCACGTTGGCGATCGGATGATCGCCGAGCCAGTAGAACAAGGCGAACACGGCGTTGAAGGTGATGAACACCAATGCTGCACCGCCAATAAAGGCGGGCCAGGATGCCGTCATGCAGCGATGGCTGATGTCTGCCCAGAAACTGAGCTCCAATCCCTCGGTCACGACCTCGCGGTTGCCGAGACGGATCGTGCGCGCCTTCGCGCGTTCGCTTGCTCTCAAAGCCATTCCGACGAACCGGCTCTTCCGCCTGCCTGTGACATCATGTCATAATGGAACTCATTCCGGAGTGCCGGTCAAACGGGAGTACAAATCATGGCCCATACGCGCGAGCCTTACGTCAAACCGGTCCCGATCCTGTCGCTGCGACCAACCCAGATGACGGTCGGCATGCACGAGGTGAAGGAGAAGCGGAAGCGCTGGCGCGAGCATGCTTCAAGCAAGAAGCGCGCCGAACTGCTGGGCAAGCACATGATCCCGGTCGTCCATGGTCCCGACGATCGCTACTACGTGGTCGATCACCATCATATGGCGCGGGCGCTGCACGAGGAGGGCGTCAAGGACATCCTGGTCACGGTGATCGGCGATCTCACGATGGTCGAGCGTGATGTGTTCTGGGGCGTGATGGATAACAAGCGCTGGGTCTATCCCTACGATTCCAAGGGCGACCGCCGGCACTTCAGGGACATTCCGAAGTCGATCAAGGATCTCAAGGACGATCCCTTCCGCAGCCTCGCTGGCGAAATGCGCCGGGCCGGCGGTTTCGCCAAGGACACGACGCCATTCAGCGAATTCCTGTGGGCCGATTTCCTGCGCCGCCACATCCCGCGCAAGACGGTGGAGAACAATTTCGACAAGGCGCTGGAGAAGGGCTTGGCGCTCGGCCGCGGCAAGGACGCGGTCTATTTGCCCGGCTGGTGTGGGCCGGCATCTGACGACTGACCTGGCGCGGCCTCCGGTCTGTGCGGTTCTTCCTTGCCGCCGAGCGCGTGGTGCAGCCACCGCTCAGTCCGCTTGCCGAAGGTGAGCAGCAGGAATGCCAGCGCCAGCGCGGTGAGGACGATCGGCCAGTGTCCGGCGCCGCAGACAATGCCGACGCATGCGGCGAAGAACGCGCATGCGGCGCTGGTCAGGCCGTGGACGTGATAGCGGTCGCCCCGTCGGACGATCACGCCGGCGCCAAGAAAGCCGATGCCGGTCAGCACACCCTGGATTACGCGGCTGACCGCATCGGTGAATTTCCCGGGATCGACCGCCTGCAATGCCAGCAGCACGACCGTGGCCGTCGAGAGGCTGACGAGGCCCAGCGTCTTCAACCCGATCGGCTTGCCGCGCAGGTCGCGGTCGAGCCCGATCGCGCTGCCGGCAAGGGTGGCCGCGCCGAGACGCAGGATGATCTCGCTCCAGTCTACCAAGGCGTCCTCTATTTCGGCTGGCGGCCGAGCATGTAGAACTCAGGGTTCGGCCGCATGCCGGTGACGTTCGCAAGCCGGTTCGAAAGCGCGAAGAAGGCCGCGACCGCGGCGATATCCCAGGCGTCGTCGTCGCTGAAGCCGTGGGTCGCGAGCGCCGTAAAGTCCGCCTCCGAGACCTCCTCGGCCGCGCGGCTGACCTTCATGGCGAAATCGAGCATCGCGCGCTGCCGCGGCGTGATGTCGGCCTTGCGGTAGTTGATCGCGATCTGGTCGGCGATCTCAGGGCTCTTGGCGCGGATGCGCAGAATCGCGCCATGGGCGATCACGCAATACTGGCACTGGTTGGCGGCGCTGGTCGCCACCACGATCATCTCGCGCTCGGCCTTGGAGAGACCGGAGTCCTTTTCCATCAGTGCGTCGTGATAGGCAAAGAACGCGCGAAACTCGTCGGGGCGGTAGGCCAGCGTAAGGAATACGTTCGGCACGAAGCCGGACTTCTCTTGCACCGCCAGGATGCGGGTGCGGATGTCCTCGGGGAGCTTGTCGAGAGCGGGCGTCGGGAAGCGTTTTGCGGTCGGCTGCGTCATGAGATGGTTCCGGCGTGCCGCGGGGACGCGGCGTCACGCGAAACCATAGTGGATGACGGCTTGGGCGCAAGGCGCATCGGCGCCCTGCCATAATGACGTCAGCGCAGTGGCTTCTTCAGGAGCGAGAAGCGGTCCGGATCGAGGCCCATTGACGGCTGCAGCATCGGCGCTTCGGCGGGCGCCATGGTACGCGGCGCCTGCGTCGGAGCGTTGAAGTTGGCGTCACCGCTCGGCGAATCGCGATGCGAGGTGGCGCCGCGCCAGCGCTCCAGCACGGCGCTGACGAAATGCATGTCATGGCCGGCGGTGACCGACGGCACCGTTGCGATGGTGGCCTCGCCGCGCGGCAACTGGTGCGGCGGCACCTCCTTGAAGCGCAGCCGGGTCGGCAGCGCCACGCCTTCGCCGAACGCCAGCACTTCGCGGGTGCCGAGCGAGGGCACGAACGACAGCAGGTTGGCAGCGGCATCCGACACCGCGGAGCGCAGCAGCGCCTGGTCGCGGTCGTTGGCAAGCCGCATCGTGAACAGCGTGTTGCACTGGGAGATGATGGTCGCGTCGAGCTCGGCCGGACGCTGAGTGATCAGGCCGAGATAGACACCGTATTTGCGGCCTTCCTTGGCGATGCGCGACACCGCCTTGCGGGTCGGTCCGAAGCCGATATTGCGGTCGGCGGAGGCGTAGCGGTGCGCTTCCTCGCAGACGAACAGCATCGGCGAGACGCCGTCGCTCCACAGCCCGAAATCGAACGCCATGCGGCACAGCACCGACACCACGGAATCCACCACCTCGACGGGGAAACCCGCGAGCTGCATGATGGTCATCGGCTTGCCGTTGGCGGGCAGGCGGAACAGATGGCTGATCACCTCGGCCATGGTGTCGCCGCCGACATTGGCGTTGTCGAACATGAAGGCGTAGCGCGGATCGTTGCGCACCGCGTCGATGCGCGAGATCAGCTTGTGATAGATGATGCGTGAGGAGCGGTTCTCCAGCTTGCCCATGCGCTCGTCGATCAGCGAGATCAGGTCGACCAGGCGATAGGGCACCGGCGTATCGACGGTGTAGCCGACCTGCTTGGGGTCGACGCGCTTCAGTCCGAGGCCGACCCGGTCCGAGTTCTGGTACTGGGTGTAGATGCCCTTCGCCATCGGAATCACTTCGGCGAGGATGTCGAGCTCTTCGGGCACGCCGGGCCGGCCGCCGAACAGCACGTCAACGACCTCTTCAAAGTTGAACAGCCAGAACGGCAGCTTCAGGTTTCTCGGGTTGAGCACCTGTGCGCGCTCGCCGAAGCAGCGGCCGTATTCGTTGTGCACGTCGAGCAGGAAGATGCGCAAGTTCGGCCGCGACTTCAGGATCTCGTTCAGCAGCAGCGACACGCCGGTGGATTTGCCGACGCCGGTCGAGCCGAGCACCGCGAAGTGCTTGGACAGCATTTCCTCGACGTCGACATAGGCGATCACCGAACGATCCTGCTGCAGCGTGCCGACATTGATCTGGTCCGAGCCGCTCGGCGCATAGACCGTGCGCAGCTCCTGGTTCGTGATCAGATCGGTGCTGTCGCCGATGGTCGGATAGTGCGTGACACCGCGCTGGAATTTCGGGCGGTCGCCGCCGAGGATTTCGCCGAGCAGGTCGACCGAGGCGGTCGCCATGTATTCGTCGGACGGCGGCAGGTTCTCGCACGTCACTTCGGTGATCATGGCGACGATGACCGAGCTCGCGCAGCGGATACTGACGAACCGGCCGACCGTCGCGCGCATTTCTGAAAGCTGCATCTGGCCGCCAACCAGCAGCCCAACCCGGGCCTGCGAGCCGCGTACAGAGATCACACGTCCGAAGGATGTCACAGTTCCAGCCTGGCTCGTTGGCAAAATCTAAATGTCCGGACCAATATGCGCGCCCGGGTTTGGAAAAACCGTTAAATCGCCGGGGTTGCACATCGGCTAAATCTACACCTTCCCGGTGACGATTTGTTTCTATCGTGCCGCGAGATTGCGCATCGTCGCGTGCATCGGCGGCGAAATCGTCGCTTTCCGGCACAGCCGGGCTTGTTTCGTGGTCTTTCCGTTAAGGCGGGATTCACCATTTCCGCGGAGGCATCGGCGGCTCCGTAGGTTTACGGGAGTCTCGGCGCGATGTGTTACGTTCTGTCTCCAGGTATCGTGTAACCGATTGCTAACTGCGAGTTGTAACGACCTTTCCATCAGTGCTGCGTAACGATGCCGCGCCCGGGAGAGATCAGCGTGCGCATCGAACACCGCAATTCATCGTCAGGAAATGCCGACGCCGGCTCGACCAAGGGGCTGGCGTTCTGTGCCGGCCTGCTGGTCGGCAGCCTGTTCGGAAGTGTGACCGCGCAGTGGAGCGAGCGCGAAGGCCTGCTGATGGCGGCCTTTGCGATCATGGCCGTGATCGTCTTCCTGTTGCTGAAGCGGCATGAAATCTCCGACGCGCGGCTCGCCACGGAACGTTGCAATCTCATGACCGCAGTGGACAACATTCCGCAGGGGCTCGTGCTTTACGATGCGTCGGCGCGCATCATCATCTGCAACCGTCCCTACATCGAGATGTTCGGGCTCTCGCCCGATGTCGCGAAGCCCGGCTGCACCATGCAGCGGCTGATCGCGCACCGACAGGAGACCGGCTCGTTCGATGGCGACGTCGACGCGTTCTGCGATGCCATCATCCGCAATGTGAAGCTCGGCAAGGCGACGCGTCAGCTGACCGACGCGCCGGGCGGGCGGGCGATCGAGATCGTCAACAAGCCGCTGCCGGAGGGCGGATGGGTGGCGACCATCGAGGACGTCACCGAGCGGACGCGCACCGAGAACAAGATCGCGCATATGGCGCACTATGATGCGCTGACCGATCTGCCCAACCGCCTGCTGTTCCGCCAGCGCCTCGAGCAGGCGTTGAACGCGATCCGGCCGGACGAGCAGCTCGCGGTCATGTATATCGACATCGATGAGTTCAAGAGCGTCAACGACGCGCTCGGCCATCAGATCGGCGACGAACTGCTGAGGGCAATCGCCGGACGCCTGCGCTCCTGCGTCGGGGAGACCGATGTCGCGGCGCGGCTCGGCGGCGACGAGTTTGCCGTGATCCAGACTGCGGTCCGCGACCAGACCGAGACCATGCAGCTGCTGGCTGCGATCTATCAGACCATCCGCCAGCCGATCGATTGCAGCGGCCACCTGATCACGACCGACGCCAGCATCGGCATCGCGGTCGCGCCCACCGATGGCCTCGACCTCGATCAATTGCTGCGCAACGCCGACCTCGCGCTCTATGGTGCGAAGAGCGATGGCCGCCGGACCTACCGGTTCTTCGAAACCGGCATGGATGCGCGGGCCAAGGCGCGGCGCAGCCTCGAACTGGAATTGCGCCAGGCCATCGCCGACAGCAGCTTCGAGCTGCATTATCAGCCGCTGCTCCATCTCGAGGACGGCAGGGTGAGCTGCTGCGAGGCACTGGTGCGCTGGCGGCATCCCGAACGCGGCACCATCTCGCCGGCAGATTTTATCCCGGTCGCCGAGGATACCGGCCTGATCAACGATCTCGGGCACTGGGTGCTCAACACCGCGTGCCGGGAAGCGGTGAACTGGCCGGATCACATCAACGTCGCGGTCAACGTGTCGCCGATTCAGTTCAAGAGCCAGACGCTGGCGCTCAACATCGCCGCCGCGCTCGCAGCGTCGGGGCTCGCGCCTTCGCGGCTCGAGCTCGAGATCACTGAGGCGGTGTTGATCCGCGACGACGATGCTGCGCTCGATATCCTGCATCAGCTGCGCGAGCTCGGTGTCCGGATCGCGCTCGACGATTTCGGCACCGGCTATTCCTCGCTGAGCTATCTGCAGCGCTTCCCCTTTGACAAGATCAAGATCGATCGCGCCTTCATCAAGGATCTCACCGGGACCGGCGCGTCGTCCACGATCGTTCAGGCCGTCGTGAACATTGCCGCCGCGAGCGACATGACGACGACCGCGGAGGGCGTCGAGACGGAGCAGCAGCGTAGTCTGCTTCGTATTCTCGGCTGTACCGAGATGCAGGGCTATCTGTTCAGCCGGCCCGTGCCGGATGTCGAAATCCGCAAGCTTTTGTCGTCGCATCGCGAGAAGGCCGTCTCGGTCGCCTGACCGCCGGCCTCTGCCGCTTTCAATATGTGATTTCAGCCACGGAATGGCGCGCGAGCGCCGGCCATCTTGTTGATACGCAACAGGAGGGCTCCGCCATGTACATTCTCGTGAATGCGCTTCTCGTTCTGGCAATCGCGTTCTTCTTCTTCCTGCCGATGACCGATCGCCGCACCGCGCGGATGAAGCTCTGCATGGTATGCGCGCTTGCCGTTGCGCTGACCGTGTCGGCGACCCTGTCCCGGCCGCACGGACCGGCACCGGTGATGGTGTCGAAGGGCTAGGCACGGACGTTGGCCTCAACGGGTGCCGCAGTTTCCGGGGGCAACATTTTGTTGACGAGACCTAATCCTTTGTACACTAGTACAAATCGGCGCACCGAAGCTCGCTCGCCAGGGCGGAAAGCCGTCGATCGGGCGGCGTCGCGGAAGGAGACCGTCCATGCAGCCGGAACCGATCTTCGATCTCGCTCATCTCGGGCACATGGAGCTGCTGACGCCGAAGCCGGACGAGAGCCTGAAGTTCTTCGTCGATGTCATGGGCATGACCGTCAGTGGCCGCCAGGGCGAGTCGGTCTATCTGCGCGGCTGGGACGATTACGAGCGTTACTCGCTGAAGCTCACCGCGTCGAAGACATCAGGCATGGAGCACATGGCGCTGCGGGCGCGCAGTCCACAGGCGCTCGAACGCCGCGTCGCCGCGCTGAAAGGCTCGGGCTTCGACATCGGCTGGATCGAAGGTGACATGGGGCAGGGACCGGCATTCCGCTGCCGCGATCCCGATGGCCATGTCATCGAGCTCTATTACGAGACCGAATGGTACGAGGCGCCGGCCGAGCTGAAGCCCGCGTTGAAGAACCAGGCGCAGCGCTTTCCGGCGCGCGGCGTCAACGTCCGCCGGCTCGACCATCTCAATTGCCTTGCGGTCGACATCAAGGCCAATCGCCTGTTCTTCGAGAATTACCTGGGATGCCGCACCACCGAGCAGATCGTGCTCAACGACGGCACGGAAGCGGCGATGTGGATGACGATGTCGAACAAGAGCTACGACTTCGCCTATACGCGCGATCATTACGGCAAGATGGGACGTTTCCATCACGTGACCTACGCGCTGGACAGCCGCGAGGAGATCTTGCGCGCCGCGGATATCTTCCTCGAAAACGGCGTGCATATCGAGACCGGGCCGCACAAGCACGCGATCCAGCAGACCTTCTTCCTGTATGTCTATGAACCCGGCGGCAATCGCGTCGAGGTCGCCAACGCCGGAGCCCGCCTGATCCTCGCGCCGGACTGGAAGCCGATCGTGTGGACCGAGGAGGAGCGCAAGAAGGGCCAGGCCTGGGGGTTGAAGACGATCGAATCGTTCCACACCCATGGCACCCCGCCGGTGACCGGCTAGGCGCCGGGTTGTAGGGCGCAAGATCACGCGCGTCGATCCGCCGCCGTGACCAAGCGCAGCCGACAACCACAGCGTCGGAGCGTGATCGATATGATATCGTTTGCCTGGCGTGCGTTGCGGCCGCAAGGGCTGCGAACATTTGCGGGCGCTGATCTTGCTGTCCTGCACAGACCGCTCCTTGCCTGCACCGCTCGCGCTGCGGAGCGGATCATCCGCGAACGTATGGAGAGTAGGCACAATGGCCGGCAACACATCCAAGACGCCGACGAAGATCGCAAAGAAGGTCACGGCCAAGCGGGGCGCCGCCCAGCCGCGTCTCCTCGCGGGCGGCAATCCACAGATTGCGAAGGGTTATGGGGATGCCCCGGTGCAGGCCTATATCGCGGCGATGCCGGGCTGGAAACGCGACCTCGGGCGCAACCTCGACGCGCTGATCGTGCGCACCATCCCCGAAGTGCAAAAGGCGGTGAAGTGGAACTCACCGCTTTATGGCATTGAAGGCCAAGGCTGGTTTCTCGGCATCCATACGTTCACAAACTACGTCAAGGTTGCCTTCTTTCGCGGTGCATCGCTGCGCCCTGTCCCGCCGGGGGAGTCCAAGCAGCAGCATACACGTTACCTCAACATTCGTGAGAACGATCAGCTCGACGAAATCCAGTTCGTCGGCTGGGTGAAGCAGGCCAGCGCATTACCCGGCGAGCAGATGTAAACAACCATGGAAGCGCGCGCGGGCGGTGATCGGCGTCGATCTCCGCCAGGGCGATGGGCTCGGCTGTCGAAGATGCGAGAGGGGCCTCGCGCAGCGCTTGCTGCCCGCGCGCGAGTCGCGCGCAACAGGCGACGCAGCTCTGCGCGCTGGATCATTGCCTCGCCTCGGCCGTTTGGTGCTAGGCTGCACCTCGCAACGTCAGAGGAAAACGTCGATGAGCGAACACACGACGGACAAGCGCGTGCGAGAGGCGTCTCGCAGGCGATTCCTTCAGGCGGGCGCAGCACTGGCCGGTGGCTCCGCGATATCTGGAGTTGCCGGTTCTACCGCGCTTGCCGAACAGGGGAATAATCTTCCGCCCAACGTGCCGGAATGGATGAAAGCGCCCGGCGACCCGATGGGAAGCCAGCCCTATGGCACGCCATCGGTTCACGAGAAGGGCGTCGTCAAGAACATCTCGAAGACGCTGCCGCAATACATCTCCGCGTCGGGCCGCACGCCGTTGCAGGAGCTCGACGGCATCATCACGCCGAACGGCCTGTTCTACGAACGGCACCATGGCGGCGTGCCGACCATCGATCCGGCCGAGCATCGGCTGATGTTGCACGGCATGGTCGATCGCCCGCTGGTGTTCACGATGGAGGACATCCGCCGCTTTCCGTCGCAGTCGCGCATTCACTTCCTCGAGTGCTCCGGCAATCCAGTCTACACCAAGCCCTACGGCAAGACGGCTTCTGACCTCGTCGGCCTGCTGAGCTGCGCGGAATGGACCGGCGTGCCGCTGAAGACTGTGCTGGACGAAGCCGGCCTGCAGGCGGGCGCCAAATGGATCGTCGCCGAAGGCGCCGATGCCGCCGCGTTGACGCGCTCGATCCCGATCGAGAAGTGCCTCGACGACGCCATGCTGGTCTACAGCCAGAACGGCGAGCGGCTGCGTCCGCAGCAGGGCTATCCGCTGCGCCTGTTGCTGCCGGGCTTCGAGGGCAACATGAACGTGAAATGGCTGCGCCGGCTCAAGGTGGTCGCCGAGCCGGCCTATTCGCGCGAGGAGACCTCGAAATACACCGACCCGATGCCGGACGGTACGTCGCGCGAATTCACCTTCTACATGGAGGCCAAGTCGATCATCACGCGGCCGTCCGGCGGGCAGAAGCTGACCACGCACGGCTTTCACGAGATCACCGGGATAGCCTGGAGCGGCCACGGCAAGATCAAGAGCGTCGAGATCTCGCTCGACGAGGGCAAGAGCTGGCAGCAGGCGGAGCTTCAGGAGCCGGTGCTGACGCGCGCGCTCACGCGCTTCCGCTTGCCCTGGCACTGGGACGGCACTCCCGCCGTGATCCAGAGCCGCGCCATCGACGAAACTGGCTACGTGCAGCCGACGTTGGCGGAATTGGTGGCGGTGCGCGGTCTCAACTCCTTCTACCATAACAACGCGATCTGGCCCTGGCGCATCGATGCGAATGGCGAGGTGACCAATGCCCAGGCGTAAGCTCAAACCCGCACTGCTGGCCGGCGCGATCGCGATGCTCGGCGCAGCTGTTCATGCCGAGGAGCGCTACGGCATCGGCCGCGTCGCGACGCCTGCGGAGATCGCCGGCTGGAACATCGATATCGGCCGTGACGGCTCCAACCTGCCGCCGGGCAGCGGCAACGTCGAACGCGGCCGCATCGTGTTCAGCGAGCAATGCGTGGCGTGCCATGGCGACAGCGGGCAGGGCGGCGTCGGCGACCGCTTGGTCGGCGGGCAGGGCACGCTGGCGAGCCCTAAGCCGATCCGTACCGTCGGCAGCTATTGGCCCTATGCTCCGACCTTGTTCGACTACATCCGCCGCGCGATGCCGCAGAACGCGCCGCAGTCGCTGAGCAATGAGGACGTCTACGCGGTGTCCGCCTACATCCTCAGCCTCAACGGCGTCGTCCCCGCCAACGCGGTGCTCGACGCGAAGTCGCTCGCCGCCGTCAAGATGCCGAACCGCGACGGGTTCGTCTCCGACCCGCGGCCCGACGTGCATAATCGGTGAAGCGCGGGCGGGGCGGCCGTCGCGCGTCGCGGTCGTCGTGCGGCGACTGCGGCTGCCTCGCGGCATTGTGACCTGATGGCCCCTGCATCGGGAGTTCGGCCGTCACCACATCGGATCCACGCACAGGGACGGCGCTGCCGCCCGTGCGCAGTTTCTTCGGCGAATTCTTGGGCGAATTTCAATTGATGCATCGGAGAGGTCCTATGGCCGGACTCAAGGCCGTCGCAGCCGCTGTGCTGCTCGTGGGAATGACGTTCACGCCAGTCGCGGCCCAGATGTCGGAGCCGGCACTTTTCGACGCGCAGAATCCGGGGCGGAGCGCGATCAACGGCGGCGCCCTGACGCCATGGGGTGAGGCCCAGCAGGCGGCGCAACGCGGCGGCAACCCGGCGAATGCCTTTGGCGCCATGCCGGCGGCGCCATCGTCCTCTTGCGCGCGCTATCGTTCGTTCGATCCTGCGTCCGGCACCTTCCTTGGCCGCGACGGCCGCCGCCATCCCTGCCAATAGGGCCCCGTATCCGCGCTTGGCCGTCGTTCTTGGCGGTGGATAAGCGCGCGGGCTGTCGCCCGGTGCCCGAACGCCTGGACGCCCGGCGCGTTATAGTCCGCTGATCGTGTCGGGTCCCGCCGGGCCCGAGCGGCGGAGGGCAGCTGGCGTGACAGACACCTTGGCCGGTTTCTGGGACCGAAAGTCGACCGCGGAGCTGTTGCGGGAAGCGGCGCGCGCCGACGGCGACGCGGAGACGCCGATCTTCAAGCGCTCGCTTTCGGCGTTGCAACTCGTCACGCTCGGCATCGGCGGCATCATCGGCGCCGGCATCTTCGTGCTGACGGGCCATGCAGCCGCCGCCAATGCCGGACCCGCCGTCACGCTCTCCTTCATGCTTGGCGCCGTCGCCTGCGCCTTCGCCGGCCTGTGCTACGCCGAGATGGCGTCGACCGTGCCGATCTGCGGCAGCGCCTACACGTACGCCTATGCCACGCTTGGCGAACTGATCGCCTGGATCATCGGCTGGGACCTGATCCTCGAATACGCGGTCGGCGCGATCGCGGTCTCGGTCGGATGGTCCGGGTATTTCGTCAGCCTGATGCGCGATTTCGGCGTCAACCTGCCGCAGCAATTCACCTCGGCGCCGCTCGCCTACGACGCCAACATCGGTGCGTGGTCGTCGACCGGCGCGGTGATCAACATTCCGGCGATGGCGATCATCGCTTTCGTCACCGCGCTGCTCGTGGTCGGCATTCGCGAGTCTGCGCGCTTCACCGGCTTCGTCGTCGTGGTGAAGCTCGTCGTCATCGCATTGTTTCTCGCCACCGCGGCTTCGTCGGTATCGCTGGCGAACTGGGTGACGGCGAGCAATCCGGAGGGCGCGCTGATCCCGCCGAATGCCGGTCCCGGCATATTCGGCTGGTCCGGCGTGGTCCGCGGCGCGGCCGTGGTGTTCTTTGCCTATATCGGCTTCGACGCGATCTCGACCGCGGCGCAGGAGGCGAAGACGCCGGAGCGCGACATGCCGATTGGCATTCTCGGCTCGCTGGTGATCTGCGCCGCGCTCTATGTTGCGGTCGGCTTCGTGCTGACCGGCATCGTGCCGTACGACAAGCTCAGCGTGCCTGATCCGATCGCCGTCGGCATCGATGCCGTCGGCATCGGCTGGCTCGGCCCCTTCATCAAGCTTGGCATCCTGTTCGGGCTGACGTCGGTGATCCTCATCATGCTGCTCGCGCAGCCGCGGATCTTCCGCGCCATGGCGCATGACGGGCTGCTGCCGGGTATCGCCGCCAAGATCCATCCGCGGTTCCAGACGCCCTATGTCTCGACCATCTTCGCCGGCAGCGTCGCTGCAATTCTCGGCGGGCTGCTGCCGATCGGGCTGGTCGGAGAACTCGTCTCGATCGGCACGCTGTTCGCATTCACGGTGGTCTCGATCGGAACGCTGGTGCTGCGTCTGCGCGATCCGGATCTGCCGCGCCCGTTCAGGGCGCCGGCGATCTGGCTGGTGGCGCCGGCTGCCGCAGGAACCTCGCTGTTCCTGATGTTCGGCCTGCCGCTCGACACCTGGATCAGGCTCGCGGTGTGGCTCGTGATCGGGCTCGTGATCTATGTCGCCTATGGCCGACGCCACAGCCGGCTGCGGGCGAGGGATGCGGTGTAGATCAAGCGCGGCGAGGATGCTTCTTGTTCGCTATGTTGCGAGCCCGTCTCCGCCAAGAGACCGTCGTCCCTGCGAAAGCAGGGACCCATACTCCGCGGCGGGCGTTGTCGATGGGATTCGTCATTCCAGCGCAGCAAACCAATCAACGTTTGTGGTTATGGGTTCCTGCTTTCGCAGGGACGACACCGAATTTGTTGTGACATTGAAGGTCAGACGTCCGCGGCCGTCACTCGATCGCGAGCAACGCGCGGCGGATCGCTGCGAAGATCGCCTCGATCTGGTCTTCGGTGATGATCAGGGGCGGTGAGATCATCAATGTATCGGCGGCGGCGCGGATCAGGATGCCGTCATCGTCGTGGCATCGCCTAGCGCATTCGGGACCGCGCACGCCGGCCGCGCCGTCGCGCGCGCGTCGGGCTGACGGGAAGCAGGGCGGGGGTGATGCCGCGCGCGGCAACCGTGCCGACCCTATAGTGCGCGGGCACGCGGCCTGCTACACTTGCTCGCTCCGATAGAAGCAACATACGCCGCACCCAGACGGCGTAAATCGGGGGGAACTCCAATGCGAAATCCACGAACGGGCGCGCGATGGATGGTCGCGGCTATTGTCGCGATCGGCGTCGCGGCGTCAGCTCCTGGCCACGCCGCGTCGGTTGCGCCGGTCGCCGCCGAGAACGGCATGGTGGTATCCGCGCAGCATCTTGCGACGCAGGTCGGCATCGAGGTGTTGAAGCGGGGCGGCAACGCGATCGACGCGGCGGTTGCGGTCGGTTACGCGCTCGCGGTCGCCTATCCCGCCGCCGGCAATCTCGGTGGCGGTGGGTTCATGACCATTCAGCTTGCCGACGGCCGCAAGACCTTCCTGGATTTCCGCGAGACCGCGCCGAAGGGCGCCACCGCCAACATGTATCTCGACAAGGACGGCAACGTCATCGCCGGCCTGTCGACCAAGGGGCATCTCGCCGTCGGCGTGCCGGGCTCGGTGGCCGGCATGGAATATGCGCGCGAGAAATACGGCACGATGAAACGCGCCGACGTCATCGCGCCGGCGCTGCAACTCGCCGAGGACGGCTTCGTGCTGGACCAGGGCGACGTCAGCATGCTGGAGACCTCGACCAAGGATTTTCAGGACGATCCGGCCTCGGGCGCGATCTTCCTCAACAACGGCAAGCCGTTCCAGGTCGGCGAGCGGCTGACCCAGCACGAGCTCGCCGAAACACTGCGCGAGATCAGCAAGCGCGGCACCGACGGCTTCTACAAGGGCTGGGTGGGGGCGGCGATCGTCGCCTCGAGCCAGGCCGGCAGGGGCCTGCTCACGCAGGAGGATCTCGACAACTACCGGGTTCGCGAGCTCGCACCGGTCGAATGCGACTATCGCGGCTACCACGTGGTTTCGGCGCCGCCGCCAAGCTCGGGTGGCGTGTTGGTCTGCGAGATCCTCAACATCCTCGAGGGTTATCCGCTGAAGGAGCTCGGCTACCATTCCGCGCAGGCGGTGCACTACCAGATCGAGGCGATGCGCCACGCCTATGTCGATCGCAACAGCTATCTCGGCGACCCCGACTTCGTGAAGAATCCGCTCGAGCGGTTGCTCGACAAGAATTACGCCGCGAAAATCCGCGCCGTGATCGACCCGGCCAAGGCCGGCGTGTCCAAGGACATCAAGCCGGGCGTTCCGCCGCACGAGGGCAGTAACACCACGCACTATTCGATCGCCGACAAGGACGGCAACGCGGTGTCGGTCACCTACACGCTCAACGACTGGTTCGGCGCCAAGGTGACAGCGGCCAAGACCGGCGTGCTGCTGAACGACGAGATGGACGACTTCACCGCCAAGGTCGGCGTGCCGAACCTCTACGGCCTGGTGCAGGGGGAGGCCAATTCCATCGTCCCCGGCAAGCGTCCCCTGTCCTCGATGAGCCCGACCATCGTGACCAGGGACGGCAAGCCGGTCATGGTGGTGGGGACACCGGGCGGCAGCCGCATCATCACGGCCGTGCTGCTGACGATGATCAACGCCATCGATTACGGCATGGACGCACAGGAGGCCGTGGACATGCCGCGCTTCCACCAGCAATGGCTTCCAGAGGCGACTAACCTCGAGGACTTCACGCTATCGCCGGACACGCGGAAGATTTTGGAGGGCATGGGCCAAAAGTTCGGGCCGCCGCAGCCGGCCAATCACCTCGCGGTCATCATCATCGGGGCGCCGTCGTTGGACGGCAAGCCGGTCGGCAACAACCGCTTCTATGGGGCGAACGATCCGCGCCGCAATTCGGGGCTCGCTGGCGGCTATTGATCGGCGTTGTGCGATGGCGTGGTAGCGCCGTGCGCGGGCCTAGCGCCTGCGCGATCGATCTCGCGTCAGGCGACGGCCGTCGACCTGCCGTCGTCGTGCCCGCTCGTCAGCAGCAGGCGCCGGCGGATCGCATCCTCGACCAGGGCCAGCGATTGCCTGGCTTCACGCGCCTCGGCTTCGGCGGCCTGGGCCCGGAATTCGGCGGCATCGAGCTGCTCCTGCTGGGACTCGATGCGCCGTCGGGCTTCTTCGAGTGCCCGGGACGCGTCCCTCAGCTTGCGCTCGGTGGCGGCGATGATTTCGAGCTGCGCCTGTTCGGCGGCCTCGGCGCGCGCCTCGCCAGCGCGGGCTCGGTCCTCCATGCTGCGGAACAGGTCCGCCGCCTGATAGACGAGGTCCAAGGCTTCGGTGCCCATCGCCGATGTGGGAGGTCTCGGAAATCCGAGGACATTCGGGTCGGCCGCAAAAGGCCGTCTGAATCCGCGCAGTGCCATGCAAACCAGCCCTCGCGAGTCGCGAGTATGACAACAACTTGCGGTAGTTATGATAGACCATTAATCCCGTCGGCCCGGCGGCACTGTCCACCGGTTTCTGACGGCACGGCGCTTGGAACGGCAGCCGGGTAGTGAAAGCGCTCGGTCCGGCCTGCGCTTTTGTTTCGCAACCGGCTCGCCGCGCAAGCGCGGCGATTGGAGGCCGGCGTGCCCTCTGCCGGGCGCGCCGGCCAGCGGAGGGCTGGAGGTCGATGCAATCTTCCAGAGCGTCCCAAAGTCGGGGAGGGCTGATTTGGCCGCGCGCGCGAGCCGGGCTCTATGGCATAAGTTTGACGCCTGGCGCGCTTTAATTCTCCTGTGTTGAATTGCAGGTCCATGGTGCGACCGATATACCGGGCGGCCTAAGTGGCACGCAGCGCACTCAGAACGAGCGACGTATTCGCCACGGAAAATCTGGTCGATGAAATTTCTGTTGCGGTTCTTCGGGTTCCTGTTCACCGCAGGAACCATCCTGTTCCTGGCTGGTCTCGCCGCGGTCGCAGGGCTGTTCTGGCATTTTTCCAAGGACCTGCCCGACTATTCGCAGCTCCAGAACTACGAGCCGCCGGTGATGACCCGCGTGCACGCAGCTGACGGATCGCTGCTGGGCGAATTCGCCAAGGAGCGCCGGCTCTATCTGCCGATCCAGGCGGTGCCGAAGCTCGTGATCAACGCCTTCCTCGCAGCCGAGGACAAGAATTTCTACGAGCACGGCGGCATCGACTATACCGGCATGGCGCGCGCGGGCGTCTCCTACATCCAGAACTTCGGTTCCAACCGCCGTCCGCAGGGTGCTTCCACGATCACCCAGCAGGTCGCCAAGAACTTCCTGTTGACCAACGAGGTGTCGTTCACCCGCAAGATCAAGGAAGCCCTGCTGGCGATGCGAATCGAGCGGGCCTATTCCAAGGACAAGATCCTTGAGCTCTATCTCAACGAAATCTACCTCGGCCTCGGTGCCTACGGCATCGCGGCGGCCTCGCTGGTCTATTTCGACAAGTCCGTCAATGAACTGACGATCTCGGAAGCGGCCTATCTCGCGGCGTTGCCGAAAATGCCGGCCAGCCTGCATCCGGTGCGCAACCGTGCGCGCGCCATCGAGCGGCGCAACTATGTGATCGACCGCCTGCAGGAGAACGGCTGGATCACCGCTGCCGACGCCGACAAGGCGCGCAAGGATCCGCTGACCGTCACCAACCGCAGCAATGGCGCGCACACCTTCGCCGGCGAATATTTCTCCGAGGAAGTCCGCCGCGACATCTTCGAGCGCTACGGCGAGAAGAAGCTCTATGAGGGCGGCCTGTCGGTGCGCACCACGCTCGACCCCAAGGTCCAGGTGATGGCGCGCAAGGCCATGGTGGCGGGGCTCGTGAACTATGACGAGCAGCAGGGCTATCGCGGCGCGATCCAGAAGCTCGACCTCACCAGCGACTGGGGCGTGCCGCTCGCCGAAATCAAGTCGCTCTCGGACATCTCGCCGTGGCGGATGGCGGTTGTGCTGGAGAGCAACGACCAGTCGGCGCGGATCGGCTTCCAGCCCGGCCGCGAACTCGGCGGCGCCATCAGCAAGCAGCGCGAGACCGGCATCGTCACGCTGGAAGGCGTGCGGTGGGCGCGGGCGTTGTCGGGCCCGTACAGGGGCAAGACGCCGACATCGGTGGCGCAGGTGCTGCAGCCTGGCGACGTGATCTACGCCGATCCGCTGTTCAAGGACGGCAAGGCCGTCGAAGGCCAGTACCGGCTGCGCCAGATTCCCGAATTGTCGGGCGCGATGGTGGCGATGGATCCGCACACCGGCCGCGTGCTCGCGATGGTCGGCGGCTTCTCGTTCGACCAGAGCCAGTTCAATCGCGCGACGCAGGCCTATCGGCAGCCTGGTTCGACCTTCAAGCCGATCGTCTATTCGACGGCGCTCGACAATGGCTACACCGGATCGACGGTGATGATCGACGGCCCGATCGAAATCGACCAGGGGCAGGGCAACATCTGGCGGCCGGAAAACTTCTCCACCGGCAAGTATCAGGGCCAGGTTACGCTGCGCAACGCGCTCCGCCTGTCGCTCAACACCGTAACCGTGCGGCTGGCGCAGGAAATCGGCATGCCTGTGATCGGCGAGTATGCCAAGCGCTTCGGCGTCTATGACGAATTGCCGAACTATCTCGCCTATGCGCTCGGCGCCGGCGAGACCACGGTGATGCGGATGGCCACGGCCTATTCGATGATCGCCAATGGCGGCGTCCGCGTGAAGCCGACCCTGATCGACCGCATCCAGGACCGCTACGGCCACACCATCTTCAGGCACGACCAGCGCGAATGCCGCGGCTGCGACGCGCCGGAGGGCTGGAAGAACCAGCCCGAGCCGCAGCTCGTCGACCGCCGCGAGCGGGTGCTCGACGCGATGACGGCCTACCAGATCACCTCGCTGATGGAGGGCGTGATTCAGGCCGGTACCGGCACCGCGCTGAAGGACGTCGGCAAGCCGCTCGCCGGCAAGACCGGCACCTCGAACGAGGCCAAGGACCTCTGGTTCGTCGGCTTCTCGCCCGACCTCGTGGTCGGTCTCTATGTCGGCTACGACAAGCCGCGCTCGCTCGGCCGCAACGCGCAGGCCGGCCACACCGCGGCGCCGATCGCGCGCGACTTCCTCAAGCTCGCGTTGGCCGACAAGCCCGCCACCCCGTTCAAGCAGCCGGTCGGCATCCGGCTGGTGCTGGTCGATGCCAAGACCGGCCTGCGCGCCTCGTCCGGTCAGAACCGGGGCGTGGTGCTCGAGGCCTTCAAGCCGGGCCAGGCGCCGCCATTCTACGATCCGACGCTGGTCGCCGGCACCGATGTGATCGACGGGACCCAGCAGGCAATCCCGCCGGACGCGGATCGTGCCGTCATGCGGTCAGGGACGGGTGGGTTGTACTGACGCCCGCCGCCAAGGTATCCGCGAACTGAAGTCGTTCAGCCTCTGGTACCGCCGTGGCAACGCGGCGGTTTGCGTTTGTGGGCACACCTCCATCCGGCCTAAGTGCAGCCGATGCTGCCTGAGGGGCACCGGCCGGGATGATCTCGCCGGGATTCATGGGGTGGACGCGCCACAAGAGCGAATTGGCTGGGGAACCTGGATTCGAACCAAGACAAACAGAGTCAGAGTCTGTTGTGCTACCGTTACACCATTCCCCAAGAACCATCCAAGATATCAACAGCTTAGCTGGATGTCTGGACATCTCGGTGCAGCGGGTTCGCCTGCCAAATCGGCGTCCGCGCGAGTGCGACCTTCTACCCGCTTGGTCCCGGGCTTGGCAAGCATTGATGGCGGGATCAGCGCGAAAATCGTGGTGCCGACGATGGCGTGCCATCACAGCATCGAGGGTGGATTAGCCCGGCGTGATCAATCATGGTCTCGCGCCTGTAGTACGGCTTGTTGCGACAGAGGTTTAAGGTGATGGACGAAATTCTTTATGCCCGCGAGCCGTCGATCGGCGTCGACGAGTTCATCGAGGTGCTGCGCCAGTCGGGTCTCGGCGAGCGGCGGCCGCTGGCGGATACCGATCGGATGGCGCGGATGATCGCCAATGCGAACCTGATCGTGACGGCACGCAAGGCGCACCGGCTCGTCGGCGTCTCGCGCGCGCTGACCGATTTCGCCTATTGCTGCTATTTGTCGGACCTTGCGGTCGATCGGGCGTTTCAGGGGCACGGCATCGGCAAGCGCCTGATCGCGGAAACGCGGCGCCACGCCGGACCTGAATCGATGTGCCTGTTGCTGTCGGCGCCCGACTCGATCGGGTTCTACAAGACCATCGGCATGCCACAGCCGGACAACGCGTTTCTCTATAAGCGCGAGCGATAGCGCTAGGGCTGCCTGCGCCGGCCTACTTGATCTTGTCGTACACCGTCGCGAAGTCTGCGAGCGGCATCGGGATGCTGATGGTCTCCTTGCCGAGATTCTGGAACGACACCTTGAGCTGCTTGCCCGATTTCAGCTGGGCCAGGACGTCGGCCGCGATCGGCGCATTGATGTAGCAACCGCGCGCCTCGCAGGTCTGGATCGGCACATCGACGGCCTTGCCGTCGTCGACCTGCAGCTTGGCGCCGACGGGCAGGTTCAGCCCGAGCGGAAGCTGGATCAGCGCAACCGGCGCGCGGGTATCGCCGGGAACGCGGATATTGACCAGCACGATCAGCTGGCCGGTCTTGGTGAGAACAGCGGTCTGCTCCATCGCGCATTCGAGCGGCGCGTCGCGGCTCGCGCTGGTGCAGCGCGCGACCCAGCCGGTATTGTTGGGGGATGCGGCATCGCCTTGCGGAGCGGGCGCCGCTGCCGGCGCATTCTTGCCCTTGGGGACCTGGGCGTGGCCAAGGCCGGCCATGCCGGACACGGTGAACAGGACGAAGAGCGACTTTGCGACAATCTTCACGATACCGGCTCCGAAATGAACATCTTTCGGGTGTGCCGGTATGCGGGCAAAAGTCAAGTCACTCGGCGGCCTGCTTGACCGACCCATCCTCGCCATCGTCGGCATCGTGGTCGGCGCGCGGCGAGCGGCCCCAATTCGCAAACGCGTTGGAGAGCCTGTCGAGATAGAGATAGACCACGGGCGTCGTGAACAATGTCAGCGCCTGGCTGACGATCAGACCGCCGACCATCGCGTAGCCGAGCGGCTGGCGGATTTCGGAGCCGGTGCCGGTCCCTAACATCAGCGGCACGCCGCCGAGCATCGCGGCCATCGTCGTCATCATGATCGGGCGGAAGCGGAGCAGGGCGGCCTGGCGGATCGCCGCCACCGGCTCCATGTGCTGATCGCGCTCGGCGGCGATCGCGAAGTCGACCATCATGATGCCGTTCTTCTTCACGATGCCGATCAGGAGGATGATGCCGATCAGCGCGATCAGCGAGAAGTCGAAGCCGGCGGCCATCAGGATCGCCAGCGCGCCGACGCCGGCCGAGGGCAGCGTCGACAGAATGGTGATCGGGTGGATGTAGCTCTCGTAGAGAATGCCGAGGATCAGGTAGACGACCACAAGCGCCGCCAGGATCAACAGCGGCACGGTGGACAGCGATTGCTGGAACGCCTGCGCGGTGCCCTGGAAGCTTGAGCTCAGGGTCGGCGGCGCGCCAAGGTCGATCATCGCCTTCTGCACCGCCTCCGTCGCCTGGCCGAGCGCGACACCCTGCGCGAGGTTGAACGAGATGGTGATCGCCGGGAACTGGCCCTGGTGGCTGATCGACAGCGGCCGCACCGGAACGGTGGTCCACTTCGCAAAGGTCGACAGCGGCACCTGTTCGCCGGTGAGCGGCGACTTGATGTAGATGTTGTTCAGCGTGTCGATCGAACCCTGCAGCTCCGGCAGCACCTCGAGGATGACGTGGTAGCTGTTGAGCTGGGTGAAGTACTGCGTCACCTGGCGCTGGCCGAACGCGTCATAGAGCGTGTCGTCGATCAGCTGCGGCTGAATGCCATAGCGCGAGGCGGTGTCGCGGTTGATCTTCAGCTCGACCGTGGTGCCGTTGGTCTGCTGGTCGGTGGCGACGTCGCGCAGCTGCGGCAGCGTCTGCATCTTGCCGAGAATCTTCGGCGCCCATTCGTTCAGCTCGGCGAGGTTGGCGTCCTGCAGCGTGAATTCGAACTGGGTGCGGGTCGGGCGGCCGCCGAGGCGGACGTCCTGCGCGGCCTGCATGAACAGCCGGGCGCCGAGCACCTTCTCCAGCTTCGGCCGCAGGCGGGTGATGATCTGCTGCGCGTTGGCATCGCGCTCGTTCAGCGGCTTGAGCGTGATGAACATGTTGCCGTTGTTGCCGGCCCGGCCGCTGCCGCCGATCGCCATTGCCACCGTCGCCACGCCGGGATCCTGCATGACGATCTTGCTGAGCTCCTCCTGCTTCCCTTTCATTTCAGCGAACGAAATGTCCTGGCTGGCCTCCGAGGTCGCGGTGATCAGGCCGACGTCCTGCTGGGGGAAGAAGCCCTTCGGGATGATGACGAACATGTAGACCGACAGCGCCAGCGTCGCGAAGAAGATCATCAGGGTCGTGAACTTCCAGCGCAGCGCGAGGTCGAGCCCGCTCTGATAGCCGCGCAGCATGGCGTCGAAGCCGCGCTCGCTGAGCTTGTAGAGACGACCGTGCCGTTCCTCATTGTGGGCGCGCAGGAAGCGCGAGGCCATCATCGGCGTCAGCGTCAGCGACACGAACATCGAGACGAAGATGGTCATCGCCAGTACGACCGCGAATTCGCGGAACAGGCGGCCGATGATGCCGCCCATCAGCAGCAGCGGGATCAGCACCGCGACCAGCGAGATGCTGATCGAGACGATGGTGAAGCCGATTTCCTTGGAACCCTTGAAGGCGGCGGCCATTGGCCTCTCGCCTTCCTCGATGTAGCGGCTGATGTTCTCCAGCATCACGATGGCGTCGTCGACCACGAAGCCGACCGCGATCGTCAGCGCCATCAGCGACAGATTGTCGAGCGTGTAGCCGAAGATCCACATCAGCGCGCAGGCGCCCAGCAGCGCCAGCGGCACGGTCACGGCCGGGATGACGGTAGCCCAGAAGCTGCGCAGGAAGGCGAAGATCACCATCACGACCAGGAAGATGGTCAGGAGCAGGGTGAACTGGACGTCCTCCACCGCGGCGCGGATCGTGGTCGTGCGGTCGCTGATGACCTCGATCTTGACTGCCGGCGGAATTGCCGCGACCAGCCGGGGCAGCGCCGCTTTGATCTTGTCGACGGTGTCGATGACGTTGGCGCCGGGCTGCTTGAAGACGACGAGGAACACGCCGCGCTTGCCGTTGGCCCAGGCCGCCTGCTTGGCGTCCTCAGGTCCGGTCACGGCTTGGCCGATGTCGCGGATGCGCAGCGGTCCGCCATTGCGGTAGGCGATGATGACGTCGTTCCACGGGTCCGCCGTAAGCAGCTGGTCGTTGGCATAGATGGTGTAGGCGCGGGTGGCGCCGTCGATATTGCCCTTCGGGCTGTCGACGGTTGCGATGTTGATCGCGGCGCGGACGTCTTCCAGCGACAGGCCTTTCGCGACCAGCTTGGCCGGGTCGATCTGGACGCGAACCGACGGTTTCTGCTGGCCGCCGATGATGACCTGCGCGACGCCGGAAATCTGGCTGATCTGCTGGGCAAGCTGGGCGTCGACGGAATCGCTGACCGTGGTCAGCGGCAGCGTGTCCGATGTCGCCGACAGCAGCATGATCGGCGCGTCCGCCGGATTGACCTTGCGATAGGTCGGCGGCGAGGGGAGATTCTTCGGCAACTGGCCGCTGGCGGCGTTGATGGCGGCCTGCACGTCGTTGGCGGCGCCGTCGATCGAGCGGTTGAGGTCGAACTGGATCGTGACCGACGCCGTGCCCAGATAGCTCGTCGAGGTCATCTGCGCGATGCCGGGGATCTGCGCGAACTGGCGCTCCAGCGGCTGGGCGACCGAACTCGCCATGGTCTCCGGGCTGCCGCCCGGCAGCGTCGCGGTGATCTGGATGGTCGGGAAGTCGACTTGCGGCAGCGGCGCGACCGGCAGCAGGGGGTAGGCGACGAGGCCGACGAACAGGATGCCGGCCATCAGCAGCGAGGTGCCGATGGGGAAGCGAATGAATGGTGCGGAAATTCCGTCGCTCATTCCTGCGTAACCTTCGACTGGGACTGGTTCGAGCTCGCCACCGTCGTCGTCACCAGGGTTCCCGGCGAGACCTTGTACTGACCCGCTGTGATCACCTGCTGTCCCGGCGACAGGCCATCCTCGATCACCGACTTGCCGTCGATCGACTGGCTGACCTTGAGCTTGCGAAGCTCGGCCTTGTTCTCCTGATTGACTGAATACGCGTACAGGCCTTCGGTGCCATGCTGCACCGCATCATCCGGGACGACGGTGGCATCCTTCAACGTTCTGACCAGAAGCCGGGTCGAGACCGACTGGCCCGGCCACAGCGCATGGTCCTTGTTATCAAACACCGCCTTCAGCCGGACAGTCCCGCTGGTGGTGTCGACCTGATTGTTGATCAGCGCAAGCGCGCCGGTGGACAGCACCCGCTTGCCGTCGGTGGTCAGGGCAATGGTCTTGGGCGGCGCCACAGCCAGCGCCGCCTTGATATCGGGCAGCTGGTCTTCCGGTGCGGTGAAGATCACCGTGATCGGCTCGATCTGGGTGATCGTCACGATGCCGGTCTGGGCCGAGGCGTTGACGATGTTGCCGATATCGACCAGTCGCAGTCCGACGATGCCGTCGATGGGGGACTTCACGGTGGCGTAATCGACCTGGGTCTGGGCGTTGAAGATGGCGGCGTCATCGGCTGCGATCTGGGCCGTGAGCTGGGCCACGGTGGAGCGCTGGGTGTCGAGTTGCTGGCGCGTCGCGAACTCGCCGAGCTTGGTGTAGCGCTGCAGGTCGAGATTGGCGTTGGCGATGTTGGCCTCGTCCTGGGCCTTCTTGGCCTTGGCCTGGTCGAGCGTAGCCTGATAGGGCCGCGGATCGATCTCGACCAGCGTGTCACCCGCCTTGACGAACTGGCCTTCCTTGAACGCGATCCTGGTGATCTGGCCGTCGACCCGGGTGCGGACCTGGACCGTGTTGAACGCCTGCACCGTGCCGAGGCCGGTCAGGTAGACCGGGAAGTCGGCCTTCTCGACCGGCGCGATCTTGACCGGTACGGCCGGGCGCTGGGCGGACCGCTTCTGCGCGGCTTCAGCCGCCTGCAGGTCGTTCGTGTGTTTCTGCCAGCCAAAATAACCGGCCGCGCCAACCGCAGCGATCACTAAGACCCAACCGATGGTGCGTGACTTTGACATGCGGACTCTTGGGCTCGACTTAACAATAAAGGGTGACCGAAACGGTTCACAGAGCTTGCGGATATAATATGCGTGCACTTAATGTGTAAACACACCAAGGCTTGAGAATCCTAAACATTTGGAAAGGTTTAGGCCGGAAACGAGCAGAAACATTCCGTCCGGAAAACGCTCCGAGGACCCCCATGTCGCGCGATCTCAAACGCCAGTTCATTGCGCAGCTCGTCGAGAGTTCCCGGCTGTTGCGCAACTATATCGATCATCGCGCCAAGGCGCGAGGCACCACACGCGCACAATGGATTGTACTGTTCCGCCTGCGCGAGCAGGAGGGACTGTCCCAGGTCGATCTCGCCGACGTGCTCGAGTTGCAGCCGATCTCGCTGGTGCGGCTGCTTGACCGCCTCGTCGAACATGGCTTGCTCGAACGCCGTCCCGATCCCAGGGATCGCCGCGCAAATCGCCTGTTCCTGACCAAAAGCGGGCGCCGCCTCGTCGACGATCTCGACAGTCTGCGCGATGAGATCGCCAGCGACGTGCTCCGCGACGTATCGGACAAACATGTCGAGAGCGGACTGGCCACGCTGCGCGAGGTCAAGGATCGCATCAAGGCGCTCGGTGAGGATGCCGAGCACATCGCCGCGAAATAGCGCGCGCCTCGTCGCGTCCAGACCTGCTCTCCATCCGTCCACCTGATGCGGTTTGCGCGATGCGGTTGAAACGCCGTCGGATGTCGTTCATATCGCGCAGCGACGATGCGAGAGGATGAGGACAGCGATGGACGAGTTGAACGGGCGCATGATGGCTTGCCAGATCCTGGTCACCGGGTTGATCGCGCGCGTCGCCAACGAGCAGCGTGACCCGCTGCGCTTTCTCACTGACTTCCGCGAGGAGATCAAAGCGGTCGTCAACGGCGTCAATATCGCCGGCCTCGAGAACAGCGACCGCGTCCGGCAGGTCGCGCAGCGGACCATCGACGAGCTGTTCTCGCTGATGAAGCCACCAAGCGCCGAATGATTGGAGAGGCGCCTTGGCATTAGTTCATAACGACTATTAGAACGCTTAAAAACTACAGATTAGAACGATTTCAAACCACAGATTAGAATCGCTTTGAATTGGGGCGATTCAAGCGGACTGTGGCGCTCGTCGCATTGATAAAAAAAGTCGCGCTCGATAACCGAAAGAGACAGTTCGTCGCACCGTGATTTCGCGAACGGATTTGGTTTTCTGGGGGCGTGCAAGAAATGAGCAATGTGAGAGCGCCGAGATCGCTGCGCTTCGATGCGGCGATCCGTTCGATTGATGATACCAGTTATTCCTCCACGAAGGTCTCCGCGGTCGCGAGCTTGATCGCGGTGGCGTCGTTCTCGGGGGCCGAAGCGCAGCAATCCAACCTGCCGCCGGTGAATGTGGATGCGCCGGTCGCGCGCCCGCGGCCCGTCACGTCAAAGCCCACATCGGACCAGGTCCGCGCCCGCAACGCGCTGCGCCGCGCCGCGCGCCGCAGCAACCAACAGGCCCAGCAGGCGCCGGTGCCGTTTCCCAACGCCGGCGGTCTTCCCGCTGACCGCGACCGCTACGCCGATCCGGCCGCGCCGTACAAGGGCGACCGCTTGCAGGCATCCGGCAAGTATCCCGAGCCGATCCTGAACACGCCGAAGTCGGTCACGGTGCTGACCAAGGACGTGCTCGAAGACAAGAACGCTACCTCGCTGAAATCGGCGATCCTGTCGACGGCCGGCGTCACGCTCGGTACGGGTGAGGGCGGCAATGCGTTCGGCGACCGCTTCTTCATCCGCGGCTTCGACGCGCGCAACGATATCTTCATCGACGGCGTGCGCGACGCCGGTGTCAGCGTCCGCGAGAACTTCTTCACCGAGCAGGTCGAGATCCTGCGCGGCCCCGGCTCGTCCTTTGCAGGCCGCGGCACCACCGGCGGCGCGATCAACATCGTCACCAAGCAGGCGACAACGGAGAACAGCTTCTACAATATGGACACTTCGTTCGGCACCGATCGCACCAAGCGGGTGACGCTCGATGTCAATCAGGTGATCAGCCCGACGCTGGCGATCCGCGCCGGCGGTCTGTTCCAGGATGCCGGCGTCGCCGGCCGCAGCTATGTCACCGACAATCGCGACGGCGCGTTCGTGGCCGGAACGTGGAAGCCGGTCGATGCGGTAAAGATCAGCGGCAACTACATCCACACCGAACTCACCGGTATCCCGGATTTCGGCGTGCCTTACTACCGGCCGAGCACCGCGAGCACGGCAGGCGGCCCGTTCCCGGACTTCGGCGTCAACCGCAATAATTTCTACGGCTTCGTCAATCGCGACTTCTTTCGGACCGGGCAGGACATCGGCACGATCAATGCCGAGGTGCAGATCACGCCGGACCTGACGATCAGCAACAAGATCCGGGAATCGCGTTCGACCCAGAACTACATTGGCACGCTGCCGGAATCGCCGACGCTGGCCGCAGGCGCTCCGTTCACGAGCTATACGCTCACGGCCAATCCGCAAAGCCGCTACCAGGTCACCGACGTGTTCGCCAACCAGACCGAGGCGACCTACAAGTCGGTCGACGGTCTCGGGTTCAAGCACACGACGACGGCCGGCATCGAATACGACAACGAGCGGTCTTCGATCGACAGCTACACCGGCCTGGCCTCCGAGATAACGACCGGCACATCGTCTTTCACGGGGAGCGGCTCGCTCTCCGGCATCAGCGTCTTCAACCCGCAATACACGAACATCCCGTTTACGGGCAGCCCGGGCCTCAGCGGCAGGCCGACCAAGATTGGGATCGACACCGTGAGCGGATACGTCATGGATTCCGCCAACTACAACGACTTCGTCATCCTCAATGGTGGCGTCCGCTATGACGACTACACCATCAAGACCAGCGGCTATGGTACGGTCAATGGTGTCGCGAACGTCTTCGGTCAGCAACAGCAAGACTACGGCATGCCGAACTTCAACCTCGGCGTGACGCTCAAGCCGTTGCCGAACGGGAGCGTCTATGCCGCCTATGCCACGTCATCCAATCCCGTCGGCGCGGAGTTCGACGGCACGAGCATTCAGTATGGTGGCATCGCGCCGGTTCTCAACGGCAATCCAAACCAGATCTTCGGGCCGGAGAAAAACAAGGCGATTGAAGTCGGCACCAAGTGGGAGTTGTTCGATCGTCATTTGCTGGTTACGGCGGCGCTGTTCCAGACTGAGAAGGAGAACGCGCGCGAATCCATGAACGTCACCGCGGCGACTGCAACGGCCGCATGTCCCTATCCGGCTGGTACGACCGGAACTATCTCCTGCATCAGCGCCGGCGCGGCCTATCGCATCCGCGGCATCGATCTCGGAGTGGGCGGCAAGATCACCGACAAGTGGAGCGTGTTCGGCGGCCTCGTGTTAATGCAGTCGGAGGTGACCAAATCGAATATTCCGCCAGCTAACACGATTCTGTACACTTCGAACGTTGGCTTGCCGCTCGCCAACGTGGCGCATCAGTCGTTCAGCATGCTCTCGAAATATCAGCTGACCGACATGTGGGAGATCGGCGGGCAAGCGGTGTATCGCTCCAAGATGTACGGCGGCACCTTCCTCGCGGCAAACCAGGGCACGTCGATCCCGAGCTATTGGCGCTTCGACGCCTTTGCCGAGGCCAAGATCGACAAGCACTGGACCATGAAGCTGTTCGTCAACAACATCTTCGACAAGCGCTACTACGACGCGCTGTACCAGAGCGCAGCACCGTTCGTGCTCGAAGCGCCGGGACGCGCTGCGTATCTGGTTGTGTCTGCGCGTTACTGACGGAGGCTTCGCGGCACAAGATGCTGGTCTGTATTCCCAACGTATTGAGCAAGGTTGATGTGGCGGACTTTCGCCGCATCATCGATGCCGGCGATTGGGAGGACGGCCGCTCGACCGCGGGTGCTGCGTCCGCGATGGTCAAGCGCAACGAGCAGCTGCCGCCCGACAGCGAGGTCGCGCGGCAGCTCGGCAACCGGATCCTGTCGGCGCTGTCGGCAAGCCCCCGGTTCATCTCGGCGGCGATCCCGCTTAGAATCTTTCCACCCCTGTTCAACCGCTATGCCGCAAGCGACGGGCACCATTTCGGCCTGCATGTCGATAATGCGGTGCGAGGCGACAGACTGACGGGCTTGCGGATCCGCACCGACCTGTCGGTCACGCTGTTTTTATCGGAGCCGGAAGAGTACGATGGCGGCGAGCTCGTCATCGAGGACCTTTACGGATCCCATGAAATCAAGCTGCCGGCAGGCGATCTCGTCGTTTATCCTGCGTCCAGCTTGCATCTGGTCACGCCGATCACGCGGGGGACCCGGGTAGCGTCTTTTTTCTGGCTGCAGAGCATGGTACGGGATGCCCACGCGCGCAGCCTGATCTTTGATCTCGATACTGCGATCCAGGCTCTGGTGGAGCGGCTGGGCCGCGATGACCCTGAAACGGTCAAATTGACCGGGATTTATCACAACCTGATCCGTCACTGGGCTGAAGTGTAACTGATGATGACATTCAAGTTCCCCGCTGCATCCGCCATGATCGCCTCGCTGGCGATGCTGATGCTGGCCGCGCCGTCTTCGGCGCAGCAGCAAACGGCGCCTGCCGCGCAGCCCGCGCCCGTAACCCGGGCCCAGTCCGCGCCCGTGGCCCAACCGCCGGCTGCGCAGGCCCAGCCAGCGGCAGCTGCCCAGACCGCGCCGGTGGCCCAGCCGGCGCCCGCGGCGCCGCAAGCCCAAGTCCCGCCAACTCAGGCTCAGGCCGCGCCGGCACCTACCGCGGCGGCTCCGGCACCGACGGCGCTCGATGCTTCGCCGGCCGCGCCCGCGAACGGCGACGGCAAGGTGCTGAAGTCGACCAGCACCGGTCTGCACGAATTGTCGCCGTGGAACATGTTCCTGAACGCCGACATCATCGTGAAGGCGGTGATGCTCGGTCTCGCTTTCGCGTCGCTCGTCACCTGGACGGTGTTCATCGCCAAGATGGTCGAGCTGACCGTGGCGCAGAGCAAGCTGCGCAGCGCGCTCGCCAAGATCGCTGAATCGCGGTCGCTGGCGGAAGCGCAGTTCGCACTCGGCGCCAAGGGCAGCGTGCTGTCGTCGTTCATTGCGGCTGCGATGCGCGAGGGACGACTGTCGGCGGGCATCTCGAGCGACGCCGGCATCAAGGAGCGCGCGGCATCGAGCTTTGCCGAAATCGTGCGCGCCGAGGCCCGCAAGATCCGCGTCGGCACGGGACTGCTCGCGACCATCGGCGCGACGTCACCCTTCGTCGGCCTGTTCGGCACGGTCTGGGGCATCATGAACAGCTTCATCGGCATTTCGAAGTCGCAGACGACGAACCTTGCCGTGGTGGCGCCGGGCATCGCGGAAGCGCTACTCGCAACCGCGATCGGCCTCGTCGCGGCGATCCCGGCAGTCATCATCTACAACCATTTTTCGCGCGTCACGAAGGTCTATCTCGAGCTCGTCAACCGCGCCTCGGGCGCTGCGGGACGACTCCTGTCGCGCGACCTCGATCGCACCCATGGCGACGTTCCGCACACCGCGCATCCGCGCGCCGCGGCGGCGGAGTAGGCGATGGCAGTCTCGATCTCCGAGAACGATGGCGATGACGATTTCGAGGAATCCCACGAGATCAACGTCACGCCGTTCATCGACGTGATGCTGGTGCTGCTGATCATCTTCATGGTGGCGGCGCCGCTCTCGACCGTCGACCTGCCGATCGATCTGCCGACCTCCAGCGCAACGCCACAGAAGAAGCCGGACAAGCCGACCTATGTCAGCATCAAGCCGGACCTGACGCTGGCGATCGGGGAAAACGCGGTGAAGCGCGCCGACCTGGTCAATTCGCTCGATGCGGTGCCCGACATGAGCAGGGACAAGTACGTGTTCCTGCGGGCCGATCGCATGGTGCCCTATGGCGAGCTGATGGGCGTGATGGAGCTCTTGCGCTCCGGCGGCTACACGCATGTCAAACTGGTTGCGCTCGAGGGTGTTCCGGGAGCGTCCGCACCGGCGCAGGCCGAGCCGGCCAAACCCTGACGGCGAACAGCGATGACCACCGACCCCGATTTTGACCTGCGGACGTCGAAGCGGCTCTGGGTGATCGCCGCGGTGACGGCGGTCGGGCTGCATCTGGGCGGCGCGGCGCTGGCGCTGACGAATTTGCGCGGCGATGACGGCGACGAGGGGCTTGGTGCCGCCGGCGCGGAATACGCCGTCGAGCTTGCCTCTCCGGATGTGCCCGATGATGCGGCACCGCCCGGCGCGCCGGCTGACGAGCAGCAGGCCGTGCAGGAGATGGCGCAGCAGAAGGCAGAGGTGAAGGACACCGACCTGCCTCAGGCCAAGCCGATGGAGGCCGACGACCCCGATCGCATCGTGACGGAGGACACCGCCAAGAAGCAGAAGGAGGACGAGGTCAAGGTCGCCAAGGTCGAGACCAACGCCCAGGAAGCGCAGCAGGCTTCAGAAGCGGCTGCGCCAACCAAGCTGGAGGACGCGCGTCAGTCGGAGACGACGAAGGCGCCCAATCCCGGGATCGGCAAGGACAAGCTCGCGCTGACGGCCAAATGGGGCAAGAAGATCAGCGCCTATCTCGACCTGCACAAGAAGTTCCCGGAGAACGTCAAGGCCAAGGAGGGCAAGGTGAAGCTTGCCCTGGTGCTCAATCGTCTCGGCAAGGTCTTGTCCGTTGCGGTGATGGAAACGTCGGGAGATGCCGCGTTCGACGACGCCGCGGTCTCGATGGTCCACCGTTCCGATCCGGTGCCTGCGCCGCCGGCTGGACTGACCGAGGACCAATTCTCCTTCACCCTTCCCGTTACTTTCAACAAGCCGAAGAAGTAGCCGTTGTCATTCCGGGGCGCGACAAAGTTCGCGAGCCCGGAATCCATTGTGCCGCATGCTCGGCGGATCGATGAACTCCGGGCGCTCGTATCGCGAGGCCCGGAATGACGGCGTCTCAGCTCTTCTTCACCAGCGGGCAGGCGCTCTTCTCGAGCGGCAGGAAGGCTTCGTCCGCGGGGATGGTCGCCACCAGCTTGTAATAGTCCCACGGATATTTCGACTCCGACGGCTTCTTCACCTCGAACAGATAGGCGGGGTGGATCTTGCGGCCGTCGACCCGGATCGACCCCTTGCCGAACAGCGGATCGTCGGTCGGCAGCTCCTTCATCTTGGCGACGACGGCGCGGCCGTCATGCGGATTGCCGCCGAGCGCTTCCAATGCCTTGAAGTAATGGATCAGCGAGGAATAGACGCCGGCCTGCACCATGGTCGGCGGGTTCTTCTTGAAGCGCTCCATGAAACGCTTGGTGAAGGCGCGGGTCTGATCGTTCATGTCCCAGTAGAATGTCTCGGTGAAGTTCAGGCCTTGCGCGACGTTGAGGCCGAGCGCGTTGATGTCGGTAATGAACAGCAGCATGCCCGCAAGCCTCTGGCCGCCCGAGACGATACCGAATTCGGCGGCCTGCTTGATTGCGTTGGTGGTGTCGCCGCCGGCATTGGCAAGACCGACGATCTTGGCTTTCGAGCTTTGCGCCTGCAGCAGGAAGGACGAGAAGTCTGCGTTGTTGAGCGGGTGCTTGACGCTGCCGAGCACCTTGCCGCCGTTCGCAGTGACGACCGCCGAGGTGTCGCGCTCGAGTGCCTGGCCGAACGCATAGTCCGCGGTGAGGAAGAACCAGCTGTCGCCGCCGGATTTCACCAGCGCCTTGCCGGTGCCGTTGGCGAGCATGTAGGTGTCGTAGACCCAGTGCACCGTGTTCGGTGAGCACTGCGCGCCCGTGAGGTCGGACGAGGCGGAGCCCGAGTTGAGGTTGACAACGTTCTTGTCCTTGGCGAGGTTGGCGATCGCGAGCCCGACATTGGAGGCGGCGAGATCGACGAACACGTCGACCTTCTCGACATCGATCCACTGCTTGCCGATGTTGACCGCGACGTCGGGCTTGTTCTGGTGATCGGCCGAGATCAGGTCGATCTTCCAGCCCTTCGCCAGCAGCCCGGAATCCTCGATCGCCATCTGCGCCGCCACCGTCGAGCCGGGACCGCCGATGTCCTGATAGAGACCGGACTGATCGCCGAGGGCGCCGACCTTGGCGACCTTGTCCATCGTCTGCGCCGATGCGCTGCCGGCAAACACGAGGCTCGTGGTCATCACCAAGGCTGTCTTGACCGAGGCTGCATTGGAACGCTTCATCTTTCCTCCAGTATGATTTTTGTTTTTGAGTTCCTTATTATGCCCGGCATCGAGCGCATCGCCTAGGGCACAGGCGCGATCGATCGCGCGCGATATTCCACGCTGCGGCGATTGAGCGGCCCGAGCGGGATGACTTTTCTTCGAATCATCATCCCGCTCCATCTTTTTGTTTTGAGCATGATCCTTTCGGAAAACCGATACACACTTTTCCGGATCATGCTCCGGTGACGCGCGACTGGACGCCGCAGCGTCCGTGCGCAGATGATGAAAGCGAGGGATGGCTTGCAGCGCGGACCGCTCTATTTCCAGTAGTAGCGGATCGCGACGTAGACCACGACGAGGCAGGCGAAGATCAGCGCCACCGGCATCGGACGCTTGGCGTTCGGGGCAGCGGCGGCCGCCTTCTTGGCGGGCAGGCGGCGGAACGCGGTGACGTTGCCAGTGTCGGCGGCCGGTTCGCGCGAGCGTGCCGGAACCTCGGGCGCTTTGCCGGCGCCGCCCATCTCCGCATAGTAGGTGCGATACATCTCCTGGATCGTCGCCTCGCTGGCCTCGCCGTCGCTCATCTGGTCCAGCAGCTTCTTGTGGATGGCGAGGAAATTCTGCGCCTCGGGCGGCAGGGCGGAGGCGCCGTTCAGCTTGGCCATCATCTTCCAGGTTGCAAAGTCGGCGCGCGCGCGGGTGTCGGCGCGTCGTGCAATCAGCATATCGGCAGCTTTGATCACCATGGCCTCGAAGCGTTCCCGTTCCTGCGCGTGAGTAGGAAGATTGGGTTCCGATGTTCCGATCGGGTCATCCGCAAATCAAGGCTATGTGTTTCCGGTAATAAGGAGAAGGGCGTTGATTACATAGCCGGTCAGAGTTCGCAGTATCGTTGAAATAACATCAAGATTTAGGCCGATCTGCTTGCCGATCACGGGCAGCAGGATCAATAGCCCGATCAGGATCAGCATGCCGTAGGGCTCCAGCCGGGCGAGCGGGATCGCCAGCGGCCGCGGCAGCAGCCCGACCGCGACCCGGCCGCCATCCAGCGGCGGAATCGGCATCATGTTGAAGATCGCGAGCACGATGTTGATCAGGAAGGCGTTTTTCAGATTATCCGCGGTCCATTTTGCCGCATCTGCGGGAACCAATGGCAGCGCGTGGAATGCCAGCGCCGCTGCGGTTGCCAGGATGATGTTGGTGACCGGGCCGGCCAGCGCCACCCACACCATGTCGAGCTTGGGATGGTTGAGGTTGCGGAAGTTCACCGGCACCGGCTTGGCGTAGCCGAACAGGAACGGCGAATGCGCGAACAGCAGCATCGCGGGCAGGATGAGCGTGCCGAACGGATCGATATGCTTCAGCGGATTGAAGCTGACGCGGCCGAGCTTCCAGGCGGTGTCGTCGCCGAGCCGGTGCGCGACGAAGCCGTGCGCCGCTTCGTGAAACGTGATGGCGATCACCAGCGGCAGCACCCAGACGGAGACGTCGTAGAGGGAAATGTTCAATGGCGTGCCGCCTCGGGTTCGTTTGGACCGGACCCTCAGGCTAGCACGGATTCGCGGACGGCCTTGCGGGCGCGTGGTCGTGGGTCAGTGTGTATCCGGCGCGACCGCGCGTGCCTGTTGCGGCTGGGTCGTCGCGATCCAGATGCCGGCAAACACGGTGACGATGCCGGCCATCAGATTCCAGCTCAGCGGCTCGCCGAGCAGGGCCGCGCCGACCAGCGAGGCGGCGATCGGATTGACGGTGACTGATACGGCCACCCGGGTCGGCGTCGTCCGCTCCAGCGCGAAGGCCCAGAGATAGAAGGTGAGTGCTGCACCGAACGCGCCGAGATAGGTCGCGCCGAACCATTGCGGCGCACCGAACCCGGCAACCGGCGCGAAACTGCCGCGCAGTAGCGAGGCAACAATGAGGACCACGGCACCGGCCGCCATGGCGAGCGTGGTGAAGGGGATCGGGCCGGAGCGGCGGATATAGGGCTTCGACCAGGTGCTGTAGAGCGCCATGCACAGTGCGGCTGCGACCATCAACAGATCTCCGCGCCAGGCGCCGGGCGGGGCCGTGGCGAGGCCGGAGAGCAGCGCCATCGAGACGCCGAGGATCGTGACCAGCACGCCTGTGGTCTTTCGCGCGGTGAGCGGCTCGGCGCCGAGCGCAGCGGCAACCAGCATGGTCAGCAACGGCAGCGTCGATAGCGCGAGCGCACCGCGCGCTGCGGTGGTGAAGATCAGCGAAGCATTGAACAGGATTGGAAACGCCGCAAAGAACAGCAGGCCGAGGCCGGCGACGCCAGGCCAGTCGCGTCGCGGCGGCCAGCTTCCACGCTGCAGCAGCGCCAGCGGCAGCAACAGCAGGACGCCGATGCCGAAGCGGAACGCGCCGATCGCCAGCGGATCGATGGCGCCGACCAGAAACCGCGTCGCCCCGATCGAGGTTCCGCCGAGCGCACTCGACGCCACCGCGGCCAACACCCCCCAGATCTCACCCATCCCGCTTCGATCCCTCTGTTTTGCTTGCGCAATCTAGGGAACGGCCGATAATCAATGAATGGAATAAAGTTGATCAACCAAATCACGGATTGTGATGAGCGCGCCAGTCCTGGACCCGGATCTGTTGCAAGCCTTTGTCGCGGTGGCGGATCATCGCTCCTTCACCCGCGCCGCTGCGGCGCTGAACCGGACCCAATCCGCCGTCAGCATGCAGGTGAAGCGGCTGGAAGAGCGGCTGCAGGCCGAGCTGTTTCACCGCAGCACGTCCAGTGTCGACCTGAGCGCGGCCGGCGAGGGGCTAATCGGTTACGCCCGCCGCATTCTGAGCCTCAATGCGGAGGCGGTCGGCCGCGTGCGTGAGCATGGCACCGGCGGGCGGGTACGCCTTGGCGTGATGGACGATTACGGGACGCTGCTCGTCCCGCCGCTGCTCAAGGAGTTCATCGCCAACTATCCGCTGATCCATGTCGAGATGGAGACCGGGCTGACATCGTCGATGACGGACCGGCTCGGCGAAGCCTTTGACCTCGTGATCGCGATGCATCCCGAGGGGCGGGGTGAGGGCGAGTTGCTGCGCACTGAGCAGGCGGTGTGGGCTGCGAGCGCCACGCATCGGGTCGAGGAGCTCGACCCGCTGCCGGTTGCGCTCTATCCGCAGGGCTGCCTGTTCCGAAGCTGGGCGATGCAGGCACTGGACCAGGCGAGCCGGCCGTGGCGGCTCGCCTTTGTCAGCCACAGCCTGTCCGCGGTCGAGGCGATCGCGGCGCAGGGTCTTGCCGTAACCGTGGTCAAGTCGGGTACCTTTCCGCCGACGCTGCGCCGCCTGACCACGCGCGACGGCATGCCGCGGTTGCCGCGGGCAGAGATTCGCCTGCACCGCGCGCCGAACCTCGCGCGGGCGGCGTCATTGCTCGCAGATCATCTCGTCACCGCGCTTCGGCAGCCGGCGAGGCGAGGGGGTTAGCACGTCGCCCGCTCGCCGGAGATGTCGAACACCGCGCCGGTTGAGAACGTGCAATCTCAGGTTTGGCAGCAATCCGGACCACAGCCGCGCGGTGGTCGCGACTTGGATCGCCGCCGCCGTCGCCGAAGAGTCAATCCGGTCAGAAAGAATTGCCTCAATTGCGGCCGTTCGCCCAACAGTTTTAGTGGAAGCTACGATCTTCCATATTCTCGTTAGCGTTGTATTAGACCGTACGCGGCCAAATTGCTTCCCGCGAAGAATGCAAAGTCGGCTATGAACTCGGAAGCGCTGAGGGGCTGCCAATTGACGGCGATCGAGGCAAGCGAGAGGTTGGTCGAAAGCGATCGCGAGAGATGGACGACCGATCCTGCCGGCCAAGCTGTCTACTATCCCTTTGGCCCGGCAGCGAGCGGCTACATTGTCGCCGACGACGCGCGCGAGCGTGCTCTAAAGGAGGCAGACAGGTACTTCAAAGCGCAAGTGAGCCGAATGGGCTGGCTGATATCGGGAGTGCTGATATTTGCACTTACCATAGCGAATTCATCCATCGACCTCGGCACTAACCATCCAATCCTGACGTTCTTCGGCCTCGGCATGTATGCCGGCTTGCTGCAGCTCGCCGCCTGGCGATGGCGTCAACCGGTGCTGGGTCCGCTTCTCCAAGGCTTGCCACGGGTACCTCCGGTTGCCTCAAGTCGCAGAGCGCTCACCTTCGTGGTGTGTGCATTCCCCGTCCTGCTAGCGGTCATTTATCTTGCACTTCGATTATACGATTTGCAGCTCGACGCAGAAGATGCGAAGACCGGCACGCTTGGCTTCTATCCCAGCATTTCGCTCTATTTGTTGGGCGGCGGCGCGTTCATTCTGTTGCCTGTGTTCGCATGGACCAAGACATCAGAAGTCGGTATCAAAACAAGAGAGATCGTGTGCTTACTTCTTTTGGCTCTTGTTCCCCTTGGCTGCATCGGGGGGGCCGTCTGGAATTTTTGCGATCCACAACCGAGCATCATCCTGTCGCGCGAAGGTCTGGATTGCGACGGAAAGCGAGTGCTTTGGGCCGATATCAGAAATCTTGACCTCCGCGAAAAATCGGCATGGGTCAAATTCGCTCCGCACGGAGCGGCGTCGGCGGCTCCATCGACCGCGGTCTGCCGCCTCCGTGGCCTTAACGTTCCCTTCACCCAGGTGTTCGAGGCGATGAGATCGCATTGGCGAACCGCACACCCGACGCCGGCAATCGTGCCGAAATCGTAGGATAGGCGGGTACCTTGCCAAGGTCTCTCAGTAGGTCGCCCGTCCGCCGGAGATGTCGAACACCGCGCCGGTCGAGAACGCGCAATCCTCCGACGCCAGCCATGCCACCATCGCGGCGAGCTCCTCGACCTGCACGAAGCGGGCCTTCGGAATCTTCGACAGCATGAAGTCGATGTGCGCTTGCGTCATCTGGTCGAAGATCGCGGTCTTCGCCGCGGCTGGCGTCACCGCGTTGACCAGGATGTCGTGCTGCGCGAGCTCCTTGCCGAGCGATTTCGTCAGTGCGATCAGGCCGGCCTTCGACGACGAATAGTGCGCGGCGTTCGGATTGCCTTCCTTGCCGGCGACCGAGGCGATGTTGACGATGCGGCCGTATTTCTGGCCGATCATGGTCGGCACGATCGCCTTGCAGCAGATGAAGGGACCCTCGAGATTGATGCGCATCACCCTGCGCCAATCGTCGAGATCGGTTTCCCAGACCGGCTTGTTGGCTCCGGTGATACCGGCGTTGTTGACGAGGATGTCGATCTTGCCGAATGCCCGCAGCGTCTGATCGCGTGCGGCGTCGACCGCGGCCGGGTCGGTGACATCAGTCTTGACCGCGATCACGTTCTCGCCGATCGCCCTGGCGGTCTTCTCGGCCAGCGGCTGGTCGAAGTCCCAGATCGCGACCCTGGCGCCGGATGCGACGAAGCGCTCGGTGATGGCGCGGCCGAAGCCTTGCGCGCCGCCGGTGACGACGGCGCAGCGGCCGTTGAGATCGATCTTGTTCATTGCTGAATGCCTTTGATCGGGGGCGTCAGAGCATGAAGCCGCCGTCGACGACCATGTCGACGCCGGTGGTGAATGCGGCTTCGTCGCTCGCGAGATAGACCGCCATCGCCGCGATTTCCTCGGCGGTGCCGAGCCGGCCCATCTTCTGGCGGGCGACGAACTTCTCGCGTCCGTCCGGGCCCGCGGCAGCTGCGCGCTCCAGCATCGATGGCGTTTCCACGGTGCCCGGGCAGATGCTGTTGCAGCGGATGCCCTGGGTAATGAAGTCGAGCGCAACTGCGCGCGTCAGCAGTGAAACCGCCGCCTTCGACGCGCTGTAGACGTAGCGGTTGGCCGGCGGCCGCAACGCCGCGCAGGACGAGATGTTGACGATGCTGCCGCCTCCGCCTTCCAGCATCGCCGGCAGAAACGCCTTGATGGTCCGGTGCATGGATTTGACGTTGAGGTCGAACGAAAAGTCGAAGTCTTCGTCGGAGCACTCCAGAATGGTACCGTGATGCACGAAGCCTGCCGCATTGAGCAGGATGTCGATCTTGCCGACGCGCTTGGCGAAGCCGTTGACGTCTGCGGTGCTGCGAACGTCGAGCCGGGCGGTCTCGGCGACGCCTTCCTTGCCGAGCGTGGCGATCCCGCTCTCGTTGATGTCGGTGGCGATCACGGTCGCGCCTTCGCGCGCGAACGCCACGGCGCATGCGCGCCCGATGCCTGCCGCCGCGGCGGTGACGACGGCGCGCTTTCCCTTCAGTCGATTGGACATGCGTTTCTTCCTTCGGTTCTCGTATGTTTCTTGCTGTCATGCGCGGGCTTGACCCGCGCATCCATCTTTCGAAGAGCGATGGATTGCCGGGTCAAGCCCGGCAATGACGGTCTTGCGGATCAGTGATTATCCCGCGCCACGCCGACCTTGCCGGCAATGTCGTGGTAGCGGGTCGCGAGCTCGAGGCAGGCGCCGGTCGCGTGCTGGCCGACGGTCTGGCGGTAGAGCTCCTGCCACGGCGTCTGGTTGGTCGGGTGCGGGAAGCCGCCCTTGGCCTTCAGCTCGGCGCGGCGGGTGCGCAGCTCATCCTCCGAGATCATGATGTTGGCGCTGCCCTTGTTGAGGTCGATGCGCACCTTGTCGCCGGTCTTGAGGATCGCGAGCCCGCCGTCCGCGGCAGCCTCCGGCGAGGCATTGAGGATCGAGGGCGAGCCCGAGGTGCCGGACTGCCTTCCGTCGCCGATGCAGGGCAGGGACAGGATGCCGCGTTTGATCAGCGCCGCCGGCGGCTGCATGTTCACGACCTCGGCGCCGCCGGGATAGCCGATCGGGCCGGTGCCGCGGACGAACAGCACGCAGTGCTCGTCGATGTCGAGCGCGGGATCCTCGATCCGGGCGTGATAGTCCTCCGGGCCCTCGAACACGATGGCGCGGCCCTCGAAGGCGTTGAGGTCCTTCGGGTTGGACAGATAGCGGTCGCGGAATTCCTTCGAGATCACGCTGGTCTTCATGATCGCGGAATCAAAGAGATTGCCGCGCAGCACGAGGAAGCCGGCGTCTTTCACCAGCGGCTTGTCGTAACCCCAGATCACGTCGCCGTCGGGCTTCGGCGCTTCCTTGCAATTCTCGCCCATGGTGCGGCCGTTGACGGTGAGGGCGCCTTCGTGGATGCGCTTGTGCTTGATCAGCTCGCGCACCACCGAGGGCACGCCGCCGGCGCGGTGGTATTCCTCGCCGAGATAGAAGCCGGCCGGCTGCATGTTCACCAGCAGCGGCACGTCATGGCCGTATTTCTGCCAGTCGTCGATCGACAGCTCGACGCCGACATGGCGCGCCAGCGCATTGATGTGGATCGGCGCATTGGTCGAGCCGCCGATCGCGGAGTTGACCACGATGCAGTTCTCGAACGCCTCGCGGGTCAGGAAGTCGGACGGCTTGAGGTCTTCCCAGACCATGTCGACGATACGCTTGCCGGTCTCGTAGGCGATCTGGCCACGCTCGCGATAGGGTGCCGGGATCGCCGCGCAGCCGGGCAGCGAGAAGCCGAGCGCCTCCGCGAGCGAGTTCATGGTGGAGGCGGTGCCCATGGTGTTGCAATGGCCGACCGAGGGCGCCGAAGAAGCCACGATCTCGATGAACTGCTCATAGTCGATCTCGCCCGCGGCGAGTCGCTCGCGCGCCTTCCACACCACGGTGCCGGAGCCGGTGCGCTGGCCCTCGTGCCAGCCGTTCAGCATCGGGCCGCCCGACAGCACGATCGCCGGCAGGTTGACGGTCGCCGCCGCCATCATGCAGGCCGGGGTGGTCTTGTCGCAGCCGGTGGTCAGCACCACGCCGTCGAGCGGATAGCCGAACAGGATCTCGACCAGGCCGAGATAGGCGAGGTTGCGGTCGAGCGCCGCGGTCGGGCGCTTGCCGGTCTCCTGGATCGGATGGGTCGGAAACTCCATCGCGATGCCGCCGGCGGCGCGGATGCCCTCGCGGACGCGGTGGGCGAGTTCGAGATGGTGCCGGTTGCAGGGCGACAGGTCGTTGCCGGTCTGGGCGATGCCGATGATCGGCTTGCCCGACTGCAATTCCTCGCGCGTCAGGCCGTAATTGAGATAGCGCTCGAGATAGAGCGCGGTCATGCCCGGATTGTGCGGGTTGTCGAACCATTCCTGGGAGCGGAGCCGGCGGCCCTTACCCTTGTTGGTCTCGCCTGCGGCGCTGTGCCCGTTGGTGTGGGGTTTTGTCATTGGTTTCTCCCGCAATGCATATTCTTGATACGCCCATTCAAGGGCTCTGGTTCAACGTGTTCTACCTTGTGCAAATCGTCGCGCACTACAAACCTCGACGATCACGCACAGGTGTTTCACTGGATGGATTGGACCTTAGTTGAAGGGACTTGGTTGCGCTATCATTTTGTCATTTTTCGTGTCCCTTGTGACGGGCTGGTGTCGGGAGGATGTCAGCTGCGCCGCGCAGAGCTCTGCCGTTCCATGACGCTGAAGCCGAGATCGACGACGGGCTCGGCGGGCCGGCGCCCTTCCAGCGTTTCGATCACCATCATGGCAGCGTTTCTGCCCATTTCGTAGCGGTTGGTGCGCACGCTGCTCAGCGTCGGCTCGCTCGACGCCATGAATTCGAGGTCGTTGAAACCGACGATCGCCATCTGCTCCGGCACCGCCATGTGCCGGCGCTTGCATTCGAACAGTGCGCCGAGCGCAAGGTCGTCATTGACGCAGAACACCGCGTCGATGTCCGGCGCCTTGGCGAGCAGGTCGGCAAGCAACGTCCCGCCCAGCGTCACCGAGGTCGGAATCGCCGTGGTGACAATGATCTGCGGATCGAACAGCGCAGCATCGCTCATCGCGGCGCGATAGCCGTCAAGCCGGCGCTGCACCCGCGGATCCATCCGCGCGCCGAGGAAGCCGATCCGCCGGTAGCCCTGTGCAAGCAGATGGCCGATTGCCGCTCTTGCGGCGTCAAAATGCGAGAATCCGATCATCATGTCGATCGGGGAGGGACCGGTCTCCATGATCTGGACGATCGGGCAATCGACAGTCTCCATAATGGCCCGTGAATCGGCAGTCTGGTTGATTCCGGTGACGATGAGACCAGCCGGCTTTTGTGCCAGAAAAAGACGCAGCAGGCGCTCTTCCTGCAGGATGCTGTAGCGGGTGTTGGCGAGCTGAATGCTGTAGCGGCTGCCGTCGAGCGCGTCATAGATGCCGCGCAGCACGTCGGAGAATACGTTGTTGGTCAGCGACGGGATCAGGACACCGATCACCTCGGTACGCTGCGACGCAAGCGCGCGTGCCGCGAGATTGGGCACATAGCCGAGCTCTTTTGCCGCACTTTCGACCCGGGCGCGTTTGCCGGCCGAGAGCGCTTCCGGATTCCTGAAGAAGCGTGAGGCCGTAATCGGGCTGACGCCGGCGAGCTTCGCAACTTCGGCGAGCCGTATCTTGCCTGGCATGATGCGCTTTGGGGCCATTTGCCGCTGATACCACGACGTTCGTCGCAGACAAACCGATATTGACAGCGCTACCAAGCGATTGCTAATCGAACGATTGCCAAAACCGGATAAACTGCGGACAATAAACTCAGTCCAACAGAGCCGCGCACCCAGCGTGGTCGGAACATAACAAAGCGGTGGCGGCACTCGTCGTATGCCGTCGGGAATTTGAGGAGGGAAGTGGATGTCGTCGGTCCAGATTCGCGACGTGCGGAAATCGTTCGGCAATTTTGAAGTCCTGCACGGCGTGTCGATCCCGATCGAGGACGGCGAATTCGTCGTTCTGGTCGGCCCCTCCGGCTGCGGCAAGTCGACCCTGCTGCGCATGCTGGCGGGGCTCGAGAACATCACCTCCGGCACGATCTCGATCGGCGACCGCGTCGTCAACAATGTCCAGCCCAAAGAGCGCGACATTGCGATGGTGTTCCAGAACTACGCGCTCTACCCGCATATGACGGTCGCCGACAACATGGGCTTCTCGCTCAAGCTGCGCGGCGCCAAGCCCGAGGAAATCTCGACCGGCGTCAAGCGCGCCGCGGAAATTCTGGCGCTGACCCCGTTGCTCGACCGCTATCCCCGCCAGCTCTCCGGCGGCCAGCGCCAGCGCGTCGCAATGGGCCGCGCGATCGTGCGCGATCCGCAGGTGTTCCTGTTCGACGAGCCGCTGTCGAACCTCGACGCCAAGCTGCGCGTTGCGATGCGCACCGAGATCAAGGAGCTGCACCAGCGGCTGCGTACGACGACCGTCTACGTCACCCACGACCAGATCGAGGCCATGACCATGGCCGACAAGATCGTGGTGATGCATGACGGCATCGTCGAGCAGATGGGCTCGCCGCTCGAGCTCTACGACACGCCGGCGAACCAGTTCGTCGCCGGCTTCATCGGCTCGCCGGCGATGAATTTCCTCAAGGGGAGTGTGAAGGCGAACGGCGCTGCCTATTTCGAGGGGCCGAACGGCGTTAAATTGCCGTTGAAATCGGCGCCGGCCAACTCCGACGGCAAGCCCGCCGTCTACGGCGTGCGGCCCGAGCATTTCACCATCGCCGATGACGGCGCCGAGGCCGAGATCGTGGTGGTCGAGCCGACCGGCTCGGAGACCCAGGTGTTCGCCAAGCTCGGCGGCGAGCAGGTCGTCGCCGTGTTCCGCGAGCGCCATCTGTTCAACCCGGGCGACAAGGTTCGGCTCAAGCCGGATCCTGCGCTGGTCCATCTGTTCGACGATTCGACGGGGAAACGACTGAATAGCTGACGCCGACCGCACATCTCGTCCGTGTATCATTTCGACCGGGATTTCGGCCGCGGCTGCAGGCGGCAGGGATCATTTCTGAACAACAACCAAAAATCGGGAGAGAATTGCCAATGTCCATGTTCAACACTGACCGCCGTTCGCTGCTCAAGGGCGGCGCCACGATGCTGGCTGCCGCGGCGACGATGTCGAGCGATCAGCTGCTCGGCTATGCCAAGGCCTGGGCGCAGACGTCGCAATGGAAGCCGGAGCCGGGCGCCAAGATCAACCTGCTGCGCTGGAAGCGCTTTGTGGAAGCCGAGGACGTGGCCTTCATGAAGATCGTCGATGCCTTCCAGAAGGCCAACAACATCACGATCAACGTCTCCAACGAATCCTACGACGATATCCAGCCCAAGGCGTCGGTCGCGGCCAATACGGGGCAGGGCCTCGACATGGTATGGGGCCTCTATTCGTTGCCGTTCCTGTTCCCGAGCAAGTGCGTCGACGTCACTGACGTCGCCGATTATCTCGGCAAGAAGTGCGGTGGCTGGGCCGATTCCGGCAAGGCGTACGGCATGCTGAACGGGAAGTGGATCGGAATTCCGGTCGCGGCCACCGGCGGCCTCGTCAACTATCGCGTCGCCGCCATGGAAAAGGCCGGCCACAAGGAGTTCCCGAAGGATCTCGCCGGCTTCGCGGATCTCGTGAAGGGCATGAACAAGAACGGCACCCCGGCCGGCATGGCGCTTGGCCACGCCTCGGGCGATGCCAACGGCTGGCTGCATTGGGCGCTGTGGGCGCATGGCGGCAAGCTGATCGACAAGGACAACAAGGTCGTCGTCAATTCGCCGGAAACCGCGAAGTCGCTCGAATACGTCAAGGGCCTCTACGACAATTTCGTGCCCGGGACCGCGTCTTGGAACGACAGCTCCAACAACAAGGCGTTCCTCGCCGGGCAGCTTCATCTCACCGTGAACGGCATTTCGATCTACGTCACGGCGAAGAAGGAGAATCCGCAGATCGCCGAAGACATGAATCATGCCCACCTGCCGGCCGGTCTCGACGGCAAGACACGGGAGCTGCATCTCGGCTTCCCGATCCTGATCTTCAGCTTCTCGAAGTATCCGCAGGCTTGCAAGGCGTTCACCGCCTTCATGCTGGAGCAGGATCAGTTCAATCCGTGGATCGAAGCGGCGCAGGGCTATCTGTCGCACTTCCTGCTCGACTACGACAAGAATCCTGTCTGGACGGCCGACCCGAAGACGACGCCCTATCGAAGCGTGGCTCAGACCGCGTCGACCCCGGCGGGCGAGGCGCAGATGAGCGAGAACGCGGCCGCCGCGATCGCCGACTTTGTCGTGGTCGACATGTTTGCGAACTACTGCACCGGACGTGAGGATGTGAAGACCGCGATGGCCTCGGCCGAACGCGCGGCCAAGCGCATCTTCCGCTAGGTGACAGCCGGCGCGGGAAGCCGCGCCGGCTCCGGTCCATGAGCGATCTGAGGTGACGTACGGCAAATTGGTCGCGCGTCACCGCATGATTCGGAGTTGAGAGCGAATGAGCACTGTCCAGACATCGATGCCGGCGCAAGCCGTCGCGGCAGGCGAGCCGTCGTTTTGGTCGCGGCTCAGCGGAAACCGCAATTGGGCGGCATTCTGGTTCATGTTGCCGACGGCGGCGTTCCTGATCCTGTTTCTGGCCTATCCGCTGGGCCTCGGCGTCTGGATGAGCTTCACCGACGAGCGCATCGGGCGCGCCGGCGCCTTTGTCGGTATCGAGAACTACCAGTGGCTCTGGGATGACTCGATCTTCTGGCTGTCGGTGTTCAACACCTTGTTCTACACGCTGATCGCAAGCGCCATCAAATTCGCGATCGGGCTCTATCTCGCACTGCTCTTGAACCGGCACATGCCGTTCAAGGCGGTGATCCGGTCGATCGTGCTGATCCCGTTCATCGTGCCGACCGTGCTGTCGGCAATCGCGTTCTGGTGGATCTACGACTCGCAGTTCTCGATCATCTCCTGGTCGCTGATCAAGCTCGGTGTGATTCACAGCAACATCAACTTCCTCGGCGACACCGAGTGGGCGCGGGCGAGCGTGATCTTCGCCAATGTCTGGCGCGGCGTTCCGTTCGTGGCGATCACGCTGTTGGCCGGCCTGCAGACGGTCTCGCCGTCGCTCTATGAGGCCGCCACGCTCGACGGCGCCACCAGCTGGCAGCGCTTTCGCTTCATCACCTATCCGTTGCTCACCCCGATCATCGCCGTCGTGATGACGTTCTCGGTGCTGTTCACCTTTACCGACTTCCAGTTGATCTGGGCGCTGACCCGCGGCGGCCCGGTCAACGCGACCCACCTGATGGCGACGCTGAGCTATCAGCGCGGCATCATCAGCGGGCGGCTCGGCGAGGGCGCCGCGATCGCCACCGCGATGATTCCTTTCCTGGTGGCGGCTATCGCCATCTCCTGGTTCGGAATGCAGCGCCGCAAATGGCAGCAAGGATCGAACAATGACTGATTCAACCTTGCAATCGAAGGCCGCGACCGCCAACACCGGCGATGACACCGAAGGCATGAGCTACCTGGAGTCGCTGCCGCGGCGCCTGGTTACGCTTTATCTGCCGCTGTTCATCATCCTCGTGGTGCTACTGTTCCCGTTCTACTGGATGGTGCTGACGTCCATCAAACCGGACGAACAGCTCATCGACATGGAAAAGTTCAACCCGTTCTGGGTGGTTCATCCGACCTTCAAGCACATCAGCAAGCTGCTGTTTGAGACCCAGTATCCGCGCTGGCTCTGGAATACGATGTACGTCGCGGTCGGCGCGACGTTCCTTTCGATCGTCGCTAGCGTGCTGTCGGCCTATGCGATCACGCGGCTGCGCTTCAAGGGCGCGGAGGCCGTCGGCGTTCTGATCTTCTTCGCATATCTGGTGCCGCCCTCGATCCTGTTCATCCCGCTGGCCTCGGTGATCCAGGCCTATGGGCTGTTCGATTCGCCGCTGTCGCTGATCCTGGTCTATCCGACGCTGCTGATCCCGTTCTCGACGTGGCTGCTGATGGGCTATTTCAAGACCATCCCCTACGAGCTCGAGGAGTGCGCGCTCATCGACGGCGCGTCGCGCTGGCAGATCCTGGTCAAGATCATCGTGCCGCTGGCGGTGCCCGGCCTGATCTCCGCCTTTATTTTCTCGTTCACTCTGTGCTGGAACGAGTTCATCTATGCGCTGACATTCCTGCAATCGACGCCGAACAAGACGGTACCGGTTGCCATCGTCAACGAATTCGTCGACGGCGATATCTACAAATGGGGATCGCTGATGGCTGGGGCGCTGGTCGGCTCATTGCCGCTGGTTATTCTTTACGCCTTCTTCGTTGAGCATTATGTCTCGGCGATGACGGGTGCCGTGAAGGAATAGGCGCGCAAGGCCCGCATCTGAATTCGAACAAGAGAAGAAAAGGAGCAGGGTCGTGCACATTCTGATTCTGGGCGCCGCCGGCATGGTCGGCCGCAAGTTGACCGAGCGTCTGTTGCGTGAGGGCCGTCTCGGCAAGCAGGACATCAGCAGGATGACCCTGCAGGACGTGGTCGCGCCGGCCAAGCCCGCCAACGCCTCGATCCCGGTCAATGTCGTCGCATCCGATTTCGCCGATGTCGGCGCCGCGGCGCCCCTGATCGCCGAGCGGCCCGACGTGATCTTCCATCTCGCCGCGATCGTCTCGGGCGAGGCGGAGGCCGAGTTCGACAAGGGCTACCGGATCAATCTCGATGGCACCCGCTACCTGATCGACGCGATCCGCGCCGTCGGCGGCGGCTACAAGCCGCGGCTGGTGTTCACCTCCTCGATCGCGGTGTTCGGCGCGCCGTTCCCTGAGAATATCGGCGACGAGTTCTTCCATACGCCGCTGACGAGCTACGGCACGCAGAAGTCGATTTGCGAGCTGCTGATCAACGATTACACCCGCAAGGGCCTGCTCGACGGGATCTCGATCCGCCTGCCGACGATCTGCGTGCGTCCGGGCAAGCCGAACAAGGCGGCGTCCGGCTTCTTCTCCAACATCATCCGCGAGCCGCTGGCGGGCGAGGAGGCTGTGCTGCCGGTGTCGGAGGACGTGCGGCACTGGCACGCCTCGCCGAAATCGGCGGTCGGCTTCCTGGTTCACGCCGGCACGATGGATCTCAACGCGATGGGGCCGCGGCGCAATCTCAGCATGCCCGGGATGTCCGTCAGCGTCGGCGAGCAGATCGCCTCGCTTGAGCGCGTTGCCGGCAAGAACGTCACCGCGCGGATCAAGCGGGTGCCCGATCCGACCATCATCGGCATCGTCTCGGGCTGGCCGCGCGATTTCGCCACCGAGCGCGCGCTGAAGCTCGGCTTCACCACCGCCGAGAAGACGTTCGACGACATCATCCGCATCCACATCGAGGACGAGCTGGGCGGTAAGTTCGCCGCCTAGCTCCGCTCAGGCACGCGGGTCTTGGCATGACAAGGGTCGCCAGCATCGGCGAATGCATGATCGAGTTGCGCCAGGCTCCGGGCGGCCAGCCCGGAGGCCTGTATTCGCGCTCCTATGGCGGCGACACACTCAACACCGCCGTCTATCTGTCCCGGCTCGGCGTCCACATCGATTATGTCACCGCGCTCGGCGATGATGTGCTGAGCGATGAGATGATCGCGGGTTGGGCGAGCGAAGGCATCGGCACCAAGCATGTCGCGCGATTGGCAGGCAAGCTGCCCGGGCTCTATCTGATCCAGACCGACGACAAGGGCGAGCGGCGCTTCTTCCACTGGCGCGACAGCGCCGCCGCGCGCGAGCTGATGGACCTGCCCGAGACGGCCGACATCCTGAACTCGCTCGCGACCTACGACATCGTCTATCTGTCGGCGATCACGCTCTCGATCCTGCGCGAGGATGGACGGGAACGGCTGCTGGCGGCGCTGAAGCGCGCGCGGCTGCTGGGCACGCGGTTTGCGTTCGACACCAATTTCCGCGCCCGCGGCTGGCCGGACCTGGCACTTGCACGGAAGGTCTTCAGCAGCGCGTTCGAGACCGCCGATATCGTGCTTGCCTCGACCGAGGATCTGGCGCCGCTCTATCCCGGCGAGAGCAACACCGCGCTGCTTGCCGGCATCTCGAGCCCCGAGGTCGTGCTGAAGCTTGCCGAGCCCGCCTGCATCGTGCGTTCGGCCGGGGGAACGCGCGAGGTGAGAGCGGAACCGCTGCCGAAGCCGGTGGTCGATACCACGGCGGCCGGCGACAGTTTTGCCGCGGCCTATCTCGCCGCGCGGCTCGGCGGCGCCGAGCCTGAGGAGGCGGCGCGCGCCGGCCATCGTCTGGCCGGCGTCGTGGTGTGCTATCCCGGTGCGATCATTCCACGCTACGCCATGCCGCCGAAGAAGGCGCCTCGTCCCCCACCATCCCGCAAGGCCTCGCAATGACAACGACATCGAAGCAGGACCGGATCGCCGAGCTGATCCGCCAGGCCACCGTGATCCCGGTGCTGACCATCGAGCGGCTTGCCGACGCAGTGCCGCTCGCCAGGGCGCTGGTCGCGGGCGGCGTGCGAACGCTCGAGGTGACGCTGCGGACGGCGGTCGCGGTCGATGCGGCCAAGGCCATCATCGCCGAGGTGCCCGATGCGGTGGTCGGGATCGGCACAATCCTCAATGGTGACGATCTGGCGCGCGCCGAGGCGCTCGGCGCCAAATTCGGCATCAGCCCGGGCGCGACGCCCGAGTTATTGAAGGCGGTGGCTGCCAGCGGGCTGCCCTTCGCGCCGGGGATCGCGACTGCCTCCGAGCTGATGCAGGCACTCGCGCACGGCTTCGACGTCGTCAAATTCTTCCCCGCCGAGCAGGCCGGCGGTATCAAGGCACTGCGGGCCCTGGCCGGTCCATTCCCGAACGTCAGGGTCTGCCCGACCGGCGGCATCGGTGAGGCCAATGCGGCAACCTGGCTTGCCGAGCCCAATGTGCTGGCGGTCGGCGGTTCCTGGCTGTGCCCGGCGGCCGATATCCGCGCCGGCAACTGGGCGGGCATAACCGCCATGTGCGCGAAGGCGATGAAAACGCTGAAAGCCGCCTAGAACTCCGTTCCGATAGGAACGGGGTTCTAGATTCTGGTTTTGACGCGTTTTCTTTACGCGAACCGGTATCCACTTCGCTCGAAAACGCTCTCGAGATACGCTACATAACTCCCGAACGGGAACAGGGAGATACGACCATGACAGCAGCCAGCATTGTGGGTTGGGCGCACACGCCATTCGGAAAATTTGACGCAGAGACCGTCGAAAGCCTTGTCGTCAAGGTCGCCAACGAGGCGCTCGCCGATGCCGGCATTGCCGCGTCCGATGTCGACGAGATCATGCTCGGCCATTTCAACGCCGGCTTCTCGCCGCAGGATTTTACGGCGTCACTGGTGCTGCAGGCCAATCCGGCGCTGCGCTTCAAGCCGACCACCCGCGTCGAGAACGCCTGCGCCACCGGATCGGCCGCGGTGCACCAGGGCATTCGCGCCATCGAGGCGGGTGCTGCGAAGATCGTGCTGGTCGTCGGCGTCGAGCAGATGACGCGGACGCCGGGTCCGGAGATCGGCAAAAACCTGCTGAAGGCGTCGTATCTGCCTGAGGACGGCGACACGGTCGGCGGCTTCGCCGGCGTGTTCGGCAAGATCGCGCAGGCCTATTTCCAGAAATACGGCGACCAGTCGGATGCGCTGGCGATGATCGCCGCCAAGAACCACAAGAACGGCGTCGCCAACCCCTATGCGCAGATGCGCAAGGACTTCGGCTTCGAGTTCTGCCGCGCCGAGAGCGAAAAGAACCCGTTCGTCGCCGGTCCCTTGAAGCGCACCGATTGCTCGCTGGTCTCGGACGGTGCCGCCGCGTTGGTGTTGACCGATGCCGAGACCGCCAAGACCATGGGCAAGGCGGTGAACATCCGCGCCACCGCCCATGCGCAGGATTTCCTGCCGATGTCGAAGCGCGACATCCTGCAGTTCGAAGGCTGCACCACCGCCTGGCAGCGCGCGCTGCAGAAGGCCGGTCTGCAGCTCTCCGATCTGTCCTTTGTCGAGACCCATGACTGCTTCACGGTCGCCGAGCTGATCGAATATGAAGCGATGGGCCTGACGCCGAAGGGGCAGGGCGCGCGCGCGATCATGGAAGGCTGGACCCAGAAGGACGGCAAGCTGCCGGTCAATCCGTCCGGCGGCCTCAAGGCCAAGGGCCATCCGATCGGCGCCACCGGCGTCTCCATGCATGTGATGAGCGCGATGCAGCTCGCCGGGCAGGCGCCCGAGGGCATGCAGCTCAAGAACCCGCAGATCGGCGGCATCTTCAACATGGGCGGCGCTGCGGTCGCCAACTACGTCTCGATCCTCGAGCCGGCGAAGTAGGCCACATTCTCTCCATTCGTCATGGCCGGGCTTGACCCGGCCATCCACGTCTTCCTTCTTTATGCGGCGCCATAGACGTGGATGCCCGGGCATAGGCAAGCGGAAGCGACGCCGTCCTTCGGACGGCTATGCCCGGGCATGACAGTTTGCTTGGGGCTACTGCGATGAACATTGCCGAATGGCTGGCGGCGACGGCGCGGGCGCGTCCCGACGCGCCGGCGCTGCTGACCGGCTTCGACCTCGACGCCGACTACGCAACCTTTGCCCGCCGCGCCGCCTCGATCGGGGCGGCGCTGGCGCGCGATCACGGCATTGCCGCCGGCGACCGCATCGCGCTGTTTGCGACGAACTGCACGCAGTATCTCGAATGCCTCTACGGCATCTGGTGGATCGGCGCCGCGGCAATCCCGATCAACGCCAAGCTGCACGGCCGCGAGGCGGCGTGGATCTGCGGCAATGGCGGCGCCAAACTGGCTTTCGTGTCCGATGACACGATCGGTGCGCTGACCGAAGCGAAGGACGATTGTCCCGCCGGCATGACCATGCTGTCGGTCGACAGCGATGCCTACAAGGCGATGCGAAGCGGCGAGGGGACACCTGCGCCGCTGCCGCGCGAAACCAATGATCTCGCCTGGCTGTTCTACACGTCGGGCACGACGGGCCGTCCCAAGGGCGTGATGCTCAGCCACGGCAATCTGGTTGCGATGTCGCTGTGCTATCTCGCCGACGTCGATCCGGCGACGCCGCATGATGCCTCGCTCTATGCGGCGCCGATCTCGCACGGCGCCGGCCTGTATAATTTCCCGCATGTCCGGATGGGCGGCCGGCACGTCGTTCCCGAGTCCGGCGGCTTCGATCCGGACGAGGTGCTCAACCTCGGTCGCCAGCTCGACAATGTCGTGATGTTCGCGGCGCCCACCATGGTGCGCCGCCTGGTCGATGCCGCCAAGAAGCGCGGCGAGAATGGCGAGGGACTGCGCACCATCATCTATGGCGGCGGCCCGATGTACACGGCCGACATCACCGATGCGATCGCGACCATGGGCCAGCGCTTCGTTCAGATCTACGGCCAGGGCGAGTCGCCGATGACGATCACGGCGCTGTCGCGCGACTGGCACCGCGCGAGCGATCATCCGCGCTATCTCGAGCGGCTGGCTTCGGTCGGCACCGCCCAGAGCGTCGTCACCGTGCGCATCACCGGCAAGGACGGCAAGCCGCTGCCCGCAGGCGAGACCGGCGAGATCGAGGTCAAGGGCTTAACCGTGATGCTCGGCTACTGGAACAATCCGAAGGCCAATGCCGAGACGCTGAAGGACGGCTGGCTGCGCACCGGCGATGTTGGCCGCCTCGATGCCGACGGCTTCCTGACGCTGTCGGACCGTTCCAAGGACGTGATCATCTCCGGCGGCACCAATATCTATCCGCGGGAGGTCGAGGAAGCGCTGCTGACGCATCCTGATGTCCGCGAGGTTTCGGCGATTGGTGTGCCAGATCCGGAATGGGGCGAGATCGTCGTCGCCTGCGTCGTGCTCGAGGAGGGCGCCACCGCCGACGACAGCAGGCTCGACGCGCATTGCCTTGCCTCGATCGCCCGCTTCAAGCGGCCCAAGCGCTATGTCTATCTCGATGCCCTGCCGAAGAACAATTATGGCAAGGTGCTGAAGACCGCGCTGCGGGAGATGATGGCCAAAGGATAGGCCAAGGATAGGCCAAGGGATGAACGAGGGGATCGGCTAGGGGATAGGCCGCGGCCTCCCGCCGCGCTAAGCTGCTTGCGCCTGTCACCGGGAGAACGGACCATGGGTATCGAGACGTCCCTGTCGCTGTCGGAAGTGAACGATCGGATCGCAATCCTCCGGGACAATATCAGGCAGCTGATCGAGCAGGCCGCGGGTGCCGCTGGCGCCGAAGTCGAAGAGCGCATTGCCGAGCGGCTCGAGCAGCAGAACGCGGAACTGGAAAAGTTCCTGAAGGCGCGCGAGGCGATGACCGGGCAGTAGCCGGCAGCGAGCCGGCGGTGGCGCGCTTCGTCTTTCCGCCCTGCGTTCCGCCGCGCGGAAACGATCCGGCCGCCGCCGCGCATACGCCCATACGCCCGGCACAGCTTGATCTCGGCGAAGAGCTCCCGTTACTAGCTGCGTAACCACAACATCCGGGAGCGAACAGCACGATGGGACCATTGCAGGGTATCAAGGTCGTCGACATGACGACCGTGCTGATGGGGCCCTATGCCACCCAGATGCTCGGCGACTACGGCGCCGACGTTATCAAGGTGGAATCGCCTGACGGCGACGTGACACGGCAGATCGGTCCGACCCGGCATCCCGGCATGGGGCCGGTGTTCCTCAACACCAACCGCAGCAAGCGCTCGGTCTGCCTTGATCTGAAGAAGCCGGCGGGACGCGAAGCCGTGCTGCGCCTGATCGCGCAGGCCGATGTGCTGGTCTATAATGTGCGCCCGCAGGCGATGGCGCGCCTGCAACTCGGCTACGACGTCGTCGCCAAGGTCAATCCGCGGCTGATTTATGCCGGCGTGTTCGGCTTCGGCCAGGAGGGCCCGTATGCCGCCAAGCCCGCCTATGATGACCTGATCCAGGGCGCCACCGCGCTACCGGCGCTGATGGCACAGACCTCGGACGGCGTGCCACGCTACGTGCCGAACGCGCTGGTCGATCGCATCGTCGGCCTCACCGCGGTCGGCGCGATCTGCGCGAGCCTCGTGCATCGCGACCGCACCGGGCAGGGCCAGCGTGTCGACATTCCGATGTTCGAGACCATGGCCGGCTTCGTCATGGGCGATCATATGGGCGGCCTGACCTACGATCCACCGCTCGACAAAGGCGGCTACGCGCGGCATCTGTCGCCGGATCGGCGGCCGTACAAGACGCTGGACGGCTATATCTGCGTGATCGTCTACAACGACAAGCAGTGGGAGAATTTCTTCAAGGCGACCGGCCGCGACGATCTGCGCAGCGATCCGAAATTCGCGACCTTCGCCGGCCGGGCGACCAATATCGATGTCGTCTACGCCGAGCTCGCGCGCATCCTGCAGACCAAGACCACCGCCGAGTGGAACGAGATCCTCGAGAAGGCCGACGTGCCCGTGATGCCGATGCACGATCTCGAGAGTCTGCTGGAGGACCCGCATATGGTGGCGACCGGCGTCTTCCCCGTGATCGATCATCCGACCGAGGGCCGTATCCGCAGCATGACGCCGTCGGCGCGCTGGTCGGAGACCAAGGTCGAGCCAAGCCGGCTAGCGCCCAGGCTCGGCGAGCACAGCGCGGAGATTTTGCGCGAGGCCGGTTTCTCCGCTGACGAGATCGCGGCGATGGTGCGCGACGGCGCGGCCAAAGTGGTGAAGGCATAGGAGCACGACAGATGGATTTCGCACTCTCCGCCAACCAGGAATCGATCCGCGACGCCGTCGCCAAGATCTGCTCGCGCTTTGACGAGGCCTACTGGCTGAAGAAGGACAAGGAGGGCGGCTATCCGGCTGACTTCCACCGCGCACTGGCCGATGCCGGCTGGCTCGGCATCTGCATCCCCGAGGAATATGGCGGCTCCGGGCTCGGCATTACCGATGCCGCGATCATGATGCGCACGATCTCCGAATCCGGCGCCGGTATGTCCGGCGCATCGGCCGTGCACATGAACGTGTTCGGGCTCAATCCGGTGGTGGTGTTCGGCACCAAGGAGCAGTGCCAGCGCATGCTGCCGCCGATCATCGACGGCCGTGACAAGTCCTGCTTTGCGGTGACCGAGCCCAACACCGGCCTCAACACCACGCAGCTCAAGACCCGCGCGGTGCGCCAGGGCGACAAATACATCGTCAACGGCCAGAAGGTGTGGATCTCGACCGCGCAGGTCGCCAACAAGATCCTGCTGCTCGCGCGCACCACGCCGCTGGAGGAGGTGAAGAGCGCGACCCACGGCCTCAGCCTGTTCTACACCGACTTCGACCGCAAGCGCGTCACCGTGCACGAGATCGAGAAGATGGGCCGCAAGCCCGTCGACTCCAACGAGCTGTTCTTCGAGAATTTCGAGATTCCGGTCGAAGACCGCATTGGCGAGGAAGGCCGCGGCTTCGAATACATCCTGCACGGCATGAATCCCGAGCGCATCCTGATTGCGGCTGAAGCGGTCGGCCTCGGCCAGATCGCGCTGAAGCGGGCGTCGGAATACGCCAAGGGCCGCATCGTGTTCAACCGCCCGATCGGCATGAACCAGGCGATCCAGCATCCGCTGGCGAAGTGCTGGATGGAGCTCGAGGCCGCCTGGCTGATGGTGCTGCGCGCCGGCTGGCAATACGACCAGAACCTGCCGTGCGGCCCCGCCGCGAATTCCGCAAAGTATCTCGCGGCGGAAGCCGGCTTCCACGCCTGTGAGCAGGCGGTGATGACGCATGGCGGCTTCGGCTACGCCAAGGAATATCACGTCGAGCGCTACTTGCGGGAATCGCTGATCCCGCGCATCGCGCCGATCAGCCCGCAGCTGATCCTCAGCTTCATCGGCGAGAAGGTGCTCGGCCTTCCGAAGTCGTATTGAAGATGCTGAACCAATTTCTCCACTCGTCATTCCGGGATGCGCCGTCAGGCGCAGGCCTCAGATGCGCAATTGCGCATCGGGGGAATCCATACTCACGATCGTGGTTATGGATTCCGGGCTCGCCGCTTCGCGTCGCCCCGGTATGACGGAGAAGAGGGGATAACGATGTGCTTCGTCACCGGCGTCGTCCTCACGTCCTAAGGCAAGCATGAGGGCCTGTCCTCGCTCGACCTGATGAGCAAGGCGGCCGAGCTTGCGATCTCGGATGCCGGGCTGAAGCGCGCCGACATCGACGGCATCCTCTGCGGCTATTCCACCGTCTCGCCGCACATCATGTTGGCCACCGTGTTCGCCGAGCACTTTGGTATTCGTCCGTCCTACGCCCACGCCGTGCAGGTCGGCGGCGCCACGGGCCTCGCGATGACCATGCTGGCGCATCATCTCGTCGATGCCGGCGTCGCAAGGCACGTGCTGGTGGTCGGCGGAGAGAACCGGCTGACCGGGCAGAGCCGCGACGCCTCGATCCAGGCATTGGCCCAGGTCGGCCATCCGGACTACGAGGTGACCCTGGGGCCGACCATCCCGGCCTATTACGGCCTGGTCGCGACGCGTTACATGCATGAATACGGGCTCACACAGGAAGACCTCGCCGAGTTCGCGGTGTTGATGCGCAAGCACGCGCTGACGCATCCCGGCGCGCAATTCCACGAGCCGATCACGGTTGCCGACGTGATGGCCTCGAAGCCGGTGGCGATGCCGCTCAAGCTGCTCGACTGCTGTCCGGTCTCCGACGGCGGCGCGGCGTGCGTGATCAGCCGCGAGCCGACCGGCGAAAGGCGGGTTCGCGTCCGCGGCTGCGCCCAGGCGCATACCCATCAGCACATCACGGCCGCGCCCGCATTGAGCGAGCTCGGTGCGGAGATTTCGATCGCGAAGGCGAAAGCGGCGTCGCGCATCGCGATATCGGACGTGCGCTACGCCGCGGTCTACGACAGCTTCACGATCACGCTCGCGATGCTGCTGGAAGACCTCGGCCTCGCCAAGCGCGGCGAGGCGGCAGCGCGGGTACGCGCCGGCCATTTCAATCAGGATGGCGAGCTGCCGCTCAACACCCATGGTGGCCTGCTCAGCTATGGCCATTGCGGCGTCGGCGGCGCGATGGCGCATCTGGTCGAAACCCATCTTCAGATGACCGGCCGCGCCGACAATCGCCAGGTGCGGGATGCGTCGGTCGCGCTGCTGCATGGCGACGGCGGCGTGCTGTCCTCGCATGTCAGCATGTTCCTGGAGCGCGTGCGATGAGTGGACCGATCGCTGACTGGACCAAGGGCGCGGAAGCCATCGTCTATCAGACCTGCAACGCCTGCGCCGCGCGGCAATATTTCCGCCGCAGCTTCTGTGCGGCCTGCGGCTCGTCTGATCTCGCCGAGCATCGCGCGAGCGGGGCAGGGACGGTGTATGCGACGTCACTGGTCTGCCGCGCCGCAACGCCGGAGACCCGGGCGCATGTGCCTTACAATATCCTGCTCGTGGATGCCGACGAGGGCTTTCGCATGATGGCGCACGGCGACAACGATCTCGCCATCGGCGACAAGGTTTTGGCGCGCTTCACGCAACTTGCGGGACGGCTGGTTCCGTATTTCGCAAAGGCAAAATGAGGGGCTGAGTGATCCGGTCAGAACGCAAGACCAGGCTGAATTGGTTCGCTCTTGCCCCTCAAAGCTTACAGATACTATCGCCAATAAAAGACAAAGCTGGCGATGACGAGCATCGCCGTCACCGCCAGCATTTGCGCAAGCGCTTCCGAGGCCGCCCTCTTGGTGGCTTCCTTCATGCGTTTCCCCTAGACTTGGGCGTGACTCATCGTTGCGCAAATTGCGCAAACGACGGCCAGATTTTGTACTCGGAACACCCCGCGTCGAGCATTCGCTTTTGATGAGTCCCCACTCAGCGAATATCGACTGTGTCAGGGTTGTCTGGGAATGCGGCGGCAATTTGACTCGCGCGTGTTGCTCCTGCGACGGCCGGCGGATACTGTTTCGGAACCAGACAGAAACGACAGAGATCAAGGTTAGGAAATGGCCCGTATCGACTACTCTGATCCCGCGAAGGCAAGCCCGCGCACCCGCGAGATCCTCGACAAGAACCGCAACGCCAACATCTTTCGCATGATGGCGCATTCGCCGAGTTACTTTGAACAATATTGCCGGCTCGGCGGCGCGATCCGCCACAAGGGCGAGCTCGACCCGATCGTGCGCGAGCTCGCGATCACGCGCACCGGCATTCTCTGCGAAGCGCCTTACGAGATCGTCGCGCACAAGCGCATCGGAAAAAATGTCGGCGTCACCGACGAGCAGAACGCCGCGCTGGAGAACTGGCAGTCCGCGACCTGCTTCAACGAGGCGCAGCGCGCGGCGCTGACCTTCACCGACGAGATCGTCAAGCTGAAGAAGCCGACGGATGCGACCTTCAAGGCGATCGCGGCGCTGCTGACGCCGGGCGCGCTGATCGAGCTGCAGCTCTCGGTCGGCTTCTACATCATGACGTCGAAGTTTCTCGAGACGTTCGAGATCGACATGCAGCCGGTGACGGAAGTGGTGAGCTGAGGTCTTTGCCTCTCTCCGCACCTGTCCGCCGAAGCCTTGGCGGATGCGGGGAGAGGCCGGATCGCTTGCACTCTCCGATGTCATGGCCGGGCTTGACCCGGCCATCCACGTCTTTCGTCAGGGTTAGCACCAAGATGTAGATACCCGGGTCAAGCCCGGGCATGACGGGTTCCACAAACCCTCGCGCAGCGTGACGAAGTCTTACCCTGACGTCAGCAAATCGACCTTCGCATTTGCCACGATCAGCCGCTCGGCGAGGATCTGCGCGAGGTTGCGCATGATCCGCTCGCCGGCGCGCGGGTGTTGCTCGCGGAAGCGCTCGAAATCCATGATCGCGACTTCATAGGCGGTGGCCGACATGTCCGCGACCACGTCGGCCGAGCGTCGCGGCTCCAGCAGCGCCATTTCGCCGAACGCCATGCCGGCGGTCAGCGTCGCGAGCCGGATGCCGTCGGGCAGGGTGACGTGGACGACGCCGCTGCGCAGGAAGAACAACGAGGTCGCCTCACTGCGGGCGGCGATGATCTTTTCATTCGGCTGGTAGGTCCTGACCGCGCAGAGCGAGGCGAGGTCAGCGATCTCAGCCTCGCTCAATCCGGCGAGCAGCGGCTGTTCGGACAGCTCCGTGGTCTCGAGGAAGTCGATCGAGCCGCCATAGCGGTAGACGATCTGGTCCTCGGCCCATTCGATCGCGGTGTCGAGCAGATAGAAGTCCCTGATATTGCCGAGCCGGTTGGTCCACTCGCTGATCGTGCTCCATTCGCGCGAGGTCCGCTTGATGCCCGACAGGATCACGGTGACGCCGAGTTCGGCCAGTTCCTGGAAGGCCTCCGCCACCAGCCGGGCGCCGGCGCGGGTCGTCGCGGTGACGCGGCGGAGGTCGAAGATCACGAACTCCGGTCGCGGGCTGCCGGCGAGGCGGCGCGAGACATAGTCGACATTGGAGAGCGACAGCGTGCCAACGAGCTCGATCACGCGCACCTCCTGGAAGTGCTTTGCCAGGATCTCCTGCTCCTGCGGCCGGCGCAGGCGCCGCGACGGGTTCTTGCCGATATTGTAGTCGGCGATGATGCTGTGGCGGGCATCATCGCTGCGGTTCAGCATGTGCAGGTCGTAATGCGCTGACAGCGCCTCGCACACCTTGATGCCGCGCACGCTGTTGCCGTGCTTGTCGAGCTTTGGCGAGTAGCTGCCGAGTCCGAGCCGCGCCGGCAGCGCCGCCAGGATGCCGCCGCCGACCCCGCTCTTGGCCGGGATGCCGACGCGGTAGATCCATTCGCCGGCGTAGTCGTACATGCCCGACGAGGTCATCACCGACAGCGTGCGTGCGATCGCGTAGGGCGTCACCACCTGCTCGCCGGTCAGCGGATTGATGCCGCGGTTGGCCAGCGTCGCGGCCATCACGGCGCTGTCGCGCGCGGTGACGAGGATGGCGCATTGCCGGAAATAGACGTCGAGCACCGCAGGCACGTTCTCGGTGATCACGCTGTTGGTGCGCAGCAGATAGCCGATCGCCCGGTTGCGGTCGCCCGTGGCGCTTTCGGAGGCATAGACCGCCTCGTCGACGTCGAGTTCGCGGCCGGCGAAGCGGCCGAGCGCCTGGCGGATATAGTCGAATGCGCCATCGCCCTTGTCGGCATGGAGCAGGCCGGAGCAGGCGATCGCGCCGGCATTCACCATCGCATTGAACGGGTGGTTCTCGGCATTGAGCCGGATCGAATTGAAGGGGTCGCCGGACGGCTCGACGCCGATCACGCTTTCCACCCGCTCGGCGCCCAGCGTGTCCAGCGCCAGCGCGAATACGAACGGCTTCGACATCGACTGGATGGTGAAGGGCACCCTGGTGTCGCCGACCTCGTAGACATGGCCGTCGAGCGTCGCGAGGCTGATGCCAAAATGGGCAGGGTCCGCCTTGCCGAGCTCGGGGATGTAGTCGGCCACCGCACCGGCAACCTCCGGCAGGAAGTCTGCGTAACACGTGTGCAGAAACCGCAGCAGCGGCGGCTTCGAGCTGGACCAGGCCGTGGTGGTGGCAGTGACGGGAGGAGGCGATCGTTTCATCGCCTCCTGTTGTGCAACGCAATCAGGGCGCGTGCAACCGAGCGCGCATCGACATCAGCCGGGCGCGGAGCCGAGCAGGCACGAACCGGCGGCTGCCGGTTTTCGAACAGATGTTCACAAAACGAGCGGTTGCTCGGCGATTGTATCGCTATGTGAAACTTTCGGGTCGAGAATGTTTCGAAAGCGAAACAGCATGCGACGCCGTGCGGCTCCCAAAGGAACCACCGCCGATCACATGACGTCTGGGAATTTGGTCCGCGCCGAGCGGCTCGACGGCCGCGCTCAGGTCTCGACGATCGCGACGGCTTGGCCTTCCGCGATGACGTCGTCGATCCTGACCAAAATCGACTTGATTTTGCCTGCTGCCGTCGATGTGACCGGGATCTCCATCTTCATCGCCTCGACGAACGCGATCTCGTCGCCATCGCCGATGCTGCTACCGGCTTCAACAGGAAGCGCGCAAACGCGCCCGGCAACTTCAGTCACAACCTTGATCTCTGGCATTCCACTCTCCGATACCGTCTAGCGGAAATTTCATCCGGCGAACGGCTTTTTGTTGTGGAGGCAGATTGCCTGAGGTAGCTTCATCTGCAAGTGGAATTTTATTCCGCAAGACGGAATGGAGCCAAACAAGATGGGACGGCGCTCGGAACGGCTTAGCCGGCAGGGAATGCTCGCCAGCGAGACTGGCGATGGCGATGTCATCCAGGTGGTGTCGCGCGCGTTTGATGTATTGCGGTGCTTCGAAGGACATGAGGCCCGGCTCGGCAATCTCGAAATCTCGAACCGCTGCGGCCTGCCGCGTTCGACGGTGTCGCGCTTGACGCACACGCTGACGCGAATGGGGCAGCTCGTCTATCTACCGCGCGATCAGAAATATCGCATCGGCCCGAGCGCGGTCGCGATGAGCACCTCGATGATGAAGGGCTTGCAGCTGCGCAACCTGATCCGGCTGCGTTTGCAGGATGTCGCCGACCAGTTGCCCGGCACCGTGGGCTTCGTGATCCCCGACCGCTTTCATCTGGTCTATCTGGAGTTCGCCCGCGCGGCGAATGCGCTCGGCCTGCATGAGGCGACCGGCAGCCGCATCTCGATGGCGACCACCGCCGCCGGCCACGCCTATACCGCAGCGCTCGATCCCGCGATCGGCGACGCGCTCATCGCCGAGATGGAAGGCGAGTTGCCGGACAGTGCCAAGATGCTGACGCCGCGCATCGCGGCCAACCGCCGCCATTTGCAGGAGCACGGCTACGTCGTCGCCTGCGGCCTGTGGAGCCCGCACATCAACGGCGTCGCGGTGCCGCTGTGGTCACCGCAATATCAGACCTATGTGGTCACCACGATCGGCCTGCTCTCGGCGATGTATGACGAGCAGCGGCTGCATCGCGAGGTCGCACCGCAGATGGTCGATCTCGCCGCAGCACTCGGCAGCCTGCTCGAAGGCGCCGACGGCGACATCTTCAGCAATCGGATCGAACGCAAGTCGCTTCCGGTGGCCGCCCATAACAACAAAATCATCAAGACGGAGGCAATGAATGAACTGGAAGCCGGAACTCGACGACCTCGCTCGGCGCGAAGCGTTCGCGCGGGAGATGGGAGGCGTTGACAAGGTCAAGCGGCAACGCGACCAGGGCCGGCTCACGGTTCGTGAGCGTATCGACAAGCTCGTCGACCAGAACAGCTTCCACGAGGTCGGTGCCATCTCCGGCATCGCCGAATACGACGAGAGCAACGAACTCAAGCATCTGACGCCGGCGAACTGCGTGTTCGGCCGCGCCAGGGTCGACGGCCGCACCGTGGTCGTGGTCGGCGACGACTTCACCGTGCGCGGCGGCTCGGCGGATGCATCGATTTCCACCAAGCCGCTGATGGCGGAGGAGATGGCGCATGACTTCCGCTTGCCAATCGTGCGGATCATCGAAGGTTCGGGCGGTGGCGGCTCGGTGAAGACGATCGAGACCCGGGGCGCGGCCAATCTGCCCGGCGGTGTCGGCGGCACGCGCTCGTACTGGTACACGCTCGCCAATCTGTCGTGCGTGCCGGTGGTCGGTCTCGGCCTCGGCTCGGTCGCTGGCCTTGGCGCCGCGCGGCTGGCGGCCACGCATTACTCGGTCATGACCAAGAGCTCGGCGATGTTCGTCGCCGGTCCGCCGGTGGTGAAGCGTTTGGGCCAGGATCTGACCAAGCAGGAGCTCGGCGGCGCCGACATCCAGACCCGCGCCGGCGCGATCGATCAGGCCGTCGAGACCGAAGAGGAGGCGTTCGACTACGCGCGGCGCTTCCTGTCATATCTGCCGGCGTCGGTCTACGATCTGCCGCCGACCATTCCCTGCACCGACGATCCGGAACGTGCCGAGGAATCGCTGCTGAAGGCTGTGCCGCGCAATCGCAAGCAGGTCTACAAGATGCGGCCGATCATCGATGCGGTCGTCGACAAGGGCTCCTTCTTCGAGGTCGCCAGCAATTTCGGCCGGCCTGTGATCACCGGTCTGGCGCGGATCGAGGGCAGGGCGGTGCTGCTGCTCGCCAGCGATCCCTTCCACTATGGCGGTTCGTGGACCTCGGACGCGTGCCAGAAGGTGGTGCGCTGGGTCGACTTCGCCGAGACCTTCCATCTGCCGGTGGTCTATCTGATGGATTGCCCCGGCTTCATGATCGGGCTCGAGGCGGAGAAGTCGGCGACCATCCGCCATGGCGTGCGGGCGATGGCAGCGGTCAACCAGAGCACGGTGCCGTGGTGCACGATCATCATCCGCAACGCCTTCGGCGTCGCCGGTGTGGTGCATCAGCCCGCCAACCGGTTCTCGATGCGCTATGCCTGGCCGTCGGCCTATTGGGGCTCGCTGCCGCTCGAGGGCGGCATCGAGGCGGCCTATCGTGCCGAGATCGATGCGGCCAGTGATCCCGCCGCCAAGCTGCGCCAGATCGAGGATCGCCTCAACAAGCTGCGCTCGCCGTTCCGCTCGGCCGAGAAGTTCTGGGTCGAGGAGGTGATCGACCCGCGCAAGACGCGCTCGCTGCTCTGCGAGTTCGCGCGTCTGGCCGAGCCGATCCGCAAGGCCGGGCCGCCGAGCAACATGTCGACGCGGCCATAAGGCGCCGCGAACCAACCGTGTCATGCGCGGGCTTGACCCGCGCATCCATCGTCCGCAACGGCGGACGAGTGAGTCATGCGAAGCGGGATGGATTGCCGGGTCAAGCCCGGCAATGACGAGCTCTTCTACTCCGCCTCCCGATGCACGTCGTGGATCACGATGCCCATGCCGTTCTCGGGCATCTTGATCCATTCGCGCCGCTTCAGGGAGCGCTTGGTGTCCTCGTGTCCGCTCGCCCAGTGCTCGCGCATCGAGGTGCCGGAGAATTCGTGGTCCTTGGCGTCGCCCTCATAGGCCTTTTGCTGATAGATCAGCTGCAGCAGCGTGATCCCGGGCAGCCGGCTGTTCGCCTTCTTGAGCTGGCGCTCCTCGTCCGAGAGCTGGTCGTCGGGGATTTTTCCCAGCGCGTTGTGCAGGGCGGTGCGCAGATTGTAGGTCTTGCGGTAGACGTCGGTGTTGTAGCGGGTGCGCGACGAATACATGATGTCCTTGTGGCGGGCCATCACGTCCTGGATGTCGCGCGGCAGCGCGCCGCGCGCCGAGAACAGGTCGACCTGGAACACCAGCGAGTTGGCGTTGTCCTCCTGGTCGAGCAGGTGCTGCAGCGGCGTGTTGGAGACGATGCCGCCGTCCCAGAAATGATCGGTCCCGACCTTCACCATCGGCAGCGCCGGCGGCAGTGCGCCGCTCGCCATGATGTGCTCGGGGATGATCTCGTCATGGGCGTTGTCGAAATAGATGAAGTTGCCGGACAGCACGTTCACCGCGCCGACCGCAAAGCGCATCTTCTTGGAATTGATGCGGTCGAAATCGACCAACTCGAGCAGCGATTCACGCAGCGGCGTCGTGTCGTAGTAGCTCGTCGCGGTGCGTGCGCCAGCCGGGCTGAACCACGGATTGGCCTGATGCGGGGTGAAGAAGCCGGGCTGTCCGAGCGTCGTCGTCAGCCATGAGCTGGTGAAGTTGCGCGCCTTGCGGAAGATGTCGCCGTCCGGGGTGTAATGCCAGATCTTGCGGCTGGTGACGCGATCCCAGAACGTGTGCAGCCGCTCCAGCCGCTTCTCGGGGGGATTGCCGGCGATGATCGCCGAGTTGATCGCGCCGATCGAGACGCCGCAGACCCAGTCGGGTTCGATATTGGATTCGTGCAGCGCCTGATAGACGCCGGCCTGATAGGCGCCGAGCGCGCCCCCGCCTTGCAGAACCAGCGCCACGCGATCGCATCCTTGGGGACGCCAGCCGGGCGTCGCATGCTCGATGTCGTCAGAATGCGGGGTACGCGCGTCCATATCAGGCACTCCAAAAAATCGCGGCGAGAATTCAGGGTGCCGATGACGCGGTGATGACAAGTGTCCCACCGACGCACGGCGCATCCGGCATGCCGGCCTGCATGGTTGGCATTGGCCTGATCCGCGACACGCGGGTCACGCAAGCGTAACCGCGGTCATGCGCGTGACGGAAATCCCTCACATCGCTGTCAATCTCGGCCGCTAGCCTCCGCGCAATATTTTCCGAACAGGGGTTTATCGCGATGCGCAGGGAAGATCTGCTCAAGCTTCCGTCCATGCCGGCTGCTGGTCCGAGCTATCCCGCCGGACCGTACCGCTTCATCGATCGCGAATTCCTCGTCATCACCTATGAGACCGATCCGGAATTGATCCGCGCCGGCCTGCCTGAGCCGCTGGAGCCGATCGAGCAGGCGATCGTGCATTACGAATGGATCAAGATGCCCGACAGCTCCGGGTTCGGCAGCTACACCGAGTCCGGCCTCGTGATCCCCGCGCGGCTACATGGCGAGGAAGTCAACTTCGTCTGCCAGATGTATCTCGACGATGATCCGCCGATCGCGGCCGGCCGCGAGATCTGGGGCTTTCCGAAGAAGTACGCGCATCCCAAGCTCGAGATCGTCAAGGACACGCTGACCGGCACGCTGGAATATGCCGGCCAGCTCGTCGCAATGGGCACGATGGGCTACAAGCACGAGAGCACGGCGGGCAATGGCGACATCACCCGCGCCACGCTGTCGAAGACGCAAGTTAATCTGAAGATGATCCCCGGCGTCGACGGCCATATCGAGATCTGCCAGCTGGTTGCGATCAACCTGACCGACATCGTGGTCAAGGGATCGTGGATCGGGCCGGGCCGGCTGCATCTCGTGCCGCATGTCAACGCACCGGTCGCGGATTTCCCGGTCAAGCGTGTCGTCGGCGCGCATCATTACATCGCCGACCTGACGCTGCCGTTCGGTCGCGTCGTGCACGACTACAACAAGGTCGCGCACGCCGAGCCGACCGGTCTCGCCGCGGAGTAAGCAGCACGCAGCGAGGCTCGATCAGGCCGCGACCGGTTTCGCCTCCGGCGCGACCTTGGGCTGCGGTCGCGAGATCGCCAGCACACTCAGCGCGGCGATCACGCAGAGCGCGCCGGCGATGAAGAACGCCGGCAGATAGCTCGCATAAAGCGTGCGCGACAGCCCGGCGCCGAACGCGGCGGCACCGGCGCCGAGCTGGTGGCCGGCGAAGATCCAGCCGAACACCAGATTGGCGCGCTCGGCGCCGAAGCGCTGCGCGGTCAGGCGCACCGTCGGCGGCACGGTCGCGATCCAGTCGAGGCCGTAGAACATCGCAAACAGCGACAGCCCGTAGAAGGTGAAGTCTGAGAACGGCAGATACAGCAGCGACAGCCCGCGCAGCCCGTAATACCAGAACAGCAGCCGGCGATTGTCGAAGCGGTCCGACAGCCAGCCCGAGATAATGGTGCCGAAGAAATCGAAGATGCCCATCGCGGCGAGCAGGCTCGCGGCCTGCACCTGCGGGATGCCGTAATCGAGGCACACCGGGATCAGGTGCACCTGGACGAGGCCGTTGGTCGAGGCGCCGCAGACGAAGAAGGTCGCGAACAGGATCCAGAACACCGACGACTTCGAGGAGTCGCGCAGCGTGCCGAGCGCAGCCGCCATGATCGGCGCATTGGCCGGCGGCGGCGCGGGGAGCGGTGCGGTGCCCTCGTCGCCGAACGGACGCAGGCCGACATCGCTCGGCCGGTCGCGCATCACCATCAGCACGGCAAAGGCAGCGACGCCGAGCATGACGCAGACGAGGCCAAGCGCGACACGCCAGCCGTAACGCTCGGTGATGGTCGCGAGCAGCGGCAGGAAGGCGAGCTGCCCGGTGGCGACGCTCGCGGTGAGGATGCCGATCACGAGGCCGCGTCGCGCCACGAACCAGCGCGCTGCAATGGTCGCGCCGAGCACCAGCGCGGTCATGCCGGTGCCGATTCCGATCACGACGCCCCACAACAGAATGAGCTGCCAGACCTGCGTCATCGCGAGCGAGGCCAACAGTCCCGACACCACGATCAATTGCGCCGCCAGCGTCACGTTGCGCAGGCCGTAGCGGTTCATCAGCGCGGCGGCGAACGGCGCCATCAGCCCGAACAGGATGAAGCGGATCGACAGCGCGGAGGAGATTTCGGCAGTCGACCAGCCGAATTCCTTCTGCAGCGGCACGATGAAGACGCCGGGCGCGCCGACGGTGCCGGCCGAGATCAGCGCGGCCAGGAAGGTCACGGCGACCATCACCCAGCCGTAATGGATGTTGCGGCGGGCGAGGGTGGAAGCAAGCCAGTTCGAGATCATTGGGCCCCGGATGAAATGCGATGAGGGTTCAATTCGTGATGCACAATATGCCACGAGGGAGCTATGGCTAAAATGCCAAAGTTCCCTCGTTTTCGGACTCGGACGTGGGGCCGTTTAAACTAGTGCGTGACCCGCTCGACCGCGATCGCGGTGGCTTCGCCGCCGCCGATGCACAAAGCCGCGACGCCGCGCTTCAGGTTCTGCGCCTCCAGCGCGTGCAGCAAGGTCACGATCAGCCGCGCGCCGGTGGCGCCGATCGGGTGGCCGAGCGCACAGGCGCCGCCATTGATGTTCAGCCGGTCACGGGGAATTCCGAGATCGCGCTGCGCCGCCATCGCGACCACCGCAAACGCCTCGTTGATCTCGAACAGGTCGACGTCGCCGACGCTCCAGCCGACCTTGTCGAGCAGTTTTCTGATCGCCGGGATCGGCGCGGTGGTGAACCACTGTGGCTCCTGGCTGTGGGTGGCATGGCCCTTGATCTCGGCCAGCACCGGCAAGCCGTCGCGGTCGGCGAGCGAGCGCCGCGTCAGGATCAGCGCCGCGGCGCCGTCGGCATTAGCCGAGGAGGCGGCCGGCGTGATGGTGCCGTTGGCGCGGAATGCCGGCTTCAGGCCGGGGATTTTTGCCGGATCGACCTTCAGCGGGTGCTCGTCATTGGCGATGATGCGCGGACCGGCCTTCTCGCTGAGCGTGATCGGTGCGATCTCGGCCTTGAAGGCGCCGCCCTCGACCGCCTTGCGGGCGCGGCTCAGCGTCTCCATCGCGAAAGCGTCCTGGTCGGCGCGGGTGAACTGATAGGCCTCCGCGGTGGCCTCGCCGAAATCGCCCATCGAGCGGCCGGTCTCGTAGGCGTCCTCGAGCCCGTCCATCATCATGTGGTCAATGATGCGGTCGTGGCCGGCGCGATAGCCGCCGCGTGCCTTTTGCAGCAGATAGGGCGCGTTGCTCATGCTCTCCATGCCGCCGGACAGCACGATCTCGGCCGAACCGGCCTTGATGATGTCGTGCGCCAGCATGGTCGCCTTCATGCCGGAGCCGCAGACCTTGTTGACGGTGGTGGCGCCGGTGGCATCCGGCAGCCCGGCGCCGCGCGCGGCCTGGCGGGCGGGGGCCTGGCCCTGGCCGGCGGGCAGCACGTTGCCCATGAAGACCTCGTCGATGCGCTCGGGCGCAAGCTTTGCGCGTTCGAGCGCCGCGCCGATCACGTGCGAACCGAGCTTGTGCGCCGCGAGCGGCGTGAGCTCGCCCATGAAGCGGCCAAGTGGGGTGCGGGCGGCGGAGAGGATGACGACGGGATCGGTGCTGGTTGCCATGGCAGGATTCCCTTCAATGCCGGGGATTTGATTGAATTATCCTCATCATATTATGCACTGCAAAAAATGCAACTCCGCCGGTCATGACAAAATGTCGTGTTCGCATGAGTGAGAGGGCGGGATCGTTCCGCAATCACCACCGTCGTCCTGGCGAATGCCAGGACGACACCGAATGTGTGGCGTGGCCCATATCCACAATCGTCGTCCCTGCGAAAGCAGGGACCCATCACCAGAGGGCCTGTTGTTAGAGAGGGGTGTGGCCCGAGCGTCGCGCAACAAATTGCATTTGGGGTAATGGGTCCTGGCTTTCGCCAGGACGACGATGAGGATGAGGCGCAATTCAAGATATCAAACAGCGCGGTGTCATCACCCCCGCATACGGATGATCCGGTATTCCAGAGACGGCTGTGCTTGAAACGAGAGGCCGCGGCGTACTGGATCGCCCGGTCGAGCCGGGCGATGACAGCTAAGGATGAGGATGCAACTTCGCGTTCTCGCGACATGATTGCCCGAGCTCTGCTCTTTCGTTTCGCTCTCTCTTTAACAGAGGGCGCAGGGAAAGCCGGGTGCCGATCGCACCCATGGGCCCCGTGCAAAAGGTAGAGAGCACGGGGGTAGGACCACAGGTGTAACCGGAGCAATCCGGCTTTCCCTACGCGATGGCTTACGGCTTACTTCGTGCTCTCCCCGGCGAGACTGGGCTTTTTTGTCACCGTCTTCGCAACGCGCATCGCGCAATTCGAAAAGACACCTGCCGCTAGGGCGTCAGGACCACACGACTATAATTTGGCGCACGGTGTCTCACCGTGACGCTACGAAAACCCTATGAAAACAGGCCATTTTGCGTAACGCTTGTATCGGGCTGGGTCGCGGGGATTGCCAAATCTAGGGCCGGGACCTTCGCCATCGGTTGGCACCAGAGCGAAGCGTCCCGGCATGGTCCCAACCTTTGGAGAGTCGAAACCATGCCCGAAGTTACCACACAAGCTGCCAGCCCACGTCCCACCGGCAGTGTCATCCTCACTGACAAATTGATCGCGCGGCGCGTCACCGAGCGGGTCAAATTCTACGACCGCAAGACCCCCGGCCTCTACGTCTCCGTCACCACGGCCGGGGTCGCGACGTTCTATCTGAAGTTCACCGACCCGGTGACCGGCAAGCAGCGCTCGGGCTGGCTCGGCGTCCACGGCAAGGCCTTCACCGTCGCCGACGCCCGCGCTCGGGTCTACGCCATCAAGGGGCTCGGCACCGCCGCGCTCGCCGAGACCTTCCGCGACCGCAAGGCGCAGCAGGCCAAGGCCGGCAAAACCGTCGCCGAGGTCATCGCCGAGAGGGTCGAGTGGATGAAGACGCCGGTCCGCAAGCCGGACGGCGAGATGCGGCCCCGGATCGAGACATGGAGCAACGTCGCCAGTCACCTCCGGCGCTTCCTCAGTCCCCGTCTCGGCCGGAAGCTGGCGAGCGAGGTCAGCAGAAGCGACATTCAGACGATGTCGGACGACATCGTCGCCGGCAGGCTCGGCGTCCCGTCGATCAGCAATGCAAGGCACATGCGGCGCGCGGCCTCCGGCCTGTTCCGCTGGGCACTGCGGCGCGAGTACGTCACCTCGAATCCCTGCAGCGATCTGGAGCCGCTCGACGCCGAGCATCCGCGCACGCGGGTGCTGTCCGAGGCGGAGATCAAGGCGCTGTGGTGGGGCCTCGACCGCGCTGATCTGCCGTGGGATCGCCGGACTCGCCTCGCGTTGCGGTTTGAGTTGACCACGATGCTGCGCAGTGCCGAGCTGCTTGGCGCACAGCGCAGCGAGCTGGTTGACCTCGACGGCGATCGTGCGCGGATTGACGTGCCGCTGCGGCGCGTGAAGAAAAGGCGCGTGCTCAAGCAGCCGCTGAGCGATCTGGCGGTCGAGATCATCAGGGAGGCGCTGACCAGCGATGCGCAGCAGCACGTCTTCATGTCGCCGCTCAGCGATCAGCCGATGAACCGTCAAGCGATGGCGACCGCGCTGCGCGGCACCAAGCGGAAGGACGGCTCGGTGAAGACGCCGGGCATCTGCGCGCTGCTCGGCCTGAAGCCGTTTTCGCCGCACGACCTCCGCCGATCGGCGGCGAGCTGGGCGCGCCTGATCGGTCAGCCGATGTCGAAGATCGCGCTCTGCTTGGATCATCGCGTGACGGCAGAGGACGGCATCAAGCTGCCGCCGGTCACCGGCCGGCACTACGTCCATGCCGAGGATCGCGAGCTGACCGAAAAGCGCGAGGTGCTGCAGGCGTGGGCCGACGAGCTGCGGCGGATCATCGGCGAGCCGGAAGCGAAGGCCGTTGATTGGACCGAGCTGCGGCTCGCGGCGTGATCAGCGGAAATCCAAAACCGTTTTGGATTTGAGGCAGCCCGGTCAGCACATCGCTGGCCGGGCTTTTTCCTTGCCTGTGAATAACCGGGACAACGACCCCAATGCTCGTCTTGCTACCCTGCATTGTGTCACCGTACAGGCTCCCGATTCGCAAGAGGAAAAGAGAGACCCATGGCACTGAGTGAAGGAGAGATCGCGACCGTCAAAGGCATGCTGGCTCGCGGAGATCGGCAGCACGACATCGCCGCTTATTTCGGGGTCAACGGTGGCCGCATTGCCGAGATCAGCACCGGTCAAACCGGTAGCAGCGTCGCAGCCTCACCTGCGGATGATTTGCCGCCTGCCGGTCCGTACATGGCTGGCCGTTCAGCACTCCGCGCCCGCGACACGTTGACCGCCTTGCGCGACCTCATCCAAGACGCGATCAACGATATCGACCTCTACGAGAAGCCGAAAGATTGAGGCCACCGGTGCTCACCGCCACCGAGCCGGACGAGAAAAGCAAACTTTTTATTACGGCATCTGGGATCGCGTGGCGTGGCCGCTGGTGCGTCGGCGCGGTGGCCGGTTTCGTGCCCGGCGACCTCGATCGATCGCAGGGATGAACGCGCTACGGCCACTAGGGCGTGAAAGCAGAGACTATGGCCGCGCCGAATGCGTACACCGACGCTCTCGACAAGATGATCGCGAGGGCCGCGAAGACGATGGGCACGCCGACTTCTAGGATACTGCGTGCCCGCCTCAATTGCCGAGGCAGCCGTCTAATCCCGAGTCGCTCTTCTGCTTTCAGCACCGCCGCATCTGCAGCTTCTTTCACGGCAACATACGGCTCCCACCACGGGTCCGGGTCTGAGTCCGGGCGATCCTCATAGGCCTCGCGTTCACTTTGCGCGATGCCTTCTTCTGTCTCCTGAGCGGCTCTTTTGGCGGCCTGCACCCGCTCACCTTCTACGTACTCGACAACCAGCTTCGCGGTCTCGCGTTCTCGCAGGAGGTCAGTGGCAGCACGCAAGATGAAGCTGACCAACAGCAGCACGACCGCCAGCGATAAAAGCATCGGCAGAACGTCCACCCGATTGCCAAAATCCAGCGGAACGAGGCTGGTGGATTGGAGGCGCACCTTGAACAGCACGACCGCTGCGCACACTGCCGAAGCGATGATGAGTTGGCGACCAGCGCGCATGGTCTCGGATCGCAGTGGATCGCCGTATAGTCCCTCCAAGAAATCGCTGGTCAGTTTTGCGGATGACGCATCTTTATCTGAACTATCGTCGCTCACTTGCCCCGGTCCCCACGTGGTTTTCCCCGCAATTCCAGCCTTGGAGCCAGCGCCGGCCCAAAAGCGCTTGGCTATGCCACCTCAACTTGAGGTAATTCACTTTGTCAACGACGGGGGGCGAGTCGCCCGAAGGCTGGGGGGTACATGGCACGACAGCGCAAGCCTGTTTTTCTCGTGGTGGACACCTGCGTCTGGCTGGAGCTTGTAAAGGACTACAGCCAAGAGCCGCTCTTGAGCGCACTGGAGGACTTGGTGCGCATGAATTTCGTGAGTCTCGTCGTTCCAAAAATAGTCGTGGACGAGCTAGCTCGAAACAAAGAGCGTGTGGTTGAGGAAAGCGGGCGAAGCATCGCAGGCACATTGCGACGGGCTAAGGAAATGCTCGCCCGCTACGGCAACGATGGTGAGAAGCAAGTCGCCATCCGGCAGCTCACCGAGATCGACCACAAATCTGTAAACTACCGGGATGCCGCGACGAAGGCGGTAGAGCGGATCGAACGGCTGGTCTTTGGTGCAGCCGAGATAGTCGAAATCACGCCTTCCATGAAGCTCGCAGCGGCGGAACGCGCGTTGCAGAACAAGGCTCCATTTCACCGGCCGCGCAACGGCATGGGTGATGCAACGCTGATCGAGGCCTACGGAGAGATTCAGCGGCGGGCCGCCGGCCACTATGCGTTCGTGAGCCACAACATCAAGGACTTCAGCAACGTCGGCGTCAACGAACAGGAGCCGCATCCGGACATCGCCAAGTTCTTTCCCAAGAGCAGATCGCGATATTTTACCAAGCTGGGGAATGCTCTCAACACATACCGTCCCGTCGAATTTCGGGACATCATGGTCGAGCACACGATCGACTTTCCTCCGCGCCGATTCGTCGAGATAACGGAAGCGATCGAAAAATTAATTGATCAGGTCTGGTACAACCGGCATCAGGTCTGGAACGAAAAACTTCAGAGCGGCGAAGCGGTGCTGATCGAGGACCACGAGGAACGAGGCAAGGACCCCTTTGGATTGACGACAAATCGGTCCATTTGGGAGATGGCCGAGCACTCGGCTAGAAGGAAGGAGGAGCAGTACGGCCCCGGCGAATTGGGGCCTTGGGATGATTTCGAGTGGGGCATGATCAACGGGAAGCTGTCAGCGCTTAGGTGGGTGCTCGGCGACGAGTGGGATATGCTTGATACTTAGAGCCGAGAGGATTTCAAAATGAACATCAGCAGGGGGCTGTTTCGCGCTTGGGTCTTGATCTCGCTTCTCTGGATCATGGGTGCGGGTTTCGTCGCCTATACGATAGCTACGCCGGACACAGTACGTGGCGCATTCCAACCGATTGGAGCAACAAAAGGCTTCGTGGACCCGTTCGACCTTAAGAAGCCCTTTTATGAAACGATGCGCTCACCGTCCGCCGAGAAGCTAAGCTTGCAATTTCGTGAGGTTGAATGGAGAGACCGAAGCGAATGGGACAAGGACGGCTCAATGGCCGTGGTCGACATGCCTGACGGCAGCCGCCTTTACATGCATGATCAGTACAACGAAGCGGACAAGAACTACATCGCACAACAATTTTGGGATCAGCGGTGGAGACGCTGGGGATATGCTGCTGGCGTGATAGCGGCTTGGGCGTTCCTGCCGTGCATCCTGCTGTTCATCTTGGGGTATAGTTTACTTTGGGTGGGGCGCGGTTTTAGACAGTCTTAGGCGGTTCGAGGCTTGCCCCGCGCCTCCAGCGCGGCCAGCAGCTCGTTGCGCGCCGCCCGGCAGCGATGCCAATCGTGATACTCGCAGTAGTTCGGCGAGCTGTGTACGGGACCGTCGCTCCGGTCGAGCACTGAGCAGCCACTCCACCATTCCGCAGTCAGGCCGAGCAGGCGCATCAGCTCCCGCGCTTTGTCGTCGAAGGGTCGATCATGCTGTGTGTGCTCAAGCTCGGCGAACAGCGCGAGTGCAGCCGGCGAAATTCGAGTCCGGGGCGTGGCCGTTACCATGGATTGCCCTTTCCGGGCGGCCGGCCTGGACCGCGCTTGTCCTCACGGTCGAGCACGCCGAGCCGACCCAGTAGGCGCGCCACGAGGCTCCGGGCGGCGATCTCGCACATGATCAGCGGGTTGGCCTTCATCCCGCCATTGCCGGTCTCGACCACCTCTCCGGTGATCTGAATCTGCCGACGCAGGCTCTCGGCGCGGTCGTAGGCCTGCGCGGCCTGCTCCAGCACGGCCAAGCCGGCGGCATCGTCGAGCGTCCATTCCTCCAGCACGTCGCGCCACAACTTCGAGCCGGTGACGCCCAAGGTCTCCGGCGGTTCCGGGGTGGTTCCGGGCCGACAAGCGGCGATCGGGATGGGTTTTTGGGCTGTCATGAGCTGATCTTACTGCTGATCGCGCGCTTTACCCAAAACCGAATATTTGGACGCTAACAAAAGCGTGCAGCCGCTCGATTCCTCCCTTCGGCTTATCCGAATAACAGTCCCCCCGGCCCTCATCAAAACACTTCCGGTGCGTTGGCGATGTCGAGCAGCACTTGCTCCGCGCGCCAACGGGCGCGTGGCCGAAGCATCGGCGGTGACATCAAGCCATCAGGCGTTCGCACGCTGTAGAGCCTGCGCTGGCCCGGCGATGCGGGCTCTGGGACAAGCTCGATCACAAGACCCTTTGGCTCGGCGTTGCCGGCCATCTTCAGCCTATCGCCGACCCACACCACGTTGCGCACGCTGTATAACATCAGAGATCGATCTCCCGATCGCGCTCCTCGTCCAACCTTTGCCGCAGCATCTCGACGGCGAAATAGTCGTGCGCGAGGGCTGGCGGCACGCCATGCCGGACCAACCGGTCATAGGCCAGCGCGGTGTCTCGCGCGAGCCAGCGCAGCGCGACCAGTCGCGCCTCGATGCGGATGTCGCGCACCGTGTTGGCGATCTGATTGGCGCTGATCATTGCACTAGTCTCGACGATGGCAACACCGCCGGCAGATCGAGCACCGCCTTGCGATCGGCTCCGATCTCGGATCGCAGCTCGCGCAAACGCTCGTCGATGCGTTCGGTGCCATCAGCCAACGCGCGGACGACGTCCCGCCACGTCTCGGCGTCGTGTTCGAGGCCGGCGAGGCGAGCCTCCAGCGCGGCGATGCGCTGCACGGCATCGGCGCTGGCGGCGGCCTCGGCGCGCTCTTGCTTGTCGCGCTCCTGCCTCGCTCGCGCCAGCTCGGCTTGACGCGCCCATTGTTCGTCGCGTTCGGTGATCTGGCGGATATGGCGATCGTGGACGCCTTGCATTCTAGAAACGACGCGCGGCTCGGACAGATCGATCTCCCTGCGGATGATTCCATCATCTTCCGCTCCGCTCTCGCTCTCGACCTGATGCGGCGTCATCGCATCGACGCGGGAGATGGTCCTGCGCGCTTCGTCGATGCAGCGCCGCGCCTGTTCGTCGCTGTAGCTGCTCATGGCTCACCTACCAATTGACGCCTGAAACGACCTGCACCGCACCCGGTGCGGCGGCCCATGCTGCATTCGCCCGAACCCGGACGGCGATCAGGCCGCTCTGAAACAGCGATGTGCTCGGCGAGGCCGAGACGCCCGGCGTGCTCACGATCTCACCGGGGCTCGCACCCTCGCGATGCACCACGGCTTCCTTGCTGGTGTCGATCTCGGGTCCGCCTTCAAAACCGCTGGCGATGCCTGCAGGCGCGCAGGCGATCACGGTTTTAGGCGGTACAGCCAGGGACATGATCGCATCGACGCCTGCGAGGGTCTGCATCAGCGACGCTTCCCGCGCGCCAGCGATGAACACGGTGTCGCTCGGATCGATGCCGTTGGCGGCAATCGCGCCGACCAGATTGGACACGTCAGCGGCAATCGTTTCGGCCACGAACGCGCCGGCTGCAGCGGCAGGCGTCGGCGTCACGCCGAACAACAATCCCGCTGGCCTGATGCCGTCGTCGGGATTGGCATCGAACGCAGTCGCGTCGATGCTCTTGTTGGAGCTGTCCGCGAGCACGCGAGCAATCACGCCGCTGACCGATTGCGGCGAGGCGGCTTCCAACTCCTCACTGACGCACGAGATCACCAATATTTTTCGCGCCGGACCAACCGCCGACTTCATCAGCGACCATTGCGCGACAGGACCGGCGCTGCCTTCACCGACGAAAACCGGCTGCGGCGGGAAGTTCGCGACGTGCGGGATGTTGATGCTATGGACGCCGGTCAGGTCGAGCTTGAGCGCGGCGTCGTGGGCAAACAATTTCCACGCCGCTGATGCTGGTGCCAAGCTGCGAAACGCTTCGACCAGATCGTGAGGCGGCAGGCCGCTGTTGGTGGTCGAGGTCGGCGACACCGCCGATTTCAATTTCGTGGCGGCGCGGCTGTCGTGTGGCCAATTGGCGCGCAATATTTTCTCGGCACTCCGCTGCGGCGACGACAGCGCCTGCGCGGCGATGGCACGAGACCATGCCCGACCCTCGGCTCGGATGGCCTCGCCACGGTCGGGCCTCAACGGAGTGATAGGGGATCGATCGAGGTTCATGGGCCGCACCTCCTGCCGGCGACAATGGCACAGTCCGGAGGCGGACGACGTAGATCGATCTACATCGGGACGCGAAAATTTTCGGATCACTGATCGGTATCGGCACGCGCGCTCGCTTCGAGGATGTCGCCGATCAACCGGCCTACATCGCCGAGGTCGTCGAGATTACATCGGCCCGGATAACGGCGATCGAGCCAGCACAGGATCAGCGCGCTGATGGGCGTCGAGGCGCACCGCTTGCCATCCTCGACGTTCTTGCGCCAGCGCCGCTGCGCTTCACGTTTGCCCTCGCGCTGCCGCTGCCGCTCTTTCTCGGCGGCAGACGAACGCGATGGTGAGCGGCGGAGCATCAGCAAACCTCAAGCCGATCATGCACAACAGTAGGTGTGTTACCGACCTTCGGCAGGCGCGGATCGTCGCTCGTGGCAAGCAGCCGTAGCGACATTGGCCAGTGGCACATCTGCACTTCAGTTAGTGTGCTTTCAGGCGTGCGCGGCCCCTTCGGCCACGATGACCGAGGAAGCTCGACACCGAGATAGCGCGGGCAGGCCTCGGCAACGGCGGCGTACCAACCCTGATCACGATGCGCGCCGCGCGTTCTCTTCCACCCATGCTGGCGCTCCAAACACGCCTGACGGGCGTGGGTAAGCTCATGCACGATGAAGTCTTCAAACCCGATCAGAAACTCATCAGATTGCTCGGTCAAAACGAGCGTGCCGCTACTGAGCTTCACGATATGCCGGTTACCGAGGATAAAGGTGCCAGACCCCTCACTGCCATAGTGATAACCCGTATGCCGATTGTAAGGGCCAAGCTCGACCGGCGCGAGCACGACCCGGATGTTGAGCACGTCGAGCGGGACCGCGAACAACGTCGTCGCCCATTTCAGGATGATCTCCGCGCAACGCCGCCCGGCCTCGCCAAACATTAGTTCGTGTGCATCCAACATTTCCTCCGACGAATGAAACGGTTTCATCTCTTTCCTCCTTTGCACAACAACTTGTGTGCGCATCCACTGCGCCATCGGTGCGTCACTTAAAGAAAGTCAGTGGCGCGCGCGAGTGCGCCACTACTTTCTACTAACGCACCGGTAGTGGTGGCGCAGACCCGGTTGCGTCACTGTGCGCCACTAGATTTTTTCCAGTGGCGCGGTTTCTCCCGGTCTCTTGCTGAACTCGACACGGAGCCCCATTGCGGGCTTCCGGGTCTCCGGATTGTGGTACTCGAACTCGACCAGCACGCCGTTTTTGAGCCACGCCCGGACGATCTGGCGGGCCTGTTCTTCGGTCTTGCTCACGGTCAACCTGCGGACCAGCGGCACCACGGCCCGGCGGCCGGCGTTCGGCCTTGCCGTGTAGAAGTTGCCGTCGCCAAGGCCGGCGCTGATCCTGTTCAGGATGCTGTTGAGGGATTTCTCATCGAGGTCGGCCCATGGGCTCTTCGGCTTCCACGGCTCGATCGCCTGTACCTCGTCGCCCTGCGGATAGAGATCGGTCGCGTTGTGGAGGCTCACGCCGAACAGCCTGAACCATCGCGCCGGACCACCGGCCCGGACGAGATTGACCTTGGCCTTGTCGAGCCGCACGTACTGCCGCCGCTCTTCGTCGGGAATGCCGAAGCTCTTCGCCTCCTCCTCCGACATCGGCGTCAACGTGTAGCAAAGCCGCCCCGCATCAACGAGCGCGGATGCGCCGCGCCCGCGCTGCGCGTTGCCCGGCTCCGGCGCGCCCTTGGAAACATGGTGCGGAACATCGATCGCGATGTCGCGCTCGGCGGCGAGATCGCTCAAGAGCTGCGCGACCTCGTCGAGGGCATTGTTATCGTTCTCAGCGACGCCGTGGCTCTTCACGAAGGGGTCGAGGCTGACGAGATCGATGCTGTGCGCCTTGACCGCCGCTTCAAGATTGGCCTTGAGCTGGCCATCGACAATCTGGCCCTTGGCGTTCATGGACTTCAACTTGCCGCCTGCCGCGCCCGGACAGGCGAGGAATAGCCAACCGTCCAGCTCGGAAGCCTCGATGTTGAAATGCAAGCGCGCGGCGAGAACCCGGCGCTTCAGCTCTTCGGCATCGTCCTCAAGAGAGACGAGCAGCACGCGAGAGCGCTGGAAGACATGCTCGCCAGTGAGCGCGCGCCCGGTCGCAAGCGCCAGCGCCTGCGCGATGCGCAGCGCGGTCTTGCCGACGCCACCATCGGCGATCAACGAGCTGATGAACTTGCGGCAGAAGCTGTTGCCGAGCAGCCAGCCGCGCGGCGGTGGCTTGCCGGTGTCGAGACCGGCGTTCCACTCGCCGAGACCTTTCGGTGAAGCAGCCGGGCTAGGGCCGCCGCGCGGCGGGTGCGGCTCGCGCCTGATCATCAACCTGTCGCCATCACGGCAGACATGGAGGTTTTCCGTGTCGCCGGGGACGATCAGTTCATTGTCTTCGTCCAGATATTTCAAGTTGACGGTGAAGTCCGGCGCAGCGTCCTTGCCGGCCGGTATCTCGACCTCGCTCTCGTCCCGGCCATCGAACGGGTCGGTCATGGCGCGGCCTCGCGCGTGGCGAGATCGGTGAGGGAGTTTGACGTGGTGATGTCGGTCATCGCTCGGTGTCCCTCCGTGCCGCCTTGGACCGGATCGCCGAGCGTGCTAGAAGGACGGCGACCTCGACCTCCGTGTCAGGGGTCAGCCCTTCGCTCGGGCTCTCCGACCTAGAAACCTTGCCGGTCCGGGTCGGTCATCTGCAGGAGCGTCGCCTCGGCCCCCTTCCGTGACGGCGCTCCAGCTCTTCAGGCGTCAGCATTCCTCTGCCGCAGCCGCTGCCGGCGCGTCAGCCTTGGGCTTGGGCTTGTGACGGCCACGGCCACGGTGCGGGTCGTATTCGTCAACGGCGGCCTGCCACTTCACGACCTCGGCCAGAATGTACGCCTTGCGGTTCGGGGTCACGTACCGGCCCCTCGGGAAGCGCCCGCGATTTTCCATCCGATCCAGCGACTTCCGCGAGATCGGGATGCGCTGGAGCACTTCGTCCTGTGTGATCATCTGGAGAAGTTCGATCGAACCGCCGTCCTCTCGTGCGCTCATTGTGGCGTCTCCCTGCGTCAACGCGAGAGACTATGGCCCCGCCGCACAACGGCACAAAACGAACGCAGGCGTAATTTTTTATGAGGTAGGAGCGCGCAAAATACGACTGGCTGTCGTAGCTAAAATGAAAACGCCAATGATTGTCGTGCCGCTCTCGATAAACAAAAAATTTATAGTGCGGCGTCAGAAACAAAACTTGATCAGTCAGGCGAGCGTCTCGGCCCGGCAGCGAGCGGCACGGTGATTTTCAGGGCCTATACAGGTCCCGGCACTTTTCAGGCGGACCCATGCCGCTCCGGACAAATTCGAAAAACCCCTGTGTCACAGGGGTTTCTTTCATTTTCAGCAGGCTGAAAAAAGCGCTGGACAGCAAGTCCACACGACTTGACCGTCCGCCTCATGCGCACTCGTCAGTTGCACACTCGGCGTCCACCGCATCTCGACCCACGTTCGTGACGACCGCGAAGCGCCCCTCGATCAGGTGAGACGGGCGAACCATACACTGAGTTGCAATTCTGATAAAGCGAAATATCTTTGTTGCAAGGGCTTGCGCCGTCGGGCAAATCAGTGATTGAGAATTTCTCCGTGGAGGCGGCGCGTCCCGGATGGCCTGCAACGTGACCTATTCCGACCGCCAGGCGCCGAGTAAGAACCGCCGCTTCGGTGCGGCGCCCGCCTGCTTCTGCACATCGGGCAGGTCGACGGCGTAGCGCTTCATCAATAGCTTGATGGCGATCCCGATGATCACAAAGGGCGTCACATAGATCGCGAAAACTTCGAAGGCTGTCATGGCGTCCTCCGCGGTTCCGGTGCGAGCATGCTAGCACAGTTATCGCGCGGGGCGGAGGGGCGGCCGACCGGGGGCCGCGCGCTGGGCGAACCAGGCGAGCACCGCAGCACGCTGCCGCGATGCCGTCGCGCATGGCCGCATGCGGTGGCTTCAATTGACACCGGCAGGCTCGGCGCTACGCTCGCGGAATAGGGCGTTTTCCCAACAGAATCAGCGGCCGGGATCCAAATCCGGATTCAAGACCCAGAAGAGCCAAGAAAAGGGCAGGACACGCCGTGACACGCGTCATCGCGTCTTGAGCGGGACCACGCGGACCTCCGCACTCGCGCCATTCCGCATCCGCAGCTATCGCTTTCAATGGCCGTCCGACCTGCTCACCTCCTGGGCGTTCGAGGTCGAGACGCTGGTGCTCGGCTGGTACATCATGGTCGAGACCGGCTCGGTGCTGCTGCTGACCGTGCTCGCCTCGCTGCAATATGTCGGCACCCTGGTCGCCCCAGTGGTCGGCATGATCGGCGATCGCGTGGGACATCGCGACCTGCTCGCCGTGATGCGCTTTGCCTACACGGCGCTCGCCGGGACAATCATGACGCTGGCGCTGACCGGACATCTTGCTCCGCTGAATGTCATGATCATCGTCGCGCTGATGGGCGTGATCCGTCCGTCGGACCTCGGTGTGCGCGGCGCGCTGCTCGCCGACATCATGCCGCCGGAGCAGCTGGTCGGCGCCATCAGCCTGGCGCGCACGACGCAGGATAGCGCGCGCATCGCCGGCGCGCTGACCGGGGCGGGATTGTTCGCGGCGCTCGGCATCGGCTATGTCTATGTCGGGATCGCCAGCTTCTACTTCGTCGCCGCCATCCTGATGCTCTGCATGGGCCGTCCGAAGTCGCACAGCACGGTCGATCTCGAGCCCGGCGACCTGCCGGGCTCGAAGCTGCTGCACGACCTCAAGGAGGGCATTGTCTATGCCTGGAGCGGCCCGGGCATGCGCGCGGCGCTCTGCGTCGCGTTCCTCGCCAATCTCACCGCGTTTCCGCTGACCAACGGATTGCTGCCTTACGTGGCGCGCGACATCTTCCACACCGACCAGACCGGGCTCGGCTATCTCTCCGCAAGTTTTGCGGTGGGTTCGCTGATCGGCTCGATCACGCTCAGCATGGCCGGCGGGGTGCGCATCGCGCGGCTTTTGATCGGCGCGACGCTCGCCTGGTATGCGATGCTGCTGGTGTTCGTCGAGCTCAGGACCATGCCGGTGGCGATGGCCTGCCTGGTGCTGGCCGGCATCGCGCAGAGCATGTCGATGATCTCGGCCGCCGTGATGCTGATGCGCAACGCCAGCGCGCATCTGCGCGGCCGCGTGATGGGCGTGCGCATGATGGTGATCTACGGCCTGCCGCTCGGCCTGCTCGCGGCCGGCAGCCTGATCGACCTGATCGGCTACACCGCGACCGGCACGCTGCTTGCGGCGGCCGGCTTCATCGCGATGCTGGCGATCGCGCTGCACTGGCGCGCCGATCTCTGGCCGGTGCATGCGCCGGCGAACGCGCGGTGAGGGGATGAGGTCAGCGTAGCCCGGATGGAGCGAACCGCAATCCGGGAAACCCTATCCGCGGACGGTACGCTCCGGATTTCGCTTCCCTCCATCCGCGCTACGAACAGCGAAGCCGACGCGCATTGGCTGTGAAAGACATCCAGGCGTCACATGTCTGTCGGAGGCCGGTGTTAGGGATCGGTCCGGCTTGCAACGCTCCGCATATTTCCGGGGTGCCCTCCGCATTGCCTGATCGATCGAATTGCCCCCATGAAAAAAGGCTCAGCTCCATGACGCGCTTGCTCTTTGGCACTGCCGCTGCCGGTGTCCTGCTTGCGGCTGCATCGACCGCCCATGCCGGCCCCACATTCTCATACGTTCCCAACAGCTTGACAGAATCCGTGATCGAACACGGGCCGTGGACGCTGCATCAGTCCGGACAACATTTCCATCATGATGCGTCCGGCATCGTGCCGCCCGGCAGTCTCACGCCGCCCTACAATCCGGCCCTCTACGGGACGCCCTATGCCGACTATTGCTCGGCAAGCGGACAAGCCACGATCAATCACGGCAAGAGCGTGATGCAGCCGTACTACTTTCCGTTCGTGCGCCGTCGCGGGGCCGTTCTCGAAGGCCTGTTTGACTACCGCCCGCGAAACGAGCAGGAGGCGACGGTCGCTGCGATCTCGACGGACTGGGGTGCGACCTGGCAGTTCAGGGGCAAGGCCCTGGCGCTCAACCCCTACTGCCCGTGGGATGCGACCGACCCGGACAATCTCAACGTCAGCGTCAATGGCGTGAAGACGGCGTATGGCTCGTCGAACGCGAACGCCGCCGACAACGGGCTTGGACACGCCTTCGTGTTGTCCGTGAAGGGCAAGCAACGGATCTATCATCTCAACCGTGCCGACGGTCACATCGACAGCGATCAGCTCGTGGTCCATCCGCTTCACCGCGGTGAGGAGGATTTCTCGCTGTTCGGCCTTCCGGAATTCGGATATGTCAGCCCGCTGGCGTCCGGCGGTTATCCGAAGCTCGAGGCGACGGCGAGTGCGACCACCGGCCTGACCGATGCCGATGCCATTTTGGGCTCCGTGCACATCGGCGAGAAGACGGCCGTCGTCTACGTTTCCAAGAACCTCACCCCCGGCGACAAGAACTTCCCGGCAAGCCAGGTGTGCCCGGCGACGCCGGCCTTTGCGCTGACCAACCTCGTCAACAAGAAGCCGAGGAAGACCAACCACGACGTCATCACGATTCGTGTCGCAACGACCTCGGACGGCGTGAACTTTACCGACGTCGGTGCGGCGACCGGCCTCAACGACCAGACCACGGTTGCGCTCAACGGGATTCGCTGGCTCGGCAGCGGCAGCATCCTGCGGATCCATGACGGGCGCTTCGGCATGTTCTTCGGCGCCGGAAATTGCCTGGACAACGATTCCGACGGCTTCCACTTCGTCGGCTATGCCGAAACCGACAATCCGGTTCGCAGCGCCGCCGATCTGCTGAAGTGGCACGTGGTCAACGGTTTCGACAATCCGATCCTGTCCACGGATAAGGTGGTCGATCCTGCGGGCCCGCGCTCGTATCCGTTGAACGCGCCGCTCGTGAATGTTCTGGGCGCCGACGCGCTGACGGCAGCGCAGGTCGCGCCATTCGTGCCGCCGGCGCAGGGCTACACCACGAACTTCTTCAGCGGCCGGGTCTACGATCCGCAGGCGGTGTTGACCGACGAGCGGACCGTGACGATCGTGTTCGCCGGCTACAACACGCCGCAGCCGAGCAGCAATCTCGGTGACTACCGATCGATCGGCCGATTCCAGCTTGGCGTCCAGCCCGGCTATTTCAGGCCGCCCTTCGTCGAATCCGAGGACTAGCTACAGGCTGAAGCCGCAGCAATCCAACAAGGTCGCGGATCGAGGTTGAACGCCTCGATCCGCGACCGTTGCCATCTTGCCGCGTTGCTGTAGGCGTGGCCCGATGAGCGAAGCGATATCGGAAGGGCGGTCCCGCATGCCGCGTCGCTCATGCGGGGCTACGTCCTGCGACGCGGCCGCTACGCCGCCGGCGCGACGCGGCGAATGTGCACCGGCACCGACTTGTACGACGGCGTGCCGCTCTCCTTGTCCTGATAGTCGAGCGGCACGAGGCCGTTTGCTTCCGGATAGTAGGCGGCGACCGAGCCGCGGGCGATGTCGTAGACGATCGCGGTCAGGGTGAGGCGGCGCGGCGCGCCCGAGGGCAGCGCGGTCTCGATCTCGACGAGATCGCCATGGGCGAGCCCGCGCGCGGTGAGGTCCGCCTCGTTGGCGAACAGCACGTCGCGCCGCCCGAACACGCCGCGATAGCGGTCGTTCAGCCCATAGATCGTGGTGTTGTATTGATCGTGGCTGCGGATGGTGGCGAGCTTGAGGATGGTCTCGTCCGACAGCACCGGATCTTCTTCAAGGCCATCGAAGATCAGGAACTCGGCCTTGCCCGATGGCGTCGTCCACTTGCGCTCGGTCGGCGGCAGCGGCAGGCGGAAGCCGCCTGGAATCCGGATCCGCGCGTTGTAATCCCGAAAGTCGGGGAATACGCCCTCGATGGCGTCGCGGATGCGGTCGTAGTCGGCGATCAGATCGGTCCACGGCACCTTGCTTGAAGGCAAGGTCGCCATCGCCATGCCGGCAATGATCGCCGATTCCGAAAGCAGGTTTTCGGAGGCCGGGGTCAGCTTGCCACGCGAGGCGTGCACCATCGACATCGAATCCTCGACGGTGACGACCTGCGGCCCCGAGGCCTGGATGTCGCGCTCGGTGCGTCCCAGCACCGGCAGGATGATCGACTGCTTGCCGACCAGGAGATGCGAGCGGTTGAGCTTGGTGCCGAGATGCACAGCGAGCTCGAGCTTGCGCATGGCGGCGGTGCATCGCTCGGGGTCGGGTAGGGCGATGGCAAAATTGCCGCCGAGACAGACCAGGACCTTGGACCTTCCGTCGTCGATCGCTTCCATCGCAGCGACCGCGTCATGGCCGTGTTGGCGCGGCGGCTTGAAGCCGAAGGTGCGCTCGATGCCTTCGAACATCGGGATGTTGGGCTTCTCGGTGATGCCGACGGTGCGATTGCCTTGCACGTTGGAGTGGCCGCGCAGCGGGCAGATGCCGGCGCCCGGCTTGCCGTAATTGCCCTTCAGCAGCAGCAGGTTTGCGATCTGCTGGACATTGTCGGTGCCGCGGCTGTGCTGGGTGATGCCCATGCCATAGGTGACGATGGTCGCGTTGGACTTCGCGTAGGCGGCGGCGACCTCGCCGAGCTGGGCGCGGCTGAAGCCGGAAACGGTCTCGATCGCCTCCCACGCCGTCGCGCGCAGGTCGGCGGCGAACGCGGCAAAACCGTTGGTGTGCTCGGCGATGAAGGCGTGGTCGAGCACGTCGTGTGTCGCGTCATCCTTCTCGATCAGCGCCTTCATGACGCCTTTCAGCACCGCGGCGTCAGCGCCGACCTTGGGCTGGTAATAGGTCGAGGCGATCCGCGTCGAGCCGAGGGTCGCCATCTCGATCGGATCCTGCGGATCGGCGAAGCGCTCCAGCGCGCGCTCGCGCAGCGGGTTGAACACGATGATCGGCACGCCGCGGCGCGAGACCTCCCACAGCGTGCCCATCATGCGTGGATGGTTGGTGCCGGGGTTGTGGCCCATCGCGATGATCAGCTCGCAATGGTCGAAATCGTCCAGCGACACCGTGCCCTTGCCGATGCCGATTGATTGCGGCAGCCCGACGCTGGTCGCCTCGTGGCACATGTTGGAGCAATCGGGGAAATTGTTGCTGCCGTATTCGCGCGCGAAGATCTGGAACAGGAACGCGGCCTCGTTCGAGGCGCGGCCGGAGGTGTAGAACTCGGCCATGTCAGGATCGGGCAGGCTGCGCAGGCTCTCGCCGATCCGCGCGAAGGCGCTGTCCCAGCTGATCGGCTGGTAGGTGTCGCTCGCGGAGTCATAGGCGAGCGGCTCGGTCAGCCGGCCCTCGTTCTCGAGATGGAAGTCGCTCCAGGTCAGCAGCTCGGTGACGGTGTGGTCGGCAAAAAATTGGGGCGTGACGCGCTTGCTGGTCGCCTCCCAGGTCACGGCCTTGGCGCCGTTCTCGCAGAACTGGAAAGTGGAGGTGTGTTCCTTGTCCGGCCAGGCGCAGCCCGGACAATCGAATCCGTCGGGCTTGTTGGTGCGGAGCAGCGTGATCGGCGCCTCGACCAGATCCATCTGGTCGCGAACCGCTGTCGCGGTGGCCTTGAGGGCACCCCAGCCGCCAGCCGGAGCATTGTAAGGACGAATACCGGGAACGTCGCGCTTTTGGACCATATGTCCTCCTGCAGCTCTTGAGTTCTGACCTCGTGCGTTTGTCCCGAAAGTGATTGTTTTGTTGGCCGCGCGCGCGGCGATCCGCGAGAGAGCGTGTTCCGATCGACGTTCTCGATCCGGAGCGCCCGTCTCGCGATGGAGGGTAGATTAGTCCGCTGACGCCCGCGGTCAACATTCCGTCAGCCGGCTGAAAGTCCCTATAAGCCCCTACCCGCTACAGTTCGAAGGGTAGGCGACGCCAATATCCGCGCTGGCAGCAACGCATGTTGCTGCTCATGCGGATTGCAACTGTCTATTGCAGCTTAGCCAATTCAGCCAATCGGGGATGATTGCGGCAAAGTAGCTTGTAGAGCTTTAGCAATAGCTCTTCCCTTTGAGATTTCGCGATGAGCGTCACACAATACTGTGCCAGAGTTGTTGGGGCGACTTCATTTTCCATTGTTTGTGTAAACAGATCGAACCAAAGGACACCTACATCCTGAACGGTGAGCCGTTTGGTTAGAAGGAATCGGAGGTCGCCAAGGTCCAACGAGCCGAGTTCGTCTTCGCAGGGCAGCTTTGGAGCGGGAGCACCTGGCTTGAGATCATAAAGGATCCGGCTGCCCGGCTCATTTTGGCGCTTGAAGAAATCGACCAGTTCGTCAAGTCCACTCTCAAACTCTTTGCCGCGTGCATTGATCGTCAACTGTCCTCTGAACTCAAGCGGCGTTTCTGCATCGTCGATCATGAATGGTACGAGAGCTAAATCCTTCTTCTTGGACAAATCAAACGCCGTGGAAAGCTCTCGCTTGACCCACTGGGACTTGTTTGAATTCTCGCTTATAAGAATAACGTAGTAATTGGCTCCGTTCAGCCCCTCTAGAATTTGATCCGCAAGTCGCCGCCCAGGTTCGATTACGTGCCGATCGAACCAAATCGTATAGTGCGGTTCTAATTCCTCCAGACGGTTGAGGACTCGAACCGCTTTGTTTTGGTCCTTGTGGTTGTAGCTGATGAAGATTTTCTTGGGCTTTGCCATCGATCCTCCGCGCTATACAACAAGCATTACTATGCTATCAGAAGTTGCGGCGCCGTACAGGGGCGCGATCAAAAAAGAGCGGTACTCGATCGTCTAACCCAACTGGGGAGTCCGTCCCTTTGCTTCTTGTACGTGGAGGGAGGTAAATCGTTTCTACAAGTGACGTTGCCGTTTAATTCGCTGCCAAGCGTAGCCCGGATGAAGCGAAGCGCAATCCGGGACCACTCGTTTCGCGGACGAGGTTTCCCGGATTTCGCTGCGCTCCATCCGGGCTACAGGTGTTGGACTTAGCGCTTGCGATCCAGAAAACCCTGCATCAACCGCTGCGGCTCGCCGGACTGGAACGATTTGCCGAACACGCCGACACTGAGGTTGACCGACTCGGTCAGCGGCAGCTCTTCCCATTGCCGCAGCAAATCCTTCTGTATGCGCAGCGCTTCGGGGCCGCATTCCAGCAGGGCCTTCACGGTGTGCTCGACCGCCTCGTCGAGGCCGCCGGGTTTTGCCACCGTGTCGACCAGGCCCCAGGCGAGCGCGGTCGGGGCGTCGATGTTCTCCGCGGTCATCATCAGCCAGCGGGCGCGGCCCCAGCCGATCAGGCGCGGCAACAACGCCGCATGAATCACCGAAGGGATGCCGACGCGCACCTCGGGCATGCCGAACATCGCGTCATGCGCCGCGACGCGGACGTCGCAGGCGGCCGCGACCTCGAGGCCGCCGCCGAGGCACCAGCCGGGCAGGCGCGCGATGACCGGCGCCGGGAATTGGCGCACGGCCTCGCAGAGATCGCGGAGGCGGCTGATGAATTGCTCGGCTGATTTCGGGTCGAGCGTCGCCATCTCCTTGATATCGGCGCCGCCGATCATGCTGCGCCCGCTTTCGCCGGCTAGGATCACCGCGCGGATACTGCTGTCGGCGGCGAGGTGCTCAAAGCCTTCGCGCACGCCGTTGGTCACGGCCGAGCTGACGATGTTCAGCTTGCCGGCGTTGCAGATTGTGAGGCGGACGACGCCTCTGCTGTCGCGGTCGATGCCGCAGTGAGGATTGAGCATGTCCATGGAAAGGTCCCGGCGCAGGAAATGATGGCGCCATGTCCCGGACAAAGCCCGCCGCTGTCAAGCACCGGACCGGCGGTTGCACTGCGGGGCGCGGACATATAGAATTATTGTTATCATATAAATGGAGCCGTCATGACCGCCGCCGAGACATCAGACCTGCATTCGCTCGATCTGACGCGCACGCGCGTGGTGGAATGGCAGGCGCCCGGACCGGTCGCCAAGGCGGCGATGCCGATGTCCGGGATCGCCGCGATGCGCGCGATCCGCGACGGCCGCCTGCCGCCGCCGCCGATGGCAAAACTGATCGGCTTCCGCATGGCGGTTGTCGAGGAGGGGCGGATCGTGATGGAACTCGAGCCGCATGAGAGCCTGGAGAACACCATCGGCCTGCTGCACGGCGCCACCGCCGCCGCGCTGCTCGATACCGCGATGGGCTGTGCGATCTCGACCCTGCTGCCGGCCGGGCAGACCTCGGTCACGCTCGACCTCAAGCTGACCTATCTGCGCCCGCTCTCGGCGCGCTCGGGAACCATTTCGGCCGAGGGCAAGGTGATCAAGCTCGGCCGCCAGACCAGCTACACCGAGGGCTTCGGCCGCGACGGCAAAGGCAATCTTGCGGTGCACGCGACCGCGACGTTTTCCATGCTGGGCGGGGAACCAAAAGCGAAATAACTGCAGCATTCCTGGCGCAAATCTGCTATTGTATGATTAGAAACATTCCATGAGAGCGGCATGCGCTATTCGAAAGAACACAAGCAGGAGACCCACGCGCGGATCGTGAAGAAGGCCGCGACGCGGCTGCGCGAGAAGGGCGCCCATGGCATCGGCGTCGCCGACCTGATGAAGGACGCCGGCCTGACCCATGGCGGCTTCTACGCGCATTTCGACTCGCGCGAGGCGCTGGTGATCGAGGCGTTCAACTACGCCATGGACCGCGCCAACGAGCGCTGGCGCAAGATCACGGCGGAGGTGCCGCCGGAGAAGCGGCTTGCGACCATCGTCGACGGCTATCTTTCCGCGACCCATCGCGACGATCCCGGCCAGGGCTGCGCGGTGCCGGCGCTCGGCGCCGAGATCGCCCGCGAAAGCCTGAAGACCCGCAAGGCCTTTGCGCTCAAGCTCGACCAGATGATCGACATGATCACCGACCAGATCCAGGACGTGCCGCGCAAGACCGCGCGCAAGCAGGCGATGGCCACGCTCGCGACCATGCTGGGCACCATCGTGATGTCGCGGATCGCGGGCAATGGCGAGATGTCCGACGAGATCCTGAGCGCGGGCCGCGAGGCGGTGATGGGGCGGGCGGCGGTGACGAAGAAGCCGCGTGCCAGACCGAATTAGCGGAGTTCCTGCGACGAGGCGCCGGATCTCACCGGTTCAGTTTTCGTCGGCAACGAAGGCATGAGGCACCCCTTGGAAGGCCTCAGCCCTGCGAGGCTTCCGGAGTGATGGCCCTTCGCATGCTCCCTCCGACCTTGATGGCGGAGGCGGTAATCAATAACGACCACCATCGCGCTTTTGTTGTGTGAGCCATTCCGACAGCGTCCTCGTTTTTGATCGTGGATCGTCCGACGACCCTCGTCTGATACTCGTTCCGGAGCGAGCCGACCGAAGCTTGGCTGATTCAGTTTCCACGATCGCGTCTGCGGAAGCCGGCGATCTCTCGGCAGCTTCTCTCTCGAGGCGCAGCTTCTTCAATCGCGCCATTTTGTCCCGCTTGGCCTCTGTCTCAGCTCCGTCGGACAACAGCGTCTTGTGGTGAGCAGTCTCTGCTGAACCCCAGACTCCGATGATGGTTGTCTCGCCAAGCGCCTTGCAGGCCTCGAGCCGATGTAACCCCTCGAGCAAAACGAGGCGGCCCTCATCAGGCCGAACGAGAATGGGGACTTGTTGCCCAACTTCCAGGATACTCGCCGCAATTTCTTGAACGAGCTCAGGCCTGAGGGTTTTCCGTTTCTTGACGGGTACGTAAATCTGATCGATTGGAAGACTTTCCGGGTCGGGCACAGTGTTACTCCCTACTCAGGATCCGTCCAAAATGCGGTATAAGGATGAAGCGCCACACCGCCAAGGCATTTCTCAAACCGAGCTCGAGGGCCAGCGCCAGTCAGGTCGCTCCGCTGAACAGCGCCCGCTCGGCTTCCACTGTCTCGTAGATGCAGTCCGCCACGGCGCTGTTACGGGGCGGGCCGCGAACTGGCGATCAGTCCGGAAGCCCCGCTTCGCGAAGGCCTTTGGCAAAGAGCGCAAGATGCTCCGCCCGGCGGAATGGGGCCAGATCTCCCAGATTGGAGATGCGCAAATCGGGATTGCGTTCGCGTGCGCGTGCGATGCCTTCCCGTGCTCGCTCGAGGCGTCCGGTGAACGCATTGCTGGCCGCGAACATGCAGATTGCCAGCAGGAAATCCGGATTGTCGCGCAGCGCTTTTTCGGCCGATGACAGCGCCATGTCGTAGCGGCCCGAGAGAAAGTGAGCGTACGACACGGCTGCGTGCATTGTGTGCATCGCCGGATCGATCGGGCTCAAGCGCATGGCGCGCGCAGCGTAGTCAAGTGCGAGGTCGGGCTCGCCTCCAAAAGCTCTCACCCAGGCACCAAGATTCCAGGCTTGCGCCAGGTTCGGGTTGATCGCCAGTCCGCGATCAACGAATGCGATAGCATCGTCGAACTCATGGGCAATAAAGGCGAGCACGTAGGCACCCATGCACATCGCTGCCGGGTCATCTGCTCCCAGATGCACTGCTTTCCGGCCCAGCCGCGTAGCTTCGGCAGATTCCTGGGCAGGATCGATCATCCAGCGGCGTGCTTTGCGTTGGATGTAGCACCACCCGGCCATGCCATAGGCGCACGCCAGACCGGGGTCGAGCTCGATCGCCTTGCGAAAGAGCAGGAGCGCTTCGTTGTTGGTTTCCCTGGTCCATCGACGAACGCTCGCCAGGCCACGCAGGTAATAGTCGTATGCATCCAGGTTCTCGGTTGGCTTGCGCCTGGCCCGCTTGATCTCCTCGCGTTGCAACATGGGCGCGATCGCGCCCACCACCATAGAGGTCACCTGGTCCTGCAGATCGAAGATATCCTCGAGCGCACCATCAAAACGGTCAGCCCAGAGGTGTGCGCCGGTCTCGGCATCGATGAGCTGACCTGCGATGCGGATACGATTTCCGGCCTTGCGCACGCTCCCTTCGAGGACATAGCGCACCGCGAGTTCGCGGCCGACCTGCTTGATGTCCACGGGCCGGCCCTTGTAGGTGAAACTCGAATTGCGCGCGATCACAAGCAGCCAGCGAAACCGCGACAATGCCATCGTGATGTCTTCGACGACGCCGTCGGCGAAATACTCCTGCTCGGGGTCGGCGCTCAGGTTCTGGAACGGCAGCACGGCAATCGAGGGCTTGTCGGGAAGCTTAGGGGACGCCTGCGGTGGTTCCGTCGCGGCGCCGGCCGTCGCCGCGGCTGCCGGCGCATGCTCTTCGCGGACCACGCCGACGAACCGGAAACCTCTGCGCGGCAGGGTCTTGATGAGGCGCTGCTCCTCGCCGGAATCGCCGATTGCGCTCCGCGCGGCGTTGAGGCGTGTGGTCAGGGCTGCATCGGACACGCTGCGCCCGTTCCAGATGGCGTCGATGACGTTGTCCTTACTGACGACGCGCTCCCGGTTGCGGATCAGGAAGTCGAGCAGGTCGAATACCTGTGGCGCGACCGAGACCACGTCCGCCCCGCGATGCAACTCGCGCCGGTCCGTGTCGAGTGCGTACTCCTCGAAGAGATAGCGCAAGCTGCGAATCCCTTGGGTGTGCCTCAAACGATCGTCGTGAGGCGCCTTGGCACCGCTTGGAACGCCAAGAATAAGCCGCTGGTGAGGAAAATGTAAGCAGCGTGTTAAGCGCGCGCGCCGACGCCGCGGCAACCTGTCCAAGTGGAAGAACGTACCTTGGAGATGCTGCAATGAGCACGACCTACAGTCCAACGAGCTCAGCCCAGCCGACCGCATCGATGCCGCGGGTCTTCAGCGTATTCAAGGGATTTTGGGATGCAGCTCAGGAATGGCGCAAATGGGAGCGGCTGCGCGCCGATCTCAGCAGCTTGAGTGATCGGGAGCTCATGGACATCGGGATTTCGCGCGGCGAGGTCGACTACGTTGCATCGAACCGGGACTCGGACCCGCGAGGCATCCGATCCGCCGGATGACGTCGATATGCCCTACACCCCGGCAAACAGTGCCCGCTCGGCTTCCACGGTCTCATAGATATAATCCGCCACCGCGCGGATGCGGGCGAGGTCTTTGCTGTCGGCGTGCATCAATAGCCAGAAGGTGCGCGAGATCCGCACCTCGTCGCGCAGCACCGGCTGCAATTCGGGGTGGGCGGTCGCCATGAAGTGCGGCAGCACGGCGATGCCGAAGCCGGCGATGGTGGCGTTGAGCTGCGCGATCAGGTTGGCGCTGCGGAATTTCGCCGAGATCTTCGGCGAGACCTGCGGCAGATAGTCCAGTTCCGGGGTGAACAGCAGTTCCTCGATGTAGCCGACGAAGCGATGCCGCGGCAGGTCGGCGCGCGCGGCAATGCTCGGTGCCTGCGCCAGATAGCTGGGTGCGGCATAAAGCCCGAGCGTGTAGTCGAGCAGCTTGCGGCCGACGATGCGGCCTTCTTTCGGCATGGTCAGGCTGATCGCGATGTCGGCCTCGCGCTTGGAGAGCGAGAACAGCCGCGCGGTGGCGACGAGCTGCAAATCGAGATCGGGATACCGCTCGGTGAACTTGACCAGCCGCGAAGCCAAAAAGTGGCTGCCGAAGCCGTCGGGCGCGCCGATCCGCACCGTGCCGGTGAGGTGCGCGCGCGAGCCGCCGACCGCCTCCTGGTTGGCGACGATGGTCGATTCCATCGCCTCGGCGCTATCAGCGACGCGCTGGCCGGCCTCGGTCAGCAGGTAGCCGGTCTTGCGGCGATCAAACAGTTTTGCGGAGAGGTGGCCTTCCAGCCGGTCGACACGCCGGATCACTGTGGCATGATCGACGCCGAGCTGCTTGGCGGCAGCCGACACCGACCCGCCGCGCACGATGGCAAGCACGAAACGGAAGTCGTCCCAGTCGATCGTGTCGCCGCCTTGATCCTGCATTTCCGCACATCTATGGTGCAATTTATCGGACTTGAATCCTATAAAATGCAGGGTCATTAGGGTTTGTAAAGCGATCTCGCCGCGAGGAGCGGCGATTCACGTCTTCAAGGGAGGATATTCATGCGCTCGATCGGACATTTCATCGGTGGCAAGGAGGTCAAGGGCACCTCGGGCCGTACGGCTGACGTCTTCGAGCCGATGACCGGCGACGTCCAGGCCAAGGTGGCGCTGGCCTCCAAGGCCGAGGTCCGCGCCGCGGTGGAGAACGCCCGCGCCGCTCAGCCGGAGTGGGCCGCCACCAACCCGCAGCGCCGCGCCCGCGTCATGATGAAATTCGTCGAGCTGGTGCAGCGCGACTACGACAAGCTCGCCGAACTGCTGGCGCGCGAGCACGGCAAGACCGTTCCCGACGCCAAGGGCGACATCCAGCGCGGCCTCGAGGTCGCCGAGTTCGCCTGCGGCATCCCGCATCTGATGAAGGGCGAGTACACCGAAGGCGCCGGCCCCGGCATCGACATCTATTCGATGCGCCAGCCGCTCGGCGTGGTCGCCGGCATCACGCCGTTCAACTTCCCGGCGATGATCCCGATGTGGAAGTTCGCGCCCGCGATCGCCTGCGGCAACGCCTTCATCCTGAAGCCGTCCGAGCGCGATCCCGGCGTGCCGATGAAGCTTGCCGAGCTGATGATCGAGGCGGGCCTGCCGGCCGGCATCCTCAACGTCGTCAACGGCGACAAGGAAGCGGTCGACGCCATCCTGGATGATCCCGACGTCAAGGCGATCGGTTTCGTCGGCTCGACCCCGATCGCGCAGTACATCTACGAGCGCGCCGCGCAGACCGGCAAGCGCTGCCAGTGCTTCGGTGGTGCCAAGAACCACGCCATCATCATGCCCGACGCCGACATGGACCAGGCGGTCGACGCGCTGATCGGTGCCGGCTACGGCTCGGCCGGCGAGCGCTGCATGGCGGTGTCGGTTGCGGTCCCCGTCGGCAAGACCACCGCCGACCGGCTGATGGAAAAGCTGATCCCGCGCGTCGAGTCGCTCAAGATCGGCACCTCGGTCGATCCGTCGGCCGATTACGGCCCGCTGGTGACCCGCGAGGCGGTCGAGAAGGTCAAGAGCTACATCGACATCGGCGTCAAGGAAGGCGCGACGCTCGCGGTCGACGGCCGCGGCTTCAAGATGCAGGGCTACGAGAACGGCTTCTATCTCGGCGGTTCGCTGTTCGACAACGTCACCAAGGACATGCGGATCTACAAGGAAGAAATCTTTGGCCCGGTGCTCTCGGTGGTGCGGGCCAAGGACTATCACGAGGCGCTGGCGCTGCCGTCCGACCACGACTATGGCAACGGCGTTGCGATCTTCACCCGTGACGGCGACGCGGCGCGCGACTTCGCGGCCAAGGTCAATGTCGGCATGGTCGGCGTCAATGTGCCGATCCCGGTGCCGATCGCCTATTACACCTTCGGCGGCTGGAAGAAGTCCGGCTTCGGCGATCTCAACCAGCACGGCCCGGACTCGGTTCGCTTCTATACCAAGACCAAGACGGTGACCTCGCGTTGGCCGTCCGGTGTCAAGGACGGCGCGGAGTTCTCGATCCCGACGATGAAGTGATTTCCGGGAACGTCATTGCGAGCGCAGCGAAGCAATCCACCCATCCCCCGCGTGGAAGAATGGATTGCTTGGTCGCTTCGCTCCTCGCAATGACGATGGGGTAACCTTCAGGGCTAGGCGGCGAGATGCAGTTCGCTCTCAACGAGGACCAGATCGCGGTTCGCGACATGGCGCGGGCGTTTGCGGCGGAGAAGATCGCGCCGCATGCGCTCGAATGGGACGAGAAGAAGCACTTTCCGGTGGACGTGATGCGCGAGGCCGCTGGCCTCGGCATCGGAGGCATCTATATCAAGGACGATGTCGGCGGCTCGGCGATGACGCGCTTCGACGCGGCGCTGATCTTCGAGGCCTTGGCGACGGGCTGTCCGACCACGTCCGCCTTCATCTCGATCCACAACATGGCGTCCTGGATGATCGATGCCTATGGCAACGACACCCAGCGCCACAGATGGCTGCCGAAGCTCTGCACCATGGAGCTGATCGCGAGCTACTGCCTGACCGAGCCGGGCGCCGGCTCTGATGCCGCGGCGCTCCGCACCCGCGCCGTGCGCGACGGCGATCATTACGTGCTCAACGGGCAGAAGCAGTTTATCTCCGGCGCCGGCAGCACCGATCTCCTGGTGGCGATGGTGCGCACCGGCGGCGATGGCCCCGGCGGCGTCTCGACGATCGTGATCGACGGCAAGACGCCGGGCGTGTCGTTCGGCGCCAACGAGCGCAAGATGGGCTGGAATGCACAGCCGACCCGCGCCGTGGTGTTCGAGAATGCGCGCGTGCCGGTCGAAAACCGGCTCGGCGAGGAGGGCATCGGTTTCAAGATCGCGATGGCCGGCCTCGACGGCGGCCGTCTCAACATCGCAGCGTGCTCGCTCGGCGGCGCGCAGGCGGCGCTCGACAAGGCGCTGGCCTACATGAAGGACCGCAAGGCCTTTGGAAAGCGGCTCGACGAATTCCAGGCGTTGCAGTTCAAGATCGCCGACATGGCGACCGAGCTCGAAGCCGCACGCACCTTCCTGTGGCGTGCGGCGGCCGCGCTCGACCGCAAGGATCCGGACGCCTCCATGCTGTGCGCGATGGCGAAGCGGTTCGGCACCGATGTCGGCTTCGAGGTCGCCAACCAGGCGCTGCAGCTCCACGGCGGTTACGGCTATCTCAGCGAATACGGCGTCGAGAAGATCGTGCGCGATCTGCGCGTGCACCAGATCCTCGAAGGCACCAATGAAATCATGCGGCTGATCGTGTCGCGCAAATTGATCGAGGGCGCGCGATGAATGATGCGGCCGTTGCCGAAGGCGATCTGATTGCGCGCAAGGAGGGATCGGCCGGCATCATCCGGCTCAACCGGCCGAAGGCGATCAATGCCGTGACGCTGGAGATGTTCCACGACATAGACAAGGCGCTCGATGCGTTCGAGGCCGATCCCGATGTCGCGGTCATCGTGCTGGAAGGGGCCGGCGAGCGCGGCCTGTGCGCCGGCGGCGACATCCGCGCGCTCTGGGAAAGCTCGAAGGTCAAGGGCGACCTCGGCAAGATCCTGTGGCGCGACGAGTACATCCTCAACGCGCGGATCAAGAAATTTCCGAAGCCTTATGTCGCCTTCATGGACGGCATCGTGATGGGCGGCGGCGTCGGCCTGTCGGCGCACAGCCGACACCGCGTGGTGACCGAGCGAACCAAGCTTGCGATGCCCGAAGTCGGGCTCGGGTTCTTCCCCGACGTCGGCGGCACCTATCTGCTGTCGCGTTCGCCGGGCGAGATCGGCACCTATTTTGGTCTCACCGGTACCACGATGAACGGCCCCGATGCGATCTATGCCAAGTTCGCCGATGCGGTGGTGCCGAGCGCCAAGCTTCCGGCGCTGCGCGAGGCGCTGACCAAAATTGCGCCGGGCACGACGTCCATCGAAATCGACCGGCTGATTGCAGGCTTTGCCACCGGCGAAAAATCCGGCCCTGTGGCTGCGATGCAGGCCAGGATCGACGGCTGGTTCGCGCGCGGACGGATGGAGGACGTTGTCGCCGCGCTCGAGGCCGACGGATCGGAGCTCGCGCAGGCCACGTTGAAGACGCTCAGTGAGAAGTCACCGCGCGGCATGGTGGTGACGCTCAAGCTGCTGCGGCTGGCGCGGGCGACCGAGACGCTGGAAGAGTGTCTGGTGCGCGAATATCGCGCGGCCCTCGAAGTGTTCGCCAGCGACGATTTCCGCGAGGGCGTGCGCGCCGCCGTGATCGACAAGGACCGCAATCCGAAATGGCAGCCCGCCCGAATCGAGGACGTGACGGCGGAGATGCTGGTGCCTTACTTCGCCGAGATCGGCGCCGACGAACTGAAATTTCCTGACAGCAAATAGAAACGTCGCAAGCGGAGGACTTCCCATGGCAAACGTCGCATTCATCGGGCTCGGCAATATGGGTGGGCCGATGGCGGCCAATCTGGTCAAGGCCGGCCACAAGGTGACCGCGTTCGATCTGGTCGCAGCATCCCGCGATCAGGCCAAGAGCGACGGCGCCGCGATCGCCGAGAGCGGCGTCAGCGCGGTGAAGGGTGCCGATGTCGTCATCACCATGCTGCCGGCCGGCAAGCATGTGCTCGGCGTCTGGAACGAAGTGCTGCCCGCGATGGCCAAGGGCGCGCTGATCATCGACTGCTCGACCATCGACGTCGAAAGCGCCAAGCAGGCGCACGTGCTCGCCGCCAAGCACGGCATGGCTTCGGTCGATGCGCCGGTTTCCGGCGGCACCGGCGGCGCCAAGGGCGCAACGCTGACCTTCATGTGCGGCGGTGAGGCGAAGGCGTTCGCGGCGGCCCAGCCGATGCTGGCCAACATGGGCAAGAAGATCGTGCATTGCGGTGCCGGCGGCGCAGGGCAGGCGGCGAAGATCTGCAACAACATGATCCTCGGCATTTCGATGATCGCGGTCGGCGAGGCTTTCGTGCTGGCCGAAAAGCTCGGCCTGTCGCATCAGGCGCTGTTCGACGTCGCCTCGACCTCGTCGGGCCAGTGCTGGTCGCTGACGACCTATTGCCCGGTTCCAGGTCCAGTGCCGACCTCGCCGGCCAACAACGACTACAAGCCGGGTTTCGCCTCCAACCTGATGGTCAAGGACCTGACCCTGGCGCAGGACGCCGCCAATGCCGCGGGCGCGGTGACGCCGCTCGGCAAGCATGCGCAGGAGCTCTATAAGACCTTCGACGCGTCCGGCCACGGCGGGGTCGACTTTTCCGGAATTATCCAGCACGTTCGGAGCCTCGCTGGGAAATAGCGGGCCACTCGTAGCCCGGATGGAGCGCAGCGAAATCCGGGACTGCTTTATCTACTGGCGCGACCGCCCCCGGATTGCGCTTCGCTCCATCCGGGCTACGCTTGACGGTGACGCTGGTTGCCAATCAACGGGCTCGGAAGAAGATGACCACATTTCAGGACGCACGCGCCTTTCTGCTCAAGCACCGCACCGACTACGATGCCGCGGTGAAGGGATTTCGCTGGCCGGATCCCGTGCCGTTCAACTGGGCGCTGGACTGGTTCGACGCCGAACTCGCGCACAATGCCGACAGCCGGGACCGGCCGGCGCTTTGGATCGTCGATGCCGCCACCGGCAACGAGACCAAGCTGTCGTTCGCCGAGCTGTCGCGCCGTTCCAACCGGGTGGCGAACTTCCTGCGCGCGCAGGGGCTGAAGCGCGGCGATCATCTGTTGCTGCTGCTCGGCAATGTCGTGCCACTGTGGGAGACCATGCTGGCGGCGATGAAGCTCGGCGTGGTCGTGATCCCCGCGACCACGCTGTTGACCGCGGATGAATTGCGCGACCGGCTCGATCGCGGCAAGGCGAAGGCAGTGGTCGCGACGCAGGATCAGGTCGCGAAGTTCGAAGGGCTCGGCAGCGACAAGCTCGTCCGCATCGTGGTCGGGGCGACGCAGACGCAGGACGGCTGGCTGCCGTTCGAGGAGGCGACCAAGGCGTCCGACGCATTCACGCCCGACGGCCCGACCAACGCCGACGACCCGATGTTGCTGTATTTCACCTCGGGCACCACGGCCAAGCCAAAACTGGTGCGGCACAGCCAGCGCAGCTATCCGGTCGGGCATCTCTCGACCATGTACTGGATCGGGCTGCAGCCCGGCGATATTCATCTCAATATCTCGTCGCCCGGCTGGGCCAAGCATGCCTGGAGCTGCTTCTTCGCGCCTTGGAATGCCGGTGCAACGATCTTCATCGCCAACCAGCCACGCTTCGAGGCGAAGGGACTGCTCGCGACCATCGCCCGCTGCGGTGTCACGACGCTGTGCGCGCCGCCGACGGTGTGGCGGATGTTCATCCAGGAGCAGCTAGCAAGCTTCAAGGTCTCGCTGCGCGAGGTCTGCGGTGCCGGCGAGCCGCTCAACCCTGAGATCATCGACCAGGTCAAATCGGCCTGGGGCCTGACCATCCGCGACGGCTACGGCCAGACCGAGACCACGGCGCTCGCCGGCAACTCGCCGGGTCAGAAGGTCAAGGTCGGCTCGATGGGCCGTCCGCTACCCGGCTATCGCGTGCAGGTCACCGACAATGACGGCCATGCCGCGAAGGAGGGCGAGGTGACCTTGCTGCTCGGCGCGGACCGGCCAGCGGGCCTGATGCAGGGCTACCAGGGCGACGACGGCAGACTGATCGGCACCGATGGCGAGATCTATCGCAGCGGCGACGTCGTGTTTACCGATGACGAGGGCTATCTGACCTTCGTCGGCCGCACCGACGACGTGTTCAAATCCTCCGACTATCGCATCTCGCCGTTCGAATTGGAGAGCGTCCTGCTCGAACATGATGCGGTGGCGGAAGCCGCCGTGGTGCCGAGCCCGGACCCGATCCGGCTGGCGGTCCCCAAGGCTTATGTGTTGCTGGTCTCCGGTGTCGAGCGCAGCCCGGAGACGGCGCTGTCGATCTTCAAACATTTGCACACGCGGCTCGCACCGTTTAAACGCATCCGCAAGATCGAGCTGGTCACCGAACTGCCCAAGACGATTTCTGGAAAGATTCGTCGCGTGCAGTTGCGCCGGCTCGAACATGACGATGTCAGAAGCGATGCGTTGCGCGGAGCCGAGTTCCGCGAGGAAGAATTTCCGGAGCTGCAGAAGGTGCGGACCTCCGGTTAGCAGAGGTTAGCCAATGAACGAAGTCTGGAAGAAGCCGCCGGTGTCGCTGGAAACCTACCAGGGCATGGTCGGCAAGGAGATCGGCGTGTCCTCGTGGCACCTGCTGGATCAGGGCCGCATCGACACCTATGCCGACGTGATCGAGGATCACCAGTTCATCCATGTCGATCCCGAGCGCGCCAAGAAGGAGACCGCGTTCGGCACCACGATCGCCCATGGCTTCCTGACGATGTCGCTGCTGTCGATCATGTCCTACGAGGTGATGCCGGTGCTCGAGGGCACCGCGATGGGCGTCAATTACGGCTTCGACAAGCTGCGCTTCATCTCGCCGGTGCGCTCGGGCAAGCGCGTTCGCGGCCGCTTCGTGCTCGCGGAAGCCACGCTGCGCAAGCCGAAGGAACTGCTGTCGCGCACCAACGTCACGGTCGAGATCGAGGGCGAGGAAAAGCCCGCGCTGGTCGCCGACTGGCTCGGCCTGATCTATTTCAACTGAGGGATGGTTGAGTAGCTCCACTTTTCCCGCAAGCGGGAGAGGTGGGAGCGAGCTCGCCTGGTCCAAGTAGTCCATTGACGGCTTTGATCCCTGGTGTCCATCATACGCCCTTCAGGCGGTGCGGTCCCGGGAGTGGCAGCCATGGTGCAGAACATCGTCGCCGGACTTGTCGTGGTCGGTTTGATTGTGATTGGCTCGATGAGCTACGCCCAAGAGCATCACGAGTGCTGGAGTGGGCACCTGCTCAAAAGCCTGAAACCCTGCGGATCGATGACCCCTTCCGTCTAGCGCGCCCGGTGGCTGACGTGGATGGTACTGGCCGGGCTTGACCCGGCCATCCATCGCTGATCAAAAGTCTCCAATCTTTTCATGCCGTTCGGGCACTCACCCTCTCCCCTTGTGGGAGAGGGTGGCGAAATCGAGCGGAGCGAGATGGAGCCGGGTGAGGGGTCTCTCTCCGCGTGCTCATCCGTGGAGAGAACCCCTCATCCGGCGCGCTTGTGCGCGCCACCTTCTCCCACAAGGGGAGAAGGGAATTAAGAGCAGGAACGACAAGCATGGCAATCAGGTTTGACGGACGCGTCGCTATCGTCACCGGCGCGGGCAACGGTCTTGGGCGGGCGCATGCGCTGGGGCTCGCCAGCCGCGGCGCCAAGGTCGTGGTCAACGATTTCGGCGGCGCGCGCGACGGCACCGGCGGCTCGCTGTCGCCGGCCGAGACCGTGGTCGAGGAGATCCGCAAGGCCGGCGGCACCGCGATGGCCGACGGCGCCGACGTCTCGAACTTCGAGCAGGTCACCGCGATGGTCGAGCGCGCCACGAAGGAGTGGGGCAGCGTCGATCTGCTCTGCGCCAATGCCGGCATCCTGCGCGACAAGTCATTCACCAAGCTCGAGGTCGCCGACTGGGCCAAGGTGCTCGACGTGCATCTCACCGGCACCTTCTATTGCTGCAAGGCTGTGTGGGCCGGCATGCGTGAGCGCAATTACGGCCGCATCGTGCTGACGACCTCGTCGTCCGGCCTGTTCGGTAATTTCGGCCAGGCCAATTACGGCGCGGCGAAGGCCGGCATGGTCGGCCTGATGAATGTGCTCGCGGAAGAGGGCCGCAAGAACAACATTAAGGTCAACACCATCTCGCCGACGGCGGCGACCCGCATGACCGAGGAGCTGCTGCCGCCGCAGGCGCTGGCGCTGATGAAGCCGGAAGCGATCACGCCGGCAGTGGAGTTCCTACTCTCGGAGGACGCGCCGACCCGCACCATCATGGGCGCCGGTGCCGGCTCGTTCGCGGTGATCCGCGTGCTGGAGACCGAAGGCGTCAACCTGCCGCAATCGGAATGGACGCCCGACGGCGTCGCCGCGCACTTCAACGCGATCAGCGACATGTCGACCGCGAAGGCGCTGCAGGGTGCGTTCGAGCAGACCCAGAAGTACGTCGCCCAGGCCGCGGCGCGGGCCGGGATCAAGCTCTGAGCATGAGCGTCGCCGTCATCGGAGCCGGACCTGCCGGCCTGATGGCGGCCGAAACCCTTGCGGCGGGCGGTGCACAGGTCACCGTCTACGACGCGATGCCGTCGGCCGGCCGCAAGTTCCTAATGGCCGGCCGCGGCGGGCTCAATCTCACCCACAGCGAGCCGCTGCCGGATTTCCTCGCGCGCTATCGCGAGGCGATGCCGCATCTGACGGCCGCGGTCGAGGCGTTTCCGCCCGACGCCCTGCGCGCCTGGAGCGCGGCGCTGGGGCAGCCCACCTTCGTCGGCACCAGCGGCCGCGTGTTTCCAAAAGTGTTCAAGGCATCGCCGTTGCTGCGTGCCTGGCTGCGGCGGCTCGATGCCGCGGGCGTTGCGTTTACGTTCCGGCATCGCTGGATTGGGTGGGACGAGAGCGGCGGATTGTTGTTTGCAACGCCGGATGGTCCGCGCGTGGTCAATGCCGACGCGTCGGTGCTTGCGCTCGGCGGCGCGAGCTGGCCGCGGCTTGGCTCCGACGGGACGTGGACGGTGACCGTCGCAGCGAAGGGCATCGCCGTCGCACCGATACGGCCGGCCAATTCCGGCTTCGCGGTCGCGTGGTCGGATGTCTTCCGTGATCGCTTCGAAGGGCAGCCGCTGAAGGGCATCGCATTGACGATTGGTCCGCACACGGTGCGCGGCGAGGCCGTCGTCACCCGTGCGGGCATCGAAGGTGGCGCCATCTACGCGTTGTCGGCGGAATTGCGTGAGGCGGTGCTGGGTATCGGGCAGGCGACGCTGACAATCGCGTTGCGTCCGGACCTCGACGCCGCCGCGCTGACCACCCGCTTGTCCGGGACGCGTGGCAAGCAGTCGTTCGCGAATTTCCTGCGCAAGGCGGCGCAGCTCTCTCCTGTCGGCATCGGCCTGATGCAGGAGACAGCGATTGCGTCTGGCCGGCCACTGGCATCGTTCTCGCCGGCAGAGCTTGCGCAGCTGATCAACGCGATTCCGGTGCAGCTCACGGGCGTCGCGCCGATCGATCGCGCGATCTCGAGCGCCGGCGGGATCAGGTTCGACGAGCTCGACGAACATTTCATGCTGCGGCGTTTGCCTGGCGTTTTCGCCGCCGGCGAAATGCTCGACTGGGAAGCACCGACCGGCGGCTATCTGTTGCAGGCGTCGTTTGCAACGGGTGCCGCAGCGGGGAAGGGCGCGTTGAATTGGTTGAAGTCGTAGCTTCGTAGGATGGGTAGAGCGAAGCGAAACCCATCGACTTCGATCCGCGCTGCGAGATGATGGGTTTCGCTGCGCTCTACCCATCCTACACGTTGCCACTCACTCCGACCCCGTCTTCGTCGCAATGTCGGTGATGAAGCCGAGCACACCGAACGTCGCAGCCACCGCGCAGACCGCCGTCCATCCACCATAACTCCACGCCACGGACGCCGCCGCCGCGCCGACCGCGCCGCCGATGAAGAACAGCGCCACGAACAGGCCGTTGATCCGGCCGCGCGCTTCCGGCTGCAACAGATTGACGGCGCGGCGGCCGAGCGTCTGGTCGGTGGTGATGCCGAAATCGAGCAGCACGGCGCCGACGCCAAGTAGCGTGAGGGCCGTGATCCGCGACTCGATCATGCCGGCCCAGGCGCACAGCGCCAGCGCGCCGACGATGAGAAGATGCGAGACGATCAGCAACGGCCGCGCGAAACCTCGGTCGCCCCAACGGCCGGCGATCGGTGTCGCCGCTGCCCCGGCGACGCCGATCAGCGCGAACAGCGCGATCCCCTTGGCGTCGAGCTTGAACGGCGCATCCGGCAGCCGCAGCGCGACAGCGGCCCAGAACGCGGTGAACGATGCCATCACCAGTGCCGCGGTCCAGGACCGAACGCGCAGCACCGGCTCCTCGCGCAGCAATCTTGGGAATGAACGCAGCATCGCGCCGTAGCTGACCTTCGTCGGGGGCTGCAGCGTCGGCAGATAGCGCGCCAGCGCGCAACCGAGCACGGTCATCAGGACGGCCGAGGTGAGGTAGTAGCCGCGCCAGTTCCAGCTGTCCGCGATCAGGCTCGCCATCGGCCGCGACAGCAGGATGCCGATCATCAGGCCGCTCATGACATCGCCGATCGCTTGTCCCCGGCGCTCCGGCGGGACCATCGAGGCGACCAGCGGCACCACCATCTGGATCGCGGCGCAGGACGCGCCGAGGACGAAGGTGGCGGCCAACAAGATCAGCGGCGTCGGCGCCATTGCGGTGCCGACCGCCGCGACGATGGCGCAGGCCAATGTGCGCAGGATCAGCCGCTTGTTCTCGACGAGATCGACCAGCGGCACTAGCAGCAACAGCCCGAGCGCGTAGCCGAGCAGGGTCAGCGTCGAGATCAGCCCGGCCTGCAGCGCGGTCATGTCGAGCGATCGGCTCATCAGGCCAACCAGGATCTGCGGGGCAAACAGATTGGTGACGACGGTGCCGGTGGTGACGGCGCCGATCCAGATCAGGGGGCGCACCGAGACGGGGCGCGCCGGGGAGAGTTTGGTGGCTTCGGAAATCGTCATGGGACCTCGCGATGGAGTGGCGAGACCCCTTTAGGGGATCGGCGTAATATGCTACAATTCAAATAAGTTTATGAAGAATATGCGAGATTGTTATGAATACCCATGACCTTGTGGCGTTCGTCGCCGTGGTGGAGACCGGATCGATCGTCGCGGCCTCAGCGCGGCTGAACCTGACCCAGCCCGGCGTGACGCGGCGGATCCAGAATCTCGAGGAGATGCTCGGTGCGCAGCTGCTCGACCGGCTGTCGAAGCCGCTGAAGCCGACGGCTGCGGGCATCGAGGCCTATGAGCAGGGCCGCCGCGTGCTGCGCATGCTCGACGACCTCAAGTCAGGTGTCGCCAATGACGGCATGGTCCGCGGCGAGTTCAGGCTCGGCCTGACGCCGTTCCTGTCAGAGGCGGGGCTCACCGGTCCGCTCGATGCGGTGCGCGGCGAATTCCCCGCGCTCGCGCTGCGCGTCGTCTCGGGCTGGTCGCCCAATCACATGGAGCGGGTCAGCCGCAACGAGCTCGACGCGGCCGCGATCTGCCTGCCCGACGGCACCGCGCCGCCCGACGATCTCGCGGCCGACGATCTCGGCGCACAGCCGGTGGTGTTCGTCGTCGCGCGCGAGACGAAGACGCCGAAATTCGTCGACCTCGAATGGCTGTCGCGGACCGGATGGGTGATCAACCAGGACGGTTGCGGCTTCCGCCAGACGCTGAAACGCCATTTCGATGCGGCGCATCTGCCGTTCACCATCGCGGTCGAGGCGCTCGACAGCGAATTGCGCCTGTCGCTGGTGGCGCGCGGGCTCGGCATCGGCCTCGTCACGCCGGTGGCGCTGAAACGAAGCCCGATCCGCAGCCGGCTCAAGACCGTGAAGATCGCCGATTTCAATCCGGCGGTGCGCGCCTGGATCGTGCATCGCCCACCCGCGGGCCGCCTGGCGCGGCCGATCGAGGTGTTTCGCGCAGCGCTGGACCGCGAGCTGCAGGCGCTGATCCGCGGGTAGATCCGTAGGATGGGCAGAGCGAAGCGAAACCCATCAACTTCGATCCGCGCGGCGAGATGATGGGTTTCGCTGCGCTCTACCCATCGTGCAAGATTGCACTCAGCGCAGCTTGCCCCTTGCCGTCACCGGCAACGCGCCGATGATCTCGTCGCCGCGCACCATCACCACCTCGTCCATCATGTTGACGACGACGCAGACGTGATTGGGCACGATCCGCACGACGTCGCCGACATTCGGCCGGGTGTTGCTGCGGGAGAGATCGAGGAAGCCGTGCTCCTCGGCAAAGCGCGCGATCTTGGCCTCGGGATGTTCGAGGATCAGGCCATGGCCTTCGAGGCCGCCGGTGTCCGAGGTCAGCGTCTTGGAGCCGGCATCGAGGATGCCGCGCTCGGGGCCGGCGCGGCTGACCACGGTGGAATAGATATGCAGCGCGCAATCGTCCCAGGTGGCAACGCCGGCCGCGACCTGCATGCGGTCATTGTAGATATAAGTGCCGAAGCGGTGCTCGGTGCCGCCCTTCAGTTTGCCGAGATTGACGAGGTTCGGCGTGCCCCCGGTCGAGACGATGGTCGCATCGAGGCCGTGGGCGCGCACGCCGGCCTGCGCCTCGTCATAGAATTTCTGCGCATCCGCCCAGCCGGTCTCGGTCGGGTACAGCATGAAGCCCGCGAAGCTCAGGCCCTTGGAGCCCGCGATCTCGCGCGCCAGCGCGATCGCCTCGGCCGGGGTCTCGACCCCGGCGCGCTTGCGGCCGGTGTCGCATTCGACCACGACCGGGAGCGGACGCCCCGAGGCGGCTGCCGCCTTCGGCAGGTCGCCGATGACGACGGAATTATCCGCGGCGACGGTGACGTTGGCCTTGCCCTGCAGGGCGCCGAGCCGCGCCATCTTCTCGTCGCCGAGCAGATTGTAGCTGATCAGGATGTCGTCGATGCCGCTATCGGCCATGATCTCGGCCTCACCGAGCTTCTGGCAGGTGATGCCCTTGGCGCCGGCCTTGATCTGGAGCTGCGCCAGCATCGGGTTCTTGTGCGTCTTGATGTGTGGCCGGTTGGCGATGCCGGCTTCGTCGCAGGCCTTCTGGATGCGCGCGATGTTGCGCTCGACCCGGTCCATGTCGATCACGGCGCAGGGCGTGCCGTATTCCTTGGCGATCTTGGCGGCGAGGGGCGTGGTCATCGGGTCAACTCCGGTTTCACCTTCGCGTCATTGCGAGGAGCGCAGCGACGAAGCAATCCATCTCTCGGCAAGCGGCGAAATGGATTGCTTCGCTCCGCTCGCAATGACGGCAATGGCCGTTAGGTTCATGCCTGTTCAATCTCTTCGCGCAGCACTTCGAGTTCGAGCCAGCGGTCCTCGGCGGCGGCGAGTTCGTTCTGCGCCTTGGCGATCGCCGCTGAGGCTGCGTCGAATTTCTTGCGATCCTTCGCATAGAGGTCGGGATCGTCGAGCAGCTTCTGCTGTTTTGCGATTTCGGCGTGCAGTTTGTCGATCGTCTTCGGCAAAGTTTCCAGCGCGTGCTTCTCGTTGAAGCTCAGCCGGCGCCTGGGGGCCGCTTCGGGTGCGGCGGCCCTGGCTTCCTTCTTCTCCTCGACCGCGGCGTCCGCCTTCACCGCCTCGCGTTTCACGTCGGCGCCGCGCTGCGCCAGCATGTCGGAATAGCCGCCGGCATATTCGATCCAGTGGCCCTGGCCTTCGGGCACGATTACCGAGGTCACCACGCGGTCGAGGAAGTCGCGGTCGTGGCTGATCAGGATCACCGTGCCCTCGTAGTCGCCGAGCATGTCCTCGAGCACGTCGAGGGTTTCGAGATCGAGGTCGTTGGTCGGCTCGTCCAGGATCAGCAAGTTCGACGGCTTGGCCAGCGCGCGCGCCAGCATCAGGCGTCCGCGCTCGCCGCCGGAAAGGGCTTCCAGCGGCGTGCCGCGCTGCTCCTGCGCGAACAGGAAGTCCTTCATGTAGCCGATGACGTGCTTCGACTTGTCGCCGACCATGACGTGATCGCCGCGGCCGCCGGTGAGCGCCTCGGCCAAGGTCAGCTTCGGATCGAGGCTTTCGCGATGCTGGTCGAGCGTTGCCATCTCGATATTGGCCCCGAGCCGCACCGAACCGGAATCAGGCGGATCGTTGCCGATCAGAAGGTGCACCAATGTGGTCTTGCCGGCGCCGTTCGGGCCGACGATGCCGACGCGGTCGCCGCGCTGGATCCGGGTCGAGAAGGTATCGACGATCGTGCGCTCGCCATAGGCCTTGGTGATGGTCTTCGCCTCGATCACCAGCCGTCCGGACTTCTCGGCTTCGGCGGCGGCGAGCGTGGCATTGCCGGTGGCGCCGCGATAGTTGCGGCGCTGGTCGCGCAGCGCAAAGAGATTGCCGAGCCGCTTGACGTTGCGCTTGCGGCGGCCGGAGACGCCGTAGCGCAGCCAGTGCTCCTCGTTGACGATCTTGCGGTCGAGCTTGTGTTGCTCACGCTCTTCCTCGGCCAGCACCTCGTCGCGCCACGCCTCGAAGGCGCCGAAGCCGCGCTCGATCTGCCGGATCTGGCCGCGGTCGAGCCAGGCGGTGGTGCGCGACAGATTGGTCAGGAAGCGGCGGTCGTGGCTGATCAGGACCAGCGCGCAGCGCCGGCTTTCCAGTTCGCCTTCGAGCCATTCGATGGTCGGCAAATCGAGATGGTTGGTCGGCTCGTCCAGCAGCAGGATGTCGGGCGAGGGCGCCAGCACGCGTGCCAGCGCCGCGCGGCGCGCCTCGCCGCCGGAGACATGCGCGGGATCCTCCTCGCCGCTGAGGCCGAGCTGTTCGAGCAGATAGCGCGCCTGGTAGTGGTCGTCGCCGGGGCCAAGGCCGGCCTCGACATAGGCCAGCGTCGTCTTGTGCTCGCCGAAATCCGGCTCCTGCGGCAGATAGCGGATGGTGGCGCCGGGCTGCACGAAACGGCTGCCCGCATCGGGCTCGACCAGGCCGGCCGCGATCCGCAGCAAGGTCGACTTGCCGGAGCCGTTGCGGCCGATCAGGCAGACGCGCTCGCCCGCGGAGACCGACAGTTCGACGCCGGTCAGCAGCGGTGTGCCGCCGAAGGTCAGGCTGATGTCCTTGAGCTGGATAAGAGGAGGAGCCATCGCGCTAACCCTGGCTCGCCGATTGCTCGGCGCGTCGGCGCTGGATGCGGCGAATGGTCTGGTCGAGCGCCGACAGGAAATTCGAGCGGTCGCGCGGCGAGTATGATTTCGGCCCGCCGGTGATCTCACCCGACGAGCGGAGGTCGGTCATCAAATTGCGCACCGCGAGCGTCATCCCGATCGATTGCTCTGTGAACGGCTTGCCGTTCGGCGCGATCACCTCGGCGCCGGCCTTGACGCAGCGGCTCGCCAGCGGAATGTCGGCGGTGATCACGACGTCGCCCTCATGCGCGCGTTCCGCGATCCAGTCGTCGGCGGCATCCATGCCGGAACCGGCGGCGATGCGCTCGATCAGGGGATCCTGCGGCACGCGGATGAAATTGCCTGCGACGACGCTGACGGGCACGCCGAGCCGGATCGCGACGCGATAGATTTCGTCCTTCACCGGGCAGGCGTCGGCGTCGACATAGATGCGGGTGGGGGCAGGGGTTTCAGTCATCGATTCATTGGTTGGCAGGCGCGGCCTGCGTGTACTCCATGGTGCGGAAAATTGCGAGCAAAACGAGACGCTTGCCATGCCTTTTCGTTCGACTACCATTGTCGCCAGAAAAGCAACGGAAATAAGGGAAAACCCCATGAACTCGCAGACGCCTTCGCAGACCTACCGCGTCTCGGCGTACAACACCTCGAAACTGTCGGAGAACAAGATCCACGACGACGCGGTGGCGCGGAAGTTCGGCTTTTCCGGCGGTCTGGTGCCCGGCGTCGATGTGATGGCCTACATGATGCACCTGCCGGTCGAGAAGTGGGGCCGCGATTTCCTGGATCGTGGTCTGATCGATGCCCGCTTCGTGAAGCCGGTCTATGACGGCGAGATCGCGGAATTGACCGGACGGGAGACCGGCAATGGGCTCACGATCGAGCTCCATAGCCGCGGCGAGCTCTGCGCCACCGGCACCGCGTCGCTGCCCGCCTCAGCGCCGAAATTTGTGCTCGACGATTACAAGCAGGTCGCGGCCGTCGCCGAACGCAAGCCGGTCAGCGCGTCGTCATATGAAGAAGGCAAGTGGCTCGGCGTGATCCCACGCGACTGGTCCGGCGACGCCGCCAAGGAATATCTCGCCGATATCCGCGAGACCGACCCGATCTACTTGCGCGAAGGTCTCGGCCATCCCGGCCTGCTGCCGCGGGTGATGAACAAGGTTTTGGTCGACAATGCGATCCTGGGGCCGTGGATCCATGTCGGCACCCGCATGCAGCTGCTGTCGGCGGGCAAGATCGGCGACGAGCTGACCGCGCGAGCCAAGGTGACCGGCAATTACGACAAGAAGGGCCACCGCTTCGTCGAGCTCGACGCGCTGGTGCTCGGCAATGGCGTGCCGCTCGCGCATTGCTGGCACATCGCGATCACCCAGCCGCGCGAGCAGGCCGCGGCGTAGCGGATATTCGGGAAGAGGCGCAGCGCCTCCCGCCCACAACTGTCATCCCCCGCGCATGCGGGGGATCCAGTACGCCGGGGCCTTTCGGCTCAAGCACGATCGTCTCTGGGATACTGGATCGCCCGCCTTCGCGGGCGATGACAGCGGTGTTGGCGGCGACAGCGTTGTTTGTGGCGACAGCGCCTGCTTCAAGCCGCCGCGTTCGCCTTGGCGTCCTGGATCGCGCGCCAGACGCGTTCGGGCGTCAGCGGCATGTTGATGTGCTTGATGCCGTACTCCGACAGCGCGTCCACCACGGCGTTGACGATGCAGACGAGGCTGCCGGCGCAGCCGGCTTCGCCGCAGCCCTTGGTGCCGAGCGGGTTGGACTTCGCCGGCGAGGGGTGATCGCCGACCAGCATCGACGGCACGTCGCCGGCACGCGGCAGCGCGTAGTCCATGAAGGAGCCGGTGATCGGCTGGCCCGAGCCGTCGTAGCTGACTTCCTCCATCAGCGCCTGGCCGATGCCCTGTGCAACGCCGCCGTGCAACTGGCCGGCGACGATCATCGGGTTGACCACGGTGCCGAAATCGTTGACCGCCGAGTAACGCACGATCCGCGTCACGCCGGTGTCGGGATCGATCTCGACCTCGGCGACGTGGCAGCCGTTCGGGAAGGTCGACGCGGTCTCCTTGGTGGCGTGATCGACGTCGAGCGTCTCCGGCGTGCCCTCCGGCATCTTGCTGTCGCGCATCCGCTCGGCGAGCTCCATGATGCCGATCGAGCGGTCGGTGCCGGCGATGGTGAAGCGGCCCTGGCCGAATTCGATGTCGGCCTCGGAGGCCTCCAGCATGTGCGCGGCCGCCTTCTTGCCCTTCTCCACGACGAGCGCGGAAGCCTCGACGATCGCCTGGCCAGTCGCGGTGATCGAGCGCGAGCCGCCGGTGCCGTTGCCGAAGCGCACCAGATCGCTGTCGCCCTGTTCGAGCGTGATCTTCTCGAAGGGTACGCCGAGCTGGTCGGACAGCACCTGCGCGAACGGCGTGGCGTGGCCCTGGCCGTAATCCAGCGTGCCGGTGGTGAGCTTCACCGAGCCGTCGGGCTCGAAGGTGATCTTGCCGAGCTCGCCGCTCGGCGGCGCGGTGACCTCGAGATAGGAGCCGACGGCGATGCCGCGCAGCTTGCCGCTCTTCCTGCTCTCCTTCTTGCGCTTGGCGAAGTTCTCATAGTCGGAGATTTCGAGCGCCTTCTGAAACACGCCGGCGAAATCTCCGCTGTCATAGGTGACGCCGGAGGCTGCCGGGAACGGCAGCTGCGACGGCTTGATGAAGTTGCGCTTGCGCAGCGTGAAGCGGTTGATGCCCATCTCGTCGGCAGCGGCGTCGATCAGTCGCTCCATATAATAATTGGCCTCGGGCCGGCCGGCGCCGCGATAGGCGCCCATCAGCGTGGTGTTGGTCACGACCGTCTTGATGTCGACGCCGAGCAGCGGCGTGCGATACACGCTGGCGAGGTTCTTGCCTGTGTTGAGCGACAGCGGGCCCGGGGCGACGCCGGTGATGTAGGCGCCGAGATTGCCGTAGCCGGAGAGCCGCACCGCGAGGAACTTGCCGTCGGCATCGAGCGCGAGCTCGGCGTGGATCAGCTGCGCGCGGCCCTGGCTGTCGGACAGGAAGCTGGTCGAGCGCTCGTCCAGCCACTTCACCGGACGGCCGAGCTGGCGCGCCGCATGCGCGATGCAGGTGTATTCGGGATAGTTGAGGTTCTTCATCCCGAACGAGCCGCCGACATTGCCGGTGAGGATGCGGACCTTGTCGGCGGGCACGTTGAGCAGGCGCGCCAGGATCGCCTTGTTGCCGGAGACGCCCTGGGTCGGCACCTGCAGCGTGAAGCGTTCGGTCTTGTTGTCGTAATGCGCGAGCGCGACGCGCGGCTCCATCGAGACCACGGCGACGCGGGTGTTGACGATGTCGAGCCTGGTCACATGCGCGGCGCTGGCAAACGCCGCCTCGATCCTGGCGGTGTCGCCATAATGATAATCGAGCGCGACGTTATCGGGGATGTTGTCATAGAGCTGCGGCGCGCCGGGCTTGGACGCTTCGGCTGCGTCGGTCACCGCCGGCAGCGGTTCGATATCGACCTCGACGGCCTCGGCCGCATCGCGGGCCTGTGCCGCGGTCTCCGCCACCACGAAGGCGACGGGATCGCCGACGAAGCGCACCTTGTCGGTCACAAGCGCCGGGCGGTTGGTCTGCTTGAGGGGTGAGCCGTCGCGGTTCTTCAGCGGCAGGCCGCAGGTGAAGGGGTTGTAGCCGGCGGCCGCAAGGTCCGCGCCGGTCCAGACGTCGAGCACGCCCGGCATCGCCTTGGCGGCCGCCGTGTCGATCCCCTTGATGATTCCGTGGGCATGGGACGAGCGGACCATCCAGCAGATGGCCTGGCCGGGAAGGGAGAAATCGTCGGTGTATTTGCCCTTGCCGCGCACCAGGGTGTCGTCCTCCTTTCGTCGAACGGGCTGTCCGACACCGTATTTTTGCAGTGCGATAGCGTTCTCGAGAGAGGCGGGCGGCGTGTGATCTTGCATCGAAAATGACCTGAAATGCCCTGATTTGCTGGAGTTTGGGGGCGCTGAGGAGATAACGCACGCCCCCCTTAACGACAACGCCCGATTGGGCATGGACCCAATGTGAACGGAGTTTGCGCAGGGCTTTGACGCTGCTAAAGTTTCCGTGAACGGACAATTATTCGGCAGGCCCATGGATTGCCCTTGGGGTCCTGCGGAAAGACAGTGTTTTGATGAATGACTATGTGCGGCTTTGCGACGGCCCTCCGGCCGGCGAAGCCCCGTCAGGGCTGATTGCGGCGACCGCGGAAAGCGGCGTCTACGCCGCGCTCGACCTCGGCACCAACAATTGCCGGCTCCTGATCGCCTGTCCCACCGGCGACGGGTTCCGCGTGGTCGATTCCTTCTCGCGCATCATCCGACTCGGCGAGGGCATCGCCGCGACCGGCTCGATCAGCGAAGCCGCGATCGAGCGGGCGATCGCTGCGCTTGCCATTTGCAGCGACAAGATCCGCTATCGCAAGGCGCGCCGGCTGCGGCTGATCGCGACCGAGGCCTGCCGCGCTGCCGGCAACGCCGAGAGCTTTCGCGCGCGCGTCGCAGCCGAGACCGGCATCGAGCTCGAGGTGATCGATCGCGAGACCGAGGCGACGCTCGCCGTGATCGGCTGCTCGCCGCTGCTCGACCCGAAAGGGCGGGGCGCCATCCTGTTCGACATCGGCGGCGGCTCGACCGAGCTGGTGCGGATCGAGCGCGATCCTGCCGCGCCCGATGCGCCGCCGCGCATCAAGGCGTGGATGTCGATCCCGCTCGGCGTCGTTACGCTCGCCGAGCATTTCGGCGGCAAGAACGTCACCAGGGACATGTATGCGCGGATGATCGATGAGGTCGCCCGGCACGTCGCGCCGTTCGCGGCCGAGCACGGCCGCGATCTGCGCGACATGCACATGCTCGGCACCTCGGGCACGGTGACCACGCTCGCCGGCGTGTTCCTCAATCTGTCGCGCTACGATCGCCGCCGCATCGACGGCATCTGGATGAACGACGGCGACGTCACCGCGACGATCCAGAAGCTGCTCGGCATGAGCTACGAGGCGCGCGTCAACAACAACTGCATCAGCGTCGAGCGGGCTGACCTGGTTCTGGCCGGCTGCGCGATCCTCGATGCGATCCGCAACGCGTTCCCGATGCCGCGGCTTCGCGTCGCCGATCGCGGCCTGCGCGAGGGCATGCTGGTCGAGATGATGCGCGAGGACGGCGCGCTGCGGGCGTGCTAGAACACGCCCAATCACTCCAATCCAAGAAAGATCATGGCGAAAGACACCACCGGGCGGCTGCACGTCACGGTCAAGAGCGGCGGCAAACGCAAATTGTCGTCAAAACTCTGGCTCGAGCGCCAGCTCAACGATCCCTACGTCGCCAAGGCCAAGGCGATGGGTTACCGCTCGCGTGCGGCCTTCAAGCTGCTCGAGATCGACGACAAATATCGCCTGCTCAAGCCGGGCATGACGGTCGTCGACCTTGGCGCTGCGCCCGGCGGCTGGAGCCAGATCGCGGCCAAGCGTACCGGTGCCGCCGACGGCAAGGGCAAGGTGGTCGCGATCGATCTGCTGGAGATGGGCGAGATCCCCGGCGTGACGTTCGCGCAGCTCGACTTCCTCGACCATGACGCGCCTGAGAAGCTGATCGCGATGATGGGCGGCCGCGCCGATTTCGTGATGTCCGACATGGCCGCCAACACCACGGGCCATCGCAAGACCGATCAGCTGCGCATCATCGGCCTGGTCGAGACCGCCGCGCACTTCGCCGGCGAGGTGCTCAATCCCGGCGGCACGTTCCTGGCAAAAGTGTTCCAGAGCGGCGCCGACGCCGAGCTGGTGGCGCAGTTGAAGCGCGATTTCGCCAGCGTGCGTCACGTCAAGCCGGCCGCCAGCCGGCAGGATTCCTCTGAGCGCTACGTGCTGGCCACGGGGTTTCGTGCTGCCCAAAAGCCAATGTCGTGAGCGCTCAGCAGCGGCTCCAGCCTTTCTACTTCCTGCATAATCGAAATCTGATTATGCTTCCTGCTTATGAACCTGCAAGATATCCAAGCCTTTGTCGCGGTCGCTGAAACGGGGTCGGTGAACCGGGCGGCCGCACGCCTCAACCTGACGCAGCCGGCCGCCACGCGGCGCATCCAGAACTTTGAGGCTGCGATCGGCGACGCGCCGCTGTTCAATCGCGCGGTGAAACCGGCTGTTCTTACGGCGCTTGGGAATCATGTCCTGGAACATTGCAGGAGAGTCCTGACCGCGGTCGCGGAGCTGCAAGCCTGCACGACGAGCGCAGCCGATCCTGCCGGCGACCTGAAGGCCGGGATTGCGCATGGTCTGGGCGAAATGGTCCTGACCACGCCACTTGATGCCCTGCACCGGGCGTTCCCTCGGATCAAACTACAGATCAGTTCAAACTGGAGCGCCGGTCTCATCGAGGACGTGCGCAGCGGGGCGCTCGATTGCGCGGTTGGCCTGTTGACCGATGCCCATACTCTACCGCCAGGGCTGGCGGGCATTGCGCTGGGCGTCGAACGGATTGTCATCGTGGGCCCGGTCAAATCACCAGCGAAGCGCAATCGTTATCGGCTGCGCGACCTTTCCGGGCAGGGCTGGTTCCTCAACCCGCCCGGGTGCGGCTGCCGCGCTGCTCTCATGAAAGCCTTCGACCGGCTGCAACTGCCGATCCGCGTCGCGGCCGAGGTGTTCGGTGAAGACCTCCAACTGGCGCTGCTTGCCCATAGTGGCGGGTTGGGTCTGGTGCCGCGGCGTCAGTTCGAGCAAAGCCCGCACCGGAATGTGTTGCGCGTATTGGACGTTCTGGACTTCACCTTGCCCGCCGTGGTGACCTTGATCCGCAACGTCGCTCCAGGCCGTTTCGATCCGGCGATCGCGTTGTTGGCTGGTGAATTGAAAGCGAAGCTGGCTTAGATCATTTTGCATAATCATAATCTGATATATGCATTTGATTTATGTTATTCCTGATCGCAAGGTCAGCGGCACCCCGGGGGCGACGCCTCCGATGACCTCGAACGACCGTGCACAGGAAGGCGCCAATGATCGTCACCATATTTCGCTCGCGACTGAACCCCGGCGTTCAGGACGAGTACGGCCCAATGGCAAAGCAGATGAGCGAGCTGGCGCGGACCGTGCCCGGCTACGTCGCCCACAAGGGCTTTGTTGCCGAAGACGGTGAGCGCGTGACGATCGTCGAGTTCGAAACCGAACAAGCCCTGGACCAATGGCGCCGTCACCCCGAGCACGCGAAGGCCAAGAGGCGCGGCATTGCGGACTTCTTCAGCCACTACAAGTTCCAGATCTGCACGGTGATCCAGGACAGGACTTGGACAGCGCGCTCCAAGCAAGTGGCTCCGACTTGATGACAACAGCGCTTTGGAGCGAAGTGGGCTTCAGCTTCGCATGACTCTCGCGCTCCGTTCCGATTCCATCGGAACGGAGCAGACTCCAGCCGTGCCCTCAATCACGCCGTCGTGCCGGAGACCGCCGGATGCGATCCGGCGCGCTGCGGCAGCACCAGCACACAGACGATGATGAAGATCGCGAGAACCGCCGACGCGATCGGGCGGCTCAGGCAAGACCGCCATCGCTGACCGGCTTGTCGAGGAAGTCGCCGACCGTGGCGCCCAGCGGCCGCGACAGCATGAAGGCCAGCCAGAACAGCGCCACGCGCGAGATCGAGGTCCCTCCTGCGGAGCCTGCGGGCTTATCCTGCAAAGCCAGCACGGTTTCGACAGGCCGTTCAACAAAGCTTGAGCCGGGCCGGCTGGACTGCTCCGAGCGCTACGTGCCGGCGACGGTGAGCGCCGGCGACCGGGTTGGCGGCTTCGTGCAGTGTCGGGTTTCGCGCATTGGGGCCGTTTCTTGCGGGGCTGGAAAATCTGATATCGCAGGCGCATATCTCTCATATGGCGACCATTGTTCAATGCAATTGCGGCGCTGAGTACAGACGCACTGAAGAGAAGTTCTTGGTGCCGCATACGGGTGACGCGATCTGCACGGTCTGCGGAGCTGCACTGGAATCGTGGCTGGAAGCGACCCACGTTCCCGCATACGAACTGATTGAACGTCCGGATCGAGGACAGCCAGGCGGAATCACCGGCCACCCCTAAGGGCCTGGCCGTGACCGGACGGCGGCTTGCAGTGTCCGTGCTTCGGAAACGGCTCGTTCGATCAACTAGCCGAGCCGCTGGTCGCGCGCGTTCTGCGTATCCTCGGTCGCGACCTTGACCGCTTCAGCCGCGGCGCGCTTCTCGGCGCCCTTGCGGCTCGAGATGTCGATCGCCTTGCGGCCGGCGATTTCGTTGCCGGCGTCAACCGGCATTTGCCAGAAGAACCAGGCGGACGCTGCCGAGATCAGCGACACCACGATGAACGCCGGCCCAAACACGTCGGCGGACAGCTCGGTCTGGTGATGCAGCGCCAGCGTGGTTTCGACGGAGAACGCGCCGACCGCGACGCCCGCGGACACCGCGAGCTGCTGGTTGACGCTGACGAGGGTGGTGGCGCGGCTCATCTGCGGCGCCTCGACCTCGGCATAGGCCACGGTGTTGATCGCGGTGAATTGCAGCGAGCGGAAGAAGCCGCCGACCACCAGGATGGTGAAGATCAGCATCAGCGGCGTCGAGATCGTGAACAGAGCGCAGGCGGCGAGGAAGGCCGAGCTCACCACCGCGTTCACCGTCATCATGTTGCGGAAGCCGAAGGCCTTGATGATGCGCGCCGCCAGCGTCTTCATGCCCATGGCGCCGACCGCGGAGGCAAAGGTGACAAGACCGGACTGGAACGGCGACAGGCCGAAGCCGACTTGCATCAGCAGCGGCAGCAGGAACGGCAACGCGCCGATACCGAGCCGGAACATGAAGCCGCCGACGATCGAGGCCCGCATGGTCGGCAGTCGCAGCAGCCCGAAATCGAGCACCGGCGAACCGGTGCGCCGGGCGTGGATGATGTAGAGCGTCATCGACACTGTGCCGACCCCGACCAGGCCGGCGACGATTGGCCACGGCAGGAGATTGAGCCCGGCGACGGACAGCCCGAAAGCGATGCCGGCAAGCCCGATGCCGGCCAGCACCAGTCCCATCAGGTCGAAGCGCTCGGGATCCTCGCTCTTGATCGGGTCGATATATTTCAGCGCCAGGAAGATGCCGAGCAGCCCGATCGGGATGTTGATCAGGAAGATCCAGTGCCAGGAGAAATAGGTGGTGATGAAGCCGCCGAGCGGCGGCCCGATCACCGGGCCGATCAGCGCCGGCACCGTCACCCAGGCCATCGCGTTGACCAACGCGCTCTTGTCGACCGACCGCAGCAGCACCAGCCGCCCGACCGGGGTCATCATCGCTCCGCCGAGGCCCTGCAGGATGCGGGCGAATACGAAATCGGTCACCGAGGAGGACAGCGCGCAGCCGATCGAGCCCAGCATGAACACGGCGACGGCGCCGGCAAACACGATGCGGGCGCCGAAGCGGTCCGCGGTCCAGCCGCTGGCCGGAATGAACACCGCGAGCGACAGCAGATAGGACGTGATCGCGAGTTTCAGCGTCAGGGGGCTCGTGCCGATATCGGCGGCGATCGCCGGCAGCGAGGTCGCAATGACCGTGGAGTCCATGTTTTCCATGAAAAGCGCGGTAGCGACGATGAGCGGGATCAGGCGTTGTTTGTTCATCAAAACAGGACAGCCGTGCTGAAAAAGGCGGGCGAGGGGGCCATATCATCCTGCCCCGGACCACGCTATTGCGGAACCGGGCAAACGCCCTAAATCCTGCGTGACGCTGGTATGCATCCCCCGGCGTTTGAGGTGCTGTGCCGTGATCTACGTCCTTGCCGCTCTGCTGCCGCCGATCGGGCTGCTCCTGAACGGACAGCCGTTTTCGGCCATCTTCAATCTGGTCCTGATCGTGTTTTGCGCGATTTTCGGGCTGTTTTTCCACGTCTTGCTGCTGGTGCCGTCGGCCCATGCGGTCATCGCGGTGCACCTGAAGCGCGAGGACCGGCGCCACCGCGAGGTGGTCGAGGCGATCCGCCGGCACGGGCCGCCGCAGGGATATCGCTAAGCAGGCTATAGGGCCCCCTGAACCGGCCCGTAAAAAGCCTGTGCATGGCTGGCAAACACTTTGATTCGTCATGCCGCCATGCTATCGACCAGCGTCAACCCCACCGATGGGCGCCGATTCGACGGTGACGCAGCGAGCGTCGCCGCAGGCGGCGTTCATCCGTAAGACCATCGCGGCTGGGCCGCAGATAAGGAGTTGGCAATGGCCACGGGATTTCAGGCTATCCGCGAAGCCTACACGTTCGACGATGTGCTTCTGAAGCCCGGTCTGTCCGACGTTCTTCCCTCGGAAGTCGACATCCGCTCGCGGGTCACCCGCGCGATCCAACTCAACATCCCGATCATGGCGTCCGCGATGGACACCGTCACCGAGGCGCGGATGGCGATCGCGATGGCGCAGGCCGGCGGCCTCGGCGTCATCCACCGCAATTTCGACCCCGAAGGTCAGGCTGCCCAGGTGCGGCAGGTCAAGAAGTTCGAATCCGGCATGGTGGTCAACCCGCTGACCATCGGCCCCGAGGCCACGCTGGCCGACGCGCTGACGCTGATGAAGGATCACGGTATCTCCGGCATCCCGGTCGTGACAGGTGCGGGCAAGAACGTGCCGGGCAAGCTGGTCGGCATTCTGACCAACCGCGACGTGCGCTTCGCGACCGATCCGCGGCAAAGGGTTTCGGAGCTGATGACGCACGAAAACCTTGTCACGGTGCGCGAGGGTGTCAGCCAGGACGAGGCGAAGCGGATGCTGCACCAGCATCGCATCGAAAAGCTGGTCGTCGTCGACGACCAATATCGCTGCGTCGGCCTGATCACCGTCAAGGACATGGAGAAGGCGGTTGCCCATCCGCTCGCCTGCAAGGACGCGCAGGGCCGGCTTCGCGTCGCCGCCGCGACCACGGTCGGCGAGACCGGCTATGAGCGCACCGAGCGGCTGATCGATGCCGGCGTCGACGTCGTCGTGGTCGACACCGCGCACGGTCACTCGCGGCATGTGCTCAACGCCGTCAACCGCATCAAGCGGCTCTCCAACGCCGTGCAGGTCGTGGCGGGCAACGTCGCGACCGAGGGCGGCGCGCAGGCGCTGATCGATGCGGGCGCCGACTGCATCAAGGTCGGAATCGGCCCGGGCTCGATCTGCACCACGCGCATCGTGGCCGGCGTCGGCGTGCCGCAGCTCACCGCGATCATGGATGCGGTGGCGGCGGCGAAGAAGGCCGACGTGCCCGTGATCGCCGACGGCGGCATCAAATATTCCGGCGACCTTGCCAAGGCGCTTGCCGCCGGCGCCGACATCGCGATGGTCGGCTCGCTGCTCGCCGGCACCGATGAGACGCCCGGCGAAGTGTTCCTCTGGCAGGGCCGCTCGTACAAGGCCTATCGCGGCATGGGCTCGGTCGGCGCGATGGCGCGCGGCTCGGCCGACCGCTACTTCCAGCAGGACATCAAGGACACGCTGAAGCTGGTGCCTGAGGGCATCGAGGGCCAGGTGCCCTACAAGGGCCCGGTCGGCAACGTGATGCATCAGCTCGCCGGCGGTCTCAGAGCGGCGATGGGTTATGTCGGCGCGAAGGACATCAAGGATTTCCACGACAAGGCCGAGTTCGTCCGCATCACCGGCGCGGGCCTGCGCGAGAGCCACGTCCACGACGTCACCATCACGCGCGAAGCCCCGAACTATCCGGGCGGGGTGTAAGCACCTCGTTCGTCATTCCGGGTCGGTCCACGGGACCGCCCCGGAATCTCTTGACAGGGGACCGAGGCGAGATGGTGAACGACACGAATGTTCGGGCCGGCCAGTGCCATTGCGGTGCGGTGCGCTTCGAGGCGACGCTCAGCGACGGTTTCAGTTCGATCCGCCGCTGCACCTGCTCTTACTGCCGGATGCGCGGTGCCGTCGTCGTCATGGCGGAGATGGGTGGGATCAGGTTCCTGCAGGGCGAGGAGGCGCTGACAAGCTACCGCTTCCACACCGGATCGGCACAGCACTTCTTCTGTTCTCGCTGCGGAATCTACACGCATCATCAGCGACGATCGAACCAGAGCCTGTATGCTGTCAACGTGGCGTGCCTCGACGGCGTAAGCCCATTCGATTTCCCTGAGGTGCCTGTCATGGACGGCGTCAATCATACCAACGACACCGGCAAGCCGACGCGTCGCGCAGGCACCCTCCGCTTCATCCCGGCTGACTAGCGATCGCGCGGGAGCCAGGCGGACTGCCCCGCAATGACGGGTCTGCCGGGCGGCATGCTCCCGGCATGACGGGCATCATTTTAAACAGAATTTCAAACAGGCGTGCGCGAAAGAGCAAATCCATCTCCCTTGCGGGGAGCTGGATTGCATGACTACGTGTGCGCCACGAACCAATCACCTCAAGAGGAAATCATGTCCCAAGGAAAGCGCATCGTTCTGGCCTCGCGCCCGCATGGCGAGCCCACGCCGGCCAATTTCAGGCTCGAGGATTACACGCCGCCGACACCGGGCGCGGGCGAGGTGCTGCTGCGCACCATCTGGCTGTCACTCGATCCCTATATGCGCGGCCGCATGGCCGATGGTCCGTCCTATGCCGCACCGGTGCCGGTCGGCGGGGTGATGGAAGGCGGCACGGTGAGCGAGGTGGTCGCGTCCAACAATCCCGCCTTCGCCAAGGGCGATATCGTGCTGTCGCGCGCAGGCTGGCAGACGCATGTGCTGTCCGACGGCAAGGGGCTCGCCAAGATCGATCCGAAGATCGCACCGATCTCGACCGCGGTCGGCGTGCTCGGCATGCCCGGCATGACCGCCTATACGGGACTGCTCGAGATCGGCAAGCCGCAGGCGGGCGAGACGGTGGTGGTTGCGGCCGCGTCCGGCGCCGTCGGCTCGGCGGTCGGGCAAATCGCGAAGATCAAAGGTGCGCGGGCGATCGGCATCGCCGGCGGCAAGGACAAATGCGCCTACGTCAAGAACGAGCTCGGCTTCGACGAGTGCCTCGATCATCGCGATCCCAACCTTGCGGCGAAGCTCAAGGAAGCCTGCCCGAAGGGCATCGACGTCTATTTCGAGAATGTCGGCGGCGCGGTGTTCGACGCGGTGTTCCCGCTGCTCAATGCGTTCGCGCGGATTCCGGTCTGCGGCCTGATCGCGCATTACAACGACACGGAGGCGCTCGCCCCGAAATGGGCCGGCGCGATGATGCGCAACATCCTGACCAAGCGGCTGACCTTCCGCGGCTTCATCGTCAGCGACTTCGCCGCCATGCATGGCGACTTCCTGCGCGACATGTCGCAATGGGTGCGCGAGGGCAAGGTCAAGTACAAGGAGTTCGTGACCGAGGGACTGGACAGCGCGCCGGAGGCCTTCATGGGCCTGCTCAAGGGCGCCAATTTCGGTAAGCAGCTGGTCCGGATCGGGCCGGACAAGGCCTGAGTTAAGGGGCTGGCAAAGCGTTTTCGAGCGAAGTGGGTACCGGTTCGCGTGAGGAAAACGCGTCAAAGAAGGAGCTAGAGCCCCGTTCTGCGGGGCTCTAGCTCCCATTCCGCGCAACAAAGTATCAAAAGCGCCACAATGGCGGGCTCTTGGGGGCTTTTCGGCCCCCATTTGCTTGACGGGGACCCGGAGCAGTTGATTCAATATGGCTATATTTCAGGTGTAGCCATGGTTTTTGAAGCTATTGTTTTCGGGGTCATTCTCCTCGCCCTCGGCTATTGGGCGACGATGTTCGTCATGGGCCGCCGCGACGACGTCTTGCATGGAAAATTTGTCGAGGACGAGCCGGCCGCCGAGCCGGTCCGCTTCATGCCGCGTGCGCGGCCGGCGGCGCCGCGGCCGAACAAGGACTCGCTGCAGGCGCTGCTCACCGTCATCAAGCAGGACCTGCACGACGCGGCGCGGAGCTGAGACGCCTCACGCCGGCTGCTTGCCGAGCAGCATGTCCAGGTCGACATCGACCTGTCCCTTGGCCCTGACGTGACGCACTTCAAAACTGTCCGGCTGGAAGCGGTACTCGACCAGGCCGACTTCCTTGATGCCGATCACTTCCTGTCGCGCATCTGAAATGATGAAGCCGGCCGAGGGCGCCCAGATCTGCCTGACATGCTCGAATGTGTAGTCGCGGCGCTGGTGCACATGGCCGCTGCCGACCAGGCGCCAATCGACCTTGCCGAACATCTCGATCAGGCGGCGGCGCGCCGGCTGCGGCACGTAGCGGATCGCGGTCTCGACGCGTTCGGCATCGTACGGCACGTCGAGATACAGCGGCTTGTGCAGGAACAGCGCGACCGGTCTGCCGACGGCCTTGTCGAGCGCCGAGGCGAGCCAGTCGAACTGCGCGGCCTCGCTGTCGAGGCCGGTATTCATGATCAGCGAATTGAGGCCGATGAAGCACCAGCCGGCGGCGTCGAAATGCCAGCGATCCTCGCCGAGCACCGAGGTGAAAGCGCGGCGCGTTTCTTCGGTCGGCAGTTGCGCCGGCACCGGGCCGACCGCGGTCGGATTGTCGCCGATGTCGTGATTGCCCGGCAGATAGAGGCAATCGACCGGCAGCGCGTTGTGCAGTTCCTTGGCGAACATTAGATCGTCGCGGCTGGTCGGCCCATCGAACGAGACGTCGCCGGAGTTGAGCACGAGATCGGGACGCGTCGCGTCGATGTGCTCGCTGACGCGATGAAAGTTGTCGACGAGCGGCTTGAAGCGACGCGCGAGGTGGGTGTCGGAGATTTGTGTCAGGCGAAACTGGGGCATGCATCGATCCTTTCGCCCGAATTATAGCCTCGGCGCAAAGTCGGAACGATGACGATTTCGCTGTGTTCTTCGCTGCTCTGTTTGATGCGTTGTTTGATGTCTTGTTTGATCCGGCGGCGCAGGCGCTAGATCGCAAGCTGCTTGTCCGCGCGGATGGATAGGGTAGGCGGACCGCTGCGGCCTCCGAGCAGTCTCGTATCAGGCGAGTTCGTTCCCGTCGCGGCCGGCGATGCGTTGAGCCCGAGATAGGCAAGCGCATCGTGCCCCATGTCGTAGGCCGCATAGCCGAGCAGGCTGAGCACCAGCGCCGTGGCGAGGCTGTGCCTGACGATGTCGCGCGCCGAGCGATAGCCGCTGCGGAAATAAACCAAGAGCAGGATTGCGACCAGGAGCGCTGTGGCGACGCCGGCGAGCCCCGACAGCACTATGCCGAGCCCGCCATCCGCCGCGTCGTCGAACCAGCCGATGCCGGGGTCGATCGCCTTCAGCATGGAGGTGAGGAGATCGCCGAGGCTCTCGGCGGCCAGGGTCGCGCCGTCCAGGATCGGGGTGATGATGCCCATCGCGTCAGCCGTGGGGAACTGAAACCGTCATTATTCCTGGGGGTTGGTCACCCAGGCTTGGATGATGGTTCAACGGATTGCCCAGGCGCGTTATCGGCAGGCTTCATTGTGTTGCGCGGCCGTGGCGGCTAAGAGGGCGGCCGGGCGCCCGGCTTAAGGGAGATTCTTGATGTCGGTTCAAATGGTTCTGTTGCCGGTCTTCATCCAGATTGGGCTCACCTTCGCGCTTTTGTTCGGCATGGCGGTGACGCGGGGCCGGGCGCTCAAAAGCGGCGAAACCAAGATGAAGGATATCGCGCTGCGCGAGTCGAACTGGCCGGAGCGTGCCACCCAACTCGGTAACTGCTTTGCCAACCAGTTCGAGCTGCCGGTGCTGTTCTATGTCCTGATCGCCATTGCGCTGCCGCTGCGCCGTGCCGATCTGTTCATCGTGCTGATGTCCTGGGTGTTCGTGGTGACGCGGTTTGCCCATGCCGGGGTATTCGTCAGCTCCAACGATGTGCGGCCGCGCTCGCTTGCCTGGTTCGCCGGCGTACTGGTACTGGCGGCGATGTGGCTGTATTTCGCGCTCAAGCTCCTGCTGCTGATCTGATGCGCCCAACCGAAAGAGTTCTATGACCCCCGCTGCCCGGCTCTCCGCCGCGATCGAGCTGATCGCCACCATCGACGCACAGCGCATTCCCGCCGCGAAAGCGCTCAAGGAATGGGGCACCGCGCACCGCTATGCCGGCTCCGGCGATCGCGCCGCGATCTCCGGCCTGATCTGGGACGTGCTGCGCCGGCAATCCTCCGCGGCCTATCTGATGGACGACGCCAGCGCCCGGTCGCGGGTGCTCGGCATGCTCAAGCTCGAGCGCGGCATGGACATCCCGACGATCTCGGCGCTGTGCGACGGCGGCCGGTTCGCGCCGGAACCGCTGACCGCGGCCGAGGAGGCTGCATTGGCCTCGCGTTCGCTTGCGGATGCGCCGGCGCATGTCGCGGGCGACTATCCGGACTGGCTCGACCCGTATCTGGCAAGAGTGTTCGGCGACGACCGCGCCGCCGAAGCAACAGCGATGGCGAGCCGCGCGCCGCTCGATCTGCGCGTCAACACGCTGCGTGGCAAGCGCGAGAAGGTGCTGCCGCGATTGTCGCATCTTGGTGCGAAGGAAACGCCGTGGTCGCCGCTCGGCCTGCGCATCGAGCTCGGCGCCGACGCGCGCAACCCCGGCATCCATGCCGAGGAGGATTTCATCAAGGGCGCTATCGAAGTTCAGGACGAGGGCTCGCAGCTCGCCGCGCTGTTCTCGGCGGCCAAGCCCGGCGAGCAGGTGATCGATCTCTGCGCCGGCGCCGGCGGCAAGACGCTGGCGGTGGCAGCTCAGATGCAAGGCAAGGGCCGGCTGATCGCGACCGACAGCGACAAGCGCCAGCTCGCGCCGATCCATGAACGGCTGTCGCGCGCCGGCGTGCACAATTGCGACGTGCGCACGCCGCGCGGCGAGGAGGAGGTGCTGGCCGACATCAAGGCCTCCGCCGATCTCGTGCTGATCGACGCGCCTTGTACGGGCACCGGCACCTGGCGCCGCAATCCCGACGCCAAATGGCGCATGCGCCCCGGCGCGCTCGAGGTGCGGCTGAAGGATCAGGCCGAGGTGCTGGAGCGCGCCGCGCCGCTGGTGAAGGGCGGTGGCCGCATCGCGTACATCACCTGCTCGGTGCTGTCGGAGGAGAACGGCGAGCAGGTCAAGGCGTTCATCGCGCGGCACCCGGAGTTTTCCGTGCAGCCGCCGGAGCAGACCGCATCGGTGTTGTGGGACAAGGCCGAGCCATTCGCAGAGGCCGCCCTGCAATCGGCGGAGGGCCTGCTGATGACGCCGCGCCGCACCGGCACCGACGGGTTCTTCGTCTCGGTGCTGAGGAAGGCGTGAGGCTTTTTCCGCCGTCATTGCGAGGAGCGTAGCGACGAAGCAATCCATGGCTCCGCACATGCGGCACGATGGATTGCTTCGCGGAGCCTGTCATCCGGCGGCGCTTCGCGCCGACCGGGTGGCTCGCAATGACGGGTTGGGTACCCTACGCCTCGGAGCACACGCCCGCCGGCGCCGGTGTCCTGCTCACCACGATGACCCAGAACAGCAGCGCGCAGGCGCTGATCGCAGCGCCCAGCGCGCAGACGCCGAGCCAGCCGGCGGCGGCATAGGCCATCGTCGAAGAGATCGCGCCGAGCCCGCTGCCGACCGAGTAGAACACCATGTAGACGCCGATCAGGCGGCTCGACGCGTCGGGGCGCGCCGCGACGATCAGGCTCTGGTTGGTGACGTGGACGGCCTGCACCGCGAAGTCGATCATGACGACGCCGGCGAGCACCAGCCACAGCGACGCGTGCATGCAGGCGATCGGCGCCCAGCCGGCGAGCATCAGCAGCAGCGACAATCCGGTGGTGCGCTGGCCCCAGCCGCGATCGGCGAGGCGGCCCGAATTGCGCGCCGCCAGCGCGCCGGCGAGGCCGGCAATGCCGAGCATGCCGATCGTGGTGTGCGACAGCGACAGCGGCGGTGCGGCGAGCGGCAGCACCACCGAGCTCCAGAACGCGCTGAAGCTTGCAAAAATCAGGAATGCGAATACGGCGCGCTCGCGCAACACCGGCTCCTCGGCGAACAGCGCGGCCGTCGAGCGCAGCAGCTTGGCACAGGATGATCCGGTCAACGCCCGCGGCTGCTGCCGCGGCAGCACATAGGCGAGCAGCGCGGCCATTGCGAGCATCAGCACCGCCGAGGTCAGGTAGACCATGCGCCATCCGCCGATATCGGCGAGTGTGCCCGAGGCAAAGCGCGCGAGCAGGATGCCCGACACGACGCCGCTTTGGATGGTGCCGATGGTCCGTCCGCGCTCGGCCGGCGAGGCCGATGTCGCGGCAAAGGCGACGATCACCTGGATGACGACGGCGAGCAGCCCGACCAGCGCCATTGCGCAAAACAGCACGACCGCGTTCGGCGCGGTGCCGACCACGACGAGCGCGACGGATGACAGCATGATCTGGCCGACGATCAGCTTGCGGCGGTCCCAGAGGTCGCCGAGCGGCACGATCAGCATCAGGCCGAAGGCGAGGCCGACCTGGGTCAGCGTCACCACGATGCCGATCGCGGCGGGGGTAATGCCGAGATCCTGCGCCATGGTGTCGAGCAGCGGCTGGGCGGAATAGATGTTGGCGACGCTGAGCCCGCAAGCGACCGCAAACAGCAGCACGATCGCGGGCGAAAGCCGGCCTCCGGCGATGTCGGCCGACTTTGCCGGTTCCGCTGTCGTCACATCCTGGGTGCTCATCATCGCCTCCGTTGCAAGTTCAATCTAGTCTTATAATGAGACCAGTTGCGCCGGATGCTGTCTAGTCCTATTTTAATACCAGTTCGGAATCGTGATCGAAGGAGATAGGCCGCGATGAAGCGGACTGCATTCGCAAAGGCGGAATGCCCGGTGGCGCGCGCGCTGGATGCGATCGGCGACTGGTGGTCGCTGCTGATCGTGCGCGACGCGTTCGACGGCCTGCGCCGGTTCGGCGACTTCCAGAAGAATCTCGGCATCGCCAAGGGCATGTTGACGGCGCGGTTGCGCAAGCTGGTCGAAGCCGGCGTGCTCGAGCAGGTCGCGGCGTCCGACGGCAGCGCCTACCTCGAATATGCGCTGACGAAGCGGGGACACGACCTGTTCCCGATCGTGGTCTCCTTGCGGCAATGGGGTGAGGCGCATCTCTATGCGCGCGGCGAAGCGCATTCGGTGCTGCTGGACCAGGCCGGGCAGGCCGTCGGGCAACTCGTGCTGCCGTCGAAGAGCGGCAAGCCGCTGAGCTGGGCGGATACCAAGGTGAGGAAGGTTGCGGCGCGGAGGCGGTGAGTGCGTGACTCTCTCCACGTCATTGCGAGGAGCGAAGCGACGAAGCAATCCATGTCTCACCAAGCGGCGCTATGGATTGCTTCGCGGAGCCTGTCATCCGGCGGCGCTTCGCGCCGACCGGGTGGCTCGCAATGACTGAGGAACTACATCAGCTCAATCCACAATAAATAGCGTCGCACCCACCGCCGTCGACGAGCGGTGCGCGGCGTCGCCGAAATCGGAGACCTGGTAGCTCATGCCCGGCTTCAGCGTGAATTTGCGGCCGTCGCGCAGCTCGGTGTCGAGCTCGCCCGTGACGACAAAGAGCACATGGCCGCGATCGCACCAGTGATCGGCGAGGTAGCCCGGCGAATACTCGACCATCCGCACCCGCAGCTCGCCGATGTCGAGCGTGCGCCACAGCGCTTGCCCGGTCTCGCCGGGATGCACCGAAGGTTCGACGTTGCTCCAGTCGGTGACGGTGAAGGGCAGGGCCGGGATTTTCATGTGGGTGGTCCTGATGCTTCGCTCATCCTACGAATTCTTCGCTGTCATTGCGAGGAGCGAAGCGACGAAGCAATCCATGCTTCCGCGCGAGGGGGGAAGGAGCCATGGATTGCTTCGCTTCGCTCGCAATGACGGGGGGTGAGAGATCGCGTTCAACCCACCAGATGGTTCGCCGAACCCTGCCTGATCTTGCCCTCGGCGTCACACCGCAGATACTCGCAGATCTTCTTGCCGCGCTCATTCTGGTAGAACACCACGACGCTGTCGGGCGAGACATAGAGGTCGATCAGCTCGAAACGCAGCTCGGGCAGTTTGGCGAGCGCAGCGCTCCAATACGCCCGCAATTGCGCCTTGCCGCGCACCGTGCCCGACGCGCCGAACCCGAACGCCGGGATCCGGTCCGAGGTCATCTCGGTATCCTCCGAATACATCGCCAGCACGCGCTCGAGGTCGCGCGCGTTCCAGGCGGCGACCCAGTCGCGGCCGAGGGCCGCGAGGCGGGACGGTTCGTGAAAATCCGGCATTGGTTTCCTCCCATCGGTTCCGGCCAAATTAGGTCAATAGTATTGACCTATATAGATTTGTCCATGCCCAAAGAAGAATGTGGGCGCCCCGCGCTGCGCGGTTGCGGGGGCGGGCGCCGTCGCGTATCTGCTTGCCATGACAGCCCAGCACACAGCCCATGACTCGTCGGCGCCCACGGTGGCCTCGGCGCATGACAAGATTCTGATTGTCGATTTCGGCAGCCAGGTGACGCAACTGATCGCCCGCCGCGTCCGCGAGATGGGCGTCTATTCCGAGATCGTGCCGTTCCAGAAGGCGGAGGCCGCCTTCAAGGAGATGAAGCCGAAGGCGGTGATCCTGTCCGGCGGGCCGGAGTCGGTGCACGAGACCGGCTCGCCGCGCGCCCCGCAGCTGATCTTCGAGTCAGGCGTTCCCGTGCTCGGCATCTGCTACGGCCAGATGACCCTGGCCGCCCAGCTCGGCGGCGAGGTCGAGGGCGGCCACCACCGCGAATTCGGCCGCGCCGATGTCGAGGTCAAGACCGAGAGCCAACTGTTCGACGGCGTCTGGGGCCACGGCGAAAAGCATCAGGTGTGGATGAGCCATGGCGACCGCATCACCAAGATGCCGCCCGGCTTCTCGGTCGCCGGCACCTCGCCGAATGCGCCGTTCGCGATCATCCAGGACGAGAAGCGGAAGTATTACGGCCTGATGTTCCACCCTGAGGTGGTGCACACGCCGGACGGCGCAAAGCTCTTGCGCAACTTCGTCCGCAAGGTCGCGGGCCTGACCGGCGACTGGACCATGCGCGCCTTCCGCGAGGAGGCGATCGAGAAGATCCGCGCCCAGGTCGGCAAGGGCAAGGTGATCTGCGGCCTGTCGGGTGGCGTCGATTCCGCCGTCGCCGCGGTCCTGATCCATGAAGCGATCGGCGACCAGCTCACCTGCGTGTTCGTCGATCACGGCCTGCTGCGGCTCGACGAGGCGAAGACCGTCGTCGACCTGTTCCGCAACCACTACAACATCCCGCTGGTCCATGTGGACGCGTCGAAAGAGTTTCTGGGCGAGCTCGAAGGCGTCACCGATCCCGAAGTGAAGCGCAAGACCATCGGGCGGCTCTTCATCGACGTGTTCGAGGCGGAGGCCAAGAAGATCGGCGGCGCCGCATTCCTGGCGCAGGGCACGCTCTACCCCGACGTGATCGAGAGTGTCTCCTTCACCGGCGGACCGTCTGTCACCATCAAGTCGCACCACAATGTCGGCGGCCTTCCTGATCGCATGAACATGAAGCTGGTCGAGCCGCTGCGCGAATTGTTCAAGGACGAGGTGCGCGTGCTCGGCCGCGAGCTCGGCCTGCCCGAAGTCTTCGTCGGCCGCCACCCGTTCCCGGGCCCCGGCCTTGCGATCCGCTGCCCCGGCGACATCACCAAAGAAAAGCTCGACATCCTGCGTAACGCCGATGCGGTCTATATCGACCAGATCCGCAAGCACGGCCTCTATGACGCAATCTGGCAGGCCTTCGCCGTGCTGCTGCCGGTCAAGACCGTCGGCGTGATGGGCGACGGCAGAACTTACGAATACGTCGTCGGCCTCCGCGCCGTCACCTCGACCGACGGCATGACCGCCGACTTCTACCAGTTCGACATGAAGTTTTTGGCCGAGACCGCGACGCGCATCATCAACGAGGTGAAGGGCGTGAACCGGGTGGTGTACGACGTGACGTCGAAGCCGCCGGGGACGATTGAGTGGGAGTGAGGTCACGCGCGAAAAAGCAGATCCCATGATGACTTCTTGGAGCGTTGTCACGTAATCTAAATGGATTTCGGGGAGGTGGGGCCGAAGCAGCTATGGGGTTTGGCGTATTCATTCATCGGTCGGACTCGATCTACGACGATAGTCCTGCGGAACAGTATCAATTCCCCAGCCAGTATTTGCGCCGTGTCGAGGCCTGTGTCGGTGACTGGATTGTCTACTACGAGCCAAGCAAAGTGGCCGAGACAAAAGGTTACTTTGCGATCGCCAAGGTTCGTCAGGTTATTCCCGATCCCGGCATTTCGGGGATGTACCTCGCGCTGATCGAGCCACGAACCTATCTCGACTTCGCAAATCCGGTCCCGTTCAACGGTGCAACGGGACCAGTCGAGCGGGGTGTTCTCAATGACCAGGGACGCATATCCGGACGGGCTCAATCTGCGGTTCGTCCACTCTCACCTGATGATTTTGCCAGAATAGTCGAACTGGGCTTCGAGGAAGATGTGCCTCTGTTGCCGCGTTCCGACACTGACGTGCCATCGCTCGATATTGGCGAAGGAGCACAAGCGCCCTTCACATATGACCAGCAACGCGACCGCGTGAGCGTTACGATGTCGAGGATTATGCGCGACCGGGTCTTTCGTCGTGTGGTTCTGCGCGCCTACGACGAGCGGTGTGCGATCACAGGACTAAAACTGATCAATGGGAGAGGGCGCGCGGAAGTCGCTGCTGCGCACATTCGGCCAGTGGAGGCGAGCGGACCCGATATTGTTAGCAACGGGATCGCTCTTTCTGGCACAGCGCATTGGATGTTTGATCGCGGCTTGATCAGCTTGGCCGACAATTTGGAAATATTGATCTCGCGGCAGACAAATGATCCGCAAGGCATACGATCAATAATCAACAAGTCAGGCCACGCGCTCGCGCCGCAGCGCGTGTCTGACCGTCCGCATCCGCATTTCCTAAGATGGCACCGTGAGCATTGCTTTAAGCAATGAGCGCGTAGGGTGTAGCGAAACGTATTCCACCGTCTCATCGGTCGGTGCGCAGAATGGCGGGTAGCGTGTCGCTAACCCGCCATACGGCAATTTGCTGTTTCGTTAGCTGTCGCGCGCAGCGATCAATACGGACCCGGTTCGCAGGGGATATTGCCGCCAGTCCAGGGTGCGGTCGCGAATGAACCGACACGCGGTGCCGGGATGCAGGCGCGACCATCGACATAGACGGGCTCGGCCGGCGCGGCGGCATTGGCTTCGGCCACATGCCTGGAAACAGCGTGCGTTTCACGCGCCATCGCCGGTGTCGCGATCATGGCAACCGCGATGAAAGCAGCCGACAACAGTTTGACGTTCGTCATTGAGTTTCTCCGTTTTGCTTAAGGGGCCGAGGAGTCCGGCCTCGTCTGATAGATGTGCGCGGAGCGGGCGCATTTGAATGCAATCCTTGCTCACGCCGGCTCAATGCTGCGTGAGGGCTTCGACGCGATCGTAATCGTTGTGCCGGAACTGCATGTGGTGCAGTGGTGTTGTGCAACTGCACGAGGGCTCTGTCCCGCCTGTCGCAAACCTCAGCCGGTCGGTTGCTTGCCCGTGTTAACCGCCAGCTGAGCCTCGAAAGCCCGCTTGTAGGCAGGTCGTGCTTCGCCGCGGGCGACGTAAGCGGAAAGGTTCGGAAATTCATTCAGGATGCCCGACATTCTTAGCCTGAGCAGCACCGACACCATCATCAGGTCGCCGGCGCTGAACGCGCCGTCGAGCCAGTCGGCATCGCCGAGGCGGGCGGCGAGCTGCTTCAGCCGGTCGCGGACGCGATCCATGACCAGGGGCAGGCGCTCCTTGGTCCATGGCTTGTCGCTCTCCAGAACCCTGGCGGTTGCGAGTTCGAGGATCGGTGGTTCCACGGTGTTGACCGCGGCAAACATCCAGCTGATTGCGCGGGCGCGGGCATTGGCTTCGTTAGGCAGCAGGCCCGCATGACGCCCGGCGATATGGAGCACGATAGAGCCTGTCTCGAACAGCGCGAGATCACTTTCCTGATAGGTTGGAATCTGGCCGAAGGGATGCAGCGCCAGATGTGCCGGCTGCTTCATCGCCTGGAACGAAACCAGGCGAACCGCGTAGGGCTGGCCCACTTCTTCCAGCGCCCAGCGAACCCGCGTATCGCGCGCCAGCCCCTTGCCGCCGTCGGGGGACCGTTCGAAGGCGGTGATGGTGGGGGTCATCGCTTCACTCCATGTCCTTGCGTCCCGAGGACGAACGAGCGGCGCGCGCCCCGACAGCCGATCCTGGAAGCTGCGTCCTTATTCTCAGGTGTCATCGCCCGGCTCGACCGGGCGATCCAGTACGCCGCGGCCTCTCGGCTCGAGCATAGTCTCTGGAATACTGGATCACCCGCATGCGCGGGTGATGACACCGCGTGGTGTGACAACTTGAATCGAGAGCCATCCTCATCGTCGTCCTGGCAGAAGCTAGGACCCATTACCCCAAATGGCAATTTGTCATGCGACGCCGGGGCCATGATCTCGTTCATAACCAAATTCGGTGGTTATGGGTCACCTGAGTTCCTCCTGACTTTCGCCAGGACGACACTGTGCGTGTAGAGGCGGAACTTTGACAAATGCCATCCTGAATTATTTTCATCGGTGTGTTGCCCCGCTGTCGGCTGGCGCCTCGGCCAAGCGTCCTTCGCAAAAACCAGGAGACTGCAAATGACCGATCTCGTCACATGCCTTTGGTTCGATCAGGGCCAGGCGCGCGCAGCGGCGGAATTCTACGCCGCGACGTTTCCCGACAGCCATGTCGATGCGGGCCATGTCTCGCCGATACCGGGCATCGGGCAGGGCGATGAGCTGACGGTCGAGTTCACCGTGCTCGGCCGCTGCTTCGTCGGGCTGAATGGCGGCTCCAACTTCACGCCGAACGAGGCGGTGAGTTTCATGGTGCTGACCGACAGCCAGGACGAGACCGATCGTTATTGGAATGCGGTCACTGGCAATGGCGGCAAGGAATTGCCGTGCGGCTGGTGCCGGGATCGCTGGGGCTTTACCTGGCAGATCACGCCGCGGCGGTTGCTGGAGCTCGTCAACGGCGCCGATCGCGCCGCCGGCAAGCGCGCCATGGAGGCGATGATGACGATGAAGAACATCGACATCGCGGCGATCGAGCGGGCGGCTGCCGGGTAATCCGCGCGCTGGAATGATCTGGCCCGAGCGCGACAGTCAGGTGTCCGATCAAGCGAATTGTGCGGCCGCACAGCCATTCGTGCATCGGCATGCGCATGCGACGACGGTCACCCCGGCGCAAACACGGGATGTGCCCTTTGCCGTCGCATGATACGCATTTCGCTCCGCAGCTCTGGAGCCAGCATTGATGTCCGTCGCAGCCGCCGCCAATCAGCAACAAACGCCCACCGCCGCGAAGTCCGATCCCGAGATGCTTGGCTGGATGCAGGGCTTTCCGCCGCCGCAGGACAAGACCATCACATTCCAGAACGGCTCGTTCCGCAGCTTTCCCGAATTGCGCTGGGCCTGGAGCAACATTCGCCAGCTGGTGCCGACGGTGAATGTCTGGCGCGGCGCCGGGCCGGCGTCGGTGCTGCCGCGCGAAGATCATGACATCGGCGCCTCCGCGTCGGTGACGATGGACGGCCGCCCGCAGACTTTTGCGCGCATGCTCGAGGAGAGCTATGCCGACGGCATCGCCGTGCTGCACCGGGGCAAATTGATCTACGAGCGCTATTTCGGCGCGTTGAAGCCGCACAAGCCGCATATCGCGATGTCGGTGACGAAGTCGTTCACCGGCGTGCTGGCCGGCATGCTGGTCGCCGAGGGCAAGATCGATCCGCAGGCACCGGTGACCGACTATGTGCCGGAGCTGAAGGTAAGCGCGTTCGGCGATGCGCGTGTGCACCAGGTGATGGATATGACCACGGGCCTCAAATACACCGAGGTCTATACCGACAGGAATTCCGATGTGTGGGGATTGCGGCGCGCCAACGGCATGGCGCCGATTCCGCCGGGCTATGAAGGCGCGACCAACATCTTCGATTTCCTCTGCGCGCAGCAGAAGCAGGGTGAGCACGGCAAGGCCTTCGCCTACAAGACCGTCAACACCGACGTGCTGGCCTTCATCTGCCGGCGCGCCAGCGGCATGACGTTGTCCGATCTGCTCTCCGAGCGGATCTGGGCCCCGATGGGCGCGGAGGAGGACGCGCATTATCACGTCGATCGCATCGGCACCGAAAGCGGTGGCGGCGGATTGTCGACCACGCTGCGCGATCTCGCCCGCTTCGGCGAGACGATCCGCAATCACGGCCGTTTCAACGGCCGCCAGATCGTGCCGTCAACGGTAGTCGAGGACATCGCGCGCGGCGGCGATCCCGAAAAGTTCAAGCCGGCCGGCTACACCACCTTGCCCGGCGCCTCCTACCGCAATCAGTGGTGGGTGACGCACAATGCGCACGGCGCCTACATGGCGCGCGGCGTGCACGGCCAGGGCATCTACATCGATCCGAAGGCCGAGATGGTGATCGCGCGTTACGCCTCGCACCACGCCGCCGGCAATGCTGCGACCCCGTGACGCTGCCGGCCTATATGGCGCTGGCGAAGGATTTGACGGCGGGAGGGTGAGGTCGAGTTACGTGCGCGACAGCTTCTCGAACCGCTTGATCAGGCGCTCCCGCTTCAGGCGGGACAAGCGCCTGATCCAGAACACGCCGTCGAGCTGATCGATCTCGTGCTGATGGCACACCGCGCGCAGCCCGTCCGACTCCTCGGTCTGCATGTTGCCGTCGAGATCCTGATAGCGGATGCGGACCCGCGCATGGCGCTCGACCTCGTCGGTGACGCCGGGCATCGAGACGCTGCCTTCCTTGTGCAGGATCATTTCCGGCGACGCCCAGATGATCTCCGGATTGACATAAATCCGCGGCCCTTCGCTGGCATCGAGCTCGAGCACCACGACCCGAAGCGACACGCCGATATGCGACGCCGTGATGCCGATGCCCGGCGCCGCATGCATGGTCTCAAGCAGGTCGTGCGCCAGCTCGCGCAGCGTGTCGTCGAACAGGCTGACAGGCTCGGCCGGCTGCGCAAGCCGTGGATCGGGATAGCGGACGATGGGGCGGATGGTCATGTCAGCGTCATAGGCCAGCGCACGGCGCTGGACAACATGCGCATGCAGCAGCCGCGCGAGATGCGCCGTTCAGAGATGCTTCTCGAAGAACAGATCGGGGTAGGGGTCGTCGTTGAAGCGCGGGATCTCGGTCCAGCCGGTCCTGCGGTAGAGCTGACCGGCTTCAGCGAGTGCGCTGTTGGTATCGAGCCGCAGCACCGCGATGCCTAGCTCGCGCGCGGCGTGCTCGGCCGCGTCCATCAGGCGGCGACCGAGGCCGAGCCCGCGCGCGGCTGGCGCGACCCAGAGCCGCTTGATCTCCGCGTAGTCGCCGCTGCTGCCCTTCAGCCCGACGCAGCCGATCGGCAAGCCGTCAGACATCGCCACGATGAAGCTGCCGCGCGGGGGCACCATGTCCTTGGCATTGGGATCGCGCGACAGCTTGACGTCAAAACCCTGTTTGAAGCGTCGCGCCAGCTCGGCATAATATTCGCCGAGGCAGTAGCGCGCCGGCTCGCTGCGCGGGTCCATCTCGTGCAGGGCGGTGCCGTCGCGTCCGAGCGCAGACGCGATCAAATCCATTGCCGCCAGCAGCGCCTCGCGTTGGGTGTGATGGCTAAGGAAGTCCTTGGCCTGCCGGTTGGAGATCGCCTCATAGGCGTTGAACTCGCGCTTGCCCGCAGGCGTCAGCTTCGCGATGCGCCGGCGCGCATCGTCGCCGTGCGCGGTCGTTTCGATCAGCCCCTCGTCCTCGAGGCTGCGCAACAGCCGGCTCATCAGGCCGGAATCGAGCCCGAGATAATCCCTGATCTCGCCGACGTCAGCGCGGCCGTGCCCGATCGCGTTCAGCACGCGCGCCGCGCCGAGCGGCCGGCCGCGGCCGAGGAACGAGGTGTCGAGCGCGCCGACGGCGGAGGTCACGGCACGGTTGAAGCGGCGGACGCGGGAAACTGGGTCGAGCATATATCTGACTTTAGTCAGATAATGTCTCCGGGTCAATTGTCGGCTGGCTTCGGCTTCGGCTGCGGCGACGTGCGACGGCTATTGCAGATATCCGACGATCAGGCGCGTGGTCTCGTCGACCAGTGTTCTGACTTCCCGGTCGGACAGTGTCTCGGGGCGATGCAGAACGGCGGTATGCGCCAGTGCCTCGATCGACGTCACGCACATGAAGGCCGCGAGGGCGGGATCGATCGCGCGAATCTCGTCGCGGTGGCTGTCGAGGTAGGTCCTGAACATGGCATGGGCTTCACGGTTGAAAGCCTCCACGTGTTCCAGGCGTCCGGTGCGCGGGATCTGCTCGGCAAGGACGCGATGCAGCCTCGGGTCGATGCGATGGGCCTCGATCGCCACGGCGACCATCCGGCGCACCGCCGGTTCGACCGGTTGCGTCGCGACCTCGGCAAACGCCACGCGGACCACCTGCATGATCTCTTGATTATGACGATCGATGACCGCGGCAACCAGCGCCTCCTTGCACGGGTAGTATTGGTACAGTGAGCCGACGCTGACGCCCGCGACCTCGGCGATCCGGTTGGTGCTCGCCTTGTCGAAACCCTCACGGACGAGAATGCGAGCGGTCGCCTCGACCAGCGCGTCAACCATGGCGCGCGACCGCTGCTGTGAGGCGTTTTTCCGCGGTTTCGTGCGGGGATTGGTGGCCGGCTTTCGCGCCATGTCCTGCGTTCTCGAATGCGAGTAGCGAATACGAGCGATCGCTCGCATTATAGTCCCGCCCGGCACCGCCTGAACAGGGGCGCCGGCGATTGTCGAACGTGTAACTGATGCGGGACGTCGTCATGAGCCAGGGACCGATATCGTCAACCGCCGAGGGAGTTCGAGGTGGGTCACGTCAGCCCGGATGGACGTCCGCTGATGACAGGCCGAGCTGGCAGAGCCAATGCATCAATCGCCTGCTGCGGCTGCTTCCGATCAAGAAGCGACTGGCATCCGCCGCCGCCGTGCAGGAAGAGGTGCGCAGATTGGCGCTGCGGCCGGCGTCGCATGAGCCCAACGGGCTCGGCCGTGGCGTCGACGTGGTGTTGGGACAGGAAGCCGGCTGGCCGGTCTACCGTACGGCGCCGTCGGCAGGTCCCGATGCCGGCAACTTCGTGATGTTCCTGCACGGCGGCGGCTATATCCACGAGATCGTTCGTGCCCATTGGCGTTTCATTGGCGAACTGACCCGCGGCGCGCGCATCCGCTGCGTCGTTCCGATCTATCCGTTGGCGCCGCGCGCCACTGCGAAGGACGTCGTGCCCGCGACGGGCGAACTGCTGCGTCGGCTTCTGGAGGAGGCCGGACCTGCGAAGGTCACGCTGATCGGCAATTCGGCGGGAGCCGGACTGGCGCTGGCGGCCACGCAATGGCTGCGCGACCGCGGCGATCGGCAGCCCGATGGACTTGTGCTGATCTCGCCCGGGGTGAATGCGGCAGTCGATCGCCCGGAGCAGGCGATGGCCGCCGCGCGCGACCCGATCCAGGACATTCCGGGGATTCGCGAGGCCGGACGACTCTATGCCGGCGATCTCGATATTGCTCATCCCTATGTCAGCCCGTTGAACGGAGATTTCCGCGCCCTTGCGCCGATGATCGTCTTCTCGGGGACCTGCGATCTTCTCTATCCCGACAGCATCGATCTCGCCGCAAGGGCACGCGCCGCGGGGGTTCCGGTCGAGCTTCACTTGCGCGAGGGGCAACCGCACAACTACGCGGCCATGCCGACACCGGAAGGCCGGCAGGCCCGCGCGATCATCCTGCGCGCCGCGAGGAGTGGGGTGACGTGATGTCGATCGGCTTTGTCGCGCCGCGTCGTCAGCCAGGCAAACTTGTTCTAGGCCCGCGCCAGCACCAGTACGTTGCCGGCAAGGATCGCGGCGGCGCCGGCGAGCACCGGCCAGCCCAGTGCGAGATGCTCGAACAGCGCCGACAGCACGAGGGCGACGAGCGGCACCAGCGCGAGCGTATAGGCGGCGCGGCCGGGACCGAGCCGGCGCACCAGCTCGAAATAGAGCATGAAGGTGATGCAGGAGGCCGCGACGGCGAGGTAGAGGAAGCTTGTCACATAGGAGAGCGAGACGTCGGCGGCAAACGGCGTGCCGGTCGCGACGGCCCAGAGCGCGCTCGCCGCTGCGCCGACGAATGCGCCCCAGGCGAGCACGGCGACGACAGGCAGTCCGGCGCGCTGGTTGCGTGCGCCGACTGTCGTCCCCGCGCCGGTCGCGATCGCCGCCGTGAGCGCCCAGGCAAGGCCCGCGAGCGGCGCGGCGCCATGCGCGGTGGCGCCGGGCAGGAAGATGATTGCGAGGCCAACGATGCCGCACAGCGCACCCCATACAAAGCTCGGGGATATCGGGACGCCAAGCGCGGCCCACGCGATCACCGCCGCGAACAGCGACGATGTCGACAGCACCAGCGCCGCAAGTCCGCTCGGCATCCGCGCGGTCGCTTCATAGAAGCCGATGAAGGCAATGGCGAAGAACAGCAGGCCCTGCAACGCGACGGCCGGCCGATGCTTGCGCGGGATCGCAAGCGGCACGCCGCGCAGCCGGCCGTAGCCGAGCAGGATGAGGCCCGCGAGCACCATGCGCAGCGCGACCGACCACGGTGCGGGCGCGACGCCGGCCTGCATCGCGGTGGCCAGTGCGCCGCCACCCCAGAGCAGTGCGGTCAGCGCGAACAGCACGGCCGTCATGGCGTTACGGCATCGTCGAGCAGCGCGCGCCAGCCGACGGCGTCGATCCGCGCGCTTTCCCCCTCGAGCCGGGTGAGGGCGGAATCAAGTGTTGTTCGCTCGCTCTCCGAGAGGCGCGCAAGCAGCCGTGCTTCGATCCTGCTGCCCAATGCGGCGATCCGGTTGAAGGCGGTCCGGCCGCTGCGGGTGATGCTGACCGCGGCGAAGCGACGGTCGGTCTTGCCCGGCCGCCGCATTGCGAAGCCGAGTTCGACGAGCTGGCCGATGCCGCGGCTGACCGCGAACGGGTCGAGCGCGCAGGCGCGGCCGATCTCGGAGGCATTGGCCGCATCGCGCTCGGCGATCACGGCGAGGATACGCCAGCCCGCCTGGCTCAATCCGAATGTCTCGCTGTAAAAGCTCTCGAGCGGGCGGGCAACCTGCGCGGCGACGAGGAACAGGCGATAGGGCAGCCAGGCGCTGAGCTTCAAGCCGTCATTGGCGGCGGGAGCAGCTTGTTTCATGGCCGGAGGCTCGCACATATGCTTGCAAAGTGCAAGTATATTGCAAAGAGATCGGAGCATCGGAGCATCGGAGCATCGGAGCGCCTGCGCGAAAAATCCCGACACACTTGTCACTCCCATCATCCGTCGCCGCTGCGCCAGATTGCGGCATGGCCAATGACGAACGGCCTCGGCGCGGGAACTGCGCCGTGGTCGCGGAGTTCGTCCAATTCGAAAGACGGAGATCATCATGAGCAAATCGGCTGAAAACGATCGCGGCGGACTGGTGGGGATGCAGACGCCACCCGTGGTGTCGCGCGAGGCGTGGGAGGCGGCGCGCCTCGAGATGCTGGTGAAGGAAAAGGCGCAGGTGCGGGCGCGCGACGCGCTCGCCGCCGAGCGGCGGCGGATGCCCTGGATGGCGGTCGAGAAGGCGTATGTCTTCGATGGACCGAACGGCAAGGCGAGCCTGCTCGATCTGTTCGAGGGCCGCCGGCAGCTGATCATCTACCGCGCGTTCTTCGAGCCCGGCGTGTTCGGCTGGCCGGATCACGGTTGCCGCGGCTGCTCGCTCGGCGCCGATCAGGTCGGTCATCTCTCGCATCTGAACCAGCGCGACACCACGCTGGCTTACGCCTCGCGCGCGCCGCAGGCCGATATCGCGCGGCTGAAGGCGCGGATGGAGTGGGAGATGCCGTGGTACACGATCACCGACAGCTTTGATGCCGACTTCGGCGTCGCCGAATGGCACGGCCACAACGTGTTCATCCGCGACGGCGAGCGGATCTTCCGCACCTATCTCGTCAACAGCCGCGGCGATGAATCGATGGGCACGGTGTGGAGCTATCTCGACATCACGCCGTTCGGTCGTCAGGAGCTCTGGGAGGACTCGCCGAAAGGCTATCCCCAGGGCCCGACCTACAAATGGTGGAACTGGCACGACAACTACGAGGCCGAAGCCGCGCCGAACGCGAAGTGGGCAGCCGTGACCGACGCCGGCGAGGCCGCGTTCCGCAAGATCGCGGAGCAGGAGCGCAAAGCGACTTGACGGGGTGGAGCAGGGAGGACGCCCGGCGTCCTCCCTGGAGCTCTAGCGGCTGTCGTGCTTCGTGGCCGCGAGTGCCTTCAGCGCCGACAGCGTCTGCCGCAGCCCGCGATCGAGGCGCTTGTCGCGGCGGATCACGACGGCGAGCCGGCGGTGGAGCTTTGGCGACAACGACCGGACGATCAAGTCGCGCTGCTTGGTCTTGGCCGGCACCGCCATGCCGGGCAGGATCGCGCAACCGAGGCCGGCGCGCACCATCTCCTTGATCGCCTCGACGCTGCCGAGCGACATCAACGGTTTCAGCGAGACGCCGCCGCGCGCCAGCCATTCATCCGCGGTGCGTCGCGTATTGCCGCCGGGTTCGAACAGCAGAACAGGCCGGGTCGCCAGCACCTCCGGCGTGATCCGCGCGGGCAGCTTCATGTCGTGCGGCGCGATCAGCACGAACTCGTCATTCATGACGGGGGTGATCTCAAAGCTGCGCCCCGACACCGGCAACGTCACCAGCCCAATGTCGATCGTGTTGTCCTCGACCGCCCGCGCAATCTCCGCGGTGTTGCCAGTCGTGACCGTGATCTCGAGCGAGGGCAGTGCGGCCCGCAGCTCCTTCAGGATCGGCGGCAGCAGGAAGATGCAGGCGGTCGCACCAGTGCCGAGCCGCACGCGGCCTGCTGTTCCCGTGGTCTGCTGCGCAACGGCGTCAATCGCCGATGTCACCGCCGCGTTGATCTGATGCGCGTGCGCGAGCAAGGCGACGCCGGCGGCCGTCGGCCTGGCGCGTCGTCCGACGCGCTCGATCAAGGTCGCATTCAGGCTGCGCTCGAGCTGGCGCACCTGGAGGCTCACCGCGGGCTGGGTCAGCTGCAGTCGCTCGGCCGCGGCGGAGAAGCTGCCGGAATCGATCACGACGGCGAAGCTTTCGAGATAGTCGAGGTTGAGGTTCTTCATCAAAGTATCTCTTATGCTGCGCATAAGGTGTCAAAGCTTCCCTTATATAAGACCAGGGCGCATAGTCCGGCAAGCGACGGCTTCGGCCAGATCGGGAGCAGGCATTGTCCGGCCTCAAATCCATTGTCGGCGTCATCGTCGAGCTCGGGCGTTACCTCACGGTCTCGCCACATTCGCGGATTCGCCGCTGGCAGGCGCTGCGCGAACTCGACGACCGCCTGCTTGCGGATGTCGGGTTGTCGCGCAGCGATGTCGAGATCAATACATGGTGCCCGCAGCCAGCACCGACGCGCCGTCCAAGCACGGGCATGATGCCGCAAGGCGAGAGTGGAACGATGAGGTACAGCGAAGACACCGTGATCCGTGATGCCACAGAGGTCGACATGGCTGAGGTGCAGCACATCTATGCGCACCACGTGCTCAACGGGCTGGCGACCTTCGAGGAAGTACCACCGACGCTCGACGAGATGCTCGAGCGCCGCGCCGCCGTGCTGGCCGCGGGGCTGCCGTATCTCGTGGCCGATGTCGATGGGCGCGTGGCCGGCTACTCCTACGCGACCACGTACCGGCCGCGGCCTGCCTATCGCAACACCATTGAAGACTCGGTCTACGTGTCGGAAGCCTTGCGCGGCCGCCGCGTCGGCGCGGCGCTGCTGCAGGCGCTGATCGAACGATCGGAGGTGGGGCCCTGGCGGCAAATGATCGCGGTGATCGGCAACAGCGGCAACGCCGGATCGATCGCGCTGCATCGTCGCATGGGCTTCGAGATGGTCGGGACGCTGAGATCGGTCGGCTTCAAGCTCGGGCAATGGGTCGACACCGTGCTGATGCAGCGGCCGCTTGGGACTGGCGCCTCGACGCTTCCCGCGGAGAGGGAACTGCCACGGTGATCGCCCGCCGCGTCGTGGCCGCCCTCGGGCTGGCTCAACTGATCTCGTGGGGCGCGACCTACTATCTGATCGGCGGCTTCGGCGAGCAGATCGCCGCGGATCTCGGCTGGGGGCGTGACATCGTCTACGGTGGATTCGCAGCGGCGCTGCTGGTGATGGGCGTGGCGTCACCGCTTGCGGGAAGATGGGTGGATAGAAGCGGCGGCCGGGAGGTCATGGTCGCAGGTGCCGTGATCAACGCGCTCGGCTGCGCCGGTCTCGCCGTCTCGCATCAGATCAGCACCTATTTCACGTCCTGGATCGTTCTCGGCCTCGGCATGCGGCTGACGCTGTACGATGCGGCGTTTGCGGCGCTGGCCCGGATCGGCGGACCGGAGGCGCGCCGCGCGATGTCCGGGATCACCTTGCTCGGGGGCCTGGCGGCCACCGTGTTCTGGCCACTCGGCCATATGCTTTCGGAACAGTTCGGCTGGCGCATCGCCGTGCTGGGCTATGCCGGCTTTGCACTGCTGACGATCCCGCTGCATCTGCTGATCCCGAACAAGCGGTTTGCCGTCGTGTCGGGTTCGGCAGCGCCGGCACATAAGCCACCACGCGCCGCCAGCGGCCGGCAGCTTGCGGCGGCCGGTGGTCTCTATGCCGTGATCATGACCGGCGCGAACTTCCTCAATGCCGGCATGTCCGCGCATATGATCGCGGTGCTCGCCGGGCTCGGGCTCACCGTCACGGTGGCGGTATGGATCGCGACGCTCCGGGGCATCGGGCAATCCGCCGCGCGTCTCTGCGAAGTCCTGTTCGGTGCACGGCTCGATCCGCTCGCGCTCAATTTGATGGCGTGCCTGATCATGCCGCTGTCGTTCATCGCCGGGCTGTTCAGCGGAACGTCGAAGGAGATGGGGATCGCCTTCGCGCTGCTCTACGGTGCTTGCAATGGCATCCTGACCATCACCAGGGGAACGCTGCCGCTGATCCTGTTCGATCATCGCAGCTATGGCACGCTGGTCGGCCGGCTCATCGTTCCGAGCTTCATCCTGCCCGCGGCTGCGCCGCTGGTCTATGCAATCGTGATCGACCGGTACGGCGATGCCAGCGCGCTCTATCTCTCCACCGGCCTTGCCGTGACGACGTTGCTCGCGGCCGCGATGCTGAAGGTGATGTTCCCCAGAACTTCCTGAGCTCGAGGACTCGCTGAGGTGAGCGGCGCAAGTTATCCTGTTTCAAAACCAGATAAGGGAGGAAGAAGAACATGGTGCCGCCGACCAAGACCCGCATCGTTGCGTTGGCCCTTGCCGCGTTGCTGTCCTGTGCCGGAGCGGGGCAGGCGTTTGCCGAGCAGCCGGGCGACCGGACGGTTGCGTTGCTTAAGAAGCTGATCTCTTTCGATACCTCGAACGGTCCGGGCGATACGCGGGCGCTTGCCGAGTATCTGAAGTCGCAATTCGCGCCGCTCGGCGCCGAGGTGGACATCTTCGTCGCCCCGAACGGCAAGGCCGCGCATTTCATCGCGCGGCTGCGCGGTGACGGTTCGCGGAAACCGGTGCTGCTGGCGGCGCATGCCGATGTCGTTCCGGTCGAGCGCGAGAAATGGACCGTGGAGCCGTTCGCCGGCGTCGAGAAGGATGGCTTCGTCTACGGGCGCGGCGCGATGGACTTCAAGGGTGGGCTCGCCGTCTTCGCCAGCGCGGTAATGCGGCTCGCGGAGGAGAAGACGCCGCTGTCGCGCGACGTGATCTTCCTCGCCGAGGCCGACGAGGAGCAGGGCCAGTACAGCACGGTGTGGTTGGCGAAGGATCATTGGGACAAGATCGAAGCGGAGTTCGCGCTGAACGAAGGCGGTTATGTGCTGCAGGAGCGCGACGGCTCGGTGCACCAGATCAATGTCACGACGGCGGAGAAGCTCTCGGCGACGTTTGCGTTGAAGGCGACCGGTCCCTCCGGTCATTCCTCACGGCCGTTCCCGGCGGGGGCGATGGCCAACGACCGCCTGATCGCGGCGCTGGCCAAGCTCGCGGTACATGATCCGTCCGTCAAGCTGGTGCCGGCGACCGAAGCCTATTTCAAGGCGCTGCTTCCGATCAGTTCGGAACAGACGGCAACCGATATCAAGCAGCTACTGGCAGCGAAGGATCAGGGCGATCTCGACGCGGCCGGCAAGAAGCTGGTCGCCGACAATCCCAAGGACAGCCTGCTGCTGCACGCGCTGCTGCGCGATACCATGGTCGTCATCATGATCGACGCTGGCATCAAGCCCAACGTCATCCCCGGCGACGCCAAGGCGGTCGTGAATACGCGGCTGCTGCCGGGCACCACCACGGATCAGATGATCGAGGAGATCAAGCGTGTGATCGGCGATCCCGGCATCGACGTCAGCATCGTAACGTCGCTGTCGCAACAGGACGCGCGGGACGCTTACTTGATGCGTTCCAAGATCCCGGCGTCACCCATCAATACCGAGCTCTATGCGGCGCTGGATCGCAACGCGAAGCGGGTCTGGAAGGACGCCGTCCTGGTGCCGACGATGTTCGAAGCAGGGACCGACGCCATCGCCTGGCGCGAGCGCAACGTGCCCGTCTACGGCATCTATCCCTATCCGCTCGACGACGACATCCTGAGCCGGATGCATGGCAACGACGAAAGGATCGGCGTCGAGGCCATCAAGCAGGGGGCGGAGTGGGTCTACACAACGCTTCGTGAAGTCGCGAAGAAATAGAGGTCACTCCGAGAGGAATTTGCCCAGGAAGTCACGCTTGCCGAGCGGCACGCCGCGATGGCGCAGGATGGCGTAGGCGGTCGTGACGTGGAAGAACAGGCTCGGCAGCGCGAAGCCGTACAGATAGCGCGCTGCCGGCATTGGCGGGACGCTAAACGGCAGGGTGATGATGCGTTCCGCCGCCCGGTCGAATGCCTGAACCGGGATCGTGTCGATGTAGTCGAGCGTTCGCGAGATCCGTGCGTAGGCCGCGGCGAGGGTCTGTTCGTCGTCGGCAAAGGGCGGTGGCTCGAGACCGGCGAGCCGCCCGGCGGCGCCCTTGGCGTGATCGCTGGTCCGTTGCACCTGGCCGACCAGCGTCAGCATGTCGGGCGCCAGCCGCGCCGCGAGCACGGCGTCGGGATCGAGACCGCGTTCGCGGGCATGAGCCTCGCCCTTGCGCAGGAGATCGGCGAGTGCGTCGAGCATCTGCCGGAACACCGGAACCGACGCGTCGTATAACGGGGCATTCATGGAATTGTCCTCGTCTCAATTCAAGCCGCCGGCTCGCGCGGCAGCCACAGCGATAGCCAGCCGCCGAGCGCCAGCAGCGCGACATTGCAACCGAGCGCGATCGTGAAGGCGCGCGCATAGTCGTCGGCCTGCGGATGCGGCCCAAGCAGGCTGTAGAAGACGCCACCGATCACGGCGACGCCGAGTGCAGCGCCGATCTGGAACGTTGAGATCATCATCCCCGATGCCAGCCCGGCGTGGCGCGGGTCGATGCTGCCGATCACCGCCTTGATGACCGACGGCATCACGGTGCCGAAGCCGAGCCCGCCGCAGATCAGGCCGAATTCAACGCTTTGGGGCAGCGTGCCGCTGACCGACAGCATCACGACACCGAAGCCGATGACCTGGAGCGCGAAGCCCAGCGTCAGCGTGCGTACGCCGAGCCAGTGCATCACCAGCGACGACACCAGCGAACTCACGAAGAAGCCGGAGGCAAAGGGCAGGGTGGCGAGGCCGGCCGCCAGTGGTGAAAAATGCAGCCCGCTCTGCAGGTAGACCGCAAAGGTCAAATAGAACGACGACAGCATGTAGAAGGCGAGCGCCATCACCAGCCCGATGACGAAATCGCTGTTGCGCAGCAGATGTAGCGCGACCAGCGGGTCGCCGCCGTGGGCTTTCAGGCGCGCCTCGAAGCGGACGAAGGCGGCGAGCATCAGCGGAGAGGCCAGCAGCATCGCGACGATCCAGGCCGGCCAGCCGGATTCCCTTCCCTCGATCAGCGGATAGACCAGGAAGCCGAGCGTAAGCGACAGCAGGATGACGCCGCCGAGGTCGAGCCGTTGCGCATGCTCGGCACGCGAGTCGGTCAGGAACAGCAGTCCGCCGATGAAGGCGATGAGGCCGATCGGTACGTTGATGAGGAAGATCGCCTGCCAGGCCAGTCCGAACGGATGGGCCGAGACCAGGACGCCGCCCAGCACCTGGCCGCAGATGTTGGCAAGACCGAACGTCGCGCCATAGAAGCCGAGCGCGCGGCCCTGTTCGGCCGCCGGAAACAGCACGCGGATCGAGGCGAGCACCTGCGGCGCCATCACGGTCGCGGTGAGGCCTTGCAGGATCCGCCCGGCGACCAGCACGTCCGGCGACCACGCAACGCCGCACAGCACCGATGCGATCGTGAAGCCGGCGACGCCGGTCAGGAACATGCGCCGCCGCCCGAGCAGGTCGCCGAGCCGGCCGCCCGTGATCAGGAACACCGCGTAGGTCGCAGCATAGGCCGAGATCACGAACTGCACCTCGCTCGGCGTGGCGCCGAGATTGTCGCGAATGGCCGGCAGCGCGAGGTTGACGACGTTGAAGTCGAGGATCGGCAGGAAGGCGCCGGTGAGCAGCACGGGCAACGCCAGCCATCGCCGCGGATCGACCGTTGCCGGCCGCGCGTCGTGCAATTGCAACGTCTCGGTGGTCTCGCTTGTCACCCGCCAGCTCCTCTGCATTGTCGGCGCGGCACACGAGGTGCGTCCGACGGTCGAATTTTTCGGGAAGATGGGCTGTCCGTTTGTGATAAGGTATTCGCGAAAATTGCTAATTGAGTTTGCAAAAATGCACAGCCTGCTCGACTGGAATGATCTTCGCCTCGTCCTCGCCGTCGCGCGGGAAGGCAGCCTGTCCGGGGCGGCGCGCAGACTGGGCGTTACGCATTCGACGGTGTTCCGCCGCCTCGGCACGATCGAAGCAGCGATCGGAACGCGGCTGTTCGAGCGCTTCCGGGACGGCTACGCGCCGACACCGGCCGGCGAGACCGCGGCGGCGTCGGCAGCCCGGCTCGAGGACGAGGTGCTCGCGCTCGAGCGCAGGTTGGCGGGGCAGGACTTGAGGCCGTCAGGCCCGGTCCGGATCACGACGACGGATACGCTCGGCGCAGTGCTGATGCGGCATCTTCCCGCGATGCGCGCAGCGCATCCGGAGATCCAGCCGGAAATCATCATCTCCAACGCGATGGCGAACCTGACGCGCCGCGAGGCCGAGATCGCGATCCGACCGACGCCGGCGCCGTCTGAACTGCTGGTCGGGCGACGCGTTGCCGATATTGCCCATGCGGTCTACGGATCGCGCGCCTATCTCGCCCGGCGTGACGACAAGGATTTGTCCGCACATGACTGGATCGGACTCGACGATGCGCTGGCGGGGACCGTCATCGCCGGCTGGATGCGCGAGAACCTGCGCTCGGCGCGTGTCGCTTGCCGCGTCGATGCGCTTCCGGCGCTGCGCGATGCCGCGGCCGCGGGATTGGGGCTTGCGTTGCTTCCCTGCTATGTCGGCGATCTCGCGCCCGCGCTGCGCCGGCTGACACCCAAGGCGCTCGCCGAGCCGCGATCGGCGCTGTGGCTGTTGACACATGACGATCTCAAGCGCACCGCGCGCATCCGCGCCACGCTCGATTTTCTGGCCAAGGCGCTCGCATCGGAGCGCGCGCTGTTCGAGGGAAGGCGAGCCGGCCGTGCGCGGCGATAGCGGGCAGGGCGCGCAAATCGATCAGGATCCCGCCGCTTCCGTGACGATGCGGAGATCCTTTGCCGGGCGATCGGCCGGCGGACGATGATGTGCGCGAAAGGCACTTGCCAATGTCTTCAGCGTCGCACGCGACTTCGCGTCCGACAATTTCGACAGCAGCATGATCTCGGATGGTGGCAGCGCGGGGAGGCCGAACTTCTCGGTCACCTCGACCGCGCCCGGCGGGACGACCCGGCGAGAGAACACCGAGATCGCGAGGCCCGCTGAGACGGCCTCGGCGACGGCAAAGGCTCCGCAGCCCAGGAAGGTTTCGGTCCAGAGCAGCCCCGCCGTGTCGAGCGCATGCGTGGCGGTGTTGAGGATGCCGCAAGACGGCGAGGAGGCTGCCAATCGAAATGGCTCGCCGGCGCGATGGACAAAGTCCGGCGTGGCAAACCAGCCGAAATGATCGGGCCCCAGAACCTCGCCGTCGCGCCGGTCGTCGTCCCGGAACACGATCACTGCGTCGATCGTCCCGCGATCGAAGGCCGCCAGCAGGTCACGGGCATCGTCGAGCCGTACCTCGATCGTCAGTGCCGGATCATGCGCATTGAGCCGCGCCAGCAAGGTCGGAAGCTCGGGCGCGCCGACATGGGTCGCGATCCCCAATGAGAAACGGCGGCGAACGGACGACAGCCCAGCGACGGCGCGATCGTGCGCGGCAAGGAAGGCGCGCGCGGACTCGAGGAACACCGCGCCCTGCGCCGACAGGCGCACCAGCCGCGGCGTTCGCTCGACCAGTTTCTGGCCGACCCGGTCCTCCAGCCGTTTCAGCTTCACGCTGATCGCGCCTTGCGTGGTGCCGAGCGCGGCGGCGGCACGGGTAAAGCTCTTGAGATCTGCGATGGTCACGAAAGCCTTTACGGCGTCGACGTCGAGCGTGGTCATGTCAGTCATCCGGAATTGTTGTCTCTGAAATATCTAGTCATCCAATTCAACAATGCTCAAGCCGTGACTAGCTTTCGGCTGTGAAGCGCTGTGGCCACCCGATTTCCGCCGCTGCTGCCTCAATACATCGTGAGTCGATCGACCGACGCTGCTGCCAGCACCCTGGCAACAGCGTGCGGTATGCCGTTGGCTTGCCACAACAAAAGGCCTGATCATGTCTACCGAGCTGAGCCGCCGCGGCGCCGTCGTGTTGTCCGCCGTATGCCTTGCCTGCCTGATGTTTGGATTGGAGATTTCCAGCATCCCCGCGATCCTGCCGACGCTGGAGCGGGTGCTGCACGCCGACTTCAAGGCGCTGCAATGGATCATGAACGCCTACACGATCGCGGTGACCACGGTGCTGATGGCGATCGGGACGGTGGCGGACCGCTATGGGCGCAAGCGCATCTTCCTGGTTGCGATCGCAGCATTCGGCGTCACCTCGCTGATCTGCGGTGTCGCCCAGAGCGTCGAAATGCTGATTATCGCCCGGTTGCTGCAGGGGCTGAGCGGCGGCGCGCTGTTGATTTGCCAGATCGCCGTGCTGTCGCACGAATTCCAGGGCGGCCGGCTGCGCGCCGTCGCCTGGGGCTGGTGGGGCGTGATCTTCGGCATCGGTCTCGGCTTCGGCCCGATCATCGGCGGTGCTGTGGTGGCACTGCTGAGCTGGGAATGGGTATTCCTCGTCCACGTGCTGTTCGCGGCCGTCGCGTTCGTGCTCACGATCGGTGGCGTCCATGAATCGAAGGACCCGAAGGCGAGCAGCCTCGACGTCGCCGGCATCGTGACGATGTCGCTCGCGGTGTTCTGCCTCGCCTTCTACGTCACGCAGGGGCCAGATCTCGGCTTCGTCAGCCCGAAGGGACTCGCGATCCTCGGCGTCTCCGCGCTGAGCTTCATGGCGTTCCTCGTTGCCGAGAGAGTCAGCCGGCGGCCGATGTTCGACTTCTCGGTGTTTCGGATCCCGGCGTTCTCCGGCTCGATCGTCGGCTCGGCCGCGATGAACCTCAGCTACTGGCCCTTCATGATCTATCTGCCGATCTGGTTTCATGCGGGCCTTGGCTATGACAGCGTGTCCGCCGGCATCGCGCTGCTCGCCTACACGCTACCGACGCTGGTGATGCCGCCCTTCGCGGAGCGCCTGTCGTTGCGCTACCAGCCGGGTCTGATCATTCCGGCCGGCCTGTTCACCATCGGCACCGGATTCATGCTGATGAAGTTCGGCAGCGCCACAGCACAGCCCGACTGGCTGACGATGCTGCCGGGATGCCTGATCGCCGGAATTGGCCTCGGCATCACCAATACGCCGGTCACCAACACGACGACCAGCTCGGTCTCGAGCGACCGCGCCGGCATGGCCTCCGGCATCGACATGAGCGCGCGCATGGTCTCGCTTTCGGTCAACATCGCCCTGATGGGTTTCATCTTGGCGAGCGGCGTGCTGGCGCATCTGAAGGCCGTGTTGCCTGCGCTGGACGGCGCGCAGCTCCGCAGCATCGCGGAACGGATCGCGGCAGGTGACGCCGCATCCGCGCCGGAGCTGACCGGCCCTGTCGTGCATCAGGCACTGGCGAGCGGCTTTGGCTGGGTGATGCTCTATGGCGGCATCGGCGTCTGGATCATGGCCGCGGTCAGCTTCCTGATCTTCAACGCGCGGCCGGTGCGGCAGGCGGAAGCTCAGGGCAGCAAGTGAACCTGATGTCGCCGCGCCCGCCCCGGGACAGGGGCGGGCAGGCGGCATTCACTTCACGAGGGTCAGCAGCGGCTTGTCTTTCTCGACGATATAGGTCGCAAGCTCGCTGGCGGTGACGCTGCCGACGTTCCTTGCTGCATGGATCGTGGCGGCGGGGATGAACAGCACGTCGCCCGCCTTGAGCGTTGCCGGCGGTCTCCCGTCGACATCGTATTCGAGCGTGCCGGCGAGCACATAGATGATCTCTTCGCCGGGATGCGTATGGCGGCCGAATGCCTTGCCGGGCGCGATGTCGACACGCACCTGGACGGCTTCGCGTCCGGGAGCGCTGAGGTCATGGCGCTGCAGGTCGGTTCGCGTGATGCCGGCCTGCTGCTGCGCCTGGGCCGTCGGTATCGTCAGGAAACTTCCGGCGATCAGGGCCGCCCTTGCGAGCAGGCGCGTCGCCGTCATCAGCTTGCTGGTCATTTTGAACTCCGGGGTTTGTCTTCTGGACTTGTCCGACCGCGAACCGGCAAGGCGCCGGCCCGCGTCGGAGGTCGTCATCCGCGTGTTTCAAACGAGGGTGGTGGTGACGTCGATGTTGCCGTGGACCGCCGCCTTGGAGTAAGGGCAGATGCCGTGCGCGGCTTCGATCAGCTCCTGGGCAATTTCGCGCTCGACGCCGGGAACGCGGACGTTGAGGCGGGCGCTCAGGAAGAACGAGCTGCCGGCCTGGTTCAGATCGATCTCGGCGTCGACCTCGGGCTCACTCGCGAGCTTGACCTTGCGCTGTCCGGCGGCGAGCTGGATCGCGCCGATGTAGCAGGCCGACCAGGCGGCGGCGAACAGGTTTTCGGCGGCCGGGTGCGGCTGCGGCAGCTTGACGTCGAGGAAGCCGTCGCGCGAGCGGGCGGCGCCGGTCGGGCCGGCGGTGACGTGGGTCTTTCCCGTGACAAGAACCTTTGCATTGGCGGTCATGGCGAGCTCCTTTGGTTGGATGTATATCGCATCCGATCTAATCGGATGCGAGTTGAAATAGTCCCCGCAATGGACCGTGTCAAGCACTTCCGATTTAATCGGATACGATTTATATTGGGCGAACTTCACAAACTCCGGAGACGCCCGTGACCCGCACCGCCAAGGCCGAGACCAAGGGCCGAAAACTGTCGAATTTTCTGTGCTTTGCGGTCTATTCGGCCAATCTGGCCTTCGGCCGCGCGTATAAGCCGATCCTCGACGCGGTCGGCCTGACCTACACCCAGTACATCGCCATGATCGCGCTGTCGGAGGCCGACGAGCAGACCGTCAGCGAACTCGGCGAGAAGCTGTTCCTGGAGTCCAACACGCTGACGCCGATCCTCAAGAAGCTGGAGCAGAGCGGCTACATCAGCCGCGTCCGCGATCCCGCCGATGAGCGGCAGGTGCGGGTGAGCCTGACGGCAGCCGGCCGGCGCCTGCTCGACAAGGAGATCAACGCGTCGCTGGTCGACGCCACCGGGCTCGGCGACGAATTTCCCATCGTGCAGAAGAGCGTGGTCAGGCTGCGCGACAATCTGCTGCATCACACGCGCGGCGATTCGAAGAAGACCTGATGCTGCGGCAGCGGCGCGCCGGTAGCCCATAACGTGCTGCCGGAGCAAATTGTAACGTGCTGTATCCGCGCCGCGTCGTTCCGCATTTTCGCCACGGCGCAACCGGCAACTCCGCTCTGGTTCCGGATGACACGGAGTAGAGCTTGCGCAGAAAGTTGCCATTCGTCTGCGGGATAATCGCGACGACAAGTCTGCTTTGTACGGCGGTGCCGCCTGCCGTGGCGCAACCGGTCTCACCGGATCGAGCGCAGCCTTCGCCGCGCGCGGGCGGCGATCGTTCCCCGGCGGTCGCGGCCGAAATCTGGGACGCCAATCATGATGGCGTCTACACCTGCGACGAGTGGAAGGCCTATCTCGGGCGGCTGTTCGATCGCGCCGACCGCAATCACGATGGACATCTCACCCCGGCGGAGTTCGAGGGCGTTCGTCGCGCCGGCAGCGCGCTCGCCGATGCGGATTTCGGCTATTTCGACGAGAACCAGGATGGCACGATTACCCGCCGCGAATTCGTCGAGAAGCCGAACGAGTTCATTCTGCAGAACGACAAGAACGGCGACTGCCGTGTCGCGCCGGACGAACTAAAGGATACCGGAACCGACCAGAAGCGGCCGAGCGGCAGGGGCAAGCGGTCCTGAATTTCGGTCTACCCCGACACGAGCGCGCGAAGCGCGGGGCGAGGCGGGCTTGCCATGCTTCGATCCGATCCAGGATGCACCGCCCCTGGCAATTTGATCCGGACAAGAAGGCCGTGCGGTGCATTGTCGTGCAAGGACAGCTCGCCGCCGTGGCCGCACACCATGGCCTGAGCGATCGACAGGCCGAGTCCGAAGCCGCTTTTCTCATCCATCGTGCGGGCCTCGTCGCCGCGGGCGAAAGGCCTCAACATCTCGGCCCGGCGGTGCTCCGGAATCCCCGGGCCGTCGTCCGATACGTCGATGGTGGCGTGATCGGCGGATGCGGTCAGCCGGATATCGACCTCGCTGCCGAACCGTAGGGCATTTTCCACCAGGTTGGTCACGGTCCGGCTGATATCGCTCGGGCGGATCAACAGCGAGGCCCTGGTCGGACCGTGGTAGCGCACGACATGGCCGCAATCGGAGAACTGCTCGGCTATCGTCTGCAGCAGCGCGGCCACATTCACGAGGGTCGGCTTCGCCGCGCTGCCGCCGCTCAGGAACGACAGCACCGATTCCAGCATGGCCTGCATTTGGTCGAGGTCGTGCAGGGTCTCCGCGCGTTGGGCGTCGTTCTCGATATATTCGGATCTGAGCCGCAGCCGGGTGATCGGCGTTCGCAGATCGTGACTGATGGCGGCGAGCATGCGCGTGCGGTCATTCATCAGGGTGGTGATGCGTTCGCGCATCCGATTGAGTGCGACCGCCGCGGCGCGGATCTCTTGCGGGCCGGTCTCGGCAAGCGGCGCAGCCGCCTGGCTGATACTGAAGTTCTCGGCGGCGCGGGCAAATGCCGAGAGCGGAGCACTGAGTGCGCGGCCGGCCCACACGCCGAGCAGCGTGACGCTCACGAACAGGAACAGGAATGTGCTCAGCCAGAAGGCGCCGAAGAACGGCGGGATTTTCGCCGGGCCGATCGTCGCTTCGAACAGGGTTCCATCGGGTAGCCGAACCACCGCCGGCGCGGTCTTCGTGGAAAACTCCAGGTCGACATCGTCGACGCCTGATACTCCGGACGACGCATCGTCAGACAGGCCTGGAGCTGCGTCGCGCAATGTGAAATGCAGCCGGGGAAACGCCCGATCGGCCGCCTGCAACAGCGTCGCGCGCTCGGCCGCAGGCGTCTCGGCCAGGAGTTTGGCAACCAGCTGGAACTGATGGATCGGCCTGTCCGCAAACGATTTCGGCTTCTGGCTGGTGAAATAAAGTCCAATCAGCGCGTGGATCAGCACCAGCGAAAGCAGGATCAGCGCGGCGATCTGGCCGCTGATCCGGTGGAAGCTGAAGAGCGCGGCAATCCTGCGGGTCCAGCTCATGCATCCTCCACATGCGGCGTGAAGATGTAGCCGCCGGTGCGCACCGTCCTGATCACCGACGGTCCTTCGCCGGTATCAAGCTTGCGGCGAAGCCGGCTGACGAGCACGTCGATGCTGCGCCCGAATGGGCTGGCTGGCCGGCTGCGTGTCATGGTCAAAAGGCCGTCCCGCGTGAGGATCCGGCCGGGCCGCTCACAGAAGGCCTGCAGCAGGTCGAACTCCGCGCTGGTCAGCGGGACCTGGGCGCCGTCGGGATCGCGCAGTTCGCGCAGGCGAAGATCGATGGTCCAATCCTGGAAGCGCAGGCGCACGGCGCTCTGGCCGGAGCGTCCGGCAAGACCAGCCTGGGCCTGGCGGCGCAGCACCGCATTGATCCGCGCCAGCAGTTCGCGCGGGTTGAAGGGTTTGGCGAGATAGTCGTCCGCTCCCATCTCGAGCCCGAGGATCCGGTCGAGGTCCTCGCCCTTCGCCGTGAGCATGATGATTGGAATCGTCGAGTCGCCGCGAAGGCGCCGGCACAGCGTCAGTCCATCCTCTCCCGGCAGCATCAGGTCGAGCACGACGAGATCGAGGGAGTGTCCGGCAAGGTAACGATCCATTTCCTTGCCGTTCGAGGCGGTGGCCACCAGGCACGATTGGTCGCGCAGGTAGCGGGCAATCAAGTCTCTGGTCGGCAGATCGTCCTCGACGACCAGGATCTTCGGGGTATGTGCGAGCATGGTTTGCGACTGGGCCTCGTCATCAGGTCATTTGCGCGCATTGCAGCGCGCTGGCTTAGCCACCAATCGACCAGCATGCGCATCGCTTGTGGGCGGCATTGCGCCTTTTCGTAAGCATAGTGTTTCTGAACTGTAAGCGGCGCGCGCGGCCGGAAACAAAGCCGGGACCGGGGCTGCATCGCACAGCGCTCACAGTCGCCAATCACTGGAAATAATCCCGCAATCCGGCAGCCACACCGCAGCCATCACCATCCCGCCACAACGGACGACTGGTTCGCGAGGTGTGGAATGAAGATGTGGCGGGGCTTGGTCGCGGCGCTTGTGCTGACGGGATTTTCGATCCCGGCGACGTCAGTGACTTGGTCAGTGACTTGGCTGTTGTTGGCACCGGCGGCGGCCCAATCGGTCGATGCGATCGCGATCGAAGGCAACCGGCGGGTCGAGGCGGAGACCATCCGCTCCTATTTCAGGCCGGGGCCGGGCGGCCATCTCGATCAGGCTGCGATCGATGACGGGCTGAAGGAGCTGGTCGGGACCGGGTTGTTCCAGGACGTCAAGATCAATCATGCGGGCGGGCGGATCGTCGTCTCGGTCGTCGAGAACCCGGTGATCGACCGTGTCGCGTTCGAGGGCAACAAGAAGGTCAAGGACGAGCAGCTCTCGGCCGAGGTGCAGTCCAAGCCGCGAGGTACGCTGTCGCGGCCGATGGTGCAGTCGGACGCGCTGCGGATCGCGGAGATCTACCGCCACTCCGGCCGCTACGACGTGCGGGTCACGCCTGAGATCATCGAACGCTCGAACAATCGCGTCGATCTCGTCTTCACTGTCGACGAGGGCGCCAAGACGGGTGTCAAGACCATCGAGTTCATGGGAAACAACAGCTTCACGGCGGCGCGCCTGAAGGACGTGATCAAGACCCATGAGACGAACTTCCTGAGCTTTCTCGGTAGCGCCAACATCTATGATCCCGATCGCGTCGAGGCCGACCGCGACCTGATCCGCCGGTTCTACCTCAAGCACGGCTATGCGGACGTGCAGGTCGTGGCCGCGCTCGCCGAGTACGACCGCGAGAGCAAGGGTTTTCAGGTCACCTTCAAGATCGATGAGGGACAGCAGTACCGCGTTGCGACGGTGAGCTTCCGCTCGACCGTTGCAGGCTTCGATCCGAGCATCCTGCGCTCGCTTTCGCGGGTCAGCGAAGGCTCGCTCTACAATGTCGAGGCGATCGAGAAGTCGGTCGAGGACATGCAGATCGAAGCGTCGCGCCGCGGCTACGCCTTCGCGGTGGTCCGTCCGGACGGCGACCGGAATTTCGAGGCCCACACCGTGGGGATCGTGTTCCGCGTGGAGGAGGGGCCGCGCACCTATATCGAGCGGATCGATATTCGCGGCAACGGCCGCACGCGCGACTACGTGATCCGGCGCGAGTTCGATCTCTCCGAGGGCGATGCGTATAACCGTGCGCTGGTCGATCGTGCCGAGCGGCGGCTGAAGAATCTCGACTACTTCAAGACGGTCAAGATCACCACCGAGCCCGGCTCATCGAGCGATCGCGTGGTCCTGATCGTCGATCTGGAGGAGAAGTCGACCGGCGACTTCTCGGTCTCGGGCGGTTACTCCACGACCGACGGCGCGCTCGCCGAGGTCAGCGTCTCCGAACGCAACCTGCTCGGCCGCGGCCTGTTCGCGAAGGCTACGGTCAGCTACGGCCAGTACTCGCGCGGCCTGTCGCTGTCCTTTGTCGAGCCGTACCTGCTCGATTACCGCGTCGCGCTCGGGCTCGATGCCTATTACAAGGAGCAGCTGCCGACCTCCTACACGACTTATGGCGTGAAGACGATCGGGTTCGCGCCGCGGCTGGGTCTCGCCTTGCGCGAGGATCTGACGCTCCAGCTGCGCTATTCGCTGTATCAGCAGGAAATCTCGCTCGATAGCGCCTATAACAACTGCAACAACAACGCCTCCAACACGTCGCTCGCGTTCAATCCGACGCCTGCTTACATCAAGGACGTGCTCGGCGGTGTCGATCCGACCAACTCGGTCTCATCAGGGCTCTATGGATATGGCTGCTACGGCGACGGCGAATCCACCCTGCCCGTGCGCAAGGAGCTGGCTGCCGGCGCGACCTGGACCTCGGCGATCGGCTATACGCTGACCTACAACACGCTCGACAACAACAAGAACCCGACCGACGGCCTGCTGGTCGACTTCAAGCAGGATTTTGCCGGCGTCGGCGGCGACGTGACGTATCTGAAGAGCGCGGTCGACGCCAAATACTACACGCCGCTGGTGTCCGACCTGATCGGGCTGATCCATCTGCAGGGCGGCCTGCTCACCAAGGTCGGCGACAATGATCTACGGATGCTGGATCACTTCCAGATGGGGCCGAACCTCGTGCGCGGCTTTGCCACCAACGGCATCGGGCCGCGCGACATCACCTATGCGAGCTTCGGGGCGGTCGGCGATGCGCTCGGCGGCACCAAATATTGGGGTGCGTCGATGGAGTTGCAGATGCCGTTCTGGTTCCTCCCCTCCGAGGTTGGGCTGAAGGGGGCGGTCTATGCGGACGCCGGTTCGCTGTGGGGTTATGAAGGTCCGACGTCATGGGCTGCGACCGGCGAGGTGAACACGGCTGCCTGCAAATGCGGTCTCCAATACGACGATGAGAATGTCGTGCGAACCTCGGTCGGTGTCGGCCTGATCTGGGCCTCGCCGTTCGGGCCGCTGCGCTTCGATTACGCTGTGCCGATCACCAAGGGCAAATACGACATCGTGCAGGAGTTCAGGTTCGGCGGCGGGACGTCGTTCTGAGAAGGCGACCGTTTCGCTGCCGGCGAAGCTCCGTCACGTTCGTGCGAGGTGCTCTCCATCGTGCGGACGGCGTGCCGGGTGTAGTGCTATGTGGCCGGCAAGACTAAATGGCCGGAGCCGCCAATGCGTAAAGTGCAACGACGCACCTTCCTCGCAGCATTGATCCTGCTGCTCGCACCGCTGATGGCCCGTGGCCAGGACGCAACCCGCGGTGTCAATTTCGTGCATCCATTGCAGTTTAGTGACGCGGAGCAGGAAGCCGCGCTCGCCCGGATCGCGGCTGCGGGCATACGTGTGATTCGATTCGGCATGTATCAGCAGGATCTCGACAAGAATCTCGGCTTCATCGTGCGCGCCCATGCCCACAATATAGCGGTCGATCTTATTCTCCACGGTCTCTATCCGCCTGACGCAGCGCGGCGGCCATATCAGGCCAAGGAGTTTCCGGGCATGTCGGCAGGGCCGCCGATCTCGACGCTCAGCCCGGAACTATCGAGGGCGTATTTCCAGGAATTGCTCGACAAGCTTGATGCCGACGGCATCGTGCTTGCCGCGTTGGAACTCGAGAACGAGATCAACATGGCCGGCAGCAACCCAGACTTCAGCCTTCCTGGCGAGGGCCGGGTGCTCGGTCTCAACGATCTCAGCCACGACAAGGAGGGGCAGAGGGTCGCCAAAGGTTACCTGCAATATCTCAAGGTGCTGGCGGCGCTGAAGCAGGTGCGCGACCATTCCCGGCTGAACACGCAGACGCCGCTGCTGCCGACCAGCCTGGTCGACATTGTCGAGGAAGGCCCGTGGCCGACAGCAAAGCGGTATGACGGGGTAAGCGTTGGCGCGACTATCGCCTTCATGCGCGCCAACGGCCTCGACCGGCTCGTCGATGCCTACAATCTCCACACCTATCCCTGGGCCGATCATCCCGGTGACAAGGCGGCGGCGATCCATCGCGCGCAACGCCTCGCGGCGCTGGTTCAGCCGGTCTGCGCCGCCGCCGGCTCGGCTGGCGGCAAGCCGTGCTGGATCACCGAGTGGGGGTTCAGCTATGGCAACAAGGCCTGTGCCGCGGACGAGGCGGCCCGCAGCGCGCTGGTGCAGGAGATGATGGGTGATTTCGCGCAGCGGGTGCGCGAGCGTCGTCTCTCTGGACTGATGTATTATTCGTGGACTGGCGATCCGTTGTTCGACGTCGATCGGTGCGGCAGCCTGACGCGAAGCGGACAGGCTGCGATCGCGCCGATCGCCGGTAGATGACGTCTCGCACCGCGTGGGCTGTTGCATCAATCGTCAACGGAGCAGTCGTCTGATCCGGGTGTGCGAGCAAGCGTCGCCAGCACGAAATCGGCTCGCGCTGATGGTGATATCTTCGGCAGGCTGATGACGTCGTAGCCGAGCATGGGGAGCGCTTGCATCAGCCGCCGATACTCGGCCGTCGCAGCCTCGAAGTCGTGCCGTCGCTCGGCGTCGGTGACGTAGATCTCCGGCCACGGCGGCGTCATGAACACGCGTGCGTGGTAGCGACGGACGGAGCAAATCGCGCGCAGCACCGGCTCGCCCGTCATGGCTTCCAGCGCCGATGCCTCGTCGACGAGGCCGCGATCGAAGAACACCCATCCGGAATGGGCTTTGGCCATCGCCATATCCTGAAGTGCGACGTCAATGGCGCGGCGTAGGAAGGCCGCGGTATCGATCCCGGGCAGGGCGTTACCGCCGGATGCAAGCTCATCGGCGATGATGCGGCGGCCGGGCTCTTCGACGACCGGATAGCAGCGTGCGCGCAATTCGGCCAGCAGGGTCGATTTTCCTCCGCCGGAGCAGCCGGAGATCAGGACGAAGCGACTGTTCAAGAGGAGGTCCTTTCCTTGCAACGGAGAAAGCAGAGTGGCGTCCCGCGGTCGCGGAACGTCTGACGGCACTTGCATGTCTGGGGGATTACCCGGAGATCGCTCGACGGGCGCGATCAGGTTAGCGTTGGGGCGAGCGCATGCAACAGCGTTGGAGGTGCGGGCCGGAGTCGAACCGGCTCATGGCGGTTTTGCAGACCGCAGCGTTCCCATTTCGCCACCGCACCCGAGCGAGGCGCGTACGCCTCGCGTTAATCCTTCCAGGGATCGAACTCGCCTTCACCCGCCATGGCCACGGCAAACGGCCGCAGCGTGTGCAGCACCTTCACCGTCCCGGCGTGCCGTGCAAGCACGTCCGGCAGACGCCGATAGGCCATCGGGCTTTCATCGAGATCGGCGCCAATAAGCGTGACGCCGCGCTCGTTGAGCCAGCGGTCCATCTCCTCGCGCGTGAAGCGGCGCTTGGCTTCGTTACGGCCGAACAACCGCCCGGCGCCGTGCACCGTCGAGTAGAGGGAGGCCTTCGCCTCCGGACTATCGACACCCTCGAGAATGACGGCATCATCGCCCATCGACCCGCCGACAAATCCCCGCTGGCCGGGGAAGGCCGGCGTCGCGCCCTTGCGCACCACCCACAAATCCTTGCCGTCATGCGTTTCGCGCCAGGCATAGTTGTGGTGGTTGTGCACGGAATCGGTGACCTTGCCGCCAATGATCTGGCGGACACGATCCACGACCCACTCGCGGCCCGCATAGGAATAGCGCCCGGCGAGCTGCATCGCGGCGATATAGCGGCGCCCGAGCTCGGAATCCTCGTCGACGATGGCGGGCGGAACGTTCATTCCGTCCTTGCCGCCGGCGGCCTTGAGGTAGCGGGTCGCGCTGGTGTGCCCGAGCCCGCGGCTTCCGAAGTGAACGCCGATCCAGACGAAGCCGGCCTCGTCGCGCATCAGGTCGACATAGTGGTTGCCGGAGCCGACCGTGCCGAGCTGGCCGATCGCCTTCTGCCGGTAGGCCTCCATATCGCTTTCGCGCCAGGCGTCGCCGTCGTCGAACAGCGCGTGCTCGACCTTCTCGATGTTCTTCCGGCCGATGCCGAAGGAGATCACCTTGGCGACGTCGCGAATGATGGTCGGGACGGTTTCGCGGATGTCGTCGAAGCACACGTCGAGCCGCGCGGCCATGTTGCCGCAACCGATGTCGAAGCCGACGCCGGAGATGCTGATCTGCTTCTCGTAGGCGATCACGCCGCCGACGGGCTGGGCGTAACCGAGATGGCCGTCCGCGCAAATTACGCCGGACACGACGTTGCCGACCGCCATGCAGTTGCGCATCTGCTTGATGGTCGCCGGGTCGTGCTCGCCGAACACCTTCAGCGGCGCGTTCTTGAAACGCTCCTCCTGCGGGCGCAGCATCGCAATCTCCGCCGAGGCCGCATCGGCCTCGCGCGCAAGCTTCTCCTTGCGGGCGGCATCGCGATACAGGCACCAGGCCGGCTGGCCGCGGCCTTCGCCGATGCGGGAATCCGGATCGATGCCCGCGGCGAGGCAGAGTTCGCGGGCGCGCTCCTGGTAGGGATCAGGTCGTCGCATTGTGTTGGCTCCTGCTGAAGCTGGATCAGCCGCGCATTCCGCGCGGCCATTCGGCATTGTCGCTGCCGGAGTTCGACCAGACCGCGCGTGGGCAACAAAAAACCCTCCGAAGCGGCTGGCTCGGGAGGGTCCGTGACTTACGGATTGTCGATCGCGCTTAAGCGAGACCGCTCCCATGAACCGGGCATGCACAGACGATCGGCCGTAGATTGGCTGATCGTCGGCGGATCTGTTCGTATCCGTGCTGCGGTTTCGGTTGCATTGGCTTGCTCGCAATGGTTCGCGAACATGGAGCTCGCGAGGGCCGCCGAAATACGCCTGCAACCTCTGAATGTCAAGTGGCGCACACGAGCGGTTGGTGTGATCGCGCCGCGCTTTCGTGATGTGAAGCGATTCCGCATTCGGGCCGGCGCGACCGGCGATATTGGAGCAGGGCGGCGCCTTGGAAAAGCGCCGATCCCTTATGCAGTTTGTCGTCTAACACTGCTATTTAGGGTTGTTACCGGACACCCGGTCCAGTTCATGATCAAGAGGGGCGCGCTCGTGCAAAAGTTGATTTCCGTCGCAGCCATCATGTTGGCGGTCCTGTTCGCGGCGTTACCGGTATTCGGGCAGAGCTCGCCGCCGAGTGAAGCCGCACGAAAAGCCGAACTGGTTGCCGCCTGGCAGGCCGCGAGTCAGGCCGGCACCGCCGGTCCCGCAGACGTGACGCTGATCGATCAAGCCAGGCTGAAGCTACCGGAGGGACGTTTCTTCGTCCCGAAGACCGAGGGGACGCGCGTGTTGCGCGCGCTCGGCAATCTCGTCAACGACGAGACCTTTATTGGTCTTGTCGTCGGCACGCGCCAGAACGATCAGTGGATCGTGGTCATTCGCTACGTCAAGGAAGGCTACATCAAGGACGACGATGCGAAGAACTGGAATGCCGACGAGCTCCTGAGCGGGATCAAGGAAGGCGTGGAGGAGAGCAACAAGGATCGCGTCGCGCGCGGCTTCCCCGAATTGGAGGTGGTGGGATGGATTCAGCCGCCGGCCTATGATGCCGGAGCGCACCGCCTGGTGTGGTCGATGCTGGGCAAGGACAAGGGACAGCCCGATAACCAGCCCAAGGGCGTCAACTTCAACACCTATGCGCTCGGACGAGACGGCTATTTCAGCCTGAACCTGCTGTCGAACTCCGATCGCATCGAGAGCGAAAAGCCGGTCGCGCGGGAATTGCTCGGCGACCTGTCCTACAATGAGGGCAAGCGTTACGAGGATTTCAGCGCCGGCACCGATCGCGTTGCCGCATACGGCCTCGCTGCTCTGATCGGCGGGGTCGCCGCCAAGAAGCTCGGGCTGCTGGCGATCGTGACGGCGTTTGTCCTGAAATTCGCCAAGGTGATCCTGCTCGCCGTTGCGGCATTCGGCGCCGGCATCATGAAGTTCTTCCGTCGCAAGCCGCGCACCGATGTGGGTGGTGACGTGACGTGAAGGCGCTGCTGGTTCTTCTTCTCTCGGGTCTCAAATGGGGCAAGCTCGCTGCCAGCGGCGGCGGCATGCTGCTGTCGCTCGCGGTCTACGCCACGATATGGGGCTGGCGCTACGCTGCGGGCTTCATTGCATTGTTGTTTGCGCACGAGATGGGGCACTACGTTGCCGCGCGGCAACGCGGCCTCGATGTCGGAGCGCCGGCTTTCATCCCATTCATGGGCGCCTTTATCGCACTGAAAGACCATCCGGAGGATGTCGAGACCGAGGCCTATGTCGCGATCGCAGGTCCCGTGGCCGGAACGGTCGCAGCGCTGGCGGTCTATCTATTGGCACGATCCGAAGACAGCGGCCTTCTGCTGGCAATCGCCTATTCGGGCCTGTTCCTCAATCTGTTCAATCTGCTGCCGGTGTCGCCGCTCGATGGCGGCAGGGTGACGGCGGTGCTCAGCCCCCGGATCTGGTTCGTTGGGGTGCCGATCCTGCTGGCGTTGATGCTGTACCGGCCGAGCCCGATGCTCCTGATCGTCGCGATCCTTGCCGCCCCCCAGTTGCTGCAGGCGTGGCGCTACGATCCTCATGCTCCGGAGAACATCGCCTACTACGGCGTTCCGCTTCAGACCAAGCTCGAATACGGGGCCGCTTATCTCGGACTTGCGGCGCTGCTTGCGATCATGACTTATGACGTCCATGAGATGTTGAGCCGGTTCGCTCGGCCGGGGTGATAGGAGGAAGACGTATGTCGCGACGACCGATCATCTGCATGGCGTCGCTGCTTCTCGTCTGCCTGGCGGGCACAAGTCCTTCGCACGCGGCGGAATCCGACAGACCGATTCGCGTCGGCGCGGTGCTGCCGTTCTCCGGTGGCGTCGAGCTCTATGGCCAGCAGGCCAGGCTCGGGCTCGATCTTGCCGCCGCGGACATCAACGCGGCGGGCGGCATTCTCGGCAGGCCGGTCGAAGTGATCTATGCCGATGACAAGACGCGGCCGGAGTCGGCCGCCGAGGCCATGCGTTCGCTGGTCGAGAAGGACGGCGTGCTGGCGGTAGTCGGTCCGATCACCTCGCGCAATCTGAATGCGCTGGTGCCGCTTGCCGAGAGCTCGAAGACGCCGCTGCTCTACGCCACCAATTATGAGGGCGGCAAATGCAGCCGCTATCTGTTCTCGTTCGGCGCAGTGCCGAACCAGGAGCTCGGCCAGCTGCTGCCTTACATGACGCAGACCTTCGGCAACACCTATTTCCTGCTCGGCGCCGACCGGGTCTGGCCGCATCAGATGTTCGGCATCGCGCAGCCCTTGATCGAGAAACTCGGCGGCACGGTGGTCGGGACGAAATACACGCTGGGGACCGAGACTGACTTTTCTCCGTTGATCAAGGAGGTCGCGGCGAGCAGGGCCAAGGTGCTGCTGTTCGCGCTGAAGGGCGACGGCATGGACTTCGTCCGGCAAGCTGACGAGGCCGGGTTGCTGAAGGAGATCACCGTCGCGTTCCTCGGACTGTCGGAGGTTGATCTCGGCATCTTCCGTGGCAAGGGCCAGAACATGGTCACCGTCGTGCCGGCGGTCGCAGCGAGCGAGGATCCAGCCGTGAAGGCGTTTGTCGCCAAGGCGCGCGCCGCGGCGAACCCGGGCGTCGCGGTGTCGAACTACGTGATGACGCACTACAACACCCTGATCGCGCTCAAGGCCGCGGTCGAGAAGGCCGGCAAGCTCGACAAGGAGGCCATCATCGATGCGATGGCGGGGCTCGTCATTGCGTCGCCGACCGGCCCCGTGACGCTCGGCCAGGATCACCACGCGGCGATGAACATGTTCATCGCCAGGACGCAAGGTACCGAGCTGGTGCAGGTCCGGCCGCTTGGCGAGATCGCGCCGCAGCCCGGATGCAGTCTGGCTGGCCGGTGAGGGTAGGCCGCGCATGAGCCTTGAAGGCTGCCACGGTCGCAAAAAAGTGAGCCAGGGCGGTCGTCCACTGTCGGTTCCACCCAGGTCCGTTCGTCTTTCAGCCAGAGCGCACTGCATGGGAGTTCCGGAATGGCCAATTCGACCTATCGCTGGGTGATCGTCGCGGCTGGCGGCCTGCTTGGCTGCGTCGCGATCGGCGGCATGTTCTCGCTGCCGGTGTTCCTGCAGCCGATGGCGCGGGAGACCGGTTGGTCGGTGACCGGCATTTCCAGCGCGATGACGATCGGCTTCCTCGCGATGGCCTTCACCAGCATGATCTGGGGCACGCTGTCCGACCGCTTCGGGCCGCTCCCGGTGGTGCTGACCGGATCGATCGTGCTGGCGGCAAGCCTTGCGCTGGCAAGCCAGGCACCGTCGCTGCTGGCATTTCAGTTTCTGTTCGGCGCGCTGGTCGGCGCGGCCACGGCGGCGATCTTCGCCCCGATGATGGCCTGCGTCACCGGCTGGTTCGACACCCATCGCAGCCTTGCCGTCTCGCTGGTGTCGGCCGGCATGGGCATGGCGCCGATGACGATGTCGCCGCTCGCGGCCTGGCTGATCTCCTACCATGACTGGCGGACGTCGATGCTGATCATCTCAGGCGTGGTCGGCGCGATCATGATCCCGGTCTCGCTCTTCGTACGTCGCCCGCCGGCGCTGCAAGGCGGCCACGCTGAAGCGGCGAGCACGAACGGTGAGCCGCCGATGTCGCTGGCGCAGGCGCTGCGCTCGCCGCAATTCATCATCTTGATCGCGACCAATTTCTTCTGCTGCGCCACCCATTCCGGGCCGATCATCCACACGGTGAGCTATGCGGTCACCTGCGGCATTCCGATGGTCGCGGCGGTGACGATCTACAGCGTGGAAGGGCTCGCCGGGATGGGCGGCCGCATCGCCTTCGGCCTGCTCGGCGATCGCTTCGGTGCCAAGCGCGTGCTGGTGCTGGGGCTGCTGGCGCAGGCGTTCGGCGCGCTCGGCTATGTCTTCGTGCGTGAGCTGGCCGCGTTCTACGCGGTCGCGGCGATCTTCGGCTTCATCTATGCCGGCACCATGCCGCTGTACTCCGTGCTGATCCGCGAGAATTTCCCGCTGCGGATGCTGGGCACCGTGATCGGCGGCACCGCGATGGCCGGCAGCCTCGGCATGGCGACCGGACCTTTGGCCGGCGGCCTGATCTACGACACCTTTGCGAGCTACACGTGGCTCTATGTCGGCTCCTGGGCCGTCGGCCTCGGCGCGTTCCTGATCATGATGACGTTCCGGCCGATGCCGGCGGCGCGGTCCTCAGCGGTGCCCGCGCCGGCGTAAGTCCGGTGCGCGCGTGAAGCCAACCGCTTCACGCGCGGCTGCGCTTCGGCCGCCGGATGGCGCGCACCTTGTTGTTGGTCGAGCCGCTGCCGCAAAAGAACCGGTCCTTGCCGTCGGACTCGAGCCCGGAGACGAACACGCCCTGCGGCATCTCGAGCCGTTCCATCACCTCGCCGGTCTGCGGATCGATGCGCCGGACATCGCTCTGGTCCTCTTCCCAGGTGCCGTGCCAGAGTTCGCCATCGACCCAGGAGACGCCGGTGACGAACCGGTTGCTTTCGATGGTGCGCAAAACCTTGCCGGTTTCGGGATCGACCTGGACGATGGTGCGGTCGCGATACTGGCCGACCCACAGCGAGCCTTCCGCCCAGGCAAGACCTGAGTCGCGGCCGCCGCCGGGCGAGGGGATCGTCGACACCACGCGTCCGCTGTTCGGCTCGATCTTCAGAATGCGGTCCTCGGCGATCTGATAGAGGTGCTTGCCGTCGAAGGCGGTGCCGGCGTGGGCCGCGATATCGAGGGTGCGGGTGGTATTGCCGCTGTCAGGATCGAAGGCGACCAGCCGGCCACCGGCCGCGAACCAGACCTGCTCGCCGTCGAAGCTGACGCCGCCCACGCTCTCGACGCCCTCGAACGCATATTCCCGAATGATCTCGGCCTCGGACTTCTTCATGCGGCGCTCCTGTGATGGCTGTCTGATTCTAGCCGTTCGGCAGCGGAGCGGGGAGTAACAACGTCGTCGTGAATCCCGGCACCGGGGGCGTCATCCAGCGCCGGGCCCGGGCGCGGCCGACCGACTGCACCTTGCCCGTGGCGGCCAAGGCGTCGAGCGCGCGCTGCACGGTGCGCTGGCTCGCCCCCAGCGCCACCGATAGCGCCGAGCTCGACCAGGCCTCGCCGTCGGCGAGGAAGGCCAGCACCGCCGCGTGTTCCTCCTCGACCGGCAGCGCCAGCACGGTGACCTCGCGGCGGCCATGCGGCTCCAGCACGAAGCCGTCGGGCGTCGCGCTGAGATCGGCGAGCGGCCGCAAGGCCCGGCGCAGCCGTCCGATCTCGACCCGCAGCCGCGCACGGTGTGATTCATCAGCGTGCTTGCCGCGAAATGCGCGCGCGATCAGCGTGCCGCGCGACACGTCCTGCGGCCAGGCTTCGCCCAGCGCGCGGGCGAGCGCGAACAGCACCGGCCGCCGCGTCAGCGAGACCGTGGTGCCGGTATCGCGCACGACGTAGCGGCAGGCATCGACGACGAGCGCCTTCGAACCCATCAGGGCCTCGACCTCCTCGAGCAGCAGCGGCCGCTCGTGGCCGCGCGCGATCAGGCGCGCCGCCGGCGTGGCGAGCAGGTTCGCGGTGCTCTCCACTTCGGCCGCAAGCTCGGCGATGCCGGCGCGGCGCGCGGCATCCCTTGCCCGTGCCAGCGCTTCTCGAGCTGGCGTCGTACGCAGCCGCCGCATCGCGATCCCGGCGACGACGAGTTCATGGCCGACCCGCAGCGCCGGCGGGAAGGGTGCCGGGTCGAGGTCATCAAGCATGCGCTCGGCCGCATCGAGGCTCCCGATCAACAGCAGGCGGCGGATTTCGAGATAGCCGGCATGCGCGGCATTGAGCGCGTCGCCACGCGCCGCGAGCGTTGCGCGCGCTGCCGCGAGGCTTTTCCTCGGAAAGGAAAGGTCGCGCGACACCAGCGCGATTTCGGCCTCGGCAACCACGCAGCGGGACCGCGCGATGGCTTCACGCGGGCCGAAGGCGCGGCCCGCGCGCCGCAACAGCTCCTTGGCGCGGGTGAAATCACCGAGCCGGGCCATCGCGATGCCGCGCAGGGCCAGCGCCGGCGCATCGTCGCGCAGGGCCACCCGTTTCAGTGCGCCGAGGGGATCACCCGCCGCGAGCGCGCGCGCCGCAGCCGTAATCAGCGAATCCATTCGAATCCCGACACACTTGTCACTCTCGCCCTCCGAGGCCCGGCTCTAACCTAGCACATGACGACATGGATCATCTCCAGAGAGATCGAATGACGACCGGAATCGAGACACATGAGGATTGGTTGAAGGGTCGGTTCGGCGGCCGCGGTGCCATGGTCGCGCGCTGGCTGTCGCTGGCGGCGGCGCCGACCTTCGCTGTGATGGCGCTGGTGGCCGCGCTGGCGCCGGCTGACATGATCTGCGGCGCCATGCAGGGACCGTTCTCGTTGCAGGGGATGGTCCCGATGTACGCGCTGATGAGCGCATTTCATCTGGCGCCGTGGCTGCGCCTGTTCCGATGACCGGCTCATCCCCCCGGCAGGGTGAAGACCGCGCAGGGCCGTGCGATGCCGCGCAGCTCATGGGTGCCGAGCGCGACCAGCGGCATCTCGGTCTCGGCGGCGAGCGCGCCCGAGACCAGCACGGTCTGCTCCAGCGGCTTGCACAGGCCTTCCAGCCGGCTGACCAGATTGACCGCGGCGCCGATCGCGGTGAAGTCGAGGCGGTCGGCGGCGCCGATATTGCCCCAGTGCACCTCGCCGAGATGCAGCGCCACGCCGAACGGCAGCGGCGGCAGGCCGTGCTTGCGCCGCTCGGTATCGAGATGCGCCATGCCGACGCGCGCCGCCGACACCGCGCGCAATGCAGCCTCGCATGCGCTGCGCGCGCTGGTCGTGACCGGAAAGATCGCGAGCAGCCCGTCGCCGATGAATTTCAACACCTCGCCGCCGAAGGCGTGGATCGCGCCGGCGATGCGGTCGAACCAGGCATCGAGCGCTGCGATCACCTCGGCAGGCGGATGGCTTTCGGAGAGCGCGGTGAAGCCGCGCAAGTCAGCAAACAGCAGCGCCGCCCGGATGGTTTCGCCGGTGTTGCGCCGCAACGGCGATGCCAGGACGCGCGCCGCGCTGCGCCGCCCGAGATAGGCCTCCAGCGCCGCCGTCAATGTCGCGCGCGCCGCGAGCGCGGCGAGCGGTGCGGCCGTGAAGCGCGCCGCCTCGCGCAACTGATCCGTCTCGGTTGGCGTGAAGGCGCGGGTCCCGATCCAGCCGAGGGTCGGGCCATCCGGCCGCGTTCCGATCGTGTCCTCGTGGATCGGGCCGGGTGCGAGGCCATTGAGCCAGCGCCGGCCCGCATCGCCGGATCCGACCATACCGGGCATGGCAAACGGTTGTTCCGGCGCGAACCCGAGCGCCTCGATGACCTCGCCATTGCCGGCGCGCCACAGCCAGGTGCGCCTGGCGATCAGCGGGTGTGGAACTTCGAGCGTCAGCGCGCCGCCGGCAAGCGGCAGGCGATCCGTGATAAGATGGCTACCCAGATCCGCCAGCAACCGGTTGGCGCCCGCGGTCTCGGCCGCGGCGTCGACCAGCCAGCTCAGTGTCGAGGACAATCGCATCACCCCATCATGGAGTTGATGCGCCACCCTTGTCACGAATTATCCCTGAAGACCCACCGTCAATGGAGGAAGGATCGATGACTGAAGCCTTCATCGTTCAACGCGAGATCCAGATCGCAGCGCCGCCCGCAACCGTGTTCGCCTTCCTGACCGATCCGCAGAAGATCGTGAGCTGGATGGGGCTCGAGGCCGAGACCGAGCTGCATCCCGGCGGGCTCTATCTGCTGAAGGGCCTCGGTAACGACCGCGACCGCGCCGCGCGCGGCGCGTTCCGCGAAGTCGTGCCGGTGCACCGTCTCGCCTACAGCTTTGGCTGGGAGGGCGGCGCGGAGGTCCCTCCGGGATCGAGCCTGATCGAGATCGACCTGATCAACAAGGACGCCGGCACGCTGTTGCGGATGACCCATAGCGGCCTGCCGAACGCGGAGCAGTGCGCGAGCCATAGCAGGGGTTGGACGCACTACCTTGCCAGGCTCGCGCTCGCGGCAGCGGGGCGAGCTCCAGGCCCCGACCGCGGTCCGCACGGCTGAACCGCCACGCTGGTGCGGTTCAGTCCGTTCGCTCATTTGACGTCGAGCGTCGCGCGCAGCATCCAGGCGTGCTTCTCGTGTGCCGTGGTGCGGACGTTAAGCATGTCCATCGTCGCCTGATCGCCAGCCGACTCGGCGACGGTGAAAGCATCGCGGATGGTCCTCACGGCCGTCTCGTTGTCATGCAGCAGTTCGGCCACCATCGCCTCCGAGTCGAGGCTGGCATATCCGTCCTTGATCGCCGTGAGCTTGGCGAATGCGGAATAGGTCTGCGGCACCAGTTCGCCGAGGGCGCGGATGCGCTCGGCGATATCGTCGAGCGCTTGCCATTCCTCCCGATATTGCCCTTCGAACAGCGTGTGCAGGGCCTGGAACGTCGGACCCGTGACGTTCCAATGGTAGCCATGCGTCTTCAGGTACAGCGCATAGGTGTCGGCGAGAACCGTCGAGAGCGCCGCCGCGATGTTCGTCCGCTCGGCCTCGGCGAAGCCGGTGTTGACGGCGATGGTCATAGTCTTCTCCTTCGCGGTTCGGATTGAAATTCGGCGCGGCGTCATGTCGGCCATTTCGAGCCGAGGATGATCGAGCAGAAGTTCACCCGTGTGTAGTTCATGTCCTTCAGCGCCAGCACGTCGGCCTTGACGTTGCCGAAGGTGGTCAGCGGCTTCTTAATGGTGCCGGCCGCGAAATGATCGATGATGTTCTCCTTGAAGTTCGCCTCGCGCGGATGGTGCGCGCAGACATGGTCGCGGTGCTCATGCGAGAAATCGTCATAGGCGATGCCGAGTACGTCCATCTCGACGCCGGCGGTGACCAGCGCGATGGTCGGACGCATATGCTCGGGGATGCCGGGCGTGGTGTGCAGCGCGATCGAGGCCCAGACGTCCTCGATGTCGCGCTCGGCGACGCCGTAGCCCTTGAGGAAGTCGCGTGCGGCGTTGGCGCCGTCGACCTCGAAGCGCAGATCGGGGCTCGCATGTTTGGCGGTGAGGCCCATGTCGTGGAACATGGCGCCGATATAGAGCAGCTCGGGATCGAACTTCAGCTTGCGGCGGTTGCCGGTCAGCGCGCCCCAGAAGAACACGCGGCGGCTGTGGTTGTAGAGCAGGTCGTCCTCGGTATCGCGCACCAGCTGGGTCGCGGCACGCGCCATGGCGCTGTCGGGTACACGGATGCCGGCGATGATCTCGGTCATTTCAAGACGCTCCTCGATATGGCAAGACGATGCCGTGGCGTGCGAAACACGCGGGGCGCCGGCGCTCGTCTCTGCGGTGAGTTCGGATCGCTTGGTGGCGTGATCCGTGGTGTGTTTGTCGCCCGTCTCGGCCTGATCCCGCAACGCTCGTGCGCCGCCGGATCGGGCCAACGAGACATCGTTTCGCGCCAGCGGGCAGGGAGAGGGTATGGCGGTTCAGAAGGTGGCAATCGCGATTCACGAAGGGGTGCAGGCGCTGGACGTCGCCGGTCCCGTCGATGTGTTCGCGGAGACCAACGGTTTTGTCGCCGATGGCGACGGCTACGAGACGGTGCTGGTCGGCGCCAGCCGCGAACCGCTGCGCGCATCGAACGGCATGAAGATATCGGCCGACCTCAGTTTCGATGAGGCAAACGAGAAATTCGACATCCTGCTGGTTGCAGGTGGGCCGGCATTGCCCGATGCCGAGCCGGATCCGGCGCTGACGCAGTGGCTGCGCGGCGCGCCCGCGCGCGCCGAGCTCTACGGTTCGATCTGCACCGGCGCTTTCGCGCTCGGCCATGCCGGGCTGCTCGACGGCCACAAAGTGACGACGCATTGGCAGAACGCGCAGCGTCTGGCGGCGTGCTTTCCGGCCGCCGAGGTGATCTTCGACCGGATCTATATTCGCGACGGCAGACTGATGACCTCCGCCGGCGTCACCGCGGGCATCGATCTCGGGCTCGCGCTGGTCGCAGAGCGCCATGGGCCGCAGGTCGCGGTCGCGGTGGCCAAGCGGCTGGTCGTGGTGGCGCAACGCCAGGGCGGGCAGTCGCAGTTCAGCCCCTATCTCACCGCGCCGGTCGACGAGGATTCGCCGATCGCGCGCGCGCAGGCGCATGTCATGCAGCGTGTCGGCGAGCGCCACACCCTGCAATCGCTGGCCGAGGCCGTCGGCATGAGCGTGCGCAATTTCGGCCGCGGCTTCGCGCAGGAGACCGGCATCACACCGCATGAATTCGTCGAACGCGCGCGGGTCGACGCCGCGCGCCGGCTGCTCGAGGGCAGCGATCGGCCGCTCAAGGCGGTTGCGTTCGATAGCGGCTTCGGCTCGGCCGACCGCATGCGCATCGTGTTCACCGAGCGGCTCGGCGTGTCGCCCGCGCAGTACCGGTCGAGTTTTCGCAAATTGTGACGCCGTTCATGAAGCGGAGGCCTGATCGGGGATAGGATCAACCTGTCCGAAATTATTTCCAATCATGCAACTGTTCCGCGAGGCTGCCATGGACGCCCTCACGCTCTTCATCATCCGTCATGCCGAGAAGCCGGGCGAGTCCTGGCCGGGGCCGGGCTTCACCGCGGACGGCGTGTCCGATACCGAGTCGCTGGTGCTCCGCGGCTGGCAGCGCGCCGGCGCGTGGACCGCGTTGTTCGGCACCGATCTCACCGGCGGTGACTATGCCAAGCCCGACGCGATCTACGCCGCGACGCCAGGCACCACGCCCAATCAGCCGCCGTCGAGCCGTCCGGCCGAGACGATCTCGGCGCTCGCTGCGCGCCGCGAGCTGACGCCGAACATAGGCTTCGGCAAGGGTGACGAGCCGGCGCTGATGCAGGCGGTGCTGGCGTTGAAGGGCGTCGTGCTGCTGTGCTGGGAGCACAAGGCGATCATCGCAGACATCCTGCCGCTGATCCCGGTCAGCAAGGGCAAGCCGCCCACCAAATGGGAGAGCAGCCGGTTCGACGTCGTGTTGCGCTTCGAGCGCGCCAAGGGCGACGACAAGTTCGCCTTCAAGGAGCTGTTTCCGAAATTGCTGTCGGGCGATTCCGAGAAGCCGCTGGGTGGCTGAACAGCGTCACGGCTGCGCCGATCAGTCGAGCCCGAGCGCCTTGCGCGACTTCCGCGTCAGCTTGGCTGCGATCAGCGCATGCGCCTGATCGAGATAGGCCTTGAGTTCGGCGTCGGGCAGGGCGTCGTTGCCGATCAATTGCACCCATTTGGCACGTGCCAGATACGGCGCCGGCCGCGCCAGGCCCTGCTCGATCAGAAGCTGATAGGCCATGTTCGAGGTCTTGAACATGAAGCCGCCGGTGGTCTCGATGAAGCCGCCGGCCAGCGCGAACATCTTGCCGCCGACCTTGAACACCGACGTGCCTTCCCATTGCACCACCTTGGTGGCGGCGGGCAGGCGCAGGCAATGAGCTTCGAAGGTTTTGGGACGCATGAATCGGAGGGGCTGGAGGGCTTCAAAGCCATATGCCAGCCGCGCGATCATCGACAAGCCCGGCGTGAGCCGGCAATCCCGGGCCGGTTCCAGCCGCCGCTTCGTCCGCGGGAGCTCACGAAAATGTGGGTTGTCGCCAATCCATCTGTAGATATATCGTAAGATATGTTTTAAGTAAGGAAATGACAATGAGACGATCGATGTTTGGCGGCCGGGACGATGACGGATTCCGGTTTGGGTTCTTCGCCATGGGACGGCATGGCCGGGGTGGCCATCGCTTTGGCCGCGGCGGCCATGGCTTCTTCGGGCGGGGTGGCGGCGGCGACTTTCCGGGATCGCGGCGGCTCTCGTCGCAGGACCTGCAACTCGTGATCCTGGCGCTGCTCGGCGAGCAGCCGGCGCATGGCTATGAGCTGATCAAGAAAATCGAGGAGCGGTCGGACGGCTTCTACAGCCCGAGCCCGGGCGTGATCTATCCGGCGCTGACCTTCCTCGAGGAGATCGGCCATGCCAGCGTCACCCAGGACGCGGCGCGCAAGCTCTACAACATTACCGAGCAGGGCAAGGCGCATCTCGCCGAGAACCGCGCCACCGCAGACACCATTCTCGCAGCACTGTCGCGGATCGGCGGCCGCATGGAGGAGGTGCGCGAAGCCTTCGCCGGCGTCAGCGATCTGGATAGCGGAGCGTCCGACGATGTGCACCGCGCGCGCCATGCGCTGAAGAGCGCGCTGCGCCAGAAGCGCGGCTGCGATGCCGCCGAGGCGCGCCGCATCGCCAAGATCCTCGACCGCGCTGCCGCTGAAATCCTGCAGCAATGACGCAATCGCAAGGGAGATCCTTCATGTACAACGCTGAACCGCACAGCGCGATTGCTGACGCCCGCATTGCCGCCGTCATCGCGCGGCTGCAGGCCACGCGCCGAACGCCGGCCGCCGGCGGTCCTCGCGGCAATCCGACGATGAGCCGCGATCCGAACGACTATGCCGAACAGGGATTCTCGATCCACCCGGAGCAGGGCGAATTGATCTATCTGCTGTGCCGCGGCCTGCGCGCCAAACGCGTCGCCGAGTTCGCGACCTCCGTCGGAATGTCGACGCTCTATTTCGCAGCCGCGATGCGCGACAATGGCGGCGGCACCGTGATCGGCTCGGAGATCGTGCCGGCCAAGGTCCAAGCCGCGAAGCGCAATCTTGCCGAGGCCGGCCTTGCCGACTACGCCGAGATCCGCGAGGGCGATGCGCGCCAGACGCTGCGCGATCTCGGTGGTCCCGTCGACTTCATCCTGATCGACGGCTGGCCGGGCGACAAGGGACCGACGCTGGCGCGCCAGGTGATCGAGATCGTTGCCCCGCAGCTTCGCGTCGGCGGCTATGTCATGAACGACAATGCCGAGGCGGATTTCCTGGAGTTCGTGCGCGATCCCGAAAATGGCTTCGTGTCGATCACGCTGCCGCTCAAGGGCGGGACCGAGCTCTGCCTGAAGGTGGCTTGAGGATCGGTCCGGCACGGCGAAGAAATCCTGCTGGCGTGATTGTGAGCCGCAACGGCATCACGCCACGCTGGATTTTGGCGGCGCTTCTTGCTCTGTTCGAGGAAAATCAGGAGCGAAGCGCCGCATGTCCGAAGTCCCTCCGATCCATCCGCTTGATCGTCCGATCTGGAGTGCGCTGACCACGCGGCAACGAGACCTGGCGGAGGGCGGCGCCGAGGCAAGGCGCTTTCCGGTCGCGATCGCCCCCTTCGCCGACATGGCCGACATGTCGCCCAATAGTTTTGCCGCGCTCGGCGCGCTGCTGTCGGGACCTGACATCGCGGTGCTGTTCACGCCCGATCCTGTCCCTGTGCCGCCGGAGTTCAAGGTGCTGCTGGCCGAGACCGGCGAGCAGATGATCGGCACACCGGCGGAGTTCTCTCTGCCCGGCGTCGAGATCGTCACGCTCGGCGCCGCCGACGTTCCCGCGATGATGGCGTTGACGGAAATGACAAAACCTGGACCGTTCAGCGCGCGGACGCATGAGCTCGGCACCTTTCTCGGCATCCGCGATGGCGGCGAGCTGGTCGCGATGACCGGGGAACGGATGAAGCCGGGGAACCATACCGAGATGACCGCGGTCTGCGTGCATCCGGACCATCGGGGCCGCGGCTATGCGCAGGCGCTGTTGTCGGCGGTCGGCCGCCAGATCGTGGCGCGCGGCGAGATCCCGTTCCTGCACGTCTTCACCAGCAACGTCTCGGCAATTGCGCTCTACCGCCGTCAAGGCATGGAGATCCGCCGCCGTCTGCACATCACGGTGCTGCAGAAGCAGGGTTAGGGTGGGACTGAAGGGGAAGGTCTCTACTCAAATAGATGGGGACGAAACAGTTCAGTTCAAGAATTGTCAGGCGCGCCTCTCACCGCGTATGTCCCGCCTCCCTCAAAGCCTGGGGACGGAGCGGGGAGCACAGCCATGACAGTTGCGACATCAGACGGATTTGCCGACGCGCGGTTTTCGGCGGCGCGCGAGGCGTTCGAGGCTAATTTCGTCGACGGGGAGGAACTCGGCGCATCGTTCTGCGCCACGATCGACGGCGAGACCGTGGTCGATCTGTGGGGCGGTTTTGCCGACGAGGCCGAGCTGCGGCCCTGGACGCGCGACACCATCGTCAACGTCTATTCGATCACCAAGACCATGACCGCGCTGACCGCGTTGTGGCTCGCCGACCGCGGCGAGCTCGACTTCGCGGCACCGGTGGCGCGCTACTGGCCGGAATTCGCAGCCGGCGGCAAGGCCGATATCACCGTGGCGCAGCTGATGAGCCACTCGGCGGGCCTCTCAGGCTGGCATCCAGCGATCAGGGGCGAGGATTTTTATGACTGGGACAAGGCGACGTCGACGCTTGCCGCCCAAGTGCCGCTCTGGGAGCCGGGCACCGCGTCGGGCTATCACGTCTACAGCTTCGGTTTCCTGATCGGAGAAGTCGTTCGTCGCATTACCGGTAAGACGCTCGGCACGGTGTTTCGCGAGGAGATCGCGGCTCCCTTGAATGCGGATTTCTGGATAGGCCTGCCCGCATCGGAAGACCATCGCGTCGCCGATGTGGTGCCATTCCTGCCGTCAGCGGCCGCGACCGATATCGAGATGACGACGATTCAGAGGATCACCTTCAGCGACACCCGTACCGACGTGCCTTCGACCCGCACGCGCGCCTGGCGCGGCGCCGAGATCCCGGCGGTGAACGGTCATGGCAACGCGCGATCGATCGCCGCCATCCAGACCGTCCTCGCGACCGGCGGCATCGCGAAAGGAAAGCGGATCATGTCGGAGGCCGGTTGCCGCAAGGCGCTGGAGGTACAGATCGACGGCCCGGACCTCGTGATGCGCGGCATCTCCGTCCGCTTCGGCCTCGGTTTCGGTCTGCCGAGCCCGATCCTCAGCCTGGTGCCGCCCAACCCCAACACGCTGTTCTGGTCGGGCGGCGGCGGCTCGTTCGTGCTGGTCGATACCGATGCGCGGATGACGTTCGCCTATGCGATGAACCGGATGCAGCGAGGCCTCGTCGGCGACGCGCGCTCGTTCCGGATCATCCGCGCGATGTGGCGGGCTCTCGGCATGACGCCCTGAGCGGCGTTGTGCTCGCTCAGGCCAGCCTGTTGCCGGCGAGACGCACCGTGTGCTTGTCGCAGCTGGGATCGATCGCGACGGCATTGGTCGCGATCCGGCCGTGTGCGGCGACGTTGTTGCTGATCTCGACGTTTCTGGCGCGGCCGACGAAGATCGCGCTGGCGGGCTTGATGTGGAAGAAGTCGCCGGCTCCGAACGCGCCGCCGCGCAGGAATGTCTGGCCGATCACGTTGCCGGCGATTTTGGCGCCGTCGGCATTACTGACGAAGATCGCGTAGATGTAGGAATCGTCGATGTGATTGCCTTCGATGATGACGCGCCGGTTCTGGAAATTGTCCTGAAATCCCTTGGCCCCTTCCGGCGGCACCATGCCGACATAGATGGTGCCGAGCGTGCCGCTGCCGCTGGTCAGCTCATTGGCGCCGTTGACGCAGTGGCTGAAGCGGTTGTTGCGGAACACGAGGTTCTCGGCAAATCCCGACTCCGACCAGAAGCCGATGTCGCTGCCTGCCTGCAGCGCGACCCCGGTCGAGAACGTGAACTGGCAGTTCTCGACGATGGCGTTCGGCGCCTTCATCAGCACGCGGCCGCAAGCGTGGAAATTGCAGCGCAGCACGGTGGCGCCGGATCCGACGTGCGTCAGCGAGCTGATGGCATCGCCGATCTTGAGCGGCAGGTCCTGCTGCAGGACCACGTCGTAGATCAGGTCCGGCTGGGTGGTCGGGCTCCGGTTCTTCCAGAGCTGGGCGATCTTCGCCTTCAGCTCCGGCGCATGGCGCTTGGTCAATTGCGCGACCTTGCCGCGTCCGAGGGAGCGAAACGTCGCATGGTCGCAGCTCTCGACATCGTCGCCGGCCGCAAGCCCGACGTCCCATTTCGGGCTGAGCAGAAACCGCCGCGCCGCGGTCTTCGCCACGACATAGTAGTAGAAGCCGTGCACGTTGATGGCGTCGTCGGAGGTGTTGGCGAAACTGCAGTCCTCCATGGTCGGCCCGCGCGCGACCGCGGTGAAGTGCGAGCCGTCGGAGTTGGTCGAGATCAGGCGGTCGGTCGTCGCGCCCTTCGGCCGGGGTCCCGGAACGACCGAGACTTTCTGCAGCATCATCGAGCCTTCGCCGCTGTTCTCGATGATGCCCATGCCCGGCGAAGCCAGCAGCTTCAGGTCGATCAGGCTGGTGGCGACGCTGGAGTCCACGGCGATGGCCTGCGCGCCGCTATTTGCAATGGTGACGACGTCACCGACCGTGATCGGCAGCTGGCTCGGGAAGCGATCGTTCGCGCTCCATCGCAGATGCACCTTGATCTGGCCGTCGCCGAGGCGCGTGGCATGGGCCGGGGAGAGGAAATCCCTGGCGCCGGTCTTCAGCGCGCGGTTGCGGCGGTCCATCACCTTGAAGAAGCCATCCGTAAAGGTGGCCAGCAGTGCGGCATCATCGGGATAGCCGGGGTCGATCTTCACCGTGATGTCGACCGCTTGCTTGTCGAATGCGGTGATCGTTCCCTGGGTGAAGGGCAGCGGATCGTAGTCGATGGTGAGATCGCGGATGGTGAGGCGGTTGCAGCCCGAGATCGCGAAAGTCCCGCTACGTGCCGTGTTGATCAGCTGTGCGCCATTGCCGTTGAGCTCGAAGCCGTGCAATTGCCGGAACGCGAGCGGCCGCTTGATCCGGTAGCTGGCGTTCTTCTCCAGATTGAGGACGATGTGAACCGGTCCCGCCTTGCTCGCATCAGCCGCTGCCTTGGCGATGGCGGCCAGCGCCTTGGCAAAGGCCACGTCGGCGTCGCCGCCGGAGGTGGCCGTGAAGGTGGCCATGTCAATTGTGGCCGCGCCGGCAACGGTCGTCGGTTCGGCACGGCTTTCGCTGCCGAGCAACGGGCTCGCTGCGGCAAACGAGGCAAGCATGAGCGCTCGCCGGCGGCTGATCGGCATGGGCACACGAGTCCCTCTGGAACCGCAGTTGATTGCGCACATTGTCTGCCGGCCGAGATGAACCGCAGCAAAATGACGAGGAGTTGGCGTGAGGGCTCTCGACCTCGTGATGAAGATCGCCGCCGGGCGATCACAAATATATTGGTTGCCGCTCGTGAAAAGACCCGGGCGCGCGGTGGTCCGCGCGTCCGGGTCCGTTGTTGTGTGACGCAGGTCAGTGCATCGTCGCTTCCGACGCCGCGATCCAGGCGATCACGGTCTCGGAGAAGCCGTCGACCCGCGTCCACGGGCCGTGTCCGACACCGTGCTGGTAGGACGCCACGTTGACCATGTACCCGCGTCCCTTGGGCGCGGGCACCTGGTCATGGCTCTGCTCGTCGGTGAAGACGATCAGGCGATCGCCCTTGCGGTCAATCTCCATCACCGCCTTGCCGAGATACGTCCCGCCATGCGGCTGCGAGCCGATGATCGCATCGCGCAGCGCGAAGCCGCGGCGCGGCGGCAACTTCACGACCTCATTGCTGAACGTGAAGATCTCCACCTCGTCGCAGACCTCGCGGGCGAGGATCGCAAGTCCGCAGGCCGCTTCCGCCCGCGTCATCTCGGACTGGGCCGAGAGCGGAGTGAACATCGATCCCGACACGTCGATCAGGAGCCGCGTGCGGCCGACCAGCCGCGCGTAGTCCTTGACCGACTTCAGCATCGCGGCCTCGAGCTCGGGCTCGAAGTCCGGCGCATAACGCGCCGCCGTGATGAAGCGGTAGGGCAGGATACGATCAGTCCGCATCGCTTCAATCGCGTCCGCAATGGTCCGGCGCGGCACCTCCGCCTTCTGCATCAGGCGCAGATTGCGCAGCAGCGCCAGCCCGCCGAGCCTGTTCTCGGCGATCAGCCGCTCGAAGGTCTCACGCTTGTCCTTGCCGGACGAGAGCGAAACCTCCCAGGTGTCGGGCGAGGCCAGCTCGCCGTCGACGAGCTGCTTCCACACGGTCTCCTGCGCGGCGCCCTTCGGCTTGGCGTGAACCAGGAACAGCACGTCCTTGATCCGCACCGCGCCGTCGCGATCGTACTTCGCGAGCTGGTAGGCGTCGAACCTGGTGAGCGCCCGCGCCAGCCCCTTCTTGATCTGCGCCGAGACCGGCTGACGCTTGCGCTGCTGCTGCGGGCCGAGCGCATCCGCCCAGTAGATCGCAAGCAGCTCGGTCATTTCGTCGGGGCGCTGGATCACGCGGGCGAGCGTATCGGCGACGAGGCCGCGATGCGTCGCATGCCGCGCCATCTCGCGGACCACGAGCAACGGCGCATGCCGGAGCTTCATGGTCTCGCGCGCAGCGATGGCAAGTTCGGCCGTCCGCTCCGGATCGACCGTCGGCACCAATGCCTTGATGCGATCGGCGATCGCCACCCCGTCCTCGTAGAACTGGTTCTCCCACAGGAGGCAGTTCAGCAGCGCACGCCGCAGCTCCATCTCGGGCGTGAAGCGCTGTCCGCGCGCGCCCTCACGGGTGAAGGCGCGCATGATCTTGTTGATCGTGGCCATGATGGCCTCCTTTCTGGGTGAGTTTGGATTTGAAAGCGCTGCCGGGGAACAAGCGAGCCTGCACTGCCCATGCGGGCTTCGCATGCTCTATCCACTGAGCTACGGACGAAGATCGTCCGGAGGGATTCGAACCCTCGACCCTGCGATCACGAAGTAACAGCGCTCTTCACCACCGGCTGTCGGCGCGGTCCTCGCGACAAACACGACGCGTTTGCGCGGGGATCATGCCGGCGATTGAAGACCACGACCCGGGAACAGGCGATTGCTGAGACCCCGGCAAGCCAAGGCCCGCCGGGTAGCGCTCTATCCGCTGAGCTACCGGTGCACATGACACCGGGCGGGATTCGAACCCGCGACCTCTCGTGTGGGAAACGATGTAACAGCGATCTTCACCACGGGGCGTGGAGAGGGTTGGCGGGGAACAAGCGATGCTGTTGCTGCCCTTGCGGGCGAACCGCCTTTCGGCGTGCGGGCCTCGAACCCGCTCGGCACCGAAGTGCCTTACCGCGAAGTAACAGACATCTTCACCACCGCCAGACCGGCGCATCGACGCCGGCCATTGATAGGTACGCTGGGGAACGGGCGATATCGGTGTCAGTGACGACAACGCAGCGCCTCGCCTTGCGGGCGAGAAACTGCGCCGGGCCGCGTGCGGACCTTTGCCAGGCCGCATCCCGGTGCGTGTGTCAAAGGCGGGATTCGAACCCGCTCTTTCCAGTTGAGCGAAGTATCCGACATCTTCACCACCAGCGTCGGTTGAGCCGCAGCGATGCGGCCAACCGTTTTCAAAAATTTCGTCGCGGCGCTGTCGACGCGCCGCCGTTGCGAACTCCTTGGAGCTCGCTCTGCCATCGGTGTCCGGCTCATCGCCTTGTTCCCTCCGGCAGGCCCCGCGCGCTTGGGCACGCGCGTCTCCGCGCGAGCCCCGGGATCCGGGTCTCCCGTTCCGGCTTTGCGCCGGGCAGTTCAGATGAGCCGTGCTTCGGACAACAAAAAACCCTCCGGAGCGGCTGGCTCGGGAGGGTCCGTTTAAGGCGGACTGTCGACCTCGCATTATGCGAGATCGCTCCCATGAGCCGGGCACACGCTATCGTTCGGCCGAAGGCCGTTCGACAGTCTGCGGAATTTTTCAAATCCGTATTGCATCATCGTGCTCATGTTTGATCGCGAGCGACAGCGCTCGCGAAGGTTGCGGGACATACGCCTCGTCTTGGTCGATGTCAACAAGGGAAATGATCGCGCCGAGAGAACTTCAGCGCTGCTTGCGCGCTCTCGTCTTGCGCGCCGGCGCGCCGCCTTGCGCGGCGATCCGCGTCAACGCATCCGCGAATGCACGCGCCGCGGGGCCGAGCGGTTCGTCGAGCCGGTGCGCCAGATAGGCCTCCATCGCGAGCGCCGCGTTGCGGCCGAGTGCGCCGGTTTCGACCCGCACCAGTCGGCGATCGCGGAGATCGCGCGCGACCTGCCAGAGCGGCAGTCGGCCCCAGCCGAGCCCGGCCAGGATCATGGCGTGCTTGGTGTCCTGATTGCTCACCCGGCAAATCTGCGGCGAGAGCACGCCGAAGCTGCGGCCCTCCGACAGCGGCGTCGGATCCGACAGCACGATCTGCAGATGATCGGCGAGGTCGGCGACGCTCTTGCGGCCGCGGCGCGCGAGCGGATGGCCCGCGGAGGCCACGGCGATGATCTGTACGGCGCAGATCGCATCGAGCGCGAGGCGGGGATCGCGAAAATCCTCGCCGACCGTGACGGCGAGGGCACTGCGCCGTTCGGTCAGGGCGGCGATCGGCCCGCCCATCGGTTCGACCGCGAGCCGCACGCTCACGGACGGATAGGCTGAGCGCATTTCCGTCAGCGCTGCACCGACCGCGGCGATCGGAAACAGCGTGTCGACCACCAGCGAGAGTTCCGATTCCACTCCTTCGCCGAGGCCGTGCGCGCGCGCCCGCATGGCATCGACACGGAGCAGCAGGTCGCGCGAGTTGCCGAGCAGTGCCTTGCCTTCGGCCGTCAGCGCCGGGCGATGGCCGGAGCGGTCGAACAGCACGAGACCGAGTTCGGCCTCGAGGTTGGCGATGGCATGGCTGACCGCGGACTGCACCCGCGCCAGTTTCGTCGCGGCGGCGCGAAAGCTGCCGCTCTCGGCGATGGTGACGAAGACCCGGATCTGGTCGAGCGTGAGGTTATCGAGCATGATCTATGAAATCGATCAAATGGATGCAAAACATATCACTCCTGTCGATGATCGGGAACCGCTATCTGTGGTGGCCGAACTGGCGGAGTGGACGCATGACGATCGAGACGGCCGTGGTGCAGCAGAGCGAGGCAAGGCGATGGACGACGGTCGCCGTCGTGACCGGTTGCGGGATCGGCGCCGCCCTCCAGGTCGGCAAGGTGCCGATTGCCGCGGCGATGCTGCAACAAAACCTCGGCATCGACCTCGCTGCGGTCGGAACGATTGCCGGCATCTTTGCGGTGCTGGGGCTTGTCGGCAGCGTTCCGGCGGGCGTCGTGATCGCCGCGGTCGGCGCGCGCAGGGTGCTGCTGTGCGGGCTTGCGGCCATTACGCTCGGCGCGGCGTCGGGCGCGCTGGCGCCGCAGCTTGCGGTGCTGCTGGGATCGCGCCTGCTGGAAGGGCTTGGCTTCCTGCTGGTGATGGTGGCATCGCCCGTCCTGCTGGATCGTGTCGTCGATGTCAGCGCGCGCGACGTCACCATGGCGGTGTGGAGTTGCGTGATGCCGTTCGGGATCGCGCTGGCTCTGGTCGCTGGGCCGATGTTCGACGGCTGGCGCGCGATCTGGTGGGCCAGTGCAGCTTTTGCCGCCTTGCTGTTCGTCCTTGCCAGCGTCATCGTGCCTGAGGTGGCATCGCGGACCGGCCCGGCGCGCGCCGGCCTGATGCACGAGGCCACCGCGCTGGCGCGGCGCCGCACGCCGGCGCTTCTGATGGTGCTGTTTGGGCTCTACAGCCTGATGTTCTTTGCGGTGTTCAGCTTCCTGCCGATCCTTTTGACCGAGCGGCTCGGCGTCTCCAGCCAGAGCGCCGGCGGACTCAGTGCGCTGGCGGCGGCCGCCAACGTCGTCGGCAATCTCGCAGCCGGAAATCTGCTCGCGCGCGGTGTGAGCCGGACTGGGTTGATTGCAGTTGCGGCAGTCGTGATGGGCGCATCCGCGCTCGGTATTTTCCTGCCGGTGCTCGGCGGCAGGGGCGCATTCATTCTGTGCCTGCTGTTCTCCGCGACGGGTGGCCTGATCCCCGCGACGTTGCTGGCGAGCGCACCCGCGGCGGCGCGTTCGGCGACGATGGTGCCGGTCATGATGGGCCTCCTGATGACGGGCAGCAATTTCGGCCAGGTAACCGCACCGATCGCAGTCGGCGCGGTCGTTTCGGCGTGGGGCTGGAGCGCGGCCTGCGTCATGGTGGTTGGCGCTGCGATCCTTGCCGGTCTTGCGGCATGGATGCTGGCGCGCGGCGATCACGACGGCGTCAGCGAGGCGAGGGGCCCGGCTTGACGCCGCGCGTGCCGGGGGCGAAGGAGTGAAGGTCTCTCACGCCAACGACAACAGGAAAGTTTCATGACACGCGTGCGCTGTATCACCGAAATGGGCATGGGCGTCGACGTCCACGGCCGCGATGCCACCAAGGCCGCCAAGCGTGCGGTTTCGGATGCGATCCGCCATTCCAGCCTCGGCTTCTTCCGCATGCTCGGCAAGACCGCCAACGACATGTTCGTCGACGTCACGATCGCCGTGCCGAATCCCGAAGCGGTCGATACCGAAGCCGTCGCCAGGGAACTGCCCTATGGCACCAAGACCGTGAAGGCGATCGCAGGCGGGCTCGAGATTCCATCCGATGTGGGTAACGACCCGATCCTGATTGCGAATGCCGCTGTCATCGTCAGCTTCGACGACGGCAAATAATCGAGGGAGCTGTAGGCGGCGCATGCCAGCGTTATTCGTCGCCCTTGAAGTAGTCGGGCTTACCGGTCGTCCAGGTCTCGCCCCAATGCTGGCCGCCGCCGTCGACGGTCAGCGTCTCGCCGGTGATGAATTTTCCGGAGGGCGCGGCGAGGTAGACGGCGGCCTCGGCGATGTCCCAGGGCGTGCCCGGACGCATCATCGGGTTGGAACGTGGATAGGCGGCGCGCGCCGCCTCGCTGTAGACGTTCCAGCCCTCGGACTCGATCGCGCCCGGCGCGATGCAATTGATGCGGATGTTCAGCGGCGCCCATTCGACCGCGAGCGCGCGCGACAGGCCGATCACGCCGGAGCGTGCCGCGATCGTGTGCGCGATGCCGTAGAGGCCGTGCGTCGTGACCACGACGATATTGACGATGCTGCCGGGATGATTGCGGTCGCGCCAGCGCTGCGCCGCGGCCTGCATCATGTACCAGGTGCCGTTGAGGTTGGTGTTGATGACCGCGTTCCAGCCCTTGATCGAGAAATCGATCGCGGCTTGCGGGAATTGGCCGCCGGCGCTGTTGACGAGATGATCGATACGGCCATGCGCGGCCCACAGCGCGTCGAACATCGCATTGACCGCGTCGGGATCCCTGATGTCGGCGACATGCGCCGACGCCTTCAAGCCCCGACGGCCGAGATGATCGACGAGCGCATCGAGCTTGTCGGCACTGCGTCCGGCGATCGCGACATGCGCCCCGAGCCGGGCAAACAGCCATGCGATCGCGCGGCCGATGCCGCCGGCGCCGCCGGATACGACCACCACCTGACCCGCCAACGCATCCGCCGCGAACACGGTCGGATGTGTTGCGAGTTCGTCGTCGGAGGGGCCGAGCGTTGTCTCTGTCTGTTGATCGTTCATGGCCGGTTGCAGACCTTGCGGCTTTCAATGAGCTCCGTACATTAGCCAGCCAACAACAACCGTGCAAAGAATGTCGACATGACCGATCTGTCAGCCTTTCCCATCACAAAGCGCTGGCCCGCCCAGCATCCGGACCGCCTGCAGCTCTATTCGCTGCCGACGCCGAACGGCGTGAAGGTCTCGATCATGCTCGAGGAGATCGGGCTGCCCTACGAGGTTCATCTCGTCGACTTCAACAAGGACGACCAGAAGACGGCGGAGTTCCTGTCGCTGAACCCGAACGGCAAGATCCCGGCGATCCTCGATCCCAACGGTCCGGGCGGCAAGCCGCTGCCGCTGTTCGAGTCCGGCGCGATCCTGCAATATCTCGCCGAGAAGACCGGCAAGCTGTTGCCGGCGGATGCCGCGCGCCGCTACCAGGCGATCCAGTGGGTGCATTTCCAGATGGGCGGCATCGGACCGATGTTCGGCCAGGTCGGTTTCTTCCACAAATTCGCCGGCAAGGATTATGAGGACAAGCGGCCGCTTGAGCGCTATGTCGCCGAGTCCGCGCGCCTGCTCGGCGTGATGGAAACGCATCTTGCCGGGCGGCAGTGGTTCATGGACGATGAATACAGTATCGCCGACATCTCGATGCTCGGCTGGGTGCGCAACCTGATCGGCTTCTACGGTGCGCGCGAGCTCGTCGAGTTCGACCAGTTCAAGGACGTTGCGGCCTGGTTAGAGCGCGGTCTCAAGCGGCCGGCGGTGGAGCGCGGGTTGAATATTCCGAAGCGCCCCTAACTCGCCTGCTTCAGCAGCTCATAGACGGCGGGATTGTCGGCGCAGGCACTGAGGCCGCATTCGAGCAGGGTGGAGAGCACGTTCAGCGCCGTCAGCCCGACCACCAGCCACACTGCACCTTGTGCGAATTTGCCGGGCGAGGTGCCCGGCGCCGCGCGGTGGTCGAACTGGCGGTCGAACAGCAGCATGGCGGCGAGCAGGACGATCGCCGCGATGAAGCCGATCAGCGCCCACGTATAATAATGATAGCCGAGCAGCGCTGACCCATAGCCGGCATCGCCGGGGAGGATGTGCAGCAGGACCTGCCGGGTCGACACCGAGGCGCCAAGGACAGCCGTCAGCAACGACAGGGCATAATGGCTCGGCCGCGGTCCGAAGCGGATGTTCAGGATTGGTCCGATCGCCAGCAGCGCGAAAAGGATGCGCTGCAGCAAACACAGCGGGCAGGGCAGCTCGTGCAGCACGAGCTGCGCCGCAAAGGCTGCGGCCAGCAACAGCGCAAGGCCATAGAGCGCGAGGGCATTGAGGGTCACTGCCTGCGTGTCGGTCATGGCTTGTCTCAGAACGACAGCGTGAGACGATCGGTGGCGTGGTGCAGGAAGGTCGCGATGCAAGCGACCAGGATCACCGCGAACAGTCCGACCGCGACCGGACGCGGGCCTCGCCAAGCCACCAGCATAGCAATGGTGATGGCGAGAAACAGTGCGGTGAATTCCATCTCAGCCTCCGGATGCGAGCCGGCTGTAGTCTATGACAGATTCGTGTGCGCTCGCGGCGGGCGCGAATGGCCATTGTCGCTTGCGCGCGGCTCCGCCAAGATGGCACCACTCGTTGTGTCAAATCCTAGCTCGGGGCACCTCATGACCACAGACGCGATCAAGCCCGCCGCCCATCACAGGCATCAGCCCTGGTACAAAATCCTCTACATCCAGGTGTTGATCGCGATCGCCGCCGGCGTCTTGATCGGTTATTTCTATCCCGGCCTCGGCAAGCAGTTGAAGCCGCTCGGCGACGGCTTCATCGCGCTGATCAAGATGATGATCGCGCCGGTGATCTTCTGCACCGTGGTGCACGGCATCTCCTCGATGGGCGACCTCAAGCGCGTCGGCCGGGTCGGGCTGAAGGCGCTGATCTATTTCGAGGCGGTGTCGACGGTCGCGCTCGCGGTCGGCTTGCTGATCGGCGAGCTGCTGCAACCCGGTCGTGGCTTCAACATCGACCCCGCCACGATCGATCCGAAATCGGTCTCCACTTACGTGACGCAGGCGAAGGAGCAGGGCATCGTCGCGCATTTGATGGCGATCATTCCCGACAGCTTCTTCGGTGCGCTGGCGCGCGGCGACCTGCTGCAGGTGCTGCTGATCTCGATCCTCTCGGGATTTGCCATTGCCCTGATGGGCAAGCCCGGCGAGCCGATCGCCGAGGCGATCGACAAGGCGTCCAAGATGTTCTTCGGCATCATCCGGATGATCGTCCGCGTCGCGCCGCTCGGCGCGTTCGGCGCGATGGCCTTCACGGTCGGTGCCTACGGCCTCGGCTCGCTGGTGAACCTGGCGGCACTGATCGCGACCTTCTATCTCACCAGCATCCTGTTCGTGCTGATCGTGCTGGGCGCGATCGCGCGGCTGGCGGGCTTTTCGATCATCCGCTTCATCGCCTATATCAAGGACGAGCTCCTGATCGTGCTCGGCACCTCGTCGTCGGAGACGGTGCTGCCGCAGATGATCCAGAAGATGGAGCATCTCGGAGCCTCGCGCTCGGTGGTCGGCCTCGTGGTGCCGACCGGCTACAGCTTCAATCTCGACGGCACCAACATCTACATGACATTGGCGACGCTGTTCCTGGCGCAGGCCACCAACACCCATCTGACGATCTGGCAGGAACTCGGCATCCTCGGCATCGCCATGATCACCTCGAAGGGCGCCTCCGGTGTCACCGGCGCCGGCTTCATCACGCTCGCCGCGACGCTGTCGATCGTGCCCGACATTCCGATCCAGTCGATCGCCATCCTGGTCGGCATCGACAAGTTCATGAGCGAGTGCCGCGCGCTCACCAACCTGATCGGCAACGGCGTCGCCTGCGTCGTGATCAGCCTCTCCGAGGGCGAGCTCGACAAGGACGCGCTGCATGAGACGATGGCGCATCCGCTCGAACTCGGCGAAGCGCTGGAGCCGGGCGGCTCCGGCTAAAGCAAGATGAAGTTATGGGGCCGTCGCAGCAGGGCGCTGTCAAAATATCGAAAACAACCCCATGCAAAGTAGCCGGCGGCGGCCGAGGTTCGACCAAGCAGCTTGACACGTCGGGCAACTCAGGTGTATTTTTCTAATATTCAGAAATTGCCCTCAAATGTCCCCTCGCGCCGCGCCATCGATCATCCGTTGCGCGGCAGGCTTACCTCTGCGAGTTAGTACATCTACCAGGAACGCTCAACCATGCTCACCGTCTATGGCGAAGGTCGTGGCTTCCGCGTTGTTTGGCTGCTCGAGGAATTGGGATTGGCTTATCGGCTGCGCCCGGTCGATCTGCTCGCAGTCGAGAATGATCGCGATTTCCTCGCGATCAACCCCGCTGGCTTCATTCCCGTACTGCACGACGGCGAGACGATCATGGTCGAATCGATCGCGATTCTTGAGTATCTGCTCGCTGGCCACGGCTCAGGTTCGCTTGCCGTCACCCCGGACGATCCCGCCTTCGCTTCCTATCTGCAATTTCTCCACTTGGGCGAGGCCGGGCTCGCCGGGCCGATGAACGCCGTCATTGTCGGTCGCCAACTGGCGCCCGAAGCCGAGCGAGATGCCCGGGTTACCTGCTGGGCTCTCGAGACCTTCGAGAGCCGGCTGGGGTTGGTTATCCGCCGCCTCGCGGACTGCCCTTATCTCGCCGGCGACCGATTCACTGCTGCCGATATCTCGGTGAGCTACGCCCTCCTGCTCGGCACGCGAACCGGCAACTACGTCCCCGGTCCTACCGAGCGGGACTATCTCGCCCGCACGACGGCGCGCCCTGCCTACGTCCGAGCGATGGAAAGCTGCCAGGCCACCAAGGCTTGGGCGGCGAGATCACCGGGGTTGTAGCGCTCGCTTCATCGGGGCGGCCAAGCAACGGGGGTAGTACTGCGCAAGCCGTGTACCCATTGAGCGGCCGGCGCCTGATGTCCGCTTAACCGCAACAGCGGCGGAAAAGCGGACATCTCCCGAGATCGCCGAAGGGTCAGAAGCCGACATTCCTCAAGCTCGACACTATAGACGGTGAAGACGTCGCCACCGGCCGGGGCTGTAACCCTCGCTCTTGGAAAACACGCGCGTGAAATGGCTTTGGTCGACGAAGCCGCATTGAAGGGCAATTTCGGCGAGCTCGCAGCGCGGGTCCTTCAAGAGTTCTTTGGCGCGCTCGACGCGCATTTTGGTCAACCATCGGCTGGGTGGAACGCCCGTCGACTGTTTAAACGCCCGCGCAAAGTAGCTGCTCGACAGCCCGCACTCATGCGCGATCTCCGCGATCGAAGGGTCGTGGACCAGATTGACATTGATGAGGTCGCGCGCGCGTTTCAGTTGCCACGCCGCAAGCCCGCCGCGGGCGTTCCGTCCCCCGATCGGGACACTGCCATAAGCGCGCACGATGTGAGCGAAAAAAGCCAACGCGATGCAGTCGGCAAACATCGCGGTGCCCCCACCCGGTTGCTCCATTGCGCCGGCGAGCGCTTGCGCCAGGCCGTACATGACCGCATCGCGGGCGCCGAAATTCGGTGCGTAGAGCCCTTTCACACGGGAGATCCCTGCTTCGTTGGCCATCTCGTCAAGCGCGACCTGCGTGATGCCAAAGCGGATCGAATCGAAGGACGTATCAAGACTGACGACCGGACCGTCGCCGAGGTCAACGAGCTGCGCGTCGCCGAGACGCCAATCCGGCACCTCCCTTCGCCGCCCCGCCGTCCATAAGTTCGAGAAGAACGGCACCGATAACGGGACGTGGAACGCAAAAGCTTCTTGCGGTGAGGCGGCCAGCGAACGGCCACGCATCGGATGATTGCTCCGCATGCGCGAAAACACGACGCGTACTTTCGAGGAGTTGCGCGCCAGAAGGGTCGCTGGTCGTTCTATCCGGAAGCGTCGGGAAAGGTCGTCCTCGATTGCATCCGCAGCCATCATTGCCTCCATTACAGTTGCAAAGTGACGAACGTTCTCGCGGCCTCAGCGCGAGCATCACCGTCCCGGCAGGAACAGGATAATCTGTCGGCCGTCATAAAAACAGCAGCAAATCGTCACCGGTGCCATCGATCGCCGGGTTTTTTTCGACTGATTTTTTCAATGCGGTCAAATCCGTACAATTTTGCGGGCGCCGCCGGACATATTGTGCAGGCGAAGGGCGAGACGCGAATGAGCAACGCAAAGCAGACATTGCTTGTCGATAAATCAACACCGGGCCATTGGCGCGTCACGCTGGATAACCCGCCGATCAACGTGATCGACGACAGCATGTATGATGCGTTCTACGACCTCGTCGGAGAGATCGAGGTCGATGCGGCGCTCAAGGTCGTGACGTTCGAAAGCGCGAATCCCGATTTTTTCATCGCACATTACGGCACGGCGGGGCCGCGCAGCCGCTTCGGCGCGCCCCCCTGGATTGACGCCGCGACGCGGCTGGCAAGAAGCGGCGTGCTGAGCATCGCTGTGATACGAGGAAGGGTTCGCGGCGGCGGAAGTGAATTCACCCTTGCGTGCGATATCCGCTTCGCCAGCCGCGAGAAGGCGATTTTCGGGCAGCCGGAGGTCGGCACTGGATTGATACCGGGAGGCGGAGCGCTCGAACGGCTGCCGCCCCTTGTCGGCCGGTCCCGCGCCCTCGAGATAGTCATGGGCGCGAACGATTTCGACGCCGATATCGCCGAACGCTACGGCTGGATCAATCGCGCCGTACCCGACGCCGAACTCGACGCCTTCGTCGCCGATTTCGTCCACCGTGTGCTCTCGTTCGATCGGCAGGCGTTGCAGGCTGCGAAGTCGATCGTCAACCAGGCCGGCTTGCCAGATCCGGTCGCGCTGATGGCAACGCAGGATATCTTCTTCCAAACCTTCGCATGGGATGGCGCGAAGGAACGATTGCCGAAGCTGTGCGAGCGGGGAATCGGACAGCCCGGCGATTTCGAGCTGAACCTCGGACGTCACATCGGAAACCTTTAGGCCGAGCTCATGGACAATCAACTCCTCATCAACTCTCCGGACGGATCGTTCCACGCTTACATCGCGCGGCCCGCAAGCCAACCGGCGCCTGCTGTGGTCGTGCTCCAGGAGTTGTTTGGCGTCAACGCCGACGTCAGGGCGACCTGCGATGAGCTGGCGTCACAGGGGTTCATCGCAGTTGCGCCGGATCTGTTCTGGCGACAGGAGCCTGGCGTCGATCTCGACGTGAGATCGGAAGCCGACTGGCAACACGGCCTGCGGCTCTACAGTGGGTATGATCGCGACGCCGGGGTACGCGACGTCGCGCAAACCATCCGCGCTGCGGCCAACCTGCCCGAGTCCACCGGGAAGGTCGCCCTGCAAGGCTACTGCCTCGGTGCGCTGATGGCGTTCATCACGGCCGCCCGCCATGAGGTCTCCGCCGCCGTTGCCTACCATGGCGGCGACACGGAAAAATACCTCGGCGAGGTCGGCGGCTTGCGTGCTCCCTTGCTGATGCACCTCGGCGAAGAAGACGAGTTCATCTCGAAGCCGGCGCAGGCGCAGATCAAGGCCGCACTATCGAGGAAGCCGAACGCAACCGTTTACAGCTATCCGGGCCAGCGTCACGCGTTCTCCCGACACAACGGGACTCACTACAACGCAACAGCGGCCGTGCTGGCGAACGGTCGAACACGCGAATTTCTCAATCAGCATCTGCGGTGACGCAACAGACCAGGAGATTGCAATGGCCAAACCAAGCATCGTCTTCGCTCACGGAATCTGGGCCGACGGCTCTTGCTTCCAGAAGTTGATCCCAGCCCTGCGGGCCGAAGGCCACGACGTGATGGCTGCACAGTATGGCCTCGACACGCTCAAGGGCGATGTGGACGCGACGATCCGCACGCTCGGGCGGGTAAAGGGGCCGATCGTCCTTGTCGGCCATTCGTATGGTGGCACCGTCATCACGCACGCCGGCATGGACAAGCGTGTTGCCGCGCTGGTCTACATCGCGGCGCTCGGACCTGACGAGACCGAGACTTCGCAGGGCCAGCAGGACCAGTTTCCAAAAACGGACGTCTTCAGCCACATCGAAGTTGCGGATGGGCGCGTCTGGGTGAAACCGGAAGGCGTGTCCTGCTTCGCCGGCGACCTGTCCGCCGAGGAGCAGGGCATCGTCTATGCGACGCACTTTGCGCCGGCGCTCGATCTCTTCACGCAGAAGTTCGACGGCGTCGCCTGGCGCTCGAAGCCGAGCTGGTCGATCGTGGCGACGGAGGACCGCACCGTCAACCCCGAGCTGGAGCGCTTCGCCGCGAAGCGCATGGGTGCGAAGACCGTCGAGCTCAAATCGAGCCATGTCCCGATGCTGTCCCAGCCGAAAGCCGTGCTTGAGGTGATCCGCGAAGCCGCGAAAGCGGTGATGTGACATCTTGTGGTCGAGGTTACTCCGCCCGGGAGGTCGTCATGGGTTACGATCCTTCAAGCACCGCGATCCTGCTGGTAGACCCGTACAACGATTTTCTGGCCGAGGGCGGCAAGCTCTGGCCGCGCGTCAAGGTGATCGCGGAGGACGTCAAGCTGCTCGACCACTTGCGCGAAGTGGTCGCCGCGGCGCGCGCGCGTGGACTGAAAATCGTCTTCGTGCCGCATCACCGCTGGACACCGGGCGATTATGTGTCCTTTGACAATCCGTCGCCGTACCAGCTTGGCTCGGCCAAGGCGCAGGTGTTTGCCAAGGACAGTTGGGGCGGCACTTTCCACGACGACTTCCAGCCGCAACCGGGCGATGTCGTGGTCGGCGAACACTGGGGATCGAGCGGATTCGCAAATACCGATCTCGATCTTCAGCTCAAGCAGCATGGCATCAGACGCGTGATCCTAATCGGCATGATCGCCAACACCTGTATCGAAGCGACCGGCCGCTTCGGCATGGAGCTCGGCTATCACGTCACGTTGGTCAAGGACGCCACCGCGGCCTTCAGCCCCGAGGCGATGCACGCCGCCCACGCCATCAACGGGCCGACCTACGCCCACGCCATCGTCACGACAGAAGAATTGCTTGCACAGCTTTCTGCCTGATGACAGGTGCGGCAAGTTCAGGACTTCCGCATTGGGGCATCAGGCCGATGCTGCCAAACAAGCCGCCCGGCGCGCCACCGGTGAATGATCGTCGCGTCCTCCGAGCGGCATCAATCCGGGACGCCGGCCGCCCTGAGGGTTTCACGATAGGTCGCGGACATCGCTTCCACGGGGAAGGGGATTCGCGACAGGAATCCGGAAATCGAAAACTCCGGGTCGACCTTGAGCAGTTCGCGCGCCATCTGGGTCGCGCGCTCGGTCTCGCCGGTCTTCACCAGCGCCACGATCAAGACGCGCAGGGCGACCGCGAAGCGGCGGTTCTGTGCCAGCGCCTTGTCGGCCCATATCACCGCTTCGGCAAAATTCTCGTCGAGCACCGCGCAGATCGCCAGCGCCGCGGAGGCGAACCAGCCACGGGGGTCGCGCGGGTTCAGCCTCTGCGCGCGCTCGATCATGGCGCGGCCGGCCTGCTGGTTGCCGCGCATCGCCTCGATCCAGCCGCAGAGGACGAGCGCCATCGCCGAGTTCGGATTGATCGCAAGCGACCGCTCGAACAAGTCGCGCGCGGGCTCGATCTCGTCGGCCATGTTCCAGATCGCGAATGCCGCCATCCACAGCACCTGCGGGTCACCAGGCGTGAGCTCGACCGCGCGCCAGGCCTGCGTGACCGCACGGTCCCGGTAGGCGTCGTTCGGCTTCAGCCAACCCTGGACATTGCGCATCGCATGGCAATAGGCCGACGCCGCCAGCGCCGGCGCGTAGGCCGGGTCGAGCGCCAGCGCCTGGTCGAGGCAATCGAGCGCGGCTTCCATGCTCTCGGGCGTGAACTCGTACCTCAGACTGTAGGCGCGCAGTAGCAGGTCGTAGGCGTCGAGCCTGTCCGGTGGCGCCGTCCGCACCCGCTCGGCTTCCGCGACCAGCAGGGTCGGCTCGATCGCGCCGACCACGTTCTCGGTGATGCGGTCCTGCAGGTCGAACACGTCGGTCGCCGCGCCGTCGAAGCGGTCGGCCCACAGATGCGCGCCTGAGACGGCGTCGATCAACTGTCCGGTGATGCGCAGGCGGTCGCCGCCGCGGCGGACGCTGCCTTCGAGCACGTAGCCGACGCCGAGATCGCGCCCGACCTGGCGGATATCGACCGCCTTGCCCTTGTAGGTGAAGGCGGAGTTGCGCGCGATCACGGTGAGGCGGCTGCAACGCGCCAGCGCGGTGGTGATGTCCTCGGCGATCCCGTCGGCGAAATAATCCTGCTCGGGGTCGCCGCTCATATTGGTGAAGGGCAGCACCGCGATCGACGGACCCTCGCTCGGCCGCGGCGAGGCGGCCTTGTCCGCAACCGGATGATCGCCCGCGCTGTGCTCCCTGACATCGCCGACAAAGCGGAGGCCTTTGCGGGGCAGGGTGCGGATCAGCCGCTGCTCCTCGCCATTGTCGCCGATCGCGGTCCGTGCCGCATTGACCCGGCTGCTCAGCGTCGCTTCCGAGACGATCCGCCCGTGCCAGACCGCCGCCAGCACCTCGTCGCGGCTGACCACGCGGTCACGGGCGCGGATCAGGAACTCGAGCAGGTCGAAGACCTGCGGCTCGACGGCCACCAAGGCGTCGCCGCGGCGCAGCTCCCGGCGCCCGGAATCGAGGGTCAAGTCGTTGAAATGGTAGGTCAAATCGAAGAGTCCGGCGGCCGGCGGCTGAATGCGGGGCGGAACCTAGCACAGGCAGCGTGGGGCCAAAATCACGACGGTCTGAAGGACAAATCCACGTCCTCTGAAAGCGGGCGGGGTCGGTCTCTGCAATATTCAATCCCGACACCAGACTTAAGGAGATCGCCATGTCCCAATCCATCAATCAGCATCGCCGCCGCTTCCTTGGCATCGCCGGCGGAATCCTCGCCGTTTCCAGGCTCGGCTTCATCGGATCGGCCCAGGCTCAGACCAAGGCGGCGCTGCCGGCGGTCAAGGCCGGTAGCCACACCACGATCGGTCCGGTCAAGCAGATCAATGCCGGCGTGCTCGATACCGGTTATGTCGAGATGGGCCCGGCGTCGGGTCCTGCGGTGATCCTGCTGCACGGCTGGCCCTACGATATCCACAGCTATGCCGACGTCGCGCCGGCGCTGGCCGAGGCCGGCTACCGGGTGATCGTGCCGCATCTGCGCGGCTACGGCACCACGCGCTTCCTCGCGAGCGACACGATGCGCAGCGGCCAGCCGGTCGCGGTCGCCGCCGACATCATTGCGCTGATGGACGCGTTGAAGATCGAGAAGGCGGTGCTCGGCGGCTACGATTGGGGTGCACGCACCGCCAACATCATGGCAGCGCTCTGGCCCGAGCGCTGCAAGGCCATGGTGTCGGTCAGCGGCTATCTGATCGGCAGCCAGGCGGCCGGCAAGATGCCGCTGCCGCCGAAGGCCGAGCTGCAATGGTGGTACCAGTTCTATTTCGCGACCGAGCGTGGCCGCGAGGGCTATGCCAAGAACCGGCACGATTTTAACAAGCTGATCTGGCAGCTCGCCTCGCCGCAGTGGAAGTTCGACGACGCCACCTATGACCGCAGCGCCGTTGCCTTCGAGAATCCTGATCATGTCGATATCGTGATCCACAACTATCGCTGGCGGCTTGGTCTCGCCGAAGGCGAGGCGAAGTACGATGCCTTCGAGAAGACGCTGGCCCAGGCGCCGGTCATCGCGATCCCGACCATCACGATGGAGGGCGATGCCAACGGCGCGCCGCATCCGGAGGCCGCGGCCTATGCCAAGAAGTTCTCCGGGCATTACGAGCATCGCCAGCTACCCGGCGGCATCGGTCACAATCTGCCGCAGGAAGCGCCGCAGGCCTTCGTCCAGGCCATCATCGACGTCAGCAAGGCCTGAGCGAGCGCGGACTAGGGATCATGAAGCAAGTTGTGAAATGGGCAGCTGCCGCGATCGCGGCAGCCTGCATCAGTGCGTCATTGCCGTTTGCAGTCGGGCACGCCGATGACGCGGCGCCGGCATCGCCGATCTTCGGCGTGAAAATTCCCGACGGCTATCGCGACTGGAAGCTGATCGCGGTCGGCGAGGAGACCGGGCTCGACGAACTGCGCAGCGTGCTCGGCAACGCCACCGCCGTGAAGGCCTATCAGGACGGCGCCGCGCGTTTCCCCGACGGCACCGTGCTGGTCAAGCTCGCCTGGAAGCGCAAGCCGGTCGTGGGCCTCAACGGCGCCTTCATCACCGGACCGGCGACGACCGTCCAGGTCATGGTCAAGGACTCCACCAAATATGCTTCGACCGGCGGCTGGGGCTTTGGCCGCTTCATCGACGGCAAGCCGGTCGATGCCGCCCAGCACGAGACGTGTTTCGCCTGCCACGAGGCCCATGCCAGCGATCACGATTTCGTCTTCACGCGTTATGCGCATTGAGTGCCATCGAGATCGGTTGTGGAGACCGGCGCGGTCCGATCTGGCGCAGTGATGGCTGCGGGGCTAGTTTCCCCGCAGCAATCGCATGCGGGGAACGGCTTTGACCATCACCATCTACGGCATCAAGAACTGCGACACCATGAAGAAGGCGCGCGCCTGGCTCGACGATCACGGCGTCGGCTACGACTTCCACGACTACAAGACCGCCGGGATCGCCAAGGACAAGCTCAAGCAGTGGAGCGACGAGGTCGGCTGGGAGACGCTGCTCAACCGCGCCGGCACGACCTTCAAGAAGCTGCCCGATGCCGACAAGGAAGGGTTGAACGAGCGCAAGGCGTTGGCGCTGATGGCCGAGCAGCCCTCGATGATCAAGCGCCCGGTGCTCGATCTCGGGCCGAAGCGCGTCGTCGGCTTCAAGCCGGATATCTACGCCAAGGAAGTGCCGGCCAAGGCACGCAAGAAGGGCTGACGCGTTCCGCGCGAACCTCGGTTCGCGGATTTGAATCCCGGGGGGCAATCGCAACGCTTCCAACCGGGCTCCCCGGCGCTTACGGGCAGAAGCGGACGTCAACTTGCCAATAGTCCCCGCCGAGATCGTCGAAGTGACCCAAAGCGGCCTTCAGTCGCGCCTCCGCGCGCCGAACGACCGCTTGGCGCCACTATGGCGTTGGGTCGTTAGATGATAGTTTCTTGCTTTCGTTAAGCTCGTCTCGACCTCCATGCATGACAGGATCGACCATGGACATCAGGACTGACGAAGTCGCGGCAGGAATTTATCGGGTGTCGGTGTTTTTGCCCCAAGCCCAAGGCGGGGCCGGGTTCATGTTCAATCATTTCCTGATGGTCGGGGACGAGCCGATGCTCTTCCATTGTGGATTGAGGAAGATGTTTCCATTGGTCTCGGAAGCCGTCGGAAGAATAATCCCTATCAAGAAATTGCGCTGGTTAGGTTTCGGTCACTTCGAAGCTGACGAGTGTGGTTCAATGAATGAATGGCTTGCTGCTTCCCCTCATGCAGAGGTGATGCATGGCGCGGTCGGGTGTCGAGTGTCCATTGGAGACATGGCGGACCGGCCACCGCGTGTGCTCGCTGATGGCGAGGTTGTCGATCTTGGGGGCAAGCGAGTTCGTTATATTGATACTCCCCACGTCCCGCATGGATGGGATGCTGGCGTGGTGTTCGAAGAGACCACTGCCACCCTTCTCTGCGGCGACCTCTTTACAAGACTTGGTGGCGGCCCACCCGTGACCGAGAACGACATCGTCGGCCCGGCAATGGAGGCGGAGGACTTCTTTGAGTTGACCAGCCTCGGCCCCACGACCGCACCCAACATACGGAAGCTTACGGAGGTAAGACCAGCCACGCTTGCCCTTATGCATGGTTCGTCTTTTCAGGGAGACACGGTCGGAGCACTTGGTGCACTGGCAGATCGTTTTGAAGCCCGTCTTCAGGCGGCGATGACACGCTGATACGGACAGCTGTTGGCCCATCGCGTCATTTGCTGCGGCTGCGCAAAGGTGGTCGGTATCGGCGCAAAGCGGACATCGCGCGCGGTTTATAAGTACACGGCCTAGATCAGCTCGACTGAATCCTGACTCGGCCGGTGATCTGCGGGCATGAACCTGCGGTCGATCACCGCCCGCACGGTGACAACAGGCACGGCCTTCGCCTTCACGCCCATCAGATTGTGCAGCCGAAATCCGCCCTCGATACTGATCGCCTTGTAGGAGCCGATGATGTGCTCGACGGCGTCGCCGCGTCCGAACGGCAGCAGCAGCCGCTCATAGGACACGTCCTTGCCGTCGGCGTCGGTGAGCTCCGCAACCGTATAGGTCGGACGCTTGCGCGCGAGGCAGGCACGATAGGACAGGATCACGCCGGCATAGCGCTCGGGGCCGATCGCGTCGTCGAGGTAGCGGTTGGTGCGCAGCCGCGGCTCGACATGCTCGTTGCCATAGGCCGTCGTCAGTCGCGCGCCTTCCTGCGTGATCAGGAAGCGTGCGGCGTCACCGCTGCCGACCACGTCAAAACCCGTCATTTCGGCCCGCTCGTCGGCGGTCCCGTCGGTGTGGAAATCGCACAGCAAGGGAAGGGCGTCCGGCATGCGTCTCGCGCGCAGCCAGTCGTTCAGCAGCACCCGCTGCGTGATCGATTTGATCACCGATGGATCGGCACTCCTGAATGGCATGGGCTAATCGAATTCAAGTGGCTGCGGCGGCTGTGCTGCCGTGTCGACGGTCTGACAGCGGGCATGACGCCGCAGCAACGTGTTCAGGAAGTCACGGTGCCGGATCGATTTGACGATGGAGGAATTGGCGCGCTCGAAATGCAAGGCTCTGGCCGTTCACAATGCAATAGGCGGGAGTTTCGACGAGAGGCGGAAATATTCTATGAAAAGGAAAGTCCGGAGCAAAACACCCTTAATGACGGCTTTCCGAGGCGCAAAGCGCGCTCGAAGGCCATTCGACTAAGGATCAACTGGAACTGGTCGTGCCAATACTGCACTGCACAGCTTTCCACCTTGCGTAACCGCCGCAGATGACGGCATATTCCGGCCCGGAGGCGACAGGCCCCCGGACGGTTTCCAAGACGTACGGACAACCTGTCGAACATGAAAAAGGCTGGCCACGCGGGCGACGGGCTTCGCGGCGATGGCGTATGGGGGAATCTTTTTGGCCGATGAGTTCATTCTCGAAACCAGCGGATTGACCAAGGAATTCGCGGGTTTCTTTGCCGTTCGCGACGTTGCGCTGAAGGTGCGTCGCGGCAGTATCCATGCGTTGATCGGGCCGAACGGCGCCGGCAAGACGACCTGTTTCAATCTGCTGACCAAATTCCTGAAGCCGACGGGCGGGCAGATTCGCTACAAGGGCCATGACATCACCGCGATGCCGCCGGCCGACGTGGCGCGCCTCGGGCTGGTCCGCTCGTTCCAGATTTCGGCGGTATTTCCGCATCTGACCGCGCTCGAAAACGTCCGCGTGGCGCTGCAGCGCCAGCACGGTTCGTCATTCGATTTCTGGCGTTCGAAAACCGTGCTCGACCGCTTCAATCCGCGCGCCCATGAACTGCTGAACGACGTCGGCTTGAGCGAATTCGCCAATACGCCGGCGGTCGAGATGCCGTACGGCCGCAAGCGCGCACTTGAAATTGCAACGACGCTTGCGCTCGACCCCGAGATGATGCTGCTCGACGAACCGATGGCCGGCATGGGCCACGAGGACATCGACAAGATCGCGGCGCTGATCAAGCGGATCTCCGCCAAATACACCATCCTGATGGTCGAACATAACCTCTCGGTGGTGGCCAACCTCTCCGACATCATCACCGTGCTGACGCGCGGGCAGGTGCTGGCGGAGGGCAACTACGCCGACCTCTCCAAGGACGAGCGCGTGAAGGAAGCCTATCTGGGAGCGGGTCATGGCTGAGGCAAAACTGGCGGAGAGGCCCGTGGCTGCGGCTGGTGCCGAGGTGCTGACGGTCAACGATCTGCAGGCCTGGTACGGCGAATCCCACATTCTTCACGGGATCAATTTCAACGTGAAGGCCGGCGAGGTGGTGACGCTGCTCGGCCGCAACGGCGCCGGCAAGACCACGACGTTGAAGTCGATCATGGGCGTGATCGGCAAGCGCTCCGGCTCGATCCGGTTCGACAACAAGGAGATCATCCGCGCCACCTCCGACAAGATCGCGCGGCTCGGCATCGCATTCTGCCCCGAGGAGCGCGGCATCTTCTCGAGCCTCGACGTGCGCGAGAACTTGCTGCTGCCGCCGGTGGTGCGCCCGGGCGGCCTGCCGCTCGACCAGATCTTCACGCTGTTTCCGAATCTGAAGGAGCGGCTCACCAGCCAGGGCACCAAGCTTTCGGGCGGCGAGCAGCAGATGCTGGCGATTGCGCGCATCCTGCGCACCGGCGCACGCTTCCTGATGCTGGACGAGCCGACCGAAGGGTTGGCGCCGGTCATCATTCAGCAGATCGGGCACACCATTGCGCGCCTGAAGTCGCAGGGCTTCACCATCCTGTTGGTCGAACAGAATTTCCGCTTCGCCTCGACCGTTGCCGACCGCTACTACATCGTCGAGCACGGCAAGGTGATCGATGGCTTCGCCAATTCGGAGCTGTCGGCCAACATGGACAAGCTGCATACCTATCTCGGCGTTTGAAGTCGCCGGAGCCAGAAAATTTAAGAACTGAGGGAATACGCCATGAGGAATACGATTTCAGCGCTTCTGCTCGGCACCGCGATGGTGCTCTCCGTCGCAGGCGTCGCCTCCGCTGACGACAAGACGGTCAAGATCGGCGTGTTGTCGGATCAGTCCGGCCTCTATGCCGACCTTGCCGGCCCCGGCTCGACGCTGGCGGCGCAGATGGCAATCGAGGACTCCGGCCTCAAGGCCAAGGGCTGGACCATCGACCTGATCTCCGGCGATCACCAGAACAAGCCCGATATCGGCACCACCATCGCGCGCCAGTGGTTCGACGTCGACAAGGTCGACACCATCGTCGACGTGCCGAATTCCGGCGTCGCGCTCGCGGTGAACAACATCGTCAAGGAGAAGAACGGCGTCTACATCAATTCGGGCGCCGCGACTTCCGATCTCACCAACGCGCAGTGCTCGCCGAACACGGTGCACTGGACCTACGACACCTACATGCTGGCCCACGCCACCGGCCAGGCGCTGGTGAAGGCGGGCGGGGACACCTGGTTCTTCCTGACCGCGGACTACGCCTTCGGTGCGGCGCTGGAGCGCGATACCGCGGCGGTCGTTACTGCCAATGGCGGCAAGGTGGTCGGCGGCGTCAAGCATCCGCTCAACACTGCTGACTTCTCCTCGTTCCTGCTGCAGGCGCAGGCCTCCAAGGCCAAGATCATCGGTCTCGCCAATGCCGGCGGCGACACCACCAACTCGATCAAGCAGGCGGCCGAGTTCGGCATCGTCAAGGGCGGCCAGAAGCTCGCGGCGCTGTTGCTGTTCCTCACCGACGTCAAGGCGATCGGGCTCGAGACCGCGCAGGGCCTCAACTTCACCGAGACGTTCTACTGGGACCTCAACGACAAGACCCGCGCCTTCTCCAAGCGGTTCTCGGAGAAGATGAAGAGCGGCGCTCCCCCGACCATGGTGCAGGCCGGCGTCTATGCGGGTCTGCTGCATTACTTCAAGGCGCTGGAAGCGCTCGGCGGCAATCCGCATGACGGCGCCAAGGTGGTCGCGAAGATGAAGACGATCCCGACCGACGATCCGCTGTTCGGCAAGGGCGAGGTCGAGGCCAACGGCCGCGTCACCCACGACGCCTATCTGTTCGAAGTGAAGAAGCCTTCGGAGTCCAAGGGGCCGTGGGACTTCTACAAGCTGGTCGGCACCGTGCCGGGCAACCAGGCCTTCACGCCGCTCGACAAGAGCACCTGTGCGCTTCTGAAGAAGTGACGATCATGCCCGCCGGCCATGCGCGTGGCCGGCGGGCTTCATCTATCTAGCGAAAGCTCATTCGATGCAGGCTCTCTACGCACAGCTTCTGGTGGGACTGATCAACGGCTCGTTCTACGCGCTGCTCAGTCTGGGGCTCGCCGTCATCTTCGGCATGCTCAACATCATCAATTTCGCGCACGGCGCACTCTACATGATGGGCGCCTTCGTGGCGTATTTCCTGCTCAACCTGGGCGGCATCAACTACTGGTGGGCGCTGCTCATCGCGCCCGTCATCGTCGGCATCTTCGGCATGATCCTCGAGCGGACCATGCTGCAATGGCTCGCCGGCCTCGACCATCTCTATGGACTGCTGCTGACGTTCGGCATCGCGCTGATCGTGCAGGGCGTATTCCAGAACTATTTCGGCTCCTCGGGGCTGCCTTACTCGATCCCGGATCAGCTCAAGGGCGGCGTCAATCTCGGCTTCATGTTCCTGCCGATCTATCGCGGCTGGGTCGTGATCTTCTCGCTGGTGGTGTGCCTTGCCACCTGGTTCCTGATCGAGAAGACGCAACTCGGCGCCTACTTGCGCGCGGCCACCGAGAACCCGACGCTGGTGCGGGCCTTCGGCATCAACGTGCCGCGCATGATCACGCTGACCTACGGGCTCGGCGTCGGTCTTGCCGCGCTCGCCGGCGTGCTGTCGGCGCCGATCAACCAGGTCCGCCCGCTGATGGGTGCCGATCTCATCATCGTGGTGTTCGCGGTGGTCGTGATCGGCGGCATGGGCTCGATCATGGGCTCGATCATCACCGGCTTCGCGCTCGGCGTGATCGAGGGACTGACCAAGTATTTTTATCCCGAGGCCTCCAACACCGTGGTGTTTGTTCTGATGGTGGTGGTGTTGCTGGTGAAGCCAACGGGACTGACTGGACGGGCGGCCTGATATGTCAGCATTGACCGACGATACACTTCCGATGACGCCGCGCGCGATGCGCGACGAGATGATCGTATTCGCCGTGATGGCGGTGCTGCTGGCCGCGGTGCCGTTCACGGGGATCTATCCTTTCTTCGTGATGCAGGCGCTGTGCTTTGCGCTGCTCGCCTGCGCCTTCAACTTGCTGATCGGCTATGGCGGCCTGCTGTCGTTCGGCCACGCCATGTTCCTCGGCACCGCCGGCTACGTTTCGGCGCATGCGCTGAAGGTGTGGGGGCTGCCGCCGGAGCTCGGCATCGTGGTCGGCACCGCCGCAGCGGCCTTGCTCGGCCTCGTCACCGGCTTCATCTCGATCAAGCGGCAGGGCATCTATTTCTCGATGATCACGCTGGCGCTGTCGCAGCTGCTTTACTTCCTCTATCTGCAGGCGCCGTTCACCCACGGTGAAGACGGCATCCAGGGCATTCCGCAGGGCCATTTGTTCGGGATCTTCGACCTGTCGAAGCCGACGGTGCTCTACTATGTCGTGCTGGTCGGATTCCTTGCCGGCTTCCTGCTGATCTACCGCACCATCAACTCGCCGTTCGGCGAGGTGCTGAAGTCGATCCGCGAGAACGAGCCGCGCGCGATCTCGCTCGGCTACAAGACCGACCAGTACAAGATGCTGGCCTACATCCTGTCGGGCACGCTGGCGGGCTTTGCCGGCTCGCTGAAGGTGTTCGTGGCGCAGAATGCCTCGCTCACCGACGTGCACTGGTCGATGTCCGGCGAAATCGTGCTGATGACGCTGGTCGGCGGCCTCGGCACCATCTTCGGCCCGGTGGTCGGCGCCTTCGTGATCATCGCTATGCAGCAATATCTCGCCGGTTTCGGCCAGTGGGTGACGGTGATCCAGGGCGTGATCTTCGTGGCCTGCGTGCTGCTGTTCCGGCGCGGCCTGGTCGGCGAGCTGGCCCACCTGCTGCGCCGGTCGCTGTAGGGCAGGGCACGCGATCTTCGGCCGACTTTAGCGGTGGACGACCGCCCATTCGGGCGGTCGCTCCGGGTATTTTCCCCGCCAGATGCTCTATGACAGTTCTGTGACAGTCGCTAAAAGGGCTGTCCCGGAACGATGGAATTGAGACATGCTGCGCTGGTTTCGCGCCTTTCTGCCCAAGGAAGAGCGGTTCTTCGAGCTATTCGCCCGACACGCCCAGACCTCGGTAAAGTGCTCGCTGGCGCTGCAGGACATGCTGAAGGGCGGCGAGGAGACCCCGGTCTTCTGCCAGCGCGTCAACCAGTTCGAGAACGACGCCGATAGCGTTACCCGCGAGGTCCTGACCGCGGTTCGCCGCACCTTCATCACTCCGTTCGACCGCGGCGACATCAAGAACCTGATCACCGCGATGGACGACGCGGTCGACCAGATGCAGGCGACCGCCAAGGCCGTGATGCTGTTCGAGGTGCGCGAGTTCGAGCCGCCGATGCGCGAGATCGGCACGCTGATCGTCGAATGCGCCAATCTGGTCGTCCGCGCACTGCCTTTGTTGCAGGCGATCGGCCGGAACGTCTCGATGCTGACCCAGATCACCGAGGAACTGACTAAGCTCGAAGGCCGGGTCGACGATCTCCACGATATCGGGCTCAAGGAATTGTTCCTGAAGCACCGCAACGCCAACGCGATGGACTTCATCGTCGGCGCGGAGATCTACGATCACCTCGAGAAGGTGGCCGACCGCTTCGACGACGTCGCCAACGAGATCAACTCGATCGTGATTGAACAGGTTTAGGGCAGGGACATCACGTGGACGCCACGCTGGGTCTTCCAGTCCTGACCATCTTGATTGCGGTCGCGCTGCTGTTCGACTTCCTGAACGGCCTGCACGATGCCGCGAACTCGATCGCGACCATCGTCTCGACCCGCGTGCTGCGGCCGCAATATGCGGTGTTCTGGGCGGCGTTCTTCAACTTCGTCGCCTTCGCGGTGTTCGGCCTGCACGTCGCCAACACCATCGGTACCGGGATCATCGACCCGTCGGTGGTGGACGCGACCGTGATCTTCGCCGCGCTGGTCGGCGCGATCGTGTGGAACGTGATCACCTGGGCGCTGGGCATTCCCTCGTCGAGCTCGCACGCGCTGATCGGCGGCCTGGTCGGCGCCGGCATGGCGAAAGCAGGGATCTCGGCGGCGGTGTGGAGCGGGCTCACCAAGACCTTGCTCGCCATCGTGCTGTCGCCGCTGGTCGGATTCCTGCTGGCGCTGGTGCTGGTTGCGATCGTGTCCTGGCTCTCGGTGCGCTCGACGCCGTTCGCGGTCGATCGCGCCTTCCGCATCCTGCAATTCGCCTCCGCGTCGCTCTATTCGCTCGGCCATGGCGGCAACGACGCGCAGAAGACCATGGGCATTATCGCCGTGCTGCTCTACTCGCAGGGTCATCTCGGCGACAAGTTCGAGATTCCGTTCTGGGTCGTGCTGGCCTGCCAAAGCGCGATGGCGCTGGGCACCCTGATGGGCGGCTGGCGGATCGTGCGCACCATGGGGCTGCGGATCACCAAGCTGACGCCGATGCAGGGCTTTTGCGCCGAAACCGGCGGCGCTGCCACGCTGTTCATCGCGACCTATCTCGGGGTGCCGGTATCGACCACCCACACCATCACCGGCGCCATCGTCGGCGTCGGCGCCGCACGGCGGCTGTCCGCCGTGCGCTGGAACGTGGCGAGCTCGATCGTCTACGCCTGGGTGATCACGATCCCCGCATCAGCGGCAGTCGCGGCCGCGACCTATTGGGCGGTGCAGGTTCTCAAATAGCGTTTTCGAGCGAAGTGGAAGCCGGTTCGCGTCAAGAAAACGCGTCCAAAAGAAGTGATCAACCGACCAGCTTCAGCCCGACGATGCCGGACACGATCAGCCCGATGCTGGCAAGCCGCATCGCGGTCGCGGGCTCGCCGAGCAGGATGATGCCGAGCGCCGCGGTGCCGACCGCGCCGATCCCGGTCCAGACCGCGTAAGCGGTTCCAATCGGCAGCGTCTTCAGCGCGATGCCGAGCAGGATCACGCTGCCGGCCATCGCCGCGAGCGTCAGCACCGACGGCATCAGCCGGGAGAAGCCCTCGGTATATTTCAGCCCGATCGCCCAGCCGATCTCGAGCAGGCCTGCGGTGAACAGAATGGCCCAAGCCATAACGAACCCTCCGGATAAGGCAGGGTCGTCCCCGCGGATGGTATGGTGAGGAGAAGGTCGTCCTTCCCGTGCCTATATGTGGGTGGTGCGGCTCTTCCGCATTGCGACAAAACGCCCTTGATTGCGCCCGTTTTCCCTGCCAAACGCTGCCCCGCCATGTCTGATACCGCTGTTTCAACCGAATCGCCGCCCCGCTCGCCGCTTTCAGAGGAAGTGGCGCGACGGCGCACCTTTGCGATCATCTCGCACCCGGACGCCGGCAAGACCACGCTGACGGAAAAGCTGCTGCTGTTCGGCGGCGCCATCAACCTCGCGGGCCAGGTCAAGGCCAAGGGCGAGCGGCGCAACACGCGCTCGGACTGGATGAAGATCGAGCGCGAGCGCGGCATCTCGGTCGTCACCTCCGTGATGACCTTCGAGTTCAACGAGCTCGTGTTCAACCTGCTGGACACGCCGGGCCACGAGGACTTTTCGGAAGATACCTATCGCACGCTGACCGCGGTCGATTCCGCGGTCATGGTGATCGACGCCGCCAAAGGCATCGAGGCGCGCACGCGAAAGCTGTTCGAGGTGTGCCGTCTGCGCGACATCCCGATCATCACCTTCATCAACAAGATGGACCGCGAGAGCCGCGACACGTTCGAGCTTCTGGATGAGATCGAGAAGACGCTGGCGCTCGACACCACGCCGATGACCTGGCCGGTCGGCCGCGGCCGCGACTTCCTCGGCACCTATGACGTCGTCAATGGCGGCGTGCGGCTGCTCGAGGGCGGCGGCGCCAAGACCGGCGCTACCGAGCAGATCGACATCGCCGATCTCGGCAAGCGCAACCCCAATCTCGACGTCGCCGAGGTCAGGGATGAGCTCGCGCTCGCTTCGGAAGCCTGCAAGCCGTTCGAGCTCGCGGCCTTCCGCGAGGGCCATCTGACGCCGGTCTATTTCGGCAGCGCACTGCGCAATTTCGGCGTCGGTGACTTGCTCGAGGGCCTCGGCAAGTTCGCGCCGGCGCCGCGCGCGCAGGATTCCGATCTGCGCAAGGTCGAGGCGGCCGAGCCGCGCATGAGCGCGTTCGTGTTCAAGATCCAGGCCAACATGGATCCAAACCACCGCGACCGCATCGCGTTCGCGCGGCTGTGCTCCGGCAAGCTCAGCCGCGGCATGAAGGCCAGGCTGGTGCGCACCGGCAAGAACATGAGCCTGTCGAGCCCGCAATTCTTCTTCGCCCAGGACCGCTCGGTGGCGGACGAGGCGTTTGCCGGCGACGTCGTCGGCATTCCCAACCACGGCACCTTGCGGATCGGCGACACCCTGACCGAGGGCGAGGATCTGACCTTCGTCGGCGTGCCGAGCTTCGCGCCGGAAATCGTCCGCCGCGTTCGCCTGACCGATGCGATGAAGGCCAAGAAGCTGAAGGAAGCCTTGCAGCAGATGTCGGAGGAGGGCGTCGTCCAGGTGTTCCGTCCGCGCGATGGCGCGCCGGCGCTGGTCGGCGTGGTCGGCCCGCTGCAGCTCGACGTGCTGAAGGCGCGGCTCGATGCGGAATATTCGCTGCCGGTCGAGTTCGAGGTCAGCGAATTCTCGCTGGCGCGCTGGATCTCGTCCGACGACCGCAAGAAGTTAGAGGCCTTCGTCGCCGCCAACAATTCCGGCATCGCCGACGACGTCGACGGCGATCCGGTGTTCATGGCCAAGAACGAGTTCTATCTCGGCTACACCCGCGAGCGCGCCGAGGGCATCACCTTCTCCAACGTCAAGGACGTGAAGAAGAAGGCGTAGCGCGGCATACGGATAGCGCCACATACTCAGTGTCGTCCCCCGGCTCGACCGGGGGACCCAGTACGCCGCGGCTTCTCCGTAACCCACAATCGCCTCTGGAATACTGGATCGCCCGGTCAAGGCCGGGCGATGACGGAGGAGAGTGGTGCGCGAGCGCGGGGAATTGAACACTGCCCGGCTTGCCGCGGTCCGGCCGCGGTACCATTTTCCCCCGGAAGCGCAATCCGGGTCCGCCTGCATGCTCCGACGCGTCCTCATCTTCTTCGCTTTTGCCGTGCTGGCCTTTGCCTTCGCCGGCACGGCTGGCGCGCGACAACGGCAGCAGACAAACCCTGTGCCGTTCGCACACACGCCTTGCAGCGTGCTCGACTACGGGCCTTGCATCCCGTCCTATTGCAGCGTCTTCAACCACGGGCCGTGCCTGCCCGAGATCGATTATCCGTACGGTGAAAATCTCCAGCTCACGATCCTGACCGTGCCGCCCGAAGGGCAGGCCGAGAAGTACCGCAAGCCCGATCATGATCTCGATACCATCGGCGATCTCTTTGCCGCGCTGCGTTCCTGCTGGGCGCCGCCGCCGGCGGGCGATGCGCGCGAGGGCATGCAGATGTCGGTGCGCTTCAGCTTCAAGCGGACCGGCGAGATGATCGGTTCGCCGCGCCTGACATTCGCGACGCGAGGCATCCCCCCCGATACCCGCACGACCTACCTCAACGCGATCAACGCCTCGCTCGGCGCCTGCCTGCCGCTGAAATTTACCGGCGGGCTCGGCGGCGCGCTGGCCGGCCGACCGATCATGATCCGCTACGTCGACAATCGCGAGCTGGCCAAGCCGGCCGACAATCCGTGACCCGCGCCCCGGCGTGGCGCATTGCCACCCGACCGGCGAAGATGTTACGCGAGGGCATTAGTCAATCAGGGGAGGAACATCGTGGGACTGCTCGTCATGATCCTGGGTCTCGTGCTGTTCCTCGGCATCCATGTGCTGACCAGCCTGCGCGACCTACGCGCCGGTATCGTGAATACGATGGGCGAAGGGGCCTACAAGGGCGTCTATTCGCTGGTGTCGTTCGCGGGCCTTGCGCTGATCATCTGGGGCTTCGGCCACTATCGCGCGACCGGTTGGATCGACGTCTGGACGCCACCGACCGCGTTGAAGCACATCACGGTGGCGCTGATGCTGCCGGCCGTGATCCTGGTGGTGGCCGCCTATATCCGCGGCCGTATCTACACCACGCTGAAGCATCCGATGCTGGCGGGCGTCAAACTGTGGGCGTTCGCGCATCTGCTCGCCAATGGCGATCTCGGCTCGATCATCCTGTTCGGCTCGTTTCTCGGCTGGGCGGTCTATGACCGCATCTCGCTGAAGCGCCGCGCGGATGCCGGTGGGCCGCCGATCCCGGTGGGCGGCCCGACCAACGACCTGATCGCGATCGCGGTCGGTGTCATCGTCTACCTGGCGCTGGCGTTTGCGTTCCACCCGGTCGTGATCGGCGTGCCTGTCATGGGAGCCTGACTATGTCTGTTCAATCCGCCATCAAGCGCAAGACCGCACCCGATCTGCGCGCCCGCAAGAATGGCGAGCCGATCGTGATGCTGACGTCGTATCACGCGCACACCGCGGCGCTGATCGACCGGCATTGCGACGCCATCCTGGTCGGCGATTCCCTCGGCAACGTGATGCATGGCTTCGAGACCACGGTGCCGGTCACGCTCGACATGATGATCCTGCAGGGCCGCGCCGTGATGCGTGGCTCGCAGCAGGCGCTGGTCGTGGTCGACATGCCGTTCGGCTCCTATGAGGGCTCGAAGGAACAGGCGTTCCAGTCCGCGGTGCGGATCATGAAGGAGACGCTGTGCGGCGCGGTCAAGCTCGAGGGCGGCGCGCGGATGGCGGAGACGGTGGCGTTCCTGTCGGAGCGCGGCATTCCCGTGATGGGCCATATCGGCCTGACGCCGCAATCGATCAACACGCTCGGCTCGTTCCGCGCGCAGGGCCGCGAGGAGGAGACCTGGGCGCCGATCGAGAACGACGCCAAGGCCATCGCGGAAGCGGGCGCCTTCTCGATCGTGGTCGAGGCGGTCGCCGAGCCGCTGGCGCGCAAGATCACGCAATCGATCACTGTTCCCACCATCGGCATCGGCGCCAGCGCTGCCTGCGACGGCCAGGTGCTGGTGCTGGAAGACATGCTCGGCCTGTCGCCGCGTGCGCCGAAATTCGTACGCCGCTACGGCAATCTCGGCCCCGCGATCGAGGAAGCGATCGCGGGCTATGCGCGCGACGTGAAGAGCCGCGCCTTTCCGGGGCCGGAGCACGTCTACGGCATGAAGAAGAGCTGACGAGGCACGCATGGACTGGTCGCAACACGCATTGCCGCTGATGCGGCTCGAGCCGCGCTTCGGCGACCGCGTCGTTCCTGTCTTCGCCGAGCGGCCGGCCAGCCTGTGGGCGATGATCGCAGAGGCCGTCGCACAGAATGGCGATGGCGAGGCGCTGGTTTGCGGCGCGACGCGCCTGAGCTGGCGCGAGGTCGCCGAGCAATCCGCGAAGGTCGCGGCGGGCTTTGCCAGGCTCGGCCTTGCCCCCGGCGACCGCGTCGCGATCCTGCTCGGCAACCGCATCGAGTTCGTGCTGACGATGTTTGCCGCCGCCCATGCTGGCCTCGTCACGGTGCTGCTCTCGACGCGCCAGCAGAAGCCCGAGATCGCCTATGTGCTGAACGATTGCGGCGCGAAGCTGCTGGTCCACGAGGCCACGCTTGCCGACCGCATCCCTGACGCCGCCGAAATTCCCGACCTCGCACATCGCATCCCGGTCAGCGACGACGGCACATCGCAATTCGCTGCCTTGCGCGACAATGCGCCGGCGAAGGCGCCGGCGGAGGTGAGGGAAGAGGACACCGCGATGATCCTCTATACCTCAGGCACCACCGGTCGGCCGAAGGGCGCGATGCTCGCCCATTGCAACATCATCCACTCCTCGATGGTGTTCGCCTCCTGCCTGAAGCTGACCAGGGCCGATCGCTCGATCGCCGCGGTGCCGCTCGCGCATGTCACAGGCGCGGTCGCCAACGTCACCACCATGGCCCGCTGCGCCGGCGCGCTGATCATCATGCCGGAGTTCAAGGCGTCGGAATATCTGAAGGTCGCGGCGCGCGAGCGGGTCAGCTACACGGTGATGGTGCCGGCGATGTACAATCTCTGCCTGATGCAGCCGGATTTCGACAGCACCGATCTGTCGAGCTGGCGCATCGGCGGGTTCGGCGGCGCGCCGATGCCGGTTGCGACCATCGAAAAGCTCGACGCCAAGATTCCCGGGCTCAAGCTCGCCAATTGCTACGGCGCGACCGAGACCACGTCGCCCTCGACCTTGATGCCGGGTGAATTGACTGCGGCGCATATCGACAGCGTCGGCCTGCCGTGTCCCGGTGCCGAGATCGTGGTGATGGGCGCCGATGGCCACGAGGTGCCGCGCGGCGAGATCGGCGAGCTCTGGATCCGCAGCGCTTCCGTCATCAAGGGCTACTGGAACAATCCGACCGCGACCGCCGAGAGCTTTACCGCCGGGTTCTGGCATTCCGGCGATCTCGGGTCGGTCGATGGCGACAACTTCGTCCGTGTGTTCGACCGCCAGAAGGACATGATCAACCGCGGCGGCCTGAAGATCTATTCCGCCGAGGTCGAGTCCGTGCTTTCAGGCCATCCGGCCGTGGTCGAGAGCGCGATCATCGCAAAGCCGTGCCCGGTGCTCGGCGAGCGCGTGCACGCTGTGATCGTGACCCGCGGCGAGGTCAATGCGGAGAGTCTGCGCGCCTGGTGCGCCGAGCGTCTCTCGGACTACAAGGTGCCGGAGACGATGGCGCTGACCGCAGAGCCGCTGCCGCGCAACGCCAACGGCAAGGTGATCAAGCGTCAGCTGCGGGAGAGCTTGGTCGAAGTTCGGACTTAGGCGCGTAGCTTTCCACGAACTTGATCCACCTCTCCCCCTTGCGGGGGAGGTTGGATCGCATCGCTAGATGCGATCCGGGTGGGGGCTCGCCCGGCGCAGGGGTTCTAACGCTGATCCGACTCTTGGAGACACCCCCACCCCAACCCTCCCCCGCAAGCGGGAGAGGGAGCCCACGCAGTCCCGTTGCGGCCCATGGCAAACTTCCCCGGTTAACGCTTTGATCCGCCTTGCTTTGCCTTGCCTCCGCCACACCGTTAGGGTAACGCCGCCGCGATGTGGGGATCAGGTAGGGGCCAGGCTCCGCCGAGATTCGCGGTCCCGAGGGGATGGGATAGCCTTAAGTGTCTGAATTATTTGACGAAGTCGACGAGGAAGTCCGTCGCGATCAGCTCAAGAAGCTGTGGGACAAGTACTCGCTTTTCATCATCGCGCTGGCGATCCTGGTGGTCGCGGGCGTCGGTGGCTGGCGTGGCTACCAATATCTCGAGGGCAAGAAGGCCGCCGTGGCCGGTGCGGCGTTCGACCGCGCCGTCGAACTGTCGGACCAGAACAAGCACGCCGAGGCCGAGGCCGCGTTTGCCGACCTGATCACCAAGGCGCCGTCCGGCTACCGCAATCTGGCGCGGCTGCGCATGGCCGCCGAGGTCGCGACCCGCGATCAGCCGGCCGCTGCGAAGCTCTATGACGAGATCGCAGCCGACCGCAGCGTCGGTGGCCCCGATCAGGATCTGGCGCGGATCCGTGCCGCGCAGATGGTGATGGACACCACGACCTATCCGAACATGGTGCAACGGCTCGAGGCGATGGCGACGTCGAAGGACTCGACGTTCCGCCACTCCGCGCGCGAGCTGCTGGCGCTGTCGGCCTGGCGCGCCAACGATGCCACCGCCGCGCGGCAGTGGCTCGACCAGATTGCCAATGACGGCGAGACGCCGCCGAGCCTGCGGTCGCGCGCCGAAGCGCTGCAGGCGCTGTTGCCGCCGGTCGCTAAAAGCTGATCTGGCGCGAAACCCGAGTTTGAGTGAGAGATCGACCATGCGCCGCTCGCAACGCCTGATCGCAGCCGCAGTTCTGACAGCGCTTTGCAGCGTGCTGGCGGGCTGTGGCGGTGGCGGCATGTCCAATTTCGACCCGAGCGACCTGCTCGACTTCCTCGACACCAAGAAGAAGCTGGCCGGTGACCGCAAGCCGGTGTTCCCGGAAGGCGTGCCCGGCCTCGAGCAGGGCGTGCCCAAGGAATTGTACAAGGGCTCGCAGCAGGAGCAGCTCGACCAGCAGAACGCCGCGGCGGCCGCCGCCCAGCCGGCTCCGCCGCCGGAGGCGCCGAAGGGCGCCAAGAAGCACACCAAGCGGGCCGCGCCGGCCGCGGATCAGGCGGCTGCTCCCGACGCCGCGGCGCCGGACGAGGGCGCGCCTGCCGCGCTGCCGCCCGAGCCGAAGCCGAAGAAGATCGTCCGCCGCCGCACCACCGCGCCGCCCGCCGACGACCAGCAGGCACAGCCTGCGGCGCCGGCGCAGCAGACCCAGACCAGTCAACAATCCGGCGGCGCGTTCCCCGCGCCGCTACCGAGCGGCGGATTTAGCCGCTAGCATGATCCGGAAAAGTGCGAAGCGGTTTTCCGGAAAGATCATGCTAAAACCAGAACCTAAAGCGCGATGACTATTCAACCCAATCGCATCGCGCTTTAGGCTCCTGCTTCAATTCATTAGACGCGCGCCGCGCCGCGGCGCCGGGATGATCCATGTCTTTTACCATCGCCATTATCGGCCGGCCCAATGTCGGAAAGTCGACGCTGTTCAACCGGCTGGTCGGCCAGAAGCTCGCGCTGGTGGACGACGAGCCCGGCGTGACCCGCGACCGCCGCGAGGGTCAGGCGCGGCTTTACGATCTCGACTTCACCATCATCGACACCGCGGGGCTCGACGAGGGCGCCAAGGGCTCGCTGACGGCGCGGATGCAGGAGCAGACCGAAACCGCGATCGAGCTCGCCGACGCCCTGATGTTCGTGATCGACGCCCGCGTCGGCCTGACGCCGACCGATCGTGCCTTCGCCGACTTCGCCCGCAAGGCCAACAAGCCGGTGGTGCTGGTCGCCAACAAGGCCGAGGGCAAGCATGGCGAGATCGGCGCGATGGAATCCTACGCGCTCGGCCTCGGCGATCCCGTGCAGATCTCAGCCGAGCACGGCGAGGGCATGGGCGACCTCCACGAGGCGCTGAGCGCGCTGGTGCCCGCGACGTCAGAGGAAGACGACGAAGTCGAGGATGACGAGGACATTTCGGAGGAGGAGGCCGCGCAGCGCCCGATCCGCGTTGCCATCGTCGGCCGGCCCAACGCCGGCAAGTCGACGCTGATCAATCATCTGCTCGGCGAGGAGCGGCTGCTGACCAGTCCCGAGGCCGGCACCACGCGGGATTCCATCGCGGTCGAGATCACCTGGCAGGGCCGCCAGTTCCGCGTGTTCGATACCGCCGGCCTGCGCCGCCGCTCGCGGATTGAGGAGAAGCTGGAAAAGCTCTCGGTCGCGGATGCGTTGCGTGCGGTGCGCTTCGCCGAAGTCGTCGTGATGATGATGGACTCGCAGAACAAGTTCGAGGAGCAGGATCTGCGGATCGCCGACCTGATCGAGCGTGAGGGCCGCGCCATCGTGCTCGCGGTCAACAAATGGGACCTCGTCGAGCGCAAGCCCAACCAGATCTCGCAGCTGCGCACCGATGCCGACCATTGGCTGCCGCAGGTCAAGGGCGCGCCGATCGTCGCCGTCTCCGGCTTGATGGGCGAGGGCATCGACCGCCTGATGATGGCGATCCAGGAGGCCTATGCGGTCTGGAACCGGCGCTTGCCGACCGCGGCGCTCAATCGTTGGTTCGAGCAGGCGATCCAGGCGAGCCCGCCGCCGGCCGTCTCGGGCCGCCGGCTGAAGCTGAACTACATCACGCAAGTCAAGGCGCGCCCGCCGAGCTTCGTTTTGTTCTGCTCGCGCGCCGACGCGATCCCGAGATCCTATCTGCGTTACCTCACCAACTCGCTGCGCGAGACCTTCGATCTACCGGGCACGCCGATCCGGATCACGCTGCGCGAGAAGGCCAATCCGTTCGCCTACAAGCGCAAGCGCCCGTCATGAGCGGGAGCGCTGAAGTTGACCCTGCGTCCGTTCCGCAGGCACGCAGCGGCGCCGTGATCTTCATCTTCATCACGCTGCTGCTCGACATGCTTGCGCTCGGGATCATCATCCCGATCCTGCCCAAGCTGATCGAAGGCTTCGTCAACAACAACACCGCCAACGCGGCACGCATCTTCGGCGTGTTTGGCTCGATCTGGGCCTTGATGCAGTTCGTCTGCTCGCCGATCCTGGGCGCGCTATCCGATCGCTTCGGCCGCCGGCCGGTGGTGCTGCTGTCAAATTTCGGCCTTGCCGCGGACTACGTGCTGATGGCGCTGGCGCCGAACCTGATCTGGCTGTTCATCGGTCGGGCGATCTCGGGCATCACTTCGTCGAGCATCTCGACCGTGTTCGCCTATATCGCCGACGTCACCGCGCCCGAGCAGCGCGCCGCGATGTTCGGCAAGATCGGCGTCGCGTTCGGCGCGGGCTTCATCATGGGACCGGCCCTGGGCGGCCTGCTCGGCGAGATCGATCCGCGACTGCCGTTCTGGGCGGCGGCGGGTTTGAGCTTCGTCAACGGCCTCTATGGCCTGTTCATCCTGCCGGAATCGCTGCCGGTCGAGCGGCGCGCGCCGTTCAGATGGAAGAGCGCCAATCCGATCGGCGCGCTGCGCTTCCTGTGCGCGAACCCGACGCTGGCCGGCCTGTCGCTGGCGACGTTCTTCGGCCAGCTCGCGCATGTCGTGCTGCCCTCGGTGTTCGTGCTCTACGCCACCTATCGCTACGGCTGGGACACCGGCACCGTCGGCGCGACGCTCGCGCTGGTCGGCCTCTGCGGCATGATCGTGCAGGGCGCGGCGATCGGCCCGATCGTGCAGCGCCTCGGAGAGCGCAACGCGCTGTTCCTCGGCCTCGTCTGCGGCGCCTTGGGCTTTGTGATCTTCGGCGCGGCGCCGACCGGCCACCTGTTCTGGATCGGCATTCCCGTGATGGCGTTGTGGGGCCTCTCGGGCGCCGCGACGCAGGCACTGACGACGCAGCTCGTCGCCGCCGATCAACAAGGCCAGTTGCAGGGCGCGACATCGAGCGTGCAGAGCATGTCGGAATTGATCGGCCCGTTCCTGTTCACGCTGACATTTGCGTATTTCATCGGCGACAACGTGCCGATCAAAATGCCCGGTGCGCCGTTCTATCTGGCGGGCGCGCTGCTGCTGCTCGCGCTCGCCATCGCCTGGCGGGCAACGGCGGCGAAGAAAGCGTAGCTTCGTAGGGTGGGTTAGCGAAGCGTAACCCACCATTGCCTCCGCGGTAAGAAAGTCGGTGGGTTACGGCTTCGCCTAACCCACTCTACGTCTTAATCAGTCGCCGGCACCGAATGGTGCTCGTGCGTGATCCGCCAGTCGCCACCAACTTTGCGCAACCCGATCGTGAGGCGGAACTGGAACGTGTCGTCGGGCGGGCCGCATCGCATCACCGCAACGGCAAAGGCCACGACATCGCTGGCCGTGATCGCGATGTCCTCGATATCGAAGGCGTAGGAAGAACGTTGGCAGCCGAAGAACAGGTCCCAGGTCTTTCTGTACGCATCAAGTCCGCGTGACTGGAACGGCGGCGGCACGTCGAACATCACGATGTCCTGATCGTGATTGGCGAGAACGCCCGCATAGTCGTGTCTGCGGACCGCGTCCGCCCAGGCCTCAATGAGTGTTTTGACTTCGGTTTCTGCCGTGTGGCGCTGCTGTGTCATCGCTCGCGTGCTCCGAGTGCTGGCTGATCGATGCTTCGAGGACGAATGCGAGGGCACCGATCCGACACGCCAGTTTGTTTTCCGTGCGGGCAGGGCGGCGACTGATGTGGCCGAAACGGCCTGACCCGCATGCATGCGTCATCTTTCCCTATTTACAAACCATCCGGTTGGTTTGTATAAAGGCTAATGCAGGATTAGGATGCGTGCCTCGGCCCGGGGCCGCTCTGGCAGGAGGGCATGGTGAGCGACGAGGCCGTTGATATCTGCGATGAATTGACCCGCTTCGGCGACGCGCAGGCGGCGCTGCTGATATCGCGCGGCCTTGTCTATCTGACCGACCTGAAACTCGATGGTGACAGGCACGGCACGATCGTCGCCGCCAGTTATGCCGACGCGGAGTCTGTCGCCCGCGCGCGTGGTCGAGGGGAAAGGGTGATCGGCCGAATGGCTCACGGTTTCCTCTACGGCCTGCGCCGCCGCTTGCTGCAGAAGGTTCGCGGTACCGAAGGCGCATGCACGCGAGCGATCGGATAGCCCGATGATCGATTGGTTAGGACACGCCGCCCGAAGCCGACGCCGGCATTTCGGGCGCGTCGTTCGCGCTGCCCGGCAGAACCGGATGCCACACTTGAGATTGACTGATGCCGCTGAGATACTGTGCTCTCACGCGACTCTTTCCTGACTATTCCCATTTCCTGAGTACCCCATGGATAATCCTTCCCGCTCGGAACGCTCCCGCAACGCCGCACTCGACGCCGCGATCACCATCGTGACGCGCGATGGTCCGGGACGCCTGACGCTGGACGCGATTGCGCGCGAGAGCGGTCTCAGCAAGGGCGGCGTGATGCATCAGTTCCGCACCAAGGAAGCGGTGCTGCGCGCCTTGCTCGAGCAGCAGATGACGCATTTCGAGGAGTTCTCGACCCGCTACCTCGAAAAGGCACGCGAGACCACGGATCAGCCGGAACTGGCGGCGCAGATCGCAACGCTCAGGGAAGCGATCTCAACCCCGCGGGCCGGGGCGTTCGCACTGCTGGCGGCGATGAACGAGAATCCCGAATTGATGGCGATGCCGCGCGATGTCGACATCAAGAAGATCGCGCTGATGAAGGCCGAGGCGCGCGATCCGGATCTCGCGCTGCTGCGCTGGGCGGCGGCGCGGGGGCTGTTGCTGAGCTCGTTGTTCGGCCTGTCGTCGCTGACGGACGCGGAGCGCGACCGCCTGTTCGAGCGATTGCTCGACGACAGCAAGTGGACTGCGATCGAGCAGGGCGCGACGGCGGCCGCAAAGCCGTCCAAGGCGACGGCGACCCGCGCGGCATCGCCGCGGCCTGCCGGCGCACGTTCCACAAAGCCGGCATCGGCGCGCAAGCGCGGCTGAATCTCCGGCGCTGGGCCAAAGCGCAACGCCGCCCAAGCGGAATATGGATCGCTTGGCAGCGGCGTTGGGTCGGCACCGGGCCCCTGAAATCCCCCGGCAATTGGTGCGGTAGCACAAGAGATATCGCGGCTTTGTGACAACGCGAGCCCGCCATTCGCGGAGCGGCCGCACCAGCTCCCACGGCAATTCGATCGCCGCATTTTTCTGACGTGGTTCCTCCGATTGCAACTTTACAAACCAACTGGTCGGTTTTATAGTTGTCGCACTGAGGCAAGATCTGGCGGCGCCAGCGACGGCGAGCCAGATCGGCAGTGACGGCCGCAGCCGCACTTCAGCCCCGGACGCGGCTGCGGCCGAGCTGCTCTTCCGCTTTAGGGTCGGATGAGGAGATTGGAATGGAGAGCTCGATCGCCGCGCGCGGTCTGGGAGCGATGGCGCTTTGCGTCCTCGCCGGAGGATGTGCCGCCGTCACGCCGGTGGCTTATTCGGAGGTGGCGTCAACGGCCTACATGACGCCTGACACGTCCGACTCGTCGGGGCGTGTGCCGTATCGCTATGCGCCGCCGGTCGACTGGCGGAGCTACAACAAGGTGATGCTCGATCCGGTCGTGATCTATCGCGGTGCGGATCATCAGTTCGGTAACATGTCCGAGAAGGACAAGGAGACGCTCGCGGCCTATATGCAGACCCGCTTCGCCGACAAGCTGCGCGGCCGCTTCGCGCTGGTGAATACGCGCGGGCCGAACACGTTTCGCGTGCGGCTGACGCTGACCGGCGCGGTTGCCAACACGCCGGTGCTCGGCACGCTGTCGCGCTTCGATATGGCCGGCGCGATCTATAACGGCGTGCAGGCCGCGCGTGACGGCGAGGGCACGATGACCGGCTCGGTGATCTATGCCGTCGAGATGTTCGACAGCGCGACCGCGCGCCTGCTCGGCGCTTACGTCAGCAAGCAATATCCCAACGCCTACGACATCAAGGCCAGCGTCGGCGATCTCGCCGCCGCCACCGCCGGCATCGACAAGGGCGCCGATGCCTTCATGGCGCAACTGAAGTGAGGCGCGTCGCGCCTGCCGCAACGATCCCGACAATGAGAGGTGCTGTCGAATGAATTACATGGTTCGCCTGTTCTTGCGCAGCCTGGTCGCCGCCATTCTGATGAGTTCAACCGGCCATGCCGAAGTGATTGCGTCGAGCGATCCGAGCGGCACTTGGCTGACCGAAGACGGGCGCGCACGCATCCGCCTCGAGCGTTGCGGTGCTGCGCGCGACCGCATCTGCGGCTTCATCGTGTGGATGAAGGATCCGCTCGATCCACGCGGCCAGCCGTTCCGCGACAGCTTCAACCCCGATCCCGACAAGCGAACGCGTGCGCTGCTCGGCCACCAGCTGATCCTGGGATTGAAGCTGTCGCCGGAGGGCCGGTTCGATGGCGACATCTACAATGCCGAGGACGGCAAGTCCTATTCGGTCTCGCTGTGGCGCGACGCGTCCGACCGGCTGAAGCTCAAGGGGTGCCTGCTCAAGCTGCTGTGCCAGACCCAGACCTGGACGCAGACGTCGGACGTTCAGCCCGGACAGCTCGTCGGCCTGACCGGCGATCCCGGCGGCCCGCGTGCCGACAGGGAATGGGCATCGCTGCCGACGGCTGCGAAGGCAAAATCGGCGGCGAAGTGAAGAAGAGTAGGGCGGGTTAGCCGAAGGCGTAACCCGCCGACTTCGTTCCGTGAAAAGATGGTGGATTACGCCTTCCGCCTTCGCTCGTTGAGCTACGACGGACGTAGTCGGCTAATCCACCCTACAGAGCTCGCTTATTTCTTCACCAGCGGACAATCGCTGGCCTCGAGCGGCTTGGCGGCGTCTTCCGGCGAGATGGTGGCGATCAGCTTGTAATAGTCCCAGGGGTATTTGGACTCTTCCGGCTTCTTCACCTCGAACAGATAGGCCGGGATGATGCGGCGGCCGTCGATCCGTAAGGGACCCTTGCCGAACAGCGGATCGTCGGTCGGGATTTCCTTCATCTTGGCGACGACCTTGGCGCCGTCATGCGGATTGCTGCCCATCGCGTCCAGCGCCTTCAGGTAATGCAGCACGCCGGCATAGACGCCGGCGACCGTCATCGAGGGCATCGCGTTCTTCGGCGAGACCTTCTGGAAGCGCTTCGACCAGGCGCGGGTCTGGTCGTTCATGTCCCAGTAGAACGACTCGGTGAAGGTGAGGCCCTGGGCGATCTTCAAGCCGAGCGCATGAACGTCGTTGACGAACAGCAACAGCGCCGCGAGCTTCTGTCCGCCCGCGGTGATGCCGAATTCGGATGCCTGCTTGATCGCGTTGGTGGTGTCGCCGCCGGCATTGGCGAGGCCGATGATCTTGGCCTTGGAGGCCTGCGCCTGCAGCAGGAACGAGGAGAAGTCCGCAGTGTTGAGCGGGTGCTTGACGCCGCCGAGCACCTTGCCGCCGTTGGCGGTGACGACCGCCGAGGTGTCGCGCTCCAGCGCATGGCCGAAGGCGTAATCGGCGGTGAGGAAGAACCAGGTGTCGCCACCCGCCTTGGTCAGCGCCTTGCCGGTGCCGTTGGCGAGCATGTAGGTGTCGAACGTGTAGGAGATCGTGTTGGCATTGCAGGCCTTGCCGGTGAGATCGGCGGTCGCCGCGCCCGAGTTGAGCACGATCGAGTTCTTCTCCTTGGCAAGGTTGCTCACCGCCAGCGCGACGCCGGAGTTCGGCGTATCGGTGATGATGTCGACCTTCTCGTTGTCGATCCAGTTGCGCGCGATGTTGACGCCAACGTCAGGCTTGTTCTGGTGGTCGCCGCTGACCACCTCGATCTTCCAGCCCTTGGCGCGCAGGCGGGAATCTTCCACCGCCATGTTGGCCGCGGCCACCGAATTGGGCCCGCCGATGTCGGCATAGAGGCCGGACATGTCGTTCAGCACGCCGATCTTGACGTTCTTGTCCTGAGCAAAGGCAGGGGTAGCAAGGCCGAGTGCAGCGCAAGCGAGAAGCACGGCGTGGCGCCGTGCGAGCGTCGTCGTCATGAGACATTCCCTCCACTGTCAATTTTTTCCGGACGGCCCTCTTGTGGAGCCTTGTGCCGGTCGTTCGCGTTCCCGCTTACCCTTTCCTTTGGTGAGCGGCAATCCGCATAAAGCCGGATGAGCTGCGTCGAAGCGTCATCCGGCCGTCATCCTTACTTGAGCGCATCCGAGGTCAGCCTGAATTTCTGGATCCGCTTGCCCTCGACCTCGCCGGTGTAGACGTTGCCCTTCTGGTCGACTGCCATGACGTGGAGCAGGGCGAACTGTCCGGCATTGCGGCCGCTATGGCCGAAGGTGCCGACCACGCTGCCGTCGTCGCGCTTCAGCACGCGGATCTCATTGTTGGCGCCGTCGGCGTTGAGCAGATAGGTCTGCTTCGGATCGGGCCACAGCGCGAGATCGAACACCGCGCCGTCGCCGCGGGTGTTCTTCTCGTAGAACCATTCCTTCACGAAGGTGCCGTTCTTCTGAAAGACCTGGATGCGGTCCTGGCTGCGGTCGCAGACATAGACCAGTCCGTCATTGGCGATCTTGATGCAATGCACGGGATTGCCGAACTGCTCCTGCACCGCGGCGCTCGGATCATAAGGCGGCTGCTTGTCGTCGGTGGGCAGCTTGCCATAGCCGCCCCAGTGCCGCTTGTAGGCCAGCGTTGTGGCGTCGTACACGATGACGCGGCGGTTGCCGTAGCCGTCGGCGATGTAGAGCTCGTTGGCAGCCTTGTCGATCGCCATCTCGGCGGGGCGGCCGAGCTGGGTGGTGTCGTTGCTGTTGGTGCGGGCTGCGATCTTGCCGATCTGGCCGAGATATTTGCCGTCGAGCGAGAACTTCAGGATCTCGCTGTCGTCGTCGGCATTGCCGCCGATCCAGACGAAGCCGCGCTCGTCGACCTCGATGCCGTGCTCGCGGCCGACCCATTGATAGCCGTCGCCGGGGCCGCCCCAGGCCCGCAGCAGATTGCCGTCGACATCGAATTCGAGCACCGGAGGCGCTGCCACGCAGCATTTCGCGCGCGGCGGGGTGAGGCTCGCCGCCTTCTCGCCATCGGTCAGCGAGCGCGGGCGGTGCACCACCCAGATATGTCCCTGCCAGTCGACGGTGATGCCGCCGACCTGGCCGATGGTCCAGTTGTTCGGCAGCTGCTTGGGCCACGACGCATCGACCGCGAAGGTCGGGACGTCACCGGCCTTGGCGGGCGTTGGCTGAGCGAAAAGGGCTGATGATGCGATGCCGGCGGAGAGAAACAATCCGGACAGAATGGAGCGCGCGCGATTGAACGTCGGCGTCATGTTGCCTCCCGAGATTTTTCTTGGCGGGGCGTCCCGCTGGGAGGGCAGTCAATCGCGGGGAGCGGAGGGTGTCAACGGGTACCACCGTCATTGCGAGCGCAGCGAAGCAATCCATTCTTCCGCGGATGCGGACGCATGGATTGCTTCGTCGCTGTCGCTCCTCGCAATGACGGCGGCGGGATACGGTCACGCCGGCGGCTGAAAGCTCCGCAACGTGCGCGCCTTGTAGTCGTAGAGCTTGCCGGTTTCGCTCCACTCCGGCGAACACATCGGCACGATGAATTCGGCGGCCATGCCGGGCGTATCCAGCGTCATCGGGTCTTCGCCGGGAAACACCTGCGCGCGCATCCGGGTGCGGATCGGGCCCGGGCTGAACAGATTGACACGCAGCGCCGTATTGGCGGTCTCGTTGGCCCAGGAGCGCACCAGCGCATCGAGGGCGGCCTTCGAGGCCGCATAAGGGCCGAGATAGGCGTTGGCCTTGTGCGCCACGCCTGATGTGACGAACACCGCACGGCCGGCGTCGGACTGGCGCAGCAGCGGGTCCATGCAGCGGATCAGCTGGAAGTTGGCGGTGACGTTGATCGCGAACACGTCGTTCCACGGCTTCAGTTCGATGTGGCCGAGCGGCGAGGACGGGCCGGCAGTGCCGGCGTTGCCGACCAGGATGTCGAGCTTGCCGTGGCGCTCATGCAGCGCGAGCCCGAGCCGCGCGATGCCGTCGTAATCGGTGAGCGAGAGCGGCACCAGCGTGGCGCTGCCGCCGTCCTTGCGGATCTCGTCGTCGAGCTCTTCCAGCCCGCCCTGCGTGCGCGCCACCGCCACGACATGCGCGCCGGCCTTGGCCAGCGCGACCGCGGTCGCATAACCGATGCCGCGCGAGGCGCCGGTCACGAGGGCAATACGGGAGGCGAGGGGTTCTGTCATGTCTGTCCGTCCATATCTTGCGGCGGGTATTACAGACGGAAATGGCCGGGACAAGCCCGGCCATGACGAATTCCTGCGCTTTCGGCTAGGGGCCGGGCCCCTGGTCCATATTGCTGCTGTTGGTGCCGTTGCCCGAATTGTCGGGCGTCACCTTCATGCCCTGGCGGAAGGCAAACACGATGAAGCCGACCAGCAGCACCCCACAGAGGATGCCCATGATCAGCTGCATGGTGTGCTCCGTCAGCTCGCCTCGGCCAGCAGTGAGAGCTGGCGCGGCGGGGCCTCGGTTTCGCTCTGGTCGGTGAGATGGGTCGGATAGGCGCCGGTGAAGCAATGGTCGGCGAATCTCGGACTGGCCGGGTCGCGCCCTTCATAGCCCATCGCGCGGTACATACCGTCGATCGACAGGAAGGCGAGCGAGTCGGCGCCGATGATGTCGCGCATCTCCTCGAGCGAGTGGGTCGCGGCGAGCAGGCCGCCACGGTCGGGCAGGTCGATGCCGTAATAGTCGGGATAGAGGATCGGCGGCGAGGCGAGGCGGAAATGGACCTCGCGGGCGCCGGCATCGCGCATCATGCGCACGATCTTCTTCGAAGTGGTGCCGCGCACCAGCGAGTCGTCGATCAGGATGATGCGCTTGCCTTCGATCGCGGCGCGGTTGGCCGAGTGCTTCATGCGCACGCCGAGCTCGCGCACGGTCTGGGTCGGCTGGATGAAGGTGCGGCCGACATAGTGGTTGCGGATGATGCCGAGTTCGAACGGCACGCCGGAATACTGGCTGTAGCCAACCGCGGCGGGCACGCCGGAATCCGGCACCGGCACCACGACGTCGACCTCGGGGTGGCTTTCGCGCGCGAGCTGGGCGCCGAACGCCTTGCGCACGTCGTACACCGAGCGGCCGCCGACGATCGAATCCGGCCGCGCGAAATAGATGTACTCGAAGATGCAGGGCCGCGCCGGCTTCGGCGGGAACGGCTTGTGGCTGTGCGCGCCGCGCTCGTCGAACACGATGATCTCGCCGGGCTCGATGTCGCGGACATATTTCGCGCCGATCATGTCGAGCGCGCAGGTCTCCGAGGTCAGGATCGGATGGCCGTCGAGATCGCCGAGCACCAACGGCCGGATGCCGAGCGGATCGCGGGCGCCGACCAGCTTCTTGTTGGTCAGCGCGACCAGCGCATAGGCGCCCTCGATGGTGCGCAGCGCCTCGATGAAACGGTCGATGAAGTGGGTGCGCTTCGACTGCGCGACGAGATGCAGGATCACCTCGGTGTCGGTGGTCGACTGCATCATCGCGCCGCCCTTGACCAGCTCGCGGCGTAGGGTCAGGCCGTTGGTCAGGTTGCCGTTGTGGCCGACCGCAAAGCCGCCGGCGCTGAGCTCAGCGAACAGCGGCTGCACGTTGCGCAGGATGGTGCCGCCGGTGGTGGAGTAGCGGACATGGCCGACCGCGGCATTGCCGGGCAGGCGCTCGATCACCTCGCGGCGGGAGAAGGCGTCGCCGACCAGGCCGAGGCGACGTTCACTGTGGAAGCGGCCACCGTCGAAGGAGACGATGCCGGCGGCCTCCTGGCCGCGGTGTTGCAGGGCGTGCAGGCCGAGCGCGGTGATCGCGGCGGCCTCAGGGTGGCCGAAGACGCCGAACACGCCGCATTCCTCGCGGAGCGTGTCGCCATCGAGATCGGGGTGGTATCTGGGATCGTCGTCCCGGTGGTCCTGTGGGAGATGGTCTTGTCGAAGATGGTCCTGCATTTCGATCGGGCCGAGGTCGAGATCCATTTGGGCGGCGTGATCGGAAGGGGTTTGCATCTCGTTCATCGCCTCTCGCAAGGGGCCCAATAAGTTATCGGCCCGCGGGTTTCTCGATCAGCTTTTTCAAGCTGTCACGCGCAGGTTTGCTATAGCCATCGCCCGACGCCGGCGTTGCCTGATCGTTGGTATCAGCCGCAGAATCGTCGTCCGGCTTATTCTTCTTGAACTTCTTTAAGATGGTGTTCTCGGGGTCGTCAGGCAAGAGCGACATCAGCCAATCCCCGGTTCCCTGCAGCACCACCCGGGACTTCGCGCCAGTGACCCAATCGGGCCGCTGCTTGTCGGGAACCAGCCAGGTGAAGAACATGAACGCCACGACCACGATCAGGAGGCCGCGGGCGAGCCCGAACAGGAAGCCGAGGGTGCGGTCGAGCGCGCCGATCCGGGAATCCAGGATCATGTCTGAGATCCGCACCGTGATGATTGAGACCACGATCAGCGTGCCGATGAAGACGCCGGCCACCACCACCACGGCCGCAACCGTGTCGTTATTGAAGTAAGTTTTGGCGGTCGGCAGCAGCTTCGAGAAAGCATACAGCGTGACCAGCGCGGCGGCGCCCCAGGCCGCGATCGACAGGATCTCGCGCATGAAGCCGCGCACCATGGCAAGCAGGCCCGAGATCAGCATCACGCCGAGCAGGACGAGATCAAGTATCGTTATGGGCATCGGCTGGTCAGGTCCGCTGGTACGTTTGGGTCCGCTGTTAAGGGCTCGCGAATCGGCAAAGTCGGTGCCGTCCTAACTGAGGCGCGTCGGGGGCATTCGGCAAGGCCGCAACACCACCTGTCCCGCGCGGCGGATGTATAGCGGCGGGGGGCTGATACGTCACGCCTGCTTTAGCTGGTCTCGCGACGGAATCGGGCCGGTGTGGCATTTTTCTCAACCGCATCAGCGCCCCTGGAGCCGCCTTGGTCGTCCCGTGGCGCAGCCCGGCCGCCTCTGGGCGTCCCGCGCGCCGCAATTTCGGCGACCAGCGTGGTCAGATTGCCGACGCTGTTCAGCGCCAGCCCGCTATCTCCGCCACCATCGCCGCGGGCCGATTCGGGCAGGATGGCGCGGCCGAAACCGAGCTTGAGGGCCTCCTTCAGCCGGGCCGGGGTCTGCGCCACCGGCCGGATCGCCCCGGAGAGCGAAATTTCGCCGAAATAAACCGCGTCCGTCGGCAAGGGCGCATTCACCAGCGAGGAGACCAGCGCGGCCGCCGCGGCGAGGTCCGCGGCCGGCTCCTGGATGCGCAGGCCGCCCGCGACATTGAGATAGACGTCATGTCCGGACAATTTGACGCCGCAATGCGCTTCAAGCACCGCCAGCACCATCGAGAGCCGGCTCGGGTCCCAGCCGACCACGGCACGGCGCGGGGTGCCAAGCGAGGTCGGCGCCACCAGCGCCTGCAACTCGACCAGCACCGGGCGGGTGCCCTCGATCCCGGCGAACACCGCCGTGCCGGGGCTGCCGAGTTCGCGTTCGGAGAGGAACAATTCCGAGGGGTTGGTGACTTCGCGCAGGCCGAGCCCGGTCATCTCGAACACGCCGATCTCGTCGGTCGCGCCAAAGCGGTTCTTCGCCGAGCGCAGGATGCGGAACTGCTGCGAGCCTTCGCCCTCGAACGACAGCACCGCATCGACCATGTGCTCGACCACGCGGGGGCCGGCGATCTGGCCGTCCTTGGTCACATGCCCGACCAGGATGATCGTTGCCCCTGTCTTCTTGGCGAAGCGAATGAGGGCCTGCGCCGAGGCGCGGACCTGGGTCACCGTGCCAGGCGCGGATTCTACCGTGTCGGTCCACATGGTCTGGATCGAGTCGATCACGATCAGCCGCGGCACCGCGCCTTCCGACAGCGTCGAGACGATGTCCTCGACCGAGGTCTCGGAGGCGAGCTGCACCGGCGCGTCCGCAAGCCCGAGCCGCTCGGCGCGGAGCCGCACTTGGGCGACCGCTTCTTCGCCCGAGATGTAGACCGCGCGGTGGCCGGCCCGCGCCATCATGCTGGTGGCCTGGGTCAGAAGCGTTGATTTTCCGATGCCGGGATCGCCGCCGACCAGCAGCACCGAGCCGCGGACAAAGCCACCGCCGGTGACGCGGTCGAGCTCGGCCACCCCGGACGACAGCCGCGGCGCGTCCTGGGTCTTGCCGGACAGCGATTCCAGCGCGAACGTCCGCCCCTTGCGCTTGCTGCGGATCGAGACCGGCACCGAGCCCGTGGTGTCTTCCTCGGCCAGCGTGTTCCACTCGCCGCAGGAGTCGCACTTGCCCTGCCAGCGATTATACGCCGCGCCGCAGTTCTGGCAGACGAAGGAGAGGGTGGATTTGGCCATGGAGCAGGTGAGTCGCGTGGTCGACGATGCACGGCTGCTTAGCACGGAAAGCCGGACACGAGCGACATGCTCGATCGATCACCTCGACATCTGGAAGAATTGCCGGGCGATGTGCTCGACCTCGCGCCACGAATTCGCCAGATGCACCGCGCCCGCCGAACGCAGCGTTGCGTGGTGACCGTCGCGGATATGGCTCGCGGCGCACAGGCCGATTGCCGTCATGCCGGCTGCGACGGCCGCCCTGATGCCGCCGGCGCTGTCCTCTATGACCAGGCATTCGCCGGGCTTCGCGCCGAGCTTCGCGGCGGCAAGCAGGAAGATATCCGGATGCGGCTTGCCCCGCGCGACCATGTCGGCGCTGAAGACGCGGCCGTCGAATTCCGCTTCCAGTCCCAGCACCGAAAGGCACAATTGCAGGCGGTCCATCGAGCTGGACGACGCAATGCAGCGCGGGATGTGAGCAAACTGCAGGATGAAGTCGCTGGCGCCGCCGACCTCCTTCAGGTCGGTTCGGAACCGGTCCAGCGTGGCGCGCTTGAGCGCGCTGGAGAAGTCGGCGGGCAGGGGCCGCCCGATCGCCGCCTCGATTTCGGTCATCACGTCGGTCCACCGCTTGCCGGAGTAGCGGGTGAGCGCCTGATCGAGCGTGGTGGCGTGTCCGAGATCGCTGACGGTCTCCGCCAGCACGGTGTTGGCGATGGCCTCGCTGTCGGCGATCACGCCGTCGAAATCGAAGATCAAAGCGCCCAAGATCGCAGCCCCCAGCAGACGACGAAGTCCTAGCAGGACCAGGCCGCCAAGCGGGCAACACGTTCTGTTGCAGAATATCTCAGTGCCGCGCGCCGCCTCAGAATACATCGAGCGGCAGGGTCGCTGGCCGCCAGGATGCTGTCCATGATCGGAGGACGCCTGACGGCACCACGGAATCAGCGAGAGAAGACCCGCGTTCCGGCCGGCCATCGCGGCTTGTCTCCGACCGGGCTTGCGCCGATCTCCCATCCGACGCCGCCCCAGAGCACGTCGACGGCACCAAGCTCGCCTGCGATATCGCGAACATAAAACACATTCGGCTTGGCGCTGATCTCGAGCGGGCCGCCGTTGCCGTTGGGTTGCTGCTGCAACCTGCACCAGACGTCGGCCAACCGGCTCTCGTGGCTCGGACCCAGTTTGGCCAGGATCTCCTTGTCGCTCGAGGCTGCGCTCAGAACGTAGGTCTGCAACGATGCGCCGCCGGTCTCGTCCTCGACCTTGTTCGTGAAGCGTTGCGCGAAGGTCGCACCCAGCCAGGAGATTTTCACCGGCGCGCTCGAGGCGATGTTCTCCTTGAAATGGTCCCGTGCGACGAATTTTTCTGGGCGAGGGATCGCCGAGGTCGACGACGGATCGGACGGTTCCTCAGCTTTTGGTTGCAGGGAACACGCGACGCGGTCAACGGCGACAGCCGAACCCGGTTGGTTCGGTTTCGCATCGTCGGCGGCGACGCTCAAGGCTGGTGCTGCGAGAAAGAAGGCCAATGACAGCGTGAGGCTTAACTGGCGCATCTTGTTGTTGTCCCTGAATCCGCTGTGTTCGCGGAGACAAGGTAAACCGCATCTTGCAGATGTAAATTAAAGATCGGGTTTCTGGTTAAGGATAAAAAGTAAGTTCAACTACAGCGCGAATTTGAATCAAATGCGCGGCGGCCCGATTTTCCGGCCGCTAAGCGCGGATGTCTCGCCCCGACAGCAGCAGCGGCGAATTCTCGCGCGGCGCCAAGCCCGTCGGCAAAGCTCGGCAGCATCTTGCCTGCGCGCGCAGCGGATCGGTCCAGCTCCAGCGAACGCGCCAGGATGGATTGTTCGTGTAGGCCGGAATTCGCCAGACCCAGATCGTCTCGTAAACGCTGTCCCCGAGGTGCTCGACATCGGGCCTTGCTGTCGGCCACAAGGCCGCACCAGCAATGGCGAACGTGACGGCCGCCGCGGTCGTGATCATCATCTTGCGCATCGCGCGCCTGCCTTTCCCGCCTGTCGCAGGTTCTGACAACCCGCGACTGCCAATGCTTCGACTTGCGATCCCGAATCCGTCAGGCCGACATCAGCCGCTGAGGTGCGCGCTCCATTGCGCACCATGTGTCGCCTGACTCTCGGGATTCGCATCCGGGTCGTCGATCAACCCCGTGATGCTTGCTGGAGCAAAGTTCTTGTCCGCAAACGGTCGAGTGCAAGTAATGAAGTTGTCATAAGCGCAGTCGCCGGATGGAGGCAATCCGGATAACAACGGGAGGCGAGCGCTCAACAAAACTCTTTCGGAGTACACAATGCAAGATGCGCAAGCCCCCGTAGAATTACGACGTCCTTGCGAAGATCTTCGTATTCGTCACGTAGAAGTCCGTTTGCGCGACGCGTGGTGGGGCGCGGGCCAAAGTGCGGGAGGCCCCACGATTCGGCGTCGGAAATTTGAAAACCTTGCAGCTTATCTGTGGTCGATCGGTTCATCGCGGGTTCAGTGCAAATGACCAAAGTGACTTGGGTCGCAATACCCGCAGGAGCATCCTGACGACGTTGTCGGCGTAGAGCCATTCCCAAACGGAGCAAGTTTATGATTAGTCGGCGTCACGTACTCGGAGTGATCGCGGCAGCCACCACGGCAGGCGCGTCTGGCATCGCCTTCGCGAAGGAGAAGCACCAACTCAACGGAAAAGACCTGCTTGGCGAAAACATCAAGAAGAATGGCAAGCACAAGATCCATTCGACCGGAAAAAAGGTCGACGTCCTTGCCGAGGTGAACAACGGCAAGGTCACGGGCATCAGCGCCGTCGGGATGCAAGTAAAGAAAGTCCGGTCGCGTCAGAAGTTGGCTGAGACGGCTCCGGGCATAACCCTTGTCGGCATGCAGGTCGCGCAAGCTGACACCTATTACTACGGCTACTGGGTCTACGACGACCTGACCGACTACTACTATTGGTTCCCGGCTGACTACGTGCTCGTCGATTCGTCTTGGGTCGAATACACAGCCTAGGCTGTTGCGCGATCAGGCCGATGTTGAAGCATCGGCCTGGATGTCGCCGGGACGCAAACCGCTTCGTGTTTGATGGTGCCGGTTTGTTTCGACGAAATGCGGGCGTCAGTGGAGCGCAGCCGACCACAGCAACGCCGTGCCCGCCGCCAGCATGATGCCGTCCATGATCAGGCGGAATGACTCCGGCTTCATCTGCAGCACGAAGCGTTTGGCGATGAAGGCGCCGGCCATGAGCGAGGCGCCGGCGATCAGGCCCTTGAGCGCGATGTCAGGTGTCAGCGCGCCGAACCGCTCGAACGTCACCGACTTGCTGACATAGAGCCCGAGCGAGCTTGCCGCTTCGGTGGCGAGGAACGCGCCCTTGCTGAGGCCGTAAAACAAGAACAGCGGCACGCTGAGCGGGCCGGTCGAGACCACGATGCCGGTGAGATAGCCGATCAGCGCGCCGCCGATTGCGAGATGCCAGAGATTGGCCTTCAGTCTGTGCTGCGCCAGCCAGTGCCGCACCGGCACCATCGCGATCAGGAACACGCCGATCGCGATATCGACCGCGCGCGAGGGCAGAGCGAGCAGGGTGCGCGCGCCGAGCGCTGCGGCCGGAATGCCCGTGACCGAGTAGGCGGCACAGGCGCGCCAGTCGACCTCGCGCCACCAGGCCAGGATCCGCGACAGATTGGCCATCACGGCGGCGACCGCCATGATCGGCACCGCCTGCTTCGGCCCGTACTGATAGACCAGCACCGGCATCAGCATGATCGACGAGCCGGTGCCGACGATGCCTGAGATGGTGCCGGCGACCAGGCCGACGATGAGGACGAACAGGAAGCCCACGCGCACTCCGAGACGTGATCCCGAGCCACGCCGGATGCGTGTCTCGACAACGAAGGCTCAGTGTGACCTCATGGTTCGAGACGGCGCAAGGGCGCCTCGAACCAGGGACGTGTCGTCGCGTGCCCGTCAGTACTTCGCGACGACCGGGCCGCCGAAGCGGTAGTTGACGCGCACCGTCACCATGTCGACGTCCTGGCGGATGCGTTCGTCATGGTTGAGCTGGGCGATGAAAACAGGATCGTAGGTCATGTGAACATTGTCGGTTCCCATGAACAGATGATCGTATTCGACCGCCAGCGACCAGTTGTGTGCGATCGCATATTCGGCGCCGGCGCCGATCGCGCCGCCCCAGCGCGTCTCGCTGCCGCGGTCGGCGATGAATCCGACCGGCACGCCGGGTCCGAAAGCCGGCGTGATGAAGCTCTCGTACCGATCGTGCACGACGGCCGCTCCGCCCTTTGCGTAGAGCAGGAAGGCGCCCCAGGAATAGCCGATCTGTCCGGTGAACAGGCCGATGGCATCGATCTTCGAGCGGTTGGCGAAGCCTGCGAACAACGGGGCGACGGATGGGTTCGAGCCGGAGAGGTCGGCCCAATTGCCCTGCGCTTCGACGCCGAATACCCAGGCTGCCTGCTGCCAGCGATAACCGATCTGGCCGCCGGCGGTCGCCCCGCTTGCGGTGTGGCAACCTTCCGAGCCGGTGAAATTCACGACGCCAAGCGCCGGATTGGTGATGGCGAAGGGCACGATGTCCCAGCACTTCCGGCTCCAGCCGCCGCCGCCATTGGCGCCGACATAGAAGCCGCTCCAGTCGGTGGTGGCGGCGACGATCGGGGGCGCCTTGGTGTACGGGCGGGCGGCGAGGTCGGCGGCGGACGCGCTTGCAATGCCGAGCATGAGCATGGATGCGGCGACGAAATATGTCTTCATGGGCAGCCCCAATGCATGAATCAAATCGATGTGAGGCTAGTCGATTTGCACCAGCTCCGGCTGTACCCGGTCCGCCACATCCCGCCGCATTCGCTTGTACCGCAGGCTCCCGTGTCACGAGAATGCGGATGTTTGACTCGCACGCCGTGCAACAAATTCGACGTCGTCCTGGCGAAAGCCAGGACCCATTACCCCAAATCTCAATTGTTGCACGACGCCGGGGCCACGATCCCGTTCACAATCAAATTCGGTGGTTATGGGTCCTGGCTTTCGCCAGGACGACGGTGGTGTATGCGGCATCATTCGATCCGGGTCGCGACCACCTGTGCTGATTGTTAAGAGGTGTGAGACCGGCCCATCACTTCAAAACCACCCACGCCGGCGCATGATCGCTGGCGCCTTCCTCGCCACGAACGTCCCGGTCGACGCCGGCCTTCGCGAGCCGCGCCGCGACGTCGGGGCTGAGCAGCAGGTGATCGAGCCGGAGGCCTGCATCGCGCGGCCAGCGCTGGCGCTTGTAGTCCCAGAAGGTGAACATCTGACGATCCGGATGCAGCGTGCGGAGCGCATCGCACCAGCCCTGATCGACCAGCGCCTTGAACGCGGCGCGGCTCTTCGGCTGGATCAGCGCGTCCTTGTCCCAGGAGCGGGTCGGATAGATGTCGAAGGGCGTCGGCGCGACGTTGTAGTCGCCGGCGAGTACCACGGGGACGTGCTGCTTGAGCAGCTTGGCGGCGTGGGCGCGCAGCCGCTTGAACCAAGCCAGCTTGTAGTCGAATTTCGGGCCGGGCTGCGGATTGCCGTTCGGCAGGTAAAGGCTGGTGACGACGATGCCGCGCACCGCGGCCTCGATGTAGCGCGCCTCATGGTCGTCCCGATCTCCGGGCAGGGCGGTGCGGATCAAGACCGGCTCGGCCTTGCGCGCGAGGATGGCGACGCCGTTCCAGGTCTTCTGTCCCTGCCACACGGCACTGTAACCGGCCTTCTCGATCGCGGCCGCGGGAAACTCGGCGTCGCTGGCCTTGAGCTCCTGCAGGCTGACGACGTCGGGCTTCGCGGTCTTCAGCCAGCGCAGCAGGTTCGGTAGCCGGCGATTGACGTTGTTGATGTTGAAGGTCGCGATCTTCATGCGCAATCGCGACGATGCATTGCGTCAAGCGGACGGTGCGGAGGGCAAAGGCGGTGGCGCAGCGGGCGCCGTCGGCAAGGTCGGCGGCTCCGCTTGCGCCGCGGCCGGCTCGCTCTTCTCGGCGACGGTCTCGCTGCTCGCCGCGACGGCATCGCCGCCCTTGTAGATGCGCACGAAACGGCGGCCGAGGCTGGTCAGCACCTCATAGCCGATGGTGCCGAAATGATGCGCGACCTCGTCGACTGTGATGCCTTCGCCGATCAGCGTCACCATGTGGCCGCGCCGCACGGCATTCTTGTCGAGATCGGTGACGTCGACCGCGATCAGATCCATCGAGACGCGGCCGGCGATCGGGCAGCGCTTGCCGGCGACCACGACCTCGGCACCGCGGGTGCCGTCATTGGCGCTGGCGGCGCGGAAATAGCCGTCGGCATAACCGGCGGAGACGATCGCGAGCCGAGTCGGCCGGCGCGCGGTCCAGGTGCCGCCATAGCCGACGGTCTCGCCGCGATCGATGTTGCGGATCTGCACGATGCGCGCCTTGAGGTCGACCACCTGCTGCATCGGGTTGTCGGCCTCCGGCGTCGGGTTGACGCCATAGAGCGCGCAGCCCGGCCGCACCATCTCGAACTGGAATTGCGCGCCGAGGAACACGCCGGAGGAGTTCGCGAGCGAGGCCGGCACGCCGGTGAACAGGCTCGCGATCTCCCGGAAACTCGCAAGCTGTCTGGCGTTGGCGGGATTGTTGAGCAGTTCGGCGGAGACCAGGTGGCTCATCACCAGCGTGATGCCGTGATCGCCGGCATTGATCCGCGGGATGATGCCCTGCGCTTCGCTGACCGTCAGCCCGAGCCGGTTCATGCCGGTGTCGATATGGATGGCGGCGCCGCCGGACCAGCCGGAGCGGCGGCAGAACACGTCCCATTCGGCGAGTTCGTTCAGATCGCCGATCACAGGCTTGCAGTCGATTTTGGCGTAGGCGTCGCCGGTCTGCTGGAAGAAGCCGCCGAGCGCATACACGGTCGCCTGCGGAACAGCCGCGCGCACAACGGCGGCCTCCTCGACGGTGGCGACGAAGAAGGTCTTGCAGCCGGCCTTGGCCAGCGCCCGCGACACCTGCTCGGCGCCGCAACCATAGGCGTTGGCCTTGACCACGGCGGCGCATTCCGCCGGGACCGCGGTCTTCTCGAGCTTGCGCCAGTTGGCGATGATGGCGTCGAGGTCGACGGTGAGGATGCCGGTGGCGGCCGGATGGGCCGCCAGCAAACTGGCTTCGGGCGTCAGCTGCGATTTCGCGTCGGTCACGATGTTCATGGCTCAGTTGTACAAGCGGGACCAGCGGCCTTCAACCGTGCCCCGCCATTAGTAGGAGGGCGGGCGATCCGGGACCAATCCGTCCGATGCGAGGTCGCCGAACCGGGTGACGCTGGCTTCGAAGTGTAGTTCGACGGTGCCGGTCGGACCGTGGCGCTGCTTGCCGATGATGACTTCGGCCTTGCCGAGCGCGCGCTCCATTTCGGCTTGCCAGGTCGCGTGCTCCGGGGTGCCGGGCCGCGGTTCCTTGTTCGCGAGATAGTATTCCTCGCGGTACACGAACATCACGACGTCGGCGTCCTGCTCGATCGAACCGGATTCACGCAGGTCGGAAAGTTGCGGCCGCTTGTCGTCGCGGTTTTCGACCTGGCGCGACAGCTGCGACAGCGCGATCACGGGGACGTTGAGCTCCTTCGCCAGCGCTTTCAGATTGGTGGTGATCTCGGTGATTTCCTGCACGCGGTTGTCGTTGCCGCGCTTGCCCGAGCCCTGCAACAGCTGGATGTAGTCGATCACGATCAGGTCGAGCCCCTTCTGCCGCTTGAGGCGGCGGGCGCGCGCGGTGAGCTGCGAGATCGAGAGACCACCGGTTTCGTCGACGTAGAACGGCAGCGACTGCAACTCGATCGAGCAGTCGCGGATCTTCTCGAAATCGAGCTCGGAAATGCCGCCGCGGCGGATGTGGCTGGAGGGGATGCCGGTACGTTCGGCGAGAATACGGGTGGCGAGCTGTTCACCGCTCATTTCGCAGGAGAAGAAGCCGACCGCGCCGCCGTTGATCGCCTTGGTGGTGCCATCGGCCTGCACCTCGGGGACATAGGCCCTGGCAATATTGTAGGCGATGTTGGTGGCGAGCGAGGTCTTGCCCATGCCGGGACGGCCGGCGAGCACGATCAGGTCGCTTGGCTGCAATCCCCCCATCTTGGTGTCTAGGTCGCGCAGCCCCGTCGAAATGCCGGACAGTTTGCCGTCGCGCTGGAACGCCTTGGCCGCCATGTCGACGGCGACCGTGAGTGCATCCGCAAAGCGCTGGAAGCCACCGTCGTAGCGGCCGGTTTCGGCCAGGCTGTAGAGCTGCCGTTCGGCGTCCTCGATCTGCGCGCGCGGGGCAAAATCGACCGGTGCGTCGTAGGCGACGTTGACGATCTCCTCGCCGATCTGGATCAGGTTGCGGCGCAGGCTGAGATCATAGACGGTACGCCCGTAATCCTGCGCATTGATGATGGTGGTCGCTTCGGCGGCGAGGCGAGCGAGGTATTGGCTGACCGTCATGCCGCCCAGGTCGAGCTCGGCAGGCAGGAACGTCTTCAAGGTCACGGGATTCGCGACCTTGCCCATCCGGATCAGACTGCCGGCGGTTTCATAGATCTGCTGGTGGATGGCTTCGAAGAAGTGCTTCGGCTCCAGGAAATCGGAGACCCGGTAGAAGGCGTCGTTGTTGACCAGTATCGCGCCCAGCAGCCCCTGTTCCGCTTCGATGTTGTGCGGCGCGTTCCGATAGGTCGGGGACGCGGCGTCGGGCGCGAGCTTGTGAACGTTCGAATCAATCAAGGCCATGGACGAGCTTATTCTTCTGATTTCGTCGTTACTGAGATTTTCGGCTGTGGGGCCGCGATCAAGCGCCAGCCCGGCACGAAGCGAAAGGACGGATGTTTCTTATGCACGATTCACACAACACGAGGTGTGAATCCGCCACCGCCGGATGCATTCCGCTTGACGGGGATTCGGTCGAAAACCGGCGTCGTCCGGCCGGTCAGCGATGTCGTTGGCAAAAATCTGACGCGGCCTGAACCTTTTTCCGGGCTGCCGCGCCCAACCAGCAGCGAGGTCGGTGCTGGCCTCGGTTCCTCAGACCAGGATGAGGAAAGCCAGCGCGATCAAGGCGGCCGCCACGCCGGTTGCGATCAGGGCGTAGTCGGTCACGAGGTCGCGCTGCGGGTCCAACATCGTCTGGTGCGGTTCTCGGGTCATTCCGGACCACTACGACAGCCCGGAACAGACCTCTGTGAAGCAGATCACATCTGGCGCATTTTCTTTGCGGCAGGTTCGCGGGAACGACCCGGCGGATTCCGGGTTGTCTCCGCTCAGGAAAGATACGGCGACGATGGCTCGGGAGTTTCAGACAGCGCGACCAAGGATTGGCCGGGCAGGTGGCATGGACCGCCGCTGGCTGGCGTCGCTTGTCGATGCCATGGAGCAGGCGGCGCGTCCGGAGGTCCGGAACGTTCCCTGCGATATCAGCCTGATTTCGGCCGTCGCGGCTCACTTGGCGCGCCCGGCGCCGACCTTCGCCCATTGCGGCTCGGCCTACAGCCTGTGCAACTAGCGGTCCCGCGCTTTCAGAGCTATTCGCCGGCGAGTTGCAGCCGGGGTTTTGTGGCGCCGGCTTCCTTGAGCCGGAGGCGACCTTCCTCACGGCCGATATAGTCGCGGGTCATCGGCACGATGCCTTGGCGCTTGGTCAGTTGCAGCTGGAAGTTCATCATGTTCTGCACGCGGAACGACATCTCCGAGGCCGCCAGATAGAATTCCCACATCCGGGCAAAGGCCTCGTCGTAGAGCCGCACGGCCTCCTCGCGTCGCGCCATGAAGCGGTCTCGCCACGCCTTCAGGGTCTCCGCATAGTGCAGGCGCAGGATCTCCATGTCGCAGATCAGCAATCCGGCCTTCTCGATCGCCGGCATGACTTCGGAGAGCGCCGGAATGTAGCCGCCGGGGAAGATGTATTTCCGGATCCAGGGGCTGGTGACGTCGGGGCCGGTCGAGCGGCCGATCGAATGCAGCAGCATGACGCCGTCATCGCTCAGGAGTTCGGCGCAGCGCTTGAAGAAGGTTTCGTAAAACGCGACCCCGACATGCTCGAACATGCCGACCGAGACGATGCGGTCGAACGGGCCGGGGATGTCGCGGTAGTCCTGCAGCAGGAAGCGCGCCGAATGCGTCAGGTTCTTCTCCGCCGCCCGGGCGTTGGCGATCTGCAGCTGCTCGGTCGACAGCGTGACGCCGGTGACGTCGGCGCCGCTCATCTCGGCGAGATAAAGCCCGAGCCCGCCCCAGCCGGAACCGATGTCGAGGACGCGGTGGCCGGGCTTGATCAGGAGTTTTGCGGCGAGGTGGCGCTTCTTGGCGAGCTGGGCGTCGTCCAGCGTGGCGTCCGGCGTCTCGAAATAGGCGCAGCTGTATTGCTTGTCCGCATCGAGGAACAGGGAATACAGGCGGCCGTCGAGGTCGTAATGGCGGGCGACATTGCTCCGGGACCGGCCGCGCACATTGAGCTGCTGGGCGCGCCGCCCGAGGAAGCGAACCCAGGCCTGCAGCCTGGCAAAGTTCGGTAACATGGCCGCCTGGCCCATCAGGACAGCCAGCACATCGGCGATGGTGCCTTGCTCCACCACGAACGTGCCGTCCATGAAGGCTTCGCCGAGGTAAAGCTCGGGATCGACCAGAATGCGCAGTTCTGCGGCCCTGGTCATGAACCGTGCGGCGACCGGAATGCCCGTGCCGTCACCACAGGTGAATTTGGCGCCGCTCGCGGTCGTGAACGTGATCGAACCGCGGCGGATGAAGCGCCCCAAGAAAAATCGCAACAATCGGTCCATCGAAGCACCAACGGAACGGCAAGCTGCACACTGACACCACCGGAGCTGATCACTCCAATGTGTCCCCGACCTAAAGATAGGCAGGGAATTGGATCACGCTATTGCGTTGTGCTCAAAGCCGATATTCCAAAATGTGACAATTGCGTGGATGCGTCACGCGCGCGCTTCCATTCGCGCGATAATCGGCTAAAAGGTGACCGCCGCGGCCGATCCATCAGGCGCTGGCGGCGATTTTTCCGGAATCTGGAGACTTAAGGAATGTTGAGCCGAGCCCTCAGTCTGGCGACGGTGACGCTTCTGATTGGCTGCCTGTCGGCCGTATCAGCGCAGGCGCAAAACCTCGAGGCCGGCAAAAGCCCCTCCCAGATCTTCGCCAATACCTGCACGGCCTGCCACAAGAGCCCGCGCGGTCTTTTGAAGACCGTGCCGGCCGGTTCGCTGCCGGGCTTCCTGCGCCAGCACTACACGACGTCGAGCGACATGGCCGGCGTGCTGGCGTCCTATCTGATCTCGAACGGCGCCAACGATCCGCGCTACCAGGCCAAGGATAACCCCCGAGGGGCCAAGGGCCGGGACGCCAGGCAGGAGGCGAACCAGTCTCCGGAGCAGCCGGCCGAGCGCCCGTCGCGCCGGCAGCGTCAGGGTGCGGCGCCACAGGAAGGGGCCAAGGAAGCTGCAAAGCCAGATGCCGACGGTTTGAATCCCGAAGCGCGTCCGGCCCACCGCGTCCGGCGCATGGCGCGTCCGAGCGAGGCGCCTGATGGTGCCAGGCCGGACGACGGCCAGACCCCGCAGGCCGCGGGCGAAGGCAGGCCGGCGCGCCAGAAGCACGGCCGTCGCGGCAAGCCGGTCGAGGAGCCGAAGTCGGACGAGGCGCCCAAGGGCGAGGCGGCGGGCGACGACTCCAAAGCTCAGACAACCGTCAAGCGCGAAGAGAAGGGGCAGCAGCCCGACACCGCCAAGGTCGATGCGCCTAAGAGCAGCTCAGGCAGCGAGCCGGTTGCCGTGCGATCGGACCCGGTTCCACAAGTCACACCCGCGGCTCCGGCCGCTTCGCCGGCGCCTGAGCCCGCTGCTGCCGCATCTCCCGCACCGACGCCCGCCGCGCCACCGGTAACTGCGGCCGTGCCACCTCCGCCGCCCCCGACGACACCGGGCTCCGGTCCGCCGGAAGCGCCGACCTCGAAGTAATCGTCAACGCCGGGCCGTGAGGTCCGGCGTTATCGTTTGACTGGCGCTAGAGTGTAGCTCTAGAGTATTGATCTAGTCACGAAGGGAGCAAGGGTGAGCACGGCGCGCGAAGACCTGTTGGCGGCGGGACTGGCGGTGTTCGACCGCGACGGTTTCGAGGGCGCGACGGTGGCCGAGATCCGCTCCCGCGCTCGCGCGTCGAACGGCAGCTTCTTCCATTTCTTCACCTCGAAGAAAGAGCTCGCCGGAACCCTGTTCCTGGAGATCCTGCAGGCCTATCACGCCGCGATCATCACCGCGGTCAACGAGACGCACGGCGCCGGTGAGGGCGTTGCGCGGCTGATCCGCGCCCATCTCGATTGGGTCGTGACCTTCAGGCGCGAGGCGCGCTTCCTGTTCGAGATTTCGCGCAGCGAATGGGGCGAGGAGGTGCGTGGCGCGCAGCGCACCGAGAACGCGCGGCTCACCGACGGCATCGAGCGCTGGCGCGCGCCACTGCTTGCGCGCGGCGAGTTGCTGCCGATGAGCGCGACACTGTTCTTCAGCCAGATCATCGGGCCGGCGCAGATCTTTTGCCGCGCCTATCTGTCGGGCCGCCATCACGGCGATCCGCGCGAACAGGTCGAGACGCTGATCGCCTGCGCGATCCGCGCGGTGGTGGCGCCGGAGCGAGCAGGAGAGATGTCATGAACGAGGCCGATCCGGACTTTGCGCCGATCGCGACGCGAATTCGCGACAATGTCGGCCGTCAGGGCTTCATGGGTCTTGTCGGCGCCGAAGTGGCCGAGCTGTCGCGCGGCGCGTGCACGCTCGCGGTCGACCGCCGGCCTGAACTATTGCAGCAGCACGGCCTGTTCCACGGCGGGGTGACGGCGTTTCTGGTCGACAACGCCACCACGATTGCGGCGGCGACGTCGCGTGGCCAGCCGGCGCTGACGGCCGAGTACAAGCTGAACCTGCTGTCACCGGCGTCGGGCGATCGCTTGATCTGTCGCGCCCGCGTGATCAAGCCGGGGCGTCAGGTCGCCGTCGTTGCGGCCGACGTGTTCTGCATCATCGACGGCAAGGAGAAGCATACCGCAACCGCACTGGCGTCGATCGCGATGCTCGACGATCAGGCGGCGGCACGAATCCAAAGCCCGGCCTGATGGGGCCGGGCTTCGTAGCGTCTAGTCGGTTGGACGATGGCGAGAAGCTTACTTCTCTTCGGCAGCCGGAGCCGGCGCAGCCTCGTCGTCGTGCTGCGCTTCCGGATCGAAGAATTCGCCGGCGGCGGCGAGCGCCTCGGCGGCAGCGTCCTGGTCTTCCTGGCGGGTCGAGATGTCCTCGCCGCGCTTGATCCGCTCGGCCTCTTCAGCGGAACGGGCGACCGTCACGGTGACGCTGGTCTCGACTTCGGGGTGAACGGCGATGGTCACCTTCTGCTGGCCGATCACCTTGATCGGCGAGTCGAGCCAGACCTGCGGACGGGCAACCGTGATGCCGTCGGCGGCCAGCGCAACGACGATGTCGCGCACCGTGACCGAGCCGAACAGCTGGCCGGACTCGGAGGCCTGGCGGATGATGATGATGTCGCGGCCGTCGATCTTCTCGGCGACCACGGCTGCCTCGCCCTTGGCCTTGATGTTGTTGGCCTCGAGCTCGGCCTTCATGCCGTCATACTTGGCGCGGTTCGCCTCGGTGGCGCGCAGCGCCTTGCCGCGCTTCAGCAAGAAGTTGCGGGCGAACCCGTCCTTGACGCGCACGACTTCGCCCATCTGACCAAGCTTGGCAACGCGTTCCAACAGAATGACTTCCATCTTCGTTCTCCTTTAGAGGCTAAGTATCGGGTTGAGTGGTTGGATTGAATGTCAGGCCGCAGGCAAAGGCGGCGGTCTGGTTTGCAGATAGCGCTGGCGCAATCCGAACACGGCGTCCGCAATGCCGAGCGCGAAGATTGCGATGATCGGCCAGCCGAACATGACAACGACGGCGTAGATGCCGCCGAGCCAGAAGCCGCGATTGGCGAGCGACAGCGTCAGGGTGTGCAGCACGGCGAAGCCGACCAGCGCATAGGCGATGACGAGCGCCGCGGTGACGATCTGCGCCAGCAGCGCAAGCATGCCGCCGACGAAGCTGACGGCGACCGCCACCAGCAACGCGACCAGCGTCATGGCGGGGAGCGCGGTGGTGCGGAAATCCGGCCACGGTCGGTTCAACCGCCCCGAGGTTTGCGTGATCTTGCCGGCGAGCCACAGGTTCAGCGTCAGCGTGACCATCGCGAGGATCGTTGCGGCGAGGGGCGCAAGGATCACCAGCATGTCGACCAATCGTTCGATCTCACTGCTGGGCAGCCCTTCGCCGGCGCTCAGCACCTTTAGCAGACCGCGCCGCAAAGCACCGGTGACTGTGTCGGCATCCGAGCCGAGCGTGAGCAGCGCCGCGGTCGTGGTGATGATGGCGAAGGTTGCGATCCAAAGCAGGATACGGCCGACGGGATACCATTCGAGCGCAGGTGGCTGCTGGGGAGCGCTTTCACCGGCTGCGCCTGCGATCGGCCGTCCGAGCAGCGCGAGGTGGCCGAGCCACCAGCCGGGCAGGGCGACCATCATGGCAAACGCGATGCCATAGGGAAGCCCGAAGATCGCGCCGAGAACGGAGGCGGCAGCGACGCCGCCGATGGCGGCGGCAAGCGGTCCCCAAGCGAGTGCCGACACCATCAACGGCAGCGGCGCAAGAGAGTACAGCAGCAACGAGATCAACGCGCCCGAACTGATCGAGGCGAACATCAGCGCCGACGCGGCGCCGGCGGCAAGTGCAACAATGAGTATCGCGATCATCAGCTGTCCCGCCCCCTTTGAGCGGTTAGGGGTTCTACTTCGAGAACCCCAACCATCGGCGACCGGACGACCCGGAAGCCTTATGAGAATGAGCGGCCGGCGGCGCGTGCCGCCGGCCGGAAACGGTTAGCGAATGACGTAGGGCAGCAGGCCGAGGAAGCGCGCGCGCTTGATGGCGCGGGCGAGCTCACGCTGCTTCTTGGCGGACACGGCCGTGATGCGGCTCGGCACGATCTTGCCGCGCTCGGACACGTAACGCATCAGCAGCTTGGAATCCTTGTAGTCGATCTTCGGCGCATTCGCGCCCGTGAACGGGCAGGACTTGCGACGACGGAAAAACGGACGGCGGGCACCAGCATCAGCCATGATTCATTACTCCTCGGTCGCAGCTTCTTCTTCGCGCGGACGGCGCGGGCCACGATCGCCGCGGAAGCCGCCGCCATCGCGATCACCACGGAAGCCGCCTTCGCGGTCGCCGCGGAAGCCACCGCCACGGTCATCGCGCTCGCGGTCACGGTCGGCCTTGCGCATCATCGCGGACGGGCCTTCCTCGTGCTCTTCGACGCGCACGGTGAGGTAGCGGATAACGTCTTCGCTGATCCGCTCCTGGCGCTCGATCTCGGTGACGACAGCCGACGGTGCGTCGATGTTCATCAGCACGAAATGCGCCTTGCGGTTCTTGTTCATGCGGTAGGTGAGGGAGCGCACGCCCCAGCTCTCGGTCTTGGTGACCTTGCCGCCGCCCTGTTCGACGATACCCGTCATCTGGGCCGTCAGTTCATCCACCTGCTGGGTGCTCGCATCCTGACGCGCGAGAAAAACATGCTCATAAAGAGGCATGGTTGTCCTTTCCTGTGTTGGCGTGGTTTCCGGCGACAAGCCCTTCGAGACCTTCGGAAAGGACTCGAGCTGCTCAGAAGGCGGGAGCACGGGACGACGGGCCGACTGGCCCTGCCACATCAAAATCAACGGGTGAATTTGCTGAGACCGTCCGTTCAGCTCCCGGCCGGAGCCCACGAATGGGGCGCTTTATACGGATTTTGGTCGCGAAGGCAAGGGTCCGCGGAGGGGTCTCGGCCTTGCGGATTTGCGAGGGGTCGTAGCCCTCCAGGCCGTTTGGCGCAACTTTCGGCCATTTCCTGTTGATTTCTTTGTTTGTATGTCATACAAACATCTCAGGGAGGATGATCTATGGGTTCGGAGACCAGCGGCATGCCTGCGCCCGATCCGAAACACGCGGTCCGCGCGACACGATCGGCGGGGCGCAAGATGCGCTCGCTGCTGCTCGATGCTGCCAGCCGCCTGTTCAAGGAGCGCGGGCTCTCGGGCACGTCGATCTCCGACATCGCCGCCGCCGCAGACGCCTTTCCGAGCCAGATCACCTACTACTTCCGCACCAAGGAAGCGCTGTTCGTCGAAGCCGCCAGCCGCGACATGCTTTACCTCGCGCGCGCGACCGAGCAGGCCGCCCTGAAGGCCCACACACCGCGGGATTACACCCACGCCTTGGCCGAGACCGTGACCGCGACCGACACAGTCGCCTTCTTCGCCGAGGCCCTGACGCTGACGCGGCGCCGGCAGGACCTCGCGCCTTTGGTCGAGCGCACCATCGAGCGTCTGCACAGCGAGGGCGCGCGCGCCTATGCCGGCCAGGTCGAGCGGCATGGCTGGCGTTCACTGCGCGCCCCCGAAGAGAGCTCACGGCGGTTCTGGGCGATTGCGATCGGCGTGATCGTCGAAGGTTTTGCGATGGGCCGCGCGTCCGAGGAGATGTGCCGCGAATTGCTGCGCGCACTCGGCGAGCAGGCAACCACGACATCGACGAATGATGGATCGCGGCTGCGCCTGGTCGGCGATCGCGACACTTCACCCTCGACGGACGGGGAGACCAGCTCATGACCGCACTACGCATGCGTGCCCGGGATTTCCTCACCGAGGACGAACTGGTCGCCGTCCGGCAACGCACGACATGGAAGGGCGCGGCCCTGATCGTGCACGCTTGGGCGCTGATCCTGGGCGCGATCGCGCTGGTCGCGTGGTGGCCCAATCCGCTGACCTATCTGCTTGCAGTCGCGATCATCGGCTCGCGCCAGCTCGGGCTTGCCATCCTGATGCATGATGGTGCGCATGGCTGTCTCTCCGCGAACGAGAAGACCAACCTCGCGCTGAGCCAGTGGTTCTGCGCCTATCCGATCTTCGCGGAAACCCGCGGCTATCGCCGCTATCATTTGCAGCATCATGCAAGGACGCAGCAGGAGGACGATCCGGATCTCGTACTGTCGGCGCCGTTTCCGATCACGAAGATGAGCTACCGCCGGAAATTCCTCCGCGATATCACCGGGCAGACCGGCTACCAGCAGCGCAAGGCGCAACTGCTCAATGCGATCGGACCGAAAGAGTGGCCGCTATCGCAGCGCGCCGCCAACTTCTGGCAGAAGCTTGGGCCGCAATGCGTCACCAACGCGCTGCTGTTCGCAGGCCTCGCCGCCGCCGGCGTGTGGTGGGCCTATCCGCTGTTGTGGCTGGTGCCGCTGCTGACCTGGATGATGGTGATCACGCGGATCCGCAACATCGCCGAACATGCCGTCGTGCCCGACAGCGCCGACCCCTTGCGCAACACCCGTACCACGCGGGCCAATATCCTCGAGCGGCTGTTCATCGCGCCGTACTACGTGAACTACCACCTCGAGCATCATCTGCTGTTCTACGTGCCCTGTTACAACCTGCCGCGGGTTCACCGCATCCTGAGCGGAAGCCGCTATGCCGACCGGATGGAGGTCCAGCCGGGCTATGCCGCCGTGCTGCGGCTGGCGACCGCCAAGCCCAATCGGGAAGACCGCCCGGGCCAACTGGTCAACAGCGCGCGCCGGGCGAGGGCCGGTGCCGAGGTTAACGCCGACCAGAATGCCGGTGGATTCTAGGCCGGGCCGGCCCCGGCATCCCCAGGGTTCCGCGCGCGCGGCTTGACATCGCGCCCCCCATCAGTGTCTTACGGCCCGGTCCGAGGCCGGTTGCAAGACTTGGTTGCAGGGAATTGGTCCGGACCCGCTGTGGCGCGTTTCGCGCGACGGGATACCGTTTTCCCCTGCGGCAGGCGCGGCGCTTGCGCGGGGATCACGCTCAACAAGGTAGGGAGCGCCGATGACGGCAGCATTCACGTTTCCCGGGCAGGGCTCGCAGGCGGTTGGCATGGGCAAGGCCCTGGCCGACGCCTTTCCGGTCGCGAAGGCCGTGTTCGACGAGGTCGATTCCGCGCTGGGCGAGAAGCTGACCGCGATCATCTGGGATGGTCCGGGCGAGACATTGCAACTGACGGAAAATGCCCAGCCGGCCCTGATGGCGGTCTCGATCGCCACCTTGCGCGTGCTCGAGAGCGAGGCCGGCTTCTCGGTCGGCCGCAACGCGGCCTTCGTTGCCGGGCATTCCCTCGGCGAGTATTCGGCGCTTGCCGCCGCCGGCAGCCTGACGGTCAGCGACACCGCGCGCCTGCTGCGCACCCGCGGGCTTGCGATGCAGAAGGCGGTGCCGGTCGGCGCCGGTGCGATGGCCGCGCTGCTCGGCCTCGACTACGAGGCGGCGGTCGCGGTCGCCGATGAAGCGGCGCAGGGCCAGGTCTGCCAGGCCGCCAATGACAATGGCGGCGGCCAGGTGGTGGTCTCCGGTGACAAGGCCGCCGTCGATCGCGCGGTGGAGATTGCGAAAACCAAAGGGGCAAAACGCGCCATGCTGCTGCCGGTGTCGGCGCCGTTCCACTGCAAGCTGATGCAGCCGGCGGCCGATGCGATGGCCGAGGCGCTGGCCGGCGTCACCATCAAGGCGCCCGCGGCGCCGCTGGTCTGCAACGTGCTGGCTTCGGCAATCACCGATCCCGACGAGATCCGCCGCCGCCTGGTCGAGCAGATCACGGGGACGGTTCGCTGGCGCGAGTCGATTGCTTATATGGCAGGCCAGGGCGTCACGCGGTTCTTCGAGATCGGCGCCGGCAAGGTGCTGAGCGGCCTCGTCAAGCGCATCGCCGATGGCGCGGTGGGCGTATCCGTCGGCGGCCCGAACGATATCGCTGCGGCCAAGGACGCGCTGGCAGCATCGGCCTAAAGCAGCCGGAAGGAGAATTCGATGTTTGATCTGACTGGCAAGACGGCGCTCGTGACGGGCGCAACCGGCGGCATCGGCGGCGCGATCGCGCAAGCGCTGCATGCGCAGGGCGCGACGGTCGCGATTTCGGGGACGCGGCGGGAGGTGCTCGACGGCTTCGCGGCCAAGCTCGGCGAGCGCGTCCATGTGCTGCCGTGCAATCTCTCCAGCAAGGATGACGTCGAGGCGCTGGTGCCGGCGGCGGAAGCTGCGATGGGACAGGTCGACATCCTGATCGCGAATGCCGGCATCACCCGTGACAACCTGTTCGTGCAGCTGCGCGACGAGGATTGGGACGACGTGATCGCCGTCAACCTGACCGCGACATTCCGCCTGGCGCGCGCGGCGACCAAATTGATGATGCGCAAGCGCTTCGGCCGCATCATCGCGATCACTTCGATCGTCGGCGTCACCGGCAATCCGGGGCAGGGCAACTACACCGCGTCGAAGGCCGGCATCATCGGCCTGATCAAGACGCTGGGCGCCGAATACGCCAAGCGCGGCGTGACCGCGAACTGCATCGCACCGGGCTTCATCAAGACGCCGATGACGGATGCGCTCAACGACAAGCAGCGCGAAACCATCCTGGCGAAGGTTCCTGCGGCGCGGCTCGGGACGCCCGAGGATATCGCTGCGGCAGCCGTCTATCTGGCCTCGAACGAGGCCGCCTACGTCACCGGACAGACGATTCACGTCAACGGTGGGATGGCGATGATTTGAGCTGGTTGCTGGCTCTCGCAATGCGGCGAAAAGCCGTTTTCGGGAGCCGGTTCAGGCGTGTAGTCAAGGCTTTGGAAGTATGATAGCTGAACCCCCCATGGATGGGCAAAGAACGCCATTGCAGGATTTTGAAACCCTGTATATTGGCGTGGCGACGCCTGCCGTTCGCCGGGGCTTTAGTCGGCTACGACCGGGCCGAATCAAGACTATGCGCGACTGAGTAATCGAGACGACCACGATGGCTCGTATCGTCTTGGGGTCGGGTCCAATGGAACAACGAGGTTGAACGATGAGTGAGATTGGCGAGCGGGTTAAGAAGATTGTGGTCGAGCACCTTGGTGTCGAACCCGAGAAGGTGATCGATAGCGCGAGCTTCATCGATGACCTCGGCGCCGACAGCCTCGACACCGTCGAGCTCGTGATGGCTTTTGAAGAAGAATTCGGTTGCGAGATTCCCGACGACGCGGCGGAGACGATTCTGACCGTGGGCGACGCGACCAAGTTTCTTGAGAAGAACGCGAAGAGCTAACGCCGATCGCGAAGTTGACGGGGCCGGACGGACCGTGATCGTGCGGTCCCCCGGCTTCTTATTATCAGCCGCGCATTGCTGGCCGGAGACGTGGAAATGAGACGAGTTGTCGTCACGGGGCTGGGCATGGTTACACCGCTCGGCTGCGGCGTTGACGCAACTTGGGCGCGTATCCTCGCCGGCGACAGCGGCGGCAAGAAGATCGACACGTTCGAAGTGTCCGACCTGCCGAGCCAGGTCGCCTGCTACATTCCGCGCGGCGACGGCTCCAACGGCACCTTCAATCCCGATCAGTGGATGGAGCCGAAGGACCAGCGCAAGGTCGACGACTTCATCCTCTATGCGATGTGCGCGGCCAAGCAGGCGCTCGACGATGCCGACTGGCATCCGAAGTCCGATGAGGACCAGTTCGCGACCGGCACGATGATCGGCTCCGGCATCGGCGGCCTCACCGGCATCGCTGAAACCGCGGTGCTGCTGAAGGAGCGTGGACCGCGCAGGATCTCTCCCTTCTTCATTCCGGGCCGCCTGATCAATCTGGCGTCCGGCTACGTCTCGATCGAGCACGGCCTGAAAGGGCCCAATCATGCGGTCGTCACGGCATGCTCGACCGGCGCGCACGCGGTCGGTGACGCAGCGCGGCTGATCGCGCTCGGCGATGCCGAGGTGATGCTTGCAGGCGGCGCCGAATCGCCGATCTCCCGCATTGGCATCGCCGGCTTCTGCGCCGCGCGCGCACTGTCCACCGGCTTCAACGACACGCCGGAAAAGGCATCGCGGCCGTACGACAAGGATCGCGACGGCTTCGTGATGGGTGAGGGCGCCGGCGTCCTGGTGCTCGAGGAGTACGAGCACGCCAAACAGCGTGGTGCGAAGATCTACGCCGAGGTCACCGGCTACGGCCTGTCGGGCGATGCCTTCCACATCACCTCGCCACCGCCGGACGGCAATGGCGGCTTCCGCAGCATGAGCATGGCGCTGAAGCGCGCCGGCCTCGTCGCATCGGATCTCGACTACATCAATGCGCACGGCACCTCGACGCAGGTCGGCGACGAGATCGAGCTCGGCGCGGTCGAGCGTCTGCTCGGCAATGCGGCTTCGAAGGTCTCGATGTCGTCGACCAAGTCCGCGACCGGACATCTGCTCGGCGCGGCCGGTGCGATCGAGGCGATCTTCGCGGTGCTGGCGATTCGCGATAATGTGGTGCCGCCGACCATCAATCTCGACAATCCGTCGGTACAAACGGCGATCGATCTTGTGCCGCATACCTCGCGCAAGCGTGACGTGAATGTGGCGCTGTCCAATTCCTTCGGTTTCGGTGGCACAAACGCCTCCGTGATCGTGCAGCGCGTGACCAATTAGTAGGTCGTTAGAGCGTTTTCGAGCGAAGCGGGTACCGGTTCGCGTGAAGAAAACGCGTCAAAATAAGAATCTAAAGTCCCGTTCCGATGCGATCGGAACGGGACTTTAGAACTAGTCCACCGTTTTGCCGTATTCCGCGGTGACTCCTAATAGCGGGCGTATGCTATTGGCAGGGCAGGGGTTTGTTCGGCCACGATTCAACCGGCAGGATATTGGTTTGCATCGATGAGTGAGAGGCCGCCCATTTCACCACGGAGTCCACGTGCCGCGCTGGAGCCCGAACAGGTTCCGCCGCCGCCCAAGCGCTCGGATCGTGCCCGCAATCCCTTCGTGATCGTAGGCAATGCCATCTTCACCATCCTGATCATCCTGATGATCGGCGCCGGCGCCACCTACTATTACGGCAAGCAGACGCTGGAATCCCCGGGGCCGCTGCAGGAAGACAAGATCGTCAACATCCCCGCACGTGCCGGCAAACGTGACATCGCCGACGTGCTGTCGCGCGAGGGCGTGATCAACGTCAATCCGTGGGTCTTCATCGGCAGCGTGTTTGCGCTGAAGGCGAGCTCCGACCTCAAGCCCGGCGAATATTCGTTCCAGAAGAATGCGAGCCTGCGCGACGTCATCGCCACCATCGTCGACGGCAAGGTGGTGCAGCACGCCATCACGATCCCGGAAGGTCTGACCTCGGAGCAGATCGTGACGCGGCTGTCCGACAACGACATCTTCACCGGCTCGGTGCGAGAGATTCCGCGCGAGGGCACGCTGTTGCCGGAGACCTACAAATTTCCCCGCGGCACCACGCGCGACCAGGTGATCCAGCGTCTGCAGCAGGCGCAGAAGCGTGTGCTCGCCGAGATCTGGGAACGCCGCAATACCGACTCGCCGCTGAAATCGCCGGACCAGCTGGTGACGCTGGCCTCGATCGTCGAGAAGGAAACCGGCCGCGCCGACGAGCGCAGCCGCGTTGCCGCCGTGTTCGTCAACCGTCTGCGGCAGAGGATGAAGCTGCAGTCCGACCCGACCATCATCTACGGACTGGTGGGCGGCAAGGGAACGCTGGGGCGTCCGATCAAGCGCAGCGAGATCACCCAGCCGTCGCCCTACAACACCTATGTGATCGACGGGCTGCCGCCGGGACCGATCGCCAATCCCGGCCGCGCCTCGCTGGAGGCGACCGCCAATCCGGCGCGCACCCGCGATCTGTTCTTCGTTGCCGACGGAACCGGCGGCCACGCCTTTACCGAAACCTACGACCAGCACGCCAAGAACGTCGCCAAGCTGCGCGCGTCGGAAAAGCAGATCCAGAACGACACCGTCGAGCCCGCGGATGATCCGGCGCCTGCCGCCGCGGCGCCTGGCGCGGCCGACACCAATCCCACGGCGGCCACGCCGCCGAAGCCCACCAATCAGAAGAAGCCGCCGCGCGGCGGTCGGCAGGGTGCAGCCCAGCAGACCAGTTCGCCGCCTGTTGTGCAGCGCTAAAGCGCGATGCGATCATCGCGCCTTAGCTTCTTGTTCGAGCATGGTCTTTCGGAAATCGGCTTCACAATTTTCCGGATCATGCCGTAGCTCTGCATTTCCCGAGGGTGGAACGTAATTCCACTTTCACGGAATCCGTTTTAAGGTCGCACCGGCTGCCCACGAGTCTCGTCGTCTCCGGGTGAGTCCCATATCCTTCTGTTGGAGAGTTTCACGCGATGGCGCTATCGAGCATGACTGGCTTTGCCCGAAGCCATGGCGCGAGCGGTCCCTATACGTTCGAGTGGGAGCTGAAGTCGGTCAACGCCAAGGGCTTTGACCTGCGGTTGCGGCTGCCGCCGGGCTGGGACGAACTGGAAGCCCTCGCCAAGAAGCGGGCCGGCGAGTTGCTGTCGCGCGGCACGGTCTACGCCAATCTCAGCGTCAAACGCACCGATGCGGCGCAGACCATCCGGATCAACGAGGACGTGCTGGCCGCGGTCGTGAAGGTCGCAGGTGAGCTCGCGCAGCGGATCGACGCGGTGGCGCCGAGCATCGACGGATTGCTCGGCATCAAGGGCGTCATCGAGGTGGTCGAGCCTGACAGCGATGAGGACGAGGACAAGGCGGCACGCGAGGCGGCGGCGAAGGCCTTCGAGCAGGCGCTCGGCAGCCTCGTCGAGATGCGCCGCCGCGAGGGCGATGCGCTGGGCCAGATCCTGATGCAGCGGATGGACGAGATCGAGCGGCTCGCCAAGCGCGCCGAGACGGCTCCCGGCCGCAAGCCCGAGGCGATCAAGGCGCGGCTCGCCGAGCAGATCGCGGCATTGCTGGAGACCTCCGATCGCTTCGATGCCGACCGGCTGAGCCAGGAGGCGATCCTGATCGCCACCAAGGCCGATATCCGCGAGGAGCTCGACCGTATCGCCTCGCACATCGGCCAGGCACGCGAGATGATCGGCAAGGGCGGACCGGTCGGGCGCCGGCTCGACTTCCTCGCCCAGGAGTTCAATCGCGAGGTCAACACCTGCTGCTCGAAGTCGAACGACGTCGAGCTGACCAATACCGGGCTTGAAATGAAGAACGTGGTCGAGCAATTCCGCGAACAGGTCCAGAATCTGGAGTGAACGATGACGGCGCAGGGTTTTGACGGCGTTGAGCGGCGCGGACTGATGTTCGTCCTGTCGTCGCCCTCGGGCGCCGGCAAGACGACGCTGTCGCGCATGCTGATCGACCGCATGCCGGGGCTGAGGATGTCGGTGTCGGCGACCACGCGGCCGAAGCGGCCGGGCGAGGTCGAGGGCCGCGACTACTTCTTTGTCGACAAGACCAAGTTCGAGGCGATGGCCAAGCAAGGTGAACTGCTGGAATGGGCCACCGTGTTCGACAACCGCTACGGCACGCCGCGCGCGCCGGTCGAGGCTGCGCTCGCGGCCGGGCAGGACGTGCTGTTCGACATCGATTGGCAGGGCACCCAGCAGTTGCGCGAGAAGGCGCGCGCCGATGTTGTCAGCGTCTTCATCCTGCCGCCGTCAGCAGTCGACCTCGAGAAGCGGCTGCACACCCGTGCGCAGGATTCCGAGGAGGTCATCCGCGGGCGGATGAACCGCGCCACCCATGAACTGAGCCACTGGGCGGAATACGACTACATCGTCGTCAACCAGAACGTCGACGACGCCTTTGCCGAGGTGCAGTCGATCCTGAAGGCCGAGCGTCTCAAGCGAGAGCGCCGCACCGGCCTTACCGAGTTCGTGCGCGGCCTGCAGCGTCAGCTCGAGAAGTAGCTCGCCGGAACCATGCTGCGATCCGGCGATCGCAGCATGTCTCATCTGCTTTCCTGAGCGCCCTCTAATTTGCGGCGCTGCGCGCCAGCCGCTGCAGCATCGCCGCGATCTGCTTGTTGTCCTGCTCGGTTTGATCCGGCTCGCGCGCCGTCTCGCGGCGAGCAGCCGGCGTCTCGGCGCGGCGCGGAACCGGTGTCTCCGACCGGCGCGGGGTCGCTTCCGACAGGCGCAGCGGGCGGTCGCGGCTCACGACTGCCATCGGCGGCGCCGGCTCGGTGTGGAGAGAATCCCAGGGCGCTCGCCATTCGTCGCTGATCTCGTAAGGCGGCGTACGCGTGCGGGTCAGCCGGAACACCAGCGCGCTGACCAGGCCGGCCAGCGCCAGCGCACCGACCATCACGATCAGCAGCATCTGCGTCGAGGAGGAAGATTTCTCGGCGGACGCCTCGGCTGCCACCGGGGCGGCCGCTGCCGGCGCGGCCGCCTGTTGCGGCGTCGCGTCGGCCTGCGCGACCACGGTCGGCTGGTCTGCGGCGTGCCGGGTTCCGTTGGTCCCGGCCATGCTCGATGCATCCAGCCATCGGGCGTTCACGTCCGACGCCTGGGCGTTCGTGCCTGACGCCGCCGGATCGGTCGCCGCTGCCGCACCGTCGGCTTGACCGGCGGCGGGGGGCGCGACCGGCGCTGCTGCGGCCTGCGGTGAGGGCCATTCGGCATGGGCATCGGCGACGGACTTGCGCATGGCCGGCTGTGGCGGCGCCGGCTGGCTCTGCGGCGGCTGCGCGTCGGCCGTCGCCGTGTCGGGCGCGGCCGCGGGCTGCTGCTGCTGCGCGGTCGCGGTCTTGGCAACAACCTTGTTCTTGGCGTCACCGAGGTACCAGCATTTCTTTTGGGTGCTGCGGTCGAGGTGATAGAACCAGTGGCTTCCCGCAGGCGCGGTTCCCTTCGGCGCGGACTGACAGGTGTCGGCCGTCTTGGCATTCGTAGTATCGGTGCTCGCCGTATTGGCGGCGTTCTGGGCCATGGCGCTGAAGGCGCCGGCCAGCATGGTGGCGGCAAGCGCCGCAGCGAATTTCGCTGAACGATTTGACATACGCGTCCCCGGTATTTCTTTTTACGCAAACGCTGGTGCAGCCAATCTCGGTAAAGAGTTGGGTCGCAATGCGCCGCAAATCCGGAACGGGTAGGGCTTAATTGAGGCTCGCGTCGCGCCGCAATTGCGGCGCGGGGAAGGCTGGAACACGGGTTGAATGATTGCCTGGTCGGCTGTCAGGTTCCGCCGGACCAAAGCTCGTGTTGGTGCTGCAAGGCCGTTGCGTCCGCCGGCGATGGCAACGCCGGCGGGACGTCATGTCTGAGCAATGATCACCGCGCAAACGGTTTCCGTGCTTGTCGCAGGGACCGCTACGCAGTTTTCCGGATCATGCTTTAGTTCTTCAGGACGATGCGTCCCACGACCTTGCCGGCGCGCAGCTCTTCGATCCATTTCTGGACGTCGGCCATCGGCTCTTCCTTCATCGGCGTCGGCTTGATCTTGCCGGCCCGGGCGAGCGCCATCAGCTCCTGGCCCTCTGACAGCGTACCCACCATGAAGCCTTCGATGGTCATGCGCTTGTAGACCCATTGCACCATCGGCAGCGTGAACTGGCCGCCCATCAGGCCGGACACCACGATCTTGCCGCCGCGTGCGACCGTCGACACCGCAAACGCCATCGACTTCTCGTTGCCGGCAAAGTCGACCACGCCGTCGAAGCCGCCGTCGCTCTCCTTCAGCATGCGCTTGACGACATCGGGCTCTGCGGGATCGTAGGCCGCCGCCGCACCGTTCTTCAGCGCGGTCTCGCGCGCCGCCGGGCTGAGATCGGCAACCGCGATCGGCTGCTTGAACATCGCCTGCGCGAACGACAGGCCCATCATGCCGACGCCGCCAAGACCGATCAGCAGCAAATTGCGCTGGCGCGGACGATCGACCAGGCGCTTCAGCGCGCCGTAGGCCGTGACGCCGGAGCACATCAGCGTGGCGGCCTGATTGACCGGCAGCGGATCGTAATCGAGCAGGTATTTCGCGTCGGGCACCAGCACGTGGGTGGCGAAGCCGCCGTCGATGGAGACGCCGAGGAAGCGCTGCTTGGCGCAGAGATTCTCGTCGCCGGCGAGACAGTCGCGGCACTGGCCGCAGCCGATCCAGGGGAATACCGCCTTCTTCGTTCCGACCAGATCCTTCGGCGCATCGGGACCGACTTCGTCGACGACGCCGGCGATCTCATGGCCGAGCGTGAAGGGCAGCGTCATGCCGCGGGTGGTATCGAGCTTCTTCCCGCCGCCGAGATCGGCGTAACCGTCCTGGATGTGGAGATCGGAATGGCACAGGCCACAGCGCTCGATGCGCACCAGCACTTCGCGTCCCTGCGGCTTGGGCGTGTCGACGATGGTTTCGCACAGCGGTGCATCGAATTTGACGAGGGATTGGCGAACCATTCGCGCCATTACGTTTTCTCCTGATGTTCTATTTTGTGGACCGTATATCGGCCAATTCCCTGGCCATGGCAACAAAGCCCGCGACCGGAATCGTTTCGGCGCGCCGCGTCGCGTCGATCCCGGCTGCGGCCGCAAGCCGCGCCGGATCGACCGACAGCGATTTCAGGCTCTGGCGCAGCATCTTGCGGCGTTGGCCGAAGGCGGCGGCGGCCACCTGCTCGAGCATGCGGCGGTCGCACGGCTCCGGCGCGGCGCGCGGTATCAATCGTACCACCGAGGAGGTGACCTTCGGCTGCGGCACGAAGGCTGCGGGCGAAATGTCGAACAGGATCTTGGTCTCGGCGCGCCAGTTGGCGAGCACCGCGAGCCTGCCATAGGCCTCCTCGTCCTCATGGGCGACGATGCGCTCGGCGACCTCGCGCTGGAACATCAACACCATGGTGTCGTACCAGGGCGGCCACGGCTCGATCGACAGCCAGTCGACCAGCAGCTGGGTTGCGATGTTGTAGGGCAGGTTGGCGACGATCTTGGCCTTGCCGCCATCGAGCAGGGGACGCGGATCAAAGTGCTGCGCGTCGCCATGCACGATCTCGATGCGGCCGGGATAGCGCTTGACGATGTAGTCGAGTGCATCGATCGCGCGCTCGTCGCGCTCGATGGCGATGACACGCTTGGCGCCCATCGCAAGCAGTGCGCGCGTCAGTCCGCCGGGGCCGGGTCCGACCTCGATCACGGTGGCGTCTTCCAGCGGGCCCGCGGCGCGGGCAATGCGCGCGGTGAGATTGAGATCGAGCAGGAAGTTCTGGCCGAGCGATTTGCGCGCCGACAGCGAATGCTCGCGAATGATGTCGCGCAGCGGCGGCAGATCGTCGATCGCGCTCACTTAGCTTGATGCCGCGGCCATGCGCGCGGCGAGGCGGAGCGCGGCGATCAGGCTCGAGGGATTGGCCTTGCCGGTGCCGGCGATATCGAATGCGGTGCCGTGATCGGGCGACGTCCGGATGAAGGGCAGGCCAAGCGTGACGTTGACGGCGTCCTCGAACGCGACGGTCTTGATCGGGATGAGCGCCTGGTCGTGATACATGCAGAGCGCGCAGTCATAGGTCTTGCGCGCGGCTGCGTGGAACATGGTGTCGGCCGGCAGCGGGCCTCGGGCGGCAATGCCGTCGCGGCGCAGGATCTCGACCGCGGGCGCGACGATCTCGACGTCTTCCATGCCGAGCGTGCCGTCTTCGCCAGCATGCGGGTTGAGGCCGGCGATGGCCAGCCGCGGCGAGGCGAGGCCAAACCGTGCCTTCATGTCGGCGACCACGATTCGCGCGGTCGAGACGATCAGGTCGGTCGACAATTGCGCCAGCGCCTCGCGGACCGAGACATGGATCGTCACCGGGACCACAGCGAGCGCCGGCGACCACAGCATCATCACCGGCTGCGGCGCGGGCCCGCCGCGTGCGGCAAGCTCGGCGAGGAATTCGGTGTGGCCGGGATGGCGGAAGCCGGCGCGGTACAACACGTTCTTGGCGATCGGATTGGTGACGACGGCGCTTGCCTTGCCCGACGCAACATCGGCGACGGCCTGACGGATCGATGCCAGCGCGGCATCCGCACTGGTCCCGTCGGGCTTGCCCGGTTGCGCCGTCGCCGCCTTGCCGGTCGCAACAACGGGCAGCGCCCGTGCAAATGCTGCGGATGCCTCCTCGGCACTGACCTCGGCAAACTCGACCACAAGCCCGAGCGTCTTGGCGCGCTCGGCCAGGGAAGCGCGGTCACCGAGCAGATAGAACGGCGGGAGGTCGAGTTCGCGACGGCGCAGCCATGCGGCGAGCGTGATGTCGGGGCCGATGCCTGCGGGCTCGCCGCATGTCAGTGCGAGAGGTTGGGCCATGCGTCAACGATAGTCGATCATCGCCCGCCCGGATATTCGATCATCGCGGCTTTTCGGACTTCCTGCAGGTAGGCCTTCGACTTCGCCTCGTACTTCTGCACGTACATCTTGTCCCGCATCTCACGCTTCTTCGGCGTGTCTACCGTCGTCGCCTTCCTGCCGCAGAGGGCGACCATCTCGATGCCCTGCTTGGTGACTTCGGGAGGGGTGAGGTGGCCGACCGGGGTCTTGTCCAGGATGTCGCGCAGCGACTGCGGCAGGTCGGCCGACGTCTTGACGACGATCTCGCGGATCGCGGCGTTGCGCATCGACTTGAAGAAGGTGTTGGCTTCCTCGCAGCTGGTCACGCGCTCGCGCAGGGTGTCCGCTTCCTTGCGGCGGTTCTCGAATTCGGATTGCGGAGAGCCGCGGGGCACGATCAGAACGACCGGCTGCATCCGGTATTCGAACGCTTCGGCGTCGGGAGCATCACCGGTCTCCTTGACCGCGGTGGCGACGTCCTTTTCGCCGACCTGCAGGCTTTCCTTGAAGCGGCCGCGGACCAGGCTGGTCCAGACCATGTCGGCCCTGATGCGCTGCTTGAGCGTATCGGGGCGGATGCCTTTGCTCTCCAGGACCTTGGTCAGCTGGTCGTTGTTCAGCCGCATCCGCTGCGCCATGCCGCCATAGGACTGTTCGATATCGTTGGCGGTGGGATCGACGCCGAATTTCTTGGCTTCCTTGATCTTCAGCTTCTCGTCGATGAGCTCGTCGAGGATCGCCTTTCGATCGGGATTCTTGCCGCCGGTCAGGGCGTTCAGCTTGGCGCGCTGCTCGATGTCGAAATTGGTGATGGGTTCGCCATTGACCATCACGGCGATGGTCTGGGCATGCAGTCGCGCACCGCCCCCCAGCAGGAGGAAAAGAGCCAGCAGGGAACTCAACACTAGCTGATAGCAGCGGGTTGGCAGGCTAGCGGTCGTCATCGTGGTCATGTCAGTCGTTTAAACCAATTCAAGCCGGGGCCACAGGCCCGCGGGCAATACAAGCCCCCAATTCAAGCCCCTTGGCAGGCCCTCGCTCGCTACTGCACGCCAGCCGAACTGCTGGTCGTGGAGGTTTGGGCGATGGTCCGCAGCCCGATCTGGAACATGAACGCGTGGCTGAGGACGGGCGGCTGCGAGCCTGCCTGATAGGTATAGGACGTGACGTAATTGGCAGCCAGCACGAAGCAGTCGTCCACATAGCCCGCGCCGACGGCATACTGGTTGATCTTGTTCGCTTCAAGGTCCCAGCGCGCCGCACCCTGAACCACCCAGTTCGACGCCACCTTGACCGAACCGCTGGTGAGGATGCCCTCACGGCGCGTCAGGTAGCCGAGTTCCGGCTGCGCGGCATAATCGCCGTAGGTCACGGCGATCGACCAGCGGTCGAAATTCGCGCTCGCCGTGGCCTCGAACCGGTTGATGTTCCAGGTCGCTTCATCCATCCGCGAGCGGACGCTGAACGTGTAGGTGCGGTTCGGCGAATAGGCGAGGCTCGCGACGTAATCCGAGCGCGGGTTCTGCAGACCGGAGTCGACGCCGGTGTTGGTGACGTCGGCGACCGCGAACGAGTTCATCCCGAACATCTGGTAGGACTGTCCGAACATCCCCTTGACGCTGCCGCCGTGGTCGAACTGCGTGGTGGCCTGCACGCCGACATTGGCGCGGCTGCCGCCCTCGACACGGTCGTAGCCGGAGAACTTGTCGACCGCGAACAGGTTGCTGGTGTCGAACACCAGGCTCTGCGCGTCCTCATTCGGAAGCTTGCCGGCATTGGGTTCGTTGGGCCGGATGATGACCTGCGCAATCGGCTCGACGGTGGTCGTACCCCACGGCTGCACATTGATGAAGGGATAGCGGTATTCGAGGCCGACGGTCGGCATCAAGCGGACCGTCTGGGTGTCGCCGACCGGCAGGAAGTTGGAAACGCCCGGCTGATTCGAGATGTCGGCGTTGATGGCATCGGCGCGGACGCTGGCGAACGGCGTCCAGATCTGGCCGAGCGGATCGGTGTAGGACTTGCGCCACTGCGCCTCGGCCGTCAGCCTTGTGTAGGTGCCCGGCATGCCGCGCAGCAGGCACTGCGACGGCGTTCGCGCCATCGGATCGGCGGACGTGGTCGTGCACAGGCTGTTGGTGTTGGCGGTCGTCGTGATCGGGTCGAACACCGCGGTTTCGCGGGTCAGGTTGACGAAGTTCATCTTGTAGCTGAACTCGCCGCCCAGGATGTTGTTGTTGATCACGTTGTTGTAGTCGATGACGGGCGCGACCACCGGGACCTGGTTCTGGTTGCCCGAGTAGCTGAGATAGTAGATCGCGCGCGCGTCGAAGAAGCTGCGGTTGCCGACACCGGTCAGATAGAGCTGCGAGATTGCTTCTGTTGGCAGCGACAGGAACGATCCGAACGGATCCTTGTACTGGGCGAGCCGGTAGTCGGACATGAAGAAGTAGTCGGACAGCACGACGCCGTCCCAGCCCCAGACCCATTTGTCGTTCAGCGCAAACTGGCCCTTGGTGTCGACGCCCCAGCGGAAGTCGCGGTCGCCCGGCTGGCCAGTAAACTGGCCCCGATCGAGCTGGTCGATGCCGTAAAGCCGGATCTGATAGGAGCCGTCCACGAAGCGCTGGCGGAATTCGGTCTGCAGCAGCACGCCCTGCTTCGAGGTGATGCGCGGACTGAAGGTCGCGTCCATGTCAGGCGCGATCGCCCAATAATAGGGGATTTCGACGCCGTAGCCGAACGCCGTGTAGCTAGTGAAGCCCGGCATCAGGAAGCCGCTCTTGCGCTTTACAGTCGGATCGGGCGTCGAGAAGTAGGGCAGGTAGGCCATCGGAACGCCGAAGAATTCGAGCTGGGCGTTCTCGAAATAGAGCATCTTCTCCGTCTGATTATGGATGATGCGCGCGCCCTTGACCTGCCAGAGCGGCGGCTTCTTCGGATCATCCTTACAGGGTGCGCACGCGGTATAAACGCCGTTGTCGAACACCGTGTAATTGCCGCTGGACCGATCGGCGCGGGTCGCCGCCATGCGGGTCTGGTCTTCAGTGTCGACGCGCAGCGAATCGACGAACCCGTCGCGGTAGTCGTCGCTGAGGTCCAGGATGTTGGCGTAGGTGATCTTGCCTTCCGCATCGGTCATGCGGATGTTGCCTTCGGCATGAAGACGCTTGGTCTTCTGGTCGTAGATGACCTTGTCGGCCTCGACGCTGGTGCCGTTGTAGAACATCTGGACGTTGCCGACGGCCGAGATGCGGCTGTTGTTGTAGTCGTAATCGACCTCGGTGGCCTGAACGAGCATCTGCCCGTCATTCTTGGCCGGCGGGCGGACCGGCTTCGGCGGACGCGGATTGTAGGTGAAGGCCTGCGCTGAAGCCGGCGTCGACGTGACGACGTCGAGCGCGCTGACCACGACGAACGCGGCAACGAGAGCAGAAAGCGAAACGCCAAACGCGGCCATGCGGCTCCGTTGACGGCGCAGGGCACTGCGCCGCCCGGATGCAGGCGACCTCAACTGGCGGGCGGCGACGGTAGCCACTACCCGTCCTCCTGGTACAGCAAAGCTAAGAAACCGGTGAGGCTACCCACAACGACAGGCAACCACGCCGCAGCGATGGGATGCATCAACTCAGCCTTGCTCAAATCTTCAGTTACTTTCGACAGGACGTAGAGCAGAAAGCCTGCGCCCACGCCACTCAAAACCATCTTCTGCACGCCGCCCATCCGAAAGAAGCGGAGGCTCACAGAAGCCGCCAACATCACCATCGCAGCCAGCAAAAACGGCTGCGCGATAAGCTTGTGATACTGCAAGCGATAGCCAGCCGTCGCGAACCCTGAGCTCTCCGACGAACGGATGTAGTTCGGCAGTTGCCAAAAGGACACAGTTTCGGGGGTGGAGAAACTGTTGCGCACCTGTGCGGGGGTCAGGGTGGTGGTCAAGTAGAAGGTGTCCTGATCCACCGGGGCCTTGTCGAGGGTGTATCGGCGTACTCCCGTGAACGCCCAGCGGCCTTCTTCGAGCGTCGCTTCGCGGGCCTCGATTCGTTCCTTGAACTGCAGCGCCGTGTCGAATCGGAACACCGTGAGGCCGGTCAGCCGGATGCCCTGCTGCTCGCTGCGGGCCGCATTGATGATCGCCTGACCTTCGTCGTTGATCTGATTGAGCCAGAAGCCGGACGCGTCCTGGATGCCGCCGCCGGGCGCCGAGCCGAACAGCTCGGCCTCCATCCGCTTGGAGAGCTCGCGCAGATTGGCCGACACCGGATTGTAGGCGGTGGTCGCAAAGATGCCGAGCACGATCGCACTGACCAGCGCCGGCGAGATGAATTGCCAGGCCGAGACGCCGGCAGCGCGTGCCACGACGAGCTCCAGCCGCCGCGACAGCGCGAGATAGCAGGTCATCGCGCCGATCAGCACGCAGAACGGCATCAGTTTCTCGAGCAGCTGCGGCACGCGGAACAGCGAGGTTTCCGCGACCGTGATCGCGGAGGCCCCGACAAGGCTCGACGTCTTGCGCACCATCTCGATGTAGTCGACCAGCACGAGCAGCACGAAGATGCCCGCGAACACGCCCACCGCCGCGACGACGAAGCGGCCGGCGAAATAACGCCCGAGCGTATTTGTGACCATGCTCATGCGGTCGCCGGCCTCCGGAAGAGGCGCGCAATGCGTTCGTTGTTCCGGTTGATCGCTTCCATCAATGCCGGCGGCGGTTCGACGACCACGCCGCCGACGATCATCCATATCCCGACGCCGATCCCGGCGAACAGCATCAGATATTGCACCAGGGCCGCTAGCGGCGTCTTCACCGCCATGACGGAGCAGGCGAATCCGACCATGCGCAGGCCGAACACCGCGAATACCGAGCCGCCGATCGAGAAATTGCGGCTTTGGCGCGTGGTGCGCGGCGCGCCGAGGAAGGCAAAGGTGAGGGCGGCGAACGCAAACGGATAGATCGGCGCCATGAAGCGATCATGCAGCTCCGCGAAGAACTGGCCCGACAGCTGCTGATAAGTCTGGTCGTTCTCGTCCGGCCACATCAGTTCCCAGAGGTAGCGCTCGCGAATTCCGAGCGTGACGTCGCGGCCCTGCGAGAATTTCGACATGTCGAAGGCGTAGCGCTGAAACACCACCAGCGTCGGATCGCGCTTGCCGACTTCGAATCGCTCGAGATTGCCGTCCTCCAGCACGAGATATGAGCCGCTCTCGTTCTTCAGCACGGTGCCGTGGTCGGCGACGATGGTGACGCGCTGCTGCGGATCGCGGCGATCATCGACGAATACCCCGCCGAGCACGCCGCCGGGCAGGCGCTCGCGGATGCGAATCGTCAGGTTCTGATCGAGCTGGGCGAAGCGGCCGGGCTGCAGGATGTTGGTCAGAACGTCCGCGGTGATCTCAGCGTCCCACTGCTTGATTCGGCGCATGCCGTCGGGCGCGAGATAGGCGCCGATGAAGGCGACCAGCGCCGCCACCACGCAGGTGGCAAAAAAGAACGGCCGGAACAGCCGGAACGGCGAGAAGCCCGCCGCGTTCATCACGATGATCTCGGAATCGGTCGCGAGCTTGTTCAGCGTGTGCGAGATCGCGATCATCAGCGCGATCGGCGCGATGATCAGGATCAGGGCGGGGATCACGAGGCTGGTGATGCCGAGGAAGGTGAGGATGGTCTGACCCTGGCTCGTCATCAGGTCGATGCCGCGCAACGCCTGCGTAATCCAGATCACGCCGGTAAGGCTGACCAGGACAAGCGCAAACGACGCCAGCGTCGTTTTGAAGATGTACTTGTCGATCGACCCCATCGCTACCGCACGGCCCCTTGGCGCAACCAAACGCACGGCTTTCGACCAATCCCGTCAACCCGGGTTCCCCTATGGTCGAGCCGCGGACTCGTCCGGCTCACTCTCTGTTCACAATCTCACTACCATCCCTTTGATCCGTCAACAAAATGGCCGGGCCAAGGCACGCTTAATTTATGGTTAATTAATCGCTTTTGTGGCCTTCCGGCCACTCCGGCGCTTGGCAGCGGCGCGGCCGACAGGTCATAGTGTGCGGCAAGCCCGGTCCGGGTCGCTCCGGACCGCCATCGCAATGCTCACCCCCGCGTGCCGGAAGGGCCGCCTCAGGCCCGAGCAACACCCTGAGTTCTGGAGGATTTTCCTATGTCCGACGCCGTCAAGGTCGGCTTCGTCCCGTTCTCCGCGTCCGCCCGCGGCATTCTGGTCGCGTTTTGCGACGAGCAATTGAAGCTGGGAGCCGCCACCCGGAAGGCGCTCGGAGCTGCCGCCGAGACGGTCAAGCGGGCCGCGGCCGCCAACCAGTTCAAGGGCAAGAGCGGGGCGGCCCTGGACATCCTGGCGCCGGAGGGAATCAAGGTCGACCGGCTGATCGTAATCGGCACCGGCAAGGTGGCCGACCTCAAGGAGAAGGACCTTCTCAAATTCGGCGGCGTGGTGGCCGGCAAGCTCAACGCCGGCAGCAGTGCGATGACCGTCCTCGCGGAACTGCCCGATGCCACAATGACGGCCGGCCAGGCGGCGACGGTCGCGACCGGCATCCGCCTGCGCGCCTACAAGTTCGACCGCTACAAGACCAAGAAGAAGGACAGCGAGGACGGCGCCGTGCGGGCCGACGTCTCGATCGCGGTCGACGACGTCGCTTCCGCCAGGAAGGCGTTTGCGCCCGATTCGTCCATCGTCGACGGCGTGAACCTGGCGCGTGAGCTCGTCAACGAGCCGCCGAACGTGCTGTACCCCGAGGAGTTCGCGCGCCGCGCCAGTCAGCTGCGGAAGCTCGGCGTCACTGTCGAGGTCCTCGATGTCAAGGCGATGACCAAGCTCGGCATGGGCGCGCTGCTCGGCGTCGGGCAGGGCTCGGTACGGCCCAGCCGCACCGTGATCATGCGCTGGAACGGCGGCAAGAAGAGCGAGGCGCCGGTCGCATTCGTCGGCAAGGGCGTTTGCTTCGACACCGGCGGTATCTCCATCAAGTCGGCCGGCGGCATGGAGGATATGAAGGGTGACATGGGCGGCGCGGCCTGCGTGGTCGGGCTGATGCACGCGCTCGCGGCGCGCAAGGCCCGCGTCAACGCGGTCGGCGCCATCGGCCTCGTCGAGAACATGCCCGACGGCAACGCGCAGCGTCCGGGCGACATCGTCACCTCGATGTCCGGCCAGACCATCGAGATCATCAACACCGACGCCGAGGGGCGCCTCGTGCTCGCCGACGTGCTCTGGTACGTCGCCAAGAAGTGCAAGCCGAAATTCATGGTCGATCTCGCAACGCTGACCGGCGCGATCATGGTCGCGCTCGGCACCGATTACGCCGGCCTGTTCTCCAACAATGACGAACTCGCCGAGCGCCTCGCCAAGGTCGGCTTGGAGACCGGCGAGAAAGTCTGGCGCATGCCGCTCGGTCCCGAATACGACAAGCAGATCGACTCGCAATTCGCCGACATGAAGAACACCGGCGGGCGCAATGGCGGCTCGATCACGGCAGCGCAATTCCTGCAGCGCTTCGTCGACGGCACGCCCTGGGCCCATCTCGACATCGCCGGCACCGCAATGGGCGCGCCGAAGACCGAGATCAATCAGAGCTGGGGCTCGGGTTACGGCGTCCGGCTGCTCGAGCGGCTCGTCTCCGAATATTATGAAGCCAAGAAGTAAGAGAGTGTCAGCCGGCGCATGACCGAGGTTCTGTTCTACCATCTGCAGAACATGACGCTGGAGAGCGTGCTGCCGCCGCTGCTCGAGAAGTCGCTCGAGCGCGGCTGGCGGGTGGTCGTGCAATCGACGTCGCAGGAGCGCGCCGAGACGCTCGACGCGCATTTGTGGACCTACAGCGATGATTCGTTCCTGCCGCATGCGAGCGCGCGTGTCGCCGACGCACAGGACCAGCCGATCATCCTGTCGAGCGAGGAGGGCAATCCGAACCGGGCCAATGTCCGGTTCCTGGTCGACAACGCGGCGCTCCCGGCCGACTGCGACAGCTACGAGCGCCTGGTCCTCGTCTTCAACGGCGACGACCCCGACGCGGTGGCTTCGGCGCGGGAGAGCTGGACTGCTTGCAAGGCACGCGGCTTCGAGGTCACCTATTGGCAGACCGACGAGCGGGGACGCTGGCAGCGGCGCCAATAGCGATATCGACTAATTAATGATAATTCGACGTTTCTTGAGGCGGGTCTTGGGGCGGGTCACGGTCATGCCGCAAAGTGATGTTCGGACAAGCCCTTAGGTAGAGGGGTTAGGAGCCTTGTCGATCGTGCGTGATGGAACATTCAGTCGGAAGTCGCTGCTGGCGTTGCTCGTGCTTGCACCTAGCCTTGCCGGCTGCTCGAGCGCGTCCGACATCTTTTCGCGTGACGCGGATTGGTTCTCGCGCCCCGGACGGGTGTTCATCCGCAACATCTCGATCGAATCGCCGCCGCTGACGCCGGACAAGCCGGTGACCAACGACGATCTCGTCAGTGCCGACGGAAGCTGTCCCGGCATGGCGCCGCCAGCGGGAGCCACTGACGCGAACGCGCAGGCGCCCGGTGCGCCGCCGCCACAGCCGACGGGCGGCAGTGTCGCACTCGGCCACACCGAATGCGACGTCGTGCGCGGCATCGGCGCCCCCGACAGCGTCAACCTGTCCAGCGGGCCGGGCGGCGAGCGCGTCGCGGTCGTGACATGGTCGCGCGGCGCGCGCGCCGGTATCTATACATTCTCGTCGGGACGCCTGACGTCGGTCGAGCGCGGTCCGGATCCAGCGCCGGAGCCGAAGGCCGCGAAGCCAAAGAAGAAAAAGTCCGCGCACAGCTAGGGCGTTTCACCGGCCGCGGTAGGTCGATGCCTCCCTCCACACGTCGTCCCTGCTCCGGAGCGCAATCGCGCCCTAGGCAGGGACGACACCGAATATGAGGCTCCGCCCGGCGGATCAAATCTAGTTCGCGGCTTCGTCGACTTCGGCGCTGGCGTCCAGCCATTCTTCCTCGGCGCGTTGCAACGCGCTCTCGGCGCCGGCGCGTGCCTTGGTCAGCTGTGCGGCCTGCTTGGGATCGCGCGTGAAAATGTCGGGCAGCGCGAGCGCGGTATCGATCTTGGCGATGATGCCGTTGATGCGCTCGATCTCGCTCTCGGCCTGCGCGACCCGCTGCCTGGGTGAAGCGCGCTTCTCGTTGCGGGCACGTTCCGGTTTTGCCGGCTCCTTGACGCGCTCGCGCGACACGGTCCGTCCGTCATTGGCCGACAGGATCATGCGGCGATATTCGTCGAGATCGCCGTCGTATGCCGTCACGGTCTGGTTCGCCACGACCCACAAACGATCGGCGCAGGCCTCGATCAGATAGCGATCGTGCGAGACCATCATGATGGCGCCGGGGAATTCGTTGATTGCCTCCGCCAGCGCCGCGCGGCTGTCGATGTCGAGATGGTTGGTCGGCTCGTCCAGGATGATCATGTTGGGGGCGTAGAACGTCGCAAGCCCAAGCAGCAGCCGCGCCTTCTCGCCGCCCGACAGGCTCTTCACCAGCGTGTCGCCGGCCTTTCCGGAGAAGCCGATCGCGCCGACGCGGCCGCGCACCTTGCTCTCCGGCGCCTCGGGCATCAGCTTGCGGATGTGATCATAGGGCGAGCCGTCGAGATTGAGCTCGTCGACCTGATGCTGGGCGAAATATCCGACCGATAATTTATCGGCCCGCGTGATCCTGCCCGCGAACGGCGCGAGCTTGCCTGCCAGCAGCTTGACCAGCGTCGACTTGCCGTTGCCGTTGGCACCTAACAGCGCGATGCGGTCGTCGGTGTCGACGCGCAGCGTCACGCGATTGAGCACCGGCTTGCCCGGCTCGTAGCCGACCGAGACGTCATCGACCGCGATGATCGGCGGCGACAGCAGCTTCTCGGGTGCCGGAAAGGCGATCTCGCGAACGTCCTGGGTCACCAGCGCGGTGATCGGTTTCATCCGCTCCAGCATCTTGACGCGCGACTGCGCCTGCCGCGCCTTCGAGGCCTTGGCCTTGAAGCGGTCGACGAAGTCCTGCAGGCGCTTGCGCTCATCGGCCTGCCGCTTGGCATGCTTGGCGTCGAGCAACTCGCGCGCGGCGCGCTGCTCCTCGAATGAGGAGTAGGTGCCCTTGTAGAGCGTCAGCTTGCCGCGATCGAGGTGCAGGATCTGATCGACCGAGGTGTCCAGCAGATCGCGGTCGTGGCTGATCACGATCACCGTGCGCGGGTAGTTGGCGAGGTGGTTCTCGAGCCACAACGTGCCCTCGAGATCGAGATAGTTGGTCGGTTCGTCCAGCAGCAGCAGATCGGGCGCGGAGAACAGCGTTGCCGCCAGCGCGACGCGCATGCGCCAGCCGCCGGAGAATTCCGCGCACGGCCGTGCCTGGTCTGATGTCGAGAAGCCGAGGCCGGAGAGGATTGCCGCGGCACGGGCAGGGGCGGAGTGGGCGTCGATGTCGACCAGCCGGGTCTGGATCTCGGCGATCCGATGCGGGTCGTGCGCGGTCTCGGCCTCGCGCAGCAACGCGTCGCGCTCGAGGTCGGCCTTCAGCACGACGTTGATCAGGCTTTCGGGCCCGTCGGGCGCTTCCTGCGCTAGGCTGCCGATCCGCCAGCGCGGCGGCAGCGCGATGCTGCCGCTCTCGGTCGGGAGGTCGCCGCGGATGGCATGAAACAGCGTCGACTTGCCGACGCCGTTACGGCCGACAAATCCGACGCGTGCGCCGGGCACGATTTGCACAGAACTGTGATCAATCAACAGCCGCCCGGCGATCCGGACTGAAATGTCAGTGATGGAGAGCATGCAGCGTTGTCACCGGACCCGCTGCCAAACGCAACCCGTCTGTCGGTAAAATCTCTCCGGACGGCTGCTGCAAGAACGCAACTGGGCTGCTGGTCAGCCCATAATATCTAATGGCGCTCGTTTTCCCGGCGTTGCATTTCCTCGAGCAGCTGCTGCAGGCGGGACGAAAGTGCGGGTTCTGGCCGCATGCTTTGCTGGAGCCGCTCACCCACGGCATCGCAGATGTAACGGCAGGTCTTGCGATCAATCTGATCGGGATCGTTCTCGGTCTGGGTCATTGTCATCGTCATGGCTCTTGGAATGTCTCTTGGCGAGTTCCACCTCGCGTGTTTCGTAAGTCCTTGCCATGACAAGTCGCGACCCCCGAATTTGGTTTCCGTTCCGCCTTACTCTTGCCTTGAGGTAGTGAGGCGGATCATGCGGCCGGGTTCCCTGGGCAGGCATGAAAAAAAGCCCCGGCGCGAGGCCGGGGCGAAGGCAAGTCAGGGGAGCAGTCGACGGAAAGGATGGATCAGTAGCAGCGATTGACCAGGCGCCAGCGGGGACCCCACGGGGTCGGCACGACGCGGCGCACGTAGCAACCGCCGCCGTAACCGTATCCATAGCCGCCGTAGTAGGCCGGACCTCCGACGATGACGCGCGGGCCGCCCCACCAGCCGTGGTGCCATCCACCGTGCCAGCCGCCATGCCAACCACCCCAGGCCGAGGCGGAGGTCGGGGCGAGCGCGGCGGCACCGAGCGAAATTGCGGCAACGGCAGCGAGCGATAATTTGCGTAACATGATCGTCTCCTCGAGGTATGAGCGCGCGTGACGCGCCCGCTGTGACATCGTTTCCCGAGACGTCCTGTGAGGCTTGCGGATGGGGGGCCAGCAAGGCGTCCGATCGGTGGAGAGCTTAGGCGGCTGGAGCTGAACGGCAGCGGCACGGCGCTGTCAGAATGGGTTCACCTAAGTGAAATCGCGGTAAGTTGGCCGAGCCTGTCTCTGTCCGGAGACCGCCCGGACGACGGTTTTCGTCGTGAAAATCCATCAAAACTAAAGGCTAACGCGTCACAGGGTCGCTTGCCGTTGCCCCATCGCGCCGATATAAGCCCCGGCAACTCCCAGCCACCGTTTACAAGGACGAAATCATGGCGATTGAACGCACCTTTTCGATCATCAAGCCCGATGCCACCGAGCGCAACCTGACCGGCGCGGTCAATGCGGTGATCGAGAAGGCGGGCCTGCGGGTCGTGGCGCAGAAGCGCATCCAGATGACCCGCGGCCAGGCCGAAACATTCTATGCCGTTCACAAGGCGCGGCCGTTCTTCGGCGAACTGGTCGACTTCATGACCTCCGGCCCCGTGGTGGTCCAGGTGCTGGAAGGCGAGGGCGCCATCCTGAAGTATCGCGACGTGATGGGTGCGACCGATCCGTCGAAGGCCGCCGAAGGCACCATCCGCAAGCTGTATGCGAAGTCGATCGGCGAGAATTCGGTGCACGGTTCGGATGCGCCGGAGACCGCGGTGATCGAGATCGCGCAGTTCTTCGCCGGCAACGAGATCGTCGGCTGACGCCGCTCAACTGAAAGTGACGCGGTCTCCTGGGGAGACCGCGTCAAAATGAACTGGGAGCGGCGGCCCACCGCCGCCAGGGGCGGCCGCAGGGCCGAATAGGACTCGCTGTGGACTGGCTGTGGCAGATCTTTGATCCGGCGTACATCGGCGCGTTCTTCACCGAGTTCAAGAACGAGATGGCGACCCCGACCTTCTGGGTCGCCGTTGGCAAGATCATCTGGATCAACGTCCTGCTGTCGGGCGACAACGCGCTCGTGATCGCGCTCGCGTGCCGCGGACTCGCGCCGCGCCAGCGCTTGTGGGGCATGATTCTCGGCGCCGCCGCGGCGGTGCTGCTGCGCGTCATCTTCACCGGCATCGTCGCCAGCCTGATGGCGCTTCCCTATCTGAAGCTGGTCGGCGGACTGGCGCTGATCGTGATTGCCGCCAAGCTCCTGGTGCCGGAGCAGGAGGACGAGGACAGCGTGCACACGGCCTCGCATCTGTGGGCCGCGGTTCAGATCGTCGTCGTCGCCGACATCGTGATGAGCCTCGACAATGTGATCGCGGTCGCCGCTGCCGCCAATGGAAGCGTGCCGCTGCTGGTGCTCGGACTTGCGATCAGCGTCCCCCTGATCGTTGCCGGTGCGGCGCTGATCATGGCGCTGCTCACCAAGCTGCCGGTCCTGGTCTGGGCCGGCGCCGCGCTGCTCGGCTGGATCGCGGGCGACGTCATAGCGACCGATCCGGCCGTGCATCCCAGGCTGGATGCGCTGTTTGCCGGACCGCTCGGTGCCAGGCTCGATTCCTGGCTGACCTCGGTCGGCATGTCGCCGCAATTCGCCCATGGCGGCAACGGCGGCGAGATCACGCTCGCCGTGCTCGGCATCGTCGTAGTGCTGCTCATCGGATCGATCTGGCGCCGTCACGCGCTCCGCAAGGACAAGCACGCCGCCAAGGCGGCGTAATGTCTAGCGCCGTACGATCGAGCCGGCGCGCCCAACCAGCCGCGCCAATTGCTTGAAGCGGCTGCCGACGCGATCGGCGACCAGATCCACCATCCGGTGCTCGAACACCAGCATCAGCTTGCGGCCCTGGGTGCGGAAATGCGTCGCCGGCAGCACGCCGGTGCGCGCCGCCGTGATCAGATGGGCGACACGGAACGCGGCACCGAGCACGCGCGCGCGCTCGTCCATCGCCGGCGTCACCAGCGCGCGGATCTGCGGCGGCGGTTCGTTCTCCTCGCTGAGGCCGGCGTAGCGATAGAACACCGACAGCGCGACGAAGGCACGGCCCTGATGCGTGATCGAGCCGAAATTGCCGTTCATGATAAGGCTGAGGGTTTCCTCGCCGCGATGATCGGGATGCACGCGCCAGCCGATGTCTGAGAGCAGGCAGGCGACGTGCCGCAGCCTGCGGTCTTCCTCGGTCTCGCGCAGCCGGACGACGCGCACCAGCCGGTCGGTCCAGGAGGTCAGCTCCTGGGCGTGGCGGGCGGAGCGCGACAGCAATTCGTTGAGGTTCTGCGCGGCACACACCAGCCCGTCCTTGGCGCGCTCGGCCTGCGGCAGCATCTCGTAGAGCAGGCCCTCGCGCACGCCGAAGGTCGAGAACACGATGGTCTTCGGCTGGGCCACGCGGATGATGTATTCGAGCACGAGCGCGGCGTAGGCCAATAGCGGCCGCCGCGCATCGGCGACCGACTCGATATTGGCCAGCATGTTGGTGGCCGCGAGCCGCCGCAGCCGCTGCGCGAAGTCGAGCGCGTCCGCCGCCGGAATCGAATAGCCGTGCATCACCTTGAGCGGGTAGCCGCTCTGGATGATGTGGATGCGCGCTAGCGCGCGCCAGGTGCCGCCGACCGCGTAGAAGGTGCGGCCGCGGCCGGTCTTGAGCTGGGCGACGCCGAGCAGCTCGTTCTTGACGATGCGTTCGGCGCGCTTGAGCGATTTGTTCGAGAGGTCCTGCAGCGCAAGGCTGCCGAGCGGCAGCGTCACGCCGCTGCGCACCCGGTTGCCCTTGACGTCGATCAGTTCGAGCGAGCCGCCGCCGAGATCGCCGACGATGCCGTTCGGATTGTGCACACCCGAGACGACGCCGAGCGCAGACAGCTTGGCTTCACGCGGCCCGGTGAGGATTTCGATCTTGGCGCCGCAGATGCGCTCGGCCTTGGCGATGAAGTCCGGGCCGTTCTTGGCGTCGCGGCAGGCCGCGGTCGCGATCGCGTAGACGCGGCCGACCTGCTGAATCTTGCACAGCGCGCGAAAGCGGCGCAACGCGGTGAGCGCCTTGTTCACGGCATCGGTCGCGAGCAGGCCAGTGCTCTGCACCTCGCGTCCGAGCCCGCACAGCGCCTTCTCGTTGAAGATGGTGATGAGGCTGCGCGCCATCGCCTCGTAAACCACGAGACGAACCGAGTTCGAGCCGATATCGATCACAGCGACGCTGGAAGCGCGCTTCCGCGGCCGCTTCACCGTAAAGCCCCCTTAAGACGATGACTGCTGACGCTCGTTGCGACGCGTGAGACGGCGCGGTGAAGATTCCTTGAGAGACTTACCACGGCCGGACAGACTCGGATTTGTCATGAAATAGTCATGCAGATTGAAGGGCTCTTCGCCTTTCGCGGCCTTCATACGCGTTGACGACCCATCCGGCAACAATTGCCAGCTCTGCTCGGTGTCCTTCAGGTTCGCGACCATGATCTGTTCGAGAACCTGCTGATGCACCGTCGGATTTTGCAGCGGACAGAGAACCTCGACGCGGCGGTCGAGGTTCCGCGGCATCATGTCGGCGGACGAGATATACACAGCAGCTTTTGTGCTCGGCAGGCCCTGGCCCATACCGAAGCAATAGATTCGGCCGTGTTCCAGGAATCGGCCGATCACCGATTTGACGCGAATGTTCTCCGACAATCCCGGCAGCCCGGGCCGCAGGCAGCAGATGCCGCGCACCACGAGCTCGACCGCGACGCCGGCCTGCGAGGCCTCGTACAGCGCGTCGATGATGTCAGGGTCGACCAGCGCGTTCATCTTCATCCAGACCGCGCCGGGCCGGCCATGCTTGACGTGGGCGATCTCGCCGTGGATGTGCTCGATGATCCGCTTGCGCAGCGTCAGCGGCGACACCGCCATCTTCTCGATGTCGCTCGGCTCGGCATAGCCGGTGATGTAATTGAACACCCGCGCGACGTCGCGGGCGATGATCGGATCCGAGGTGAAGTAGGAGAGGTCGGTGTAGATGCGTGCGGTGACCGGATGGTAGTTGCCGGTTCCGGTGTGCACATAGGTCGTGAGATTGCCGCCCTCGCGGCGCACCACCATCGACAGCTTGGCGTGCGTCTTCAGCTCGATGAAGCCGTAGACGACCTGCACGCCGGCGCGCTCGAGGTCGCGCGCCCAGCGGATATTGGCTTCCTCGTCGAAGCGCGCCTTCAACTCGATCAGCGCGGTCACCGACTTGCCGGCTTCGGCAGCTTCCGCCAGCGCGCGCACGATCGGCGAGTTGTTCGAGGTGCGATACAGCGTCTGCTTGATCGCGACCACGTCGGGATCGCGCGCCGCCTGTTGCAGGAACTGGACGACGACGTCGAAGGATTCGTAGGGGTGGTGGACCACGAGGTCCTTCTGCCTGATCGCGGCAAAGATATCGCCGCCATGGTCGCGCACGCGCTCGGGGTGGCGCGGCACGTAGGGCGGGAATTCGAGGTCGGGGCGATTGAGGCGGGTGAGCTGCGACAGCTCGTTCATCGCGAGCACGCCGTCGACCAGGATCACTTCATCGTCCGCGGCCGATAATGCGTGCTGCACGAAGGTGCGCAGCTCTTCGGGCATCGTGGCCTCGATCTCGAGCCGGATCACCGATCCGCGCCGGCGGCGCTTGAGCGCGGTCTCGAACAGGCGAACCAAGTCTTCGGCCTCTTCCTCGATTTCGAGTTCGGAGTCCCTGATGATGCGGAACGCGCCCTGGCCCTTGACGGTGTAGCCGGGGAACAGGCGGCCGATGAACAGGCCGGTGGCCTGCTCGAGCGTGATCAGCCGGGCCGGAGCGCCTTCCTTGGCCGAGGGAATGCGGATGAAGCGGTCGATCTTGCCAGGCATGCGGATCAGCGCGTTCATCGCCTTGCCGTCGGCGATCCGCGACAATTGCAGCGCGACCGTGAAGCCGAGGTTCGGGATGAACGGGAACGGATGCGCCGGGTCGATCGCCAGCGGGGTCAGCAGCGGGAAGATGTTGTGGAGGAAGTGATCCTCGATCCAGGTGCGTTCGGATTTGGTGACGTCGCGCCCGTCGACCAGCTGAATGCCGACCTTGGACAGGATGTCGCGCAGGTCACTCCAGATCGCCTGCTGATCGGAGGCGAGCTGCGACACCGTCTTGTTGATCATCACGAGCTGCTCGGCCGGCAGCAGGCCGTCCGGGCTACGCTCGGTGATGCCCTCGCGGACCTGCGCCTTGATACCGGCGACGCGGACCATGAAGAACTCGTCGAGGTTATTCGCCGAAATCGACAGGAAGCGGACCCGCTCCAGCACGGGATGGCCGAGATTGACCGATTCCTCGAGCACCCGGCGGTTGAAGTGCAGCCAGGACAGCTCCCGGTTGATGAAGCGCTCGGGGCTGCTCGCGATCGCGGGGACGGGCGGGAGTTCCGCCTCTTTCTCTTTGATTTCAGGTGCTTGTGCCGAGTCCATCAAGTGCTGGTCCAATTCCGGGCAGGGGGCTGAGGCGGTCTAGCCGAGGGCCGCGCAGACCATGTGATATTGCGATGACGTTTCGATGACATTGATGTTCCGCTGGCCTGCGCCGTCAAGCCGCGGTACGCCTCACGCATCGCGCAACAGCTCGGCCGCCAGCGCCCGGGTCACCGGCCGGCCGAGCCGGAGCGCCTCGGTGTCGAGCAGCTCGACCGCCTGGCGGACGGCGGTATAGGACCGCTCGATCCGGTTGGTCAGGTAGCTGACGAGCGGCTCGTCCACGCTCAACTGGCGGTCGGCGCAGAACTTCACGATCAGGCCGCGGAACAGCTGGTCGTCGGGCGGCAGCAGCGTCACCGTCGGCACCGCGCGAAGCCGGGACCGCAGATCGCGCAGCTCGATCTCGAACGCCGACGGCGGCACCCGCGCCGTGATCAGCACGAAGGCATCGTCCTGCCGTGCGAGATTCATCAGATGGAACATCGCGCGCTCGTCGAAGTCCGATGGCCTGAGGTCCTCGACCACCAGCGCGCCGGTCGCAAGCGCGGCCGGCACCGTATCGGCGGTCAGGGCGTGCGCCGCGGTCGAGCGCGCGCCGGCGCTCTCGGCCCAGATAGCAGCAAGGTGACTTTTGCCGGAGCCCTCGGGCCCCACCAGCAGCATGATTCGGTTCGGCCAGTCGGGCCAGCCGTCGATCAGCGCGAGCGCTGCCTCATTGGCAGGCCCTTCGAGGAAATCGTCGCGGGTCAGTTTCTCCTCGTGCGGCAGGGCCAAGGCCAATTGACGAGGTTGAACGCTACCGGCCACGCAAATCTCCAAACCACTTTATTTTAGCATGATCCCTGCGCAAACGCTTCGCGCTTGTCGCGGGAAAACCGGTTTTCATTTTTCCGGATCGTGCTCTACCGAGCCTCGATCGTGCTCATGTGCCTCACCCACTCGACGAGATAGAGGGACACCGATCCCAAAGTAAAGATCGTGACCAGGCCCATCAGGATCAGGTCGTAGGGATGCGGCTGAAAGCCGAAGCCGAGCGAGGCCAGCACCAGGGCCGCGAACGCGACCTGTGCCACCGTGTTCAGCTTCGACACCATCAGCGGCTTCATCTCAACCGGCTTGTCGAACAACCATGACACAATCACGGCGGAGACGATCATGATGTCGCGCGACACCACGAGAATCACGATCCAGCGCGGCACCGCGCCCCAGATTCCGAGCGCGACATAGATCGACACCAAGAGCGCCTTGTCGGCGAGCGGGTCGAGCAGGGCGCCGAGCTCGCTTGCCATGTTGAAGCGCTTGGCAAGGAAACCGTCGACCGCGTCCGAGACGCCGGCGATCACGAAGATCGCGAACGCGATCTCCATCTGGCTCGACACGATGGCCCAGACGATCACCGGCACCAGGATGATGCGGGCGAGGGTGATGATATTCGGAATGCTCAACTTGAATCGCTTCCCGGCTAGAAGCCTGATTTTACTCGATATCCGGCTCTTTTGCGCGGCGGCCGGGTGTTATCTACATAGTATCGCGGCAGCAATGCCGCGAGCCATTGCGCGGGGGCAGAATTCCTCGTAACCAGCCCTTTATCATCTGGAATTGGGCATGACCGAGCGCAAAAACGGGCTCACTTACGCGGATTCGGGCGTCGATATCGACGCCGGCAATCGTCTGGTCGATCTGATCAAGCCGATGGTGCGGGCCACCGCACGGCCCGGCGCGGACGCCGAGATCGGCGGATTCGGCGGGCTGTTCGACCTCAAGGCCGCGGGCTTCAAGGATCCGGTCCTGGTGGCCGCGACCGATGGCGTCGGCACCAAGCTGAAGATCGCGATCGAGACCGGTATCCATGGCGGCATCGGCATCGACCTCGTCGCGATGTCGGTCAACGACCTTGTCGTGCAGGGCGCGGAACCGCTGTTCTTCCTCGACTATTTCGCCTGCGGCAAGCTGCATCCGGAGGCCACCGCGCAGATCGTCGCCGGGATCGCCGAGGGCTGCCGCGAATCCGGCTGCGCTCTGATCGGCGGCGAGACCGCCGAGATGCCTGGCCTCTACAAGGATGGCGATTACGACCTCGGCGGCTTTGCGGTCGGCGCGGCCGAGCGCGGCACCCTGCTGCCGACGGGGGATATCGCGGCGGGCGACGCCGTGATCGGTCTTGCGTCCTCCGGCGTGCACTCCAACGGCTATTCGCTGGTGCGCAAGATCGTCGAGCAATCCGGCGTGGCCTATGACGCGCCGGCGCCGTTCGCACCGGTCATGACGCTCGGGGCGGCGCTGCTGACGCCGACCAGGCTCTATGTGAAATCCTGCCTGCGCGCGATCCGCGAGACCGGCGCGGTGAAGGGCCTCGCCCACATCACCGGCGGCGGCTTTACCGATAATATCCCGCGTGTGCTGCCGAAGCATCTCGGCGTCGGCATCGATCTGGCGCGGCTGCCGGTGCTGCCAGTGTTCAAGTGGCTGGCCGAGCAGGGCGGCATCGCCGAGCCCGAGCTGCTGCGCACCTTCAACTGCGGCATCGGCATGATCGCGATCGTCAAGGCTGATGCGGTCGATGCGGTGACCGAGGCCTTCACCGCTGGCGGCGAGACCGTGACGCTGCTGGGTGAAGTCACCGAGGCCAAGGACGAGCATCGCGTGGTCTATCACGGTCATCTCGATCTCTCGCGATGAAGCGCCGCGTTGCCATTCTGATCTCCGGCCGCGGCTCCAACATGGCCGCGCTGATCGAGGCTGCGAAGGCTGCGGATTTTCCGGCCGAGATCGTGGCTGTGATCTCCAACCGCGCCAACGCTCCGGGGCTCGAGAAGGCGGCCGCGAGCGGCATTCCGACCATCGTCATCGAGAGCAAGCCGTTCGGCAAGGACCGCGCGGGTTTCGAGGCGGTGCTGCAGCGGGCGCTCGATGACAAGCAGGTCGAGCTGATCTGCCTCGGCGGCTTCATGCGGCTGTTCACCGCCGAATTCGTGCGGCACTGGTACGGCCGGATGCTCAACATCCATCCGTCGCTGCTGCCCTGCTTTCCCGGCCTCGATCCGCATGGCCAGGCCTTGCGTGCAGGGGTCAAGCTGTCCGGCGCGACGGTGCATTTCGTGATCCCGGAGACCGACGCCGGACCGATCGTGATGCAGGGTGCCGTCACCGTGGCTGACGACGATACGCCGGAGACGCTCGCCGCACGCGTGATCACCATCGAGCACCGCATCTATCCGGAGGCGCTGCGGCTGCTGGCGAGCGGGCGGCTCAAGCTCGACGGCGACGTCTGCAGGACGCAAGGCAGCGCGGCAACCGACAGCGCGCTGATCGCGCCGGCGCCCTAGCGCGCGGTTGCACGAGAGATCCCCGAGAACAATCCCCCGGGTGATGCGGCCGGGGGAGGCGTCAGGATGAATTCCGCCAGCAGCGGCGTTCAGTGAACCTTGAGGTTCTCTGCCGACGCCTTGCCGCGGTTCTCCACCAGCTCGTACTCGACGGTCTGGTTCTCATTCAATGTGCTGAGACCTGCGCGTTCGACCGCCGAGATGTGGACGAACACATCCTTGTCGCCGACGGCCGGCTTGATGAACCCATAACCTTTGGTCGGGTTGAACCATTTGACGGTACCCTTCGGCATCGTCTCTCTCCCAGTCTAGACATAAAAAAGACGCGGCCACGTTTTCCACGTGCCACGCCACAAGCGGGCTTTCCGCTGTCTGTTCAATTCCCGGGTCTCTATATCCAAGGTCTTCAAGTCCGAAGTTTCGCCTCTCGAAGCCTTGGCTATCAACGTCGTGAAACGCACAGTCGAACGGCCGCAATCCGATTGTGAAGGGATTGCAACACGAAATCTGCGCCTTAGCAAGCGCGCTGGTTTCGCGTGACGCAACCTCAGCCTGTGCCGGCCGAACTCTGGCGCGGCGCGTTCGGCCACTGGCCGACGGCCGGATCTGCCGGAACCTGGTTTGCTAGCCCCGGTCCACCCGCACCACGCGGCCCTTGTCGATCGCAAGCGCGAGCTGGCCGTGCTTGAGCTTGAGCGCCGCCTCGCCGAACAATTCGCGCCGCCAGCCGTGCAGGGCGCCGACCTCGGCCTGATCGCTGGCCGCGATCTGCTCGAGGTCGTCGACGGTGGCGATCACCTTGCTGGCGACGCCGTGGCGCTCCGAGGTCATGCGGAGCAGCACCTTCAACAGCTCGACGGTCGCCGCGCCGTTGGAATTGTTTCTCGGCTTTTCCAGCTTGGGGAGCGTCGCCTGATCGCGGGCCAGCCCGCGCTGCACCGCGGCGATGATGTCGGCGCCCCATTTCGAGCGCTCGAAACCCTTCGGCAGCGAACGCAGATTGCCGAGCTTGTCGAGCGAGGTCGGCGCATGGGTGGCGATGTCGCCGACCGCATCGTCCTTGAGCACGCGCGAGCGCGGCACGTCGCGGCTCTGCGCCTCCTGCTCGCGCCAGGCGGCAACCTCGATCAGCACCGCGAGCTCGCGCGGCTTGCGGACGCGGGTCTTGAGCCGCTCCCAGGCGCGCTCGGGATGGAAGTCGTAGGTCTTCGGCGAGGTCAGGATCTCCATCTCTTCGCTGACCCAGTCGCTGCGGTCGCGCTTCTTCAGATCGGCATCGAGCGCCGCGAACACTTCGCGCAGATGGGTGACGTCGGAGACGGCGTAGTGCAATTGCTCCTCGGTCAGCGGGCGGCGCGACCAGTCGGTGAAGCGGTGGGTCTTGTCGGGGCGGTGGCCGGTGACGCGATCGACCAGCTGGTCATAGGCGATGCTGTCGCCATAGCCGAGCACCATGGCGGCGACCTGGGTGTCGAAGATCGGATGCGGGATCGTGCCGGAGAGGTGCCAGACGATTTCGATGTCCTGCCGCGCGGCATGAAACACCTTCAGCACGGCCTCGTTCGACATCAGATCGAAGAACGGCTTGAGGTCGATGCCGGGCGCCAGCGCGTCGACCACGACGGCTTCATCCGCGCTGGCCATCTGCACGACGCAGAGCAGCGGATAGTAGGTCGTCTCCCGCAGGAACTCGGTGTCGACGGTGATGACCTTGTGTTTGGCGAGCCGGTCGCAGGCGGCGGCGAGGTCGGAGGTCGTGCTAATTAGATCCATGAACAGTCCATGACGGCTTAACCCCACGCGTTCTGCCGAAAGGGCAGCTATGTCAAGGGTCTTGCAGGGATTTTGGCCCTGCACGAGGTGAGGGACAGTGCATTTTTGGATTGATCGGGCGCGATTCGGGGGCGTTTTCGACCCGGTCGTGCCGCGAATCCGTCCGTCGTCCTGGCGAACCCCACCCCCGGTGTCATCGCCCGGCTTGATCGGGTATGACGAACATGGGCTGAGCACCATAGGCGATAGCCCGCTGTCGCCGGGGCGCATTACCAAAATATCGAAAACAACCCCATGCAAAGTAGCCGACAGCCAGCGGCGTTCGACACGGCAACTTGACACGTCGGGCAAATCAGCGATATTTTTCCATTATTCCGAAATTGTGCGCCGCCAGGCCTAGGCTGAACAGCTTCATAATGAAGCGGGGCTTGCGCAGCGAGGCAATTCAGTGATTGGCGATTTTGGGCAGTCGGAGCGCTGAGCTTTCTTAGAGCCGGCTTGCCTGGCCGATCATGGGTGCCGTACTCTACCAAAGCAACCTGAAGTCGATGACCAATAAGGAGCCGCTGCCGTGATCGCGACGCCGCCCGGGGCTGTCACCAGCGAGCTGTTTCAAATCGCCTCTGATGTCCCGGAGCATCGCCGCGACGCCGTGCTCGACGACATCAGCAGCATCATCGACACGAACTGGCTGACAGAAGGAAGATTCTGGTCGCGCCAGCACTCACCGTTCAAGGTCGACCACGGCATTGTCCTGCTCCGCCACGGCGGTGCATGCGTGGCTTACATGATCGTCCAGCGCCTGGCTGTTGCCGGCACCTCGGTGATCTATCTTTCCGGCACCGCAGTCAGGGACTCCTATCGCGGCTGCGGCTTTTTCAAGCAGATGTTCGATGCGGCGATGACGGCGGAGTTCGGTGATCCGGCGGCGCCGGCAGAATTCTGCCTGTGTTGGCGGACGCGAAATCCCGTCATCTACGTATTGGGTCGCGCGCAATGCCGAAGCGTTGTGCCGGCTATTGCGGCCGAGACACACGCGGGCGATCTCGAAGAGCTTTGTCTCAGCCTTGCTGCAATCCTGTATCCTCGTCAGGCCATCGAGAAGGCGACGATGGCGATGCGGGGCGCCTATGGCCAGCTGCGCTATCGCGATGAGCCGAGGACCCAAACCTCGCCGGACGTCGACCGCTGGTTCGCGCAGACCATTCCCGACAGCGCCGATGCCGTGTTCTGCGCCGGATGGGCGAGCAATCGCTGGTCGCGCCGCTGAGCGGCGACGGCCGTGATCGCGGTGAACATCGGTGCTGAGACCGGATGACGTGCGGCCGGAATATTTCCTGGTTGAGCCGGTCGCACCCGGCCAAACGGCCAGGATGTGCTCACACACCTTCACTCAGGTACGCATATGTGATCCGGTGCCAGACCCGCCCGATATCTGTCGTACATCAGTTGGTACGCGGCCTCGATGTGTCTTCCGAACAAGTCGGTGTCAAAAAGGGGCGCCGTCGACCGGTTCTTTGCGAGTGCGGCCCTGATGCCAGCGAGCTCATCAGGACAAGTCGCCAGCTGGATTGCGAGCCTTTCGTACTCTTCGGCCGTCTGAGCGATAAGCTTGGGTAATCCAACTGCGCTCAACAAGCTCGCCGCAACTCTGCCGGCAAATGTCTTTCCGCGTTGGGTCAGCACCGGCAGACCTGCCCAGAGCGCGTCGCTCGCTGTTGTATGGCCGTTATACGGCAGTGTATCAAGGAACAGGTCCGCAAGCCGATGTCGCGCCAGATGTTCCGTCGGCTCTACTCGTTTGGCAAATATCAGTCGGGACGGATCGACCTGCCGTGCCTCAGCCTCTTTCCGAAGATTTTGCATGGCCGTCTGATTGTCTGTCAGCAACCAGAGCACGCTTCCTTCTACGGCCCTTAGAATGCGCATCCAGCACGCGAACGTTGTGGGCAAGATCTTATGGCTGTTATTGAAGCAACAGAAGACGATTTGCTCTTCCGGCAGTCCACAATCGCGTCTTGTGATCTCACCGTTCCCTATAACCCGCTTCCGGTCGTTTGGCTGATAGCAATGCGGAAGAGTTACCAACTTCTCCGAATAAGCAGCCTGATCGGCATTGGTCAGAATAATTGCATCACCGATGATGTAGTCGATGTATGGAGCGGCCATAGTTCCCGCGTAGCCTAGGTAGTTCACCTGTATGGGAGCCGGACGATGCGCAAAGATGTTTGTGCGTGCGCCTTTGGTGAAGCCATTCAAATCAACGAGAACGTCAATTTCAGCGTCCGCGATCATGCGCGCAATTTCGACATCTGCGCGAGTTTCGCATGACAGAAAGTGATCAAAGGAGCCAGCTAGCCTCGCGCGCATGTTCGACTTGTCGTCTGCGGCCAAAGAATACGCAAAAATCTCGAACCGTGTTTTGTCATGCACCTCGAACAACTCGGCTATGAGGTGGGCTGTCGCATGCTGACGAAAATCCGTTGAGACATATCCGAGGCGGATCCTCTCATGAGGGACCCTCACGCTGCTCGACACTAACGTAGACGCGGCGGGGTGCCTTTTGGTTGTCCACGCTTGAGCACATGTGAGATGGTCGTCAGATGAGTCGGTGAGCGAGAGCAAAGCGAAAGGACCGCAACTCGCACTACCGGATCTGATGGATTCTGTCAGGTGGGCGGCCTCTGCTGCTAGCTCTTTCCAGTTGCAGAGCTTCATCTTCGTATGAAGTCGCGCGCCTTCAACGTCGCCCAGGTGGGGATTGAGGGAAAAGGCTTTATCATAGGCGCCGAACGCATCGTCGTACCGATTGAGGTCGTAGAGGGCATTGCCGCGACCAAAATGGGCTCCTGCGAGATGCGGTTTGAGCGATAGTGCCTTGTCGTAGGCAGCAATCGCATCCGGATAACGCTTCAACATCAAGAGTGCGTTGCCGAGATTTGCATAGGCGTCGGCGTATGCTGGGTTCAGCGAAATTGCTTTATTGAAGTCCGCAATCGCATGACCGTGTTCTCCAAGGTCGTTATAGGTCGCTCCTCTGCTGTTCCATGTCGTCGCAGCTTTCGGATTGAGAGCCAGAGCCTTGTTGAATTTGTCGAGCGCCTGCCTGGGCTTGTTCAGGTACTTGGAGATAATTCCGTAGTTATAGAACGACCCGTCTGAGCCGTGATTTATCGCTGTCGCTTTTTCGATGTGCGGCTCAGCTTCTGCGAAGCGTTCCATGGCCATCAAGGTGACCGTCAGCAAATTGAGGGCCGCAACGTTGGCTGGATCGGCCTTGATGACGCGGTTGAAGAGGCGCTCGGCCCGGGTCAGGTCTCGACTGTTGAGCGCAGCGAGCGCATCTCCGAAGATTTTGCCGACATCAGTCATCCGATACAGCCTCCGGTAGTGGAGAGTATGGATGAGGCCTATACGTGTTAGTTGATGTCGTCTATCTCTAAAGTTGCATGCGCCTCACGCGCAGCGGCGGCGAGCAAGCGCGGGCTTGCACCGTCCGGCAAATCAGTGATTGGCGATGCGCCCGGCTTCGACCGGCGCGGCGATGTGGCCCGGATTGACCGGGGCTTCGCCCACGCTACTGCGCGACGGCCATCCATGGCGTGAGGCCAGCGTCGTGAGCTTGTCCCTGACGAGATAGTGCGCCGGGCCTTCGAGGAAGCGCCACACGAACCAGGCCAACACCGCCATGGCCGTCACGACGAGCGCGGTCGAAAGCGCGTCCGGCACTGGCGTTATCAGGAGCAACATCACGTAACCGAGCTGGAGGTGCAGCAAATAGAGCGGATAGGTGATGCCGCCGATGGCCCTGACGACGCTGTCCGGCAGCGGCACCGACTTGATCCGCGTGGCGGCGAACACGATGCCGAGCGAGACGATGCAGATCACGGTGACGACGCGCGGATCGAAGCTGCCATGGGTGTGGACGCCGAGCCGCTCCAGCTTGTGCACAGCCTGGAACGTCGCGGTGCCCATTGCCAGCGTCAGCAGGCTGTAGAGCCTGGTGTCGCGCCGTCCGCGGTAATGCTCATAAATCAGCAGCCCGACGGCGAAGAAGCCGCTGTCGTCGGCCATGAACAGCTTCTCGAACAGCGGAACGTCCAGCGTCAGCTCGTTGGCGAAGGTGATGGCGATCCACGCCAGGATGATGGTGTCGATCTTCCGCGGGAAAATGCCAGAGGCCAGAAACAGCGTGATCCAGACGTAGAACACGACCTCGATCACCAGCGACCAGTAGGCGTCGTCCATGTAGGGCTGACCGAGCATTGGCGCCGCGATGAACAGGTTTGCAAGCCATTGTCCCCAGGTCACGTGGAAGTACGTGCTGCCCAGCAGCAGCGTGGTGAGGAAGGTCAACGTCATGCAGATGACGAAGGTCGGATAGATCCGGCTGAAGCGTGCGATTGCAAATCCGACCGGCGTGCGGCCTTCGGCCGAATAGGCAATGACGAAGCCAGAGATCGCGAAGAATACGGGGACGCCGAGGAAGCCGTATTGCGCGACCGCGGCGAGGGAGGGCAACGCCACCTTCTGAACGCCGTGCGATGCGGTGCCCCAGAAGCCGTAATGGTACAGGATCACGGCCCCGACCGCGGCGAGCCGCAGCAGGTCCAGTACGGGAACGCGGGTCGGATCCGGTTGTTTGGGTAAGCTCGGCATACGCCACAAATCATGGCGGCGAGGCATGAAGGCGTTCTTAATCCGGCCGGCCGACCGCCCGTGCGGCTGTTCACGATTGCAGGAGCCCCGTGGCGATGCCGGCGGCCGCGCTGAGGACGACCACCACGAGCGGCGGGGCGCGCCATGCCGTGAGCAGGACGAAGCCGGCCAGCGCGGTGCCGAAATCGAGCGGACGCTGCACACTGCTGGTCCACACCGGATTGTAGAGTGCGGCACCGAGGATGCCGACCACAGCGGCGTTGACGCCGCGCATCATCGCCTGTGCTGCCGACCGCTTGCGGAAGCCATCCCAGAACGGCAGCGCCGCGAGCAGGACGAGCAGTCCCGGCAGGAAGATGCCGACGAGGCCAATGAGCGCGCCCGGCACGCCGCCGATCGCGGCGCCGAGGTAGGCCGCGAAGGTGAACAGCGGGCCCGGCACGGCCTGCGCAGCGCCGTAGCCGGTCAGGAACGCATCGTCGCCGATCCAGCCCGGCGTCACCACCGCTTCGCGCAGCAGCGGCAGCACGACGTGGCCGCCGCCGAACACCAGCGCGCCGGAGCGGTAGAAGGCTTCGAACAGGCCGAGGCCGGGCCATGTGCGGGCAAGCAGCGGCAACCCGACCAGCAGGGCGAGGAACAGGATCAGCGCCGCCATGCCAACGCGACGCGACACCGGCATCGCAATGTGCGTGACGCCGTTGGCCGCCTGCGCTCGGCAGAACCACAGCCCGGCGATGGCGCCGAGCATGATGGCGCCGATCTGCGCGATCGACGAGGAACTGGTGAGGATGACGAGTGCCGCGACCGTCGCAATCGATGCGCGCTCGCGGTCGGGACAAAGCGAGCGCGCCATGCCCCAGACCGCCTGCGCTACGATCGCCACCGCGACCAGCTTGAGGCCATGCACCAGGCCTGCGCCGGCCGGGCCGCTCAATCCGCTGGCGCCGAAGGCAAACAACACCAGCGCAATCGCCGAGGGCAGCGTGAAACCGGTCCAGGCCGCCAGCGCGCCGAGATAGCCGGCGCGCATCAGGCCGAGCGAAAAGCCGACCTGGCTGCTCGCAGGGCCGGGCAGGAATTGGCAGAGCGCCACCAGATCCGCATAGGCCTGCTCGTCAAGCCACCGCCTGCGGGTGACGAACTCGTCGCGGAAATAGCCGATATGCGCGATCGGACCGCCGAAGCAGGTCACGCCGAGCTTGAAGAAAATGAGCAGCACTGCCAGCGGCGAGTGCGCTGACCGCGCGGCGGATGCGTTGGATGGCTGGACGTCGGTGTCGTTCAAGCGTCGTCAATTCCCTGGGCTTGCGTCCCACGTCAGGACTCATCAAGGCAAGCATATCGTCATTCGATGACGCCCAAGCGCGATATTTCTCGTGGCGACCGTCAGCCGATCCAGCCGAGCAGCCGGAACCAGACGAGATAGAGCGGCGCCAGCACGACAAAGGAGATGAGGCCGACGACGAGGCACATCTTGACCGCCGCGCTGGTCGGCACGCCCGCCATGCCGGCAGCGACCACGATCGGCGCGGCCATAGCACCGCGCAGCCCGGCTGCGTGGCTGTGATCGGGCAAGGCTGACGTGTCGGGATGGCGGGACGAGCCGCGCGCGACACGAAGTCCGCGTCGCGTGATGCGGCGCTACGCGAAACGCCGATGGCAGACGGCTTCGATCCGGTTGCCCTCGGGGTCGCGCAGAAACGCGCCGTAGTAGTGGGGATGATATTCGGGACGCAGACCCGGCGCGCCGTCGTCCGATCCTCCTGCCGAAAGTCCGGCACGCCAGAACGCGTCAACCTGCACGCGGCGTTGCGCCTTGAAGCACCAATGCCGCCCGTGCGCATCTTCGGGCACAGGTCCGGGGCGTATCAGCAAATAGGTCAGGTCCGGATGGTCGGCGTCACAGCGCTCGCCGTAGCTGATCCACGTCTCGCCACTGCTCATCTTGGTGACGGCGAGCGCTGCCATCACGGCGTCGTAGAAGGGCTCGGCTGCGCGTATGTCGGATACGGTGATGGAGACGTGGTCCAACACGAACGATCTCCTCAATTGACGACGACGGCCCGAGCGGGCGCCTGTCTACCACACCGATCGGCGTGGCGTCGGGGCGTCACTCGCAGCGCATGTTTTTCGACGGCCGCCGCGCCGCCGGCATCGCCAGCACGACGAGACACAGCGCGATCATCGCCAGTCCCATGAATTCGAATGCAAATGCGTCCACGGGCCATTCTCCCCCATTAGAAACAGTTAGACTTGTTGGGGGAGCGTTGACGCGCTGTTAAGCCTTATGGTTACCGCCGCGAGGCTCCCGGCATGGTGGAGGGTGAGTTAACGCTCACGACGGGCGGAATCCGTAGGATGGGTAGAGCGAAGCGAAACCCATCATTCCGTCCGCGTGTGAGATCGATGGGTTTCGCTGCGCTCTACCCATCCTACGGTGCAGTGGTGCGGCGCTACGCCACGAGCTTCGGCAGCGCGGCTGCGAGCGCGTCGACCGCGAGCCGGACCTTCAGCGGCAATCGCGGCGTCGGCAGCCACAGCGCATGGCAATCGTAGGGAAGCTCACCCTCGTCGCCGAGAACGCGGACCAGCGCGCCGCGCTCGAGGCGTTCGCGCACCAGCCAGGAGGGCAGCCACGCCAGCCCCATGCCGCGCGCCGCGGCGTCGGCGATGGCTTCGAGATCGTCGAGCCTGAGCCGCCCGGCGGGCCAGACCTCCCGCGGCGGTTGGCCGTCGCGCGGGAACAGCCACGGGCGCGCGCGCCCCAGGCGGCGATAGACGAGCGCCTGGTGCTGGCCGAGCTCGTCGAGCGTGCGCGGCTTGCCGTTGGCCTTCAGATACGCGCGCGAGCCGCACACCACCATGCGCTGGCGTGCGATGCGCCGCGTGATCATGCCGGATTGCTCGTCGAGATCACCGGTCCTGATCGCAAGGTCGTAGCCGCCCTCCATCAGATCGGCGACCGGATCGCCGAACGAGAGGTCGAGCTCGAGCGCGGGATATTTCTGCGCCAGCTTGAGCAGTAGCGGCGCGACGCAGTGCCGGCCCAGCAGCGCCGGCATCGTCACCTTGAGCCGTCCGCGCGGTTCGGACAGTTGATCCGCCGCGAGCGCATCGGCGGCATCAGCTTCGGCGAGCACCGCACGGCAGCGCTCGTAATAGGCTTGCCCGAACTCGGTCAGGCTCTGACGCCGCGTGGTGCGGTGGATCAGGCGGGCGCTGAGCCGCTCCTCGAGGAAGCGGACATGCTTGCCGACCATCGGGCCGGACATCTCGAGTGCCTCGGCGGCGGCCGCGAAGGAGCCGAGATCGACCGCCTTGAGAAACACGGCCATGCTGGTCAGGCGGTCCATCATTCGAAACCCTCAGTTTTGACTGTTCAGTCTGCGGGATGATTTATCCGCTGAACTGGCCTTGGCATAGCTCATTCAATTCAATCATTTTGGAGTGCTGCCGATGGCTCGCGTGGTTCGTTTTCATCAACATGGTGGTCCCGAGGTGCTGCGCATCGAGGACGTTGCGATCGCGCCGCCGGCACGCGGCGAGGTTCAGATCCGGATCAAGGCGCTCGGACTGAACCGCGCCGAGGCCCTGGTGCGCGCGGGGAGCTATATCGAGACGCCGGCGCTGCCGTCCGGCCTCGGCCTCGAGGCTGCCGGCATTGTCGAGGCGATCGGCGAGGGGGGCGACGGTTTCGCGCTGGGGGATGCCGTCAGCATCGTGCCGCCGATCTCGATGGCGCGCTGGCCGGCCTATGCTGAACTCGCGACGTTCCCGGCCGAGCTGGTCATCAAGCATCCGTCGGCGCTGGGGTTCGAGGCGGCGGCCGCGGTGTGGATGCAATACCTCACAGCGTATGGCGCCCTGATCGATATTGCGAAGCTCGCTCGTGCGGAGTTCGTCGTGATCACGGCCGCATCGAGCAGTGTCGGGCTCGCCGCGATCCAGATCGCCAATCGTGTCGGCGCGATTCCGATCGCGGTGACGCGGACCTCAGCCAAGGCGCAGGCCCTGCGCAGCGCCGGTGCTGCGCATGTGATCGCGTCCGCGGAGGAAGATTTGCAATCAAGGCTGGAGCAGATCGCAGGGCCGAACGGCGTTCGCGTGGTGCTCGATCCGGTCGGCGGCCCCGTCTTCATGCCGCTGACCGCAGCGATGGCGCATGGCGGCATCCTGATCGAGTATGGCGGGCTCAGTCCCGAACCGACGCCGTTTCCGCTGTTCACCGTGCTGAGCAAGAGCCTGATCCTGCGCGGCTACCGTGTGCACGAGATCGTCCAGGATCCGGCGCGGCTCGCCACGGCGAAAGCGTTCATCCTCGATGGGCTTGCGGATGGCGCGCTGAAGCCGATCATCGCGCGGACGTTTCCGTTCGAGGAGATCGTCGCGGCGCACCGGTATCTGGAGTCGAACGTGCAGTTCGGGAAGATCGTGGTGACGGTGTGAGAGTAGGATGGGTAGAGCGAAGCGAAACCCATCATCGGTTCCGCTGGCGAGATTGATGGGTTTCGCTGCGCTCTACCCATCCTACAAATCTTGGGCTCACGTCCCGCAGAACGTCTGCGTCACCATCTGCTCGGGCAGCGGCGGGTCGGCGTAGGCTGCGAATTGCGGCTGGTCCTCGAACGGCTTTGCCAGCACCGTCAGCAGCTCCTCGAACGGCGCGTAGTCGTCGCTGTTGACGGCCGCCTGGATCACCGCCTCGATCCGGTGGTTGCGCGGGATGAAGGCCGGATTGACGGCATCCATCGCGGCCTTGCGCTCGGCCGGCGTCTGCGGTTCGAGCGCGAGGCGGGCGCGCCAGCGAACGGCCCATTCGTCGAATGCTGCCGGATCGGTGAATTGCGCACGGACATCGGCGGCGTCATCGCTGGCTGCTTCGCCGAGATGGCGGAAGGTCAGCGTGAAGTCGGCTGCGTTCTTCGCCATTGCGTCGAGCAGGTCCTGGATCAGCGCTTCGTCACCGTCGCGCGCGGTGAACAGGCCGACCTTGGCGCGCAGCCCGGCCTGATAGGCCGCGGTGAACTTTTCCGGGAATTCGCCGAGGATCACTTGCGCCTGCTCGATGGCCTTCTCCTGCTCGCTGTCGAACAGCGGCAGCAGGCATTCGGCGAGCCGGGTCAGATTCCACAGCGCGATGCGCGGCTGGTTGGCATAGGCGTAGCGGCCCATCTCGTCGATCGAGGAGAACACCTGCGCCGGGTTGTAGGCGTCGAGGAAGGCGCAGGGGCCGTAGTCGATGGTCTCGCCCGAGATCGAGCTGTTGTCGGTGTTCATCACGCCGTGGATGAAGCCGACGAGGAGCCAGCGCGCGACCAGCGCGGCCTGCCGTGCGAGGACGCCGGCGAGCAGCGCGTGATAGGGCTGGGCGGCATCCTTCAGCTCGGGATAGTGCCGCGCGATGACATGGTCGGCGAGGGCGCGCACGCCGTCAGTGTCGCCGCGAGCGGCGAAGAACTGGAAGGTGCCGACGCGGATGTGGCTCGCGGCGACGCGGGTCAGCACCGCGCCCGGCAGCGCCGTCTCGCGCATCACGGGCTCGCCGGTCACGACAGCGGCGAGCGAACGCGTGGTTGGAATGCCGAGCGCGAACATCGCCTCGCTGACGATGTATTCGCGCAGCACCGGACCGAGCGCGGCGCGGCCGTCGCCGCGGCGGGAGAACGGGGTGGGGCCACTTCCCTTGAGCTGGATGTCGCGGCGGACGCCGTCGCTGTCGATGACCTCGCCGAGCAGGATGGCGCGGCCGTCGCCGAGCTGGGGAACAAAGTGCCCGAACTGGTGGCCGGCATAGGCCATAGCGATCGGGTCGGCACCGTCAGGCAGGCGCTTGCCAGCGAGGATTTCGGCGCCCTCCGCCGTCGAGAGCAGGTCCGGATCCAGCCCGAGCTGGACCGCGAGCGGCCGGTTCAGCTTGATCAGCCGGGGCGAGGCCACCGGGGTCGGGGCGACGCGGGCGAAAAAGTTCGCCGGCAGCGCCGAATAGGTGTTCTGGAACGGGAAATGGATGGTCATGTCCAGAAAGATAGGCCGAAGGTGAGAATAGGCAAACGGTCAGCTCCGGAGGACCCGAAAATGTGCGTTTTCGAGCTAAAACTTGCCGTTCCGTTGGTTGCCGCCCCGGGCGGGCTCGGGTAAACCGAGCGCCTTCGAATAGGATAATTCCTATTGCGATTCCTCTCCGACATCAGTTTTGGAACGAATATGCATCGCTACCGGTCACACACATGCGGCGCGCTCCGAGAGAGCGATATCGACCAGACGGCCCGGCTGTCAGGCTGGGTCCACCGTGTCCGGGACCATGGCGGCGTGCTGTTCGTCGATCTGCGCGACCATTACGGCATTACCCAGTGCGTGGCCGATCCGGACTCGCCGGCATTCGCCGAGGTCGAGAAGTTCCGATCGGAGTGGGTGGTGCGGATCGACGGCAAGGTGCGCCGCCGTCCCGCCGGCACCGACAATCCGGAATTGCCGACCGGCTTGATCGAAATCTACATCAAGGAGATCGAGGTGCTGGGCCCGGCGGCCGAGCTGCCGCTGCCGGTGTTCGGCGAGCAGGAATATCCTGAGGACATCAGGCTGAAGTACCGCTTCCTCGACCTGCGTCGCGAGAAGCTGCACCAGAACATCATGACCCGCGGCGCGGTGGTCGATTCCATGCGCAAGCGGATGAAGGAGCAGGGCTTCTTCGAATTCCAGACCCCGATCCTGACGGCGTCCTCGCCGGAAGGCGCGCGCGACTTCCTGGTGCCGTCGCGCATCCATCCCGGCAAGTTCTACGCGCTGCCGCAGGCGCCGCAGCAGTACAAGCAGCTCCTGATGATGTCGGGCTTCGATCGCTACTTCCAGATCGCGCCGTGCTTCCGCGACGAGGACCCGCGCGCCGACCGGCTGCCGGGCGAGTTCTACCAGCTCGACGTCGAGATGAGCTTTGTGACGCAGGACGACGTGTTCGCGGCGATGGAGCCCGTCATCACCGGCGTGTTCGAGGATTTTGCCAAGGGCAAGCCGGTGACCAAGAACTGGCCGCGGATTCCGTTTGCCGAAGCGGTGCGCAAGTACGGCTCCGACAAGCCGGACCTGCGCAACAAGATCGTGATGCAGGAAGTCTCCGAGCACTTCCGCGGCTCCGGCTTCAAGGTGTTCGCGCGGATGCTGGAAGACCCGAAGAACCAGGTCTGGGCAATCCCGGGCACCGGCGGCGGTTCACGCGCGTTCTGCGATCGCATGAACTCCTGGGCGCAGGGCGAAGGCCAGCCCGGCCTCGGCTACATCATGTGGCGCGAGGGCGGCGAGGGTGCCGGCCCGCTTGCGAACAACATCGGCCCGGAGCGCACCGCTGCGATCCGCGACCAGCTCGGCCTGAAGGAAGGCGATGCCGCGTTCTTCGTCGCCGGCGATCCCGAGAAGTTCTGGAAATTCGCGGGTCTCGCGCGCACCAAGCTCGGCGAGGAGCTGAACCTGATCGACAAGGATCGGTTCGAGCTCGCCTGGATCGTCGACTTCCCGATGTACGAGTATGACGAGGAGAACAAGAAGGTCGACTTCTCGCACAACCCGTTCTCGATGCCGCAGGGCGGTCTCGACGCGCTGAAGTCGCAGGATCCGCTGACGATCAAGGCGTTCCAGTACGACATCGCCTGCAACGGTTACGAGATCGCCTCCGGCGGCATCCGCAACCACAAGCCGGAAGCGATGGTGAAGGCGTTCGAGATCGCAGGCTATGGCGAGCAGGAGGTCATCGACCGCTTCGGCGGCATGTACCGTGCGTTCCAGTACGGCGCGCCGCCGCACGGCGGCATGGCGGCCGGTCTCGACCGCATCGTGATGCTGCTGTGCGGCACCAACAATCTGCGCGAGATCTCACTGTTCCCGATGAATCAGCAGGCCATGGATTTGCTGATGGGCGCGCCGTCGGAAGCCACGCCGAAGCAGCTCAAGGAGCTGCACATCAGGACCAACCTGCCGGCGAAGAGCTAGCCTTTGAAGTCACCTCGCCCCGTTCTTACGGGGAGAGGTAGATTCGCGATGCGTAGCCCGGATGGAGCGGAGCGAAATCCGGGGCGGTCTCTCCTGCGGCGACGCTGTCCCGGATTGCGCTTCGCTCCATCCGGGCTACGGGAGGGGCAATCACAACCCCGTCGAGGCCTCGATCCGGAATTGCGCCAGCGCCGACTGTGGATCGGTCTTGAGCAATTGCATCAGCTGAAGCGCCGGCGCTCTCGCGCGCGGGGTCAGCTTGATGACCAACGTCTGTCCCGGCGTCTCGATGAACTGGCTGATGGCGGTGACGAGAGCCGTGACATCGGCATTGCCTCCGCTGATCGCTTCGCCCTGCGCCTTGATGCTGCTGAGGACGGCGTTGCGCGCCTCGTCTCTGCTGACGTTCTGGGTGCGCGCGTACTGGGCGATGGCGAGGTCGATGGCGCCGAGGTCGTGGACGGCAAGTTCAATCGTGCCGGTCTCGATCTGCGCGGCCGCGCCCAGCGATTCCGCGGCGCTGGTCGAGAAGGCCTCGCGCGGCACATTGGCGAGCGTGACCTTCGCCGACGCATTGAGGAGGCCAGCCATGTCGAGCTTGACCGGCTCGAGCGCGAACGAGCGTGACGCCTCGGTCCAGACCGCGCCGAGATCGGCATCGACGGCCATCCGGTCGATCCCGGCGGCGACGAGTGCGTCCTGTCCGGGGATGGCCGCATCAAGCGGTGTCGCCACCTTCGCGGTCAGGTGCAGCCTGCTCGGGATCGATCCGACGAACTGACCCCAGTCGAGGCTGAAGACGTCGACTTTGACCAGCTTGTCCGTGTTCTTGTACGGCCAAACGAGTCCCTTGAACTCGACTCCCTCGATCAGCGGAAGCAGCGCCAGCGCCTGTTCGGGCGTCGGCTTCTGTCCGGCGAGCTGCGCCGTTAGCCGGACGGACTTGGCGACATCGAACGACTTCAGCGAGAACCGTCCGACCTTGAGAGTGCCCTTCGGCGCACTCGCATCGAGTCCTTCGACCGTGAACTCGCCGATCTTGCCGTGTTCGAAGTTGAAGCGCATCGAGGCGAGCTTGAGCGGGGCCTCCGGTGTTTCAAGCAAGAGCCCATGCATCTCGGCATTTCCGATGCCGGCGCCTGAATAAATGCCGGCGATCTTCTCCAGCAGGTCGCGCGTTTGGGCAGCAGACGGTGGCGGGCTCCCCGGCGGTGGGATCATCGCCATCAGCGCCGGAAGTTGCATCCGAGACGGGTTCATCCTGACGTTGTCGACTGTTATATCGTCGATCCGCAAGTTTATGCCAGGGGTGGCGGTGATGACATAGGGACCGGCCGAAACGTGTCCCTGAATCCGGTATTCCCGGTCGTCGTTGGCCTTGGTGGGATCGAACATCGCTGCCATCGCGCCGACGTCGATGTCGGTCGCGACGATATTGGCGAGGTCGCCGGTCATTTTGATCGGCTTGTCGGCCGCCTGCTGATTGACCGTGAACGTAACCTTGTCGGTTTTGCTGGACGCGATTTTTCCGTCCTTCATGTTTTCGATGGCAAGGCCCGAGTAAGCGAATTCGCCGCTGGCGTCGTCGCCGGCATGCGCGACAGCGCTGAAAGTCATCGGTCCGGTAAAGGTGGGCACGCTCACCAATGACGCGTTGATGTGCGCAAGCTGGGTGAATGCAAACCGGTACAGTTCGAAGGTCGACGACGAGGCCGGAAGCTGAGGCAGGCCTCCGGAACTGGAATAGTCCTTCACCGTGACCCGCGGCGCCTTGTAGGTGAAGGAGCCGACCGCGGGTGTCGGTCCGGCCAGGCCGACTTCGACATCGTTGAACTCGATACGATCGGCGGAGACCCGTGCCGCTTCCGGCTGGCCGAGGCCCGACGCCGTCAGGCTGGAAATCTTGATGCTGACCGGGGGCTGTGTCGCCGACTCGGCCGCAACGTCCGAAATCGTCAGGGTGCGGCTCTTGACGTCGAACGCGATCTTGCCGTGGCTCGCCTTGGCGCCGGCGGCACGGACCTGCTCGAAAGCGGCCTCGACGTCGCGCGTGACCCGGCGCTGGACATAGAAGTCGAAACCGAAGTAGCCGCCGGCCGCGACGACTGCGACGGCGATCAAGCCGAGCAGAATTTTCTTCATTCGGTCAACTCCGGATCATCAAGGGAAAAAAATTGCCAAGCGGCGGTCGGAAGGTGCAGCATCGATGAACGGGCCCGCCCGGGCCTGTTGACGGGGATAGTATCCGATGTTGCATCCAAGCGGCGGGACATGCTTCACATCCGGCTCGATTTGCCGGACAACTGACTTTTGCCTGGATTAGCACAGAAACAAGAAATTTGGGCCGGAAACGCGGGAAGCACGCATGTCGTCATCGTCTGAAGAACTCCATAACGCCGCGCTCGCCTATCACCGGCTGCCGCGGCCGGGCAAGCTCGAGATCCAGGCGATCAAGCCGCTCGCCAACCAGCGCGACCTGGCGCTGGCCTATTCGCCGGGCGTGGCCGCCGCCTGCACCGAGATTGCCAATAATCCCGCCGAGGCGGCGACGCTGACCGCCCGCGCCAATCTGGTGGCCGTGGTCTCGAACGGCACCGCGGTGCTCGGGCTCGGCAATATCGGCCCGCTGGCCTCCAAGCCCGTCATGGAAGGCAAGGCGGTGCTGTTCAAGAAATTCGCCGGCATCGATGTGTTCGACATCGAGATCAATGCCAACACGATCGAGCGTGTCGTGGAGACCGTCGCGGCGCTGGAGCCGACCTTCGGTGGCATCAATCTGGAGGACATCCGCGGACCGGAGTGCTTCGAGATCGAGGGGCAGCTCAAGGAGCGCATGAAGATCCCGGTGTTCCACGACGACCAGCATGGCACCGCCATCATCGTCGCGGCCGCGATCGTCAACGGGCTGCTGCTGAACGGCAAGCAATTATCCGACGTGAAGATCGTCTGCTCGGGCGCGGGCGCCGCCGCGATCGCGACCCTCAATCTCCTGGTCTCGATGGGCGCGCAGCGCAAGAACATCTTTGTCTGCGACATCGACGGTGTGGTCTATGAGGGCCGCAACACCACGATGGACCGCTGGAAGGCGGTCTACACCCAGAAGACCGACGCGCGCGTGCTGGCTGACGTCATTCCGGGCGCGGACATCTTCATCGGGCTGTCGGCACCGGGCGTGCTGAAGCCTGAAATGGTCAAGCAGATGGCTGACAAGCCACTGGTGATGGCGCTTGCCAATCCGGTGCCGGAGATCATGCCGGAAGAGGCGCGCGCGGCGCGTCCCGACGCAATGATCTGCACCGGCCGGTCGGACTATCCGAACCAGGTCAACAACGTGCTGTGCTTTCCCTTCATCTTCCGCGGCGCGCTCGATGTCGGCGCCACTGCGATCAACGAGGCGATGAAGCATGCCGCAGTCGACGCGATCGCGCAGCTTGCGCGCGATCCACCGTCGGATGCGGTGGCCCATGGATTCGAGAGCGGCGAAACGCAAGGGTTCGGCCCGGGCTCGCTGATCCCGAGCCCGTTCGATCCGCGCCTGATCCTGCGCATCGCGCCGGCCGTCGCCAAGGCCGCAATCGAGTCCGGCGTCGCGACCCGGCCGATCACCAATTTCGACGAATATGCCGCGAGCCTCGAACGCTACGCGTTCCGCTCCGGCCTCACCATGAAGCCGGTGTTCGCCAAGGCGAAGACCCAGCCGGTGCGCGTGATCTACGCCGAGGGCGAGGATGAGCGCGTGCTGCGCGCGACCCAGGTGGTGCTCGAGGAAAAGCTGGCGCGGCCGATCCTGGTCGGCCGTCCGTCCGTGGTCGAGACCAGGATCAAGCGCTTCGGCCTGTCGATCAAGGCCGGCCGCGATTTCGACCTGGTCAATCCCGAGGACGATCCGCGCTACCGTTCCTACGTGCAGTCCTATATCGACGTCGCCGGCCGTCGCGGCGTGACGCCTGAGGCAGCGCGAACGGTGGTCCGCACCAACAACACGGTGATCGCGGCGCTGGCGGTCTCACGCGGCGAGGCGGACGCGATGCTGTGCGGCGTCGAGGGCCGCTACATGAGCCATCTGCGTCATGTCCGCGAGATCATCGGCTTCCTGCCGGGGGTCAGCGACTATGCCGCGCTGGCGCTGATGATCACCTCCACCGGCGCCCATTTCCTCGCCGATACCCAGGTGCGGCCGAATCCGAGTGCGGAGGAACTGGCGGAAGTTGCGTCGCTCGCGGCGATCCACGTCCAGCGCTTTGCCTTCAAGCCGAAGGTCGCCTTCGTGTCACATTCCGACTTCGGCAGCTATGACACGGATTCCTCACGCAAGATGCGGCGGGCCACCCAGCTGTTGAAGGACAAGCATCCGGAGATCGAGGCCGACGGCGAAATGCAGGGTGACACCGCGCTGTCGGCGGTTGCGCGCAAGCTCGTTCTGCCGCAATCGCGGCTGGAAGGCGAGGCCAACATCCTGATCATGCCGAACCTCGACGCCGCCAACATCGCCTATCAGATGATCAAGTCGCTGGCCAACGCGTTGCCGGTGGGGCCGATCCTGATCGGTCCGGCGCGCCCGGCGCACATCCTCACCCCCGGCGTGACGGCGCGCGGCATCCTCAACATGACCGCGGTTGCCGCGGTCGAGGCCCAGGAGCGTGCCGGCCGCGCGCAGCCGACGCTGTTCGGGTGAACGAGCGACGTCGGACGGATTCGATTTGATCGAAGCAGGCGGGGCGGCCATACTCGCTCCGCCTGCTTCGTCCGATTTCTGCCATCCAGTGAGGCCGACCCATGCCAGCGTTCATCACCTTCGGACGGATTCTGTTCGCCGTGCTGTTCCTCTATTCGGGGGCGAGCAAGCTGTTCGGCATCCAGGCAACGGCGGATCTGCTCACGGCCAAGGTGACGATCCCGGCCATCGTCGCGCCCTATACGCAGCAGATCGAGACCTTCGTCGGCATGCCTTTCATGCAGCTGCTGGCGATCACGATCGGCGGCTTCGAGATCATCGCGGGGCTGATGATCGCGGTGAACGTGCTAGCGCGGTTCTTCGCGATTCTGCTGATCATCTTCGTGTGCTTCACGACCTTCTATTTCCATGATTTCTGGAATCAGCCGGCGCCCGACAATGCCAAGACCCTGATCGACGCGCTGAAGAACCTGTCGCTGATCGGCGCGTTGTTCATCATCGCCGGCTACGGCCGCGGCCCGCGCCGCGACGACCCGGCGTATGGGGATGTGTAAAGCGGCTCACGACGATGCCGCCGCGGTGAGGCCGGAGGCCTCGGCCGGTCCGGTCCGGTAGCGGCCGATCGAGATGAACAACAGGGCAGGGATGGCTTGCACTCCCGCCAGCAGCATCAGCGGAATGTCGGAGCCTCCGAAGGTCGCGCTCAGCTGGGCGAAGGCGACGGGCCCGATCGCGGCGCCAAGGAAGAAGGCGAACAGGAACCAGCCGAAGATCCGCGACACCGCAGCCGTGCCAAAATAGCGGCTGGCGAGATACGGCATCAAATCGGTGTCGCCACCGATCGCAAGTCCGCTGAGGACGGCTGCGATGATGATCAACGTCGGTATCGACGTCGTTGCATAGGTCATGGCGCAGATGCTGGTGAGCGCTAGGGCAACGATGCCGACGAACGGCGCGTGCACCCGGTCGAGCAGATAGCCAAAGCCGATTCGTCCGAACAGAACGGCGATGCCCGAGGCCGCCTGGACCGTCGCAACATCGGCAAGGCTCATCCCGGCCTTCTTGGTCAAAATGTAAACGATGTTGGGCGCGATCGCGTAGAACGACATGCCCATCACGGCAAAGCAGATCGCAAGTTTCCAGAACACGCCGGTTCGGACGATCTTGCCGACCGTCATGCCGTCATCAGCCGGTGCGCTTGTACCGGGCGCCTGGGTGCTGCTCGCGCCATCGGGCAGCAGGCCGAACGGCTTTGGGCTGTCCTTGACCAGCAGCGCCACCAGCGGCAGGCAGACCACGAGTTCGAATGCAGCCATCGCAACCAGCGCAAACGACCAGCCGTGCGTCGAAATCAGCCGGTGTGCGAGGATCGGGATCACGAACGACCCGAGTGCCTGTCCGCTCGCCGCGATGCCGAGCGCCAGCCCACGCTTGCGGTTGAACCACAGCGCAATGGCGCGGGCATAGGAGACGACATTAGTGCCGGCGCTGACGATGCCGATCAGGGCGAAGGCAAGATAGAACTGCAAGAGCGAGCCGTCGATCCGGCTCAGCACCAGCACCGATGCGGCAAATAGCGCGATGCTGGCGACCGCAAATCTGCGTGAGCCCCAGCGGTCGAGGAGCCAGCCGCAAAACGGGTAGGCGACCATTTGCAGCAGCAAGAAGATCGACGCGGCCTTGGCGACTTCGGGCTGGCTCCAGCCGAAATCCTTGGCCATCGCGCCGGCGAGCAGCGCAAAGCCTGCGGCGAAGAAGGGCAGCGAGCCAAAAGCGATGCCGATGCCCGAACCGGCCACGACATACCAACCAGCAAAGTAGGGAGTGTTGCGCATCGTCCGTCCCTGTTATGAAATCAATTTCATAATCAGGACATCCGAGACGCCTCGCGTCAAGGGCCTGCATCGCCTGATATGTGGGCGGGGCGCCTAAATCTTCCACAATATGCGTATTATCAGTGTCTTATCTAGCCGTTGTTGGCCTCGTTGACTTTGCCGGCTCGCCGGCCTACTCATGATTATGATGAAATAGATATCAGAATCTATGATTGCGGTCCGGAACAAATCCCCAAGCGGTGTCTCAAGGCTGGCGCAGGTCGCCGATCTCGCTGGAGTGTCGCCGGCGACCGTGTCGCGGGCGTTCAACACGCCGGACCTGCTCAACGAAGCGACGCTGAAGCGGGTCAACGCCGCAGCCGCAGAGCTCAACTACATTCCCGATGGCCTGGCGCGGTCTTTGCGCCGCAACCGCAGCATGGTGATCGGCGCTGTCGTGCCCGCGCTTCGCCACGCCTACTTCGCGAGCACCGTCGAGGGCTTGCAGTCCGAGATCGCAAGACACGGCTACACGCTGCTGCTGGCCACATCGGATTTCGACGAGAAGACCGAGCTCGCGGCGGTTCGCTCGATGATCCGGCAGGGCGTCGATGGCGTTGTGCTGGTCGGCATGCAGCACGATCCAGCCTTGCTGCCGCTGCTCAATGACCTCGGCAAGCCGTTCATCGTCACCTGGTCCTACGACACCACGGTCGCGTCGGTCGGGTTCGATCATCGCAAGGCGATCCAACCGGTCGTCAATCATCTGCTCGACCTCGGCCATCGCGACGTCGTCGCCATCATGGCGTTCCTGAACGTCAGCGACCGCGAACGCGATCGCCTGGCCGGCATCGAGGACGCATTCGCTGGTCGCGGCGTCGCGTTTCCACGCGACCGCGTGATCTTCGCCGGCGGCAGCGGGCTGCAGGACGGCCGCAATGCATTCCGGACCGCGCAGGCGCGTTTTCCCGACGCGACCGCGGTGATTTGTGCCAACGATCTGCTCGCCGCGGGCACGATGATGGAATGCACGTCGCGCGGCCTGTCGGTGCCGCGCGATGTGTCCGTCGTGGGCTATGGCGACCTCGACATTGCGGCGGCCATGACCCCGGCGATCACGACGGTCAGAACGCCCGCCGCTGAGATGGGGCGGATGGCCGCAAGCAGCCTGCTGGCGAAGCTCGCCGGCGCTGCCGGCGTGGAGCATATCGAATTGGCCACCGAACTGATCGTGCGTGGCAGCACCGGTCCGGCGCGGCCGGCTCGAACGTGAGGAGGATTCCGTGAGCACTGTTTCGTCCAGGCCACCGGCCGACGCACTCTATCTCGACAAGGTCCACGACGTCGTGTTCACGCCCGACGTCACCTATGGCGTCGGCGGCGTCGGCTACGTCGCGGGGAAGGGACCTGCGCGCTACCGCGAGCTCAAGCTCGACGTCTACCGTCCGGCCGGTGACGGCAAGGCGCCGCGACCGGCACTCATCCTCGCGTTCGGCGGCGCATTCCATCGCGGCGCCAAGGGCGTGGAAGTGTTCGAGGGCGAGAACCCGAGCACGGCGATGGCGGAGTATTGCCGTGAGTTCGCGCGCCGCGGCTATGTCTGCTTCTCGATCGACTACCGGCTGATGCAGGAGGCGCCCGACCCCGGCGTCACGCCGTTCCTGTTGCCGGGCCAGCCGCAAAATACCGACCGTATCGACTTCGTCCGCAACATCCTCGGCCTGCCGCCATGCACGCCGCAAATGATGGCCGACGAGCTGGAAGCCGCGACCGACGACATGACGAAGGCGATCAACTTCGTCCGCAACCGGTCTCAGGCCTATGGCGTCGACGTCACGCGGATCGTGTGCGGAGGCTTCTCTGCGGGCGCCGCAATCGCGCTCAATGCAGCATTTGCGGAACGGGCGCCGGTTGCCGCCGTTGTCGCGTTGTCCGGCCGTATCGCCGGGCCGACGATGGATTTCCATCTCACCGACGGTGCGATCGCGCCGGCCGCTCTGGTGTTCCATGGCGAACGCGATCTTCCGGTCATTCTCGACGGTATCGGCGAGATGCGCGCGCATTTTGACCGCGTTGGACTCGCCAATCAGTTCGTGCATGTGGCCGGTGCCGATCACTTCTATCAGCGTACCGCGACGGTGCTCCGCGCCGATGGAAGCGCATGCGACGTCGAGACGATGATTGCGGAATTCCTCCATGACCGGCTTCACCTCGCGGATGCGGTCAGGGCTGCCGCATGACGTCCGATCGCAAGGTGACCATTGCAACGCTCGAAGCGTTCGCCGACGCCTGGAATCGTCACGCCATCGACGATCTGATGTCGTTCATGGCCGACGATTGTGTGTTCGAGGCCAATGCCGGGCCCGACGTATCAGGCACGGTGTATCGCGGCAGGGAAGAGGTGCGCCGCGGCTTCATGCGTGCGTGGCAGTTGTTTCCGGACGCGCGCTGGAACGGCGCTCGTCATTTCGTCTCCGGTGATCGTGGCTGCTCGGAGTGGGTTTTCACGGGCACAGGCGCTGACGGCCTGGCGGTCGAAGTCGCGGGTTGCGACGTCTTTCAGTTCGAGGGCGACAAGATCACGGTGAAGAACTCGTTCCGCAAGCAGCGCAGCTGATGTTACGCGCCGCAGTGGCTTGACCGGAATCAACCCACCCGTCGCCACGGCGTGACGCTGACATCCTGCGCGGCGTCGATCAGTTGCGGCGCGCCGGCGTGAAGGCCGTGCGCTGACAGCACCTGCTGCGGGGTGCGGGCAGGGACGCCGGGAAAGCATGGCTCGCCGTCGGGGATGCGCACCTTCGGTGCGACCGAGAGCCAGAACGTGTCGTAGCGGTCCATGAACATGCCGAACACGCCGGGGCCGCCGATGATGGCGACCATGCCCGAGCTCACGCCGGCCTCGCGGCTCGCGGTCTCGAACGGGCAGCCGGCGGGATTCCACAACAACGCCTTCGGATTGTCCGGGTCGGGTGCGATCGCGGCGACCTTGCCGGTCAGGATCACGCGGCGCCGTTTCGGTGCGTTCGGCTGCTCTTCCTGGGAGTGGCGGCCATGCACGACGAGGTCGGCACGGTCGAGGGCAGCGGTGAAGAACCGCTTGTCGCCCTCGATCTTGAGGTCGTCAGGCATCACATTCCGCGCGTTCGCCAACCGGCCATCGGCGGAGACGATGACGAAACCCTCGATACGCAACCCAGACACCAGAAATATCGCCGGCGCGTTTACTGATCGACAGTGGTGACGACGCTGTTCACCGGCCGCGAGCTCACGGTCGGCAGCTTGACGTCCTTGGCAAGCTCCTGCTCGTATTGCGGCAGCACGGTCGCCGGGAATTTCGCGCGCATCGCGACCACCTTGTAGCCGCCGGCCTTGAGCTGCGTCAGCAACGTGGGCAGCGCTTCCGCAGTGTGCTTCTGGAAGTCGTGCATCAGGATGATGCCCTTGCCGAGCTTGGCGAGCTTCTTCATCACGGTGTCGATCACCTGTTGCGAGTTCTTCGACTTGAAGTCGAAGGAGTCGAGATCGCAGGAGAAGATCGCGATGTTGCGATTGCCGAGATAGGTCACCATCTCCGGCGGATGCTGCAGCGCCGGGAAGCGGAAGAACGGCGAGGGTGATGTCTCGAGCGCCCATTTGACCGCAGCCAGGCCGCGCTCGATCTCGTCCTTCTTCTGATCCTCGGTCAGCTTCTTGTTGTTCAGATTCTCGTGCGACCAGGTGTGCGAGCCGACGGTGTGGCCGGCGGCATAGACCTGGCGCAGGATTTCGGGGTGATAGGTGGCGTGCTTGCCGATCGGGAAGAAGATGCCCGTGGTGCATTCATCCGCGAGCGCCTTCAGCACCGCCGGCGTGTTGGCCGGCCACGGACCGTCGTCGAAGGTCAGCACCACTTCATGATCGCGCAGGAAGTCGAGCTGCTTGAAATGCTCGAAGCCGAAGCCGGGTCCGCCGGTGGTGTCGATCTCGACGGTCCGGGCGACGCCGAGCGCGTTCGGATTGTTGCAGGCGGCGCGCGCCGGCTGCGGCGCTTGCTTCGGCGGCACTTGAGCGGCCGCTGCGGCGGGCGCCGGCGCAGCTGCGGCAGGCGCTGGAGCTGCGGCCGCTGGTGCTGCCGCCGGCGCTGCGGCGGCGCCCTTGGCGGGCGGCGTCTGCGACCAGGCTGCGCTCGACGCGAGCAACGATACGGTCCCTGCGAAAATCAGACCTGCCGCAATGCGCATGGCGTGTTCCCTGCTGATCGCGGTCCCGGTGCCGGCACTGCCGCAACCAAGGCCGCTTCACCCCCAAACCGATCGTACCCTAGTCACAGTGGCGACGCCAAGGCAATGAACGTGGCGGGGCTCTGTCCGAAATCCCAGTTAATTCCGGGGATTACCGCCGCCTCTCAGGCCGCCGCCAGTGCCCGTGCGATCCCGGTCTTGATGCGCGTGTCGTCCGGCGCGACCGACTCAGGGAAGACGTCGGCGATATAGCCGTCGCGGCCGATCAGGTATTTGTGGAAATTCCACCGCGGCACGTCCTTGGGCCGTGCCTCCGCCGCCCAACGGTAAAACGGATGCGCGTTTGCGCCCTTGACCACGGCTTTGGCCGCGATCGGGAAGGTGACGCCGTATTGATGCTGCGCGGTCTCGGCGATCTCGGTCGGGCCGCCGGGTTCCTGGCCGCCGAAATCATTGGAAGGCACGCCGATGATGACGAAGCCGCGGTCGCGAAATTCGGTCCACAGTTGCTGCAGGCCGGCATATTGCGGCGTGAAGCCACAGAGCGAGGCCGTGTTCACGATCATCAGGGGATGGCCGGCATAGTCGGCGAGCCGAATGTCGCCGCCGGAGAGTGCCGGAAATGAGAAGGCGTAGGCCGTGATCCGGCTCATGGCAGGCTGCTCCGCATGCAGCGCACGGGATCCTGCGGCCGCGGCGAAGGCCGCCACGATCATTGTCCTGCGGTCCATCATGGTCTCGTCCCCGGAACAGATGTTCGTCGGGATCATAATCCAGCGGCCAGGCGCAGGCTTTCAAGAAGGCGTTATTGGGGATATCGCGACACCGCAGCCGTCAGGCCCGGCCTTGTGCCGGGCATCCACGTCCTTCGCTCCAATCGAGCAAGACAAGACGTGGATGGCCGGGACAAGCCCGGCCATGACCGAACGTGATTCTGGCTCTCAGAATGAGGGGCCGGAAGGATCAGCGCAGCGGCAGGATGAAGTCGGTGCCTTCGCCGGTCTCACCTTGGTTCACGCCGAGGTCTGAGACGATGATCGATCCGCCGGTGCCGAGCGCTTCGTTGATCCGCGCCATCGCGTCGGCCGGAATCGAGATGCGGTCGAGCGCCTCGGCCGGGGTGTTGGTCGCCGGCTGCGGCTTCGCCTCGACCGGCGCTGCGGCCGCGATCTTGCGACGATGCGAGGCGCGCTCCTCGACGTCGATGCGGGCGGCGCTCCGGGTCGGCAGCGTCACCACCGACCAGCGCAGCAGGTTCGCATCCGTCTTGTCGGTTTCCGCGGTGAATACATGCGTGCCGAGCGGCCGGTCGCTGGCCGCGATCGTCACCGGCACCTCGAACAGCGGTGCAAAGTTCTGCCGTACATAGAGCTTGGAATCCTTGCGGCTGATGAACACCGCGATCTGGCCGGCGCGCTTAGGTATGTCGATCTTGGCAACGCCCGGCAGCCGTGCCGGATCCTTGGCCGCATCCTGGTTGGCGTCGGCGGCAGTCGCCGCCTCGGCGGGCTTGACCGCATCCGCCGCCTTGGTTGCGTCCTTGCTGGCCGCATCAGTCTTGGCCGCGTCCGCCTTCGGCTCATCGGCCTTGGCTTCGGCCTTCACCGGGTCGCTTGCGGACACCTCGGACTTCGGCGTGTCGGTGCTGCCGGTGACCTCGCCGACCGTCTTGTCGTCGGTGACGACGCTGCTGTCGCCAGCGGCGGAGTTGGTGTCGGCCGGCTTGTCGGCAGCGGCAGGCTCGGTCGCGCTCGCCTCGGACTTGTCAGCCGCGATCTTCTCCGCAATGGCGTCGCGCGCGGAGGAGGACGCATCGGACATCGTCGCCGACGCGCTTGCCGCCGGCATCGCGCCGCTGGCATCGGCGGTGTGGGTGTTGTCGCGCAGCGACGCGGCGGCGGCATGGCCGACGCTGGTGCGCAAGTCGAGACTGGATTGCTTGTCGGCACCCTTGTCACTCTTCACGCCGAGCGGCGCATCCATCTTCAGAACATCATCGGCAACCGGCTGCTGCGGCGTGACCTTCTGCGTCACCAGCAGCGGATGCGAGAAATTCTCCGGCGAGATCGTGCCCGGCGTGACGAACACGCGGGCGCCCATCCGCGTCCAGTTGTACATCTTGACCGCAAACGACGTCGGCATGCGGATGCAGCCATGCGAGGCCGGATAGCCGGGCAGCACGCCGGCGTGCATAGCAATGCCCGACCAGGTGATGCGCTGCATGTAGGGCATCGGCGCGCCGCTATAGATGTTGGACTGGTGGTACTTCTGCTTCTGGATGACGCTGAAGACACCCATCGGGGTCGAATGCCCCTTCATGCCCGTCGATACCGGGCTCTCGGCGTAGAGGCCGTTGGCGTCGTAGATGCTGACGCGCTGCTGGTCGATCGAGACCGAGATGATCAGGGGACCCTGCGGCTTGCGGCCGGCCTCTTTCTCGATCGCCGGATTCTTCTTGGCTGTACTGCGCTTCGGCTTCGGCCGTGGCTGCTGCGGCGGCATCGGCTCGACATCGCCGTAATAGGCGGAGTCACGATTCCAGTAGAACAGCGCTGCATCGGCCTGCGAGGAAGCGGCGACAGTGCCGGCCGCTGTCAGAATTGCAAACTGCCAGAACCGCCCATTCGCAGAATCAAAAATCGAGATCCGACGTCCGATTGCGCGCATATTCCGAATCCCAGTCCAAACTATCTGTTGGTTGTCGCAGACGCCGAACGCGTTCACCAGCGCAAGCGATCTAACCCTTCCGTGAGGGGCGGTTTTTCGACGAAAGAGTAACAAAAAAGCCTCACAGGAGGTTAAAGCGCCCGGTCTGATCACCGAACTGTCAGCGCCTTCCTGTGCGGCGTTTGCGCACTACATAGGCGGAACCCACCCCGCGGAGACCTCAATGACATCGAGAAATGTGAGCTTGTGTGACGTGCGACTGTTGTCTCGATGGGGCTGCGCGGCGCTGCTGATGTTGCTGGCCTTGGGACAGGCAGTTCCTGCAGCCGCGGCCGACGAGCCGGACCTGATCTTTCGCCGCTCGACGGTGTTCAAATGGGTGAGCCCCAACGACAAGCTCGCCACCTATGGCGTCGACGACCCCGAGGTCGAGGGCGTCGCCTGTCACTTCACGGTTCCGGAGAGGGGCGGCTTCAAGGGCTGGCTCGGCCTCGCCGAGGAAGTCTCCGATATCTCGCTGGCTTGCCGGCAGATCGGGCCGATCCGCTTCAAGAGCAAGCTCGGCCAGGGCGACGACATGTTCAGCAAGCGACGGTCGCTGTTCTTCAAGAAGATGCAGATCGTGCGCGGCTGCGACGCCAAGCGCAATGTGCTGGTCTACATGGTGTATTCCGACAAGCTGATCGAGGGCTCGCCGAAGAATTCGACGTCGTCGGTTCCGATCATGCCTTGGGGCGCGGCCGACGCCACCGCTGTGCAGAAGTGCGGCGAGTTCATTCAGTAGCAGGAGCAGGGGCTTGGCCCGGGTGGCTGAAGCGGCGGACGAGCTAGCGGTTGGTTTGCCCGAACTGCTTCGTGCCGACGCTGCTGAGGCCTGGCTTGACCTTCGAGTCGCGGCAGCCGACGAGGCGGACCAGCTTCTGCTGCGCGCATTCATTGTCGCCCATCACGTAAGCGCCCTGCTGCGGCATCGCGGCCGTCATCTGTTGCTGCTGGCCGGATTTGCCGGCCGCGGATTGATTGCCAACACCGATGTTGCCATTGCCCACGACTGACATCCTCCGTTGGATCGGGAATCACGACAACGTGCCACCGCGAAGATGGTTGCACGGTGCCCAGATGAGTCGGCCGAACCGCCGGCCGGTTCACACCGCTCTTGCTGTGCTGCTTCCTGTCTCAGCAGAGGAAAGTTAAGAAAGCGCGGTAGCTCCCTCAATTTGCGCGCATAATCCGCGGGCCAGCGTGCAGCCGCCGGGCGGCCCTCGTGCGCGAAATGTTGAACGCGCTCACGGGCGTCGCACTCTCACTGAAAACATTGGTGTTTTCCGGCCAATGTTTCGTGGGCGGCCCGCCGACGAAACAATTCTCCGGCCGACGAAACCATTTTCGGCTTGTTCCGCAGAACTCCCGAAACGGCAGATCGTTATCAAACCGTCAACAACGGCGCCGGACGCCGAACGGGAATGACGGAGACTGTCAGATGCGGACCATGAGCCTGATCCTCGCCTTCGCCTTCGTGATGGCCGGTTCGTCGATGGCTGGCACCCCGGACAACGGTTTGCCCGGTATCGGCACCTTCTCCTATAACGGCTCGCCGGTGGTCACCTCGGCCACGATGGTGATGGCGCAGGCCAACTGAGCGCGACGCGACAAACAGAACTGCCGGTAAAGGCTCCCCATGTTGCTCCGTATCTGTTCCGCCGCGATCCTGGCATCGCTCGCCCTGATGGGTCTCTTGGCAGGTTCCGCGCAGGCCCAATCCCAACTTCCACTCGAGTCGATGCAGATCCGCTCGCTGTACCGGGTGCCTGAGCCGCGCGACGAGTTCGTGCGCCAATGCGCGCCGCATATGCTCGGGCGCTGGGCGCATCCCGAGGCCGTGTGCGGTTGCCTGCACGACCATGCTGCCGCGACGGTGGACGATCCCGATCTGCGCCAGGCGCTGCTGCGCGGCATCAGCGAGACCGGCGTGCCGACCATCGAGACCGATTGGGTGCCGCCGTCCAAGCAAAACGAGATTGGCCCGACCTTCACCAAGATCGCCAAGCCGACGCTGCAATGCATGTTCGAGCCGATCTCGAACTGAGCGGCGTGTTGCCGAAGCAATGATGAATGAGGCGCCTCGCGACAGCGGGGCGCTTTACTTTTTGGCGAGGCGCGGCACGCAACTTTGGGTCCGCACCACGCCGTTCTGGCTCAGCCTGGCGCCGATCACCTGCTTGATCTGCCCGGCCGGGCAGGAGCCGTCGTCGACCAGGACGCGCTGACCGACCCGGAGGTCGACGATGTCGGCCTCGCGCATGACGGTCTGTGCGGAGGCGGAATGAATGATCGCGACAAGCGCGGCGGCGCTGACCAGCGCGACCAATCCAATGCGCGGCATCGCAGCCTCCTTCACTTGTTCTGGATCTTGACCCCGTCGGGGCCGACATTGATCTGCAGGCCTTCGGGCTGCTTCTTCGCCTGATACAGATTGTAGCCGAGCATCCCTGTGATCACGACCAGCGCGCCGATCACGAGATACAGGACGTTGCGATTGGGCATCCGGTATCTCCATAGGCGGACACTGACTGAACGCGGGCGACCTTAGTCAGGTGGTTGCGATTCTCCTAGAGCGCTGCGGCGTGGCGGACGGCTTGACGGATTTCTTGCGCGTCGCGCGCAGCGCAGCCAGCGTCGTCTGCGCCAATTGTTCCGCAGACGCGACAAGTTGCGGAACCGGATGACCGGAGAATCCCAGCACGAAGCCGGGCAGGGGCCGTGCGCGATGATAGGTCTCGGCCAGCAGCCAGCCGCCGACGCCCGCATTGGCCTTGGCCTGCGCGGCGATCAGCGGATCGGTTAAGGGATCGAGCCGCGCCACGAGATGCAGGCCTTGCGACGGCACGGGAACCGTGAGCTCACCCTCCGATGCACGGGTGAGTGTCGCCGCCAGCACGTCGCGCGCCTCGCGATAGAGTTTGCGCGATTTGCGCAGGTTGGCGGCGAAGGCGCCGGAGTTCAGCATGTCGGCGACCGCGCCTTCCATCAGGGTGCCGGGAAAGCGATCGAGCGCGGCGCGCGCCGCCGTCACCGGACCGATCAAGGCTTCGGGCAGGGCGCAGTAACCGATCCGCAATCCCGGAAACAGCGTCTTCGCGAACGTGCCCATGTAGATCACGCGGCGCAGATGATCGATGCCGGCGAGCGACAGCAGCGGCGCACCGTCGTAACGGAACTCGCTGTCGTAATCGTCCTCGAACACGAAGGCGCCGGCATCCCGGGCCCAGTCGAGCAGCTCGAGCCGGCGCGGCATGGACATCTGCACGCCGAGCGGAAATTGGTGCGACGGCGTGACATAGGCGGCGCGCGCCGCGGGAGCGGATACGCGTCCCTTGTCGATGCGCATGCCCGAGCCATCGACCGGCACCGACACCGGACGATAGCCGCAATGCTCGATCGCACGCCGCGCCGCCGGATAGCCGGGGTCCTCGCACCAGACCTGATCGCCGGGCTTGAGGATGGCGCCGAGCACGATGCGCAGCGCATGCAGCGTGCCCGAGGCCAGCATGATCTGGTCGGGATCGCAGCGCAGCCCACGCGCCGACAGCAAATGGTCCGAGATCGCGGCGCGCAACTCGCTGCTGCCGCGGGGATCGCCGTAATGCAGATGCTCGGAGCCGAAGGCGCGCAGCCGGCGACCGGCAAAGGCGCGGAAGCGCTGCAGCGCGCGGTCATCGATATGCGTGCAGCCGAGCGACAGCGCGTTGTGCTGCGGCGGCTCGATCTCGATCTTGGCGCGTCGCGGCGCGGTGGCCTGGGCCGGAATGCGCGCCGCAACGAAGGTGCCGGAACCCGTGGTCGCCACTGCAAAGCCGTCGGCGATCAGCCGCTCATAGGCCGTAGTGACAGCGTTGCGGCGGAAGCCGGTCTGTTTCGCCAGCGCGCGCGACGGCGGCAGCGGCTCGCCCGGCTTGACGAGGCCGCCGACGATGGTGTGGCACAGCGCCTGATAGAGCCGCTGCTGCGAGGCCGCGCCCGCGGTCACGTGCGGGCCGGTGAGGTCGAGCGGCAGCTCCGGCTTGCGCGCCGTGGGCTCTCGAGAATTGGTCGGAATTTTTCGCATGGAATTGGCACTATCGCAGACCAAATGGGCCGCTACAACTCTGGACAGATTCCAGATTTCGAAAGGCACTGCCGTGACCGAAGGCGCGTCCACTCCGTCCTACCCCATGTCGTCCCGCAACCGGGTCAAGCGCCGCCATGACCGCGGCTTCTACGACCACGCCACCGTGCACAAGATCCTGGACGCCTCGATGCTGTGCCATGTCTCCTACGTGATCGACGGCCAGCCCTATTGCACGCCGACCTTCTTCTGGCGCGAGGGCACCAAGCTCTACTGGCATGGCTCCAGCGCGAGCCGGATGCTGGAGAACCAGTCCGAAGGCCAGCGGGTGTGCCTGACGGTCGCCCATCTCGACAGCCTGGTGCTGGCGCGCTGCGGCTTCAACCATTCGGCCGACTATCGCGCGGTGATGGCGTTCGGGTCAGCCTATCTCGTGACCGACCCCGAGGAGAAGGAGCGCGCGATCGTTGCGATGGTCGACCGCTTCTTTCCCGAGCGCACCGCGAGCCTGCGCGCCAGCAACAAGCAGGAGATCAAGGCGACCTCGTTCATCGCGATGGAGATCGAGGAGGCCTCGGCAAAAGTGCGCGCCAAGGGCGTCGCCGACGACGACGAGGATTACGAGTTGCCGATCTATGCCGAGCGTATTCCGGTTCGCACCGTGCTCGGCGCACCCGAGCCGTGCCCGCGGTTGCTCGACGGCGTGACGCGGCCTGCGACGCTTGATGGCTATTCGGAAGGCCGTCTGCTCGAAGATGCATTGCGGGATGCCTATTTTGCGCAATACAAGGAGGGGTGAAATCGGGTTACGGTGCGGCTCCCGCCTTTTCTGATGTCCTCCATGGAGCTGCCGAATGACTGCCGAGACGCAACAACGAATCCTTGCCGCCGTTGACGAGGGATTCGATGCGCAGCTTGCGACGACGCAGGCCTTTGTCGCGATCCCCTCGACCCGCGGCGCCGAGGGGCCGTGCCAGGACATGATCGGCGATCTCCTGCGCGAGCGCGGCTATGAGGTCGACGACTGGCACATCAATCTCGACGAGCTGAAGGACCTGCGCGGCTTCGGCCCGATCGAGCATGATTTCTCCAAGGCGCGGACGGTGGTCGGCACCTATCGCCCGGCCACCAATGCCGGCAAATCGCTGATCCTGCAGGGCCACTGCGACGTGGTGCCGACCGGCCCGCTCGAGATGTGGGAGACGCCGCCGTTCTCGCCGGTCATCAAGGACGGCAGGATGTACGGCCGCGGCGCCTGCGACATGAAGTCCGGCACCATTGCCGCGCTCTATGCGCTGGATGCGATCAAGAAAGCCGGGCTGAAGCCGACGGCGCGGATTCACTTCCAGTCTGTCATCGAGGAGGAGAGCACCGGCGTCGGCGCGCTCTCGACCTTGCAGCGCGGCTATCGCGCCGATGCCTGCTTTATCCCGGAGCCGACCAACGGCAAGATGATCCGCTCGCAGGTCGGGGTGATCTGGTTCCGCCTGAAGGTGCGCGGCTTCCCGGTGCATGTGTTCGAGGCCGGTGCCGGCTCGAACGCGATCATGGCGGCATATCACCTGATGCATGCGCTGGAGAAGCTCGAGATCGCCTGGAACGAGCGCGCCAAGGCCGACCGCCATTTCAAGGACGTCAATCACCCGATCAACTTCAACCCGGGCATCATCAAGGGCGGCGACTGGGCGTCCAGCGTGCCGGCCTGGTGCGATGTCGACTGCCGCATCGCGGTGCTGCCGGGCTGGTCGATCGCCGAATGCCAGCAGGAGATTCTGGCCTGCGTGTCGGCCGCGGCGCGCGACCATCGTTTCCTCTCCAACAATCCGCCGCAGGTGGAATGGTCGGGGTTCCTGTCGGAAGGCTATGAGCTGGTGAATTCCGAGGCGCCGGAAGCCGCCTTCGCCAAGGCACATCAGGCGGTCTATGGCGGCGCGGTGGAAGACCGCGCCTTCACCGCGCTGACCGACACGCGCTTCTACGGCCTGAACTACGACATCCCGAGCCTCTGCTTCGGCGCCAGTGGTGCGGCGATGCACGGCTTCAACGAATATGTCGAATTGGATTCGCTGCTGAAGTCGACCAAGGCGACCGCGCTGTTCATCGCTGAATGGTGCGGGGTAGAGAAGGCGTAGTTCCGCTCCTTCCTCGTCATTGCGAGGAGCGAAGCGACGAAGCAATCCATCTCGCGGCTAGCGGTGAGATGGATTGCTTCGCTGCGCTCGCAATGACGGCGGCAGGTACTCAACCCCGCTCCGCCCACAAAGCCTTCACGATCGCATCAAGCCCGTCGGTCAGCGCGGCGGGGCCGGGCTGCAGGATGATCGTCGATTTGATCTCGACGATGCGGTCGTTGCGCACGGCCGGAATGTCACTCCACCCAGTGCGCTTGCGGATCCGGTCGGGCACCACCTTCTTGCCGCACCAGGACGCCAGGATCACGTCGGGCATCGCCGCGCGCACGGCGTCGGGCGTGACGATGCGATCCTTGGCGGCCTTGTGCGCGCGCAGGTGCGGCAGCGCGTCTTCGCCGCCGGCGATGTCGATCAGTTCGGACACCCAGCCGATGCCGCTGATCAAGGGATCGTCCCATTCCTCGAAATAGACCTTTGGCCGCGGCGCCGGGCGCGGCGTCGCTGCGATCGCGGCCAGCCGCTGTTCGAGTCCTTGCGCGAGTTGCCCGGCGCGCTCGGCGGCGCCGACCATCGCACCGAGGCTGCGGACCATCGCAAGGATGCCGGCGACATCACGCTGATTGAAGACATGGACGGCGACACCGGCGCGCACGAGATCGGCGACGATGTCGGCCTGCAGATCGGAGAAGGCGAGCACGAGATCGGGCTCAAGTGCCAGGATCTTCGGAATGTCGGCGGAGATGAACGCCGACACACGCGGCTTCTCGCGGCGAACCTCGGGCGGCCGCACCGCGTAGCCGGAGACGCCGACGATGCGGTCCTGCTCGCCGAGCAGGTACAGCGTCTCGACCGTCTCTTCGGTGAGGCAGACGATCCGGCGGGGAGGGAAGTCGCGCATCGCCGACGGTATGCAGACCAGCCAGCGATTGTCACGGCGGTCATGACGTCATCCTCACCATTACCTCTGACGTCATTGCCCGGCCCGGTCAGGCAATCCATCATGCCGAACACCAATCTCGAAGAAGCCCGCATAAGCTAGGGAGTGCCCATGACGCCGCTCGAAAAGATCCAGTCGATGAAGATGCCGTTTGCGGAACTGAAGGGCGTCACCTTCACCGAAGCCAGCCCGGATCGCGTGGTCGCGAAAATGCTGGTGCGGCCGGACCTCTGTACCCTGCGCAACACCATCCACGGCGGTGCGGTGATGGCCTTCGCCGACTCGGTCGGCGCCGCCGCCACCGTGATCAACCTGCCTGAGGACGCCAGGGGCACCACGACGCTGGAGAGCAAGACCAACTTCATCGGTGGGGCCAAGGAGGGCACCACCGTGATCGCGACGGCGACACCGGTTCATCGGGGCCGGCGGACCCAGGTCTGGCAGACCAGGCTGGAGACCGAGGACGGCAAGCTGGTTGCGGTGGTTACGCAAACGCAATTGGTATTATGATGAGGCAATGATGTGATTTGTCGATCACATCATTGTTTACTTAAATGAATCTAGAGACTTGAATTATATGCTGCGACGCACAATATAGGGGTGCTAGGGACTCGACGCCTCCTCGAGGGCTACCAAGAGGAGTTATGAAATGAACTATGATTCCATTCGTCCGACGTCCGCCAAGGGCACCGTGCGGACGTTGAGCCAGCAGGAGGAGCTTCCTCTGCTGCGCGATCACCTGCTGCGACTGGACCGTACCAGCCGCCATGATCGTTTTCATGGCTTCATCGACGACAGTTTCATCCGCCGCTATGCCGAGCGCTGCGCCAACGACGGCACCGTCATCATCGCCTATTTCGAGGATGGCGTGGTCCGCGGCGCGGCCGAGTTGCATCCGCCGGAGCAGTCACCGGATGCACAGCCGGAAATCGCCTTCAGCGTGGAGCGGTCGGTTCGGCGCAGGGGCGTCGGCAGCACCCTGTTCCGCAAGCTGATCGCCGAGGCGCATGCCAAGGGCTACGGCAGCCTGCGCATCACGACGGGCGCGCAGAACGACGCGATGCGTGCGCTCGCCACCAAGTTCGGTGCCCAGCTGACCTTCCGTCACGGCGAGTCCACTGGCAGCATCGATCTGACCGAACCGCACCAGGCTGAACCGGCGCCGGTCGCTGCTCCGGTGACTCCGGTCGAGGCCGCGCGCGCGATCGTCGACATGAACCGCGCCTACTGGCGAATGGTGATGCAGATGTCCGGCTGGGGCCGGGCAGCCTGAGCTGAGATCTCACGTCAAATACAAAAAGGGCAATCCGCTCAGCTGATTGCCCTTTTTCTTTGAGTAACCGGATGTCGTTGTTCAGGTGCCGGTGCGCTTGTCGATCGCGAAGCGGCGGACCACACGGCGCTCGACCACGACCGAACGCTGCGCGCCCTGTTCGCCGGCGATCACGCGGGTTGCCGTGCCGGTGCGGGCGCTGACGCGCGCGGTCTTCTTCACCTCGGCCAGCACCTCTTCATAGGGCAGCCCCATCAGGGACGACGCGATCTCGGCCTGGGCCTCCACGTCTTCGGTGATGCCGATGGCGGCGAAGATTGCCTCCTCCAGCGTCGGCGGATCATGCCGCACGCGCCGGGTGCCATACTTGGTGTTCCAGTCTCCGCTCATCGCCGCCTCATCTTTGAATCGCGGGAGATACGTAAGGTCCCCAATGTTGCATTGCAATATGAATATGAGATGGCAATCCAGCCATGCAGCTAGAGTCTCTCAATCTTGTGAGCGTCATAAAGTTCGATGGTGGTCGCTACGGCCGCAAGAGATTGCAGGGAGCGGACGAAATCGCGCGAGGCGGGGACCGCAAAATGCGCCGCCAACGCGGCGGGGTCGGCCCATTGCTCGAAAAATACTAGCCTGAGCGGATTCTCGCAGTCGACATGCACCGCGTGCGAGATGCAGCCGGGCTCGGTGCGCGAGCGATGGACATGTTCGAGGCTCAATCGCCGCACCTCGTCGAACGAGTCGGGGCGGGCGGTAACGCTGCCGGTGACGACGATCATGATCTCCCCCTGTTGTTACGGGGCGGCTTCCGCCCCTGATGCATTGATCGGCTGCTGCGGCCAGCGCTTCAACGCGGCACGGCCGGCATCGGTCAGCACATAGATGCCGCGCTCGGCGCGATCGAACCAGCCGTAGACATTATGCTGTAGGATCTTGCCGGCGTCGGGAATCTCGGCGCGCAGGTCGCGCACTCGCCGGGGGCCATCCGACAGCGCACAGGCGCAGGCCAGCGCCTGCTGCCGGTAGGCGGTCATGATCGGCGCCCGCGTCGATCCGCCCATGGCAGGATCGCCCTTGCGTTTCCGATGCTCGGTGATCAGGCGCGAGCGCTTCTTCGGATTGCGGCGTGGTGCCGCAGTCGGCGGCGGCACCAACACCTCGACGTCGCCGCGATCGGTGACGCCGAGCATGCCGAAGCCGAGCCGCCGGCACAGATTGCGATAGCGCGCATCGCTCTCGCGGCCTTTGCCGCGGGCCGACACCTTGGCCGCGATCCACACCTCGTCGGCGGCGCCGGCGCGATCGACCGCCTGCAGGATCAGTTCGAGATTGAAGGCGAGCTTCAGTTCGCCGATCACGACGACAGGCGGATCACCGCCGCTCAGTGCCACGAGGTCGCAGCCGCCGACCTCGCCCTTCACCGTGAAGCCGAGCTTTTCCAGGAAGCGTTTGACGGGCAGATAAAGCGCGGTTTCCAACAGGCGGCTCCTGCGGCATCCCGCCGCGACTCAGGTGCCAGCATAGCGCGGAATTGCGCCCATTGAGGCGGATGGAATTTGCCCAAAGCGCGGCCAGGCGGCTATTATTGTGCCGGGACAGGGCGCGACCATTTCATGATCCGGAACGGCCTCTATCACATCACCGTCGAATTTCTCGATGGCGTCTCTGGTGGCAACCAGGGCGTCATGGTGCTGCGCGACGGCCAGATGCGCGGCGGCGACTCGTTCTTCTTCGCCCACGGCAGCTACACCGCGGCCGACGGCAAGTGGAAGGGCGAGGTCACCAACGAGGAGCATTCGCCGACCTATGGCGAGCGCCCGGTGTGGGAACGCAAGGTGGTCACAATCGGCTTTACCGGCACCTACACCGACGAGACCGCCGAGGGCGACGGCATGGCGCTCGCCGGCAAGCAGAGCATCCGCTTCAGGTCGAAGCTGCGGCTGCTGGTTGCGGACTAACGGGCGATGCTCGACGGGCTCGCGGCGTTAGCTGATCAGGCGATCATATTCCGCGTGAGAGCCGATCCAGAACCAGAGATATCCCTCGTTTGTTTCGACGGCGAGCGCTCGATAACGCAAGCCGACCCTAACGGACCAAAACCGCCCGATCTTCTTGAATTGGAGAGATGGATGACGTGGATTGCGCTTCAACAGTGCGAAGTTCGCGTCGGCGAGCTCCCGGATTGGGACAGGCAACTGTTGATAGGCGGCCCAAAACTTCGGGGAGGCGGAGTGCTTCACAAGTCGCGCGACTGCCCGGCGCGATGCGCCGTCAAGGCTTCGTCTGCCAGGGCGTCCAGCTTCCCGGCTTTTGCGTCTCGTTCGATCGCCGCATCGAAACGCTCGGCATCGAACGTTTCAAACCAGGCGCGAAAACGTGCAAGCTCGCGAGGAGCCAGCTGTTCGACGGCCTTCTCGATGTCTTCGGCAGTGGTCATGCCAGATATATAGCATTGCTAGCATCGGGCGAAAAGACGTCGGGACAAAGTGGAGCGCTAAACCCGCCCGTTGACCGGCAGCAGTGCGCCGGTGACCGCGCTCGCGGCGTCGCTGGCGAGGAACAGGATGACGTCGGCGAGTTCCTTCGGCGTCACCCATTTCGAGATATCGGCCTTCGGCATCGCGGCACGATTGGCGGCGGTGTCGATGATCGAGGGCAGCACCGCGTTGACCGTGACCTTGCCCTTGAGCTCGGCAGCGAGCGACTCTGTCAGGCGGTGCACGCCGGCCTTCGAGGCAGCGTAGGGACCCATGCCGGAGGCCGCCTGCAAGGCGCCGAGTGCGCCGATATTGATGATCCGTCCGGCGCCCGATCTGATGAGGTGCGGAATCGCCGCGTGCGACGTGTTGAAGGCGGTCATCACGTTCATCGCGAACATGCGCTGCCAGGTCGCGGGATCGCCGTCGCTCACCGCCTCGAAGGTAAAGCCGCCCGCGATGTTGATCAGCCCGTCGAGCCGGCCGAAATGCGCCGCCGCCTTGTCGATCGCAGCCGTGGCCTGCGCGGTGTCGGTGAGGTCGATATTGCCGAGCTCGATACGATCGGCCGTCGCGGCAAGCTGCGAGGCCGCATGATCGATGCCGGCGACGCGCGCGCCGCGCGCCAGGGCTTCTTCGGCGACCACTTTGCCAAGGGCGCCAAGCGCGCCGGTGATGACGATGGCTTTTCCGTTCATGGCGGTCTCCGTATCAGCAACAGGTTGCTGCCCACTATGATCAGGCGGATTTCATTTGCAATGCCGCCAATTTCGTCTCCTACTGCGCGCATTCATCAATTCATTCGCCTCAAGGATGTTTGCGATGCCGACACCAAGGCCGTGCGAAACCCATCTCGAACTCGTCAAATTCGCTCATCGGCTGCCGCACTTCGCGGAAGCGCTCAGGCACCAGCGCAAGATCAAGGTGGTGGCGCTCGGATCGTCGTCGACCGCGGGCGCCGACAACATCCTGCCATACCCGCCGCGGCTCGAAATGCTGCTGCGGCAACGCTTCTTCGGCCGGATGATCGACGTGATCAACCGCGGGATCGGCGGCCAGGAAGCGCCGGAGGAATATTCGCGCATCGAGTCCGACGTCACGACCGAGGCGCCGGTGCTGGTGATCTGGCAAGTCGGCACCAACGCCGTCTACAAGAGCTACAATCCGGCCGAGGTCCGCGCCACGCTGGAGGCCGGGCTCGACGTGCTCGCCGCGGAGCCGCTCGACGTGATCGTGATGGATTCACAGTACACGCAGGCGATCGTCGGAACGGACGCTGCGCTCAATCTCGCCAATGTGATCATGCCGATGATCGCGGAGGTCACGTCAACCAAGGGCGTCAACCTGTTCAGCCGTTTCGCGCTGATGAAACGCTGGGCCGATGCCGGGATTCCGCTTAGCGAGCTCGACGATGGCGGGCAGCTTCACACCAGCGAATGGGCGACGAACTGTGTGACCCAGTCGCTGTTCGGCGCGATCGACGAGGCCTTGAAGCCGGAAGGCATCACCTAGACCCGACTACGTAAGACTACGGAGGTGGGCCGGTTGGATAAAATTTGCGGCAGTTCCGTAAGTCGTTTTCAGAACCCTTTCCTTAGAAGCGGAACTCCAGCCAAGGTAGGGGTTATGCGAATGGGAAATCTTCCGGATCACGGTTTACCGCTCGTTCAGCTTAAGGAGCAGCGGCGCGATCTCGTGGTGGCGCTGCAAAACCGCACGGGACCAGTGGGCAGCTGGGAGTTGATGCAGATCGCCGCAATCCAGCAGGCGATCTCGGCCTTCGAGGATGTAATCGCCGATCTCGACGCGGAGCTCGAGCTCGAGGCCGCTGCGGCCTGAGCTCCTTCGGTTCTGATTGAATCGCGCTCGCGCGAATTGATCAGGCCTGCAGATAGCGGCCTTCAAGCGCCTTGCGCTCGGCCTGGCCGAGCCCGAGGCCTTCGCGGAAATATCCGTCGAGGCCGCCATAATCGGCATCGATCGCCTCGAACGCCGCCTCCAGAAACGCCGCGCGTACGGTGCCGAGCACCTGCTTGACGTCATCGGGCAGCTCGGTGCTGTGGGCCGGGTCGCGCTTGTAGAACTGGTTGGTCAGGAGATAGTCGTCCGCGATCACCTGATCGGGGACGCCAAGCGAATGCAGGATCAGCGCGCAGGCAAAGCCGGTGCGGTCCTTGCCCGCGGTGCAGTGGATCACCAGCGGGGCGCGGTCTTCGAGCAGATGAGCGAACAGCGTGCGATAGCGCGGCGTGTTGTCCTGGACATAACCGCGGTAGGAATCCCGCATCACGTCGATCGCGTCGGATTCCAGAAGTTGACGGTTGCTGGCGATCGCCCGCAGCGAAGCAACCACCGTCGGCTCGACCGGAAGTGAATGCACGGCAACGTCGCGCATGCTGCACAGCGCCTCGGCGCGCTCGGCAACGCCGCGGAAATCGAACGCGCTCTTGACCCCGAGCGAGCGCACCACAGCGATGTCCTGCTCGGTGAGATAGGCAAGATGGTTGGAGCGGAAGATCTGCCGCCAGCGCACCGTCCGGCCGTCACGCGTCTGGTAGCCGCCAAGGTCGCGAAAATTGCTGGCGCCGGCGAGATTGAGGTGACGGGCAGGGGCTTCTGACATCGGGCGGGCCTGTTGCAGCTGGTGAGGTCTTGGCGCAGAAAACTTGGCGCAGAAAACTTGGTGGATGAATCCTGGCGCAGGAGTGTCGGCGCAGACAGGTCTATAACCGGCCTCTCGGGGGGAGAATATGACTTATCGCGGAGGCGCCATTCTCGTCGGCGCAATTCTTTTCGAGATCTTTGGTTCCTCGGCAGCGCCGGCGCAATCCGCCTTCCGGAATTATCATTGTGCCGACGGCACGCAGTTCATTGCGGCGTTCTTTGGCGGGGACACCCGCGCGCATCTGCAACTCGACGGCAAGGCGGTGACACTGACGAAGCGTCTGTCGCTGACGGGCACGCGCTACAGGGGCGGCGGGGTCACGCTTGAGATCACGCGGGCTGGATTGACCAGGCTCCGGCACGCCAAGCGGCCGGTGACGGCCTGCGAGCTGGCATGAAAAAGGGCCGAAACGCTGCGTTCCGACCCTTTCCTACTGCTCTGTTGCTGTCTGACGTTTTTGCGTCGCGCCTCTCTGCCTGATCGACATCAGTGATCGCGGCTCGGCTTAGCGTCGTCGATGGCCGCCTGATGGTACCAGCTCTCGCTGCAAGCGGAGGTCTCGACCTCAGCGACAAGCTCGCGCGCCGTCCGCATCTCGCCGTAGCGGCGTCCGCCGAGAGCCGCGCGGCCCCCAGCCGGGAATTGATAGATCGTTGCCGATTCCTGATTTTGGCCCGTCGTGATCATGTCAAAGTCTCCTATGGCCGGAGCGAGCCTCCATGGTGCGCCCGACTCATTCGCGTGTCGTTACCGTCGTTTTGATATCGGACCGGGCCCGGCGGGGTGCAAGTTGACCAAGAAATAGTCATTCTCTGTCCAATTAGTGTGCAATTCCGGGTTTGCATCCTGCGAGGCAGGATGCAGCTGACCAACGCTTGGGCCGAGGTGATGGTTGCCCGGCGCCCGATGGTTGGACACGAACTGTCACATGGCGCTGCCGCAGCATTAATCGGCGGCCGGTGTCGTAGCTGAATTTGCTGCAGAAACGGGCGGCGGAGGGGGCTGAGAGAAGATTTTGGCTGATCGTGGCGCATGCCAGCTGCGCTGCTTTGTCGCAGCTAAAAATGCGATGTCCGCTGTGGACATCCGCAGGCCGGGCGGGTGCCGCAGTGCAGCGACTGGCATTTTAATTGCTTAGTAAGAGCCGGCCGATGGTGGCCGGGTACGCGTGCGGCGGCCGACTGGCTTTCGGTTCCTCACGGTTTTGCATCATCAACAGAGAGGTTCAATGACCAAGTACAAGCTCGAGTATATCTGGCTCGACGGATATACGCCGACGCCGAGCCTGCGCGGCAAGACGCAGATCAAGGAATTCGCGTCGTTCCCGACCCTCGAACAGCTTCCGCTGTGGGGCTTTGACGGTTCGTCCACTCAGCAGGCTGAAGGCCACAGCTCTGACTGCGTGCTGAAGCCGGTCGCCTGCTATCCCGACGCCGCGCGCGAGAACGGCGTGCTTGTCATGTGCGAAGTCATGATGCCCGACGGCAAGACGCCGCATGTCTCGAACAAGCGCGCCACCGTTCTGGATGACGAAGGCGCCTGGTTCGGCTTCGAGCAGGAATACTTCTTCTACAAGGACGGCCGTCCGCTCGGCTTCCCGGAAGAGGGTTATCCGGCTCCGCAGGGCCCGTACTACACCGGCGTCGGCTACAAGAACGTCGGCAGCGTCGCCCGCAAGATCGTCGAAGAGCATCTCAATCTCTGCCTCGCCGCCGGCATCAACCACGAAGGCATCAACGCCGAAGTGGCGAAGGGCCAGTGGGAATTCCAGATCTTCGGCAAGGGCTCCAAGACCGCCGCTGACCAGATGTGGATGGCCCGCTATCTGATGCTGCGCCTCACCGAGAGCTACGGCATCGATATCGAATTCCACTGCAAGCCGCTCGGCGACACCGACTGGAACGGCTCGGGCATGCACGCCAACTTCTCGACCAAGTACATGCGCGAAGTCGGCGGCAAGGAGTACTTCGAGAGCCTGATGAAGGCCTTCGACAAGAACCTGATGGACCACATCGCCGTCTACGGCCCGGACAACGACAAGCGTCTGACCGGCAAGCACGAGACCGCGCCGTGGAACAAGTTCAGCTATGGCGTGGCTGATCGTGGTGCGTCGATCCGCGTGCCCCACTCCTTCGTCAACAACGGCTACAAGGGCTATCTGGAAGACCGCCGTCCGAACTCGCAAGGCGACCCCTACCAGATCGCTTCGCAGATCCTGAAGACGATCTCCGAGGTGCCGACCGGCGCCAAGGCCGCGGCTTAAGTGGCTCCGGCTTAATGGCCGCCGCCTAAGCAGCTGTCAGACCCGGATGGAGCCATCCGGTACCGCAATAGGGTCCGCCAGGGCGACTGCCTTGGCGGACCCTTGCTTTTTGACGACAGTCTTTGCGGGCGGCCTGCCGCCGAAAGCGGTTTCGCTGCGTTATGAACCGCGCTAGACAACGGTTGTATCTTGGCTGCCCGGGGACACGGCGCTTGTTTGAAGGGTTTTACAAGGTCCGGTTCGAGCTGGGCGGCGCCGTCGGCCGCAGCGTGATGTATGTCGGCGACGGCAAGATGCTCGGCGGCAACTCGGCCTTCGCCCATATCGGCACCTACGAGAAGGCCGGCGACGAGGTCGCGGTCGAGATCCAGACCGTCCGCCACAACCCCGATCCGAACTACCGTGCGATGGCCGGCACCGATGACGCGACGCTGCTCGCCAAGGGCGGCCCGGACGGCGAGCTCTACCGCTTCGAGGGCGAGCTGAAGGAGTTGCCCGGCGTGCCGTTCCAGTCGGTGATGACGCCGATCACCGAGGACGAGGTCCCGATCGCAGGCGGGGTCGGCGAGGGCGGCATCATCAACGGGCTCTATTCGATCCACATCCAGCTGCTCGACGGTGTCGACGGCAGCCTCACCGGCGTGATGCTGCTGAATAATGGCCGCATCCTCGGCGGCGATGCGTTCTTCTACTATCTCGGCACCTACACGTCAGAGAAAGGTCGCTGGAAGGGGCAGATCCTCAATCAGGAGCACACCTCGGCGATGGGTGAGAACCCTGTGTTCGGCGGCCATGAGGTCGGCATCGGCTTTGCCGGTACCTGCGACGCGGAAGGCGCTTTGCTCGAAGCGACGGCGCTTGCCGGCAAGCGCAGCCTCCGCCTCAAGGCCGCGCTCAAGCTGATGCGGCGGGCGTAAGGGGAATGGACAATTCGGTTCGCGTGCTCTCGACGCTGGCGCTGAAGGGCGCGGTCGCGCGCGTTGCCGCGGCCTACCAGGCGGCAAGTGGTGTGCGGATCGATGCCGATTTCGCGCCGACGCTGGCGCTGCTCGAACGCCTGCGCGGCGGCGAGACCGCCGATCTCGTGATCCTGACCCGCGAGGGCCTCGACGAGATGACCGGCGAGGGCCGCGTTGCGCGGAAAAGTGTTGTCGATCTCGCACGGTCCTATGTCGGCGTCGCCGTGAAAGCGGGCGCCGCGCATCCCGACATCGCGAGCGAAGCCGCATTGCGTGCCGCGCTGCTCGGCGCGCGGGCGGTGGCCTATTCGCGGCTCGGCGCCAGCGGCATCCTGTTCGCGCAGCTGATCGCGCGTCTCGGTATTGCCGAGGCGGTCAACGCCCGTGCGGTGATCATTCCGGCGGGCTTCACGGCGGAAAGGCTCGTCAGCGGCGAGGCCGACCTTGCGATCCAGCAGATCAGCGAGTTGAAGCAGATCGATGGCGTCGAAATCGTCGGGCCAATTCCCCTAGGCCTGCAGACGCCGGCGGTGTTTTCCGCGGGCCGCATGGTCGCCTCAGAGCGCGCAGCAGCCGCCGATCATCTGCTGCGTTACCTGGCGTCGGCCGATGTCGCGCCGGTGCTGCGCGCGACCGGGCTCGAGCCTTGAATTTGCCCGCACCGCGACGCAACCTGCCGGTCATGTTCAGACCTTTCCATGCAATTGTCCTTGCCGTGGCGCTGGCCGCACCTGTGCTTGCTCACGCGCAATCGGCCGACCTCGTGCTGTGCGACCGGCTCGCCGCCGATCCCACCGATCCGGACAAGCCGGCTGACGTGAAGGGCGTGCCCGACATTGCGTCGGCCGATATCGCCACCGCGATCAAGTATTGCGCGGTGGCGGCAAAATCGTCGCGCCGCGCGACGTACGAGCTTGGCCGAGCCTATGCCGCCAACCGGCAGACCGCGGAAGCAATGTCGGCCTGGCGCAAGGCAGCCGACAAGGGCTCGACCTCGGCGATGGTCGAGCTCGGTGTGCTCTACGGCAATGGCACCGGTGTCGCCAAGGACGAGGCGCAGGCGCGCAAATTGTTCGAGCGCGCGGCGCAGGCGGGCAATGCGCGCGGCGTCAGCAATCTCGCCGCCCTCGGCGGCAGCGTAGCGTCCGACCCGGCACGCGCGCGCGAATTGCTGGCAAAATCTGCCGAGACCAATGCGGAGGCGCAGTACCAGCTCGGCATGATGCTGGCGGAAGGCAAGGGCGGCGCGCAGGATGATGCCGGCGCGCGGGCGTTGTTCGAGAAGGCTGCGGCGCAGAACCATCCGGGCGCACTGGAGCGGATGGGCGCCTTCGCGCAGGCCGGCCGCGGCGGACCGAAGGATACCGGTGCAGCAAAAGCCTATTACGAACGGGCGGCAGCGCTCGGCGACGAGGATGCCAAGAAGGCGCTGGAGCGCGCGCGCTGTCCGTACGTGATCAAGGACAAGCGCGGCAATGCCGTGACCAACCTCTGCTTCTAGATGTTTTTCGAGCGACGCCGGTTCGCTCGAAAACGCAATGCTTCGCCGCGCTAGGGCGGGCAGGCCGCCCCGGTCTTCACCCAGGCCTCGACCAGCGCGGCGGCCTCTGCCTGCGTGCCCGGCGCCGGCGAGCGGCCGAAGCCGGGATGCCAGGCCCAGCCGACCAGCGTGTCCTTGCCGATATGCTCGATCAGATCCTCGACCTTGCGGCCGCCATTGCGCGCGGGATCGCGGATCTGGGCGCAAATCTCGCCGACGGTTTTCCCGGCCCACGCCATCTCGCGCGGCGCGAGGTGCCATTCCGGGTGACCCGGCACCCGGCCGGGATCGAAATTGGCGTGCTGGTGGCAGATCGAGCAGCGCATCGCGTTGGTGCCATGGCCATCGGCACCGCGCGTGACCGGTGGCTGATGCATCCGGCTGATGTCGCCCTGCCGCGGGCTGTCGCCGGCCGGATGGCAATTGGTGCAGCGCGGATGGGTCAGCACCTTGCCGAGCTCGGTGAAGATCGCCGCGGAGCGTTGCTCGACATTCTCTATACCGGCAAAGCTTTCCGGCGAGGCGAGGGCGTGGCTCGCGCTCTCCGACGCCGCATAGCCTGCGCAAAGGCTGGTCGCGAGCGCCGTCAGCACTGCAATGATCCGAAACCGCGTTTCCGATGTCATCGCTGGCGGGCTCACTTGTTGGCGGTCAGATAGCGTTTGGCATCGGCGAGGATCACGTCGCGCACCGCCTGGTGGTACTTGATGTAGCCGGTGCAGCGGCACAGATGGCCATCGAGCGCGTCGGCAATGACGGTTTCGAGTTGGTCCCGCGCCACTGGCTCTCGTGCCAGCAGTTCGAGCAGCACCTGACCCTCGTTGAGGAAGCCGGCCGTGCAATAGCCGCACTGGAACGCGAAATGGTCGATGAAGGCCCGCTGCAACGCGGAGAGCTCGCCGTCCTTGGCGTGGCCCTCGACGGTGCGGATCGCCTTGCCGTCGAAATTCGTCGCCGGCACCACGCAGGTCGGGGTGGTGTAGCTCGTGCCGTCGGGGTTATCGATGATGACGGCGCAGCTCAGGCATTGCGCGGCGCCGCAGCCGAACTTGGTGCCGGTCATGCCGAGCATTTCGCGAAGGAAATCGTTCATCGAGAGGTCGTCGCGGACCTCGATCGGGCCGTGCTTGCGGCCGTTGATGGTGAGGTTGAGCGTCGTCACGCAAGCGCTCCCTTGAGCAGGCTCGTTGTCACCGGCAATGAGCGGAAGCGGTGGCCGGTGGCATCGTTGATGGCGTTGAGCAGCGCCGGCACGATCGGGATCATCACCACCTCGGCCATGCCCTTCGGCGGTTCGTCCGGCGTCAGCGGCGGCAGCATCTCGATCTCGAGATCGTGCAGCGGCAGGTCGGAGCCGCGCGCGATCAGATACTGGCCGAGATTCCACTGCCCGTTGCCGGGCCCGCCTTCGAACGGCGGCAGGGTTTCCAGCAGCGCGTAGCCGACGCCCATGGCAAAACCGCCATGCGACTGGCCGAGCACCACTTCGGGCACCAGCACCTGGCCGCATTCGAACACGCTGTAGGCCTTGGCGATGCGTAGGATGCCGGTCGCGCGCTCGATCTCGACGCGCACCAAGGTGCCGCACATCGAGGTATAGGCGGTGCCGATCCGGTTGTTGTCGGTCGGCGGGAATTTGACGCTGACGCGGTCGATCCGTTCGAACCGGCCGCGGCCACGGCGGATCGCCAGTGCGTCGATCTCGGCGCGGTACTGCTCGCCGAACAGCGGGAAGCGCGCGCGCGACCAGGCCCAGCGCGAGAAGCTGTGCGCCACCGCGCCGGTGACGAAGCCGCGCGCATGCGCGGTCGCGGCAAGCTTTGACAGCGGCAGCGGCGCGAGATCATCGAGCACGAGCTGGCCATCGTTCCAGCGCGCTCCGTCCCACTGCCGGGCGCGCGGATCGGCCTTGCCGATGTGCCAGAGCTCGAGCGCCGCCGGCCACAGGCCGAAGCGGAAGATGACGCGGGCCGCTTCGGCCGAGGAGTGCGTGCCGACATGCGCGCCGATCGAGGCGCTGGTGGCCGAGCTGATCGCGGGGACCCAGCGTGGGTTCTTTTCGGCGAGATCCTGGGTCCTCTGATCCATCGTGTAGGGATTACCGGACGTCACGAGCCCGAGCGCCTCGTAGCTGTCGACCCGGGAGACGGCGACCTCATTGGCGACGACGCCGAGATGGCTCGCGACCCGGTTGGCAAGCGCGGTGCCGATGCCGTTGCCCATCTCGACGTGGTCGCAGAAGATCGCGATCCGTCCTTCGGGATCGATCTCGACCCGGCCGAGCGAGCAATCCGCGCCCGCGCCGTAATCCTTGGTGACGCAGGCGACGCCGGTGCCGACCAGCCGTCCTTCCGTTGTTTTCTGCTTGAAGTCGGCGCGTTGCTGCCAGATCGGATGCGTCTCGAGCTTGTCGAGGATTTCGGGTGTGCGCACCGACACGATGTAGGGATTGCCGGTCATGGTCCGGCCGTTCTGCTTCAACGCATTGTTGCGGCGGAACGCGATCGGATCGACCTTGAGCTCGCTGGCGGCCTCGTCGATCAGGACTTCGAGCGCGGTCATGGTCTGTAGCGCGCCGTAGCCGCGCATCGAGCCCGCGGTGACGCCGCGCGAATGCAGCGCCACGGTGGTGACGTCGACCTTCGGGATGTCGTAGATGCCGATCGCCGCGGTGGCGGCGACGGTCGCGACGTTGGCGGAGAAGTTGGCGAGCCCGCCGCCGTCGAGCACATGATCGGCGGCGAATGCGGTGATCTTGCCGCTCTTGCGATCGATGCCGATCCGGGAGCGCATCTTGATCGGATGACGTTTGATGCCGCCCTGGAATTGTTGGTAGCGATCCTGCGCCAGCCGCACCGGCCGTCCGGGGAAGAACATCGCCGCCAGCGCCACGTAAAGCACGAACGGGGTGTGGTCGCGGCCGCCGAAGCCGCCGCCGACATGAGCGAACTGCGCGTTGATGTGCGAGGGGCGGAACTGTGGGCGGGCCTTGCCGAGCATGAAGGCGATCGACTCGGTCGCCTCATAGGGCGACTGCACGCCGAGCACCAGTTCGAGATTGCCGCTGTTGTCGCTGTACCAGGCGAGCCCGCTCTCCGGTTCGAGGAACATCGGATCGACTGACTGGGTCTCGAACTCGCGGTCGAGCACGAGCTGCGAGGGATCGTCCTTTGCAAGTTGGGCGCGGATCTCTTCGCCATAGGTTGCGGCCTTGGCGTAGTCCGCCTTGGTCTCCTTGGCGAGCGGCAGCCAGACCGGCAGCGCCGCGTTCTGGATGCGGCTCGGCGAGACCCAGCCGGCCTGGATCGGCGAATAGACGTCGGGCGCCTCTGACGTGGCGCCGGCGACGCGCGTGAAGCGATACGCGCCGAAGTTCGGCAGGACGACCGGACCGGTCTCGTCGCCGAACTTGACGAAGCCGACATCGCGCAGCGCGAGGCGTGCCCGGTCGAAGGCGTCGAACTGCTCGAAGATCAACAGCGCGACCGGCTGTCCGAGATAGATCGGCGTCCTGCCGACCGGGCAGAACAGATCACCGGTGTAGAACTCCGGCACCCGCGTGCCGATCCGGTCGAGATCGGCCGACGTCACGACGACCGAGGGCTTCGCAGGACCATCGAGGCGGCCGAGGTCCATGCCGGCATAGACATGCGTGGCGTCGTTGGCGCGGACCAGGATGGCGTGCGAGGTGGTCACAGGCCAACCCGGCATGTCGGCGGCACGAAAGTCGGAGGCGTAGAGCTTTGCGCCGGTGACCTTTGCCACCCCGTCGACGCGGCCGGCGCCCTTGGCGGCCGGATTGAAATGGCCGCGCCCGGGAAGCGTTTCGTGGGTCGCGAAGGCCGGTTCCTTCGCAAGCGCCAGATGCGACAGGCTGACCGAGATGCCGCCTGCCGACAACCACTTCACGAATTCGCGTCGCGAGGGCCGCATGGTCTGATCTCTCATCAACGCTTCGGCGGCGTATCGCGCCGCGGTTTATGAATTGGCAAAATACACGCTGCAGTGTTGCGGCAAAGCGAGTGCAATCGCAATGCCGCAATAGGTCGTAGCCTTCTCACTTGTAGATCTGGCCTCACTTGAGGTCGGCGATGGTGGCCGGTCCCGGACCCGGGGTGATCAAGGTCGGCCACTGCTTGGAACCGAACGGCACCAGCGGCGGCAGGAAGGTCGTCATGCCGCGCTTCTTGGTCTCGACGATGATCGCCTCGCGCGCATCGCCCCCCATCAGTTCGTAGTCCATCAAATGGTAGCTGCCGAAGAACAGCGCGCCGACCGAGCGGTCGGCGATGATCCGGGTCAGCGACTCCAGCATGTCCGACGGCGTCGTGGTGAAGGAGATCGTCTCGATCAGCATCAAGCGGCTGTTGATGGCATCGGGCCCGAAGAACTGCGCCAGCACGCTGAAGATCACGTTGTTCTGCCGCGCCACATAGATCGTGTTGCTCGCGCCGTAGGTCTTGTCCCAGTCGGCGCCGAGCTGGGTCTTCCAGTCGGCCATGACGGTCATCCAGTGCGCGACCTGGGTCTGCGCGGCCCAGGCGACGTTCCTGGCGAGCAGCGGCGCCTGCTTCTTGCCGAATGCCTCGAGCGTCGCGAAGGGGATCGCGCCGGCGGTGAGGCATTCATCCATGAAGGCGATGTTGTTCTTGAGGATGGCGCGGTTGTTGTCGCGCCAGTCCGCCTGCATTGGCGTGGCATCGAGCCCGTCGAGCGCCGATTGCATCCGGCTGCGATAGGCCTGCATCGAGCCGCGCCACGCCTTGTCGTCAGGATTGTTGACGTAGGGGCCGACCACCTCGGCCAGCGCCATCGTGCTGTGGCCGACCGACTTGAGCAGCTGATAGACGACCGGCACCTGCGGCGCCTCGGTCGGCGGCTTGCCGGGCCGGTACAGGATCAGGCGGCCGCCGGCGCCGGAGAACAGGCCGAGGATCACCGGATGCTTGTCGAGGATGTTCTTCTGGAAGATCCGTGCCGCATCGCCATAGAGCTCGAACATGCCGGTGTTGAGTGCGAGCACGTCCTTGGTTGCGATTTCGGCCGGCGTGGACGCGGTCTTGCCGGAGATCGGCGCCATGTAGTCAGGCAGCGACTGGGCCGGCGCCGCACCGCCGCTGCCGAGCAGCAACGCCAGCGCAGCGGCCAAACGGAAACGATGGGTCATGTTGTGCTCCTCGCAACCTCCGACTCACGCCGAAGCCCGGGATGCGGCCTCTCGACGCTGGCGGGATGCGCAATTCTTTTGACGCAAATGAACAGGGAGGGTCGGTCCCGCATGACGCAACACGACGAGGGCGGGTGCTTACAGCTAAGCGACGAATCGGCGGGTGTCCACACCCAGAGACTACTACCCGGGTGGTTGCGTCATAACGTCATTCGACGGCGGATACGGATTCAGCGGAGCTTTCTCATTCAGGGAATCAATCGCATCGATCGGCTTGTCGATGGCCTCAATCCTTGATCAGAAGCACGCCGCCGATGATCAGCGCGATGCCGGCCAGTCGTGAGATCGACACGGGATGCTGCGCCAGCCCGAACGCGCCGAAATGGTCCATCGCGATGCCCGCGGTCATCTGACCTGCGACCACCAGCGCCAGCAAGGTCGCGGCGCCGAGCGAGGGCAGCAGCAGGATCATCAGCAGGATGAAGACGCCGCCGAGGATGCCGCCGCTCCAGGCCCACCACGGCACGGCCGAGACCAGCTTCCAGGACGGCGCCGGCTCCCGCGTCGCGACCAGCACGACCGCCATCGTCACGAGGCCGCCGAGATAGCTGACGAGCCCAGCCCAGGCCGGCGAGTTCAGCGCGGACCGCAGATTGCCGTTCAGGACCTGCTGCGTGGCGACGCTGATGCCGGCGCCGAGCCCGAGCAGATAGAGAAACCAGACTTGCATGTGACGCCCCAGAACCGATCGCCGAAGAGCTTCATGTCATATTCCATCGGCAACGATCGTGGCATGCATGGAGCACGGCGCGAAACCCCAAGGAATGGGCTTCCACCCACGTCCCAGATCGAATAAGAGGCCGCAAACCCTCAGTTCCCAGTATGAGAGCATGATCCGCCTCGATAACGTCTCCAAGCAAGTCGGCCACCAGATCCTCTTCATCGAAGCCTCCGCGGCGCTCCAGAAGGGCGAGAAGATCGGCCTTGTCGGCCCGAACGGCTCCGGCAAAACCTCGCTGTTCCGGATGATCTCGGGCCAGGAAATCCCCGATGAAGGCCAGGTCTCGCTCGATCGCGGCATCTCGATCGGCTATTTCAGCCAGGATGTCGGCGAAATGTCCGGCCGCAGCGCGGTCGCCGAGGTGATGGACGGGGCTGGCCCCGTCAGTGTCGTGGCAGCCGAGCTCCGGGAACTCGAGGCCGCGATGGCCGATCCCGACAAGGCCGACGAGATGGACGACATCATCGCGCGCTATGGCGAGGTGCAGCATCAGTTCGAGGAGCTCGACGGCTACGCGCTTGACGGCCGTGCGCGCGAGGCGCTCTCGGGTCTCGGCTTCAGCCAGGAGATGATGGACGGCGACGTCGGCAAACTCTCCGGCGGCTGGAAGATGCGCGTGGCGCTGGCGCGCATCCTTTTGATGCGTCCCGACGTCATGCTGCTCGACGAGCCGAGCAACCATCTCGATCTCGAAAGCCTGATCTGGCTGGAGCAGTTCCTGAAGGGTTATGAAGGCGCGCTGCTGATGACCTCGCATGACCGCGAGTTCATCAACCGCATTATCAACAAGGTGGTCGAGATCGACGGCGGCCAGCTCACGAGCTACTCGGGCAATTACGAGTTCTACGAGCAGCAGCGTGCGCTCTCCGACAAGCAGCAGCAGGCGCAGTTCGAGCGGCAGCAGGCGATGCTCGCCAAGGAGATCAAGTTCATCGAGCGCTTCAAGGCGCGCGCCTCGCACGCAGCTCAAGTGCAGAGCCGGGTCAAGAAGCTCGACAAGATCGAGCGGGTCGAGCCGCCGCGGCGGCGCCAGACCGTGGCGTTCGAATTCCAGCCGGCGCCGCGCTCCGGCGAGGACGTCGTCAGCCTGAAGAATGTCCACAAGGCCTACGGCAGCAAGCGCATCTATGACGGTCTCGACTTCATGATCCGCCGCAAGGAGCGCTGGTGCGTGATGGGCATCAACGGCGCCGGCAAGTCGACGCTCTTGAAGCTGGTCGCCGGTTCAACCGAGCCCGATGACGGCGCGGTCGCGGTCGGCGGCAGCGTCAAGATGGGCTATTTCGCCCAGCACGCGATGGACCTGCTGGACGGCGAGCGGACCGTGTTCCAGTCGCTGGAAGATGCATTCCCGCAAGCCGGCCAGGGCTCCCTGCGCGCGCTCGCCGGCTGCTTCGGTTTCTCGGGCGACGACGTCGAGAAGAAATGCCGGGTGCTGTCGGGCGGCGAGAAGGCGCGGCTGGTGATGGCCAAGATGCTGTTCGATCCGCCGAACTTCCTGGTGCTGGACGAGCCGACCAACCATCTCGATCTCGCCACCAAGGAGATGCTGATCAATGCGCTCTCCGAGTTCGAGGGCACCATGCTGTTCGTGTCCCACGACCGGCACTTCCTCGCCGCGCTCTCCAACCGCGTGCTGGAGCTGACGCCTGATGGCATCCACCAATATGGCGGCGGCTACACTGAATACGTCGCGCGCACCGGGCAGGAAGCGCCGGGGCTGCGGAGTTAGTTCAAGCTTTCCATCGCGCGCAGAACGCCTCGACGTCTCCGGACTGGAATTCCGGTAGCCGCTCCCAGATGGTCTCGGGTGGCCAGTTCCACCAGGCGATCTGCGACAGCTCGGCCGCGATCTTGCGGTTGAAGCGCTCCTTGATCGGCCGGGCCGGCACGCCGCCAACGATGGTGTAGGGCGCGACATCGCGCGAGACCACCGCGCCGGCCGCCAGCACCGCGCCGTCTCCGACGGTGACGCCCGGCAGCACGATCACGCCGTGGCCGATCCAGACGTCGTTGCCGATCACGACGCGGTCCGCGCGCCGATCGCTGAAGAAGCCATGATCGCGCTCGGCGGAGGCCGAGTAGTATTCAGGGCAGTAGGTGAAGCGATGTTGCGAGGGACGCTCGACCGGGTGATTGGGTGCGCCGATCCTAACCTGCGCCGCGATCGCGCAGAACCGGCCGATCACGGCGTCGGCGACCATGCAGCCGCTGCCGAGATAGGAGTAATCGCCGAGCTCGGTATATTCGATCGCGGTGTCGCCGAGGACCTCGCAGCAACGGCCGACCTTGACCTCGCGCAGCTTGACCGTCGGCTCGATGACGGTTTCGGCAAGCTTGGGGCGGGCGGCGGTCGGTCCGTTCATAGCGTTATCCTCGATGCGGCGAGCGGCTTCAGTCCACGATTTCTATGACGGTGAAATGACAGGAGAGGCCGGATCTACCGGCCGGTGAGGCGGGCGATGGTCTCGATCTCGTTGGTCCAGATGCCGCCGGAATAGTTTTCGGGCAGGCGCCGGAATAGCTCGGCATCGTCGACCCCGGTCGAGAATTCGCCGCCCTGATAGGGGCCGAGCACGAACACCGCGCTGTTCGCCGCCGCCATGCGGTTCAGGAAGCGGTCCGGCCATCCCCACAGCCACGGTGTGTAGTTGATCGGCACCAGCACGATGGCGTTGCGGCAGGCGTCCGGCACGATGCCGGTCCAGCCATAGCCGAGATAGCGAACGAGGCAGCTCTTGATCGTTGCGCGCGAAATCGTCCGCGTCTCCGGCGCAAGACGCCGGATCGCCTCGATCGGCTCATCGCCGCCATAGACCATGATCAGCTTGCGCCGCTCGGTGGGGAGCCGGTTCAAGACCGCTGCGAGTTTCTCGCCCTCGGCGGGATCGCGGCTCTTGACGTTGATCAGGAAGCGGCGGTCGGGAAAGGTCTTGAGCACCTCGTCGAGCGAGGGCATCAAGCCGATGCCCTTGCCGCGGAATGGAAAGGTCTTGCCGCCATCGGCGGTGTAGCCGTAGCCGATATCGAGCATCTTCAGCCGCGCCATCGGCTGTTCGCGGGTGACGCCCTGGCCGTCGGTTCGGCAATCGACGGTCCAGTCGTGAAACACGGTGAATTCGCCATCGGTTGTCGGATGGACGTCGAACTCGACGATATCGGCGCCGCGATCGAAGCTCGCCTGCATCGAGCGGATCGTGTTCTCGAGATAGTCATGGGTGGGCGGCTGCATGCGCGCCGCGGTGCAGGTGTCGTTCCTGAGGTCGCGTTCGTCGAAGCGTTGCGCGATGCCGCGATGGGCGAGGAGCACCGGCTTGCCGCCGGCGCGGGTTGCGAGAAGGCTGGAGTTGTTGAGGTAGATGCCGGCGGCGACGGCAACGATCGCCGCTGCCGCGTATTTCAATTTCCTGCCCAAGCGACTCGTTTCCTTGCTGGATCGCCGGTCGAGGTAGGGGCGGTTTCTGGTCGATTTGCGGCGGCCTAATCCTTCAAGCCGTCGACTGCGGCAATCGCCCGCACCATCGCACCCCTGAGCGCCGCACTGTTGGCGGGGTTCGACTGGCGGTTGCGGCCGGGATTGTCGAAGTCGTGGGGCGCGCCGGGATAGAGCACGATGTCGATCTTGCCGCCGGCAGCAAGGGAGCGGCTGGCCGCATGGCGCGTTGCGTGATCCGTGCCTTGTGGGGCGAGGGACCGCCCGCTACGCTTCACGAAAAAGCGGGAGCGAAACGGCATGAAGCAGATCAGGATCGGCGACATCACGATCGACGCGGTGATCGAGCGCGAGGGACCATGGCGGCGGCCGCAGGATTTCTTCCCGGCCTATGACGACGCCGTGTTCAAGCATCATTTGAAGACGATGGAGCCGGAAGTCTTCGATACCGCGCGCGGCATGATGGTGATCACCTATCAGACCTTCGTGGTGCGGACGCCACGCTATACCATCCTGGTCGACACCTGCACCGGCGAGGACAAGGGGCACCCGCCGCCGTTCGATTTCCCGGGCAAGGAGCGCTGGCGCAACGAGTTGTTCGCGCTAGGCATCTCGTATGAGCAGATCGATTACGTGTTCTGCACCCATCTGCATATCGATCACACCGGCTGGAACACTACGCTGCGCGACGGGCGCTGGGTGCCGACCTTCCCGAATGCGAAATACGTCTTCCACAAGGGCGAGTATGCGGCTTGGGAGGCCGAGAACGCCAAGGGCGCCAATCCGCCCGGCACGGTGTTTCGCGACAATTGCCTGCCGATCGTCGAAGCCGGGCAGGCGCTGCTGGTCGACGACGACTATGCGCTCGACGACACCGTCACGCTGACGCCGACGCCGGGCCATTCGCCCTGCCATTGCTGCGTCAACATCTTCTCGAAGGGTCAGCGCGCGGTGGTCGCCGGCGATCTGATGCACCACGCGATCCAGTGCCGCGAGCCGGAGTGGTCGGCCAAGCCGGATTGGGACCCGAAGCAATCGGCAGTCTCGCGGCGGAAGTTCTTTGCCTCGGTCGCCGGGACCGACACGCTGATCCTGCCGATCCATTTTCCGGCGCCGACCGTCGGCCTGATCAAGGCGGACGGCGATAGCTTCGACTATCGCTTCAAGCGCGAGTAGGCAGCGCCCGCGCTCGGGGGCAATGTCAGCCGGACCGCGCCGTGCTGGTCCGGCGCGGGACCTGGGTCAGAAACCGCTCGAGATCGCTGCACAGGCGATGGGCGAGCTCTTCGTCGATCTCGAACGTCGCGACGGTGCCGGCACAGTCGACTGCGATGGTGCCGCGCAATGGTGCGGCGGAGACCGCCGATACCGCGATGCTTGTTGCTCTCTGCAAGGTCATGTCGTCGACTTCCCCTCGGGCCGGATGCCGCCAATCCTCATTTCGGCAAGTCTCACTTCGGAATGACGGCGCGGCCCTTTCGCTTGCGTTCCTCGATGAATCTCACGCCGATCTCGATGCCGTCGACACGAACCAGCTCGCAGCGGCGGAACGCCAGTCCCCGCGAGGACAACACCAGGAAGAACTCCTGCGCCTTCAGCACATCAAGCGTTCCGTCGACCTCGAGCCGGGCGCCGCTTTGCGAGACGTCGAGCAGGATGCAGCTCCGCCGCCACGTGCCGTCGACCCCCATGAGATTGACGGGATGGTGCGTCTCAAGCTTGACGCGCTCCGCCCTGCGGTCACCATACGCCATGACGCCACTCACACTGCCTGAACGGGTTTCGCGGCGAGGCCGGCATCGATCGCGGCGCGGATCGTGTCCTGAAACTCGCGGCGTGCAAGTTTGAGCAGCCGGGTCTGCTGGCGCCGCGTGGATTGCTTGATGAGGTCGGCAAGAACGCGGTGAGGCAGGTCCTTGCGAGCGACCAGCGCGGCTGCGATGTCCTCGTCGCGCTCTGCGGCATCGACCATCATGGCAAGGCCTGCGCTGGTCAGGTCGGCGCCGGGATTGCGCGCGAGAGCGCGAAGCACATTGCTGTCGCCGCGCATCAGCAGAATGTCCGTGAGCTCATGGTTGACGGCCTTGCGTCCCGCGATCGCGCAGAGATGTCCTTCGGCCCGCATCCAGGCAATGTCGATCAGATCGGCGTCCGGAATGCAGGCGCATTTTCGCAGGATCGGAGCGGCGACATCGGCATCGTCATGGTTGGCGAGGCGGCGGGCGAGCTCCCGCGGCACCAGATGCAAGTCGGCGAGCGAGCGGCTGAGCGTGGTCAGGGTGCGCAGCTCGACGCTCTCGGTCAGACGGATCAGGATGTCGTCGAACAGCTTGACGTGGTGCTCGCTGAGGCGGTGAGCGTCGTCGAGAAACAGCCCGGCCACCTCCTGCAACATGCGGGTGCGAAGGTCTGGGGAACCGGCTCTCAAGACTTGGTCGAGCTTGGCAATAAGATCGGGCGAGGCAATGGCTGTCATTGCGGTCCCTAAAATGTTCCGCGACGGGGAACATCATCGTTCCCGATGTCAATCTGCTCCCCGAATCTTTAATAGGGGTATAGAAATCGATGTGGAGGCTGATCCCAACGGTGGATATCCCGGCAAACACTATCGAAATTCGGCAGCAGCGCTATTTTGCCAGATTGTCGGGTTCGACGAGCGGACCGCATTTTTCTTGATTGAGTTGATTGGACGATTCGCATTTTGTGCATGCAATTTATCAATGCGGCGGGCTGTGCGCGGCGCCGCGCGCCAATTTTAGAGACCATTTCACAGGAGCAGTCATTTGACGGCGCCATTGCTGGTGCCGAGAGTCTTTCGTTTTGACGATGTCGATGCATTCCGGAGTTCGATCCGGGATCTGGATGTTGATTTCACACCACTTGCACGAAAGATTTCGGCCGAGCAGGTCATCCTGAGTTTGCCGGGATGCGAGCTCAACTACACACAGTCATTCCCGCGGATCGTCGACGCGCAGCTTGCGCGGCATACGACTGCGGTCGGCTTCACGATGGATGACGGCGTTCCGATGCGGTTCAACGGCGTCGAGCGCGATCGTGCGGTGGTCGTGCTCGGCGGCGGCGGCGCGTTCTACACCTCGGTGGAGGAGACGCCCCGCCAATATGTCTCGATGATGTTCACGCCCGAGATCGTCGACCGCGGTTGGCCGAAACCTGGTCTCCATTTCAGCATTCACGAGATCTCTCAGCGCGCGCAGGATCGGTTGCGCGAGGTGGTGAGGCAGGTTCTGCTCGTCACCTCGGATCAGGTCACGATTGCCGAGTTCGCCACGGGCGCGTCGATCAAGGAAACGCTGCTGGCCGCGATCGACAACGCGTTCGCCGAGATCGTGCCGGCCAAGTGGGCGACGCGGGCCAACACGACGCGCCAATTCAAGGTCTTCAACGACGCACGCGCCGTCCTGGCCGGCGACGTGGCTCACCCGATCTACAGCGGCGAGCTCGCCGGGCAGATCGGCGTGTCGGTGCGCACGCTGCACGACGCCATCCAGCGCTACCGGGGCATCAGCCTGCATCGCTATCTGCGTCTGCGTAGGCTTTGGCTGGTGCGCCAGCAGCTGCTTGCCGGCGCGCCGAGCGTCAAGGCCTGTGCGCTGGCCTACGGGTTCTGGCACCTCAGCGATTTTTCGCGGAGCTACCGGTCGCAGTTCGGGGAAGCGCCATCGGTGACGCTGGCGGCCTCGCGCCGTGCCGGCGTCGTGCCCGCCGGTCCGTCCGGCGGCAGACACGAATCGTAACAATTCGCCTGAACGAAATCTTAACGGGCGGTTGCGAATCTATTGGTACGATTCCACCAGAGGCGGCCCGATGCATCCCCGACGATTTGCGCGTGTTCGTCCGACAGGATGCGTCTCCAGCGTGGTCAAGCTCCAGCTCGAACCGAAGGCGCCGCTGATCGAATGCCGGCTGGTGGATTATTCCGCCGGCGGGGCCTGCCTGGAATTTGCCAAGCCGGTCCAGTTGCCCGAACGTTTCGAGATGTTTCACGGCAACACCAGGAAGCGTTGCCGTCGGGTCTGGAGCAGGGGCGTCCGGGTCGGCGTCTCGTTCTGAGGACACCGATCAATAGCGGTTCGGGCCGCGTCCTGCGCGACCCGATGATCTGTCCCGATTGAGGGGGGCTAAATAAGCGCCGGCGAGAGGCTCAGGCGCCGCTCTGGCACTTCTTCATGAACGAGGTCTTGGCCGCACCGGCGAGCTTCTTGCCGTCGGAGCCCACCGCCTTGGTCTCGCAGGTATCCATCGTGCATTTCTTCATGAACGAGGTCTTGGCCGCGCCGGCCAGCGGCTTGCCGTCCTTGCCGACGGCTTTCGTCTCGCAGGAGGCGTCCTGTGCAAATGCCGAACCGGCGGCAAAGGTCGCGATCACGGCCGCCAAGAAAATCCGCTTCATCTGGGTTCTCCCTAAACCAAACCAGTGGACGGATTGGATATCGGATTCTTGGCCCGATCAAGTTCCCACAGCCGAATTTGTCTATAAAATACCCGGATAGCCGTGAGAAAATTCCGCGTGCAGCGCGGAACAAAATGGGGGAAACGCGGAATGGAGTTCGAGACGCTGGTACAGACACGCAAAAGCGTGCGCGGGTTCAAGAAGCAGCTGGTGTCCCGGGCGACCGTCGAGGAGATCATCGAGGTGGCCAAGCGCGCGCCGTCCTCGATGAACACCCAGCCCTGGCACGTCCATGTCCTGACCGGGGCGCCCTTGGAGGAAGTGCGGCGCCGCAACATGGAGGAGATGATCGCCGGCGCCAAGGCCAAGCGCGATATCGTCAGCCACGGCGAGTACCAGGGCGTGCATCGCGGGCGTCAGGTCGACATCGCCAAGAAGCTGTTCGGGGCCATGGGGATCGCCCGCGACGACAAGCCGATGCGCCAGGATTGGGTGCTGCGCGGCTTCCGCCAGTTCGACGCCCCGGTGTCGCTGGTCCTGGCCTATGACCGGATCCTCGATCCCGGCGCGGTCTGCCATTTCGACCTCGGCGCGCTCTGCTACGGCATCGTGCTGGCGGCCTGGGATCGCGGCCTCGGCAGCGTGATCAACGGCCAGGGCATCATGCGTTCCGACATCGTGCGCGAGGTCGCCAACATCCCGGAAGACCAGGTGATCATGACTTGCGTCGCGATGGGCTATCCCGACGACAGCTTTGCCGCCAACGCGGTGCGGTCGGACCGCGAGGCCAACAGCGATTTTGTCCGCTATGTCGGCTTTGCCGAGTAGGGTCGGGCCACTTGCGGCGCTGCGCAGCGGCATTTGCAGCGACGGGTGCGCGCTGTTCCGCGAGCGAGCAACTGCGATTTGCGCGTCGGGTCGTCGATCGTATTCCCGGCGACAGCACATCGTGCTGCGCGATCAATTGCTCGACACGTTGCCACGTTCTGCGCAATTGCGCACGCGCTGACCGCGCCGCGGGATATTGAATTCCGCACCATGAAACTCTTGCACGAGCGTGAGCGCGTGCGCGCGTTTCCGCTATTCCTGCCGATAAAAAATGCGCTACTGGTTTTGTGAAGCGAAACAGCACAGGCGAGGAATCCCAGATGAGCGATGACGAACAGACAGCCATGATCCGCGAGACCGTCGCCAGATTCGTCGATCGCGAACTCATCCCGCTGGAGCCGCAATATCTGAAATCGAAACTGCCCGGCAGCGATCATCCCGAGCTCACCACGGAGCAGCGCAAGCGGCTGCGCGATGTCTCCAAGGAGCTCGGCCTCTGGGGCCTCGATGCGCCCGAGGATCTCGGCGGCCACGATTTGCCGACGCGCACGATGGCCGCGGTGCACGAAGAACTCGGCCGCAGCTGCGTGCCGTTCGTGCTGCCGCCGGACTCGCCGAACCTGCGCATGCTGCAGGCGGTCGGCACCGACGCGCAGAAGAAGAAGTATCTGCAGCCCTATATCGAGGGCCGGATGGCGTCGGCGATCGCGATCTCCGAGCCCGGCGCCGGCGGCGATCCCGCGGGCATGAAGACGCGCGCGGTGCTCGACGGCGAGCAATGGGTGCTGAACGGCCGCAAGATCTGGATCAGCAATGCGCGGGCCGCCGACTTCATCATCGTGATGGCGCGCGTCGGCAACGACCAGCGCCAGGGCGGCATCACGTCCTTCATCGTCGAGAAGGGCACGGCGGGCTTCATCATTGAGCGCGAGATCCCGATGGTCGGCGGCGGCTCGACCTATGAGATCGTGTTCGAGGACTGCCGCATCCCGAAGGACTCGGTGCTCGGCGAGGTCGGCAAGGGCTATGCGCCGATGCAGCTACGCCTGCGCACGCGGCGGCTCGAGATGGGATCGACCTGCGTCGGCATCACCAAGCGCGCGCTCGACATGATGTGCGAGCACGCCAAGCAGCGCGAGACCTTCGGCGTCAAACTCGCCGAGCGCCAGGCGATCCAGTGGTGGATCGCCGACATCTCCACGCGCATGCATGCGTGCCGGCTGATGGTGCGCGAGGCCGCCGACAAGACCGATCGCGGCGAGGACATCCGCCATGAGGCCTCGATGATCAAGGTGTTCGCGACCGAGATGGCCTATGAGGCCTGCGACCACGCCATGCAGACGCTCGGCGCACTCGGCGTGACCCTGGAATTGCCGCTCAACGCGCTCTGGCAGAAGGCCCGCCTGATGCGGGTGTACGAAGGCCCGAGCGAGGTCCATCGCCAGGCGATCGCCCGCCGCGTGCTTGGCCTGCGCGGCGGCTAGCACGTGGAGTGAGCCACGTCACCATTCGATCACGTCATGACGAATGTAGGATGGGTCGAGCGAAGCGAAACCCATCAACACTCGCCGCGGAGCGATGGGTTTCGCCGCGCTCTACCCGTCCTACGGATTCGCGACTACGCCGCGCGCACGTCGGAGAGGAAGCGGTTGACCTGGCCGGCGAGGTCCTTGGACTGTGTCGAGAGCTGCTCGGCCGCGCCCAGCACCTGGGTTGCTGCCGCGCCGGTGTCGTCGGCGGCGCGCTGCACGCCGGAGATGTTGGAGTTGACCTCCTGGGTGCCGCGCGCGGCTTCCTGAACGCTGCGCGAGATCTCCTTGGTCGCCGAGCCCTGTTCCTCGATCGCGGCGGCAATCGCGGTGCCGATCTGGTCGATCTCGGTGATGACGTCGACGACGCTCCGGATCGCTGTCACGGTCTCGTCGCTTGCGGTCTGGATCGCGGTGATCTGCTCGGAAATCTCCGTGGTCGCCTTCGCGGTCTGACCGGCGAGCGATTTCACCTCCGAAGCGACGACGGCAAAGCCGCGACCGGCCTCGCCGGCGCGGGCCGCCTCGATGGTGGCGTTGAGCGCGAGCAGGTTGGTCTGTGCCGCGATGCTCTGGATCAGCGTCACGACGTCGCCGATCTTCTGGGCGCCTTCGGCGAGCGAGCGCGCGGTGTCGCCGGTGCGACGGGCATGGTCGACGGCGCGCGCGGCGATCTCGGTCGAGGTCGCGACCTGGCGAGCGATCTCCGAGATCGAGGAGGTCAATTCCTCGGTCGCGCTCGCGACCGTCTGCACGTTGGTCGATGTCTGATCCGACGCCGCGGCGACGACCGCGGCCTGGCGGTTGGTGGCGGCCGCGGTGGCCGACATCGATTGCGCGGTGTCCTCCATCACCGATGACGCCGCGGACAATCCGCCGACCAGTTCGGTGACCTTCGCCTCGAAGGCGCGGGTCAGATCGTCGAGCACGCGGGCGCGGCGCATCTTGACGTCGTTCTCGGCTTCCTTCTCGGACGCGAGGCGATCGGCTTCGATCCTGTTGTCCTTGAACACCTGCACGGCGGCGGCCATCGCGCCGATCTCGTCGTTGCGTGCGGCGCCCGGGATCGCCTCGGCGACGTCGCCCGCGGCGAGGCGCGACATCCGGCCGGTGAGGGCGGCGATCGGGTTGAGGATGCGGCGGCGGACCACGACGATGAGGCCGGCGCTGACGGCAATGACCGCGAGCAGCCCGGTCAGTGCGATCACGAAGCTGAAGCGCGCCGACGAATAGGCGCTCGCAAGCACCTGCTCGGCGTTCTCGTAGAATGCGTCGCGCACGGTGATGATGGCGGCGAGGCCGATCTGCGATTCCGGATAGTAGGTGTCGAGATCCACCTCGTACTTGCCGGTCACTGCGCCTTCCTTGGCGAGCTTCAGCGCCTTGCCGAAGCGCTCGACATAGTCGGCCTGCATCTTGCCGAGCGCCGTCATGACGTTGGGAGGCGTCGCCGGATTGTTGCGCAATTCCTGCAGCGTCGCGAGGATCTGCTCGGTGCGGCCGGTCGAGCGGTAGAGTTCCAGCTTTTCCTGATCGGTCGCGACGCGCTTGGCGCCGACCAGCGCCTTGTGCAGGCTGGCATTGAGGCCGCCGGTGTCGCGCAACATCCAGGCGACATTGGCGTAGCTGGCCTGACGATAGGCATTGCCGTCGAGGCCGGCGAGGCGCCGCACCTGCTCGTCGAGCAGCGTCGTGACACCGGCGTTGAACACGGAATTGTCGGCGACGATCTTGCCGGCGGCCGCGCGGCGGGCATCGGCCGGACCTGAGATTGCAGTCGCGATGGCGTCGCGCAGCCCGGCAAACTTCACCTTCAGCGCGTCGATCTCGCGCGCGATGGCCTCGCCATCGTCGAGCGATCCCGGCAGGGTGGCGCGCACCTGGTTGACCTTGGCCAGCGCGCCGTCGGTCAGCTGGCGCTGACGGTCGAGCTCGGCGATCTGCTTTGGATCGATCGTGCCGCCCGCGAGCAGCAGGTTGGTGGCGTAGCCACGCTCGGGGTTCATGTAGCGCGGGATATCACCGACGGCGCGGACGATCTCGAGCCGGCTCTGGGCGGTCGAGACCTTGTCCATGGTCTGGTACTTGGTCGCCGCGACATAGGCCGCCAGGCCGCCGCCGACCGCGGACAAAGAGACGATCGCGGCCGTCAGGAGAGTACCGATTTTCATGGGATGCGCGCCATTTCTTGACGGGAGAGGAGAGGCCTCAACCGTACCGGGTGCGCATTAAGCTTGGGTTTATGATCGGGCGTTCACTCGAGCGGCGACAACCGGAGGTACTCCGGCTGGGCCGTCGCCTATTCCAGCGGCTGGACCGGCGGCATTGTCGTTGCCGTCTCGAGGGGAGACGGCGGCGGTGCCGGTGCCGGTGCCGCTGCCGGCGCCGCCGCAGGGAGTGCCGCCTGACGGTCCGGTGCGGGTTGACGATACTTCGTGGATGCCTGCGCCTGTCTGACGGATTTGGTCCGCCGCGCATGTGTCTGATGGCTACGGACGCCGAGCGAGTGAGAGATGGACGGTCCGGCCGTGTAGCCGACGACGGCGCCGGCGACGGCTCCAATGGGGCCGAATATGATCCCGCCCGACAACGCTCCGAGCGCGGCGTCGCCGCCGCGATGCTGCTCCGCGGCTTCCGATGGTATCAATGGAAGCGCGAGCGAAAGCCCAAGTACCGCGATTGCCACTCGTTTGAACATCCGGCTCCCTCCGTAAGGAGAGAGGTTAAGACCGGGAATGCGGCGACAGCTGTACGATACCGTGTCCGCCGATTGGCGTACGCGCGGCGGTTCCCACAGAGACTCTAGCGTGAGTCTTCGTCAGCGCCCTTGGTCGCGGCGCGGTGCTGGGTCGCGCCGCCCGTGCCCGCTTCGCCGCAGGGAAGCTGGTTCCAGGTGCCGTCGGCAGCCTGTTGGTAGGCCTGGCAGCCGGCCGAATTGGTTGTGGTGGCGGCTTTTTCGTCGGCCTTCTGCCGCTCGGCGCTCTTCGCCAGCGCTGGCGTGGCAATTGCAGCGATGGCCGCGAGCGAGCCTGCGAAGACCAGCTTTGCGATCCGCATGTCGGGTTCTCCTTCTCGAAGCAAATGCATATCCAGAAAACAAATCTGGCGATTTTTGGCCGCGGCGGGCGACCTGCGACGAATTGCTTAATGCCGGGAAAACGCGCCGGAATGCCGGTTAACATCTGCGCGCCGGCCGCGGGACGGCTGTCGCAGCGCCGTGGTAGGATCGCGCCATCATGACCCACCGCATTCTCGTTCTCTACGGCTCCTATCGTTCGGATCGCATGGGCATCCGCCTGGCGCACTTCGTCGTCGACGGCCTTCGCGCGCGCGGCAACGACGTCGAGTTGATCGACGCCAAGGAGGTCGGCCTGCCGATGCTCGATCGGATGTACAAGGAGCATCCCAAGGGCCAGGCGCCGGCCGTGCTCGAAACGCTTGCCGGCAAGATCCGCGACGCCGACGGCTTCCTGTTCGTCACCGGCGAGTACAATTGGGGCATGCAGCCCGGGCTGAAGAACCTGACCGATCATTTCCTTGAGGAATGGTTCTGGCGTCCGGCGGCGATCGCAAGCTATTCGGCCGGGCGGTTCGCCGGTGCGCGCGCCGCGACCGCCTGGCACGGCACGTTGTCGGAGATGGGCATGGTGGTGGTGTCGAGCACGATCAGCGCGGGCCCGATCGCGCAGACCTTGTCCGCCGAAGGCAAGCCGATCGGCGAGGGCGGCAAGTCGCTCGAACGCGCCTTTCCACGCTTTGCCGACGACTTCACCTGGTGGATCGAAGCCGCCAAGGCACAGCGGGCGCGCAAGGCGCCGCCATACTGAGCGCAGATCTGCAAGCCCGGGAGTTTCGCGTTCATGAGCCTCTTCACATCGCCCTTCGATCCCGCGCGCGAGGCAGCCCTCGTGACCGGCGCCGGCAACGGCATCGGCCGGGCCATCGCGCAGGCCCTGGTCGGCGAAGGTGTGCGCACGGTGTTCGCCGACCTGCATGAGGACAAGGTCCTGGCCGCGATCAAGGCCGCTCCGCGTCCCGAGCTTGCCGTGCCCTGGGTCGGCGATCTCGCGCAACGTGCGGCGTGCGACGCCCTGCTGGCGCATGCGCAAGCCACGGTCGGGCAGGTGACGCACTTCGTCCACAGCGCTTCGCCGCCGCGTCGCGAGGCGGATCATGCGATGGCGGTCGATGAAGAGACCTGGCGGCAGATGCACGCGGTCAATCTCGATGCCGGTTTTCATCTGTCGCGCGAACTGGCGCGCAAGCTGATCGCGGCGAAGACGCTGGGCTCGTTTCTGCTGCTCACCTCGCTGCACGCGGGCACGCCGCGCAACCTGCCGCATTACTCGACGGCGAAGGCGGGCATGGCGATGCTGGTGAAGGAGCTTGCCAAGAGCTGGGGCCGTTACGGCATCCGCGTCAATGCGCTGGTGCCCGGCGCGATCGCGGCCGGCGGCTTCGTTGCGGATCCCGCGCTGGCCAAGCACATTCCGCTCGGGCGGCTTGGTCAGGCGGACGATCTCGCGCCGATGGCGCTGGCTGTGCTCTCGCACAAGCTCTCCGGCTACGTCACCGGCGCATCGATCGTGGTCGACGGCGGCCTGTCGCTGACCAACTGGTTCGCGCCGCCGGAGCTCGATTGAGAATCGAAATTACTCTTTCGTCCTGATGTAGCCCGCAAGCCGCGTCTTCTGGTCCTGGCACCAGGTCGTCATGCTGCCGGCGCGGCGCTGGTCGAGGTCGGTGGTCTGGGTTGCGATCGCGACTTCCGTCATCAGGTCGTCGGCCTGCTTCTCGCCCATCTTGCCGCCGGTATGCATGAAGGCGATCGCCTTGCGCACCTGCTCGGTGGTGCCGTCGGGCAGGTGCATGTCCTGCGCGCGCTGCACGAGGTCCTGATAGACCAGATCGGTGCCGGGGCACTCGACCTTGGCGGCAAAGGCCTGCAGCACCATGGTGACATAGGCCGCGCGCGGATCGGCGTGGGCCGGTGTTGCCGCGACAATCAGGCCGCCGATCAGCAGAGCGTAACGCATTCGAATTCCTCCCGGTGTTTAGACAATTTTGCCGCAAGGCTAGCGTCCGCGGGAACCGACTGCAACCGGAAGGACACACTTGCGGAAGGAACCGATCAAACAGCCGTGTTCCAGTCGGGGCTGCCACGATTTCAGCACGATTTCGGCAGCAAGTGCCACAACTTGACGCAGGGGAGAATGATCGTGTCGAAGTTGGGGCTTGCTGCGGTGCTGATGGGTTCGATCGCACTTGGCGGCTGCATGCAGGCGACGCTGTCGCCGGTGACGGATGCCGCGATGACGCCGCGCGATCGGCAATTGCTGGCGCATCCGCCCTATGCGGACGCCAAGATTCCGGATCAGTTCCAGCGCCACATTGTCGATTACACGCGGAAGGAGCAGCCGGGCTCGATCCTGGTCGATACCGACGCGCGCTACCTCTATTACGTGCTGCCCGGCGGCAAGGCGATCCGCTACGGCGTCGCCGTCGGCGAGGAGGCCATGGCCTTCTCCGGCGTTGCCACTGTGGGCCGTCTCGCCGAATGGCCGGATTGGGTTCCGACCAAGGACATCCAGGAGCGGCTCGGGCCGTATCCGGCGCGTGTCGCCGGCGGACCGGCCAATCCGCTCGGTGCCCGCGGCATCTACCTCTATCAGGGCAACAAGGACACGCTCTACCGCATCCACGGCACCAACCAGCCCGAATATATCGGGCAGGCGATCTCGTCGGGCTGTATCCGCATGAACAACGCCGATGTCATCGATCTCTACCAGCACGTCAAACCGGGCGCGACCGTGGTCGTGCTGCCGCCGGGACAGAGCGCGTAGTTCGCATTTGATGTGCAAAAGGCGCCGATCGCGTCATCGCGATCGGCGCCTTTTCATTACCAGTTAGCTGGCCGTCAGCGCAGCGGCATCGGCGGCCGAACCACGGGGCCGTTATCATCAGCATCGACCACAGAGGACGGCTGCGATTGCACCGGCCGCGGCGCGACAACCTGCGGTGCGGCTGCAACGGGCGCCGGCAGCGGGGCCGCTGATGCAGCCGGGGGCGGCGGGATGTAGGCCTGGGTCGGCGGGTACGACCGGCGCACCGGCGGTGAAGCAACAGCCGTGCGTGGCGCCGTCGGGGGCGGTGCGATCGCGGCACGCGGGCGCGGCGCGACCGGCCGAGGCTCGACGGCCCTGGTCTCGGTTGTCCGTGCGACCCGCTGCGTCAGCTGATCCTGGCTCGCCTTGAGCTGATCGATGCTGGTCTTGAGCTGCTCCATCTGCTGTCCCATCGAGGCGAGATCGCGCGCCATCGACTGCAGCAATTGCGTTTGGTCGGGTGCCACTGCGGCTGTCGTTGCCGGGGCGGCGGCCGCAACTGGCGCCGCTGCGGCAGCGGGTGCTGCGGCAGCCGCTGGCTGCGCCGTGGCGACGTCCTGTGGCGGAGCCGCCGGAGCAGCCTCGGCCGGCTGATCGGCGGCAGCCGCCTGCGCGGGCGGGCTCGCCTGGTCGGCGGCGGGAGTGGCCTTGCCCGGCAGCAGCGACGTCAGGGCCTCGACCTGGGGCACGTACTCCGCCACCACCTGCTTGACGCGGTGCCCGTAGTGTTGCCACGCCGCGGTGCCCATGGCGCCGGCGATCGCGAACAGGAACCAGAAGGCGCGGATCGCCCATTTGTTGGTCGGACGCGGCGCGCGCTCCAGTCTGATGTCGTCCAGCCTGCCGTCATGGCTCGCGGTGCTGTATTCCGGCGCGGCCGGCGGCGCCGCCGCTGGTATCGGTGTCACCGGTGGCAGCGACGCGACGGGGGCGGCGGGCGCGACCTGTGGCGTGGAAGAAGGCGCGAGGCTCGGGCCAAACCATGGTTCGCGCAGCCCCGGCGCTGCCTTGACGGCGGGTGCAGGCGCGGCGGCGTTGTCCGGGCGTGCCGGAGCGAAGCTAGGTTCGATCGCGAAAATATCGTGCGGATCTGCGTCTTTCAGTGTCGATTGCATGGCGGTCCCCGTTTCAGTCCAAGGTCAACCGCAAATGGGCGGCCGGCAATTTGAGCTCTGTATCGACCCCTGGCCCTGACCCCACGACTCCAGTCCGGTTTGACCAAAGCAAGGCGAGAGGGTGGAGAGGTTGGGGAGTTTCGGGAACCGATGCCGGGAGCCGGGGGGCAGGCGCTCGCCCAGGCGCGCGGGGAAGCTCCATGATCGCGTTTCCGGGTGAATCTCACTGGTTGTGTGGCGCATCCACCACACCCGAGGGGAAATCGGGTCGCCGGCGGCACGTCCGACCGCGCTCCGCCACCGTTCCGCCCCGATTGGATTCGGCCATGCGGGTGTTGGATTTTCGGCTTGGGCTGGGGCGCGAGTTGGGGATGCAACATGTCACGCGACGATGCAGTCATTTCGTACGTCGACGTCAAACGCAGCGCGCGCGACGCTGCGCCCGCAATTTTGTTGACTCATGCGCGAAAGCCGCTTCGGCTCTGCGCCATCGTGATCGGCGCGGCGTCGCTTGCCGCCTGTGCGCAATCCTCCGTCGTCAGCCAGCGCTCGCAGGCGCTCGCGAGCCGGGCCGAGCCGTCGCGGGCTGCGTCATCGGCGATGCGCACACATGTCGCCACCGCGCGTAAGCACACGCCGTACGCCGCGCGCAAGACCGCCGGCACCAGGATCGCCTCGCAAGGCGTCGCGAGCTTCTACAGCGACGAGCAGGAGACCGCGAGCGGCGAGAAGTTCAACGCGCACGAACTGACCGCCGCGCATCCGACCTTGCCGTTCGGCACCAAGCTGCGCGTTACCGACGTCAAGACCGGCCGCTCGGTGACCGTACGCGTCAACGACCGCGGACCTTACGTTCCCGGGCGCATCGTCGACGTCTCGTATTCTGCCGCACAGTCGCTCGGCATGATCGGCAAGGGCGTCGCGAATGTCAGGCTCGACGTGGTGCAGTGAGCTGCGTCGTAAGCCAGGTTCGGGATTTTTGCCGGACGGATCGGGAAAAAGTCCCGGCGCTGCGCGCGCTTTAATCCTGTTGTCCGAACGCTGGCTGCAAATAGAATTGTTGCCGCTACTTCCCCGCGCTCTCTTTTTCCAGGCGCGTGGATTTCTACCCAATGAACCTTCCCCGCCTTGGCGTCCCACCGAGGCGGGGTTTTTCTTTGAGCATGCACGTAGAGTGCGCTGCGGGCTGCGGCAAGGCCAGGCGCATGCTGGATATACCGACCTTGATGGGCAAGTTGAGCTAGCCGCGACCGCACGTTGCGCTCTGCCGTATCCGGCGCCTGTGCTTCCACCAAATTGTCATGCTCCCGGCGAATTGCGGCCCAACGCCGCTGCCAACACAGCGGCGAATGGATGACGTCGGCGAGGGACAAGCATTGGCCTACAAGATGATCGCAGAACGCGAGAACGAAACGGTCAGGATCGAGCGGGAGAGCACCTTCATCATCATCGCCAAGGCCAAGGTCTGGGCGAGCGAGGGATGGCAGGTGGTGATCACCGACAAGGACGGGAAATCATACCCGCCCGAGGAATTCGACAAGCTGCTCGCGGCGTAATGCTCTATTGCCGTTTGCGCATGATCTCCGCGCAAACGCTACGCGTTTGTCGCGAGGGAAAACCGCTTCGCACTTTTCCGGATCATGCGCTAGCGCTGCGCTGACACCAGCATCATCATCGGCCGTTCCAGTTCGTCGGCCAGTTCGGGCACAGCCTTGATCTGCTCCCGTGTCGGGGAGAATTCCTCGACATGGCGAAGCGTGAAGCCGGCGCCGATCAACGCATTGAGCGCGGTGCCGATGGTGCGGTGATATTTCAGCACGCCCTTCACATACCAGTCGGTCCGGCGTTCGCCCTCGATGAAGTAGCGGTTGACCGGCCAGGTCTTGCGACCGTCCTGGTCCTGTCCCCAGTCGGGATGGGTGGCGGCCATGTAGATCGGATGCTCGATGGTGAAGACCAGGTGCCCCTCCGGGACGAGCGTGCGATACAGCATCCGCGCCAGGCGATCGAAGTCCCTGATGTAGTGGAAGGTGAGGGCGCTGTAGGCGAGGTCGAATGTGGCCTTCGGCAGCTCCAGCGTCTCGAGGTCGGCGATCTCGTAGGCGATGGCCGGATCCTGCGTCATCGCCGTGGCGCGCACGATCATGTTCTGCGAGAGGTCGACGCCGAGCACGCCGGAGGCGCCTTGCTCGCGCATCCAGCGCGACACCCAGCCGAAGCCGCAGCCGAGATCGACCACGCGCTTGCCGGTGATGTCGGGCAGCATGGCGCGGATCGCTGGCCATTCGGGCGCGCCGAGCAGTCCGCGGACCTGCCGCGGCAGCTGGCTATAGCCGGCGAAGAAGCCGGGATCGTCATAGATGTTCTGCGCCATGGGTCCGGCAACTCGGGAGGGAGCGGGGTCCGCCTCTCTGTAACCGCCGCCACGGCGCGTGGAAACCGCTGATTGTGTCGCGCCGGCCGGGATGCTGGAACCAGACGCGGCGTTCGGCCGTTTTGAAGTCAGTCCGCGGGAGCGCGGTCAGCCTGTCCCTACGGCGTCGGACAGCAGAGGAGAGCGCCATGATAGCCGAGATGCAGATCCACACCATCGCGCGGCAGATGCTGGAGAAGCACGGCCTGCAGGCGATTGCCGAGGCGGCGCAGAACGCCATCGCTTGCGAGAGCAAGGGCGAGACCGAAGAGGCCCGCGAGTGGCGCCATATCGAGGACGCCATGAAGATGATGCGCGGACCGCATCAGAGCTGACCGCGGGAGCGCGCAACGCCTGCCGGAGTGCTCTGGCGCTGTGCGCCGGATCCATTCGATTTGCGCCCCCGATGCCGCTTGCCTTCGCCGGAGTTTCCGGGAACTGTGTTCAGGACAAGCAGCAAACAAATTTTCTATCTGGGGGAATTCGCCATGACCTTTTCACTCTACGACGCGACCGTTGCCAACTATCTGCAGATCCTCGGCGCCGCCTCGGGCTTTCTCGACAAGAGCCTCGCGCACTTCAAGGCGAACGGCATCGATCCGGCCGAGATCGTCGAGACCCGGCTGTTTCCGGACATGCTGCCGTTCCGCTTTCAGGTGGTCTCGCTCGCGCATCATTCCCGCGGCGCGATGGAAGCCGCCAAGAACGGTGTGTTCGTCCCGCCGTCCGGCAAGCCCGATCTGGACTACGCCGCGCTGCAGGCGCTGGTGAAGGACGCGCACAGCGAATTGTCGGCGCTGACGCCGGACGCGGTCAACGCGTTGCTCGGGCGCGAAGTGATGTTCAAGCTCGGCGAACGCACGATGCCGTTCACGGCCGAGGGATTCCTGATGTCGTTCTCGCTGCCGAACTTCTTCTTCCACTCGACCACCGCCTACGACATCCTCCGCCACAAGGGCGCGCCGCTCGGCAAACGCGACTTCATCGGCCGGTTGAACATGAAGAAGTGATCGGGCCGCGCGCAGATTGGTCTTGCTGAGGCGGCAACACCGGCCGCCTCGCACGCAGCAAGATCAAGACCGCGCGCGGGCCGGCGCGATCAGTTGAACCTCAAGCGTGCGGACGCTAGCCCGCCCTGCGCCACCGCGGCACAGGATCGAGCGGCGTCCGGTAGAGCTCGCGCCGGTCGATGTCGGTGACGCGCACGGCGCAGCCGCGCGCCTTCAACTCCGGCTTGACCTGCGACAGCTCGTTGGCGAGCTGATCGGCGCGATCGGAAGCGAGGCTGATGTCTTCGAGGATGATCGTTCCTTGATTGCGGAACTCGTCCCCCACCACGAGATCGAAGGTGTAGTACGGCATTCCGAAGTCTCCGTTTCGGTTTGCATCACAGGGTAACACTGAGTCGGGCGTTCCCTAAGATGCATCGCGCACAATCGTCGGGCGATCGGCGCAAAAACGATGTGCAGCACATCCAGCGCGATGAACGACTACACGCGCGGCACGGCGAACGAGTCCTGTCATCCAGCTCACCGCCATGCCGTTAAGATTTGATTAAAACTGTCGTCGCAAGCTTGGGGCCAGGTGGAATTGCGGCGGAACCGGACTCCGGGAACCGGCAGCCGCAGGAGAAGGCCGGTGGCGTAACGCCCATCGGCCTTTTCTCGTCGCTCAAGCCCTCGGACTAGAGCGTTTTCGAGCGAAGTGGACACCGGTTCGCGTGAAGAAAACGCGTTAAACAACAAACTAGAGCTTCGGTTCTGATTCTATCAGAACCGAAAATGCTCTAGTCGCGCAGCATGGCCTGCCGCCTGGCGCGGCATTTCGGGCCGGGCCCGCGCATGTAATACAGCTCGGGGCGATAGGGGTTGAAGAAGCGCTCGATCAGCGCGACGCAGCGCGCCACGAGGCGGGCGAAGTGGCGCCGCAAGGGCTGCAGGGTGAGTTCCATCGACGTCATGGCACGCCCTCAGTGCAATTCGCCGAGAACGGCGGCGAACGGCAGCTCGAAGATCTCGGTACCGATATCGTCGGTGACGTGGACCGCCCAGTTGCGCCAGTCTTCTACGCTCGGTGTCATGACAAAGCTGCGCGCAAGCTGCTCCGCATACACCCGCACCTCCGTAAAATCCATCGCGGCGCCGGTGCGATCCAGGATGACGTGCTTGTCGTCGGAGCAGTGAAAGAAAACTGCAGACATCTTCCGATTCCCATGCCGAAGCGATTCTCGTGCGCTGGAATAGCAGCGCGCGCGGGCACTTAGAATCCGGGTGATCCCCCATCGGTAAACTACGGGGAATCCAGACGATTTGAATCACGCGGCCGTGATCGAGGCGACGTCAGAAGATTGGCTCGCCGACCGCGACCTGGCTGCGCGGGCCGAGCACGATCACCTGGCCGCCGGCATCCTTGGCGCCCAGGATCAGCAGTTCCGAGGTGAAACCCGCGATGTTCTTCGGCCCGAGATTGCAGATGCACACCACCAGCGAGCCGACCAGCGCCGCCGGCTCGTAATTCGTGATCTGCGCGCTCGACCACATGGTCCGCCCGGCGCCGACATCGACGCCGACCTTGTATGAGGGATTGCGGGCGCGGGGAAACGGCTGCACCTCGACGACCTTGCCGATCCTGATGTCGAGGCGGGCGAAGTCGTCATATGTGGCTTGCGGCTTGAGCGGAGACGTTGGTTCTCCGGTTTGGGTCCTCACGATTTGGTCCTCATGGCTTGCGCGCGCGGCCGGCGAACAGGTCCGCATCGAAGGTCTGGGGATTGACGGGATCGTAGCGCGACCAGTCCATCGACGGGTCGCTGCCGTAGCGCGCCTGCCACGCCGCATCCGTCTTGAGCGCTCCGATGACGGCGGGACGGATCTCGAAATGCAGCAATTTGCGCGGGCCGATCTCGCCGATCTTGTCCTGCTTCCTGATCTTGGCGCCGACCGCAACCGGCTGGCCGTTGGCGCCGACGACGCGGCCGAGCTGGGCATAGCGGCTGAAGACGACGTGCCCATTGGGATAGATGTGCTTCACCACGACATAACGCCCGCAGTGGCCGATGTTGAGAGCGTCGACCGAGGCCTGGTCATCCTGCTCGACCCTGATCACGACGCCATCATCCATCGTGGCCACCGGCGCACCTTCCTTTTCCGAGGTCATGTCGACGCCGGGATGAAAGTCCGTCGTGCCGCATCCACAAGGTGGATTCGTTGCTTCCTTGGCGGCCGTGGCGGGAGCGGCCTTGGGGGCCTGGAATTCATTGACCAGCAGGCCGGGTCCCTCGTGCGCAGTGAAGATATGGATCGTGAACAGGGTCAGGCTGCTGCCCAGTGGCACTTCGCGGGGCAGGAAAGCGCGCACCACGTCCTGGATGAAAAGGATCGCCTCCTTGCCTTTCGCCGAGCGCACCTTGATGCAGCGCGAGGCCTGGACGCCATCGATCTGCTCTGTCGTGTAGCCCTGCATCCGCATGGTCGATTGGAGTGTCTGGATCGCGCAAGCTTCCTCGTAGGAGACCAGCACGACCTCAAGCCGCAATGGCTTCGAGCCGTTGAGGTCGACGCCGGTCTTGGGCCGCGGCTGCGCCAGCACATCGTCGAGATCGGCGTCCTTGTAGCGGGCGTAGTCGAAGGCCAGCGCGGGCGCGGCGAGCAGCGCCGCGAGCCCGGCGATGATGATGGCCGCGATACGTGTTTTCAGGCTGGCCCCGATCATGTCATGCCCCCCGTTAAGCCCTGCGCGGCTCAGCGCTCCTGAAACGCGAGGCGGATGCCGAGCGCGATGTAGATCGTGCCGACCACGCGGCCCTGCCACTGGCCGATGCGGCGATGCCGTCGGATCCACGGGCCGATCTGGCCGGCGGCGAGCGCGAGCAGCGAGGTGTAGGCGGCGCTCATCGCAACGAAGATCAGGCCGAGGGTTGCGAACTGCGCCACGGCCGAGCCGTGACCGGGATGCACGAACTGGGGAAGGAAGGCGAGGAAGAACAGCGCGGTCTTCGGGTTGAGCATCTCTGCCCAGATCGCCTGCCGGAACGCGCGCCTGGGATCGACGGGCTGCGATGCCGGCAAATGCAGGTCGTCATTTTTCTCGAACAAAGCGCGGACGCCGAGCACGATCAGGTAGATCACGCCTGCATATTTGACGATCGAAAACGCGAGCGCCGAGGTCATCAGCACGGCCGACAGGCCGAAGGTCGCCATGGCGGTGTGGACGAGGTCGCCGAGCGCGATGCCGAACCCGGTCGCGACGCCGACGCGCGGCCCGCCGGTGACCGAACGCGCGAGCACGAGCAGCACGGCTGGCCCCGGGATCAGGAACAGGCCGAGCACGACGGCGGCGTAGGTGAGGAGGGTGGTGATGTCGATCATGAAATGTGTCCCGGATGTCAGGATGCAGGGATCGCGACCGCGGTGAAGCGCGGCTTCGGATCAAGCATCACCTCAGCGCTTTCGACAATGCGCATTTCCTCGGTTCCTCTCTGCGCCGTGCGCACCAGCACGCCGTGGATGCCTGACGCGGCGTGGCTGAGCGCCTCCGGCGTCGCCAGGCCACGCACGCGGGCGGCGACGAACAGCGCGGCAAACAGGTCGCCGGTGCCGGACGGGCTGATCGGCACGCGCGGGGTGCGCACGCGCCACGCTCCCGTGCGCTCGATCGCCAGCGTCTCGATCTCGCCGTCGGGCGTGCCGGCAAGCTCCGCGCTGGTGATGACGATGGTCGCAGGCCCCCGCGCCATCAGCGCGCGGGCTTGCGCGATGACGTCGTCGGTCGTCGTCACCCGCGTGCCGCAGAGGAATTCGAACTCGAAATGGTTGGGCGTGATGATGTCGGCCAGCGGACAGAGCTGGTCGCGCACCAGCGGCGGGATGTCCGATCGCACGAACATGCCGCGGTCGCGGTCGCCGAGCACGGGATCGCAGCAATAGAGCAGGGCCGGGTTTTCCGCTTTCGCACGGGCGACGAAGTCGGCGACCTCAATCGCGATGTCGGCCGAGCCGAGATAGCCCGAGAGGATCATCCGGGCGCTTTCGACCGCGCCCCGCTCCTCGATGCCGCGCAAGAGGTCGGCGACCAGCTGCACGTCGAGCACCCGTCCGCGGATGGTCGGATAGCCCGGCCGGTTGCTGAGCAGCGTGGTCGGCACGGCGACGACGTCGATGCCGTGCAGCTGGATCGGAAGGGTGGCCGCGCTGTTGCCGACATGGCCCCAGGCGACCTGTGACTGGATCGAGATGACGGTCATGTTGTCCGCATCATCCGAACAGCGCGGCGTAGATCACGTAGAGCCAGCCCAGGATACCGTGGATGATCGCCCACAGGATCGAATGGTTCTTGGTGTAGGAGATCGCAATCGCCAGCGCCGAGCCGAACCCCACGCCGTACTTCGCGCCCTCGACGCGCACGCCATAATATCGATTGCCGTTCATGGTGATCCTTCCAGCGAGGGGGCGCGATTGGTGACAGCGTAACCCGCGAGTTGGCGCGAGTTCAACGGTGGATTGGGATCTCGAGCGTATGCTCTATAGGCACCGCCACGTTGAGGGGGCCGCGAAGCGGTCGTCTTGAAGCGCGACGGTGATAGATTTGAGCCCGCAATCTGCCCCATCGTTGTCCTGGCTTTCGCCAGGACGACATCGAATGTGTGGCGCGGTCTCGAACAAGTTCGGTGTCATCGCCCGGCTTGACCGGGCGATCCGGTATTCCAGAGACGCCTGTGCTCGAACCGAGAGGCCGCGGCGTACTGGATCGCCCGGTCAAGCCGGGCGATGACAGTTGTTGTGGGGACGCAGCTTGACGCTTATTGCCGAGTTGCCCGTCGGGTTGTTTTGTCGCAGGTCCCGCAACCGGATTTGAATTGCGCGCAGGCAGGCTCGGTTGCGGCCGCTCGTGTCTCGGTCCCGGCGGTCACGCTCCGATCAATCGAATGTGTCGAACTGAGCCGCAGCACAGGCAAATTCGCTGCGTCGTCGCGGAATAATCGGATGGTGCCGCTCGTCATGGTTCTAGCGAAAACGCTTCAGCAGGCCGGCGAGAAGGTCCCATCCTGTTGAATCCAGCAGGAGACGCTCGATGACCATGATCAAACACGTCGCGGCGGGCTTGCTCGCCCTCGGCATGCTGACGACAGCGGCCATGACGCGCGAAGTCCCGGCCGGCCCATCCGCATTCGTGAAGGGACATGCCGCGGCCACCGGCCGCTTAGGTGGCGGACCGCCGCGCATGGCCGTGCCGCGCTTCGGGGAGTTCGAAACGCTGCCCCGGGACCAGCCCGGCGGCGTCTGCGATCATGGCGACAATGCCATGATCTGCTGAGCCGGACGGTGCATGGCGGTGATCTCCGGCAAAAGTTGCGCTAGCTTCGCTGGGTCGTCTCCCTCCAGCCGCGAGCGCCGCCGCCATGCACATCCTCCGTCCCCAATTTCGCATCGAGGACGACCACGCGCTGGCCTTTGCGGCGGCGCGCGGCTTCGGCGCCATCGTCGCCGCCGATGCGCGCGGCCCGCGGGCATCCCATGTGCCGTTCGTGATCGAGCGGCGCGACGATCGCGTCATCGTGCAGATCCATCTCACCGCGAAGAATCCGCTGGTCGAGCTTGCCGACGGCGTCAGGCGCTTCCTGCTGATCGTCTCCGGCGACGACGCCTACATCTCGAACGACTGGTACGTCTCGCGCGATAACGTCTCCACCTGGCTCTACGAGGCGGTGCATTTGTCGGGCGTCGCGCATCTACGCGATCACGGCGAGAACCGCGGCCACGGCGACGCGCTGCTCGCTGTCTCCGAGGCACGGCTGCCGAAGCAACCCTGGGACCTCACGCAGATGGAGCCCGGCAAGCGCGAGGCGATGCTGGCGGGAATCCGGGTGATCGATCTCGTTGTCGACCAGATCGAGGGCCAGTCGAAGCTCAACCAGCACAAGAGCGACGCGGACTATGTCGCGCTCGTCAACCGGCTCGCGCATGCGGCGGAGACGTCAAGCCACAGGCTTGCCGAGAAGATGCGCGCGCTGCGGCCTGGGCTTGCGTATGAGGCTGGACGATGCGTAGGGCGGGTTATCGAAGCGTAACCCGCCGCTCAGGTGCTACAGACCGAGGGCGGATTACGCTTCGCTAATCCGCCCTACAAAGTCGATCACGGTTCGAAATTGCAAACGTGTTGTTAGGATTTGCTTCGCGCCGATTTGCTCGATTCCGATTCGTTCTTTGCGAACAAAATGGAGTCGGATGGAGAACAGTTAGGGTGCGCCTTGCAGGAAGCTCACGACTTCATCGTTGAATCGATCCGCCTGTTCGACATTGAGAATGTGAACGCCGGGCAGCAGAACGAGCTTTGCATTGGTGATGGTCGCCGCAATCTCTTCGCTGTGACTGGCCCGCGTGACGGTGTCGCTCTCACCGCCGATGACCAAGGTCGGCGCCGCGATCAGCGAGATGATGCGACGAAGATCGGCGTCGCGCAGTGCGGCGTAACAGCCGGCGAGGCCGCGCGGCGGAGTGGTGAGCGCCAGGTTGCGGAATTCGTCGACAATCTCGTTCGGCGCAGCCAGCATCGTTGCGGGAAACCAGTTGCGCATGAATCCTTCAGCGATTCCTTGGGGCCATCTGCTGGCGTGGCTGATCGAGGATGAGCTCAGCGATGGTCGGCTGATCAGCATCGCGGGACCGAATTTTCCGGGCCGCGAGGAACACCTGGCGGCGATCCGCCATCGGCAGCATGCGCGCGGACCGGTCGCGGAAGCGCTTTGGCTTCATGTCGAAGAGTGGCGGCTCGCGCAGCGCGCAGGGCGGGGCAGCAAACGGCTCCGCGCAAAGCGTCGCCGATGAGGCGCGAGCCGTAGCGCGCCGGTACGACGTTGTCGAGAAATGGCAGATTACGCTTACGCTGATCCGCGCTACGAAATGCATCCGCGGCAAGTTATGCAAACGCGTTGTTAAGAATCGCTTCGCGCTGATTTTTCGATTCCGATTCGTTCCTCGCGAACAAACTGGAGTCGGATGGGGAACGTGGCTGCGATGCGAGTCGTCGCTTGATCGGGGAAGCGATCGACCGCAGCGCGCCCGAAATGCGCGGAGATATTCCGCGCCGGGAGCAATTATCCCATCTCGGGACAACATCAGTCGCTCGGACGCGTCGGGCGCACACGTCTTGTTAACGCCTGAGCCGCGCCGATTTTCTCGATTCCGATTCGTTCCTCGTGAACAAATTGGAGTCAGATGCAGAACGGAGCTGTAGCGCGCGATGCGTTTCTCTGCTCCACTCGGCGCGCGCAAAAGAGATCGCACTGATGGTCAGGAAGACAGGCAAGAAGACAAGCAGGAAGACAGGCAAGAAGGCGCAAAGGCCCGCGTCGCGCCGGACGGTGCTGGCGATCGACATCGGCGGCACCCATGTGAAGGTCATGACCGACAAGGAGCGCATCAAGCGCGAATTCGAGTCGGGTCCAACGCTGTCCGCCACCGAGATGGTGCGGCAGGTCAAGGCGCTGACCAAGGACTGGTCCTATGACGTGATCTCGATCGGCTATCCCGGACCGGTCGTGCACGACCGTCCGTTGACGGAGCCGCACAATCTCGGCCGCGGCTGGGCCGGCTTCGATTTTCACGGCGCGTTCGGCCGGCCGGTGAAGGTCGTCAACGATGCGCTGATGCAGGCGATCGGCAGCTATCAGGGCGGCCGGATGCTGTTTCTCGGCCTCGGTACAGGGCTTGGCTCGGCGATGATCGTGGAGGGGATTTACGAGCCGATGGAGCTCGGTCATTTGCCCTATCGCAAGGACGGGACGTTCGAGGACTATGTCGGCGCCGCCGGCCTCGAGCGGCGCGGCCGGAAGAAATGGCGCAAGAGCGTCGACGACGTCATCGCGCGGCTGTCGGCGGCGCTGGAGCCCGATTACATCGTGCTCGGCGGCGGCAATGCCGACAAGGTCGACAACCCGCCACCGAAGGTGAGGTTCGGCGACAACGCCAACGCGTTCGAGGGTGGATTCCGGATGTGGAAGAAGAGCGCGCACAAGCCACGCAGCGCGCGTAGGTGAAACCAAAACTGCCACCAAATTGCCGCAACTGCTGAAGTTTCGCGCTGCTCTGTCACCCCTGTTGTCGGAACTGATTGGGTGCGCCGTTCGTTTATGCGGCATGACATCCCGTTCCATGAGGAGTGACTGATGCGAAGCTTCATTTTTCCCGCCATAGCGGCGTTGGCGATCGGCGCAGCGACGCCGGCGATGGCCTATGATTCCGCCAGCCAGCTCTCGATGCAGGCCGCGCTCGACGTTGCGACTGGCATCGGCATCGTGACAGTGTCCAACACCGAGTTCCTTGGTGACGAATGGGAGATCGAAGGCCGGGATTATCGCGGCCGCTGGATGCAAGTCGATGTCGACGCGCGAACCGGCGAGGTGCGCAATGTGGATCGCAGCTGGTAGCCGCGTATTCACTGCTGCGTGCGCAGCCCGTGTCGGCGATCTATCCTGATGTCGTCAGCTGAGTGACATCACGCACGCACGATGCGAGCCATGGTTTTCCGAACGGCCGGCGGCGCAGGGCGCACGCCGGCCGTTCGTTTTCCAGGGTGTTCGATGCAGTGTTTTGGCGGAATGGCACAAAGGTGGAGTATGCTTGCGGCAGATTCTTATGGATCAGCCGATGCGGCGATCCTCGAGACAAGGAGACTGGCCGTGGTCAAACCGTTTCCGTCCAGAACCCACATCGGCAATCACCTGCTGCATCCGGAAACCCAGATGCTGAACTACGGCTACGATCCGCAGCTGTCGGAGGGCGCCGTCAAGCCACCGGTCTTTTTGACCTCGACCTTCGTGTTCAGGACTGCCGAGGACGGCAAGGACTTCTTCGATTTCGTCGCGGGCCGGCGCGAGCCTCCGGAAGGCATGGGAGCGGGGCTGGTCTATTCGCGCTTCAATCATCCGAACAGCGAGATCGTCGAGGACCGGCTTGCGATCTATGAGCGCACCGAGAGCTGCGCGCTGTTCTCCTCCGGCATGTCGGCGATCTCGACCACGGTGCTGGCTTTCGCGCGGCCCGGCGACGTCATCCTGCATTCGCAGCCGCTCTATGGCGGCACGGAAACGCTATTCGCCAAGACGCTGGCGGGGTTCTCGATTCAAGCCGTGGGCTTTGCCGACGGCCTCGACGAGACCATCATCCGCGCCGCTGCCGACGAGGCGATGAAGAAGGGCCGCGTCGCGATGATCTTCATCGAGACACCGGCCAATCCGACCAACGGCCAGGTCGATATCGCGCTTATCAGGCGCGTCGCCGACGCGATCGGCAAGGCGCAGGGCTTTACCCCGATCATCGCCTGCGACAATACGCTGCTCGGGCCGGTGTTTCAGCGCCCGATCGAGCACGGCGCCGATCTGTCGCTGTACTCGCTGACCAAATATGTCGGCGGCCACTCCGACCTGATCGCGGGCGCGGCGCTCGGATCGAAGAAGCTGATGAAGGACGTCAAGGCGCTGCGCGGCGCGATCGGCACCCAGCTCGATCCGCATTCCTGCTGGATGATCAGCCGTTCGCTGGAAACGCTCAGCCTGCGCATGGAGAAGGCCGATCGCAATGCGCACATCGTCGCCGACTATCTGCGCGACCATCCCAAGGTGGCGCAGGTGCACTATCTTGGCCATCACGACGCGGCGTCACCGGCGGGGCGTGTGTTCGCAAGCCAGAGCAGCGGCGCCGGCTCGACCTTCTCGTTCGACATCGTCGGCGGGCAGTCAGCCGCGGAAAAATTCCTCAACAGCTTGCAGATATTCAAGCTCGCGGTGAGCCTCGGCGGCACCGAGTCGCTCGCGAGCCTGCCGGCGACGATGACGCATTCCGGCGTGCCGGCCGATATCAGGAAGAAGATCGGGGTGCTTGATACGACGATCCGGCTCTCGATCGGGATCGAGCATCCATCCGATCTGGTCGCCGACATCGCGCAGGCATTGAGCAGGGTGTAGGGAAATGCGCAGGGCGGGTTAGCGCAACGTAACCCGCCGATGGCGCGCGAGAAACGGCGGATTACGCCTTCCGTCTTCGCTCGTTGAGCTACGGCGAACGTAGTCGGCTAATCCGCTCTACACGCTATGCTCGCTAGGCCTTCTTCACGAACTCGGATTTAAGGTTCATCGCGCCGATGCCGTCGATCTTGCAGGCGATGTTGTGTCCGTCGCTCCCCTCGGTGAGGCGGATGTTCCTGACCTTGGTGCCGCCCTTGACGACCGATGACGATCCCTTGACCTTGAGATCCTTGATCACGATGACGCTGTCGCCGTCCGCCAGCGGATTGCCGTGGGCATCACGCACGCCTGCCTCCTGCGAGGCTACCGCGGCCGCCTCGGCGCTCCATTCATGGGCGCATTCCGGGCAGACCCAGAGAGCAGCATCCTGATAGGCATGCTCGGAATTGCATTTCGGGCAGTTCATGGCCGCATCCATTGTCGAAATCGTCTCCGTTGTGACGGGCGCACCGTAGGGGCGGGCGCGGGCAAAGCAAGAAAAAACCGCGCCGTGTGCGGCGGAGCGGCAAGCGCGCAGGACGGACCAGCCGGGCTTGGGCCAGCCAGCCTTGAGCGCGCCAGACCTGAGTCGGCTAAATTTGCGCCTTGAGCGCGGTGGCCAGGAAATCGATGGTGGCGCGGACGCCGGGCAACATGCCGCGGCGGGACGGAAACACCAGGTGGATGATGCCCTCCCTGGCGCTCCAGTCCGGCAGAACGCGAACCAGCTTGCCCTCGCTGAGTGCGGCCTGACATTGAAGCTCGGGCAGCAGCGCGATGCCGAGCCCGGCCTGGGCCGCATGAATGAGAATGGTGAAGTCACCCGCCGAAATCTTCGGCTCGACGGCGACCGAAGCCTTTTGCCCGCGCGGGCCTGAAAGTTCCCATATGCGCGGGCCCGGCGTTTCCGTGGCATCGAGGATCGGCAGTCCGGCAAGATCGCCTGCCGCCTTGGGCGCGCCGTGCGCCTTGAGCAAGGCCGGGCTCGCGACCAGGAGCCTGCGGCTGGTCCCGATCCTGCGCATCTGCATCTCGCTGTCGGTATCAAGGCTGTCGCGGATGCGAATGGCGACGTCGACCTGCTCCTCGATCAGATTGATCGGCCGGTTGGTGATAAGGAATTGCGCCCTGAGGCGCGGATATTTGGCGAACAGCTCGGGCAATTTCGGCGCCAGCGCCCGCTGCACGCCGACCGGGCAGCCGATGCGGATCAGGCCCTGCGGCTCGGATTTCATCCGCAAGGCGACTTCATCGACGGCCTCCGCGGCGTCGACCACGGTCTGGGCATGCCGATAGACGTCGCGGCCGATCGCCGTGATGCTTAGGCGGCGCGTCGAGCGTTCGATCAGGCGAACGCCGAGTTGCTCCTCCAGCAGCGCGACATGGCGGCTGATCCTGGACTTCGGCAGGCGGAGCGCGCGGGCCGCGGCGGAAAACCCCTCGTGCTTGACCACCGCCGCGAAGAAATAGAGATCGTTGAAGTCCCGCATGAAGGGCACTGCCAGGTCAATTCCGCCCGCGTCGGGCGGGACCAGATCATTCATCCGCATCATAGTTCCCTTCGATTTTCAACGCCGAATCGCCACCTGTCGACCGGAAAGCCGTTCGACAGGCGGTGCCGCGAAAGCCTGCATGGCGGCGAGGGGGCCTCGCGAGCGGCCTCACCAGCCGTCGTCCAGGCTGGTCTTCGGCGTTGCGATGTCGCCATCGTCCTCGTCATCGTCCCGGGCGACCGGCGTGAGGTAGGCGTGCTGGAAGCCGCGCAGGGCCTTGAGCAGGTTGTGTTTGAGGATGTCGCACATGGTCCGTCTCCTTCGATGCATGGGATCGTAGAGACGATCGATCGGCTGCATTAGCCGGCATTTGTCAGACGGAGCGTTCCACTGACTGAACGACGCTGCGCGATCCGGATTCCGGAGCGGGGATGCCCCGGCGCATGCCCCGCGATCGTTCTCCCAGTGGAACGATCCGTCTGAAATCGGCCGACTAATCGATCGGCGGCTGCGGGGCGATAACAGGGACGAAGCGGACAGCAAGACGGTTCGCGACCGGCGAGGCCACGGACGGCACGCCGAACTCATTCACGCAAGAAAGGATCACGACCATGAGCGCTTCCAAATATCTTCCCTTCGCCGGCCGGCTTCTGATCGGCCTCCCGTTCGCCATGAGCGGCCTCGGCAAGCTCGGCTCCTATGCGGCCACCACCGGTCTGATCGGTGCGGTCGGCCTGCCGTTTCCGCTGGTGGCCTTTGCGGTCGCGGTCGTCGTCGAACTGGGCGGCGGTCTGCTGCTGATCGCCGGCTATCAGGCCCGCGCCGTGGCGCTGGCGCTGGCGGTGTTCTCGGTCGCAACCGCGATCGCGTTCCACAGCAATTTCGCCGACCAGAACCAGATGATCCACTTCCTGAAGAACGTGATGATGGCGGGCGGATTGCTGCAGATCGCAGCGTTCGGCGCCGGCGCGCTCAGCCTCGACAACCGCGCCAGCCATGCCGTGCCGCAAGCCGTCGCCGCGCACTGAGCAGACTTGCGAACCCTGAACCGCTGCCGCGCACGAAGCGGCAGCGGTCGGCTGCGTGACGCTACGCTTGCGGCGTGATGCCGCCGGCCTCGGCGATCAGCTTGAACGATCGCAGCCGCTTCTGGTGATCGTAGACGTCGGACACGATCATCAATTCGTCGGCGCCGGTCTCCGCGACCAGCGCGTGGATCCCGGCACGCACCGTCTCGGGCGAGCCGATGATGGTGCGGGCGAGCATCCGCATCGCCTGGACCTTTTCCGATGGCGACCAGTAGCTCTCGATGTCGTCGATCGGCGGCTGGCTGAGGCCGCGCGCGCCGCGGAAGATGTTGGTGAACGACATCTGCTGCGTGGTGGCAAGCCGCCGCGCTTCCGCGTCGGTGTCGGCGGCGATGATGTTGACGCCGACCATGGTGTACGGTTGCTGGAGCTGCTCCGACGGCTTGAAGCGCGCGCGATAGATCTGCAGCGCCTGGATCAGGAGCTCGGGGGCAAAGTGCGAGGCGAAGGCGTAGGGCAGGCCGAGCTCGCCGGCCAGCATCGCGCCGAAATTGCTTGATCCGAGAATCCACAGCGGCACGTCGGTGCCCGCGGCCGGCACCGCCTGGATGCGCTGGTTGGGACCGGCGGCGGCGAGGAAGGCCTGCACCTCGAGCACGTCCTGCGGAAAGTTCTCGGCGGATTCGGGCGTCCGGCGCAGCGCGCGCAAGGTGAGCTGGTCCGTGCCGGGCGCGCGGCCGAGCCCGAGGTCGATACGATCAGGAAACAGCCGCGCCAGCGTGCCGAACTGTTCGGCAATCACGTAAGGCGCATGGTTCGGCAGCATGATGCCGCCGGCGCCGACCCGGATGGTCTTCGTTCCCGCCGCGATATGCCCGATCACGACCGATGTCGCGGCGCTCGCGATGCCCGCCATGTTGTGGTGCTCCGCCACCCAGATCCGGCGATAGCCGAGCGACTCGGCATGGCGAGCGACATCGCGCGCATTGTAGAGCGCGCCGCGCGCGTCGGTCTCTTCGGTGACGCGGACGAGATCGAGAATGGAGAGGGCGGCCACGGGAGCTCCGGAACTAGAGGAGGGTGCGCAAGGGACGAGGCCGGTGGTATCAGGCTGTGTCCACGGTGGGTGCGAAACGGCTGGGCTGCCGTTTCATGCAGATGCATATGGATACAGTCGCCACGCGGGTCAATCCGCCTGATCCGACCGAGGTGCGCTGAAGCGGCAAAGCTGCCCGCCCCAAAATATCGAAAACAACCCCATGCAAAGTAGCTGTGGCCGCCGCGACCCGGAGAAGCGACTTGACGCGTCGGGCAACTCAATGATATTTTCTATTATTCCGAAAAAAATGCGGGCGGCCGCCACCCAGGTGAGATGGCTGCCGTGTAGGATGGGTAGAGCGAAGCGAAACCCATCATTCCTCCACGCGGATATAAAGTTGATGGGTTTCGCTTCGCTCTACCCATCCTACGGCCCTGATCGACCGCCGCCGCCGGAAAATCGTCGCGTGAGCCCCCAGACGATCGCAGCCGTGGCTGCCGTCGCGATCAGATGCTTCAACGTGTGTCCGCTGACGAAGCCAAGCGAGTCTGCGATCCGATGGTCGAGCACCTCGGCGATCTTCGCCACAACGTACAGCCCCATCGCGGCGGCGAAGGCGATGCGCTCGGCGCGCGGCGCGCGATAGATCGACTGCCAGAGCGGAATCAGGATCAGCGGGAGGATCTGCAACAACAGGTACGGCCGCAGGTCGCCCGCACCATGTCTGTCGGTCGTGACCCACCATGCGACGCTGGCGGTGGCGTAAAGGGCGAGCACGATCGCTTCGATGTTCGTCTTCGATCCCAGGTTCGTCTTCGATCCCAGGTTCGTCTTCGATACCGGCCGGGTGTCGCCGCGAACGCCGACGAGCAAGCCCGCGCCGGCGAGCGCGATGGGCAGCATGTCCCAGGTCAGCCGGCCATTGCCGGGCGCAAGGTGAAAGAAAGCGGACCCGAAGGCGGTCAGGAACAATCCGATCAGCAACAGGCGGTAGCCCGGCCATCCGGCGCGAAGCTGATCGCTATTGCGGTGAGGGCGCAGCGCCAGCCAGCCCCAGATCGCGACCAGGGCGAAGCCTGCGTTCGAGAGGACGTCGGCTGCGTGAGGGATGCCGAAGACGGCCGAGTGGTCGGCGAAATGGTTGTAGTTGGCCGGCTGCGCGATGCGTCCGTGGACCGCGAATGCCGCAATGATGCCGAGCGTGATGATCGTCGGGGCGACTTTCATCCAAGGTTTCGCGGGCCGCTCGGACCCGGTCAATCCGTCCATCCGGAAGGTCGTCTGCATCGTCGGCTCCCAGCATAAATGAACATTGTTCAATAATTGATCAGGAAAATGAGCAATGTTCAAGTTCTATTTTGAGGGGAGTTTTGGCCGCCGCTGATGGGGCAGGTGCCTGGAGCCATCGAAGCTTCGACGCAGTCTCCGGCCTTGCTGGGGCGATGTCCGCCTTGCTCCACAGCAAAGCTGAGCGCGCAGCGCGCTTCAGCGAGGCATTACTTGCCGAAAATGTGCTGATGACGGCGGGTTACGCGCGCGGCCGATCCACCCTACCTTCGCTGTGCGCAGACCGCCCAGCACCCACCGATCCGATCCGGAGCGAACCTATTCCCCAACTCATTTTCGGCCTGACCAGTCTCTTGATCCTGGCCCGCTTCATCTGGCCGCTCGACTGGCCGCTCCCGGCAAAGATCGTCGCAGCGTTGCTCGTGCTGGTCGCCTTGCAGTTTCACCGCTGGAACCGATGGTCGTCGGGATCGGAATTCTCGCCGGAGTTTCCGCGTCCGGTGGTCGTCCTGTTCAACTGGGCGTTCGGCACGATCATGCTGCTGGCGCTGCTGCAACTGGCGCTCGATGCTGGCCTATTGGTCGCGGCCCTGATCCACGGCGGCTTCGTCGGCGCGCCTGACGGCGTCCGCTACGCATTTGCTGCCGTGGCGGCCGCAGCCGCCGCGATCGGCGTCCATCAGGCCATGCGAATTCCGCCGCTGAAAGATATCGAAGTCGGCATAAGCGGGCTGCCGCGACAGTTCGACGGCTACACCATCCTGCAACTGACCGATCTGCACATCAGCCGGCTGTTTCCGGCGTCATGGGCGCGCGAGGTCGTCGCGCGATCGAACAAGCTCGGCGTGGACCTGATCGCGATCACCGGCGACCTGATCGACGGCACCATTGATGCGCGGCGCAAGGACATCGAGCCGTTGCGGGATCTTGTGGCCGCCGATGGCGTCTACGTGATCTCGGGCAATCACGAATATATCTTCGGCTATGACGCCTGGATGGCGCACTACGCTGCGCTCGGCCTGCGCTCGCTCGAGAACAGGCACATCGTGCTCGAACGCGGCGGCGGCCGCCTGGTGATCGCAGGGATTACCGACCGCGCGTCGCGCCGCAGGAAGCATCCCGTCCGCGACCTTGCCGCGGTGCTCGAAGGCGCCCCCAAGGGCGCGCCCGCCGTCCTGCTCGATCATCAGCCGAGCGACGCACGAAACTCGGCTGCGCTCGGCGTCGCGCTGCAACTCTCCGGACACACCCATGGCGGATTGATCCTGGGCATCGACCGCCTGGCCGCGCCCGCCAATGCCGGCTTCGTCTCGGGCCGCTACGACGTCGACGGCATGACGCTCTATGTCAACAACGGCACCGCGCTATGGCCGGGCTTTGCCTTGCGGCTCGGCCGCCCGTCCGAATTGACGCGGATCACTTTGCGGGTGGCGGGCGACGCGTGAGTGACGAGCTTCCCTCCGGATTCGTAGGATGGGTAGAGCGAAGCGAAACCCATCATTGGCGCCGCGGGTAAAAATCGATGGGTTTCGCTGCGCTCTACCCATCCTACACCACCTTCACGCAAATACCTCCGCTATCGAGACGCCGCGGCGATCGCGCATGCTTAAGACATTGGTCATCTCTTTGCTTTCATTTTCACGGCCTCATTCAGCAAAGAGGCACCATGTCTGACATCACCATTCCCGGCGGAAAAATTCGTTCCTTCGTCGAGCGGATCGAGAACCTTGACACTGAAATGGCGGAACTGAGCGAGCAGAAGAAGGAAGTCTTCTCGGAGGCGAAGGGCGAAGGTTTTGACGTGAAGATCCTCAAGGAGATCATCAAGCTGCGCAAGCAGGACCAGGACGAACGCGACGAGCGTGAATCCCTGCTCGATCTCTACATGCGCGCGATGGAAACCGCGCCGGTGGAGAAGGAAGCGAAGGCGGCGTGACGCCGTAGGGCGGGTTAGCGAAGCGTAACCCGCCGCGACTGTTGCGAGCGAGGTGGCGGATTACGCCTTCGGCTAATCCGCCCTACGCACTGCTCTCGTGCGACGATGGTTGTCCGCAAATGCGGGTGGGGTGATTTGGACGTGGTCATGTATTCGCGAAGGCTTGTCATTGTTGCAGCTACGCTCGTGCTCGGGACCTTGTCGGTGCGCGCGCAGCAAAGCACCGAGTACGATGCGTGCATGGACAAGGCCGAAGGGGTGTCAACCAAGATGCTCGATTGCGGCAAGGCCGCAATCGCGCAGTGGGACATCAGGCTCAACGCCGCTTATCAAACGCTGCTCGCAAAGTCGAAGGGCGAGGCGCACGCGCAATTGCAGACCGAGCAGCGGGCCTGGCTGAAGCACCATCTGGGTGAAACCCATCGCCTCGCCGCGGACCCCAACAACGGGTCCGTCGCGTTCCTCGACTCCCAGGCGTTCGAATTGCAGGACATCTCCGACCGCACGCTGCTTCTTGAAAAGCGTGCCGGCCAGTAGGGCTATGAGCGAGGCGATATGCGCCCCGCGTATCGTAACGGTCGTGGGATCTCGATGAAGTCTCTTGCCGAAGCTCTTTCTCCCGAGGAGATCGACATAGGTAGATGCTCCCTTCGGGCAACGATAGAGGGCAGCTTCTTTCCTGATTGGGAGTTTGAAACCTTGATCGGCGCCAATCACGCTGAGGTCCGAGAAGTCTACGCGGCTTGGCCTCGACGGACCGTCGGGCAAGAAGCCTTTCGCTCCATCGTATTCAACTCAATGGCCAATCTGATCGGATATCCTCATGGGAAAGAGGAAGAGTTAATCGCCTACATTCCCCGAGGGCGAGCAGCGATTGTCGAATTACTCGATCGCCTCACCACGCTTGGCGTCTGAAGCGGAGTACAACCCGCCGCGACCATTGCCAGCGAAGAAGGGGACTACGCCGGAGCCTATCATCGGGCCGCGCCACGGGCGGACCCGGTGGGCTGATCCGCCTTATGCTCGCTGCCAGGCAATCCATGACAAGATAATGCTATGCTCGCTTACGGGCGAATTGCAGCGCAATTATTCCAGGTGCACCGCGACATGAAGCCGATTCCGACCGAAGCAGGCGGCGATCTCAGAACAAACCTACCGACGCAAGGATACACCCGGTCGTGCGGCACATATTGACCGCGAGCCGCGCGGTCCCTATTGGCGGGCGCGGAGAATTCCGACGCAACGATACGGGATGGGCTCGATGCAAGTGACTTTGATGAAGGGCAAGATTCATCGCGCGCGTGTCACCGAAGCGGACTTGCACTACGAGGGCTCGATTTCGATCGATCGCAACCTGATCGAGGCCGCCGGCTTCCTAATCAACGAACGCGTCGACATCTACAACATCGACACCGACGCGCGCTTCTCGACCTATGTGATCGAGGCGCCGGCGGGCTCCGGCACCATCGGCCTCAACGGCGCCGCCGCGCGCCTCGCCATGGCCGGCGACAAGGTCATCATCGTCGCCTATGCCGGCTTCGATGCCGAGGAAGCGCGCAGGTTTCGTCCGCGCGTGGTGATGGTGGACGAGAAGAACCGGCGGGTCGAGGCGGGCGGGGTTTCGTCTGGTGGCGTGTTGGCTGAGGCGTAGGCTAGCTCGCTGATCTGTCGTTCAACAGCATAGCTGCGTAGGGTGGGTTAGCGTAGCCTAACCCGCCGTAACTGTTGCTACCGAAGCGGCGGACTACGCCCAAGGCTAATCCGTCCTACGTTTGGCGAATGGTGCGTGGTTAGGCAGTATGATGCCGCTGGCGCCGACGCGGGTGGTCTTGATGCTCTCCGCGACATGCCCGATCCCGACCGACGCCGCGCCACTCGCGATACCTGCCTTGATGGCACAATGGACCTCCCAACCATCTGCCTCGGGCAGCGCGAGATCGCCGGGTAGGCGTTCGCGGTGCCGAACGTCACATGGGGCGCTTCTCGAAGCCGTTCGAATAATCAGAATAGGCTGCCCAGTTGGACTCAGTATGCCTGCGGACAGGAGCGGGGGCTAATGGGCCAGACCGGGGCGGCCGCAGTTGGCAGCGATAGCCGTTATAGGGAAGCAGCCGGCCCAGAGCGCCGGATTGACGGCTCAACGTCGAATTGTATGAACCAGAGGTTGACGAACGCCTCGTTCGCCCGTTATCGTTAGATATTGTATGAAATTTCTTCAGTGGAGCATTCCTGATGCATGCCGCTGTCTTTTCAATCATTTTTGCATGCCTCATGTTTGCAAGTCCCGCTAGCGCCGAATGCAAACAGTCCGGTGATCCTGATTGTACTTGCACGGCACCCGGTCATGATGATTGCACCATCACCTGCAAGCCGGGCCAAGGGTGCGTTGCGCTCTATGACGAAAGTGGGGAGTGCGGAGATCATTGCTGCTCCACGACGTGCACCGGTGAAGGAAAGAGTGCACGAGCCACACCGCGCATGAACGCGTCGTTTGTAGCGAAAGGTGCCAATCGCGGTGCTATCGAACGGGCGATCGCTCGGTTGAAGAATAAGAATTAAAACTGACGGAAGTTACATTCGAAACGATCTACTGAACCGTTCTTGGGGAGGTGCGAATGTTGCGGCTTAACAACTTGCTATTGCTTTCATTGGCTTTAATTGCTGCGCCTGCGCATTCGCAGAACCTACCAAGCGACCTCAGTCGATACTGCTTCTTCGAGGGGCAACTGTATTCGATTGGAGCGCAGCTTTGTCCACAAATTCAAAAAGACCTCTCGTCTGCGATGGTCTGTGTTCTCAGCACTAATCCGCCATCCGCCATATGGTCGACGAAGGTCAACGGTTCCAACAGTGATATTGGAGCGAGCATTACGTGTCCGCCTATGCCCTCCGTTGACCGAGCAAGCAAAAAGTAGGCGAAGACCTTGCCTATGTGCGCTCAGCAGTACTGATTTGTTTCAATCGTCATGACGCAAAGATGGGTGGGATCATGCAACGCTTGGCAATGTCAATTGTTCTGTTCGTCGTACTGCTCTCTTCTTTTTCCGGGGCCGATGCGTGGGAAGCAAACTATCCCAGCGGTCCAGTGCGGCCATCCACGCAAGCGCCGTACAACCAACCAGCTATTAAGCTGCGCAATCCCCCAAGTCCATCGGAGGCAGATCGAAAGAATCTCTTCGGTACAAAGGTCGGGACCACAGAGGCTGCGTTGGCTGCGCAAGATCCCACGTTTGCAAACCTCTTCAGTCGCCGCACGGTCGCATATCCAAGCGGAGACGGCGCGGAGTTGGGCTACGGATGGGATTTTCTATCAAATCAGAAGAAGCTTATGTCCTGCGTCGAATTTAATGCAGTGCATGACGATAAGTATCAGACGGTTGACTCGAGAATTCAGCAGACTGTTGACGAGGAAACCTTAGACATCAGCCTGAATACGTCATTTGATGTGTCCGCAAAAGCGACCATTGAGGTAGTAAAAGCCTCAGGTGAAGCCAAATTCTCGCTGAACGCGTCGCATCACATGTCAACTAGCGATACCACGTTCATCGCACACGAATCTGCGACCAATGGCATCGTCTACGCAGGACCGAAAGCCAATGGCATCCTGCTTCGATCCGACATGGCTAAGTTAGCTGCGACAGACGGAGAGGCGTTTCGCGACAAGTGCGGGGACGGCTATGTTGCAACGATAGGGAAGGGCGCGGATTTGTACGTGATGCTTCATGCGCATGATCTGACAACCGAGGACAAAGTTGATCTAGAGACATCGGCTAAGGCGTCGGCAGGTATCGGAGACGTCTTCAGTGGCGGAGCTTCCGGCAGCTTCAGCACAAAGATCGACGATCTCATAAAGAAACACTCTCTGGATATCGAGTTTGTGCAACAGGGCGGGATATTCACAACTGTTCCTACAAATTTGGATGAAGTCAGGAAAAAAGTGCAAACCTTTATGGGCGAAGAAAAGGATGGACCGCGTGCCCTCTATGTAAATCTGATTCCCTACTCGGAGCTGCCAAATTGGCCCGCCCTCTATATGTTGGACACGTCCGATATGCGGCAACGCGCAACCAGATACTTCCAGCGGTTGCAGTCCATACTCTACGAAGTGAGAAACATGCGTGAGAACTATTTCAGAGACGACGGAGTTAAGGGAGATAAGTATCTTTTCGACTATGCTCACCAGTTGAGGGAGGACAACCTTGGCGAGACAAGCGACCTCGTCCGGAACGAAATGGACCAGGTTGATCAGTTGCTGAAGATACTTGATGGCCCCGACTGCAAAGCGCCTCCGGTATCGGGAAATACGCCAAGCCGACGAGAGCGCCTTCGCGAGCTTGGGACGCACCAAAAGAATTGTGAGGCATTGGTCTCTAAGAAAGTAAAAAATGACCTGAAGAACTTCAATGATTTTCGCTTCTGGATCACATTGCCGCTTCCACTTGATGGCGTTTCAGAAAAGGACCTGAAAATAATCACGGATTTCAGTGGCGCGTCGGGAACTCCGCTGCGTCAGAGGACTTTCGCGCAGGCGTTGTACCGATATTGGATTGAAAGAACTGATCAGGTCCGGTGCAGATTGTTTTTTGAGTGCCTCGGCAAGGACGAGCAGGATCAGGAATACACGGACGTGGTCGCTACTATTGTCCCGCCCACGATTACGTACAACGTCGTTCCGTCGTACGTTTACGCATGTGCCGGGGAGAATCCAGGATCATGCGGGCAACCCTATGATCAAAATCATCTAAGCTGTGACCAACGAGATTTCGAGGCGCGTGCACGTCTCTTTTGCGAGAAGGCAATGGACTCGTTCCGTCACTCTTGGACGGCTTTTAACAGTCGATCGGGCAATCAGTGTGGCTACGTTGATGTAGTATTCACATGCTACAACTTCACTCCTCCGTTCCCGAATGGAAAATAATGGAGGGCAGCCGCGGACTAGGGCGAGAGCATGACGGCGCTCCCTCCTTGTGTGCGTCACATTCGTAATCATTGTCGTTGCATTGTGAGAATTGAGAGATTTGAAAAGGGGCGTCTCATGGCCTTTACAGTGTTGCATGTCTCTTTGACTGACGGCGCGGGCGAGGCATATGCGGTCGATTTGAAGAAGGAGCCGCGGACTTGGGAGGACCAGAGTCCAGCCGGTCGCGAGATAAGTAACATCACGCAGGGTGATAGTGTTACGTCCACCGCAAACGGCCTAGCCTGTTCGGATGGCCAAGGAGGAACAACTCTTCTGTTGCGTGGAGCCAGCTGGAACGCGAAGCAAGGAGATAGCGGCGGAGCAGACCGCCAACATGATCCCGGCGGACCAGTTGATGCAGATTGGAACTGGGAAGTATCGAAGATCGACTCGTAAGACCCGTAGAGGTGATAAATTGATGTCCTACTGGCTGGCCGGATGGTTGGCAGTGGGGCATCTGAACCCTCATCGGCAGTTGCTGCTTGACTAGATTTCTCTCCGGACAAGCAGCCGAGCGAGCTACGAATCGAACTCGCCGACGGTCGATAGACTGCCGGCGAGAACAGTTTACTTCAGGCAACTAAGTCTGGCTTTACTGGACACGGAAGTTACGAAATGGACAGCTTTCCGCGCACTTCACACGTGTCGTTTCGCCTCACGAACACCCCGTCGTGCTGCCGCAAGTATCGCATTTCATGCACGTGCCATTCCGCACCAGCGTGAAGTTGCCGCACTCCGAGCACATCTCGCCTTCGTAGCCCTTGGCCTTGGCTTCGGCGCGACGCTCCGCCTTGGACGGGGCTGCGGCTGCGGCGGTGCCGGGCTTGCTCCAGTTCAGGGCCTCGAGCTTCTCGGTCGGCGAGAGGTCGTGGCTGACTTCCTGCTTCAGGGCGACCGCGCCTTCGATGGTGTCGGAGACGCCGCGGGCGGTGGCGCCGTGCGGGGCGAGAGCCGTGACGCGGCTGCCGCCGGCGGGGGCGTTGTCGGCGTTCTGGCTCACCGCGGCCGAGCCGCCGCGCATGACGACGAGGTTGTCGGTGCGCGACCGGGTCAGGCCCTTCGACACATACTTCGTCGCCTGGTGCTGGGCGGGGGCCTCATCCGGCTCCTTGCCTTCCTCGACGCCCTTGCCGAGCGCGTCGAAGCCGCTTTCGTTCGGATCGACATGGGCGAGGTCGAAGCGGCTCATATAGCTCACCGCGAGCTCGCGGAAGACATAGTCGAGGATCGAGGTCGCGTACTTGATGGAGTCGTTGCCCTGGACGGGACCTGCGGGCTCGAAGCGGGTGAAGGTGAAGGCGTCGACATACTCTTCCAGCGGCACGCCGTATTGCAGACCGAGCGAGACGGCGATCGCAAAGTTGTTGATGAAGGAGCGCAGCGCCGCGCCTTCCTTGTGCATGTCGATGAAGATCTCGCCGAGCCGGCCGTCGTCATATTCGCCGGTACGGAGATAGACCTTGTGGCCGCCGACCACCGCCTTCTGGGTGTAGCCCTTGCGGCGATCCGGCATCTTCTCGCGCTCGCGCATCACGACGATGCGCTCGACCAGCTTCTCGACGATCTTCTCCGAGACCTGGGCGGCACGCGCCGCCATCGGCTTCTCGTAGAGCGCTTCCACCGCATCGTCCTCGTCCTCATCGTCGGAGATGAGCTGCGAGTTGAGCGGCTGCGACAGTTTTGAGCCATCGCGGTACAGCGCGTTGGCCTTCAGCGCCAGCTTCCACGACAGCAAATAGGCGGACTTGCAGTCCTCCACCGTGGCGTCGTTCGGCATGTTGATGGTCTTGGAGATCGCGCCCGAGATGAACGGCTGGGAGGCTGCCATCATCCTTATGTGGCTCTCGACCGAGAGATAGCGCTTGCCGATCTTGCCGCAGGGGTTGGCGCAGTCGAACACCGCATAATCGTCTGCCTTGAGGTGAGGCGCTCCCTCCACCGTCATCGCGCCGCAGATGTGGACGTTGGCGGCCTCGATCTCGCGCTTCGAGAAACCGACCGCCGAGAGCAGGTCGAAGCCCGGCGCGGCAATGGCTTCCGCGCCGATGCCGAGCTGGTCGCGGATGAAGTCTTCACCAAACGTCCACTTGTTGAAGGCGAACTTGATGTCGAACGCGGTCGGCAGGGCCTTCTCGACCTTGGCAATGGCTTCATCGGTGAAGCCTTTTGCCTTGAGGGTCGAGGCGTTGATTCCGGGCGCATTCGACAGCGAGCCGTGGCCGACGGCATAGGCCTCGATCTCGGCGATATCAGCTTCGCGATAACCGAGCGCGCGCAAGGCCGCCGGCACCGCCTGGTTGATGATCTTGAAGTAGCCGCCGCCGGCGAGCTTCTTGAACTTCACCAGCGCGAAATCAGGCTCGATGCCGGTGGTGTCGCAATCCATCACGAGGCCGATGGTGCCGGTCGGCGCCACCACCGTGGTCTGGGCATTGCGATAGCCGTTGACCTCGCCGAGCGCCAGCGCGTCGTCCCACGCGAGCTTGGCATGCGCGACGATGTCGGCCTGCGGGCAGGAGGCGTGATCGAGCGGCACCGGGTTGACCGCGAGCGCCTCGTAACCGCACGCGTTGCCATGGGCGGCGCGGCGGTGGTTGCGGATCACGCGCAGCATGTGGGCCGCGTTCTTCTTGTAGCCCGGGAAGGTGCCGAGCTCGGCCGCCATCTCGGCCGAGGTCTTGTAGGAGATGCCGGTCATGACGGCGGTCAGCGCGCCGCAGAGCGAACGGCCTTCCTTCGAGTCATAGGGCAGGCCCATGGTCATCAGCAGGCCGCCGATGTTGGCGAAGCCGAGGCCGAGGGTGCGGAACTCGTAGGAGAGCTCGGCGATCGCCTTCGACGGGAACTGGGCCATCATGACGGAGATTTCGAGCACGATGGTCCAGAGCCGGCAGAGATGCTCGTAGGACTCGATGTCGAACCGCTTGGTGGTCGTGCTGTAGAACGTCAGCAGGTTCGCCGAAGCGAGGTTGCACGCCGTGTCGTCCAGGAACATGTATTCCGAGCACGGATTGGAGGCGCGGATGTCGCCGGACGCCTTGCAGGTGTGCCAGTCGTTCATCGTGGTGTTGAAGTGCAGGCCGGGATCGGCGGAGGCCCAGGCGGCGTAACCGATCTTCTCCCAGAGGTCGCGCGCCTTCAGCGTCTTCGTCACCTTCTTCGTGGTGCGGCCGACCAGATTCCAGTCACCATCGGTCTCGACTGCGCGCAGAAAATCATCCTTCAGCGACACCGAGTTGTTGGAGTTCTGGCCGGAGACGGTGAGGTACGCCTCGGAATCCCAGTCGGTGTCGTAGATGTCGAACTGGATGTCCTTGTAGCCCTGCTTGGCGAACTGGATGACGCGCTTGATGTAGTTGTCGGGCACGAGGTTGCGGCGCGCGAGCTTGATCTCGCGGCGCAGCGCCGGGTTCTTCTCGGGATCGAAGCAGTCGTCGCCAGAACCTTCGCAGTTCACGCAGGCCTTCATCACGGCCTTGAGGTGCTTCTGGTTGATCTTGGAGCCGGTGACGAGCGCTGCGACCTTCTGCTCCTCCTTCACCTTCCAGTCGATATAGGTCTCGATGTCGGGATGATCGGCATCGACCACGACCATCTTGGCGGCGCGGCGAGTGGTGCCGCCCGACTTGATCGCGCCCGCGGCACGGTCGCCGATCTTGAGGAAGCTCATCAGGCCGGACGAGCGGCCGCCGCCGGACAGCTTTTCGCCTTCGCCGCGCAGGCTGGAGAAGTTGGAGCCGGTGCCGGAGCCATACTTGAACAGGCGCGCCTCGCGCACCCAGAGGTCCATGATGCCGCCCTCGTTGACGAGGTCGTCGCCGACGCCCTGGATGAAGCAGGCATGCGGCTGCGGATGCTCATAGGCCGACTTCGACTTGGTGAGCTTGCCGGTCTTCCAGTCGACGTAGTAGTGGCCCTGGCCGGGACCATCGACGCCATAGGCCCAATGGAGACCGGTGTTGAACCACTGCGGCGAGTTCGGCGCGACCATCTGCTTGGCGAGCTGGAAACGCAGCTCGTCGAAGAAGGCGAGGGCGTCTTCTTCGGTGGAGAAGTAGCCGCCCTTCCAGCCCCAATAGGTCCAGCAGCCGGCGAGGCGATCGAACACCTGCTTGGCGCTGGTCTCGCCGACGATGCGCTCGTTCTCGGGCAGGGTGGCGAGTGCGTCGGTGTCGGGCACCGAACGCCACAGCCAGGACGGCACGGTCTCTTCCTCGACCTTCTTCAGGCGCGCAGCAACGCCCGCTTTACGGAAATACTTCTGCGCTAGCACGTCGGAGGCGACCTGCGACCAGAACTCCGGAACCTCGACGTTCTCGGCGCGGAACACGACCGAGCCGTCCGGATTGCGGATCTCAGATGTGGTCAGGCGGAAATTGATCCCGGCATAGGGAGACTGTCCGCTGGTGGTGTTGCGTCGTTCGATTCGCATGGTCGAGCCCCGTCTCTTCTTCTGCCCGGCCCCACGTTATTCGCAGGTTGCCGGAATGTTGTCTGTTCGCGGACTTCGGAACGCGTGTGGGCACGCCTCCCGTCGTCCGCAGCTCAGCCGGTGGATCCGGCCTGTTTCTCTCATCCGTCAGGCGCCGGTGTGACCCGGCCCGGCGGCGGCATGATCCCGGGGCGGCGCCCGACTGGTCGGGTCCTCCGGGTCATGCATTCAACGCCCCAAACGCTCACGCGACACGTCACGCGTACGCTTCTTGCGGGCCGGTTACGGCCTCTGTTTCCGGGTCCTTCTCGGCCCGTTCTGTCGTCCCTACAGCGGCCCAAAATCAGGGCAGACAAGCCCTTCACCCGCGGCCCGAAGGCCTGGCGGAGTGGTCATTTTGGAACCCTTGTGGGAGCGACCGGCGGGGACCCAAACACACTCGCGCCGAACAGGTTGAAAGCTAGGCCATGTCCGCTGCGCCCGTCAAGGACTAGTACGAGTTTCTGAATCAAACACTAAATATGGTGGAAGGAGGGGGATAACAGGGGTCGGTGCCGCGCCTGTGATCGAGCCAACTATCGGTGAGTCCTCAGGGATTCCCAAGCCAAAAAAATTCGCTCCGCCTGTGGATTGGAGTTTCGCCCCGCTGTTCACAGGCGAAGATTTTATTCGCCGTGGCGGATTGAATTTTGGGGACTCACGTAGGCCTACGGGCAAACTACGGATCAGGCATGTCAGAGGCGTGATGGTCGGGCGACAAAATCGCGGGCAAGGTGCGGCCGACTCACTCCTCTTCAGACCCTTGCTCTTCATACCCTTGCCGGGTTCCATGACAGATCCGAAGCCTCACGGGCGGCCGCGCCTTGCGCCCGCCGGCCTGATGTTCCTCGCCATTACCTCGGTGGGCTGGGGATTCAACTGGCCGTCCACCAAGTTCCTGCTCAGCGAGCTGCCGCCGCTGACCCTGCGCGGCATCACCGGCGTGATCGGCGCCGTGCTGCTGGCCGTGCTGGCGCTGCTCCGTGCCCAGAGCCTGCATGTCGAGGCCCGGCTGTGGCCGCGACTCGTGCTGTATGCGGCGCTCAACGTCTCCGGCTGGATGGTGCTGATGGGGCTCGCGCTGCTCTGGCTGCCGGCGAGCGAGACTGCGCTGATCGCCTACACCATGCCGGTGTGGGCGTCGCTCTTGGCCTGGCCGGTGCTCGGTGAGCGGCCGACGCTGCTGCGGACCATCGCCCTCGTGATGGCATTCGCGGGGCTCGCGGCGATCATGGGCGGCAACGGCATTTCCGCGAGCAAGGACAAGCTGCCGGGAATCATCATGGCGCTCGGCGGCGCGTTCGGCTTTGCGCTCGGCACGGTGCTGGCGAAGAAATACCCGCTGGTGATGCCGCCGATCCCGGCCGCGGCCTGGCAGATCGGGCTCGGCTGCGTGCCGATCGCAATCGTCGGCCTGTTGATCGAGACCACGCATCTTGACCGCGTCACGACGGTCGGCTGGTGGCTGCTGGTCTATTCGACGCTGATCCAGTTCTGCGTCGCCTATGTCGCCTGGTTCGCCGCGCTTGCCCGCCTGCCGGCCTCGGTGGCGGCGATCGGCACCATGGCGGTGCCGGTCATCGGCGTCATTGCCTCCGCCGTCGCGCTGCACGAGCCGCTCGGGCCGACCCAGATCACAGCGCTGCTGTTCACGCTCGCCGGCGTTGCGCTGGCGACGAGGTAGCGCTGATCACTCGCCGAGCGCCTGCTGCAGCATGCTGGCGAGCTGCGCCTTGCGATAGGGCTTTGCCAGCAGCAGCACGCCTTCATCGAGGCGGCCGTGATGCACGATCGCGTTCTCGGTATAGCCCGAGGTGTAGAGCACCTTCATGCCGGGGCGACGCTTGGCGACCTCGTCGGCGAGCTGGCGGCCGTTCATGCCGCCGGGCATGATGACGTCGGTGAACAGGAGGTCGAACTTCTCGCCCTTGTCGACCAGCGCCAGCGCGGCGCGGGCGTCGGGCACGGCAATGGTCTTGTAGCCGAGGGCGCCAAGCTGCGTGACCACGTAGTTGCGCACCAGCTGGTCGTCTTCCACGACCAGGATGACTTCGCTGCCGCGCCGCACCGGCTCCGGCGCAGGCGCCTCGACCTCGACCTGGCCGCGGGCAGGGGGCAGATAGAGCTTGATCGTGGTGCCGTGGCCTTCCTCGCTGTAGATCTTGATATGGCCGCCGGACTGCTTGACGAAGCCGTACACCATGCTCATGCCGAGGCCGGAGCCCTTGCCGACCTCCTTGGTGGTGAAGAACGGCTCGAACACCTTGTCTTGCACGGCGTGCGACATGCCGGTGCCGGTGTCGCTGACCGCGAGCAGCACATAACGGCCCGGCGTGATGTCGGGATTAACAGCAGCATAGGCGTCGTCGAGCACGATGTTGCTGGTCTCGAACAACAGCTTGCCGCCGTTCGGCATCGCGTCGCGGGCGTTGATCGCCATGTTGAGCAGCGAATTGGCAAGCTGCGACGGATCGATATGGACGCTGGCGACGTCGGAGGCGAGCACCGAACTGATCTCGATCTGCTCGCCGAGCGTCGGCCGCAGCAGCTTGGCGATATCGACCACGGTGCCGTTGATGTCGACGGTGCGCGGCTCCAGCGGCTGGCGGCGGGCGAAGGCCAGCAGATGCTGGATCAGCTCGCGGCAGCGCTCGGCGGCGCGGTCGATCAGCTCGGCGGTTTGCGCAAGCTTCGGCTGGCTGCGCAGGCTGTCGACCAGCGTCTCGGTGGTGCCGGTGATGACCGTCAGCATGTTGTTGAAGTCGTGCGCGACGCCGCCGGTCAGCTTGCCGATGGCGTCGAGCTTCTGCGCCTGTTGCAGCTTGTGCTCGGTTTCGCGCGAGGCGGTGATGTCGTGATAGATCAGCGCTGCGCCGGTGATGGTGTTGTCGCCGTCGCGCAGCGGCCGGCCCGACACCACGAGGTGCATTGCGGGGGCGCCCCGGATCGGCTTGGCGATGAATTCCAGCCCGTCGAATTCCTCGCCGCGCAGCGCCTTGGCCGAGGGCATGTCATTGGCCTGCATCGGCGTGAGGCCGTCGGCCTGGAACACGTTGCTCATGGCGCGCAGCTGGCGGACCGTCATGCCCGGCTTGTAGCGCAGCATCTTCTCGGCGGCCGGGTTCGAGAGCAGCACGGTGCCGCCGCCGTCGATCACCAGCACCGCCTCCGCCATGCTGCGGAACGTGGTTTCCATCACCGAGGTGGAACGGCGGAGCCCTTCGAGCGCGGCGCCGAGATCCTTGGTGCGTTCGGCCACCTTGCCCTCGAGCGACAGATTGGTCGCCTTGGTCGCGCTGAGTGCGCCCTGCAGTTCGCGGCTGGCACGCCGGGCCGCCAGCGTCAGCGCGACCGCGAGCAGCAGGATCATCACCACGCCGGCAAGGTCGACCGCCAGCAACAGCCGCCCATTGGTCTTCGACTGTTCGGTGCGAATCCCGAGCAGGCGGCGCTCCTCGGCGACCAGGCGGTCGAGCGCCGCACCGACCTTGTCCATCAGCGCGCGGCTCTCGTCCGCGGAGATCAGCGCCGCGGCCCCGGCCATGTCGCCCGCCGTGCGCAGCCTGATCAGTTCGGCACCGACCGCAATGGCGCGCTCGACCTGTCCTCTGGTGCCCGCGATCAGCTGCCCTTCTTCCGGGGCCGACTTCACCGCAGCCATCAATTCGTCGAAGGCGGCGGTGAGGGCGGTGCTCTGCTGGCGGAATTCGTCGGCAAAGGAGGCGTCGCCGGTCAGCGCGAAGCCGCGCGCCGCGCTCTCGACGCCCCGCGGCAGCGGACGCGCATCCGAAATGCATTTGAGGATTCTGAGGGTGCGGTCGACCGAATCAATCTCGCTGCGCGACTTGACATCCAGCCCGATCGACGCCGCGCTGATGACGAGGAGGATCGCAAGGCCGCTGCCGAGGATGAGACGCTGGGAAGCCATCGACGATTAGTACGAGCAATTATTTGGAAAGACGAGCAGAAGGAGCGGACTTCGCAAGACATTCGTTAACGGCGGCAATCAGCGCCTGCGGGGTAAACGGCTTGCGCAGGCAGGCCGACGCGCCGAGTTCGATCGTCATCCGCAGGAAATCCGGCGCACGGTCGGCATTGGCGAAGGCATAGCCCGACATCGCGATCACGGGAATATGCGGCGCACGCTCGTGGAAGACGCGGATCGCCTCGAATCCGCGCATATGCGGCATGAAGACGTCGACCAGCATGACGTCGAACGACGCCTTGTCCAGCGCGCGCATGCCCGCTTCACCGCCATCCGCGACGGTGACGTCGAAGCCCTGGCGCTGCAAACACACCTCGATGGCGACGCACACCATCGGGTCGTCATCGACCACGAGAACGCTCGGCACGATGCATCCTCTATCTGCGGCCTCGCGTGCCGGCGACTCGCTTGGCCTGTCTGCCGATTAAGGCGGAACCTAGACGGAAAGTCTGTATCATAGAATGCATATGCTGTTTGCTGACAAGCGGATTTCCAGCTAGCCCTGACACCATCACTTGTATTTGTCCGCCCATATTACGACGGGTCCATGACCGCAGTTCCAGTCGCCGGCCGCGCCCCGCTGTCACCGCTCGGCCTCGCATTCCTCGTGGTCGCGTCGACCGGCTGGGGCCTCAATTTCCCGATCATGAAGTTCCTGCTCACGGAGTGGCCGCCGCTGTCGTCGCGCGGGCTCTGCGGCGTGGTCGGCGCGATCGCGCTCGGTCTGGTGGCGGTCGTACGCGGCGAGAGGCTGCGTGTCCCCGACGGCATGTGGTTGCGGCTTGCGCTGGTGTCGACGCTGTCGATCGGCGGCTGGGTCGCGTCGATGGGCCTGGCGCTGATCTGGCTGCGGGCCAGCGAGGCGGCCGTGCTCGGGATCTCGATCCCGGTGTGGGTCGCGCTGGTGGCCTGGCCGGTGCTCGGCGAGCGCGTGTCGCTGCCGCGTGCGCTCGCGCTTGGCGTGGCGCTGGTTGGGATCGCCGCGCTGATCGGCGGCGGCGGTCTCGACGCGAGCCTCGGCAAGCTGCCGGGCATCCTGTTCGCGCTCGCGGGCGCGCTCTGCGTCGGGCTTGGCACGGTGCTGACCAAGTCCTTCAAGCTCGCGATGCCGCCGCTGTCGCTCGCAGCCTGGCAGCTCGCGATCGGCTGCGTGCCGATCGCGATCGCCGGCGTCCTGATCGAGCAGCCGCAGCTTGCCGCGCTGTCGCAGTTCGGCTGGGCGTCGATGGTCTACATGACGCTGATCCAGTTCTGCCTTTGCTATGTCTGCTGGTTCGCGGCGCTGGAGCGGCTGCCGGCGGCGACCGCGTCGATCGGCACGCTGCTGGTGCCTGTCGTCGGCGTGCTGGCGGCCGCGGCCATGCTGCGCGAGCCGCTCAGCACGAGCGACATCGCGGCGCTGGTGGTGACGTTCGCCGCCGTCGGGGTAGCGTTGCGGACATGAAAAAGGGCGGCGTTGCCGCCGCCCTTTAGCTTCTGGGCATGATCTCCGCGCAAACGCGTTCCGCGTTTGTCGCGAGGGAAAACCGCTTCACACTTTTCCGGATCATGCCTTCAAACATTCAGGCCGTGATTACGGGCAGGGGTGCCGCAGGCCGTCAAAGCCGAGATAGGTGCCCGAGGCCGGATCGTAGGACCTGTAGCGCTGCGCGCAGTAGCTCGCATCGCCGCCTGGCGCGGCCTCCACGGCGACAGGCGCGCTGTCGTCGTAATAGCCGTAGCTGTCGTCATAGTATCCCGGGCCATAGCCGTAATAGCCGGAGCCGTAATACGCGCCCGAGGCGAGGGCACCGCCGACGACTGCACCGGCAACCGCGCCCGGCCAGAAGCCGCCGCCACGGTGATAGCCGCCGTGCCAGCCGCCACCGCCGCCGTGCCAACCACCGCCGCCGCCACCGGCCCAGTGGCCGCCGCCACCACCGCCTTGCCAGCCGCCGCCACCGCCCATCGCAGCACCACGGCCGCCGCCAAAGCCACCACCGCCGCCGCCGACATGGCCACCGCCACCGCCGCCGCCGCCGCGTGCACCACCGCCACCGCCCATCGCCCCCATCTGTGCGGCAGACTGGGCGAACGAAACGGTCGGCGCCACAGCCAACGGCAGCGCAAGCGCCAGCGCCGCGGCGGTGCTCAGAACCTTCATATTGATCATTTTGGACTCCATCAAAACGGACAATGTCTAACCATCTCTGCGGTTGGACGTTCCCGCGTTCCACATTGATTGTCCGTCATCTTTGCTTGACCGGCGGCGCATGTATGGCAGGTGAACAAAACTCATCGTGACCGCGTCATTTGGCCGCCCAAGGGCCCGCAACCCGGGTTTATTCCGGGAGTGTCCGGCTACCTTGGCGGCGGCTGGACATTTGGAGATTCAGGTGGCATCAGAGCCAGACTGCCTCGAACCGACCGGCCGCGCATGAAACAATTCCTGCTGAAATTCTTCACCTGGTGGAACGGCCAGACCTTTGGCACGCAGTTTTGGACCTCGCGCTACGGCGAGCTGGTCGGCGAGGACGAGCAGGGCAATCGCTACTACCGGACCAAGGGCGGCGAGATCGATCCGACGCTGCATTTCGAGCGCCGCTGGGTGGTCTATAACGGCTATGCCGAAGCGTCCCGGATCCCGGCCGGCTGGCACGGCTGGCTGCATCACACGGTCGATGTGCCCCCGACCGAGGACAAGTACGCGCCGCGGGAATGGGAAAAGCCGCATCTGCCGAATATGACCGGCACCGCGCAGGCTTACCGTCCATCCGGCTCGACGCTGGCGAGCGGCCGCCGCCCCAAGGCGACCGGCGACTATCACGCCTGGACGCCGGGAAGCTGAGCTTCACGCATTGTTGTTTCTGCCACGCGCGTGCGTAACGCCGCGCGTGCAGCGCACGCTCGCCTGTGGCAACGCAAGTGCGTGCCTGTGGACAACGGTAACAGCGGGGACAGGTGCGCCGCATCCGATGCTGTCCGCTTGCGCTGTGCGCGCCTTCGCGGCTCAATGAAGCCATCTTACGGAGATGGGGAACCATCGCGTCGGATCGGGCTCCAGATCGCGACTGTCCCGATGAGCAGCGGCCTCCGAGTTGGATGCGGCCGGGAGATAGGCCCCCGGTGCAGACGTCCGGAAATCGCCCGCAAATGTGAGGCTGCCGTGAGACAGGAAGGGCCGCTCGGGAAACCGGGCGGCCTTTTTCTTTCGCAGGACGGGCTGAAGGCGTCAGGGCGCCCCCTTGCTTTGGGCAAACGGCCTCGCAACCTCGCGAACGCAATCGGCAAACACTTGCGCGACCGGGCTCAGCATCCGGCCCTTCAGGGTGAAAATCGCCGTCGGCAGATGCCATCGCGGCAATGCAACGGGCAACGCCTTGAGCAGAGCAGCTCCGGGGCCGAATCGTAGCGCCGAGCCCGGAACGAGCGTGAGGTAGCGCCCGGTGGCGAGCAGGCTGATGCGCAGGTGTAACGAGTTGCTGAAGATCGTTGCGGTGGGGATCGGCAGGTTCGCGGCACGGAATGCTTCGACGAACGGCGAGCCGGACTCCACTTCCAGCGTCGACAGGATCCACGGTGCGTCGACGAACTCTGACAGCGTCAGCTTGCGGCGGCGCGACCAGGGGCTTTGCGGGCCGGCGACGATGGCCAGCGGCTCGTAGAACAGCGGCTGCATGTCGATGTCGTAGTCCGGCGTCTCCGTCAGCAGCCGCGAGATTACGATTTCGCATTGACGCTCCCGGAGCAGGTTGAACTGATGGAGCGCAGTGCCTTGCTCCAGCCTGACGCGCAGACGCGGCAGTCGCTTTGACAGCCGCTCGATGGCTGCCGGCACGAGGCCGGCGGCCCACACCTCGGTGCAGGCAATGCGCAGCTCGCCCGCCTCGGGATCGGCAAGAAACGCGATCTCCTCGACGCTTTGCCGAAGTTCATCGAACACCGCGGTGCCGCGCTTGAGCAGCGCCTTGCCGAACAGCGTCGGCTCGACGCCGCGAGCCGTGCGGTCGAGCAGTGTCACGCCGAGCATGTGTTCGAGATTGGCGATCGTGCGCGAGATCACCGGCCGCGAGATCGCCAGGCGCTCGGCAGCCTTCGCCATGCTGCTCTCCTCGACCACCGTCATGAAGACGTGGAGGTCGCGAGGCTTGAGAGAACGCCCAACCCTGTCGGCCCAGCGCATATGACGTACCTAAACGGCTACCGGCCTGTCGAATAATCGATCTTGTGGATACTCCTGTTTTCGCGCTGACTCCAGCTCCGGGCCTGAATTCTCGGCCCGGACCCGCTCGATACACAGGAGATGGTGATGGGGCACATTCGCGTCGTGGCCACGGCGTTTGTATTGGCGATGGGCGCCACGGCCTGCGGCGCGGCCGAGGTCACCGTTCTCAGCACGCCGACCATGAAGGGGGCCTTCAATGAGCTAGCACCGGCGTTCACGCGCGCAACCGGCCATACGCTTGTCCTGACCTTTGAAGGTGTGCCGGTGCTGAAGCGGCAGATCGAAGCGGGCGAGAGGTTCGATGCCGCCGTCTTGCTGCCTGCGGCGGTCGATGATCTTGCGCGGCTGGGCAGGATCGCCGCGGGTTCGCGATCGGACTTCGCCCGCACGGCTGCCGGTGTGGCGATTCGCGCGGGTGCGCCGAAGCCTCAGGTCGCCTCCCGCGATGACCTCAAGCGAACATTGCTGGCGGCGACAACGATCGCCTATTCGAGCGACAGCGTGAGCGGAAGCTATTTTCTTCGCTTGCTCGATCGCCTCGGAATTGAAGGCGAAGTGAAGCCGAGGCTTTTGGCTGTCACAGGGCGGAGCCCGGTCGATGCCGTCGCGCGCGGCGAAGCGGAGCTCACGGTGATTACCGTGCCGAACATCGTGGGTGTCGAGGGCGTTGCTCTCGCAGGGGTGCTACCAGACGAGCTGCAGAACTACACCACGTTCAGCGTCGGTATCAGCGCCAACGCCAGCGAGCCGAAGGCCGCCGAGCAACTGATCGCATTCCTGCACTCGCCGATGGCGGTTGCTGCGATACGGAGCAGGGGACTGGAGCCCGTTGCCCCCTGAAGCTCTGCGCTCGCGGCCGACGACGATCGTCGCGAGGAATGATCAGGACGCCCCCTGGCCGAGCCGTGCCGCGGCACCGCGCATCAATTCGCCCCGGCGCGCGTGTGCCGGTCCCATCCGCTCCTTCATGAACGCGAGGATCTCGGCGGGTGCCGTATCGGGCGAGCCGGCATTGAACGGCGGGGCCGGGTTGTATTCGAGCCTGAGCTGGATCGCTTCCGCGGTCTTGCGATCGACGAGCTCCGACACCAGCGTCAGTGCGAAATCGATGCCGGCGGTAACGCCGCCGCCGGTGAAACGGTTGCGGTCGACGCAGACGCGCGTCTTGGTCGGGATGGCTCCGAAGCCCGACAGGAAATCGATCGCGCTCCAATGCGTGGTGGCGCGATAGCCCTTCAGCAGACCGGCGGCGCCGAGCACCAGCGAGCCCGTGCAGACCGACGTGACGTATTTCGCTCCCTCGGCCTGCTTGCGCAGGAAGGCGAGCATCTCCTCGTCGCCGACCATGTCGTCGGTGCCGAACCCGCCGGGCACGCAGATCACGTCGAGTTGCGGGCAGTCGGAAAAGGTCGTGGTCGGTGTCAGGACCATGACGGAGTCGGTCGGAACGGGTTCGATCCGTTTCCAGATCAGATGCACCTTGGCGCCGGGGACCGAGGAGAACACCTGCAGCGGCCCGGTGAGGTCGAGCTGGGTCACCTTCGGGAAGACGAGCAATCCAATCTGCAGGGGTTCGGACATCGGAGGTCTCCAAATAGCGCTTGACGGAACCACGATGCCATGATGGCCTCTTGTCCAAAATGGCGTAATTCCCTCATTTTCGGACGTGGCCGCCACCTCCGAAGATCCGGCATTGCGAGGATTTGGCAGATGATCGGCATCCTGATCTTTCCCGACTTCCAGCTGCTCGACGCGGCCGGCCCGATCGCGGCGTTCGAGATCGCGGCGCGGTTCGCCAACAACCCGCCGGCGATCAGGACGATCGCGGTGAAGGCCGGGCCGGTGCGCTCTTCATCCGGCGTCGAGATGCTGGCGCGCGGCTTCAAGCCCTCGGCGGCGATCACGACGCTGATCATCGCGGGCGGCAACGGCGTGGGCACGCCGGCGACCTGTCCGGTCACGCTGTCATTCGTGCGGCGGATGGCGAGCCGTGGCATCCGCGTCGCCAGCGTCTGCTCGGGTGCCTATGTGCTGGCCGAGGCCGGCCTGCTCGACGGCCGCCGTGCCACCACGCATTGGCAGCGCACGCCGCACTTCGTGAAGACCTATCCGAAGGTCAAGCTCGAGCCGGACCAGATCTTCGTCCGTGACGGCAACATCTGGAGCTCGGCCGGCATCACCGCCGGCATCGATCTCGCGCTCGCCATGATCACCGAAGACTACGGCGACGAGGTCGCGCAGAACACCGCGCGGCAGCTCGTGCTGTACCATCGGCGCAGCGGCGGGCAGTCGCAGTTTTCCTCGCTGCTGGAATTGAAGGCGCCGAACGGCCGGTTCGGGCCGCTGCTCGCCTGGGCGCGCGAGCATCTCGACGCGCCGCTGACGGTCGACGACCTCGCCGACAAGGCCGGGATGAGCTCGCGGCATTTCACCCGCGCCTTCATCGCGGAGACCGGCACCACGCCATCGAAAGCGGTGGAGCGGCTGAGGATCGAAGTTGCGCGGCAGCGCGTGCAGTCGTCGGGCGAGGCGATCGAGCGCGTCGCCGAGATCACCGGCTTCCGCGATCCCGAACGGATGCGCCGCGCCTTCATCCGCGCCTTCGGCCAGCCGCCGCAATCGCTGCGCCGGGCATCGCGCGCGGGCTAGGTCGTGGACTTGCGGAACTCCGGCGTGTTGTTGGAAAGAAGGGGAGTGATTCCAACGGCGAAGCGAACACAGCTGCCGACGAGGGACCGTCGCCAAACTCACCAGCGCTGCCGGCAGAGGCAATTCGAGTTTGGGACAAGCTCGTTGTCCGATCTCACACGATCCATGCCGTCGTTGCACCGATGAACCAGCGCGAAGGTTCCTGTGACCCACCTTAAGTGGGCATTGGGGACCCGAGGAGGTTCTACATGACAAAGCATCGAACGATTACCGGGTTCGTGGCCGTCGCCCTGCTGGCTGTCACCGCAACCGCCGCGACGATGAGGTCGCACGCGCCCCGGACCGAGGGCGTTGTCGTCTCCGACGCGGACGCGCTCCCGGCCAGGGATTTCAGCGACCGCTGGTCCCCGATTTCAGCTTTGCCTCCGGCAATGGACATGACTGAGCGCGCACCTGACGTGCGTTAAGCCGGTCATCGACGCAGATCCGGCCCAGTCGCGGACGCGCCGCGCGCAGAGTTCACCGCAGCACAAAGGTCCCGCCGAAGCGGGGCCGGATGTTGAACCACTTGATGTTGAACGACTTAATCTTAAAACGACGTGGTCTCGAATAGAAATAATGGTTCGGCCGCGCCGGAATAGCGCAACCCTTCACCTATGCACGCCGAAAATCCACGGATGGCTGAGCGCGAAACGTGCCCGAGCCGAAATATCAATTGCTCAATGTATCGGTCGCGATCTTCTTCTTGAGTGCTTCGCAGGTATCCCTGACCTCGGTGGTCATCAACGAGACGGCCTCGATCTGCAGGAAGAAGCGCTTGCCCTGATCGCGGTAACCCGCGGCGAACTCCTTGATTTCCGCGATCATCTCATGGACGCCTGCCACCATTGCCTCACAGTTCTTGGCGGCCAACTGCAGTTCCGTTCCTAGGGCCTCGATCTCCTTCACCGCCGCTTCGTATTCGCGCACCACTGCCTCGGCCGACAGCTTGCCCACCTCGTTGACGCCGTTGCGGTGCTCGACGTAGTCCGGCATCGGTGAGAGAGGCCTGACGTTGCTGCGTGGTCGAGGCGAAGTCATCGTGTCGACTTCGCTCTGCAACTGTTCCAGCGGGGCGCGGGCGAGGACTTCTGCACTAACACTCATGCGAACGCTCCATAAGTTGTTACGGCAAATGGAGTTTATCAATGTCAACGGATTTGTCTCGCTTTTCCACAAGTTTGAAGCAGTCCGATTGTGCATCGCAGCATGGCGAATCCCACATTTGCCTCAATGCGGCGCGTCGGGATGCCAGCCGAGCAGGGCCAGCATCACGAAGAAGCCGACGACATAGGCCACCATGATCGGCCAGCCCTGGGTGATCCAGCGGACCACCGACTTGGCTTCCGGATACATGTTGGACACCGCAACGCCCGCGGACGAACCGAACCAGACCATCGATCCGCCAAAGCCGACTGCGTAGGCGAGAAAGCCCCAGTCGTAGCCGCCTTGCCTGAGCGCCAGCGCGGTCAGGGGAATGTTGTCGAACACCGACGAGATGAAGCCGAGCCCGAGCGCGGTCTGCCATGATGCGGTCGGCAGTTTCTCAACCGGCATCATCGAGGCCGCCGTCACCAACGCGAGCAGGAATAGGGTGCCCTTGAACGTCTCGGGCATCACCGACCAGTCCGGCCGGCGCAGCAGCGAGGTGACGAGGATCGCGGCCCAGACCGCGAGGCCGAGCACCGGCAGCGCGTCGAGCAGCGCGGGGAATTTCAGATTGGCTGTCACATTGGCCGCGAGCGCAGCGAGCAGGATCACCGCCACGATCGCAACCCGGGCCCAGTCGATGTTGAGGCCGGACGGCGCATCCTTCACGATCGGGGAATAGCGGTGCTGCTGCAGCGAGGCCGGTACCGCAAACACCAGCATCGCCACGACGGCCGCGACATAGGCGTCGACGACGGTGAGCGGGCTGACGCCGTCGATCCACATCATCGTGGTCGTGGTGTCGCCGACGACGCTGCCGGCGCCGCCGGCATTCGATGCGGCAACGATCGCCGCGAGGTAGCCGATATGGACGCGGCCCCGGAATACGGAACGCGCGACGGTGCCGCCGATCAGCGCCGCCGCGATATTGTCGAGGAAAGCCGACAGCACGAACACGATCACCAGCAGGATCAGTCCGCCCTTCCAGTCGTCGGGCAGCAGCGCCGGCATCTCGTCCGGGATGCGGCTCTCCTCGAAATGCCGCGACAGCAGCGCAAATCCCATCAGGAGCAGGAACAGGTTCGCGAGCGTGACCCACTCATGCTCCATTTGGTGCACGAGACCGGGCAGGCCCGCGCCGAACCTTGCGAAGCCCGTGAACATCAGCTTGTAGGCGACGATCGCGGCAAGGCCCGTCAACGCAACGGCGAGCGTATGATGATGGAAGATCGCGACGCCGAGCAGCGTCAGCGCGAACAGGATGAAATCGAGCGGGATACCGTAGACGAGGATGGGCGTGAACAAGACGATCTCGATGGCTGGAGTGCCCGGTGGCATAAAGCGCGTCCGGCCGCACTATCGCGCGGCGCAGGGAACTTCAAGGCGCGCTAACGCCGCAAGCTGCGCGCGCCATCCGCTCCGAGCCTCGAGGGGACGACGCTGCAAGCGCGTCGCCCCCGATCCCGATCGCTAGCCCAGCGTCTTCAGCCAGGCGCTGATCTCGGTCACCGCGACATTGGCCTGGTTGAGCAGCTTGCCCATGGTGAAGAAGCCATGGAACTGGCCGGAGAAATGCCGGTAGGTCACGGGCACGCCAGCGTCCTTGAGGAATTTCGCGTACTCGTCGCCTTCGTCGCGCAGCGGATCGGCGCCGGCGGTCAGCACATAGGCCGGTGGCAATCCGGCAAAGCTTTTCGCGCGCGCAGGCGAGGCGCGCCAGTCGCTGTTGTCGGCATCGCCGAGATAGTGGTTGCCGAACCAGCCGATCACCGAATGCGTCAGGAGGATGCTGGTCTCGGGCTCGCGGTGCGAGGGATGCTTCCGCGAGAAATCGGTCGCGGGATAGACCAGCAGCTGGGCGGCGAGCTTCGGTCCGCCGTCGCGGGCGGTGAGGGCAACCACCGCAGCCAGATTGCCGCCGGCGCTGTCGCCGCCGACGATCAGGCGCGTAGCATCGATGCCGAGATCCCCAGCGTTGGCGGCGACCCATCTGGTCGCGGTGACGGCGTCGTCCACCGCGGCCGGGAAGCGGTGTTCGGGCGCCAGCCGGTAGTCGACCGAGATCACGATCAACTCGCCCTCATGGGCAAGCTTCTGGCAAACCACCTCATGGGTATCGAGATCGCCGATCACCCAGCCGCCGCCGTGGAAGAACACCAGGCAGGGCGCGAGCCCGTCCTTCCTGCGCAGCGTCTTCGGCGTGTAGATGCGGGCCGGGATCGCGCCGTGCGGCGCCGGGATCGCAAGCGCCTTGCTCGATTCAAGCGCCGGCGGCTTGGGATTGGAGACGATGCGGGCGGCGCGATAATATTCGCGCGCTTCCGGTGCGGTCAGCGATTCATAGGCCGGGCGGCCGGCCTCCTGGAAGGCCTTGTAGACGGCAGCGGCATCGGGATCGAGAACGACGGGCATAGACGACAAACCTTCTTGTGATGCTGAACTGAAGTGTCAGGCGGCGGTGCGGCCGCCGTCGACCGTGTAGGCGGAGCCGGAGACGTAGCTCGCCTCGTCGGAAGCGAGGAAGGCGACGATGGATGCGACTTCGCTCGCGAGGCCGAGCCGGCGCGCCGGGATGCGGTCGACGATCTTCTCGACCGGCAGCGGCGCGTTGCCGCCGGAGCGGCCCTGCAGGATGGTGCTCAGCATCCGGCTCTCGATCATGCCGGGACAGACGCAATTGACGCGCACGCCGGTGCCGGAGCATTCCCACGCCGCGCTCTTGGTCAATCCGATCACCGCATGCTTGCTGGCGCTGTAGACCGCGATCATCGGCGATCCCATCAGGCCTGCGATCGAGGCGGTGTTGATGATGCTGCCCTTGCTCTGCTTCAGCATCACCGGCAGCACATGTTTCATGCCGAGGAAGACGCCGACGACATTGACGTCGAGCACCCGGCGAAAACTCTCCAGCGAATATTCAGGGATCGGCCTGATGTCGCCCTCGATGCCGGCGTTGTTGTAGAAGGCATCGATGGTGCCGAAGCGGTCGATGGCGGCGCGGACATAGTCCTTGACCTCGTCCTCATCGGTGACGTCGGCGGTGATCGCGAAGGCCTCGGCCGAGGCGGGCAAGTCCTTGATGGCGGCCGCAAGATCGGCTCCCTCGCGGTCGACTGCGACAATCCGCGCCCCGCGTTCGGCGAGCAGCTGGAGCGTGGCGGTTCCGATGACGCCCGCAGCCCCGGTGACGACGGCGACCCGGCCGTCGAGCCTGATGCGATCTGGCATGTTTGGGTTTCCTCTGGCTGGTCCGGTTCGATCCGGATTTTCTCAGGTTTTCACGCGGTGCCGCGCGCCTTCAGCGTGAGGACTATCACACGTGTTCCCAGGAGTGACTAGAGGGTGACCAGAGGCTGAACCGTGCCTGGCCGGTGGGCCGGGGACGGGTGTCCGCGCGCCCTTTCCCCGCCGTATTCGGCGTGTTAACCGGTGGCCTGCGAGCGGCCGATATCAAGGTAGACTGTCGCGAGCCCGATTCGCCCTTTAAAGCCCGCGAGATGCTTCGAACCATTGCCCTGACTGGCTTTGCGGCCTTGGTTGCCGCCTCAACCATCTCGCTTGCGCCGCCCGCGCGCGCGCAGATCGGAACGATTTTCTCCGATCCCGCGCCGCGTCCGCCCGGCTCGATACCGCGTGGCCAGGTGGCGCCTCCCAGCGACGACGACGAGGAAGTGCCGGAATTGCCGCGCGGCCGCCTGCTGCCGACCCAGCCGCGGGCGTTGCCGCCGGGCCAGGCGGTGCCGCCGCCCGGCAGCGTGCAGTCGCAGCCTTTGGCGCCGCCGCCCGGCAGCACGGTCGCTCCGCCCGGCGTTGCCGTGCAGCCGCCGCAGCCCGGCGGGCCCGCCGTTGCCAACACGCCGCCCGGCGCCAATCCGCTGCCTGGCCTGCCGCCGGGGCAGCGTCAGCCCAAGGGGACTCCGCAGGGGACGCCACAGGGCACGGCGCCGCAGACGCCTGCCGCGTTGCAGCCGGGCGATGAGGTCGTGCAGGAGCCGCCGTCGACCAAGATCACCAACAAGAAGGCGAGCTTCTCCGGCCTCGACAAGATCACCGGACGCATCATCAATTTCGACGAGGATATCGGCGAGACCGTGCAGTTCGGCGCGCTGCGGGTGAAGACCGACGCCTGCTACACCAGGCCATCGACCGAAGCCGCCAACACCGACGCCTTCGTCGAGGTCGACGAGATCACGCTGCAGGGCGAGGTGAAGCGGATCTTCTCGGGCTGGATGTTCGCGGCGAGCCCCGGCCTGCATGGCGTCGAGCATCCGATCTACGACATCTGGCTGACCGACTGCAAAGGGCCGGACCAGACCATCGTGACCGCCGCGCCCGATCCGCCGAAGGCGCCGACGCCACCTCCGCCGCCGGCCCAGAAGCGGGCGCCGCCGAAGCAGGCCGCGCCGCGTCCGCCGCCGCAGCCGCTGCCGCAATACCAGCAGCAGCCGCCACCTCCGCCGCCCCAGCAGCAGCGGCCGGGTGGATTGTTCGGCGGCTTGTTCGGGAATTGATTGGCACTTCGTAGCCCGGATGGAGCGTTAGCGAAATCCGGGTTCTTTCTCCGCGGATGTTACGGCCCCGGATTTCGCTGCGCTTCATCCGGGCTACGCGTCCCGCCAGATCAATTGCGCGCGGCGATCATCGCCAGCGCGTCAGCACCCTTGACCGGCTGCGTGGCGTCGAGCTTGCGGAATTCCGCCGGCGCGCCTGCGATCGCCTTGTCGAGCAGCGCGCGATAGCGGCGTCGCGAAATCTCCACCGCGCCGAACGTCTTCAGATGCTCGGTCACATATTGCGTGTCGAGCAGCTCGAACCCGCCGGCGATCAGCCGTGCCACCAGATGCACCAGCGCGACCTTCGATGCGTCACGCGTGGTGTGAAACATGCTTTCGCCGAAGAAGGCGCGGCCGAGGCTGACGCCGTAGAGGCCGCCGACCAGATTGTCGTCCTGCCAGACCTCGACGCTGTGGCAATGGCCCGACATGTGCAGCCCGACATAGAGGTCGCGGATGCGCTTGTTGATCCAGGTGTCGTCGCGGCCGGGCTGCGGCGCCGCGCAACCGGCGATCACGGCCTTGAACGCGGTATCGACGGTGACGGTGAACGCATCCGAGCGCACGGTGCGCGCCAGGCGGGAGGCGACACGGAAGCCGTCGAATGGAATCACGCCGCGCAATTCGGGCTCGACCCAGAACAGGGTCGGATCGTCGGCGCTCTCCGCCATTGGGAAGATGCCGCAGGCATAGGCGCGCAGCAGCACCTCGGGCGTGATCTCGGAGGAGGCGGAGTCGCGTGAGGTCATGCGGGCGAAGATAGCAAAGCGCGGGCCGTCTTGCGATGGGGGCCCCACGGGGTCGCGACGTGTTGACGAAACGCGCCGGTTCCTCCACAAGCCGCGCCATTCCGCCGCAGTTTCCCGAGACGGACTGCGCGGCCATGCTAGATTGCCACGAAAAGATGGCGCTGCCGCCCGGGACATGGCGGCTTGCGCGCCGACAATCAACACGGGTGAGGGGGACGCTGCATGAAATCGTCATGGCGGACGTTTGCGCCGTTGCTGGTCTGGCTGGTGATCTATCTGGTGCCGGTGCCATCAGGGCTGAACGCCAATCAGTGGCACTATTTTGCGGTGTTCGCCGCCGTGATCACCGGGTTGATCCTCGAATCGATGCCGGTCGGCGCGGTCGGCCTGATTGGCCTCACGGTCGCCGGCGTCGGCGGTTATGTCGAGCCCGACCCGAACAAGTCGCTGCGCTGGATGCTCGCCGGCTTCTCCGAGAGCACGGTGTGGCTGATCGTCGGCGCCTTCGTGTTCTCGATCGGCTACCGCAAGAGCGGGCTCGGCCGCCGGCTGGCGCTGCTGCTGGTGCGCGGGCTCGGCCGCCGCACCATCGGGCTCGGCTACGCGGTGGCGTTCTCCGATCTGGTGCTGGCGCCGGCGACGCCGTCCAACACCGCGCGCTCGGGCGGCACCATCTATCCGATCGTCAGCAACATCCCGCGCATCTATGGCTCGGAGCCCGGTCCGACCGCGGGCAAGATCGGCACCTTCGTGATGTGGACCGCGTTTGCGACGACCGCCGTGACCAGCTCGCTGTTTCTGACCGCGCTGGCGCCGAACGCCGCCGCGCTCTCGATCGCCAAGAAGCTCGTCAATATCGAGGTCGGCTGGTCGCAATGGTTCATCGGCTTCGCGCCGCTCGGCATCCTCTTGCTGCTGCTGGTGCCGCTGCTGAGCTACGTGGTCTGCCGGCCCGAGATCAAGGAGAGCCCCGAGATCGTGACCTGGAGCGAGGGCGAACTCGCCAAGATGGGACCGCCGTCGCGCCACGAATGGATCATGGCAGTGCTGGTGCTGCTCGCGATGTTCCTGTGGATCTGCGGCTCCAATCCCAATATCAGCGTGCCGTTGCTCGGCTCGAACTTCATCAACGCGACCACGGTGGTGTTCGTCGTGATCTCCCTGATGCTGCTGTCAGGCGTGATCGCGTTCGAGGACATCGTCGCCGAGAAGAGCGCGTGGGAGGTATTCTTCTATTTCACCTCGCTGCTCACGCTGTCGTCGGGTCTCAACGAGATCGGCTTCATCAAATGGGTGGCCGAGGGTTATGCGAAGCCGCTCGCAGGCACGTCGCCGCTGGTCGGGATGATCCTGCTCGTCACGTTCTTCTTCTGGATCCACTATTTCTTCTCGAGCATTACGTCGCATACCGCCGCGGTGCTGCCGGTGGTGCTCGCGGTCGGCTCCAGCATTCCCGGCCTGTCGGTGCAGATCCTGATGCTGCTGTGCGTCTATTCGCTCGGCCTGATGGGGGTGATCTCGCCGTACGCCACGGGTCCGGCGCCGATGTATTACGGCAGCGGCTATATCGGCAAAGGCGACTTCTGGAAATTCGGGCTGATCTTCGGCGTGATCTACTTTGCCGGATTGTTGCTGATCGTGTTGCCCTGGCTACAGACGATCGGGTAAAATAGCCACAATCCAGCGAGAAACAGCGCCCGACCGGGAAGGAGGGCTATCCTTTCCGATTCTTAACGCGCTTTGTCGGACCGAAGCGTTCAAAATGCTTCTTCGGATGTGGCGCGCGCGGACTTCAGGGGACACATAGAGCGGCGCGAGCTCGTTCGTGTTTCTTCGTGGGCAAGTTTATGGACCAGCATATCAAAGACCCGTCGATTATGACGCCCGAGCAAACCAGGCGGCCGTCGCGCGGGCGAGGCTTTCTGACAGGGTGTGTCGTGCTGGCGGTGCTTGCCGGCATCGTCTGGTGGACGCGGCAGCAGGCCGCGCCGCCGCAGGCCGGCGGCGGGCGCAACGCCGGGCCGATGTCGATCGTGCCGGAGGCCGTCGGCAAGGGCGATATCGGCGTCAGCCTGAATGCGCTCGGCACCGTGACATCGCTCGCCACCGTGACGATCAGGAGCCAGATCAGCGGCTACCTGATGAAGATCGATTTCAAGGAGGGCGATGAGGTCAAGAAGGGTGACCTGATCGCCGAGATCGATTCGCGACCCTATGAAGCGACGCTGGCGCAGGCCAAGGGCACTCTGGCGCGCGACGAGGCGCAGCTGAAGGGCGCCCAGGTCGATCTCGCTCGCTACCAGAACCTCGCCACGCAGAACGCTGTGCCGCATCAGACGCTCGATACCCAGATCGCGCTTGTCGCGCAGTATCAGGGCACGGTCGAGGCCGACCGCGCGTCGGTGAAATCGGCCGAAGTGAATTTGCAATATTGTCACATCGTCTCGCCGATCAACGGGCGGGTCGGACTGCGCCAGGTTGACCTCGGCAACTACGTGACGCCTGGCGACACCAACGGCCTTGTCGTGATCACGCAGCTCGAGCCAATCAGCGTGCTGTTCACGCTGCCGGAGGACAATCTGCAGGCGGTCGCGAAGCGGTTGAAGGACGGCGCGGTGCTGCCGACGGCGGCCTATGACCGCAGCGGCGCCAACAAGCTCGCCGAGGGATCGCTGCAGACCTTCGACAGCCAGATCGATGCGACCACCGGCACGATCAAGCTGCGCGCCCAGTTCGAGAACGAGAAACGCACGCTCTATCCGAACCAGTTCGTCAACATCCGCCTGCTGCTCGACACCCACAAGGATGCCACGACGATGTCGACCGCCGGCATCCAGCGCGGCGTCCCCGGCACCTTCGTCTATCTCGTCAACGCCGACAGCACGGTCTCGGTGCGGCCGGTGAAAATCGGCGTCACCGACGGCGACCGTGTCGAGGTGCTCTCGGGGCTGACCGCCGGCGATCGCATCGTGATCGACGGCGCCGACAAGCTGCGCGAGGGCGCCAAGGTGGTGGTGCGCTCCGCCGCCGATGCCGCGAGCCCGGCCGGCGCGGCCAAGGGGACGGCGAGCGGCGCGGCGAATGGGGCCGCCAAGGGAGGCGGCGCTGCTCCCGACAAGGCGGGAGGCGGCGACCATAAGGGTTCCGCGGACGGGCAGAAGAAATGAACCCGTCGCGGCCATTCATCCTGCGGCCGGTGGCGACGACCCTGATGATGATCGCCATCATGCTGTCGGGCATGCTGGCGTTCAGATTCCTCCCGGTCGCGGCGCTGCCGGAAGTCGATTATCCGACCATCCAGGTGCAGACCTTCTATCCGGGCGCCAGCCCCGACGTGATGACGTCGTCGGTGACGGCGCCGCTCGAGGTGCAGTTCGGCCAGATGCCGAATTTGAACCAGATGAGCTCGGTGAGCTCTGCCGGGTCGTCTGTCATCACGCTGCAGTTCGGTCTGTCGATCTCGCTCGACGTCGCCGAGCAGGAGGTGCAGGCCGCGATCAATGCTGCGGGCAATCTCTTGCCGTCGGACCTGCCGGCGCCGCCGATCTACGCCAAGGTCAATCCGGCTGACGCGCCGATCCTCACTCTCGGCCTGACCTCGAAGACCATGCCGCTGACGCAGGTGCAGGACTTCGTCGACACGCGGCTGGCGCAGAAGATCTCGCAGCTGCCCGGCGTCGGCCTCGTCAGCATCAGCGGCGGCCAGCGGCCCGCGGTGCGCATCCAGGCCGACATCCGTAAGCTCGCGGCCTATGGCCTCAACATCGACGATCTCCGCACCACGCTCGGCAACGCCAACGTCAACACGCCGAAGGGCAATTTCGACGGCGCGATGCGTGCCTACACCATCAACGCCAATGACCAGATCCGCAATGCCAGCGACTACCGCTCGCTGATCATCGCCTACAAGAACGGCTCACCGGTCCGCCTCAGCGATGTCGGCAACGTCGTCGACGGCGCGCAGAACGACAAGCTCGGCGCCTGGATGAACGAGACGCAGGCGATCATCCTCAACATCCAGCGCCAGCCCGGCGCCAACGTGATCTCGGTGGTCCAGGGTATCAAGGACCTGTTGCCGCAACTGCAGGCAACGCTGCCGGCCGCGATCGATCTCAACATCCTGACCGACCGGACCGTGACGATCCGGGCCTCGGTCCGCGACGTCGAATACGAGCTGGCGCTTGCGGTGATCCTGGTCGTGCTGGTGATCTTCGTGTTCCTGCGCTCGACCCGCGCCACGCTGATCCCGAGCCTGTCGGTGCCGCTCTCGCTGGTCGGCACGCTGGGCGCAATGTATCTGTTCGGCTTCAGCCTGAACAACCTGTCGCTGATGGCACTGACGATCGCGACCGGCTTCGTGGTCGACGACGCCATCGTCGTGATCGAGAACATCTCGCGCTACATCGAGGGGGGCGAGTCGCCGCTCGAGGCGGCATTGCGCGGCTCCGAGCAGATCGGCTTCACCATCATCTCGCTGACGGTGTCGCTGATCGCGGTGCTGATCCCGCTGCTGTTCATGGGCGACGTCGTCGGCCGGCTGTTCCGCGAATTCGCCATCACGCTGTCGGTCACGATCCTGATCTCCGCCGTGGTGTCGCTGACGCTGGTGCCGATGGCCTGCGCCAAGCTCCTGAAGCCGGAAAGCATGACGCGCGAGAACACCTTCCAGCGGCTCAGCCGCGAAGGGTTCGACCATGTCATCGCGATCTACGCCCGGATGCTCAACTGGGTGCTGGATCGCCAGACGTTCGTGCTGCTGATCGCGCTCGCCACCTTTGGTCTCACGGCGCTGCTCTACGTCGTCATTCCGAAAGGCTTCTTTCCGGTACAGGACACCGGCGTGATCCAGGCGATCTCGGAGGCGCCGCAATCGGTGTCCTATGCGGCGATGGCCGAGCGGCAGCAGCGGCTCGCCAGCGCGATCCTGAAGGACCCTGATGTCGAGAGCCTGTCGTCGTTCATCGGTGTCGACGGCACTAACACCACGCTCAACAGCGGCCGCATCCTGATCAACCTGAAGCCGCACGAGCAGCGCAAGGCTGGCGTCTCGACGATCATGGACCGGATCAAGGCCAGCACCGCTGATCTGACCGGCATCACGCTCTACATGCAGCCGGTCCAGGACCTCACCATCGAAGGCACGGTGAGCCGCACGCAGTATCAGTTCATCCTGCAGGATGCCGACCCGAACGAGCTCGCGGAATGGACGCCGAAGCTGGTCGACAAGCTTAGGGAATTGCCCGAGCTCAGCGACGTCACCAGCGACATCTCCGCGCAGGGGCTTTCGGTGTTCGTCGACATCGACCGCGACCAGGCCGCGCGGTTCGGCATCACGCCGGCGACGATCGACAACGCGCTGTACGATTCCTACGGCCAGCGCATCGTCTCCACCGTCTTCACCAATTCGAACCAGTACCGCGTCATCCTCGAGGCCGATCCGTCGCTGCAGAACTCGCTGGATTCGCTGTCGTCGATCTATCTGCCGTCATCGGTGGGCTCGACGCCGGTGCCTCTGTCCGTGATGGCCAAGATGCGAGTCGAGACCGCGCCGCTGCAGGTCTCGCATCTCGGCCAATTCCCGTCGGCAACCGTCTCGTTCAACCTGGCGCCGGGCGCCTCGCTCGGCGGGGCGGTGACCGCGATCAAGCAGGCGCAGGCGAACATCAATCAGCCGCTCGGCATGATCACGAGCTTCCAGGGTGCGGCACTGGCGTTCCAGTCCTCGCTGTCCAACCAGCTGTTCCTGATCCTGGCCGCGATCATCACGGTCTATATCGTGCTCGGCGTGCTCTATGAGAGCTTCATCCACCCGTTGACCATCCTCTCGACGCTGCCTTCGGCCGGCATCGGCGCGCTGCTGGCGCTGATGATGGCCGGGCAAGACCTCACCATCATCGCGATCATCGGCATCATCCTCCTGATCGGCATCGTGAAGAAGAACGCCATCATGATGATCGACTTCGCGCTCGATGCCGAGCGCAACGAGGGCAAGCCGCCGCGGGAGGCGATCTACCAGGCCTGCCTGTTGCGGTTCCGGCCGATCATCATGACGACGATGGCAGCTGTGCTCGGCGCGCTGCCGCTGATGCTCGGCAGCGGCGCCGGCTCCGAGCTCCGGCATCCGCTCGGCATCTCGATCGTCGGCGGTCTCTTGGTGAGCCAGCTGCTGACCCTGTTCACGACGCCGGTGATCTATCTCTGGTTCGATCGCCTGGCGCTGCGGTTTGCCGGGCGGGCGGACGAGGTCGGCGAGGCGAGCGGGTCGCGTTGAGCCATGGATCCGTCAACGCCCTTCATTCGCCGGCCGGTCGCAACCACGCTGTTGACGTTCGGGCTTGCGGCGGCCGGCCTTGTCGCGTTCTTCAAGCTGCCGGTGTCGCCGCTGCCGCAGGTGGATTTTCCGACCATCTCGGTGCAGGCGACGCTGCCCGGCGCCAGCCCGCAGGATGTCGCGACCACGGTTGCCAGTCCGCTTGAGCGGCATCTCGGCCAGATCGCCGATGTGACGGAGATGACGTCGTCGAGCTCGGTCGGCTCGACCCGGATTACGCTGCAGTTCGGTCTCAACCGCGACATCAACGGCGCGGCGCGGGACGTGCAGGCCGCAATCAATGCCGCGCGGGCCGATCTGCCGACCAGCCTGCGCAGCAATCCGACCTACCGCAAGGTCAACCCGGCCGATGCGCCGATCCTGATCCTGACGCTGACGTCGGATACGCTGACGCGCGGCGCGCTCTACGATGCCGCCTCCACGGTGCTGGCGCAGAAGCTGTCGCAGGTCGAGGGCATCGGTGAGGTCGTGGTCGGCGGCAGCTCGTTGCCCGCCGTGCGCGTCGATCTGATCCCGCAGGCGCTCTACAAATACGGCATCGGTCTGGAAGACGTCCGCGCGGCGCTGTCGAGCGCCAACGCCCACAGCCCCAAGGGCGGCATCGACGTCGGCGACCAGCGCTACCAGGTCTACGCCAACGACCAGGCCAACAAGGCCGACGATTACAGATCATTGATCGTGGCCTACCGCAATGGCGCCCCGGTTCACCTCTCCGACGTCGGCGAGGTGGCCGACGGCGTCGAGAACCTCCGCAATGCCGGGCTCGCCAACGGCAAGCCCGCGGTGCTGCTCATCCTCTACCGGCAGCCGAACGCCAACATCATCAGTACCGTCGACCTGGTGAAGGCGCTGATGCCGCAGTTGCAGGCCTCGATTTCGCCGGCGATCGACATCGGCCTTGCGGTGGATCGCTCGACGACCATCCGCACCTCGCTCCGCGACGTCGAACGGACGCTGGTTCTGGCGGTGATACTCGTCATCATCGTGGTGTTCGCGTTCCTGCGCAATTTGCGCGCCACCTTCATTCCGGTGGTGGCGGTCTCGGTGTCGCTGGTCGCAACCTTCGGGGCGATGTACCTGATCGGCTACAGCCTCGACAATCTGTCGCTGATGGCGCTGACGGTGGCGACCGGCTTCGTGGTCGACGATGCCATCGTCGTGCTGGAGAACGTCACGCGCTACATCGAGGATGGCCTGAGTCCGCTCGAGGCGGCGCTGAAGGGCGCCAACGAGGTCGGCTTCACCGTGCTGTCGATGAGCATCTCGCTGATCGCGGTGTTCATCCCGATCCTGCTGATGGCCGGCATCGTCGGGCGGCTGTTCCGTGAGTTCGCGATGACGATCTCGATCTCGATCCTGATCTCGCTCGCGGTGTCGCTGGCGACCACGCCGATGATGTGCGCCGTGCTGCTCAAGCCGGACAGCGGTGGCCACGGCCGGCTCTATTGGGCCAGCGAGCGCTTCTTCGAGGCGATGCTGAATTTCTATCGCAGGACGCTGACCGCGGCGCTGCAGCATCCGCTGTCGGTGATGCTGATCCTGGCGGCGGTGTTCGGCCTCAACTTCTATCTCTACGACGTGATCCCGAAGGGCTTCTTTCCGCAGCAGGACACCGGCCGGCTGGTCGGCTCGATCCAGGCCGACCAGAGCGTGTCGTTCCAGCTGATGCAGCAGAAGCTCGCGCAGTTCGTCGGCATCATCCAGAAGGATCCGGCGGTGGAGACGGTGGTCGGCTTCACCGGTGGCGGCCAGACCAATTCCGGCTTCGTGTTCGTCTCGCTGCGTCCGCTCGACCAGCGCAAGATCGGCGCCGATGGCGTGATTTCACGGCTGCGCCGCGAGATGGCGGTGGTGCCCGGCGCGAGCCTGTTCCTGCAGGCGGTGCAGGATATCAGGGTCGGGGGCAGGGCCTCGAACGCGCAGTATCAGTACACGCTGCAGGGCTCGACGCTGGAGGAGCTCAATGACTGGACGCCGAAGATCGCGGCGGCCTTGCAGCGCGATCCGAACCTTGCCGACGTCAACAGCGACCAGCAGAACAAGGGCCTCGAATCCGACCTCGTGATCGACCGTGACGCCGCGGCTCGGCTCGGCATCACGGTGAGCCAGATCGACAACACGCTCTACGACGCCTTCGGCCAGCGTCAGGTATCGACGATCTATGTCGCGCGCAACCAGTACCACGTCATCATGGAGGTCGCGCCGCGCTACTGGCAGAACCCCGAGGCGCTGAAAGACGTCTACATCAGCACGTCAGGCGGATCGGTCGGCGGCTCGCAATCGACCAACGCGGTGGCCGGCACCGTGGTGGCGCCGGGAGCCTCGAGCGCGGCCAGTTCGGCCAATGCCCAGGCCGCGCGCAACCAGGCCACCAATTCGATCGGCTCGACCGGGAAGGGCGTGGCCTCGACCGGATCGGCCGTCTCGACCAACAGCGAGACCATGATTCCGCTGTCGGCGGTGGCGGCGTTCAAGCAGGGTGCGACGCCGCTTGCGGTCAATCACCAGGGCCTCCTGGTCGCCAACACCATCTCGTTCAACCTGCCGCCGAACGTGTCGCTGAGCACCGCGGTCGGCAGCATCGAGGCGACCATGAACCGGATCGGCGTTCCGGCCACGATCCGCGGCACATTCCAGGGCTCCGCGAAAGCGTTCCAGGATTCGCTCAGCAACCAGCCGTTCCTGATCCTGGCCGCGATTGTCACGATCTACATCGTGCTGGGCGTGCTCTATGAGAGCTACGTCCATCCGCTGACCATCTTGTCCACACTGCCCTCGGCAGGTGTGGGTGCCTTGCTGGCGCTGATGGCATTCAAGACCGAGTTCAGTATCATGGCGCTGATCGGCGTCATCCTGCTGATCGGCATTGTGAAGAAGAACGCGATCATGATGATCGACTTTGCGCTGGACGCGGAACGCAGGCGCGGGCTGGAGCCGCTCGAGGCGATCAAGGAGGCATGCCTGCTGCGCTTCCGTCCCATCATGATGACCACGATGGCCGCACTGCTCGGCGCGGTGCCGCTCGCCATCGGGATGGGCGACGGCGGCGAGCTGCGGCAGCCGCTCGGCATCGCCATCGTCGGCGGCCTGATCCTGAGCCAGGTCCTGACGCTCTACACGACGCCGGTCATCTACCTCTATCTCGACCGGTTCCGCTTGTGGGCCCAGCGCGTCCGCCGCGGCGGCGCCATGCGGATGCCGGGCTCCTCACTTCAACCGGGCGAGTAAATGCCGACAGGTGCAGCGTTGCATAGTCTTCGAATATTGCGGAAACCGGTCCGGTTTCGCCGCGTGGCGGCGTTCGGCGGGCTCGGCCTTGGTCTGAGCCTTGGCCTGACCGGTTGCATCCCCGGGGTGGAGAAACCCGAGCTCAGCCTCGAAGTGCCGGCGAGCTATCGCGCCGCAGCCAAGGGCGATGCCGACGCCGCCGTTCCGGCGCTCGCCTGGTGGCGCGGCTTCCGCTCGCCCGAGCTGACCGGGTTGATGGAATCCGCACAGCAGTACAATCTCGATATCGCGGTGGCGATCGCCCAGATCGTGCAGGCCGACGCGCAGGCCGGCGTGTCCGGCGCCGCGCTGCTGCCGTCGATCTCGGGATCGGCGAATGCCGAGCGTCAGAAGGTCGCGACGGGATCGAGTTCGGCGCTTGGCGGCAGTAGCGGCACGTTCTCGCAGTTCAATCTGGGGCTGAGCGCGAGCTATATCGTCGACTTCTGGGGCAAGAACCGCGCGACGCTGTCGGCGTCGGAAGAGAGCGCGACGGTCGCCCGCTACAATCGCGAGGTGGTCGCACTGACCACGATGGCGACAGTGGCCAATACCTATTTCCAGGTGCTGGCGGCGCAGGACCAGATCAAGGCCACCCGGCGCAATCTGGCGGCGGCCGAGCGCATCCTGGCTTTGATCAAGTCGCAATTCGCCGGCGGCACCGCCTCGCAACTCGACCTGTCGCAGCAGGAGGCGCTGGTCGCCACGCAGCGCGCGGCGATCCCGCCGCTCGAGGTGACGCTGGGACAGAACACCGCGGCGCTCGCGCTGCTGGTGGCGCGCGCACCGGCTGATTTCGCGGTGCGCGGCGGCAGCACCACGCAGATCTCGGTGCCGCGCATCACGCCGGGGATGCCGTCGGAACTGCTCTACCAGCGGCCCGACGTCCGCCAGGCCGAGGCGCAGCTCGCGGCCTCCAATTTCAGCGTCGACGCGGCGCGCGCGGCGTTCTTCCCGCAGATCCAGCTGACCGGCACCACGGGCTTCCAGAGCGCGGCGCTCGCCTCGCTGTTTGCGCCGGGCGCCTGGTACTACACGCTCGCCGCCGGGCTGACCCAGCCGCTGTTCGACGGCTTCCTGCTGGAGAGCCAGCTCAAGCTCGCCAAGGGCCAGCAATTGCAAAACCTGCAAGCCTATCGCAAGGCGGTGCTGTCGGCCTTCGCCGATGTCGAGAAGGCGCTGATCGCGTTGCAGAAGTATACGTTGCAGGAGCGGCTGCAGTCCGACGTGGTGGCGAGCTCGCGCAAGGCGTTCGAAGTCTCCGAGACGCAGCTGCGCGGCGGCACGGTCAATCTCATCACGGTGCTGCAGACACAGCAGACGCTGTTCACGGCCGAACTCAATTTGGTGTCGGTGCGGCTCAACAAGCTGCTGGCAGCGAGCAGCCTGTTCCAGGCGCTCGGCGGCGGCTGGACGCCGGCCGGCACGCTCGCGGCGGCAGTGCCATGAGGTCGGTCATGCAGCGGTTCGTCACACTGTTCGTCGTTACTCTCGTCATCGCGCTCGGCGCGGCCCGTGCGCAGCAGCGGCCACCCAACAGCATTCCGCTCGCTTTCGGCATGAGCGCCGACCAGGCCAGCCAGTCGCTGGGCGTTCCGCTGAACTACGTTCGCGGCACGCCGGGCAATGAATTGTTCGTCGCGCTGCCCAATGTCAGGGGCAGCGTGCTGTCGCGACGCAGCGACGGGCTCTATCTGCAGTTCGGCAAGGGGCGCCTGATCGCCTGGAAGGGCGACTGGGGGACCATTCCGCAATGAGGGCCATAGCCATGACCGCCATCAGAGCATTGATCGCCTGCGCCGCCATCGCGCTCGGCACGGCCGCAGCCTCGGCCCAGAACTTGGCCCAGGACCTCGCACCGCAACGGCCGCTGCGTTACGGCAGCACCGGCGGTGCGTATTTCGACGGCAGGGACGACAACCGCGATTTCCGCAGCAACGGCTCGTTTCCGGGCAGCTTTGCCGCCGATCCCTTCAGCGCGGGCTTCGGCGCGGCGGGTCTGTTCGGCTCGACGCCGTATCACTCCGCGCGGCCCTATCCGTCGCAGGTGATCTTCGGCGCGCCATGTCAGGATTGCCGTCCGCATCGCACGCGGCGGCACCGCGATCGGTCTGAATAAGGGTTTAGCCCTTGCGCAGAAGGTCGTCGATAATGCGCAGCTTCATCCAGCCGGCTTTGTCGATGATCTCCCTGCGCAGCGTGTCCTTTTCCATCTCATATTGGTCGCGCGAGATGTCGCGGTCGGCGCTCGCGGTGTCTCCGAACGTCTTGAGCAAGGCGTTGTGCCGCGCCTCCCACCCGACCACATGCTCGGTCATGAGCTGCGTCACCGCCGGAAGGAAGCCGGGATGGCCTGCCAGGCCGCATGTTTCCGTGGTCTGCGGATCTTCCGCCAGCATGATCACGTTCCACTCGTCGTAGCCGATCAGATCCAGCTGCGCGTAGAGAAACGCGCCGTGCGGCCCGTCCCAGATCTTGTGGTCGATGACCAGGAACGGCAACGCACGGCAGTGGCCGTGGCGCGCCGTCATGTCGCGGTTGAAACTCTCGGTGCGCTCCTGCAGCCGTTGGTTGGCCGCAGCGAACACGGCGAGGCGATTGTCCGCCGTCGGCACGATGCTGGCTGCGTCGTCGGGCGCGAACCCCGCATCGCGCAGCATCGGCCCGATCCGCGGATCCTCCCACTGCCTCTTGTGAAAAGCGGGTGCCGCGCCGCCGGCACCCGGTGCCGGACGCAAGGGCTCCCTAGGATCGCTTAACGCCGCCTGCTTCTTTCCAAAAACCACCCTGCGCTCGAACATCGTGCCGTTCCTGCCAAGCTGGGGGAAAAGCATGGCAAACAACGCCCAGATTTGTCTTAACCGGTCAGGGCAAGCGGCTGCGATCGAACAACAGGGTGGCGCGGCCGTTAAGGCCAACGCGAAAATGCGATCAATCCGCCGGCGGCAGCGGCCTGGGCCGTGAACCCATAAATCGGCCGAGCTGACGGCTCGCGAGAGTCCGCTATGTCCTGGTAGCAATCAAAATTCCGCATCGCAGCGAAAATGACGTGATGGGCCAATTGCGGAAGTGGCTCGCCACGGTCGTAACGATCTCGAGACACCCCAAACGTAGCTGGCGCGTGGCTATTCCGGCAATCCGGCGCGTCGCAGGCCTTCCGCATATCTCGCAAGATCGTCGGGGCGGCGCAGCGGTACGTGATCGGTCAATCTGGACACTCTGAACGCAGGATCGATTTCCAGCATTCGCTTCGCCGCTTTCTGGGCCCGCTCCAGTTGACCGGAATTTCCGGCGCTGGTCGCGATAATTCTAATGGCGGGCAAGAAGTTCGGATCTTCCCGCGAGGCTTTCTCAGCCCACAAGACCGACTCGTCATATCGGCCGGCGACAAAATGGGCGAGCGCCGTAGCCGTCTGCATCGAGTAGAGACTGGGGTCGAGCGGGCTCAACCGCATGGCGTGAGCCAAATGCTCGATCGCCGTTTCTGGCTCTCCGCGGAATGCCTTGAGCAGGCCGCCGAATTGCCACGCGGAGGAGAGATGCGGATTGAGCGCAAGCGCCCGTTCAATCAGGTCAGCGCCTTCCTCCGGTTCGAAAACGACCCGCGCGAGAGCGTACCCGGTCCGGGACAGAACTGCCGCGTCGTCTCTTCCCAGTTCCACGGCCCGCCGAGCCTGCTTGGCGGTCTCGGCCGATTCCATTGCAACATCGGCCATCCAGCCGTTTGCTTTTCGCAAGGTAAAGCATCGCGCCAACATCGCGTGTGCCAGTGCAAAATTGGCGTCGATCTCAATGGCTTTGTAGAAGAGCCGAAGCGCTTCCTCGTTCTCGTCCTTGGTTGCGCCTTCGACGACCGCCAGCCCGCGAAGGTAGTAATCATAGGCATCCAGCTTTTCGGTCAGCTTTCGCTTGGAGCGTTCGATCTCGGCCTGGTCGAGCTTGGGTGCAATCGCGGCAACCACGCTCATGGTAATCCTGTCCTGAAGATCGAACACATCTTCGAGCGATCCGTCGAACTTGTCGGCCCACAGATGCGCGCCGCTCGCGGCATCGATCAACTGCCCGGTTATCCTGACCCTTCCTCCCGCCTTGCGGATGCTGCCTTCGAGCACATAACGAACGCCGAGCTCCTGGCCGACCTTCTTGATGTCGACCGCTTTGCCCTTAAAGGTGAAGCTCGAGTTGCGCGCGATGACGAACAGCGACTTGAAGCGCGACAGTGCAGTGATGATGTCCTCGACGATTCCGTCTGCGAAGTATTCCTGCTCCGGATCGCCGCTCATGTTCTGAAATGGCAGGACGGCGATGGAGGGTTTGTCCGGGAGCGGCAGTGCGCTGTCGCTGCCGGGCGCCGCCGCGAAACTCGCTGTGTCCGCCGTCGTCGCTCCCTTCGAGGTGACGGCATAAGCCCTGACCGCTTCCTCGATGTTCTTGACCTGCCGGGCGCCAAGGTCGGTGAACGTCAGGGGCAGAATTTTTCTGACCTGATCATAGGCAACGCTGGAGATGCAGGTGCCGCCGGCGCTGGCGATGGCTTGCAGCCGTGCGGCGATGTTGACGCCATCGCCAAAGAGATCGCCTCCTTTGACCATGACATCGCCGACATGGATTCCGATCCGGAAATTGATGTGACGCTCGGGTGGCAGGGGGACATTGGCTCCGGCCAGCGCAGCCTGCGCCTCGACCGCACATTGGATGGCATCAACGGCGCTGCCGAACTCGGCCAGCACGCTGTCGCCCGCGGTGTTGGCGATCCGGCCGCGATGGGAAGCAATCAACTCGTCGAGAATGGCGCGCCGCTCTGTCAAATCCCTGAGGGTTCTGACCTCGTCGGCCCCCATCAGGCGGCTATATCCCTCGACATCAGCCGCAAAAATCGCGACCAGCCTGCGCTCAGCGTCGATGGGCTTGGCCAAGATGCGCTCCCTGTTCCGGCTCGCAGCCTATCGCGGGATGACGTGTCATGACACTTCAAACATCGAGATGACCCCGGGATGCGGGGCGAGGCCTCCACGTCCGAGAGCGGGCATTCGCGACAGGGCCGGGCCAGCAGCAAGTCCGGCAATGTCCGTTATGCCGCCGGAAGCTGAAGTAAATTCAGAGCATTAGCAGGACCGCAACCGGCCATTGCGGGTTGGTGGCGCTGCCGGAGACGTGATTCACGCTCCAAAACAGGAGCCTCGAATCCTGCGCTACGAACTCAGCGACTACGAATGGACCGCCGTCAAGCCGAATGATTCCACGCTCTAACTGGCAGCCGCGCTTGTCGATTTCGCCGGCGCCGGGGTGACGCGGGCGAACCGCACCACGAAGCGGGTGCCCTTGCGGCTGGGGTCGCGCTCGACGCTGGCGTCGAGCTTGACGGCCATCGCCGCGACGATGCGCTGGCCCATGCCGGTGCCGCGTGGATCGGCCTTGTCGGAGAAGCCCACGCCTTCATCGCTGATCGCAAGCTGCAAATCGTCCGCGTCCGGCTTCAGCTCGACATGGATCGGGCCGGCGCCGTCGGGATAGGCGTATTTCACGGCGTTCATCACCAGCTCGTTGACGATGATGCCGATCGCGACCGCACGGTCGGGATCGATCTCGACCGGGTCGGCCTTCAGCGTCAGCCGCGACATCTTGTTGCCTTCGGCCGATCGCCTGAGATCCTCGAGCAGCGCCTCGAGATACTGGTTGAGCATCACCGTCTTGAAGTCGTGCGAAGTGTAGAGGCGTCGGTGCACCTGCGCGACGGCGGCGACGCGGCCCATCGCATTGGTGAGCGCTGCCTTGACATCCTGCTGGGTCGAGGAATTGGCTTGCAGATGCAGCAGCGAGGCAATGATCTGGAGCGAATTGCCGACGCGATGGTTGACCTCGCGAAGCAGAACCTCGCGCTCGGCAGCGAGCGCGGCGTAGCGGTCGCGCGAGGCGTGCACCTCGGCCTCGGCCTCGTCGCGCGCCTTCTGGATCGCGGCGCGCCGGACCGCGCCGTTCACCGCGACCTGGAGCAGGGGGATGAATTCTCCCCTAACGTCCTTGACCAGATAGTCCGCCGCGCCGGCCTTGAGCGCGGTGACGGCAATTGCCGAATCCTGCGAGGCGGTGACGAACACCACCGGCGGTGCGTCCGCAATCTTGAGGATCTGCTCCAGCGTCTCCAGCCCATCGAGGCCGGGCATGTACTGGTCGAGCGCGACGACGTCGATGCCGCCCTGGGCGAGCCGGTCGAGGCCGTCCTGGCCGCTTGCGGCGTGCACGACCTTGTAGCCTGCGCGCGTCAGCCCGCGTTCGACCAGGCGCGCCAGCGCTGCGTCGTCGTCGATATAGAGCAGTGTCGGCGTTGCGCTGGTCATAGGGAAGCTGGCGGCACCTGAATCACGGAAAAGAACAGGCCAAGCTGGCGAATGGCGTTGGCAAAGCTTTCGTAGTTCACCGGCTTGGTGATGTAGACATTGCAACCAAGTTCGTAGCAACGCTTGATCTCATGGGAGTCGTCGGTGGTGGTCAGCACGACTACCGGCGTCGACTTGAGATGCTTGTTCTCCTTGACCCGCTTCAGAATGTCGATGCCGGTCATGTCAGGCAGATTGAGATCAAGCAGGATGAGCAGGGCCTGGCCCTTGCGCTCGACCGCGCTGCCATCCTTGCCGAACAGGTAGTTCACGGCCTCTGTACCGTTGGTGAACGGGATGATCTCATTGTTGACACCTGAGCGCCGGATATTCCGCTCAATCAGGCGGGCATGGCCCTCGTCGTCCTCGATCATGATGATGGTGACTGGATCGCTCATGATTCCTTGTCCCGGTTCTTGCCTGAGTTCTTGCCTGACCATTTGATAGGCAGCGTGATCGTGAACGTGCTACCGTTGTGAAGTTCCGATGCTACCGACATGGTGCCGCCCAGTCTGCGCACAAGTGCGCGGACATGGGCAAGCCCGATGCCCTGACCGGGCTTGTCCTGGGTTCCGGCACGGCGGAACAGATCGAAGATGCGCTGGTGGTCCTTCGGATCGATGCCGCGGCCATTGTCCGTCACCTCGAAGATCGCAAAGCCCAGCTTGGTGCGGCCCTCGATCGAGATCTCGCCGGGGACACCGTCCTTGAGGTACTTGAGCGCATTGTCGATCAGGTTGGAGAAGATCTGCTCCAGCGCGAGGCGGTCGCTGACGATATTCGGCAAGGCGCCGACCTCGACGGCCGCATTGGCCTCGGCCGCCTGATGCGCGACCGTCTTGACGATGCCCTCGATCAGCTCGCGGAGATCGATCCGCTCCGGCTTGAACTCGCGGCGGCCCTCGCGGGTGAGATTGAGGATGGCGCTGATCAGGCGGTCCATCTTGGCGATCGACGATTTGATGAATCCGAGCGATTCGTTGAAATCGTCGGAGAGCTGCTTGTCGGAGCCCTCGAGCTCGGGCTCGGCCAAGTCGGTCGCGTCTTCCATCGCCGGCGCCAGCGATGCGGTACGATTGAGCGTGGCGATGCGCTTGAAGATGTCGCCGCGCAATTCCTCCAGCTCGCTGGTGAAGCCCATGATGTTGACCAGCGGCGAGCGCAGGTCGTGGCTGACGATATAGGCGAAGCGCTGGATTTCCTCGTTGGCCTCGCGCAGGTCGGCGGTCCGCTCGTCGACGATGGTTTCAAGATTGACGTAGTTGTCGCGCAGCTTGGCCTCGGCTTCGTCGCGCGCCCGCGACGATTGCCGCAGCAGCACGAGAGAGAGCACGGCGAGCGCCAGCACCATGCAGGAGCCGGCGATGGTGACGGAGGAGGCGAGCACCTGGGTCCGGTCCGCGGTCGCGGTGCGCGCCGCCAGCAGGCGATCCTCCTCGGTGCGCATGTCGCGGCCGATCCGGGCGATCGCTTCCAGCGCGTCGGTCGATGTGCTCTTGCGCAGGACGTCGACGCTGGTCGCGGTGTCGTTGTTGTTGACGCGTTCGATGCTGAGGGCGAACTCGGCCAGCCGCTGCTCGACGGCGGCTTTCAGCTTCGCGGCATTGGCGACCTGCGCCGGATTGTCGACGGTCATCATCTGGAGATGGCCGAGCGCGGCCGGGAGCGCTGCCGCGGCCGACTGGTACTCGGACAGGTATTGTGGTGCTGACGTCAGCAGATAGGCCCTGGTCGCGCTTTCGGCGCGCCTGATGTCGACCAGCAGGCTGGCAACCTGGCTCTCGACCTCGACCGTATGGACCACCAGGGCGTTGTCTTCACGCGCCTTGTTGACCAGCAGGACGGACGCCACGCTGACCGCGACCAGCACGAAAAATCCCGCCGAGAGCAGCAGGATCTGCAACGTGGACCGGCGTCGTGAAACCGGTGTCACGACGATCTCTTCGCGGGAGTGGGATTCAATGCGTCCCCGTGGAAAGCCAATAACCCTTCAGTACGTTAGTACGTTTGAGCGGGGCGCTGGGTTCCACTGAGTTCCAAACTATTTCGGGGCGTCGGGTGGCTGGCCGGCGAGGTACTGCTCCAGCCAGTGGATGTGATAGTCGCCCTCGATGATGTCGGGCTCGCGCACCAGAGCGCGGAACAGCGGCAGCGTCGTCTCGATGCCGTCGACCACCATCTCGTCCAGCGCCCGGCGCAGCCGCATCAGGCATTCGCCGCGGGTCTTGCCGTGCACGATCAGCTTGCCGACCAGCGAGTCGTAATAGGGCGGAATCACGTAGCCCTGATAGACGGCGGAATCGATCCGCACGCCGAGCCCGCCCGGCGGATGGAATTGCGTGATCCGTCCGGGCGAGGGACGGAAGGTCTGCGGGTTCTCCGCATTGATGCGGCACTCGATGGCGTGGCCGATGATCGCGATATCGCTTTGCTTGGCCGGAAGCTCGCCGCCGGCGGCAATCCGGATCTGCTCCAGCACCAGATCGATATCGGTGATGCTTTCGGTGACGGGATGCTCGACCTGGATGCGCGTGTTCATTTCGATGAAATAGAACTCGCCGTCCTCGTAGAGGAATTCGATGGTGCCGACGCCGAGATACTTCATGTCCCGCATCGCCTTGGCGCAGGTCTCACCGATCCTGGCGCGCGCCGCGGCCGCGAGCACGGGCGAGGGGCCTTCCTCCCAGACCTTTTGGTGACGACGCTGCAGCGAGCAGTCGCGCTCGCCGAGATGGATGGCGCCGCCGCGGCCATCGCCGAGAATCTGGATCTCGATGTGGCGCGGCTTCTGCAGGTATTTCTCCAGATAGACCGAGGCGTCGCCGAATGCCGACTTGGCCTCGTTGGCCGCCGTCGTGAGCGCCAGCGCGAGGTCGGCCTCGGTGTGGGCGACCTTCATGCCGCGGCCGCCGCCGCCGGCCGCCGCCTTCACCAGCACCGGGAAGCCGATCTCCTTGGCGATCGCCATGGCGTCGTCGTCCGGCGTCACTGCGCCGTCCGAGCCGGGCACCACGGGGATGCCGAGGCGCTTGGCGGTCTTCTTGGCTTCGATCTTGTCGCCCATCAGGCGGATATGCTCGGCCTTCGGTCCGATGAAGCCGAGATTGTGGTCGGCGAGGATCTCGGCGAAGCGCGCGTTCTCGGACAGGAAGCCGTAGCCGGGATGCACGGCGTCGGCGCCGGTGATCTCGCAGGCGGCCAGCAGCGCCGGGATGTTGAGATAGGAATCCTTCGACGGCGGCGGCCCGATGCAGACGCTCTCGTCGGCGAGCCGCACATGCATGGCATCGGCGTCGGCGGTGGAATGCACCGCGACGGTGGAGATGCCGAGCTCCTTGCAGGCCCGGAGCACGCGAAGCGCGATCTCGCCACGATTGGCTATGAGGATCTTGTCGAACATCGCAGCGCCTGACGTTGACGGAAGCTATTCAATGATCACGAGCGGCTCGCCGAATTCGACGGGCTGGCCGTCCTCGACGAGGATCTGCGTCACGGTGCCCGCGCGCGGCGACGGAATCTGGTTCATCGTCTTCATCGCCTCGATGATCAGAAGCGTCTGGCCGGCCGTGACCTTGGTGCCGACTTCAATGAACGGCTTGGCGCCCGGTTCCGGAGCCCAATAGGCGGTGCCGACCATCGGCGAGGGCACGGCGCCAGGGTGCTTGGCGAGGTCGGTGGCGCCAGCAACGGCGGCAGCCGGCACTGCCACCGGGGCGGCAACCGCATGCCCGGCTGACGGCACGGATGCGGCGATGCTGATGTTGCGTGCGACCCGGACGCGCAGGCCGGCGCGCTCGATCTCGATCTCGGTGAGGTTGGTCTCAGCAAGCAGCAGCGCGAGCTCGCGAATGAGGACGCTGTCGTCGCTCTTGGAGTCGTTCTTGGACTTTGCGGCTGATTTGTCGTCTGGCTGGCGCGCCATGTTATTTGATCCGAAATCTCTGTCTGGTGACGGGGAACGTCAGGATTGACGATTAAGTCTTTGCCTTCGCACCGATCCTGGTGGCGAGGCCGATGATCGCAAGCCGGTAGCCGTCGATGCCGAAGCCGCAAAGCGACGCGAAGGCGGCTTTAGCAGTGAACGAGTGGTCCCGGAAGCTCTCGCGGGCGTGGATGTTGCTGACATGAACCTCGACGGCGGGGATCTTGACCGCGACCAGCGCGTCATGCAGCGCGATCGAGGTATGGGAGTAGCCGCCGGCGTTGATGATGATGCCGACCGCCTTCTTGGCGTGGGCCTCATGGATGAAGTCGATCAGTTCGCCCTCGCGGTTGGACTGCCGGCAATCGGCGGTCAACCCGAACTGCCGCGCGGTGTCCGCGCACAGCTTCTCGACGTCGGCGAGGGTGGCATGGCCGTACATCTCCGGCTCGCGCGTCCCCAACAGGTTGAGGTTCGGGCCGTTCAGCACATAGATCGTTCCGGCAGCAGCCATTCCAGAGATTCCTGCCAAGGGTTCCGGCGAAGGGGAAAGTGGGCCGGGTTATAGGTAACAACCGGCCGCAGGGGAAGTCTTTAGGTGAAATCGGAACGTCTTCAACAGCTTCCTCCGCTCTGTTAGATAGCTGCCGTAACCTACGGAAATTGCTGATTAACCAAATCTGACGGAAGACGCTCCAGGGCGACACTTCCCGCCCGCCGTCCACCGCTGTGATGGGGGCCGAATGCAAAACCCCGCCCCTGAGGGGGCGGGGCTGAGATTGATGCGAGGGCCCGTCATGGGGTCCTCGCGCCGGGGCCGGTCAGCCCTCGATGATGTAGACGATCTCGTGGGTCTCCGGCTGCACGATGATGTAGCGGCCGTGGACCAAGATGAACTCGTAACCGCGCCACTGCGGGTAGATCGTCACCACGCGCTCCGGCACCGGATAGAAGTGCACGTCAGCCGGGACGCGGGTGCCCACCGACACGTTGAAGTTCACGTTGGTGGTTTCGGTCACATGCTCCGACCTGATCGCGGTCGAGATCTGGGTGCGCTTCTCGGCCGGCGGAGCCGCGGTGGCCGACGTTGCCGCGTTGCCGGTCGTGGTCTGGGTGCGGCTGGTGTCGTTGGTCTGGGCGCGGTTGGTGTCGGTCGGGCTCTTGGTCTGAGCGTTCTGGTTGGTGGTGGCGCCGCTCTTCTCGCGGCTCTCGGCGGCGTTGTTCATCTTGCCGCTCTTGTCATGCTCCTCGGCCTTCATGTTGCCGGTCTTGTCGCGGCCTTCGGCCTTCATGTCCTTCGGGCCTTCCTTCGAACCTTCCTTGGCGCCCTTGGTCGCATCGTTCTCCGAGCTCATGCCCTTCGACTTCTGCGTATTGTCCTGCGCACCCTTGGTGGCGGCGCCGGACTTTTCGGACTCGGCGCCCTTCATGCCCGACTGGTCACCCTTCATTCCTGAAGAAGACTCACCGGTCGTGGAGTGCTCGGAACCGTTCATGCCGCCCGTATCGCGCTGCATGGTGCCCGACGATGCGCCACCGGACGGTGCGCTGTGCTGCACGGTCGCGCCGCCACCGGCCCCGGATTCCTTGTTGGCGCCACCGGCGCCCTGTGCATTCGCAAATCCAGTACCAGTGATCAAAGCCGCCGCAGCAACCGAAATCAGAAAGCGGTTCATCATCATATTTCTCCTCGTTCTTCAGCATTGCCCGCGCCGACAACGGGAGAGGATGTGCGATGTTCCTGTTGATTTGCGGTTCCTTGCGGTTTGTTTCTTGTGTGAATGCGCGATGAACAATCTGCGCTTCAACCGCAAGCCCAGTCGAACTCCATGCTCGCAAGATCGAGCTGGCCGTTGCCGCCGCCGAAATTGAAACCGCCGAAATGCTCTTCGATCTCGAGATAGGTCGCGCTGTATTTCGGCGTCCACTGGTTCGAAAACATCGTGCCGCCGAGATGGTTGCGGCCGTGCAACCGCTCGAGGCCGCGTGCATTGCCTTGCTCGCCGTAGGGCGCGATGTAATCGCCGAGCTCATCCTTGTGCAGCAGATCATCGCGCGGCGGCTTGCCGATATTGGGATCGTCGTCGCGCGGCGCAAGGGCGATGCCGTAGGCGTGGTGCCCGGTCTCGGGGACGCCGCCGAATAGGCGGTACCAGTATGTCTTCTCCAGCTCGTCGATGCGGCTGGTGCGGCTGGCGTTGACGTCGAACACCGTGCGCGCCGTGCCCTTCGCGAGCCAGCGCGGAGGCGAATTGGCTTCAAGCAGCGGATTGCCGGCAAGCTCCGGCGGTTGGCACAGCGGTCCTGCGAACTCGGTGTCCGTGAGCCAGATCGCCGCGAAATTGTGGTCGATGATGTCCTTCATCCGAAATTCCATCGGATGACGGTTCTGCCGATAGGCGAAGTAGGGCAGCAGATTGGGATCGGACGGACGCGCGATGCTCTCCGCCGCGAGATATTGCGCGACCGTGTCGATCTCGACGGGTTCGTCATATTGCTGATCGGCGAACATCGCGAGCGCGACATAGGCGTCGCCCTTGGCGCGATACTGCGCCGGGACACGCAGCGTGAAGCAGTGCTGCATCGGAAAGCCGTCATGGGGACTGAGCGGCCATTGCTCGGTGCGAATGCCCGGCGGCAGGCCGTAGCACCAGCCGTGATCGTGGTCGGTGCCGCGCTGTGGCGCCGTCTTCAGCAGCGTGAGATCGTAGCCAAGGGTTGGCGGGGCCAGGGACATGGCGCGCGGCTTCCGTTGTTGGTGATGCCCCTTGGTTGCAGCCAGCGCGGAAGCGGTTCGGCGCCGCAAATAAAAAATCCGGCTGCCTGGCAGCCGGATTTTTCTGAATGGATGAGTGCTGTCGAAGCGACGATCAGCAGGTCGCCTTGCCGCAGCGGGCAATGCCGATCTTCTCCTTGAGACCGTCGACGCCGACCGCGCCGATCACGACCTGCTTGCCGATCACGTAGCTCGGCGTGCCGTTCATGCCCATGGATTCGGCGAGGCGGAAGTTCTCCTCGATGGTCGCCTTGACCTCGGGGCTTGCCATGTCCTTCTCGAGCTTGGTCATGTCGAGACCAACTTCCTTGGCGACCGCCAACGCGCGGGCCTTGTCGGCGGCGCCGCGGCCGCCGAGCAGCTTCTGGTGAAACTCGAGATACTTTTTGCCGGTCGGATCCTGCATGCGCACGGCGACCGCGACCTGCGCGGCCTCGACCGAGCCCTGGCTCAGCACCGGGAATTCCTTCAGCACGACCTTCAGCTTCGGATCCGACTTCATCAGGTCGAGCATGTCGGACATCGCGCGCTTGCAGTAGCCGCAATTGTAATCGAAGAACTCGACGAAGGTGACGTCGCCGTCCTTGTTGCCGAGCATGACGCCGCGCGGCGAATTGAAGATCGTGTCGGCGTTCTTGGCGACGCTCTGCTCGTGCTTCTCGGCTTCGGCGGCAGCCTGCCGCTTGCTGAGCTCATTCATCGCCTCTTCGAGCACCTCGGGATGCGCGATCAGGTAGTTGCGCACGATGGTCTCGATGTCGCCGCGCTGGGTGTCGTTGAAGCTCTGCGCGGACGCAGTCAGCGGCGCGGCGCAAATGCCGAGCGCGAGCAGGGCAGGGGCGAGAAAACGAAGCGCTGGCATGACAAAATCCTTGTTCGAGGTGGCCCGAAATACGGCAGGGCCGCGGGCCGGTTTCGGTGATCGTTGTATGGAACTACGGTTTATTTCTAGTTGTTTTTCTGACCCGGCATCGGCTTGGCGCTCACAATGTCGTCAGCTTTGACCCAGCCGGGCGTGCCGATCGCGAACCGCGTCTTGGCGCGCGAGGCAAGTTCGCGGGCGGTCTTGTTGTCGCCACGGAGATAGGCGGCCTGGGCCGAGGCAAGGTCGGCCTGGGCATAGTCGCCCTTGCGGCCGTAGGCCATCGCGAGCTGGGTATAGCCGAGCGGCGCCTCCGGCTCGCGCGCCACGGCGTTGCGCAGCATGCTGATCGCGTCGTCGGTGTAGGCCTTGTTGTCGGAGGCGACCAGGGCCTGGCCGAGCAGCATCTCGATCAGCGGTGAGCTGCTGGAGAGCTGCACCGCGCGGCGCAGCGGCGCGATGGCCTCCGCGGGCCGGCCGCCTTCGAGCAGCGCCTGGCCGCGCAATTCGTAGAAATAGGGATTGTTGGGCTGCACCTGGATCAGGCCGTCGATCTGCGCGATCGCCGAACGCAGATCGCCATGCAGGTAGGTGGTGATCGCGCGGGCATAGCGCGCCGGCAGGCTGGTGTTGGACAGCGGATAGCGGCGGTAGACCGTGTCCTGCCGTTCCATGAAGCCCGAGATCTTGGCGCGCATCATGTCGTGACGCAGCTGCAGCGCCGGATCGTCCTTCTTGTCCCAATAGGGGCTCGAGCGCGCCAGGTCCGCCAGCGCCGAGACGCGATCCACCGGCATCGGGTGCGACTGCAGATAGGGGTCGGCACCGCGCGCGGCGAACAGGCTCTCGTCGGTGAAGCGCTTGAACGTCTCGTACATGCCCTTGGCGGACTGTCCGGTCGCGTTGAGGAACTTGACGCCGGCGCGGTCGGCGTTCTCCTCCTGCTGGCGCTGGTAGGACAGCAGCGTGCGCTGAATGACCGACTGCGGCGCCGAGATCGCGGCGGCTCCGGCGCTGGAGAGGCCGTTGCCAACGCCGCCGCCCGCGGCGCCTGCGGCCAGCGCACCGACGCCGAGCAGCATCGCGATGATCATCTGGGTCTGCGCCTGCGCCAGCTGCTCGCGCATCTTGGCAAGATGGCCGCCGGCCAGATGCCCGGTCTCATGCGCCAGCACGCCGATGATCTGGTTCGGCGTCTCCGATTGCAGCAGCGCGCCGTAGTTGACGAAGATGCGGCGGCCGTCGGCGACGAAGGCGTTGAACGAGCCGTCGTTGATGATCACGATCTGGATGTTCTGCTTCTCGAGACCCGCGGCGCGCAGGATCGGCCGCGTATACTCGCGCAGCAGCTGCTCGGACTCGGTGTCGCGCAGCACCGGCGGGCCCTTCTGCTGGGCCCGCGCAGGGACGACGGGACCAACGGCGAGCGCAGCCGCGGTGAGCAATGCGGTCAGCTTGAACGCAGTCAGCTTGACGGTTCTGGTGCGAAGCGTGAGGCGGAACAGCATGGGCGATCTATCGGCGATGGCCGGCCGCGCCGGCGCAAAGCCGGGTTCCCGGCCGGACCGGATCAGGCGCGTGGCACAGTCTGTTGTTTTTGCAGTTCTTCTTCACGCGAACCGGGTATGCACTTGGCCTGAAAGCGTTATAAGGAGCCACCGAATGCGGCCAGTCTGGGGCGGTAGCCGGTGTGGAACCCGAATTCGGCAACGGCCGTGCCATAGCAGAAATCCATGCGTGAAGCGACACCGAGAGACCGTCTGAACAGCCTGTTGACAGCTTCCGGCCGGAGCGATGTTCCGCCGTTCATGGTGATGGACGTGATGGCCGCCGCGGCGCGAATCGAGGCCGCGGGCGGCCATGTCATCCACATGGAGGTGGGGCAGCCCGCCGAGGGGGCACCGAAGGAGGCGATCGCGGCCGCACAGGCCGCGCTTGCCGGCGGCCGGATCGACTACACTTCCGCGCTCGGCATTCCCTCGCTGCGTGCGCGCATCGCCCGGCATTACCGCGACACGTATGGCTGCGCGGTCGATGCGGAGCGCATCATCGTCACCACGGGCTCGTCGGGCGGTTTCATCCTGGCGTTTCTTGCGATGTTCGAGCCGGGCGACCGGGTCGCCGTCACCGTGCCGGGCTATCCGCCTTACCGGCATATCCTGACCGCGCTCGGCTGCGAGCCCGTGCTGATCGAGACCTCCGGCGACACCCGCCACGCGCTGACCGGGGAGGCGCTGCTGGCCGCCCATCGCAAGGCGCCGCTGAAGGGCGTGCTGGTCGGCAGCCCCGCGAACCCGACCGGCACGATGATGTCGCGCGAGGCGCTGGCGAACCTGATGGCGGCCGCCGACAGCGCGGGCATCCGCTTCATCTCCGACGAGATCTATCACGGCCTCGACTATGCGTTCCCTGCGGTGACGGCGGCGGAGCTGTCGCCGAACGCGCTCGTGATCAACTCGTTCTCGAAGTACTTCTGCATGACCGGTTGGCGCGTCGGCTGGATGGTGGTGTCCGACGTGCTGGTGCGGCCGATCGAGCGGCTGCAGCAGAACCTGTCGATTTCGGTGCCGACCTTGTCGCAGATCGCGGCCGAAGCGGCCTTCGAGGGCCGCGAGGAGATGGAGGCGATCAAGCGCGGCTATCAGGAGAACCGCCGCATCCTGATCGAAGGCCTGCCCAAGGCCGGGCTGACCAAGTTCCTGCCGGCCGATGGCGCATTCTATCTCTATGCCGACGTCTCCGACTTCACCTCCGACAGTTTCGCCTTCGCCAGCGAGATGCTCGAGAAGGCGCATGTCGCGGCGACCCCGGGCGTCGATTTCGATCCGATCCACGGCCGCGCCTTCATCCGATTTTCCTATGCGCGTTCGGCGGCCGAGATGCAGGAAGCGGTTGCACGGATCGCGCATTGGCTTAAATAGCCCGCAATCTTCAAGAGCCCTCCGCCTTGTCGGTTAGATCGGTTTCGAAGCGCTGGCCCCGGTTTCGGCGGATCAGCACGCGACAGATCGCCGCGGATAAACGGCAGGGCCCACACAGTTCCATTTGACTTGAACGGCCAAGTTGATCTTGGCTATTTCCGCCATTTCTGAGGGGGAGTGACACATGGCAGCGGCAACCGTTGCCACGGCTTCACCGGCGTCCGCCGGTAGCAAGCCGTGGTACAAGATTCTCTATGTCCAGGTGCTGATCGCGATCGTGCTCGGCGCGTTGGTTGGCTGGTTGTGGCCCGCCATTGCCACCAACGACTGGATCAAGGCGCTCGGCGACGGCTTCATCAAGCTGATCAAGATGGTGATCGCGCCGATCATCTTCTGCACGGTGGTCTCCGGCATTGCCCATATCCAGGATGCCAAGAAAGTCGGCCGCATCGGCGTCAAGGCGCTGGTCTATTTCGAGGTCGTCTCGACCTTTGCGCTGGTGATCGGCTTGCTCATCGGCAATATCGTGAAGCCGGGCGCGGGCTTCGGCAATGCGGCGGCGAACGCCCAGGCGGTTGCCGGCTATGCCAAGCAGGCCGAGGCGCAGAAGAGCGTCGACTTCGTCCTGCATATCATTCCGGACACCGTCGTCGGCGCCTTCGCGCAGGGCGAAATCCTGCAGGTACTACTGTTCTCGGTGCTGTTCGGCTTTGCGATCATGGGCCTCGGCGAACGCGGCCACACCATCCGCTCGTTCATCGACGACGCCGCGCATGCGGTGTTCGGCGTGATCTCGATCGTGATGCGGGCGGCGCCGATCGGCGCGTTCGGCGCGATGGCCTTCACCATCGGCAAGTTCGGCACCGGCGCGATCCTCAATCTGATGGGGCTGATCGCGACGTTCTACCTGACCGCAGCCTTGTTCGTCCTCGTGGTGCTCGGCATCATCGCGCGGATCGCCGGGTTCTCGATCTTCAGGTTCCTGGCCTACATCAAAGACGAACTGCTGATTGTGCTCGGCACCTCGTCTTCCGAGAGCGCACTGCCGTCATTGATGGAGAAGCTCGAACGGCTCGGCTGCTCGAAGTCAGTGGTCGGCCTCGTGGTGCCCACGGGCTATTCGTTCAACCTCGACGGCACCAACATCTACATGACGCTGGCGACGTTGTTCATTGCGCAGGCGCTGGGCTACGACCTCTCGTTCAGCCAGCAGCTCACGATCCTGGTCGTGGCGATGCTGACCTCGAAGGGCGCCTCCGGCATCACTGGCGCGGGCTTCATCACGCTGGCGGCGACGCTTGCGGTGGTCGATCCGCGGCTGGTGCCGGGCATGGCGATCGTGCTCGGCATCGACAAGTTCATGAGCGAATGCCGCGCGCTGACCAATCTGTGCGGCAACGGCGTCGCCTGTGTGATCGTTGCCTGGTGGGAGGGCGAGCTCGATCGCGACAAGCTCAATGCCAACCTTGCCCGGCAGATCGACCCGACCGACATGGAGACTGCGCTGACGACCGATTAAGTCAGCCTCAGCTGTCAGAAGCGATCCAGCCGATACGGCGAGGTGTCCACCGAGGATGCCTCGCCGTTCATCGTTTCGGCCAGCACCCGCGCGGTCGCGGGGCCGAGCGTAAAGCCCTGATGGCCGTGACCGAAATTCACCCATAGCCCGCGATGGCGCGGCGCAGGCCCGAGCACCGGCAGCATGTCGGTGGTGCAGGGGCGGGTGCCGAACCAGGGCTCGGGCTCGACGCGGCTGCCGATCTCGATCAGCTCGCGTGCGGCCGCTTCGGCATAGCCAAGCTGGATCGGCGTCGCCGGCGCATCGGGGCTGGTCAGCTCCGCGCCGGTCGTGATGCGGATCCCCTTGGCCATCGGCGCCATCGCATACCCATTCGCGGTGTCGACCAGCGGCAGGTCGAGCGAGCGGCCGCCCTGATAGTGCATATGGTAGCCGCGCTTGCGCACCAGCGGGATCCGGTAGCCGAACTTGCGCAGCAATTGCGGTGACCACGGCCCGAGCGTGACCACGACGTGGGCGGCGTCGATCCGGCCGCCCGTCGTGTCGACCGACCAGCCGGTTGCGGTCTCCGTCAACGTCTGCGCGTCGCCGCGCAGCAGCGTCCCGCCGAGACGCTCGAACAATCCGGCATAGGCCGAGACGAGACCGCCAGGGTCCGACACGGTCCAGGGCCCAAGCCAGTGAATGGCGCCGGGCAGGTCGTCGCGGAGCAAGGGCTCGGCCTTGGCGAGCGCGCTGCCGTCAAGCACGCGAAACTGCACGCCGAAGTCACGCTGGTTTTCTTCGGCGACGGCGATCGCCTGCTCCAGTGCCGCCGGGTCGCGATGCAGCAGGCGATAGCCGGCGCGGCGGATCAGATTGTCGGCGTGCGCATCGCGGATCAGCGTGTCGTGCTCTGCCGTGGCGTAGGCGATCAGGCGCGCCCAGGCGATGGTGGCTTCGCGGTGCCGCTCGGGCGTCGAGTTCCACCAATAACGCAGCAGCGGACCAGCGTGCTGGGGCAACGATGCCAGGCGATAGCGCACGTCGTTGGTGCGCCCCATCGCGATCCTGGCGAGCGTGGCGGGATCGCGCGGCATCGGATAGGGCCGCACCGCCTCGCTCTGAATGATGCCGGCATTGCCGTAGCTGGTCTCGCGGCCCGGCTCCTTGCGGTCGACGAGCGTCACCGACCAGCCGCGGCGTTGCAAATGCAGCGCCGTGCTGACGCCCACCATGCCGCCGCCAAGAACGATCGCGCTTTGCATTGGGATCCGTCTCCGTCAGGCTCCGTCACGCCGGCGTCTGACGAACGGATGGCCTGTCCAATAAAAACGCCCGGCGTGAACCGGGCGTTTTGACTTTCAGGTGGCGCTAGTTGCCGCCGCCGCCGAAGCGGCGCGACCACCAGCCCTTGCGTGCCGGAGCTTCGGCCGTAGCGGCCTCCGGTGCGGGCTGCGGGGCAGTGGCCGCGGGTTCAGGGGCGGGGGCAGGTTCCTCCGCCGGGCTCTGTGCCAGCGCAGGTGTTGTCTCAGGTTGCGGGCTCGACGCGAAGCTGACCTTTTCGCGCACCGTCGAGCGTCGCCGCTGCGCGCGGTCACTTTCGGCGGTGTCCTCGGCGGCAGGCGCCGCAACGGTTTCGGGCTCGGGGGCCGCGATCGCCTCAACCGGTGCGGCCTCGATCGGCTGCCATTCCGTCGGCTGGGTGACCAGCTCGGGCTGCGCGAGCGAGGGAGCCGGCTCCGCGTCGTGGCTATCGAAATCCGCGACCGCGTCCGTGGCTTCAGGTGCTGACACTGGGCTCAGCTCATCGGAGATCGATCCGGCGAGACCGTCATCCGGTCCGCCACTGCCGCGCCGCCGGCGACCGCCACGGCGTCCACGGCGCCGCGGGCGGCGATCTCCGTTGGCGGCCTGGTCGTCGCGGGCTGCGCCCTGCGCTTCGTCGCCTTCGTCCTCATCGCCTTCGGCTTCGCCCGCGGCAACCACCTCGGTGCCATCAGGCAGGACATGCATCAGATCGCCGTCCTCGCGCGGCTGCGGAGCGCCTTCGCGCGCTTCGCTGCCACCACGGCCGCGGCGCCGACGGCGGCGCTTGCGGCGCTGGCCGTCGCCTTCGCCCTCAGCGGCGCCTGCTTCCTCGCCGGCCGCCCGGTCGTCGACGAGCCCTTCGGTCTCGTCGGTCTCGATCTCGGCCTCGTATTCGAACAGCTCTTCCTCGTCATCGGGCTCATCGGCCTGCGCGGGCGCAGCGGCCGCTTGCGCAGCAAGCAGCGCCTTGGCGGCTTCGAGCGTATGCACCTGCTCGCCGCGATCGATGATGTAGGATTGCTGGCCGTGCACCGTGGCGTCGGCGACGATCGACAGCGAGACCCGGAAGGAGTCCTCGAGGTCGCGCAGATGGCCGCGCTTGTGGTTGAGCACGTAGAGCGCGACGTCGGTGCGGGTGCGGACCACCAGATTGTGGGTCGCGCCCTTCATCAGGATTTCCTCGATGCCGCGCAAAAGCTGCAGCGCCACCGACGAGACCGAGCGGACGTGACCGCTTCCGCCGCACTGCGGGCAGGGCTCGGTCGAGCTCTCCAGCACGCTGGCGCGGATGCGCTGGCGCGACATTTCCAAGAGGCCGAAATGCGAGATGCGGCCGACCTGGATCCGCGCACGGTCCTGGCGCAGGCAGTCCGACAGCTTGCGCTCGACCGCGCGATTGTTGCGCTTCTCGTCCATGTCGATGAAGTCGATGACGATCAGGCCCGCGAGGTCGCGCAGACGCAATTGACGCGCAACTTCTTCCGCGGCTTCCAGATTGGTCTTGAGCGCGGTGTCCTCGATATGGTGCTCGCGTGTGGCGCGACCGGAGTTGACGTCGATCGAGACCAGCGCCTCGGTCTGGTTGATCACGATGTAGCCGCCGGAGCGCAACTGCACGGTCGGCGAGAACATCGCGTCGAGCTGGCTTTCGACACCCATCCGCGAGAACAGCGGCTGGCCGTCGCGATATTGCTTCACCGCGCGCACATTGGCCGGCATCAGCATCTTCATGAAGTCGCGCGCTTCGCGGTAGCCGGCTTCGCCCGCCACCTGAATCTCGTCGATCTCCTTGTTGTAGAGGTCGCGCAGCGAACGCTTGATCAGCGAACCTTCCTCGTAGACCAGGGTCGGCGCCTGCGACTTCAGCGTCAAGTCGCGCACTGTCTCCCACATCCGGATCAGGTACTCGAAGTCGCGCTTGATCTCCGGCTTGCTGCGGGAGGCGCCGGCGGTGCGCAGGATGATCCCCATGCCCTCTGGCACGTCGAGGTCCTGCACCACTTCCTTCAGCCGCGAGCGGTCCTGGGCGGAGGTGATCTTGCGGCTGATGCCGCCGCCACGCGCGGTGTTGGGCATCAGCACGGCATAACGGCCGGCGAGCGACAGATAGGTGGTCAGCGCGGCGCCCTTGTTGCCGCGCTCTTCCTTGACGACCTGCACCAGCATCACCTGCCGGCGCTTGATCACTTCCTGGATCTTGTACTGGCGACGGGGGCGGAACGCGCGCTCCGGAACCTCCTCGAGCACGTCGTCGCCGCCGACGGACTCGACGACATCCTCTTCCTCGCCTTCCTCGCCGTCATCCTCATCATCGTCTTCGCCGGCATCGTCGCCATGCCGGGCCTCGGGCGCGGCGCCGTCCGCAAGCGTCGCGTAGTCGGCAACGCCGTGCTCGTCGGCCACGGCGTGAACGTCGTCGGCAGCCACATGCGGCGCGTCGTCGGCATGCGCGGTGTTTTCCGCGACCTGCTCCTCATGGGTCCGCTCGGGCTCATGATTGACCTCGGCGGTCTCGACGAATTCCGGCGCCGCTGACGCAACGGAGGCTTCGACCACCGCGACGACGGGGTCGGACGGCGCGTCGGCGGCCGGCGCCTCGCTCGTTACGGGGGCGTGGTCGTGATCGTGCGCGTGATCATGGTCGTGGTGGTCATGATCGTGATCATCGTGACCATGATCGTCGTGACCATGGTCATGGTGATGCTCATGATCGTGGTGATGCTCGTGGTCGTCGTGATGCGCATGATCATGCGCATCATGCTCGTGACCCTCATGGGCGACCGCGCCGTGCTCACGATGCTCGGCATCGACGGGATGCTCGTGAGCCTCGACCGCCGGCTGGGCCTGCGCGTCGGCGGCACCCTCGATCACCTCGCTCTGGACACGGTCGCCATGGCCGCGGCGGCGGGCATTGCGATGACGCGACCGGCGGCGATGGCCGCGGTTCTCGTGCTCTTCCTCGGCCTCGCGATGGGCGCGCTCGTCGGCTTCGATCAGCGCCTGACGGTCGGCGACCGGGATCTGGTAGTAGTCGGGATGGATTTCGCTGAAGGCCAGGAAGCCGTGACGGTTGCCGCCATACTCGATGAAGGCAGCCTGCAGCGACGGCTCTACGCGCGTAACCTTGGCGAGGTAAATGTTGCCGCGCAGTTGTTTGCGCTGGGCGGTCTCGAAATCAAACTCTTCGACGCGATTGCCACGGACCACGACGACCCGGGTCTCTTCCGGGTGGGTGGCATCGATCAACATCTTGTTGGGCATTTTGGAGCTCTTGACGGCGGCGGGCGCGGATCATGGCGCGCGCAAACTGCGCCGCCCGGTGACGCGACGGTCCACCTGATTCGGGGGTGAGGGGAAGGCCAAAACGCGTCTCGCGGCGCAGCGCCGGACGGGAACCCACCGGGTTGATGCGACGGGCGAAGTTTTCACCTCGCGTCAGCGCGATCATTCGGGGGATCCTGGTCGGCAATGCAGTCTGGCGCATTAAGCGTCGGCCCGTCTAAACATGTTGGCGGCGAAATTTACCGCCGTATCTTTTGCTGAAGGCCCCGCCTGGCGCCGAAGCGCCTGCCGGCCATCGCATATCGAGGCCCCAAGGGGCCGGATAATCGGTTACGCCGTGTCTCAAACCGTCCCTCTGGCGAGGGAGTGTGTCTGGGACCGGACGCCGCTCGGGCTTGAATCCGCCTCTCCGTGTCAGCCGCGCGCGGCGCTGGCTGGGGAGGGACCGGAAAAACACGGCGGGATCTTCGACTTGGAAGGTTCCACCGCTGCACCGAGAGGCTGAACGCGACACAACCGGGAGTACTAGCCGTCAGCACTCCGTACATACGTGGATTGCCCGCCGCGTGCAAGGGAAGCGTCACGCCGCCGCAACACTCGATTCTTTTCGCCGGCGCGTCATTAGGGTGCGATTAACCGTGTGGTTCTAATGCGGTAAGAAGCAGCTGGGAGGCTCCGAATCGGGTGGAGAACCGCGCAAAACACCTTATTTTCCTGGGATGCGGGCTGTTGTGCGCTGCAGCATTGGCGCTTGGCGTGGCCAGCGCCCCGAGCGCGGCCGAGGGACCACCGGACGGCCAGTCGGCGCCGGCCGCAAATGCCTCCGCCGCCAGTGCGCCGAATTTCCCGGTCGCATCCGGCGCCAGGCTCGCTGGCGACGACAAGCAGACCCGATTCATCCTCGATCTCGACCGCAAGATCGAATTTCGCGCCTTCCCGTTGGCCGACCCCTACCGCGTCGTGGTCGATATCCCGCAGGTCAATTTCCAGCTCGCTGCCGGCACCGGCTCGGCGGCGCGGGGATTGGTGAAGGCGTTCCGCTATGGCCTCGTGATGCCCGGCGGCTCCCGGATCGTGTTCGACATGACCGGCCCGGTGAAGATCGCCAATTCCTATGTGCTCGATGCCGCCAACGGCCAGCCGCCGCGGCTGGTGCTGGACTTCGAGCAGGTCGATCGCACCAGCTTCGTGCAGTCGCTCGCGCCGGAGGGCCGGCCCGAATTGAAACCGGCGATCTCCGAATCCACCACGGCGACCATTCCGGCCGTCACCACGTTGGCGCTGCCACCGGTTACGACCACCGACTCGCGCCCGCTGATCGTGATCGATCCGGGTCACGGCGGCATCGACAACGGCACCCAGTCCGGCGACCAGACCGAGAAGAACCTGGTACTGGGCTTTGGCCTTGCCCTGCGCGACCGGATCGAGAAGTCGGGCAAATACCGGGTGGTCATGACCCGGTCCGACGATACCTTCATCCCGCTCAACGACCGGGTGAAGATCGCCCGCTCGCAATCCGCGGCGCTGTTTGTCTCGATCCACGCCGATGCCTTGCCGCGCCGCGAGGGCGACGCCCAGGGCGCCACGATCTACACCGTGTCGGACAAGGCGTCCGACGCCGAGGCCGAGCGGCTGGCGGAAGCGGAAAACAAGGCCGACGCCATCGCCGGCGTGAACCTGACCGACGAGCCGACCGAGGTCGCCGACATCCTGATCGACCTCGCCCAGCGCGAGACCAAGACCTTCTCCAACCGCTTCGCGCGCCTGCTGATGGACGAGATGAAGACCACGGTGCGGATGCACAAGCATCCGCTGAAATCGGCTGGCTTCCGGGTGCTGAAGGCGCCCGACGTGCCGTCCGTTCTGGTCGAGATCGGCTACGTCTCCAACAAGGGCGACCTCGAGCATCTGGTCTCCGAGAACTGGCGCAACAAGGCCGTCGGATCGATGGTCCAGGCGATCGACACGTTCTTCGCCAAACGGCTGGCAACTGCCGGACCGGCAAAGTGAAATTGGCCGCCTGAAAAGCCGGGGCCGTTGCCCGGAAGCCCTAGTTTGGCCACAGCGGCGACGCTATAGACAGAGGACCGCAGGTCCGCAGAATCGACCATATTGTCCGGCGGCTTTTGTTTATTCGCGTGCGTAGGGCGGCTCGCTGGGCCAATGCTTCGATGTAAAGGCCGGCCTCGCTATGTGAGCCTTCGTTGTGTGAGGCTTCGCACTTTTGGACAGGCGCTTCTGACGATTGAGCGCCGGAGGGTAGGAACGGAACGTCGATAATGCGCCTGCTCGTGCGGTTCATGGGTTTCTTGTTCGCCGCCGGAACCGTCGTGTTCCTGGTCGGCGTCGCCGCCGTCGCCGGCGCCATCTGGCATTTCTCCAAGGATCTGCCCGACTATTCACAGCTCCAGGATTACGAGCCGCCGGTGATGACCCGCGTGCACGCCGTCGACGGCGCGCTGCTCGGCGAATACTCCAAGGAGCGCCGGCTTTATCTGCCGATCCAGGCGGTGCCGAAGCTCGTGATCAACGCGTTCCTCGCCGCCGAAGACAAGAACTTCTACGAGCACGGCGGCATCGACTATCAGGGCATGGCGCGCGCTGCGATCCTCTACGCGCAGAACTACGGCTCCAACCGCCGCCCGCAGGGCGCCTCGACCATCACCCAGCAGGTCGCCAAGAACTTCCTGCTGACGAACGAGGTCTCGTTCGCGCGCAAGATCAAGGAAGCCTTGCTGGCGATGCGCATCGAGCGCGCCTATTCCAAGGACCGCATCCTCGAGCTCTATCTGAACGAAATCTATCTCGGGCTCGGCGCCTACGGCATCGCGGCCGCCTCGCTGGTCTACTTCGACAAGTCGGTCAACGAGCTGACGATCGCGGAAGCGTCCTATCTCGCCTCGCTGCCGAAGGCGCCGGCCGCGCTGCATCCGGTCCGCAACCGTGATCGCGCGATCGAGCGCCGCAACTATGTGATCGACCGCCTGCTGGAGAACGGCTGGATCAAGCAGGCCGACGCCGACAAGGCGCGCAAGGACCCGCTCAACGTTACCAGCCGCTCGAACGGCGCGCACATCTTTGCCGGCGAATATTTCGCCGAGGAAGTCCGCCGCGACATCTTCGAGCGTTATGGCGAGAAGAAGCTTTACGAGGGCGGCCTGTCGGTCCGCACCACGCTGGATCCCAAGATCCAGGTGATGGCGCGCAAGACCATGGTCGCAGGCCTCGTCAATTACGACGAAGCGCAGGGCTGGCGCGGCGCGGTGCACAAGCTCGACGTCTCCGGCGACTGGGGCGTCAAGCTTGCCGACGTCAAATCGCTCTCCGACATCTCGCCGTGGCGGATGGCGGTGGTGCTGGAGACCAGCGATCAGTCGGCGCGGATCGGCTTCCAGCCGGGCCGCGAGCTCGGCGGAGCGGTCAGCAAGGAGCGGCAGACCGGCATTATCACGATGGATGGCGTGCGCTGGGCCAAGACCAAGGGCAAGGCGCCGACGGCGGTCTCGCAGGTGCTGCAGCCCGGCGATGTGATCTATGCCGACCCGCTGGTGACCAAGGAAGGCACTGCGGTCGAGGGCCAGTATCGCCTGCGGCAATTGCCTGAAGTGTCGGGCGCCATGGTGGCGATGGATCCGTGGACCGGCCGCGTGCTCGCGATGGTCGGCGGGTTCTCGTTCGACCAGAGCCAGTTCAACCGCGCGACGCAGGCCTACCGACAGCCCGGATCGTCGTTCAAGCCGATCGTTTACTCGTCGGCGCTGGACAACGGCTATACACCGTCGACCACCGTGATCGACGCGCCGATCGAGATCGATCAAGGGCAGGGCGCCGGCGTGTGGCGTCCGGAGAACTATTCGACCGGCAAGTATTACGGCCCCACCACACTGCGCAACGCGCTGCAGCGCTCGCTCAACACCGTGACGGTGCGGCTCGCGCAGGACATCGGCATGCCGCTGGTCGGCGAGTATGCCAAACGCTTCGGCGTCTATGACGAACTGCCGAACTATCTGTCGTATGCGCTGGGTGCCGGTGAAACGACCGTGATGCGTATGGTCACGGCCTATTCGATGTTCGCAAATGGCGGCCGTCGCGTGAAGCCGACGCTGATTGATCGCATCCAGGACCGCTACGGCCATACCATCTTCAAGCACGACACCCGCGAGTGTCGCGGCTGCGACGCGCCGGGCGGCTGGAAGAGCCAGCCGGAGCCGCAGCTGGTGGACCGCCGCGAGCAGGTGCTCGATCCAATGACCGCCTACCAGATCACCGAGATGATGGAAGGTGTCGTCCAGCGCGGCACCGCGACCGTCGTGAGGGAGGTCGGCAAGCCGATCGCCGGCAAGACCGGCACCACCAATGACGAGAAGGACGTCTGGTTCGTCGGCTTCTCGCCGGATCTCGCGGTCGGCGTCTATATGGGCTACGACAAGCCGCGCAATCTCGGCCGCACCGCCACCGGCGGTCACGTGGCCGCTCCGATCGCCCGCGACTTCCTCAAGCTTGCGCTCGCCGACAAGCCGCCGACCCCGTTCAAGGTTCCGGCGGGCATCAAGCTGATCCGCGTCGACGCCAAGACCGGCATGCGTGCCGGCCCGGGCGATGGCGGCAATACTATCCTCGAAGCCTTCAAGCCTGGCACCGCGCCGCCGGACAACTACTCGGTCATCGGCGTCGCCGATGCCGACGGCCGCGGCCCTCCGCCCGGCCCACAGCCGTCGCAGAGTGGTGGACAGCCCGACGGCGGCTTCTTCATGCGGCCGGGAACCGGGGGGCTGTATTAGCCATCTGCACGTCCAAATCGCCGGGATAGCGCGGCCAAGCCGATTGCGCTTTGCCGCGCCGGTCGCTACATCCCCGGCACGCTTTTTCACCAACACCTGAAAGACCATGCGCGCGGAAATCGAACGCCTTGTTGAAGAGATCAAGCAGTCAGTCGGGCTGCTGAGGAGGCATCTTTGACGTCGAACAATCGACGGCACGCCTCGCTGAGCTGAACAAGCTCGCTGAAGATCCCAATCTCTGGAACGATCCCCAGAAGGCCCAGCGGCTGATGCAGGAGCGGACCTCATTGGAGGACTCGCTCTCGGGCATCGGCAAGGTCGAGCGCGAGCTCGAGGACAATATCGGCATGATCGAGCTCGGCGAGGCCGAGAACGACGCGGCCGTGGTCGCCGAGGCCGAGAAGGCGCTGAAGGACCTCAAGAAGGAGGTCGCCCGGCGCGAGCTGGAAGCGCTGCTCTCGGGCGAGGCCGACAAGTTCGATTCCTATCTCGAGGTCCATGCCGGTGCCGGCGGCACCGAGAGCCAGGACTGGGCGCAGATGCTGCTGCGCATGTACACGCGCTGGGCGGAGAAGCACGGCTTCAAGATCGAGTTCCTCGAAGAGTCGCAGGGTGAAGAGGCCGGCATCAAGTCCGCCACCATCCAGATCTCTGGCCACAACGCCTATGGCTGGCTGAAGACCGAGGCCGGCGTGCATCGGCTGGTGCGCATCTCGCCGTTCGATTCCAACGCGCGGCGGCACACTTCGTTTTCGTCGGTGCAGATTTTCCCCGTGATCGACGACTCGATCAAGATCGAGATCAAGGAGTCCGATGTCCGCACCGACACCATGCGGTCGGGCGGCGCCGGCGGTCAGCACGTCAACAAGACCGAGTCGGCGGTGCGCCTGACGCATATTCCGACCGGCATCGCGGTGGTCTGTCAGGCCGGCCGCTCCCAGCACAAGAACCGGGCGCAAGCCTGGGACATGCTGCGCGCGCGGCTTTACGAGATCGAGCTGAAGAAGCGCGAGGAGCAGGCGGCAGCCGATCAGGCCGCCAAGACCGACATCGGCTGGGGTCACCAGATCCGCTCCTATGTGCTGCAGCCCTACCAGATGGTGAAGGATTTGCGCACCGGCGTGCAGACCTCCGACACCTCGGGTGTGCTCGACGGCGATCTCGATGAATTCATGGCGGCGACGCTGGCGCAGCGTGCTTTCGGCACCGGGCCCGGCTCCGTCGAGGATGTGGATTAGCCCATGCCGCGCGTCGCTTTCATCGGATTGGGACGCATGGGCCACGGGATGGCCGGCCGTTACCTCGATGCCGGCTTCACCGTCACGGTGTGGAACCGGAGCAAGGCCAAGGCCGAGGATTTGATCGCGCGTGGCGCGCAATGGGCGACCTCGCCGGAGGATGCCGCGATCGATGCCGATGCCGTCGTGACCATGGTCGCCGACGACGAGGCATCGCGCGCGGTCTGGTTGACCCGGGACGGCGCCGCCGCCACCATGAAGGCCGGCACGCTCGCGATCGAATGCTCGACGGTCTCGTACCAGCACACGCTCGACATGGCGCGCGAGCTGCACAGCCGCGGCCTGATCTACATCGATTGCCCGGTTACCGGGCTCCCCGAAGCGGCGGCCGCGGGAAAGCTGACGCTGCTGGTGGGCGCCGATGCCGCTGATCTCGAGAAGGCACGGCCGTTCCTCGCCCCGATCGGCAGCACGATCCGGCATTTCGGTGCGGTCGGTACCGGCACCGTGTTCAAGCTGATCAACAATCTGATCGGCGCGGCGCAGATCGCAAGCCTCGCCGAGGGCGTCGCGATCGCCGAGCAGGCCGGCCTTGACATGCAATTGGTGGCCGAGGCGCTGGCGACCGGCGCGATCGCGAGCCCGCAGGTGATCCGCCACAGCAAGCGGATGATCGACCGCAACTTCTCCGGCGCGTCCTTCACGGCCGCGCTGCGCCACAAGGATGCCGACTACGCCGTGCGGCTCGCCGAGACGCTGCTGCCCGGCGTGCCCGTCAGCCGCGCCGCGCTCACCGCCTACGACAAGGCCAAGGCCCACGCGCCAGACGCCGACGAAGGCCAGATGATCGAGATCGTGTCGCGGCCGAAATAAGCAGAGCCGCCATTCACGGAAATCGGGTGGCCATCGTCGCCGCGCCCGGCTAGGCATCTGCGCCTGCGCAGATGAGTGCCCGCCATGCCTTCCGCCGATAACAGGATCGATCGCCGCGACTGGGGGCTGCTTCTCTTTCTGTCGGTGCTGTGGGGCGGCTCGTTCTTCTTCAACGGCGTCATCCTGCGCGAATTGCCGCCGCTGACCTTGGTGCTGCTGCGCGTCCTGCTCGGCGCGCTCATCCTGCTGCCGTTGCTGCGGGCCCGGAAGATCGAGTTCCCGCGTGGCCTGGCCGGCTGGGCCCCGTTCGCCGCGATGGGGCTGTTCAACAACGCGCTGCCGTTCTCGCTGATCGTGTTCGGGCAGACCTATATTCCGAGCGGGCTGGCCTCGATCCTCAATGCGACGACGCCGCTGTTTGCGGTGGTCGTGATGGCTGCGGCCGGCGAGGAACGGCTGCAGGCGCGCCGCGTGGCGGGCGTGGTGGTCGGGCTGATCGGGGTCGCGATCCTGCACGGTGATGCGCTCGGCTTCGAGAGCCGGCAGGGCATCGGCATCCTGCTGTGCCTCACCGGCGCCTTCAGCTACGGCATCGCGGCGCTGGTCGGGCGGCGGCTGCCGCAGCGCGTGCCGCCCTTAGGCACGGCGACGTTCCAGATGATGGCCTCCAGTGTCATGATGGCGGTCGTCGCCGGAGTGGCCGAACGACCCCGGCTGCTGCCGATGCCGCATCGGACCACATGGCTCGCCGTGCTCGGGCTCGCGGCGCTGTCGACGGCGCTGGCCTACATCGTGTTCTTTCAGATCCTGCAGCGCTCCGGCGCGACCAATGTGATGCTGGTGACGCTGCTGCTTCCGGTGACCGCGATGCTGCTCGGATATCTCGTGCTCGGCGAGCCGGTCGCGCCGCGCGAGATGATCGGTGCGCTCGTGATCGCGAGCGCGCTGCTCCTGATCGACGGGCGCGTCTTGACCTGGTTCAGCCGCGCGCCTGCTTCCACGCTGCATACCATCCGCTGAAGCGGCCGCTGTCGCGCCCGCCGCCGTGCCAGGCGGCATAGGCGGTGCCGTCGTCGGCGACCAGCACCACGGCATCGAGGCCTTTGGAGCGACGCAGCGTGTCCATCGCCTGCGCCGGCGTCTGCGCGATCGGGCCCGCGACGTTGAACGATGTGTTGACCGACATCTCGACGCCGATATGGCGGCCGAGCGCCTTCAGATAGGCGTAGGTGAGGGGATCGTCGGCCTCGCGCACGATCTGGATGCGGCCGGTGCCGTCGGCATGCACCACGGCGGGAATCTTGGCCCGCGCCTCCGGTTTCGAATGTGCCGTGAGCACCATGTAGTTGTAGGCATTGTAGTCGGCGTCGGACGCGCCGTCCTCCAGCTCGAAATAGTCGCGCGCGGCTTGCAGCGTCGCCATCGGCGCCAGCGGCCGGATCGCCTCGCGATACTTGACGCGCTCGTTGAGCCGCTCGCGCACTTCGGGGTCGCAGGGGTTGGCGAGGATCGAGCGATGACCGAGCGCACGCGGACCGGTTTCGGCCGCGCCCTGATAGATCGCGATGACGCCGCCTTGCGCCACCATGCTGGCCATCAGATCGGCAACCGCATCGCGCCCTTCCGATGTCGCGACATTGCCGATCTCGGTCGAGGCGATGTCGTCAGCTTGCAGCGCCGCGGTGATGTCGGCGTTCGAGGGCGGCAGGCCGCAATAGAATGCGTGCGACAGCGGCGCACCGCGCGCAGCGCCCGCCAAATGCGCGAACAGCCAGGCCGCGCCGATCGGCACGCCGGGATCGCCGGGCACCGGCGGCACCCACATATGCAGCCGCGTCTTGCGCTGCTGCACGCGTTCGAACCACGCCTCGTCAAAGTGCTCGAGCAGCCGCATGTTGCCGAGCGCGTTCAGCGCCACGCCGCCGGTCAGCACCAAACGGTCGGTGCCGGTGATGCGCAGGAGATGATCGATGACATGGATCATCGCGTCCTCGAACACCAATTGCGTGGCGGCAGCCTTGTCGACGCGGTCCTTGGTGTCGGGGCGGTGATTGATGTCCTCGACGCGCAGCACGGCGTCGGGATTCCAGAGCTGGTCGGGCCGTAGCGGCGGGCCGAGAATATCGATCAACGGCTGATGATAGGGGGTGTCGGCGGGGTCGGCGTACCAATTGGCCATCGCGCGATTGAGCTGCACGCTGCCATTGGGCCCGAGCTGCAGCACCGCCTTCAGGCGCTGATAATAGGGATTGGTGGCGCGGTTCATGTCGCCCCAGGCGGCGGCGCCCATGTAGCGGCCCTCGCTGGAGAGCCAGGTCCAGCCGCCCTGGCTCGACGAGATCACGGTGTAGAAGGCGCCGAGCGAATCGAACAGGCTCTCGTTGCAATAGAGCTGCTTCATCTCGCCGTTCTCGGCGACATAGAGCGAAATCGAGCCGACGTCGCCGGTGCCGTCGAGCACCGCAATCGCGACACGCTCGCGCACGTCGGCGAACGGCGATGCGGTGAACGAGTACCAGGCGTGATTGTCGTGATGCGGCATGCAGATCAGCGGCAGCTGTTCGCCGAGCCCGTACATCCTGCCGAGCCTGCGCGCGATACGCCGCACCTGGTCCATCTGGCGCAGGTTGATCGCCGGGGCGATCGGCGCGCGCAGCAATTTGATGCTGGCCGGCGCTTCCTCGAGCGAGGTGCGGATCAGCATCGCCAGCAGCGCCGGATAGTCCCATGTGGTGACGAAGGCCGCGATGTCGCCGATGTCGCGGCCCATCCGTTGCAACACCTTGCGCATGTCGTCGAGCGCGTGTTGCGGAAACTCATTGGTGTGTTTGTTTCCGGAAAAGCGCTCTTCCTCGTTGTTGACGATCAGGCGCGGTCCGTCCTTCTGGGTGACCTCGACCAGCGCGACGCCGGTGTTGTGGGTGCCGGGACAAGCGAGGCCGGCGATGTAGACGGTCTCGCCGCGCTGCAGCCTCTCGCGGATCGAAGCGATCGTGCGCTGCGCGAACTCGCCGTTGGCCTTGTGCAGGCCACGCTTCGCCAGCGCACGTTCGCTGAGGCGGCGCGTGATCTCATAGCCCGCGGCCGCAATACGCGGATGCCGCGGACCGGTACGAATGTCCGGTTTACGCAATCAGAACGCCTCGACTCGTGATCCCCAGATCGACTTCAATCATAAATAGCGCCAGGCAACAATGCCGTTTCGCCCAACGGAAAAACCCAGCGCTTGCCAGCACATGCGTCTCTTGCGAGACTTGTCGTCAAAACCACGACGATAATCGGGAGAAAACGATGCCGGCTCGTTCTGGATATATTGGCGCGATCGTGGCCTTCGCAAGTGCCGCATTGATCGCGACCTCCGCCACCGCACAGAAGAAATACGATCCCGGCGCAAGTGATGGCGAAATCAAGATCGGCAACATCATGCCGTATAGCGGCCCGGCGTCGTCCTACGGCGTGATCGGCAAGACCGAGGCCGCGTTCTTCAGGATGATCAACGAGCAGGGCGGCATCAACGGCCGCAAGATCAACTTCATCAGCTACGACGATGCCTATTCGCCGCCGAAGGCGATCGAGCAGGCGCGCAAGCTGGTCGAGAGCGACGAAGTGCTGCTGATCTTCCAGGCACTCGGCACGCCGTCGAATTCGGCAATCATGAAATACATGAATGCCAAGAAGGTGCCGCAATTGTTCGTCGCCTCCGGCGGCACGAAATTCGGCGACCCCAAGAACTTCCCCTGGACGATGGGCTTTCAGCCCAACTACCAGAGCGAGGGGCGGATCTATGCGAAATACATTCGCGACAAATTCCCCGATAGCAAGATCGCGGTGTTCTGGCAGAATGACGACGCCGGCAAGGATCAGTTCAAGGGCCTGAAGGACGGGCTCGGCGACAAGGCGAACATGATCATCGCCGACAAGTCCTACGAGGTCTCCGATCCCTCAATCGATTCGCAGATCGTCGCGCTGCACGATTCCGGCGCCGACATCTTCTTCTCCTGGGCGGCGCCGAAGGGATCGGCGCAGGCGATCCGCAAAGTCGGCGAGCTCGGCTGGAAGCCAAAGTTCTTCCTCGCCAACACCGCGACCACGGTCGCCTCGGTGCTCAAGCCGGCGGGGCTCGAATATGCCAAGGGGATCATCTCGACCCAGTACCTGAAGGATCCGACCGACCCAACCTGGGACAAGGACCCCGCGGTCGTGAAGTGGCGCGGCTTTATGGACAAATACTATCCCGAGGGGGACAAGGCTAATTTCAACAACGTCTATGGCTATGTGCAGTCGGAGGCCATGGTGCAGGTGCTGAAGCAATGCGGCGACAATCTCACGCGCGAGAACGTCATGAAGCAGGCGGCCAGCCTGAAGAACTTCCACTCCGACTTGATGCTGCCGGGCATCATGGTCAACACCTCGCCCGACGACTACTACCCGATCGAGCAGATGCAATTGATGCGATTTAACGGCGAGGCCTGGGAGCTGTTTGGCGATGTGATCACGGGCGAGGTCGGGCACGACGCGACGCGGTAAGCGGTTGGCCGCTACAAAGCCCGCGCTAGCTCGGCAAACACCACTGTCGTCCCTGCGAAAGCAGGGACGACGCCGAGGCGGTTGTTGTTGAGGGACTCGTGGTTCCAGAGTCGCTCAACAATGAATGCTGGTGGTTATGGGTCCCTGCTTTCGCAGGGACGACGCCGAGTATGTTGCGCGGTATTATCGCGGGGGCGCACCGCAGGCGTCCGCCAGGATCTTCTCCGGCCGCCGGGCGCGCAGCGCCATGCCGCCGGCGACGCCGACGCCGATCACATACATCCAGCCCTCATGAAAGTCGGACAGATGCGAGTTGAGCAGCGAGCTCGTGATGTTCTGCACGACAATCGCGAGCCCGATCCAGGTCACGAGATCGCGGCCGGCGAACAGCCGGACGTGGCTGGTCCACATCGCATACAGCAGCAGGACGCCAATGAGCCCCCACTGGATGGCGACATTGAAGGTCTGGTTGTGCGGGTTGTTGATCACCTCTGCGTCGAGGCCGGTTTGTCCTGTCGCATCCAGCGTGAACATGTACTTGATCGCGCCGGTGCCGTGACCGAATAGCGGCGCCTCGGTGATGAATTTCGCCGACTTCCGCCAATAGGTCAGGCGCTGCGCGGTGGAGGCGATCCCGGAGGTATCGTGTGCGCGATACTCGACGCCGACGTCGGCGATGCGCTGACGCAGATAGGGGGACGTCGTCCACACCAGCAGGCTCGCCAGCGCGACAGCGGCGAACAGCAGCCGCGTGGCGCGGCGGGACAAATGCAGCGAGGCGAACAGGACCAGCAGGACCGGCATGGTGACCAGCGCGGTCCGCGCCGAGACGACGTAGAACATGTTGACGGCGAACAGCAGGATCAGCGCGATGGCGCCGGCTGCGATGCGCCATTGCCGGGCCCGGAGCGCCGTCAACGCCGGCAGCATCAGCGCGAAGGCGCACAGCGTGAATTCCTGGCTCTGGTCGAGGTAGTTCTTGACCGGCACGCCGTCCGAGGCGGTGTGCGCGAGCTTGAGCTGCGGCAGCGCCAGCACGATCCAGGACAGGATCATCAGCAGCATGCACGACACCAGGAAAGCTGAGAACACCCAGAGCCCGCGCTGCGAGCGCTGGAAGTAGCCGAGCAGGAACGGCAGCAGCAGCAGCTTGCTGAGCGGCTTGATGCCTTGCAACCGCTCGGTCCAGCCGGCCTCCGACCATGCCACGCCGAGCACTGCGAGCGCGACCAGCGCGATCGGCAATGCAAAGGCCGGCTGCGCGAGGTCGAGAATGAACTGCTCCCAGTCGATGGTCGGGATCACGGCGACGAGCCACAGCAGCATGAAGACGGCGAGCGCGGTCGTCGACCACGGCAGCGCAGCGGCAGCCAGCACGATCAGGATGTCGGTCGTACGGACATAGGCGATTGAGCCGGACCAGGCACGGATGCGGTCGCGCCATCGTAGTGCAGGCTCGACGACGTCGCCGAACGCGTGGAATTCGGTGGTCACGATCGGCCTACACGGTGGCGCCGTTGAACGCGGCGATCGCGGCAGGCGGCGCCGGCACCGAGGTCACGCTTTCCGTGGCAACTCTATGGGACAGCAGGTCGCGCGCCTGGGTATGGTGGCCGAAACGTTCGGCGAGCTCGGCCCGGCGTGCGCGGATCTTGTTCCGCCATTGCTCTTGCTCTGCCAGAACCCGGTTGACCGAGGCGCCGATCGACTCGATCGAGAACGGGTCGAAATAGTCGGCGAGCTCGCCCGCGACCTCACGGAACACGGCGATGTCGGAGCACAGCACCGGCGTGTTCGCGGCCAGCGCCTCGATGATCGGCACGCCAAAGCCTTCGGCGAGGCTCGGCATGATCAGGCCATGGGAATCGGCAATCAGCGCGGCCTTCTCGTGCTCCTCGACATAGCCGGAGAAGCGGACGTTAGGCGGTGCGTTGCGGGTCAGGCTGGGCGCGCCGGTGTAGCCGATCACGACGAGATCGGCCTGGGGCAATTTGCGGAAGGCGCGGATGACCGCGGCGAGGTTCTTTCGCGGCTCGGCGGAGACGATCACGACGAAGTACGGCCGTCCGCCCGGGGCACAAACTGCCGGCAGCGCCTGTGCATCGAACCTGGTGCGGGGATAGACCACCCGCGCCGGCAGATGTGCGAACTGCGGCAGCAAAGCGCGGAACCGGCCCAGGCTGTAGTTCGAGACGAAAGCGAGCTCGTCGGCCTGTTGCAGGCTGGTGAACAGGCGCGACAGGAACAGCCGGGTTGCGACGTCGCTGAGCTTGAGATCGGTCAGCGGCAGCAGGTCATGCACGACGCAGATCACCTTGGCGCCGCGCTTGCGCTGGATCGCGACCCGCGTCGGCGTGTCGACGAGGATGACGTCGTAGCCGCGCGCATCGACCCGTGGCGGCGGCAGCCGCAGCAGCGCCGACGTGTCCTGATAGCTGTAGAAGCCGGGCTCGAGCAGGAAGTCGCCGAACAGCTTGAGATGGCGCAGGTCGGTCGGGATGTATTCGAGGCCGTCGGCATGGTTCTCGATCAGGCTGACGGCGGCCGGCAGCAGATGGAGCGCGCGCAGGAAGCTGACCGCGAATTCCAGCGAGGTCGCGGCACGCAGCTTGCCGCGGAACCAGTCGACGGTGCGGCGCAGGCCGCCGCTGCTGCGCATGACCGGCGCATTCATGTCGGCCTCGTCGAGGAAGCGATAGAGTGCGAGCAGCTCGATCAGCCGCGAGCCGTCGGGCAGCAGCCTCGTGCGCTGCTGGCGCTGGCGCAGCTTGCGATAGCGGCGCGTGGTCTCGACCAGCAGCGTCAGCTCGTGGCCGTCGCCGGCCAGCGAGCGGATCAGTTCACGCGTGAAATGGAAGATGCCGCGCTTGTGGTTGGGTTCGCCGAGCGCCTCGCTGACGACCAGGATCTTTGTCATGCGCTAATTTCTCTGAGCTCAAGGTGATGCGGGACGGGCGGATCCAGCGTAACGGTGCTGGTGATGCGGCCATGATCGAGATTGACGATGCGGTTGCAGGTTCGGCGCAGCAGGCCCTGGTCGTGGGAGGCGATGATCACGATCGCCGCGGCCTCGACCATCTTGCGCAGCCGCTGCTCGGCCTTGGCCGAGAAATTCTCGTCAACCACGCTGAGCCATTCGTCGAGCAGCAGGATGTCGGCGGGAAAGGCGGTCGCGGTCGCGAACAGCACGCGCATCAGCATGCCGGACGAGAACATGCGCAGCGGCAGCCGCTGCATCCGTGCCTCCAGCTCCGTGAACGCCCAGATCTCGTCCAGGATCGCCGGCGTCGGCTTGCGGCCGGAGATCCGCAGCAGCAGGTTGATGTTGTCGGCGGCGACGAAATCGAGATTGACGCCGGCGCCGAGGCCGAGCAGCGGCACGATGTTGCCGGAAATCTGGATCTCGCCGCTGGTTGACGGAAACACGCCGGCGATCAGCCGCAGCAAAGTGGACTTGCCGGAGCCGTTCGGCCCGGCAAGGCCGATGCGAGCGCCGGCCTTCGCCTCGATCGAGATGTTGTCGACCGCGCGGATGGTGCGCATCTCGCTGGTCTGGCGGAACAGGCGGCCGAGCAGGCGGCGCTTCAGCGAGAAGTCGTAGGCGCCGTATAGCGGATAATCGAGACAGACGTCGCGGAGGTCGATGCTTGCCATGTGCTAGATCCAGAATGCCGCTTTGCGCAATTGAGCGACCGTCACGATCGCGGCGACCGTGAGCGCGGCAAGACACGCCAGCACGTAGATCACGCTCGTCGTCGCGACATGGCCCGATGCCAGCGGGTCGCGCCAGACCGCGAACAGATGCGTCAGCGGATTGAGCCGCATCACCGTGGAGCCGCGATCGATCATCTCAGGCGTCCAAATGATCGGCGAAGCCAGGAATGCCAGCGTCAGCGAGGATTCGATGATCGGCTTGATGTCACGGTAGCGCGTCGCCAGCGCGCCGAGCACGAGGCTGACGCCGAGCGTGCAGACGACGAACAGGACGAGGCCGGGCAGGGCTGCGATCGCACCACCGACATCCCGCGGCGTCAGCGCGAGCCACAGGATCAGCGGCACGACCGCGTTGTGGGCCGCGAACAGCGCCTGCCGGAAGGTACATTGCAGCAGGAAGATCACCGGCGGCAGCGCGCGATCCTTGATCAGGCTGGCCGAGCCCTGCAGCGCGGTGGTGGCGTCGAGCACCACGCTGTTGAGGAAGGTCCAGGCGGTGAGGCTTGCCGCCAGCATCGGCAGCCGCGCCACCGCGCTGGCGTTCGAGAGATGGCCGATGACCGAGCCGAGCACGGCCACCATGATCGCCATCTGGATCGACATCCAGAAGGGTCCAAGGAGGGAGCGGACGTAGCGATGGCGGACGTCTGACCAGGCCAGCGCTGCTGCGATCTGGATCGCGCCGACGAGACCGGCCGTTCGGGGGCGCGGGGCTGGGGCTAGTGACCCTGCGTCCTTTGCGGCGGCCTCTTCGGTAACGACCTTGCGGTACACCGTCTCCACTCCCTCCTTGAAGGCTGATGTCGAGTATTTCGTCATTGCGCGATGGCGCGCGGCCTGGCCCATGCGGCGGCGCCGCTCGGGATCGTTGATCAACGTCTCGATGGCATCGGCGAGCGCGGTGGGATCGCCAGGCGGCACCGTGATGGCCTCGAGGCCGTCGCGGGCGACATGCGGAACGCCGGTGTCGAGCGCGGTGTTGACGATCGGACGGCTCGCCGCCATCGCCTCGAGCTGGACCAGCCCGAAGGTCTCGGCATTGGTCACCGACGGCATCACGAAGACGTCGGCGATGCGCATCAGCTTGACGCGTTCGCTCTCGGACACCGAGCCGAGCAGGCGGACGCGGTCCTGCAAACCGTAGTCGCGGATCAGCTGCTCGAGATGGCCACGCTCGCGGCCCTCGCCGACGATCCAGACCTCGAAATTGCGGGCGTGCGCGGCGCGCACCAGCACGTCAAAACCCTTGTAGGGTACCAGCCGGCCGCAGGCGAGCACGAGGCGGCCGCGGGCGTTGACGTCGTCGGCTTGCGCGGCGGGCCGGTCATATTTCTCGACATCGACGCCGAACGGAACGGCGTGGCACTTGTCGGAGATTTCTTGCAGCAGCGGCGTGGTTTCGATCAGCACCGGATCTGAGACGATGATCGCGGCGGCGCGCCGCAGCGTTCGCCGCATCATCGGCTCGACCAGAAAGCGCAACGCCGCGTGCGAGACGATATCGGCGTGCCAGTGCACGACCAGCGGACGCGCGCGGCCGAGCCCGAATGCGAACACCAGGTCGGCGAGCGGGAAGGGCGCGTGCAGCGCCAGCAGATCGTGCTCGGCGATGCGGCGCCACAGCCGCCACGGATAGGTCGGTGCCGCCGGCAGCGACAGCACGTCGCCGAACGAGTGCACGCGCTCCACCGCAACGTCATTGACCACGATCTGCCGCTCGCCGCCGGAGCGCGAGCAGACCAGCACGGCGGCGTCGAACGTGTCCTTCAGGGAGGCGCAGATGTCGCGGATCACCGTCAACGTGCCGCCGAACAGATCGGGGTAGTAGACCTTGAAGATGTGGAGCACCGACGGACGCCGGGCCGGCGCGTTGAGACCAATCATGGGCGGCTCGATCCGGATCATGCGACGAACAGGGCGACGACGAACGGCAGCGCCAGCGCGGCGGCGAACACCAGCGAGCGCAGCAGCGCCGGAAGCACCGGCTCGATCGGGCCGCAAGGCGCCTGCGGCGCGAAGCAGAAGGGCGCCTGTGGCGTGAAACGGAGTGTGGTGGTGGCGAACCGACCGGGTTCGTAAGACGAACCGGGTTCGTGGGCCGAACGAAGAGACATTGCGTCGGATTCCCTGTTGAATGGATTTCTAGATACGTGGGAAAATTTCACACGTCAATGACGTCCAACTAAAATGTGGGATTATGTCCCACGTGTGGCGGTGGATAACTTTTTGTAGGGAAAGGGGGAGCGCACGACGGCGCGATCACGCCGCGAGGTCGCAGGGCGTAGTGAGATGTCGTCATGGCCGGGCTTGTCCCGGCCATCCACGTCTTTCTGGTCGGCGGCACTGAAGACGTGGATGCCCGGGACAAGCCCGGGCATGACGAGTCTTAAGGGAAACGTCAGGCCAGTTCGGCCGCGCTGCCGGTCGCAGAGGGCTGCAACTGGCGCCGGATGGCGGGGATGTCGAAATGGATCCGCTCGGGCAGCATCGCGGCTGCGGGCCGCTGCAGATACTGCTCGATGACGACACGCTTGCCGCCATCCGCTGTCAGCGCGATCGAGATCGAGTTCGCGCGTGGCTCGGCGGTGAGGCCGGCATGCGCGCGGCAGGCATATTCGCCGGCGCGCAAGCCGCCGAAGCCGAAGGCGAGCAGGCGGCCATAGATGTACAGTGCCAGCAGGTCGGTTTCGCCGAAGCGGCGCGGTGAGCCGGGCACCACGCCGGGCAGGCAGGGATAGCCGCCCGCCATCACCGTCGACACGAACTCCTCGTAAGGAACCTGGGCGATCCGGCAGGCTTCCGCGATCGCAAGGTCGAATCGGGCAGGCGTCATGGAGCGGTCCGTAGGGATATCGGCGCCCGCAGGCCGCGCCGTGTCCGGAGGTTACTTTTGTTTCCCATAAGTGGGAAAAAGTCACACGTCAAGTAAGGTGGGCAAAACGGTGGGATTGTGTCCCACGCAGCGGACGGCTAAAAGTTAGGCATGAATGCCAAGCCCCCGAAGCCGAAGCCGGGATCGTCCGCGCCGATCGCCGCCGCGAAGCTGCACGCGCCGCTGGCGCGGATGCTGCGCCCGCTGGTGCGGCTTTGCGTCCGCGGCGGCATGACATTTCCGGCGCTGACCCAGCTGTTGCGCGAGCTCTATGTCAACGTCGCCGAGCACGACTTCGCGCTCGAGGGCAAGGAGCAGACCGACAGCCGCGTCAGCCTGTTGACCGGCATCCACCGCAAGGAGGTGGCGCGGCTGCGCGGCGCGGGCGCGCCGGTCAATGCGGTGCCGGCGACGCTGTCGCGCACCAGCGCGATCATCGCGCGCTGGCTGGCCGCGCCAGAATTTACCGACACGAAGGGCGATCCGCTGCCGTTGCCGCGCACCGCCGACGGCGGCGCGCCGTCGTTCGAGACCTTGGTCGAATCGATCACCAAGGACGTGCGGCCGCGCGCCGTGCTCGACGAATGGCTCGACCGCAAGCTCGTCACCATCAATGACGATGACGAGATCATGCTGGTCGAGGAGGCCTTCGTCCCGCATGGCGACGACGATCGCAAATGGCATTATCTCGGCCGTAACCTGCACGACCACGTCGCGGCCGCCGAGATGAACGTGTCGTCGGCGACACCGCGCTTCCTCGAACGCGCGGTGCATTACGATGGCCTGTCGGCCAAGCTGGCAAAGCGGCTCGAGGGCCGTTCGCGCGAGCTCGCGATGGAGGCGCTGAAGGTCGCCAACCGCGAGGCCAACCGCGCCTTGGCGAAGGACAAGGGTGGCGACTACCGCTGGAATTTCGGCATCTACATCTATCGCGAGGGCCCCGACGGCCCGGTCGATGACGATGCCGATGAAGGCGGTGCGGCATGAAAGGCCCGCCCGTCATTTCCCGCCGCGCGCTGCTGATCGGCTTCTGGCTTGCCGGAACGTCGCTCGCGGGCGCGCAGGTCAAGAAGCGCGGCAACGATCAGGGCATCGGCGGCACCGGGATCACCGGCTCCGACCAGGGCATCGGTGGCACCGGCATCGTCGGCGTGATCCAGCGGTTCGGCTCGATCTACGTCAATGGCGAGCGCGTCGCCTATGCGGCCGACGTGCCGGTCCGGATCGACGGCGAGGCGGCGAGCGCCAAGGCGCTGCGGATCGGACAGCTCGCGCGCGTCGTGGCGGAGCGCGATGCCGGCGGCACGCTGTCGACCAAGCGCATCGATGTGATGAGCGAAGTGACCGGGCCGGTCGAGCAGGTGAAAGCGGGCGAGCTGACGGTGCTCGGCCAGAAGGTTGCCTGGAGCGGCCGCGAGAGCTGGCTGAAGGTCGGCGCGCATGTCGCCGTGTTCGGGCTGCGCCGCACCGACGGCGTCGTCGTCGCAAGCCTGGTGCAGGAGCGTCATGACGCTGCGATGCGCGTCGCAGGTCCGCTCGAGCGCGACCGCACTGGGACGTTGCGGATCGGCGAGCTCAAGCTCAGCGGCGTCGATGCGGCGCTGGTCGGTCAGCGCGTGCAGGCCGAAGGCCATGTCGCGCAGGGCGTGATGCAGGTCTCGCGCAGCCGCGCCGACGACTTCTCCGATCTCACCGGCGCGAAGCGGCTGTTGATCGAGGCCTATGTGCGGCGGGTCGGCAATGACCTGCAGCTCGGCTCCGGCTTCGTCGCTCGCGACCACTCGCGCTTTTCGCCGGCCGCCGATACGCGCGTGGTCGTCAACGCGCAGCTGTCGGGGACGCATGAGCTGCGGGTCGAGTCGGTGCAAGCGGTCACCAGATTCCCGGGCTCGTCGGTGCGGAGCCCCGGCACGCCGGGCCGCGGGTCAGGCGGCGGCGGCTCCGGGCCGGGACATGGATCTGGACCGGGCGGGCGCGGCGCGCCTGGTGGCGGCGGCCCCGGTGGTAGCGGCCCAGGTGGCGGGCCGTCTGGCGCGCCCGGCGGCGGGCCGCCCGGTGGTGGCGGTCCTGCGCCTGATCCCCTCAATGGCGGAACGACCGGCCCCGGTCCGGGTGGCTTCGGCTCGCCCGGCGGACCCTTCGGCCCCGGTGGCGGCGGCGGTGGCCCATTCGGGCCCGGTGGCGGATTCGGTGGCGGCGGGCCGCCCGGCGGCATGGGCGGCGGTGGTCGTCGCTAAAGCGTTTTCGAGCGAAGTGGACGCCGGTTCGCGTGAAGAAAACGCGTCAAGACAAAAACTGGAGCATCGGTGCTGATGCAATAAGAACCGATGCTCCAAGCCACAAACGAGATCGGCGCAAGCGAGGCCGCTTGCGCCGATGTTCAGATCGATCGTTGTGAGATTGAGCTAGCCCGCGCTGAGCCGGACGCCGGCGCGGAGGAATTTCTGCGGATCGACCGCTTCGCCGTCGATGCGGGTCTCATAGTGCAGATGCGGGCCGGTGGAACGGCCGGTCGAACCGACAGCGCCGATCACCTGGCCGATCTTGACGTATTCACCGACCTTGACGCCGATCTCGGAGAGATGGCCGTAGCGGGTCGACAGCCCATTGCCGTGATCGACCTCGACCATGCGGCCATAGCCGCCGGCCCAGCCCGCCGACACCACCTTGCCGTTGGCGGTGACGCGCACCGGATCGCCCTGCGCGGCGCGGAAGTCGAGCCCGGTGTGCATCGCCGGACGGCCGAGGAACGGATCGGAGCGAACGCCGAAGCCGCTGGTGAACTCGACCTCGCCGACCACGGGCTTGCGGTAAGGCACCAGCGCCAGCGTCTGGTTCAGGCGCTGCATCTGCGCGCGGTTGATGTTGATGCGGTAGAGCTGGCGCTCGAACGCGCCGGCGTCGGGCGCGAGCTTCACCGGCACATAGGGGCCGCCCATGCCGGAGCGCGGCGTCGCGGCTTCGAGCTGCGCCATGTTGAGGCCGAGATCGGAGATCACGCCGCGCATCCGGCGGACCCGCGACTCGATGCCGTCCTCGACCGAGGACAGCGCAGCGACCTGGCGCCGCTCGACCTGATCGAGCGAGGTCTGCAGACGAACCAGGACGTTGTCGACGCCCTGGGCCTTGGCGAACTGGTTCGGCTGCGCCTTGGCGATCAGCGGCGCGCGCGATTCCAGCCGCGCCTCGCGATCCGGCGGCGCCACGAAGATCACGGTGTCGCTGATCGGGGAGGGCTTTGGCGTGCCGGATGACGGCGCAGCGTCGGCGCGGCCCTGCGGCTTGATCGATCCGGTGGTCGCAACATCAGGCATCGCGCCGAGCGCGGTGGCGCGCGATTCCAGCGCCGACTGCCGCTTCATGATCTGATCGAGCTTCTGGTCGAACTGCTCCTGGTCGAGCAGCTGGCGGCTGGTGGTGCGGTCGACCTTGGCGCGCAGCTCCGAGATGCGGTCTTCATAGGCGTATTGCATCTCGGCCTGGCGCGCGATCAGCCGGGTCAGGACGTCGTCACGGAACGCGAAATAGGTCGCAGTCGCAGCGGACCACATGCCGAGCAGGACGACGGTGCCGACCGCGATCCAGAACACCACCGGCCCGAACCGGACCTGCTTGCCGGCATGGACCAGCGTATAGCCCTCGGCGGAGCCGGTAACGGCAGCCGCCGGTGCGGCGTGCTGGGCCACCGGGCGGCGCGCCGGCGTCCGGCCATGGTCCTGAGGATGATGGTGTTTCTGGTATTCCTGGTGATGACCGGACCGGCTCGACATCGGTACTCCCACGGCCGGTCGGACCAAGCTCCGTACGGCTAATTTGCGGGGCCGATTTGAGCTCGCCATGGTTAATTTTCAGGAAACGGAACCCTCCGGTCAGAGCGATCGGACGGCCTCCAATACCGCTTCGGCATGGCCGTCGACCTTCACATGGCGCCAGATACGAGCGACTTTTCCACTGGAATCGACCAGAACCGTGGTGCGAATAATTCCCATGAAGGTCCTGCCATACATGGATTTTTCGCCCCAGGCGCCATACGCCTCCAGCATCTGATGAGCAGGATCCGAGACCAGCGGCACCGACAGCTGGTGTTTGTTTCGAAATGACTCCTGCGCCTTAACCGTATCGGCGGAAATGCCGACCACCTCGGCACCTGAAGCCGCGAACTCATTCTTGAGCCGGGTGAAGTCGATCGCCTCCCTTGTGCAGCCGGGGGTGTCGGCGCGGGGATAGAAGAACAGCACCAGCTTCTTGCCGGCAAAATCCGTCAGTGAAACGCTGCCTCCGCCGTCGCGCGGCAGGTCGAAGTCAGGCGCCGCGGCGCCCTCAGTGAGTGTGACGGCGGACGACTTGGTCACGGTCGCGGCCGCCTTCGGCTTTAACGGTTTCGATGCGGCTTTGTGCGAGGCTTTGCCTCGAACACCCGCCGCGCTCTTGGTCTTTGCGGTTTTGGCCGCTGCCTTCTTCGCAACCGTTGTGCGGGTTTTCGTCGCGGACTTCCCAGTGCTTGCGCTTGCGGCGCGCGCAACCTTTGTTGCGACCCGCTTTCCGGTTGTGTTGGAGGATTTCTTGCGCGTTTTCTTGGACATACGCCTTCCTTTCGTCGCTTTCCGCAGATCAACCATTGGGGTATTGCGGGTCTCATTCGCAGCGGCCGGATTCGCATCGGCCGCTGGGCAAGTTTGATGGCCACGGAGTATGGTGACAAGGAATTCGACGCATTACCCGTCCGCTTGCTGAATTGGCTTTCGATTGGTTGGTTTGGTCCGTTCCGGGGGCCATCGGCGAGTAACATGATTAGGCGAGGATAGGCGGCGATGCCGGCAAGGGAGCGCTCGATAACAGTCGACGGGCGTCCCGATGGCGGTGATCAGCTTCGCCGTCAGCACCGAGAGGCAATGGCAAGGAACACGTCGCCGCAGGGTCCAAATCCGCGCGCCGGGGCTGACTTCTCGCAATGGGAAGACGACGACGCGTGGGACGAGCAGGATGAGGCGGCGGGCAACCGTGCGCGGCAATTGCTGGCGCGTTCCAATACCAACCTGCATCGATTCACCGACTTCTGCTCCGGCATGCAGCGCTGGCTGAACGGCGAACGCTGGATCCGTCGCATCGGACTGGTCCTCGTGGTGCTGGTCGTGCTGTTCGCGACCTGCTTCGGCGCATTGTGGTGGCGGCTCGGCGCCGGTCCGATCAATCTCGATTTGGCGACGCCATGGCTTGCGGCGGCGATCGAGGAGAATATCGGCCACGGCAACACGGTCGAGGTCGGCGGAACGCAGATCGAGCGCGCCGGCCGCGTCAGGATCGCGGTGCGCATCCGCGACATCATTGTCCGCGATCGCGACCATGCGGTCGTCGCCAGCGCGCCGAAAGCCGAAGTGCGCTTGTCCGGAACGGCATTGTTGATGGGCCAGTTGCGGGCGGAGAGCCTCAACCTGGTCGATGCGGAGCTGTCGGTGCGCATCACGCCCGACGGCAATGTCACCGTGTCCGCCGGCGACACCGCAAAACCGCTCGCCACCGGCGTTGCATCCAAGCGGGAGGCGGGGCTGCCGCCGACATTCCCGCGGCCGGCGACCGCTGCGCCGCCGCCGCCGGTTGCCTTGCCTCCAGTTGCCCTGCCTCCGGTTGCCTCCGGGCCCCCGGCGGCCGCACCCGATTCGGCCCAGAGCGGGCTGCTCGCCGGCCTCGACTGGCTCGACAGCCTCAGCATGACCGGCCTCGACGGTCAGAACCTCAACGAGATCGGCCTGAAGAACGGCAATCTCGTCGTCGACGACCAGCAGCGCGGCAACAAATGGAGCTTTGAGAATATCAGCCTGAGCCTGCGGCGCCCGAGCGGCGGCGGGGTTGCGCTCAGCTTCGGCGAGGACGGCGCAAGGCCCTGGTCGGTGCGCGTCCTGGTTGGACCGCAGCAGAACGGCGTGCGCTCGGTCGACATCAAGGCCGACAAGGTCTCCACCCGCAACATCCTGCTCGCGATGCGGACCAAGGACCTCACCTACACCGCCGACCTGCCGCTCTCGGGCGAGATGAAGGGCGAGCTCGGCCGCGACGGCCTGCCGACCTATTTCCGCGGCAAGCTCAATGTCGGCGCCGGCAACATCATCGACACCGACACGCCCGACTATCCGATGCCGGTCGATTCGGCCGAGATGAGCGTCGAATGGGATTCGGGGCGCCGCGTGCTGCTGGCGCCGATCAAGATCGTCTCGGGCGCCAACCGCATCACGCTGCTCGGCCATCTCGAGCCGCCAAACGACAACGTCACCGACTGGCAGGCGGGCCTGTCCGGCGGCACCATCGTGCTGGCCGGCGCCGACAAGGACGAACCGCCGCTGATCTTCAATCGCATCAACATCGGCTTCCGGTTCGACACCGAGAAGAAGCGGGTGCTGCTGACCCAGGCCGATATCAGCAATGGCGAGATCGGGGTCGCCGGCACCGGCAGCATCGACTATTCGGGCGAGCCGCGGTTGCAGCTCGGCTTCGCCGGCACGCCGATGTCGGCCTCCGCCCTGAAGCGGATGTGGCCGATCATCATCGTTCCCGAGGTGCGCGAATGGGTGCTCGAGCGGATTGACCGCGGCACGCTCCAGCGCATCGATGTCGGCGTCAACTCGCCGGTGCACAATCTGTCGCGCAAGGGACCGCCGATCCCGGATGACGGCCTCTCGGTTAACATCGTCGCTTCGGGTGTCACGGTGCGTCCGGTGGACAAGATGCCCGCGGTGCATGATGCGGATCTGAAGGCCAGGGTGACCGGCCGCACCGCGACCGTGACCATCAACCAGGGCATTGCCGACACGCCGGCCGGCCGCAAGATCACGCTGTCGGATTTCACCTTCGAGGTGCCCGACATGGCGCCGAAGCCATCGCCGTCGAAGGTCAAATTCCGGGTCGACTGTCCGGTGCCGGCCGCCGCAGAGATCCTCGCATCCGACCGGCTCAGCGATCTCTCCGGTCCACCGATCGATCCCAACGCCAGCAAGGGCAACGTCACGGCCACGATCAATCTCGGCATGCCGGTGACGGGCGGGCTGACCAAGGCCGACACGCAATATTCCGTCACCGCCGACATCTCCGGCGTTGCCGTCGACAAGCTGGTCATGAACCAGAAGCTCGAGGCCAACACGCTGAAGGTGATTGCGAGCAACGCCGGCTTCCAGGTCAAGGGCGACGTCAAGATCAACGGGCAGGCGGCCTCGCTCGACTACCGCAAGCCGGCCGACGGCGATGCTGACGTCAAGCTGCAGGCGACGCTGGACGACGCGAGCCGCGCGCGCCTCGGGCTCGATCTGGGGCCGGCGGTGTCTGGCGCGATCCCGATCAAGCTGAGCGGCAAGATCGGCAGCGGCGACAATCCCACCACCAAGATGGGCGTCGAGGCCGACCTGACCCAGCTCAAGCTCGACAACGTCCTGCCCGGATGGGTCAAGGCGCAGGGCAGGGCCGGCAAGGCGACCTTCAACGTGGTGCCGAAGGGGCAGTCGACGCGGTTCGAGGATATCTCGATCGAAGGCAGCGGCGTCTCGATCAAGGGCGCGCTCGAGGTCGACCAGAACGGCGACCTGATGAATGCGAACTTCCCGACCTATGCGCCGTCGGACGGCGACAAGACATCGTTGCGGGCCGATCGCGGTCCCGACGGCGTGATCAAGGTGACGATGCGCGGCGACGTGTTCGATGGCCGCGGCTTCCTGAAATCGGCGATCTCGGGCCGCGACAGCGATCCCAAGAGCAAGACCAAGACCACCGATTTCGATGTCGATCTGAAGCTCGGCGCGGTGGCCGGGTTCAACGGTGAGGCGCTGCGCGGCGTCGACGCCAAGATCTCGCGGCGCAACGGGTTCTTCAAGGCGTTCACGCTGAGCGGCAGGGTCGGCCGCGACACCCCCGTCAGCGTCGACATGCGCGGACGCCAGCAGGGCCGCGAGGTGATCTACCTGCAGACCAGCGACGCCGGCGCGTTCCTGCGCTTCATCGACACCTATTCGAAGGTGGTGGGCGGCCAGCTCACGCTGGCGATGGAGCCGCCGATCCCCGAGCCGAGCCCGAGGGAAGGACTCATCAATATCACCGGCTTCTCGGTGAAGGGCGAAACCCAGCTCGACCGCGCCGTCGCCGGCGGGCCGGTCAGCACCCAGAACGGCATCGGGTTCGACGCGTTGCGCGCCGAGTTCACGCGCCAGAGCGGCCAGCTTTCGATCCGCAACGGCGTGGTCAAGGGACCGAGCATCGGCGCGACCATCGAAGGCAGCATCGATTATCTCGGCAATCAGGTGCGGATGAACGGCACCTTCATTCCGATGTACGGGTTGAACAACATGTTCGGCCAGATCCCGTTCTTCGGGATTTTCCTCGGCGCCGGCAGCAACGAAGGCCTGATCGGCGTGACCTATGAAGTGGTCGGCACGCCCAGCCAGCCAGTACTACGCGTCAACCCGATCTCGGCACTGGCGCCCGGCCTGACGCGAAAAATCTTCGAGTTCAAGCAGTACGGCCCGAACGATCTGCCGACGACGAATAATTAGCCGTCGATACACTCACTCGGCAGCGGCCGCGCAAACGCCACGCGATCGAGTACGAGCGACCCCAGCAACCTTTGGGGGCCTGTGCATTGAGGGAGGCTGGCTGCTGGGGCCATCTACCGGGCCCGGTTGGAGTTGCGGGCCAGGTTGCGATTACTCTGCGTACAACGCAATCCCGATGATCACGAGCGGGCTCAGCCCGAGCAATACAAGGCAAACGCTTTCAAGTACGTCCCTGCCCACGGCACAAACCCTCCATTGGGGGTTGAACCTACGCCCGCTGGAACTCGTCCTACCAGTGCAGTTTGTGCCTCAGCAACGGAGCGAAACAAAAGTTGCCGAGCGCTGAATTTCCTTCAACACCCCTGTTCAAGCTCTGACGACACGACGCGCGCAGGAAGGAAGATCGCCGTAAACGATCTACCGTTCGGCTGCTTCACCGAGTTGGCCCCATTCCTCTACCGCCTTGGGGCGGAAACTCGGAGGTGTGAAGCCGGCATGATGGCGTCATGAATCCCGTCATGATGAGCCGCGCTGTCCACGGCCGTCGCATCTTGTTCGCACGCCGGTAACAGTCCGCCCGCAGATTGTGCGCGCCGACCGCCGGCACGGCGGGCGGTTACGCGACCCTCACTTTCTGAAAAAATCTTACATTGGGAGAAAAGCAATGATCGCCAAAGGATTGCGCCCGCCTGTGGGGCTTCCGCTGTCTCGGCCGGTTTTTGCGTTGACGCTGCTCGCCTCCACGGCGCTCGCCGGCAGTCTCGCGCACGCCGACGGCGACGACGTTCATTTCCGGCCGGGTCATCTGTTGTTGAGCCGCGCGGTGTTCGTCAACAACGCCGTCACCATCACGCCCGGCGTGACACAATTGCCGCCGAACTGCGTGTCGCCCAATTGCGTGACCGCCACGGCGGACGGCACCTATCCGACGGTGTTCAACAACGACGGCGTCGACGGCTCGTTCGGCCTGACTGCGAAGATCTTGCTCGACGAACTGCATCTCGACGGCAGACACGTGCAGTCGCTCGAGGTCCCGAACAGCGCCCAGCGCGGCGTTTCCCAAAACAAGGACCAGATGGTCACCAGCTTCTCGTCAAAATCCGAGCTGGCGCTCAATCTGTCGCTCGATCACCGCAGCGTGACCTTCATGGGCTATCTCGCTCCGATCGGCACCATCGACGTATCGAACTCCAATACGCCTGACGTCATCGATCCGACCAATCCGGTGCCCGGCGCCTATTATCGCCTGGTCGCTGAAGTCGACGAGAACGGTCGCTTCCACTTCACCAAGGTGAATGGCTATAGCGGCAACAACGGCCGCGCTGCGGTCTTCAACGATCGGCATGGTGCCGGTGTGTTCTACACCGCCGGCAACGCGGGCAATGGCGGCAACCCGCAGCCTGCCGGGGTCATCACCGGCGCCGGCATGCAGATCGCGAGAGAGGCCGACGCGCCGCTCGCTCGCCAAGCGGACCCGGGCGGACCTTTCCCGCTCGGCAGCTTCAACATCACCGAGCTCGGCCAGAAAGCCGACAAGATCGGCAAGGACACCAATTTCCGCGGTCTCACCGTGTTCAACAACGTGATCTACACGACCAAGGGCAGCGGCGGTAACGGCATCAACACCGTGTACTTCATCGACACCACCGGCAACGCCGCCAACGGCAGTCCGAAGGCGTGCCCGAACGGCGTCGGCCTGCCGGTTCCGTCTGCGTCGCTGCCGACGACGCAGATCTTCTACGATGGCTCGAAGTTGGCGGGGCAAGGCGTCACGCCGTACAACATGTGCGTGCTGAGCGGTTTCCCGACTGCGCTCAAGAGCACGACCTCGTTCCCGTTCGGCATCTGGTTCGCCGACGCGAACACGCTCTACGTCGCCGACGAAGGCAACGGCACCGCAACGTTCGATCCGACATCGAACAGCTATACCGCTGCCAAGGCGCAGACATCAGCCGGATTGCAGAAGTGGGTGTTCGACAGCACCGCCGGCGCGTGGAAGCAGGCCTACACCTTGCAGGCGGGACTTGACCTCGGTGTGCCCTACACGGTGCAGGGCTATCCGACCGGCAACAATGCCGCGACCGGCAAGCCGTGGTCGCCGGCGACCGACGGCCTGCGCAACATCACCGGCCGCGTCAATCGCGACGGCAGCGTGTCGATCTGGGCGATCACCTCCACGGTGAGCGGCAGCGGCGACCAGGGTGCCGATCCGAACAAGCTCGTGATGATCACCGACAAGCTTTCCGCGGCCACGCTGCCGGCCGGCGAGCGTTTTGTCACGCTGCGGACCGCGAACTCCGGCGAGGCGCTGCGCGGCGTGTCGTTCACGCCGGGCACCGGCGATGGCCAGGAAGAAGCCCATGACCGCGGCTCCTGCGGCCGCGACCACCGCGGCGACGATTGCCGCGACACCGACTGAGCGAAAGACGTCGCAGCCTTCGGCCTCTCCCCACGTGCCTGTGGGGAGAAGCCAGTAGTTCGGATACCACTGCAACAACACAATCGCATTGATGTTATTGGCTAATCATCTGCATTTATAGACTGACGGCTATCCCATCTGCCAAAAACGCTAGCGCCATTTAGACGGCACGTCCGCATTATCGTCAGAAGCGGACCAAGGAGACGGGCTTCGTCATGTCGGCTACGGGCCAGTTGCCGACACATTCGCCTAGCGGCATCCCCGAAAACCCATTTGGCCCGGCCGTCCGATTCGTCGTACAATATATATTTGATTGGATTGCCGGCGATGGTGCAGGAGCGGCCAGTCCGGGTCGAGCGCAGGTTGTCGGCGATATTGGCCGCCGACGTAGCGGGCTATTCGCGGCTCATGCATGGCGACGAAGAGGGGACGCATGCCAAACTGGCGGCGCTCTTGACGGATGCCGTCGATCCGGCGATTGCCGAACATCGTGGCCGCATCGTGAAGAGCACTGGCGACGGGTTTTTGGCGGAGTTTCCGAGTGCGGTCGAAGCGGTTCGCGCTGCCATGCAGTTCCAGGCCCGCATCAAGGAAATCACAAGCGGCGAAGCCGAGGACAAGCGCATTGCCTTTCGCGTGGGCGTCAATATTGGCGACGTAATCATCGAGGCCCACGACATCTTTGGAGACGACGTCAACATCGCCGCGCGGCTTGAGAGCATCGCAGAACCCGGTGGCATCTGTATTTCTCAGGCAGTCCTCAATCACTCACGCGACAAGGTGCTTTTCAACGTTGAGGATGCGGGCGAGCAAACTCTGAAGAATATCGCGCGGCCGGTTCACGTTTACCGTATCATGATCGATCCCAACGGGTGGCCTGCGACGTCCAGAGGTGAGGTCCCGGCGCTCGCGTTGCCCGACAAGCCGTCGATCGCGGTCCTGCCGTTTCAGAACATGAGCGGTGACCCCGAGCAGGAGTATTTCGCCGACGGCATGGTGGAAGAAATCATTACGACGCTATCGCGCGTGCGCCAGCTGTTCGTGATAGCCCGCAATTCGAGTTTCACCTACAAGGGCCGCGCTGTGGACATAAAGCAGGTCGGACGTGAACTTGGAGTGCGTTACGTGCTCGAAGGCAGCGTGCGCAAATCGGCAAACCGAGTCCGCATAACTGGGCAGCTCATCAATGCAGCGACTGGAGCGCATCTTTGGGCCGATCACTTCGACGGCGCGCTCGACGATATATTCGACCTTCAGGATAGGGTGGCCGTCGAGGTCTGCGGCATCATTGGCACAGCGCTGGAAGCCGCAGAGCAGCGCCGGTCTCTTCGAAAGCCGACCGATGATCTTACTGCCTATGACTTATATCTTCGCGCATTAGCGGAGGCCCAATCGTGGGAAAAGGTCCGGATATTGCGCGCGCTTGATCTGCTCAAGCAAGCACTTGATCGCGACCCCAACTATGGCCCCGCTCTCGCGCTGGCAGCAACCTGCCATGCTAATCTCTACGTCAACAACTGGACCGATGATCTGGAGTTGACGCGCCGGGAGGGCTTTGATCTTGCTCGACGGGTGCTCCTGATCGTTGACGATCCATCCCTTGTTGCAAGAGGCGCCTACGCTCTCGCTCAGTTCGGTGATGACCTCGCCACGGCCACCACGTTGATCGATCGAGCCCTGCATCTCAACCCGAGCTTCGCTTACGGATGGATATGGAGCGGCTGGGTCAGACTGTTTGCGGGAAAACCCGAGCTCGCAATCGAGCATTTCAAGACTGCCATTCGCCTCAGCCCGCGCGAAGGCACTGCCGGGGCAGGAGCTCACGTCGGCATAGGTATCGGGCACCTTTTCGCTCGACGTTTTGAGGAAGCCGAAGCGATGTTGCTTCTTGCCTTGCGAGAAAGACCGAGCTGGGCGCCGACATATCGCTTTCTTGCGTCCTGCTATGCTCACATGGGGCGCCTTGACGAGGCACGATCCATTGTCAAAAGGCTGCGCGACATTACGCCGGTCGTGGTGCCAAGTGCTACGCACTGGCGCGACCCTGGGTATCGAGAGTTCTACCTGCAAGGCTTACGCTTGGCCGCCGACCAACCGGAGTGACTTGCGTTCGGACAAGGCGTTCCAAGGAAGGATTACACCGCTCTCGGGCAGTGTCGCCCTTGGGTCACAAGGCGATGTCCCTGACGTCAGGTCGCGTGTCCGCTTCGCCCCTGAAAGCGGGTGTCCTGGTTTATGAGTTCGCACGCTAGTCGTCACGGGAATTGGTCTCAAAATAAAAAGCCCGGACGCGCTGTGTACATCCGACGGCGCGTCCGGGCGTGAACCGGCGTTGTTCGCGCTATGAAGCCAATAACGTTTGTCAGCGCCGCAGCGCCGGCACCACCAGGAACGGGATCAGGCCGAGCACCACGTTGACCAGCGCGAAGGCGATCAGCGGATTGTAGCTGTGGGTCCAGTCATGGATCAGGCCGCCGCCCCAGGAGCCGAGCGCCGAGCCGAGGCCGCTTCCGATCATAATGGTGCCGTAGATCGTGCCGACGCGCTCGCCGCGGAAGATTTTCAGCGCGGTCGCGGTGATCAGCGGGCCGCGCGAACCGATCATGCTGCCGAAGCAGATGATGAAACCGGTCAGCAGCCAGTAGTTCGGATACCACTGCAACAGCCAGAGCAGGATGATGCCGAGGATCGAAACGCCGTAGCTGAACAGCACGCTGGGACGGCGGCCGATGATGCCGTCCAGCGTGGATACGCCGAGCATGCCGACGAACAGCGCGACGCCGGAGAAGCCCCAGGCGGTGGCGGCCTGCAGCGGCGGGAATCCGACATCGATCAGGTAAGCAACGATCTGCGCCGTCAGCGCATACATCGCAACCGCCGTGAAGAAGAAGGTGGAGAACAGCGCCCAGAAGGCGTGGTGGCGCATCGCGGCCAGTAGCGTCCAGCCTTCTTCGGCAAGGCCAGCTTGCGCCTTCCTGACGATGTGCGGCGATCCGCCGGCGAGCAGCCGCCATGGCAGGAAAACGAGTGGAACGAGAAGGCAGAGCGCACCGACGCCGAACACCTGATAGGCCTCGCGCCAGCCGATCCGGTCGATCAGCACCTGCGACAGCGGCAGCAGCAAGAGGAGGCCGGCGCCGGTCGCCGAATACATCACGGCCATCGCGGTCGGCAGCTTTGGTCCGAACCAGCGGCCGAGCAGGATCGAGTTCGAGACGTTGCCGATCAGCGCGGTGCCGAAGCCGACGCAGAGGCCGACGCTGAGCTGGAATTGCCAGAGCTGCTCGGCGTGTGAGGCGATCAGAAATGCGCAGCCGAGCAGCGACAGGCCGAGCGCATAGACCACGCGCGGACCCGAGCGGTCGAACAGGCGTCCGACCAGGGGTGCGGTGAGGCCGCTGGCGAGCCAGGTCAGCGAATAGACCGACACGACGGAGGCGCGATCCCAGCCGAAATTTTCCGAGATCGGTTTGAGGAACACCGTGAAGCTGTCGCTGAGGCCGCGCCCGAGCACCGACAGCACGAAGCAGAGCGCCAGCACGTTCAGTGCGATGCGCGAGTGTTTCGCGGGCGCCGCAAGCTTGTCGTTCGGAGGTGTGGTCTGGTCCATCGGAAAGGATGGGAGCGCGTTTTCCGCGCTCCCTACAACCGACAAATGCGAATGCGCCTATGCAGGCTTCAGCAGGATGTGGCGCTTCTTGCCGAGCGACAGCTTGACGACGCCTTCCGGCGTCAGATTGGCCGGCGTCAGCAGCATCTTCTCATCGGTGACCGCAACATCGTTGACGCGCAGGCCGCCGCCCTTGATCTGCCGCCGCGCTTCGCCGTTGGACGCGACGAGCTCGGCCTTGACGAAGGCAGCGAGCACGCCGACGCCGGCTTCAAATTCGCCGCGCGGAATTTCCACCGTCGGCAGGGTTTCGGCCAGCGCACCTTCCTCGAAGGTGCGGCGCGCTGTCTCGGCAGCCTCATTGGCCGCATCGCGGCCATGGAGCAGGGCGGTTGCCTCGGTCGCCAGCACCTTCTTGGCTTCGTTGATCTCGCTGCCACCGAGCGCTGCAAGCTTGTTGATCTCGCTCATCGGCAGGATCGTGAACAGCTTGAGAAACTTGACGACGTCGGCGTCCTCGACGTTGCGCCAGTACTGCCAGAAGTCGTACGGCGAGAACTGGTCGGCGTTGAGCCACACCGCGCCTTTGGCGGTCTTGCCCATCTTGTCGCCGGAGGCGGTGGTCAGCAGCGGCGTGGTCAGCGCGAACAGTTGCGGCGAGCCCATGCGACGGCCGAGATCGACGCCGTTGACGATGTTGCCCCACTGGTCGGAGCCGCCCATCTGCAGCCGGCAGCCGGCGCGGCGCGACAGCTCGACGAAGTCGTAGGCCTGGCAGACCATGTAGTTGAATTCGATGAAACTCATCTCCTGCTCGCGCTCGAGCCGGAGCCGCACCGAGTCCATCGTGAGCATGCGGTTGACCGAGAAGTGCCGGCCGATGTCGCGCAGCATCTCGATCCAGTTCAGCTTCGTCAGCCACTCCGCGTTGTCGAGCATGATGGCGTCGGAAGGCCCATTGCCATAGCGCAGCACCTTGGCGAACACGCCGCGGATGCTCGCCTTGTTGGATTCAATCTCCGCGACGGTGCGCATCGCGCGCGTCTCGTCCTTGCCGGAGGGGTCGCCGACCATCGTGGTGCCACCGCCCATCAATGTTATCGGCTTGTTGCCGCTCCGTTGCAGCCAGTACAGCATCATCATGGTGAGGAAGTTGCCGATGTGCAGCGACGGCGCGGTGCAGTCATAGCCGACATAGGCGGTCGCCTCGCCCTTCGCGGCAAGCGCGTCGAGGCCCTCGAAATCGGAGCACTGGTGGACGAAGCCGCGTTCCTGTAGAGTGTTCAGGAAATCCGATTTAAATGCAGTCATTTGTCGGCGAGCCAGATCATTCTTGTTTTACGGTTTTTGCATCTATTTGCGGAACCTTGACGCTTGAGGCTGCCGCAGGCGGACGCGCAGTGGCATTATAGGATGTACTTGTTTGAGACAAGCCGGGGGTTCCCGGCTGGGGCGCTTCCACGATGATGTTAATGGCACTCGGTCTGATGAGCGGTACCTCGCTCGACGGGGTCGACGTGGCACTGATCGAGACCGACGGCCGCCAGATCAAGGCCTTCGGACCGACGGGCTATCGCCCCTATACCGACGGCGAGCGCAGCCTGCTGCGCCGGGCGCTGACCGAGGCCGTTCATCTGTCGCGGCGCGACGCCCGGCCGGGGGTCTTGCGGCAGGCCGAGCAGGCCATCACGACCGCCCATGCCGAGGCGGTCGCCAGCTTCACGGCGCAGACCCGGATCTCCGCCCAGGACATCGACATCGTCGGGTTCCATGGCCAGACGGTGCTGCATCGCCCCGAGCGGAAGTTGACCGTGCAGATCGGCGATGCCCTGGCGCTCGCCAAAGCGATCCACATTCCGGTGATGTATGATTTCCGTGCCGCCGACGTCGAAGCCGGCGGGCAGGGCGCGCCGCTCGTGCCGGTCTACCACCGCGCGCTGGCGCAATCGCTGAACCGCGAGGGGCCGACCGTCGTGGCGAATATCGGCGGCGTCTCCAACATTACCTATATCGACGGCACCGACACGCTGATCGCCTGCGACACCGGACCCGGCAACGCGTTGCTCGACGACTTCATGTTCCGCCAGATGCATCAGCCGTTCGACACCGGCGGGAAGTTCGCCGCGCTGGGGAGGCCCGACGAGGGTTGGATCGCACAGGCGCTCAAGCTGCCGTTCTTCGCACTGCCGCCGCCGAAATCGCTCGACCGCAACGACTTTGCCAGCCTGAAGCTCGGCGCCGTGGCGCCGGCCGACGGCGCGGCGACGCTGACCGCCTTCACGGCGGCGGCGATCGCCCGCGTGGTGCCGCTGCTGCCGAAACGCCCGAAGAGCTGGATCATCTGCGGCGGCGGCGCCTCCAACCTCACGATGCTGCGGATGCTGCGCGAGCGCCTGGCGCCGGCAACCGTCGAACCCGCCGAGGCGCTCGGCTGGGCGGCGGATGCGATCGAGGCGCAGGCCTTCGGTTTCCTGGCCGCGCGCGGCATGAAGGGGCTGCCGCTGAGCTACCCCGCCACCACGGGGGTGCCGATCCCGATGACCGGGGGCATCATCGCGCGACCGTGATTTAGATGCAAATGCATCTACCTTGACAGTTCCATGCCGCTGCATTTAATTCGATGCAGTTGCATTGAACGCGAGGTTCGTCATGGCCGCCCTGAAGCTGATCAGCCACAAGCTCTGTCCCTACGTGCAACGCGCGGTGATCGCGCTGCATGAGAAGGGCGTGCCGTTCGAGCGGATCGACATCGATCTCGCCAACAAGCCGGACTGGTTCCTGAAGATCTCGCCGCTCGGCAAGGTGCCGGTGCTGGTCGTGACCGGCGACGACGGCAAGGAGGTCGCGCTGTTCGAGAGCAACGTGATCTGCGAGTACATCGAGGAGACGCAGGGCGGCGCGAAGCTGCATCCCGAGAATGCGCTCACGCGCGCCGAGCATCGCGCCTGGATGGAGTTCGGCTCGGCCATTCTCGGCGATCTCTGGGGGCTCGAGACTGCGACCGATGCCGCGACCTTCGAGAGCAAGCGGCAGGCGGTCGCCGCGAAATTCGCGCGCGTGGAGGCTGCGCTCGGCGCGGGCCCGTTCTTCGCGGGCGACAGATTCAGTTTGGTGGATGCGGTGTTCGCGCCGGTCTTCCGCTATTTCGATCTGTTCGACCAGCTGACCGATCTGGCAGTTTTCACCCACACGCCAAAGCTCCGTGCGTGGCGTAGCGCGCTGGCGCAGCGGCCGAGCGTGCGCAGCGCCGTTTCACCTGAATATCCCGCGCTGCTGCATGCGTTCCTGGTCGGCCACCGCGCGCATATGCTGAAGCTTGCCGCGTAAGCATGTCGCATTCCATTGCCTGGATCGCGCTCGTCGTCGCCGGTCTTCTCGACGTCGGCTGGGCCATCTCGATGAAATATGCCGAAGGCTATACGCGCCTCGGCTGGACGCTGATCTCGCTGGCGCTGCTCGCGGCGTTCGTGTTCCTGCTCGGGCGCGCGTTGCAGGTGCTCGGGGTCGGCGTCGCCTACACGGTATGGACCGGCATCGGCGCGGTCGGCACGCTGACCATGGGCGTGCTGTTGTTCAACGAAGCCGTGAACCCGATGAAAGTCGCCGGGATTGCGCTGGTGCTGGTCGGCATCGCCGCGCTAAAATTCGCGCCGGAGTAGGCCAGTGCCGTAGCCCGGATGGAGCCAACGGGTCGCGCGAACGCGCGCCCGATGACAGGCTCCGCGCAATCCGGGGAATACTATCCGCGGTGAGGGTGGTCCCGGATTTCGCTGCGCTCCATCCGGGCTACAAGAGCGATCTCGGCTCACCGCACGTTGGCGAGGCGCATGTCGAGATAGCCGGTCACCGTCTCCATCAGCGGCTCGAGCTTGCCGTCGAAGAAATGGTTGGCGCCGGGGATGACCTGCTGGTCGATCACGATGCCCTTCTGCGTCTTCAGCTTCTCGACCAGCGTGTTGACGTCCTTGGGCGGCACCACGGCATCCTTGTCACCGTGCACGATCAGGCCCGACGACGGGCAGGGCGCGAGGAACGAGAAGTCGTAGAGATTGGCGGGCGGCGCGATCGAGATGAAGCCCTCGACTTCCGGCCGACGCATCAAAAGCTGCATGCCGATCCATGCGCCGAACGAGAAGCCCGCAACCCAGCAGGCGCGCGCCTCCGGATTGATCGCCTGCGCCCAGTCGAGCGCGCTCGCGGCGTCGGACAATTCGCCGGTGCCGTGATCGAACGAGCCCTGGCTGCGGCCGACGCCACGGAAGTTGAAGCGCAGCACCGAGAAGCCGCGATGCGCGAACGCGTAGTAGCACTGGTAGACGATCTGGTGGTTCATCGTGCCGTGGAACTGCGGATGCGGATGCAGGATCATCGCAATCGGCGCGTTCTTCTGCTTGGCCGGATGGTAGCGGCCTTCGAGACGGCCAGCAGGGCCGGTGAAAATGACTTCAGGCATTGTGTTCCCTTGATTGACGCGTTCCCTTGATTGACGTCGATCAATCAACCGGTTGGAGCCATCTTCGGCGACGGGCGCGAGCAGAGCGGCTCGTGATGAAATCGGCATAGGCGCCGCCGGGCGGCACGCTGGAGGGCCTTCTAGCATGACGCAAGGGGCAAAAATCAAGGAAATTGTGCCGCTTGGCGGAGGCTAATCCGCTACGCGACGCGCGCGCAGCCGGTGCGTCGGCGGCGATCCGGATCAGCGCACGCCGAACTGTTCTTCGGCTACCTGAAGTTTTGCTTTGTCATATTGCTATCGCGCGCGATGTCTTGCCTGGCAACACGACGGGGCTCCCGGCGAGCGTGAAAAATCTCAGGCATCGGCGACTCTGATCTGGTCTCGCTGCCCGACTGTCGTTATGTCGCATTGGAAGGCCGCAACCACGATGGTTGCTGCGGACAAGCTCGATGGCCGATCGCGTCTATCTCGACTGGAATGCCACCACGCCGCTTCGCCAGGAGGCGAAGGCGGCGATGGCTGCGGCGTGGGACTTGAGCGGCAACCCGTCCTCGGTGCACAGCGAGGGACGCCGCGCGCGCCGGCTGGTCGAGGATGCCCGCAATGCGGTGGCCAAGGCGGTCGGTGGCCGGCCGCAGGACGTCGTGTTTCTCTCCGGCGGGACCGAAGCCAATGCGCTCGCATTGACGCCGGGATTGCGCCGCGGTGCCGGCGCGCCGGTCAGGCGGCTGTTGGTGTCCGCGATCGAGCATGCGTCCGTCCTCGCGGGCGGGCGGTTTGCGCGTGAGGCGACCTTCGCCATCAATGTCACGCGCACCGGGGTGACCGATCTCGATCATCTGCGTGCGCTGCTGGCGGACGGTCCGCCCGCTTTGGTCTCGGTGATGCTGGCGAACAACGAGACCGGTGCCGTCCAGCCGGTGGCTGATGTCGCCGAGATTGTCCACGCGGCCGGTGGCCTGCTGCATGTCGATGCGATCCAGGCGTTCGGGAAGATCTCGTTCGATCTCGCTTCGACCCAGGCCGATCTCGTGACGCTGTCGGCGCACAAGATCGGTGGACCGAAGGGCGCAGGGGCACTGGTGCTTGCCGAAGGCATCGAAGGACTGGAGGCGTCTTTGCGCGGCGGCGGGCAGGAACTCGGGCGGCGGGCAGGGACCGAGAACGTCGCAGGGATTGCAGGCTTTGGTGCGGCCGCAAAGGCCGCGATGGTGGCGCTGAAGGCCGACGCCGCCCGCGTCAGGGGACTGCGCGACCGCCTCGAGCACGGGCTTCGCCAGACGCCGGACGTGCTGGTCTTCTCCGACGACGTGAAGCGGTTGCCGAATACCGTTCTGTTCACGGTGCCCGGCATGAAGGCCGAAACGGCGGTGATCGGCTTCGACCTGGCGGGGGTAGCGGTGTCCTCCGGTTCCGCCTGCTCTTCGGGCAAGGTTCAGCCGTCCCACGTGTTGGAGGCAATGGGATACCGTTCAGAGGTGTCCCAGGGAGCGGTGCGGCTCAGTCTTGGCTGGTCTACCACCGAGACAGACGTGGATTTCACCCTCAAGGCTTGGCGAAAGCTCGCCGATACCCTAGTTAAGGGGGGACGACGAAACACAGCTTGAACTGTTCTAAGCCAGTGATTTCGTGTTCAAAGCATCGTAAGAGATTTTCTGAACTTGAGATCCACCGCGGTCCTTGAAACCGCGAGCGGAGGATTGAATGCCTGCTGTACAAGAGACGGTCGAGCGCGTCCGGCGCATCGACGTCGACCAGTATCGATATGGGTTTGAGACTCAGATCGAGTCCGAAAAGGCCCCGAAGGGGCTGTCGGAAGATACCGTCCGCTTCATCTCCGCAAAGAAGAATGAGCCGGCCTGGATGCTGGAATGGCGCCTCGAGGCGTATCGCCGCTGGCTGACCATGACCGAGCCGACCTGGGCGCGCGTCGACTATCCGAAGATTGACTATCAGGACATCTACTATTACTCGGCGCCGAAGCCGAAGAAGACGCTGTCCTCGATCGACGAGATCGATCCGGAAATCCTCAAGACCTATGAGAAGCTCGGCATTCCCCTGCGTGAGGTCGCGATCCTCGAAGGCGTCGAGCCGCCGCCCGGCGGACCGCCGTCGCCGAGCCGCAAGATCGCGGTCGATGCCGTGTTCGATTCGGTTTCGGTCGCGACGACCTTCCAGAAGGAGCTGAAGGCGGCCGGCGTGATCTTCATGCCGATCTCGGAGGCGATCCGCGAGCATCCCGAGCTGGTGCAGAAATATCTCGGCACCGTGGTGCCGACCTCGGACAATTACTTCGCGACGCTGAACTCGGCGGTGTTCTCCGACGGCTCGTTCGTCTACGTGCCGCCGGGCGTGCGCTGCCCGATGGAGCTGTCGACCTATTTCCGGATCAACGAGCGTAACACCGGCCAGTTCGAGCGCACGCTGATCATCGCCGACAAGGGCTCCTACGTTTCCTATCTCGAAGGCTGCACCGCGCCGCAGCGCGATGAGAACCAGCTGCACGCTGCCGTGGTCGAGCTCGTCACGCTCGATGACGCCGAGATCAAGTATTCGACGGTGCAGAACTGGTACCCCGGCAATTCGGAAGGCAAGGGCGGCATCTACAATTTCGTCACCAAGCGTGGCGACTGCCGCGGCAAGAACTCCAAGATCTCCTGGACCCAGGTCGAGACGGGATCTGCGATCACCTGGAAGTACCCGAGCTGCATCCTGCGCGGCGACAATTCGAGCGGCGAGTTCTACTCGATCGCGATCTCGAACGGCTTCCAGCAGGTCGATAGCGGCACCAAGATGATCCACCTCGGCAAGAACACGTCGAGCCGCATCATCTCCAAGGGCATTGCCGCCGGCAAGTCGCAGAACACCTATCGCGGCCTCGTCAGCGCGCATCGCAAAGCCACCGGCGCGCGCAACTACACCGCCTGCGACTCGCTCCTGATCGGCGACAAATGCGGCGCGCACACCGTGCCCTATGTCGAGGCCAAGAATTCCTCGGCGACGTTCGAGCATGAGGCGACGACGTCGAAGATTTCCGAGGACGTGCTGTTCTACTGCATCCAGCGCGGGCTCTCGCAGGAAGAAGCCGTCGGCCTCGTCGTCAACGGCTTCGTGAAGGACGTGCTGCAGCAACTGCCGATGGAGTTCGCGGTGGAAGCGCAGAAGCTGATTTCGATCAGCCTTGAAGGTTCGGTTGGCTAATCCATCCCGCTAACGGCGCGGCCGACGCGCCTGGCGCATGATGCTCAGGAAAAATTAGATGTCTCTGCTTGAAGTGAAAGATCTGAAGGTCCGTGTCGAGGAGCGCGAAATCCTCCACGGGCTGTCGCTCACGGTGAATCCGGGCGAGGTGCACGCGATCATGGGGCCGAACGGTTCCGGCAAGTCGACGCTCTCCCACGTCATCGCCGGCAAGCCCGGTTATGAAGTCACCGGCGGCCAGATCTTGTACAAGGGCGAGGACCTCCTGGAGATGGCGCCCAACGAGCGCGCCGCCAAGGGCGTGTTCCTGGCGTTCCAGTATCCGGTCGAGATCCCCGGCGTGACCACCTGGAATTTCCTGCACGCAGCGCTCAACGCCCAGCGCAAGGCGCGCGGCGAGGACGAGATCTCGTCGCCGGCCTTCCTCAAGAAGGTCCGCGAGGTCGCCAAGTCGCTCAACATTCCGCAGGACATGCTGAAGCGCGGCGTCAATGTCGGCTTCTCCGGCGGCGAGAAGAAGCGCAACGAGATCCTGCAGATGGCGCTGTTCGAGCCGGCCGTCTGCATCCTCGACGAAATGGATTCCGGCCTCGACATCGACGCGCTGCGGATCGCCGCGGACGGCGTCAATGCGTTGCGCTCGCCGGAGCGCGCGATGGTCGTCATCACCCACTATCAGCGGCTGCTCAACTACATCGTGCCCGACGTCGTGCACGTGATGTCGAAGGGCCGGGTGGTGAAGAGCGGCGGCAAGGAACTGGCGCTGGAGCTGGAAGAGTCCGGCTACGCGCAGTTCGAAGACGCTGCCTGACAAATGCGGGTTCTCAGATGAACGTTGTTGCAAAGACCGAGACCGGGCGCGCGCTGGGCGATGCATTCGCCGTGGTGCGTGACCGTCTGCCGGGCAAGGGCAAGATCGCCGATCAGCGCCGCGAGGCATTCGATGCCTATGAGCGCCTTGGCCTGCCGCATCGCCGGATCGAGGACTGGAAATACACCGACCTGCGCGCGCTGATGCGCGAGGTGCTGCCGCTGGCACCGGCCCCGGATGCAGCGGCACTGAATCGCGCCGCTGATGCGGTCAAGCTGCGGGCGATCGAAGGCGTGCGCCGTCTGGTGCTGGTCGATGGCGCGTTTGCGCCCGATCTGTCCGATCTCGGCAATCTCGAAAAGGGGCTGAGCATCCGCCCGCTGCGCGAGGTGCTCGACGCCGGCGACGGCGCGCTCTCCGTGCAGGCCTTTGCCTCCGACATCTCCAATCCCATGATCGCGCTGAACGGCGCGATGGCGACCGATGGCGTCGTCATCGACGTTGCCAACGGTGCGGTGCTGGCCCAGCCGCTGCACATCGTGCATGTCGCGTCCGGCACGGCGCCGGCTGCGATGTTCACGCGTTCGCTGCTCCGGCTCGGCCGCGATACCAGCGTGACGCTGGTGGAGAGCTATCTTGCCGGCGAAGGCGCCAAGGCCTACCAGACCCATGATGGGCTGGTTGTCGCGATCGGCGACAATGCACGGTTCGATCACGTGCGTCTGGTCGAAGACAGCGCCGATGCCTTCAACATTTCCTCGGCGACGATTTCGCTCGGCGCGCACGCCCATTTCAACACATTTGGTCTGACCTCGGGCGGTCATGTCAGCCGCTATCAGCTGACGATCACGTGCGCCGGTGAGGGCTCGAAGGTCGAGACCAACGGCGTCAATCTGATCAACGGCAAGCAGCACGCCGACACCACGCTGTTCATGGATCACGCGGTGCCGCACTGCGCGAGCCGCGAGATCTTCCGTGCCGTCGTCGACGACCGTGCCCATTCCGTGTTCCAGGGCCGCATCATCGTCCGTCCGGACGCCCAGAAGACCGACGCCAAGATGATGACCCGCGCTCTGCTACTGTCCGACGACGCGGAAGCCGACAACAAGCCGGAGCTCGAGATCTTCGCCGACGACGTCACCTGCGGTCACGGTGCGACCACCGGTGCGCTCGACGAGAGCCTGCTGTTCTACATGCGCGCCCGCGGACTGCCCGAGAAGGAAGCGCAGGCGCTTCTGATCCAGGCCTTTGTCGGCGAGGCGATCGAGACGATTGCCAGCGACGCGTTGCGCGAGGTCGCAATTGCCGCCGCGCAGCGCTGGCTTCAGGCGAGGGCGTGAGCATGCACAGGGCGGTCGCCAACGGTTCTTACGACGTCGCCCTGGTGCGGCAGGATTTCCCGGCGCTCGCCATGCAGATCTACGGCAAGCCACTGGTCTATCTCGACAACGCGGCCTCGGCGCAGAAGCCGAATGCGGTGCTCGACCGCATGACCGAGGCCTACAAGAGCGAGTACGCCAACGTGCATCGCGGCCTGCATTACCTCGCCAATGCGGCGACGGAGGCCTATGAGGGCGCCCGCGGCAAGGTCGCGCAGTTCATCAACGCCCGCCGCAGCGAAGAGATCGTCTTCACCCGCAACGTCACCGAGGCGATCAACCTGGTGGCGTCGTCCTGGGGCGGGGTGAACATCAAGGAGGGCGACGAGATCGTCCTCTCGATCATGGAGCACCACTCCAACATCGTGCCGTGGCACTTCCTCCGGGAACGCCATGGTGCCGTGATCAAGTGGGCGCCGGTCGACGACGAGGGCAATTTCCTGATCGAGGAGTTCGAGAAGCTCCTGACGGCGCGCACCAAGATCGTCGCGATCACCCAGATGTCGAACGCGCTCGGCACCCTGGTTCCGGTCAAGGAAGTGGTTCGGCTGGCGCACGCCCGCGGCATTCCGGTGCTGGTCGATGGCGCGCAAGGCGCGGTGCATCTGCCTGTTGACGTCCAGGACCTCGATTGCGATTTCTACGCCTTCACCGGCCACAAGGTGTACGGGCCGACCGGGATCGGCGCGCTCTACGCCAAGCACGAGCATCTGGTGGCGATGCGGCCGTTCAACGGCGGCGGCGAGATGATCCGCGAAGTGGCCAAGGACTGGGTCACCTATGGCGATCCGCCGCACAAATTCGAGGCCGGGACGCCGCCGATCGTCGAGGCGATCGGGCTCGGTGCTGCGATCGACTACGTCAATTCGATCGGCAAGGAGCGCATCGCCGCGCATGAGCACGAGCTGCTGACCTACGCGCAGGACCGTTTGCGCGAGATCAACTCGCTGCGGGTGATCGGAACCGCCCGCAACAAGGGCCCGGTGATCTCGTTCGAGATGAAGGGGGCGCATCCCCACGACGTCGCGACCGTGATCGACCGCCAGGGCATCGCCGTGCGCGCCGGCACCCATTGCGTGATGCCGCTTTTAGAGCGGTTCAACGTCACGGCCACCTGCCGCGCATCCTTCGGGATGTATAATACAAGGGAAGAAGTCGACCATCTGGCGCAGGCGCTGATCAAGGCGCGGGAATTGTTCGCATGACCGATACAGCCGAAGTCAAGACGGCCACCATGGAAACCACCTCGGCACTGCCGGCGGAGGAGACCGAGCGCATGAGCGGCGAGATCGTCGCGGCGCTGAAGACGGTGTTCGACCCGGAAATCCCGGCCGACATCTACGAGCTCGGCCTGATCTACAAGGTCGATCTCAAGGATGATCGCTCGGTCGACATCCTGATGACGCTGACCACCCCGAACTGCCCGGCCGCCGGCGAATTGCCGCAGATGGTCGAGAACGCGGTTGCCAGCGTCCCCGGCGTCGGCGTCATCAACGTCAATCTGGTGTGGGATCCGGCCTGGACGCCGGACCGGATGTCGGACGAGGCTCGCCTCGTCCTCAATATGTGGTGATGCGTCAGGGGATTGAGCCTAAGCTCGAGATTGAATTGCCGCTGGGACTGACCACATGAGTGACATGACACAAGCCTCACCGACCCCAGCCAAGCCGAAGCGGCCGCGCCCGCAGGTCATGAGACTGACCGATGCCGCGGCGGAGCGGATCACCGAGCTGACCAAGCGCGCCGATTCCGAGATCGTCGGCCTGCGCGTCGGCATCAAGAACGGCGGCTGCGCCGGACAATCCTACACCGTTGAATACGCCCACGAGATCCGTCCGACCGACGAAGTGGTCGAGGACAAGGGCGTGAAGATCCTGGTCGATCCGAAGGCCGTGCTGTTCCTGCTCGGCACCGAGATGGACTACGTGGCCGACAGGATGCAGGCCCAGTTCGTGTTCAACAACCCGAACCAGGTCTCCGCCTGCGGTTGCGGCGAATCGGTGCAGCTCAAGCCGGCGACGGTCTGATCGCTGCTGCGCCCTCGCGAGCGCGCAATCGCGCTCGCGCCTTGGATCCGACACCCACCATCGTTGCATGTCGACGCCGTCGTCGACCATACTGCGCTGCCAACAGGCTGCGGCAGCCGCGTTCGGCCGCGCTGGAACAAGGGTGGGCATATGGACCGCGAATTCCTCACCGATCTGTTCGCCGATTTCGGCCCGGTCACGCTGCGCCGGATGTTCTCCGGCTACGGCATCTCCGCTGACGGCACCAATTTCGCGCTCGCGCTGCGCGCCGGGCTCTACTTCCGCGCCGACGAGGAGACCATCCCGCAGTTCGAGGCCGAAGGCTGCGGACCGTTCCAGTACCAGACCCGCGCCAAGACGGTGACGGTGAACTCGTACTGGCAGTTGCCGGCGCGGCTGTTCGACGATGCCGAGGAGCTTGCGGTCTGGGCACGCTCGGCGCTCGGCGCCGCCCAGCGCGCCGCGCTGCGCAAGCGGCCGAGGAAACTACCGGCTGCGCGGACGGCGAAGGCGCCAGCGAAGAAGGCAGCTGCAAAGAACGTGGCGGGAAGGAAGGCCGCGGTGAAGAAGACGGCCGCGAGGAGGCCGTCGGCCAAGAAGAAGCGCGTGGAAAGGAAGCCGTCCTCGTCGAGAGGCAGCTAACTGAATCGATCCGCGTCATTGCGAGGAGCGTAGCGACGAAGCAATCCATCTATCCGCATTTGCGGGCAGATGGATTGCTTCGCTTCGCTCGCAATGACGATGGGGAGAAACACGCGGACCGGTCACGCCACGCGGGTCTGGGTCTCGGCGCTGTATTCCGGATCGGCTTCGCAGATCACGCGGTTGCGGCCGGCGCGCTTGGCGGCATAGAGGCACGCGTCGGCGCGCTCGATCAGCGAGTCCGTGTCGTCGGCCGGCTTCAGCATGGAGACGCCAACCGAGATGGTGACACGGCCGAGGATCTCGCCGGTCGACTTCTTCTTCAGCTCCTTGGACATCACGGCGCGGCGGATGTGGTCGGCAACCGTCAGCGCTTGGCGCAGCGCGGTGTTCGGCAGCACCACCGCGAATTCCTCGCCGCCATAGCGGGCGGTGATGTCCTGGCCCTTGATGGTCTGCTTCAGCGACTGCGCCACTAGCCGCAGCACCTGATCGCCGGTGAGATGGCCGTAGGAATCGTTGAACGACTTGAAGTGATCGATGTCGAACATCAGCAGCGACAGCGGCTCGCCGCTCGCCAATGCGGCCTGGACCGCCATGTCGATCGAGCGGTCGAAATATTTCCGGTTGCCGAGGCCGGTGAGCGGATCGGTCAGGCTCTCGGCGCGGATCGCCTCGAGGCTGCGTTGCAGGTCGCTGATCTCCGACTTCGACAGCGCGAGCCGGTTCTCCAATGCCTGATTGGTCTCGCGCATCTCGCGCGTCGATTTGGCCAGCCCCTCGACGATGGTCTTGATCTGGTCGCGAGTGGTCGCGGTCGAGAGGCGGTCGCTGGCGCCGACGAGGCTCGCGTCATAGGTCGCGGACACGCCGAGCGCATCGGTGATCAGCCGCATGACGGCATCGATCTCGCCGATGACGCGCGCGCCGACCTTGTCGATGCGGTCCGAGGTCTTGATGTGCGAAAGGTAGGTTTCGTAGATCTGCTCGAGATCGGATTCAGAGAGCTTGCCGCTGCGCGCGAGCGTCTCGTTGATGACCTTGTTGAGCGGTGCGTTGTATCCGGTCGCGTAGACGTACCAGATCTCATAGTTGCGGGGGACGGCGGTCTGGCGAAGCGAGCGGATCTGACCAAGCGCGACTTCGGCAAAAGCCAACGTACGTTCGTGTTCGTCCAGCAGCTTGACCACTGTTACGTCCTCAATGCACGCATTGCCGGTCATGCCCGGCAGCAATGACTAAATTATTTGCGCGAGGGTACGGGACGAGAATGAAGGCAAGGTAAACAGTGGAACTACGGGGATTTCGCCGCGACTAATGTCGTACGAGCGTAACTCCGCCGCGGATCGGGTTCGGCTTTCGCAAGTTCTTCACTCGCACGTCAAAGCGACGCGAAAACTGCGCGCATTTGCTTCAAACGCGAGGAAACAGCGTGGGCATCGGTCGCCGGCGGCGAGACGGATTCCGCAGGATACCGCCGCTGTCGCGGCGGCATCGGAGTCGGCCTTAGGCGCGTGCGCGCACAGGTCGCAGCAGGAAGGCGGGCAGGTGCGAATGATCGGCGGGCTCGTGGTCCACCTCGCGCTGCGGCCGCCGCGGCTCCGCACGCCCGATCGACGGCACGTGCGACGGGGTGGCCTGGGGCGAGGAGTTGCGGCCGTGGCGCGGTTCGCGCTCCGGCTTGGCTGCACGCTCCTGGCGGGGCTCCTGGTCCTGACGCGGCTCGCGCTCACCGTGACGCGCCTCGCGTTCACCGTGACGCGGCTCGCGTTCACGTCGCGGCTTGCGGCCGCCACGGGCACCATCGCGCGAGCCCTCGCGGCTGCGCGAGCGGCGCGGCGCACCGTCCTCGTCGGAGGCCTCGCTGTGAACGGTGTAGTCGCCTTCGGCGCGCGGGATCGGCTGGCCGATCAGCTTCTCGATCGCAGTCATCGACTTGCTGTCGAGCGAGGTGACGATGGAGATCGCGGTACCGGTGCGTCCGGCGCGGCCGGTACGGCCGATGCGGTGGACGTAATCGTCAGGGTGATGCGGTACGTCGAAATTGAAGACGTGGCTCACTGCGGGAATGTCGAGGCCACGGGCGGCGACGTCGGAGGCGACGAGCAGCGGAATCTCGCCCTTGCGGAATTGATCGAGGGCCGCGGTGCGGGCGGATTGATCCATGTCGCCGTGGAGGGCGCCGACACTGAAGCCGTGCTTCTGGAGTGATTTGTGAAGGACGGCGACTTCGCGCTTGCGATTGCAGAAGATAATCGCGTTGTTGAGGTCCTTGGCGTCGCGCAGCAGGCGGCGGAGGATCTCGCGCTTGTCGTGCGCTTCGCGACCGGCCGGGACCTGCAATTGCGTCACGGTGACCGCGGTGGTCGCGGGCTTGGAGACTTCGATCCGGGCCGGATTGTGCAGGAAGGCCTCGGTGATGCGGCTGATCTCCGGGGGCATCGTCGCCGTGAAGAACAGGGTCTGCCGCGTGAACGGGACGAGCTTGCAGATGCGTTCGATGTCGGGAATGAAACCCATGTCGAGCATGCGGTCGGCCTCGTCGATCACCAGCAGCTCGACGCCGGTGAGCAGCAATCCGCCGCGTTCGGTGTGGTCGAGCAGGCGGCCGGGCGTTGCGATCAGGACGTCGACGCCGCGCATCAGCTTGGAGTCCTGGTCGCCGAACGAGACGCCGCCGATCAGCAGCGCCACGTTCAATTTCTGACCGGCGCCGTATTTGTCGAACTGCTCCTTCACCTGCGCGGCAAGCTCGCGGGTCGGCTCGAGGATCAGGGTGCGCGGCATGCGTGCCCGCGCGCGGCCCTTCTCGAGCAGGGTGAGCATCGGGAGAACGAAGGCAGCGGTCTTGCCGGTGCCGGTCTGGGCAATGCCGAGGACGTCGCGCCGGGCGAGGACGTGCGGGATTGCCTGTTCCTGGATGGGAGTGGGGGTGGTGTAACCGGTGGCCGCAACTGCGGCGAGGACCTTATCGGACAGGCCTAGATTGGAAAAAGACATTGAGCCTCTGGTCGAAACCGCCGTTCGGCATCGCAGGTAAAAGGCTGTCGCGTTCGGCCCCGAAACGGCTCGCTTTTCTATAAAGCTCGGGGGCTCTGACTAACGCTGACGGACGGCAAACCTGACGAATCGCGTTTCGATCCGAGGGCCGCGTTGCCCGCAACATAGGGGCGAAAGCGGTAAAGTCAATCTTGGAACCAGCCGGATAGCCGAAAAAGCTTAATGTTTTCGCCAAAATAACCGTCGTTTCCGTCATTTGGCGGTCAAATGAATCACCGGCCGGCTATCTGACGGCGGGGCCTCGGCGAGGGGCGTTCGCGCCGCTTTTCCACTCAAATCCGTCGCTCCGGCCCCACCGCGGGTCGGGCTGCCTACCACGCATAGCGGACCGCGCCTTTGCCGGCATAGGAGCGGGTCACGTTGGAGAATTCGCCCTCGAAGCTGGCGAGCGCCGACCAGCCGTTGGCCCATTTCAGTTCGGCAGAGGCGGTGGTGAGGGCGGAATCAGCCGCCTGGGCTGCGCCGCTCACGACGAAGCTCGCGCCGGGCAGGGTCTGGAAGGTCGCGGCGATGCTGCGGTCGGGGTTGAAATCATGTGCCCAGGCGGCACGGCCGCGCAGCGTCAGAACCGCATTGGAGAGCGCGAAGGATTTGTCGGCGCGCAGGCCGAGCTCGCTGCGGCTGTCGGTGACGCTCTTTGGGTTGTAGGCCAGCGCAAAGGTGTTGGCCCCGACGATGGCCTGCTCGGCGTAGCCCGGCAGCTGGAATGTCGTGAACTGGCCGGCGGCGTAGGGCGTCAGGCCAATGCCGCCGATCCATGGCGCAATGAGGCGATAGCCGCCTTCGGCGCGGCCCGACCAGGCGTTGGCATTGAACTCGGCGCGCAGGCGATCGAGGCCCCCGACCGTCACGGTGCGGTCGGTGGTGACGTCCTGCCAGCCATAGGCCAGCGCACCGGCGAGATACGCCGCGCCGACATTGTGCCGGACGAAGGCGCCGGCCTGAAACAGGTCGGAGCGGCCGCCGCCACCATTGGCGACGTTGAAATTGGTGCCGCCGCCGGCGAGCGCGAAGCCGGCGATCGTGTTCGGTGAGAAGCGGTAGTCGGCGCCGATGGCGGTGCCGAACGCCTGGCTTGTGGTGTTGTTCGAGCCAAGCGCCGCGTTGCCGTCGGTGGTCTGTGAGCCGCCGTAGGCCGCCGCCCACACGCTCCAGCGCGGATCGTAGCTCTCGGCAATCGGCGCCTTGCGATAGATCGCGGCGGCAGCGTCGCTGGTTGAACGCTTCGCTGCATAGGCCAGGGAATCGTCGTCGGCGTAAGGCGTGGCGCCGGCCGGCAGCGCCGTCGCGCCGCGGCCGTCGATGAAGGGATCGAGCATCGTGCCTATGAATTGGTTCATGGCGTTGAAGGTGGTCTGCTGCGATCCGGCGGCGGTCTCGCCGGAGAGCTGGGTCAGGCCGTTCAGGAGGTTGTCGCTCGACTGCTTGAAGATCGCGCTGAACGCGGTGGAGAGGTTGGCGCCGCCGAGCAGGCCGTTGTCGATCGCAGCAGCGACGCTCTTGTGGTTGATGCTGGCATTGGCCGGCAGGATCGGCGAGAGCAGGCCGGGATCGACCGACAACAGAACGTCGTTGCCGACATAGCTCAGCACCGGATTGCGGGCGAGATTGTTGGCGAGCAGCAGGCTTGCCGAGCCGAATGTGCCGCTCAGCGTTCCCGCATTGACGATGGTGTAGGTGGTTTTCTTGGTGATCCGTTCGAGTGGATCGACGACAACCTTGCCGGCGATGTTGGCCGCGCCGGTTACGTTCACCTTGTCGCTGATCGTGTTGGTGACCTGCACCAGATAAGTCGCCGCCGCCGTCATGGTCAGGCTCGCCATCGTGATCGTGCCGGGCGAATTGCCGGGCGACAGCGTGCCGCTGATGGTCGCGTTGCCGATGGTGCCGTTGCCGCCGAGCGTGCCGGTCGCGCCGACCGTGACGTTGGCGTTCGGCATCGCGCCGTTGAGGATGAACATGCCATCCACGTTGACGGACCCGGCAAAGGTCGAGTTGCCGGTGAAGCTCCAGTTCGAGCCTGCAAGAAATCCAAGACTGGCGAAGCCCGAGAATTGGGCGCCGCTGCCGAGCTTCGACAGATCAAAGCTCGTCGCGGTCGTTCCGCCGAACTGCAGGATGCTGGTCCCGGTGCCGATGACATTGCCGTTGAACACGGCGCCGGACTGGACTTGCAGCAAATCGTTGGTGCCGCCGAACTGCACGGCGGTGCCGCCGGTGCCGGTGATGGTGCCGTTGGCGATCAGCGTGGTGGTGCCGCCCGACGTCACGATGCCGGTGGTGCCGGTGACGAAGGTGCCGGTCGCGATGAAGATGTTGCCTGGTGTCGAGCGCGAGGCCGAGATGCCGATGCCGGAGCTCTGTACGCCGGCCAGCGCATCGATCTTGATGTCGCCGAGACCATCGCGTTGGGCAAAGATGCCGTAACTGCCGGCGGCCTTGCCGTTCGCAATGACATTGCCTTCGGCGCGCAGCGCCAACGTTGCGGAATTGTCGGCGCCATTGACGATGACGCCGCTGATGCCGATCGCCGCCGCGCTCGTCGAGGTGGCGCTCACGGTCCCCTTGGTGACGAGGTCGATGCCGCCGAGCCCGGCGGTCTCGGCAGCGCGTCTGGTGTCGCCGCGGGTCAGCGCGACACCGGTCGCGGCGCCGTCGGAGGCAGCTGTGACGTCGGCATTGGCGCGAACGGTAAGCGTGCCAGTATTGATGAAGGTCGGTGGAAGGCTGGTGGTTGCGGCCGAGATTCCGGTGGCCGTGCCGCCGGCGCCGATCGCGGTGGCTGTCACGGCACCGTCGGCGGTCAGCCGCGTCGCGGCCTGATTGTATTGTCCCACGCTGATGCCGACGACGTTCGACGCGGTGTCGCTGATCGACGTTGCCGTCACTGCACCGTGCAGATTGAAGTCGACCGGGACCACGCCGGAGGCTCCGAGGGACGCTCCGGTCACATTTGCGACTTTGCCGGACGGCGTCATGCCGGTGACCGTGATCGATCCGTTGACGTTCAGCGCCGCCGAGCCGTTGGTGGATGTGCTTCCCAATCCGGCGGCAAGGCCGGCGACGCTGCCACCGGCCGAAGCGGAGGTGGAAGTCCTGGTGTCGAAGGTTCCGGAGATGTCGCCATTGAAGGTCGCGGTATTGGTGCCGCTGGCACGAGAGAAACTGACGGTCGCCAGGGCCCCGTAATAGGCCAGGTCCAGGCCGTTTCCCTTGGCAATATTGCCGTCCACGACGAGGCTGTTGTTGGCGCCGCCGCCGCCGGACACGGAGAGCGTCCCGCCGGTGATGCCGCGTGTCCGGACCGTGTTGGTGCCGGAGCCGTAGTTCAGCAGACTGACGTTGCCGGTGACATCCTGATTGAGCTTCACTGTGAACGCATTGGTGTTGGCTGAATTGCCGGCCAGGAGGTTGATACCCCCAAGGACGCTCGCATTCGTTGTGAGATCGACGGTGCCGATGCCACCATTCTGGAGATCGATGCCGCCGACGACCGCGCCGTTGGTCGTGACGGAAAGATTGCGCGCATTTTGGCCGCCCTGTCCCATGCGGACGTAGATCCCGCTGCCTGTTTGGGTTGTGTTGCCGGTGACGGCGCCTGTCGCGATCGTGACGTCTGACTGGTTGCCGTTGGTCAGGACGTAGATTCCCATTCCATTCGGGGCCACGATCTGGCTGCCAACCGTGTTGATGTTGACGCTACCCCCCGGTCCTGCGCTCGTGACCCTGATGCCGGTGCCAGCCGTGATCGTGCCTGATGTCTGCGTGATCGAGACCGGACCGCTGGTCGAAACGTTGATTCCGTACCAGTTGGCGGTGACGTCGGCCGATCCTGTGTAGGTGATTGGTGCCTGGTTGCCGAGGAGCTGGATGCCGTCGTACATCGATCCCGTAATGCCGGCAGGGTCGTTGTGATTGAACGTGATGCTGCCGGAGGCGCTCACGGTCACGCCGCGGGTGGTGATCCCGGCGCCGGCATTGACGTTCACGGTCAGATCGCCGTTGTAACTCGCGCTGAGCCCGCCGTTCGACGGATGGGCAGCGTCGCAGAGCACGTTGGCGGTGCCGACGCCCGTGCAGTCCACCTGCGCATCGGCGGTAGAGGCCATTGCAATCAGTGACGCCGAGCCGAGCAGCGCGCCGCGCCACATCGTCAGCCTGCCGCCGATGCCGATCATCACCTTGCCCCACGCCCCATTGTATCTGTCCGTTTCTCGCGCGACGGTCGTGCGCTGTCTTCTCAGTGCGCGCATGCCGTCGATCCGAAGTGCACTTGCCGCGGAAATGAGCGCAGGTGTGGCCGCTAGGCACCATGCTGCACGGGCCGCGTCCGGCCGGCGCAAGCTCAGCGCCGTTGTCCTAGTGCCCCGCAGCCCGGTACTCGCCCGGCGTCAGGCCCTCGGATGCGCCGAAGATCCGGTAGAACGTCGCCAGGCTGCCAAACCCGCAGGCGAGGGCGATATCGGCGATCGGCCGCGGCGGCCTTTCACAAAGCAGCCTGCGGCTCTCGCTCAGGCGCTCGGCGGTGACGGTCTGCGAAAAGCTCGCCCCCGTCGCTTCGAACAAAACGTGCAGGTAGCGGACCGAGACGCCGAGCATGTCGGCGACCATCCCCGGTGACAGCGCCGGCCTTGCGAGATGGCGCGTGATCAGGCGGCGCGCGAGGCTGAGCCGGCCGACGCGCAGCGCCTGCTGGGCGCGGCGGCTGCCTGGCCTGATCGCGCCCCGCTCGATCAACGCGAGCTCCGCCACGATCTTGACCAGCGCAGGAATGCTCGCGGTATCACCGGCCTCGGTGGCCTCCTTGAAATCGGCAAGGCAGGCTTCGAGCAACGGCGCCCAGCCGCGATTCCTTGTCGTCGGAGAGCTCCGACGGGCAAGCGCGAGGGCTGCAGTCGGATCTAAGCGCAGGTCCACGGCCTCGGGAGCAAGAGCGCGAGCCGGGCCGGTGGATGGCGTTTCCGGGCTGTGATCCTCTTGCTTGGTGCGCATCGTGCGTGACCCCTCGCTCTGCAGCAGAGCGCGCGTCGCCGGCAAGGAAATTGGCTGTGCCGAGCCCGGGCGAAGCGCCAGCGCGGTTCTGGCGAAATCGCCGGAAATTATCTTCTCAATGCGCGCAGGCTGATCACTTCGGTTCAGAGGACGCGGGATCGCGCCATGATTGGCCGGGTCGTCGGTTTGTCCCATGTCAGCCATTCGAGACGCCTCCAAAGGTCTTGCGATGCAATATCGTATATTTCACATAGTCATGTAAAATATGAAATAGCTAACAAGCGGCAAAACTTATCCACGGCCCGGCCGAATGGTCCGGCCGGTCCCTGATGGTCGATAGTCGGGAGGGTTTTGCTGATTGGCGACGGCCGCGCGCGCGGACCGTCGTGCGGATTACTTCCGCTTCGGCATCACGGCGCAGCCGTAGAGCACCATCGCGCACATCTGGCGGTAACGGGCCGAGAAGTCGTCACGGGCGATCGGCGGCAGCGCCTGGTTCACGGCGCGTGCGCCGTCCGCAAGCGCTTGCGCGATCTGCGCCGGTTTGAACGCGCCGTTCAGCTTCAGGAGCCGTGCGGCCTGCAAGTCGATCACCAGTCTTTCCAGATCGGCCTGGAATGAGATGGCGGATTTGATCATCAAATCGCGGCAGCGCTTGAAGGCCTCGGCATTCAGCTCAACGGTGTGCGGCGAATGGGTGAGGCGGCGCCGCGTCTCGCCGTAGCGGACGTCGACAATCGTCGCGAAAATATCCAGCGCGCCGCCGCCCTTCGCCCGCACGGACTGGCCGGCCTCCAGCGCGAGTGCCACATCCTCGACGTGGCGCCAAGCGATGACGGCGCGAAACGCCTCTTCCTTGTTGCTGAAGTAGTAGTACAGCGCGCGCTGCGTGAAGCCGCAGGCCTTGGCCAGCCCGACCATCGACAGCCCGCTATAGCCGTAGTCGAGAAAAGCCTGATTGACCTGCGTCAGCAGGTCAGGTCCAGGCTTGATCATCTTCTTCGACATCAGGATTCCGGGGACGACGAGGACGGCGCGTGGCGCTGGGAATCCCGATTACGGGCATCACGGCGCTTTAGCAACCCGCAAGTGCCCGGTGTCCCGCCGGTCTGGATCGAGGGTTTAGGCAACCCGTGCCCGGTAATCGCCCGGGGTCATCGATTCGGACGCATTGAAGAGGCGGTAGAACGTCGCGAGGCTCTCGAAGCCGCAGGCGAACGCGACCTCGGCGATCGTCTGCCCGGATTGCTCGCGGAGCAGGCGGCGGCTTTGCGCGAGCCGAAGTGCGGTGACCGTCTCCGAGAAGGTCTTGCCCGTTTCCTCGAACAGGATGTGCAGATGACGAACCGAGATGCCGAGCAGGCCGGCGATCAGGCTTGGCGTCAGCGCCGCATTCGCGAGATGCCGCCGGATCAGGCGGCGGGCCAGAGACAGATGCGCGCTTCGCAGGGCCTGCTGCGCGAGCCGGCTCTTCGGCCGCATGATGCCGCGCTCGATGAGCGCGATATGGGCGAGTGCCTGCACCATCGGGGCCGCATCCGCCGCGGTGGCATCATGGCCTTCGACGAGGTCGCGGAAGCAGGATTCCAACAGAGGCTGCAGCGCGGTCTCATCCTGCATGGGCCTTGGGACCAGTTCGCCGAGCTCGGCACCCGGCGGGACGATGTTCGTCACCGGGATCTTGATGATGCGCAGGTGGAAGCCGTCATCGTGCAGCGGAACGGTGCGATAGGGCAGGTCCGAATAGCTGGTCGCGAACATGCCGTCGCGCACCGCGAATTCATCGAGCCGCGCGCCGCCGAACCAGCCGCCACCGCCGAGTTGCTGGTAGACGCACAGGCTGTCGCTGCGCGCATCCGCGATGTCGCCGGTGCGCCGCTCGACGCGGTAGGGCGAGGCACGCAACTCGACCAGCCCGGCATCGCCGAGCTGACGCAGCGAAAACTCGCCGAAGAAGTCGCGGCGCCGCTCGGGTTCGAGTTCCGCGGTGACGCCGAACAACCCCTTGGCGCGCACCTCGCGCCAATAGTCGAAGCGATCCCGGGGATCGACCTGCTCAGTGGACCATATGTACACGGAAAAGCCCCTGGAATGCCCTTGGGACGTGCGGAGAGCTCGCGCCGGATGGAAGCAGGAATCTATCACGCGGGCCGTAAAAAGAAACTTGACCTGGGACGGACGGGACGCCTCATGGGAGCTGAGAGGGGCGCCAAGGCGGCGGTCACTGCGGCGATCCGGCGTCGGCCTTGAACCGGCCAAACGGCTGATCCGACTATTAGGCGGCGGTCGCGCGAGCGGCGCACTTGTCGTGCAGGCGGGAATTGGGATGAAGAGCTGGCTTTCGAGACTATCAGCGGCCCTGTTGGCGGTCGCCTTTGTCGCATCGGCGGCGCCCGCCCAGGCTGAAAAGCGCGTCGCGCTGGTGATCGGCAACAATGATTACAGGAACGTGCCCAAGCTGCAGAAGGCGGTCAACGACGCCCGCACCATGGGCGACACGCTGAAGCAGCTCGGTTTCAACGTCATGGTGGCCGAGAATTTGAACCGGCAGGCGTTCTCCGAGACGCTGCTCGCCTTCGACCGTGCGGTGGAACCCGGCGACACCGCGTTCTTCTTCTATGCCGGCCACGGCTTCGAGATCGCGGGCCAGAATTTCCTGCTGCCGACCGACGTGCCGGCCGCCACCGAAGGGCAGGAGGAGCTGGTGCGCGACGCCTCGGTTCTCGCCGACCGCATCATCGAGCGGTTGCAGAACAAGAAGGCGCGCACCTCGATCCTGGTGTTCGACGCCTGCCGCAACAATCCATTCGAGCGCGCCGGCACGCGCGCGGTTGCCGGCGGCGGTGGCCTCGCACCGATGACGCAGCTGCCCGAAGGCGTGTTCTCGGTGTTTTCGGCGGGGCCGCGCCAGACCGCGCTCGACCGGCTGTCGAACGATGACGCCAATCCCAATTCGGTGTTCACGCGAACGTTTGCCAGGGAGTTGCTGCAGCCTGGTGAAAATCTGGTGCAGGTTGCCCAGCGCACGCGGCGGCTGGTCAGCGAGATGGCCGAGACCGTGAAGCACAAGCAGATACCGGTTTATTTCGACCAGATGGTCGACGACGTCTTCCTGAACGGGATCGCCAAGGGGCAGACGGAGGCGGCCAAGCCGTCCGCTCCGCCGCAGCAGGTGGCCGCGCTGCCGCCGGTCTCGGTGCCGAAGCTGCCGAAGGAGGACTCCATCAACGCGCCGATCGCGAGCTTCTCGCGGCACAATGGCGGCTGGACCGTCGTGTTCTCGATCGCCGATCCGACGCTCGGCATCTCCTGGCGGATCGGCGATAGCGGCGACTTCCGCGAAACCGGCTTCATGGACACGCTCGATCCGCGCACGCGCAAGCGGATGCCCAATCCATCGATCGAGCTGCCGGCCGATGCGCCGGCGGCGACGATCGAGCTGCGCTATGTCGATACGCAGGGCGAGATGCAGGGGCCGTTCCCGATCAAGTTCGACCCCGACGCCGCGCTGATCCGCGACCAGCGCAAGATCCTCGATATGACCGCGACGAGCTGGCTGTCGTTCCGCGAGTTCAACGGGCTGCTGGTCTACTACACCCACCTGATGTCGTATCGCTGTGCGATCCGCGAGGTGCGGATCGGCATCGACACCGCGGTGCCGGACAAGGTGTTGAAGATGCCAGCCTGCAATTCGCGCGATCCGAGCGCAATCCCGTCCGATGCGCAGCCCTATCTGAAGCTCGCGCCGCAGACCAAATCGGTTTCGGTGGAGCTGACCTATCGCGACGGCAGCGTGTCGGAAATCAAGATGTTCAGGCGATAGCCTTGCATCCTTGCCGTCCGGTCCGCGTTACAATCGAGACCTGAGGGTCGAAGCAGCGATAAGGACGGCATCATGGATGCAGGCAAGCCGGCGGCGCCGAAGACGCGTCGGATGAAGGTGCGCTGCTGCGTGGTCGGCGGCGGGCCGGCCGGCATGATGCTCGGCTATCTGCTCGGACGCGCCGGGGTCGATGTCGTGGTGCTGGAGAAGCACTCCGATTTCTTCCGCGACTTCCGCGGCGACACCGTGCATCCGTCGACCCTGCAGGTGATGGACGAGCTCGGTCTGATCGACGGCTTCCTGAAGCTGCCGCACCAGAACATCCAGAAGCTCGACGGCATGTTCGGCGGCACCTCGGTGCGGATCGCCGACCTCAGCCGCCTCAGCGTCAAATATCCGTTCATCGCGATGATGCCGCAGTGGGACTTCCTCAATTTCCTGCGCGAGAGCGGCAAGCGTTTCCCTTCGCTCAAGGTGTTGATGAGCGCCGAGGCGACCGACCTGATCCGGCGCGGCAATGCTGTCGCCGGCGTCCACGTCAACACGCCTGATGGCCCCATCGAGATCGAGGCGGATCTCACCATCGGCTGCGACGGCCGCCATTCGATCGTGCGCGAGCGTGCCGGCCTCGTCGTCGAGGAGATCGGCGCGCCGATGGACGTGCTGTGGTTTCGCGTCGGGCGGCGTCGGGACGAGACCGAGAATCTGTTCGCCCGCATCGACCACGGCAAGATGATGGTGACGTTCGATCGCGGCGACTATTGGCAGTGCGCCTATGTGATCGCCAAGGGACAATACGAGGCCGTGAAGGCGAGGGGATTGCCGGCGCTGCTCGACGACGTGCTGCGGCTCGCGCCGATTCTCAAGGCCGGCATTGCAGACGTGAAGAGTTTTGACGACGTCAAGCTGCTCACGGTCGCGATCAATCGCCTGACGCGCTGGAGCCGTGCCGGCCTGCTCTGTATCGGCGACGCCGCGCACGCGATGTCGCCGATCGGCGGCGTCGGCGTCAACCTCGCGGTGCAGGACGCGGTCGCGACCGCCAACATCCTGGCGGCCAAGCTCGCACAGGGCTGTCCGACGGAGGACGAGCTCGATGCCGTGCGGCGTCGCCGCGAATTCCCGGTGCGGGTAACCCAGCGCATGCAGGTGATCGCGCAGAACAATATCATCAGCGCCGCGCTGAAGGGCGGCGATCAACCGGTGCCGTTGGCGTTGCGGTTGATTACCGCGATGCCCTGGCTGCAAGGGCTGACGGCGCGTCTTGTTGCGGTCGGGGTGCGGCCGGAGCACGTGCATTCGCCGGCGGCGAGCTGACAGGCATCGCGCGCGGCGAAGGAATTTATCAAGGATAACAGCTCCTTAAGGGAGCCGTTAGAAGTTGCGTGATTGCAACAGGCAGACATGATTCGAAACCGACGCATGTGGATTCTGCGCGACCGGTTCCCGCGGTTTGCTTTTGGTAAGGGTCTCTCTGGGAAAGCTCATCCCCATCAGACAATCTGGGGATGCCACCATGTCTCATGCCAAATTCATTGCTGCGCTCACCGTGACCACGGCGCTCGGCGTCGGTGCTGCATCGGCCGCCGACCTTGCCGCCCGTCCATACACCAAGGCGCCGGCCTATGTGGAAACGGTCTACAACTGGTCCGGCTTCTACATTGGCGGCCATCTCGGCGGCGCCTGGACCAATGAGCAGTGGGTCAACAGCGCGAACACGACGGCGTTCGGCGATCTCGCACCCGGCCAGGGCTTTCGGCAACGCGGCTCGGGCTTCATGGGTGGCGGTCAGATCGGCTACAATTGGCAGGCCAACAACTTCGTGTTCGGCGTCGAGGGCACGATCTCCGGGCTCGACAATTCCGGCCGCGTCACCAACACGGTATTCGGCGTCGCCCGCGACGATCAATTCAGCTGGCGCTCGAACGTCATGGCGACGATCGTCGGCCGTGCCGGCTACGCGATCCAGAACAATCTGCTCTATTTCAAGGGCGGCTATGCCGGCGTGAACAACCGCCTGTCCGTCGTCGACAACGTTCCGCCGGCAACCGGCTCCGGCAGCCAGACCCACTGGGCCAGCGGCTGGACGGTCGGCGCCGGCTGGGAATACGGCATCACCCGCAACTGGACCATCGGCGTCGAATACAACTACGCAGCCTTCGAGCGTCAGACCTATCAGCTCGCCGGGACCGCTGCGGGCACCTACACGTTCGACGCCAAGCCGCGCGACATCCAATGGGCGGTGGTGCGTATGAACTACAAGTTCGACGCGCCGGTGATCGCGCGCTACTGAACTCTACTGAGGCGAACAGGATGCAGGAGCCCCGGCCAGCGCCGGGGCTCTTGTGTTTCATGGATCCTGTGTTTCAGGCCATCACCGAATAGCCGCCGTCGACGGGGATCGCGGTGCCGGTGACGAAGTCCGACGCCGGCGAGGCGAGGAACACGGCGATCCCTGAGAAGTCGTCGATGGCTCCCCAGCGGGCCGCCGGCGTGCGTGCGAGCACGCGCTCGTGCAGCCCGGCGACCTGCTGGCGCGCGCCCTTCGTCAGATCGGTGTCGATCCAGCCGGGAAGGATGGCGTTGACCTGGATGTTGTCGGGGGCCCAGGCGTTGGCGCAGGCGCGGGTGTACTGCACGATGCCGCCCTTGCTGGCGGCATAGGCCGCAGCGAAGCTCGCGCCGAAGATCGACATCATCGAGCCGATATTGATGATCTTGCCGTGGCCCGAGGCCTTGAGCGCCGGATAGGCCGCCTTCGAGCACAGGAAGGCGCTGGTGAGGTTGGTGTCGATCACGCGGCTCCACTCGTCGAGCTCAAGCTCGTGCGGCGGCTTGCGGATGCTCATGCCGGCGTTGTTGACGAGGATGTCGATCCGGCCGAGCTCGCCGATGACCTGCTCGACCATCGCCGCGACGGCGGCCTTGTCGGTCACGTCGGTTGCCACCGCGATCGCCTTGACGCCGCGCTTGCCCAGATCCTCGACGGCGGCCTTCGATTTCGCCTCGTTGCGGCCGACCACGGCAACCGCCGCGCCGGCATCCGCCAGGCCGCGCGCCATGCCAAGCCCGATGCCGCCATTGCCGCCGGTGACGATCGCGACCCGGCCCGAGAGATCAAACTGTCCGTTTCTCATTGTTGTTGTCCGCGTTGTTGTCCGCTGTGGTTTGAACCTGGGGCGAGAGTGCCCGATCGTCAGAGCGCTGACCAGATCGGGCGCGGCCGGTCGGCCCTGCACCGGGAGGCGTGCGCGCGAGATTATTCTCGAAGCCGTTCGGGCAACAAAAAAGCCCCGGACAATGCCGGGGCTTTTCATCTGCTTTGTCAGCAGGGATCAGTACTCAGCTCAGTACTTGGCAACAACCGGACCGGTCCAGTTGAAGCGGTAGACCAGCGAGGTGCTGATGGTCTGGACAAGCGGCTTGAAGGTGATGTCGCGGCCGTTCGAGATGTTGGTGCCGTCGGCGAGTTCCGAGATGTTCTTGTTGTCGTAGTAAGCGGCGCGGTACTCGGTCTTCATGAACCAGCCCGGCGCGGTGATGCCGAAGATGTTCAGGTTGTTCTCGACGCCGCCGCCGACGAACCAGCCGCTGCGATCGAAGCCGTTGGTGTGTCCACCGACCGGAAGAGCGGTTGCGGTGTTGAACAGGGTGGTGCCCTTCCAGTGCGAGCTGGAGTAACCGGCGTTGACGTAGGACAGAACGTTCGGAGCGACCAGATAACCGAGGCGCGCACCGGCGGCCCAGCTGTAGTCGTTCTTGATGTTGCCGGCGATTCCGAGGCCCTGATCCTGGATCGTGCCCTTCAGGCTGCCGAACTGACCGTCGGCGAACACGCCGAGGACCCAGCTGTTGGCGGTCTGCCAGTCGTAGCCGGCACCGACGGTGCCATACCAGCCATCGCCGCCCTGGCGCTGGTTGAAGCCGAGGATCGGCGCGCCCGTGACGGTCGACTGGACGCCGGTGTCAGCGTCCCAGACGCCGCCGCCGCCACCGCCGAAGATGTAGAAGCCGGTCCAGCTCGGCGCCACTGCGATCGGGGCCGGGGCCTTGGTGTAGGGGCGGGCGGCCAGATCGGCAGCCGACGCGGAACCCGTCATCGCAGCAACCGCGGTCAGAGCGAGCAAAATCTTCTTCATATCCAAATCCTCGACTAGCGTTCGATCGGGTCGCTGACGGGGGCGCGATGGCACCGATTCCCGAAACTCATGTCCGGACTATACGTGGTTCCGCCGGAAATGCTGTTGCGGGTGAGACACAACGGCCCGAAAACGAAACCGCAGGCACTCTCCGAAAGGGCGAATGAAAACGGCCGCCCCGATCTGGGGCGGCCGGAAAAATCATTTCAAATCAGTTGGTTGGGCCTCAGACGTCGAGCAGATCGTCGCTCGCGAATTCGGCCTTGTCGGAGATGAAGGCAAAGCGGGCTTCCGCCTTGGTGCCCATCAGCCGTTCGACCGAGTCGGCGGTGCCTTCACGATCGTCGGCAAGCAGCACCACGCGCAGCAGCGTGCGCTTGGCCGGATCCATCGTGGTCTCCTTCAGCTGCGCCGGCATCATCTCGCCGAGGCCTTTGAAGCGATTCACCTCGACCTTGGCGTTGGCGTTGAATTCGCTCTTGAGCAGCTCTTCCTTGTGCGCGTCGTCGCGCGCGTAGACCGACTTGGTGCCGTGCTTCAATTTGTAGAGCGGCGGCACCGCCAGATAGAGATGTCCCTCGTCGATCAGCCGCGGCATCTGCCGGTAGAAGAAGGTGATCAGGAGCGATGCGATGTGTGCGCCGTCGACGTCGGCGTCGGTCATGATGATGATGCGCTGATAGCGCAGATCCTCTTCGCGGTAGTGCGCGAGCGTGCCGCTGCCGATCGCCTGCACGAGATCGGAGAGCTGCGCGTTGGCGGTCAGCTTGTCCTTGCCGGCGGAGGCGACGTTGAGGATCTTGCCGCGCAGCGGCAGCACGGCCTGTGTCTTGCGATCGCGCGCCTGCTTGGCGCTGCCGCCGGCCGAGTCACCTTCGACGATGAAGAGTTCGGAGCCTTCGGTGCCGGCATCGGAGCAATCCGCGAGCTTGCCGGGAAGACGCAGCTTCTTGCCGGCGGTCTTGCGCGCGGTTTCCTTCTCCTGGCGGCGGCGCAGCCGTTCCTCGGCGCGATCAATCACGAAGTCGAGCAGCCGGTTGGCCTGGTTCGGATTGCCTGACAGCCAGTGGTCGAACGGATCCTTCATCGCCTGTTCGACGATGCGCTGCGCTTCGGCGGTGGCGAGGCGGTCTTTGGTTTGGCCCTGGAATTCAGGCTCGCGCACGAACACCGAGAGCATCACCGCCGCGCCCACCATCACGTCTTCCGACGTGATGGAGGCCGCGCGCTTACCCTGGCCGGCGCGCTCGGCGTGATCCTTCAAGCCGCGCAGCAGTGCGCTGCGCAGACCCGATTCATGCGTGCCGCCATCGGGTGTCGGCACCGTGTTGGTGTAGGACGACAGGAAGCCGTCGGCATCGGCAGTCCAGGCCACCGCCCATTCGCACGCGCCATGCGCGCCGCTGCGGCCGGATTTGCCGGAGAAGATATCCTGATGCACCAGCGTGTCGGCGTGGATCGCCGCGGCGAGATAGTCCTTCAGGCCGCCGGGAAAGTGAAACTTGGCTTCCGCGGGGACGTCTTCGACGCCCTTCAGCAGCTCCTGGTCGCAGCGCCAGCGAATCTCGACGCCGCCGAACAGATACGCTTTCGAGCGCGTCATCTTGAACAGACGCTGCGGCTTGAAGGCCGCCTTGGCGCCGAAAATGTCCGTGTCCGGCTTGAAGCGGATACGCGTGCCGCGGCGGTTGTTGATCTTGCCGAGGTCTTCGAGCTTGCCCTTGGGATGGCCGCGCTCGAAGGTCATGCGGTGCAACTGCCCGCTGCGCGCGACCTCGACCTCGAGGCGCGAGGAGAGGGCGTTGACCACGGAGACGCCGACGCCGTGCAGACCGCCCGAGGTCTCGTAGACCTTGGAGTCGAACTTGCCGCCCGAATGCAGCGTGCACATGATGACTTCGAGCGCCGACTTCTTCGGGAATTTCGGATGCGGATCGACCGGAATGCCGCGGCCATTGTCGGTCACGGTCAGGAAGCCGTCGGTGGTCAGCTCCACGTCGATGAAGGTGGCGTGGCCGGCGAGCGCCTCGTCCATGCAGTTGTCGATCACCTCGGCGAACAGGTGGTGCAGCGCCTTCTCGTCGGTACCGCCGATATACATGCCGGGCCGCCGGCGGACCGGTTCCAGCCCTTCCAGCACCTCGATATCAGCCGCCGTATAGCCGGCTTCGGCGCCTCCCGTGGGTCGGGAAGCAGCCTTCGCCGGGGCGCGTCCCTTCCGCTCCGGGGCTCCGAACAGATCTTCGTCAGATTTGTTTTTTGCGTTCGATTTCAATGTCTTGGACATGGTTCTTCAAGTGGCGCGCCGGACTGGGCGCAGCGAATCGGTTGCTCTGACTATGCCACGGATGGGCTGCCAAATGGGGGCGGCCGCGCCGTGAGGGCCCAGCCGCCTGTGTAGATAGGAGCCTGCGATTACGCCCGCGAGGTGCGGAATACAACGATCGTGAACAGGGCCATTGCGGCGACCACCATCAAGGATCCCACGATCGGTGCCGCCTCGAACGAGGGACCCTTCAGCAACACGGCGGCAACGCCAGCCGGAAACAGGATGCCGCCGACGATATGCAGCCAGCCCTGGATCTTGGCGAGCAACATGGTTCCTGCCGCCGGCACCAGCCGGTAGTACAGGCCGAACAGGAACAGCAGCACGCCGCCGACGAGATTGAGATGCGCATGTGCCGGCCCCAACGTGAAGTCGTGCTGGATACCCATGGCGATGCCCGCGAGCATTCCGAACAACAAGACGAGAACGCCGACGCACATCATCAGTGACCCGATCATCAAGTGATTCCTTTTCTTATGAGGGATATGCCAGCCAGCCTGGAGCGCAGGGGCCTTGCGGGAAATCACGTTTGATCCCCGCCTTTGTGACTTGATGTCACGCAATGGGCTGGCTTACCTGTTCTTAGGCTGCGAGCTGCTAGAAAGGTTCATTCGAGGTTCAACGGAGCGGAAGGCACTCGACGAGATGGAAGACTTTACGCGGGCCCTGGCCGAATTCGTCCGCCACCACCAGGCCTGGGCCGCTCCGATCGTCATGCTGCTGGCGTTCGCTGAATCACTCGCCTTCATCTCGTTGCTGGTGCCCGCCTGGGGCGCGCTGGTTGCGATCGGCGCCCTGATCGGCGTCAGCGGAATCAGCTTCTGGCCGATCTGGATCGCGGGCGGCATCGGGGCTGCACTCGGCGACTGGGTCTCCTACTGGTTCGGCTATCGCTACAAGGAGCAGGTCGCGCAGATGTGGCCGCTGTCGCGCTACCCCGAGATCCTGCCGCGCGGCGAGGCGTTCGTGAAGACCTGGGGCGTGCCCAGCATCTTCATCGGCCGCTTCTTCGGCCCGCTGCGTGCCTCGGTGCCGCTTGCGGCCGGCATTTTCGAGATGTCGTACTGGCAATTCCAGATCGCCAATTTCGTCTCCGCCTTGGTCTGGTCGGCGGCGCTGCTGCTGTTCGGCGACGTCATCGGCCAGGTCGCCGAGTGGATGTGGCGGGTGGTGTAGGGCGGTCGGTCCGCGACATCAGGCGGGTGCCCACACGCGAAAAGGGAAACCTAAAAGTCTTTCTATCCAGGCGAGGCGACAGTAATTTCCCGGTGCTAGCTCAACAGCCGACGTTTTGGTCGTCGCCGGGCTTGCATCACCATGATCGCGCGCATCTGTCTCCTTTCCGCTTTGCTGCTGCTGACACCGTCGGGCTTTGCCGCAGCCGACTCAACGGCATCAACGACTGCGGAACAGCACCGGGTCTGGATCGATCCAGGCTGGCGGCGGACGGTCAGCCGTTATGAGATTACTGTCGACGAGCAGGGTCTGAGCACGACCATATTCGATTTCGAAGCCCAGGCGCTCAATGAGAAGGGGGCCGAGGTACTCGCTCAACGAACCTTCCGCTACAACAGCTACTTTAGTGAGCTGTCATCCAGCGAGCTTGCTACGTTGAAGGCCGATGGCCGGGTCATTGCGGTCGACGAACGAGCAGTCCGCGACCAGCCTGCCTCGACGGACGCCTCCTCTCCCTATTTTGACGAGCAGCGGCAGCGCTTGGTTGCCTATCCGGACGTCGCTCCCGGCGACAGGGTCAAGGGGCGGTTGATCTACAAGGCGAAGAGAGCCGTGTTTCCCGGCGAATTTGCGGGCTACTGGAGCCAAATGGCGGATCAACCTCGCGAGGTGATGGAGCTCACGCTCGATGTGCCTGCGTCGAAGCCGTTGCATGTCGCGTTGCGCAATGTCGAACATGAAGAGGAGAGGCGGGGCGACCGGATCGTCCATCATGTTTTGTTCAGGCAAGAAACGCCGACGTCGCGTGAGCTCGATGCGGGGGCATTCGACGATGCGCGGCGGTTCGAGGTCAGTACCTTCGCGGACTATGCGACTTTTGCCGCGATGTTGAATGCCCGCAACGCGCCGATGGCGCGGCCTGACGAGAGTTTGAAAAAGCTCTCTGCCGAGATTGTCGGCGACGCCTCGGACGCCCGAAGCAAAGTTGAACGAATTCACAACTGGGTCGCGCGGAATATCCGGTACGTTGGGATCGGGCTCGATGATGGTGGTTTGACGTCGCAACCCGCATCCGCGGTCCTCGCGGCGCGCTACGGCGACTGCAAGGCGCATGCGACGATCCTCAAGGCGTTGCTCGCAGTTCAGGGGATCGAAGCCAATCTTGCCGTGGTGAATGCCGGCCCGCAGTACACGCTGACTGAGGTCGCGACGCAGAATTTCGACCATGCGATCGTCTATGTTCCGGCAATTGACCGTTATCTCGACCCGACCTCGTCGCTGGTGGCGTTCGATTCCTTGCCGCCGAATCTCGGCGGCAAACCCGCGCTCAATATCGACAAGGGGACGATGGCCCGTATCCCGATGTCGGCACCGCAGCGCTTCGTGCTGGCAGCGGATACCGAATACACGCTGCATAGCGACGGCACACGTGAGGCTCGTTCGGTCTTGTCCGGCAATGGACTGGGAGCAGCCATTGGACGATCCGTTGCACTGGGCCTTGACGCGGTGGACCGGCAGAAGGGCGCCAGGAAGTTGATCGAGCAGGCGGGGCTGAGCGGTACCGGCGACTACAGCTTCCCGAACCCGCGCGACCTGTCCGACAGCTACGCGATCACCGCAACCTTCCAGATCAGCAAGCCCGTCGGCCTCAATCATCCCGAGCGGATCAGGATGCTGCCCCTGACCGACCCGCGCCCCTCGCTGCTGCTGCTAGCCACCAGCGGGCCAACAACCGACCGGGCGTTTCCGTGCCGCTCGCTTGAATATCGAGAGACCAGTTCGCTGACCGTGCCTGAGGGAACGAACTTCTACGAAAAGCCAGCGCCGGTCACCTATAGCAAGAGTTTCAGCGGCAACACGGCATACGGCGTCGCGACGGGGCGTATCGATGTCAACGCGACCGCGACGCTGGATGGCCACACGATCCGCTCCAGCGCCTTGGTGCGGTTCAGCGTTGACGCCGCTGTCTGTCCGGCGGAATTTGCCGCGGCGATCAAGGCTGGCTTGGACAAGTTCACGGAGTTCAAATACGGGCCGATCGGATTGACGCCGAGGCCGGTGCCGCTCGTCACTGAAATCAGCGCCGACTTTACCGATGGTGTGAACGCGTATCAGGCGCAAAATTACGTGCGCGCGATGGCTCTGCTCCGACCTTATGCCGAGCGTGGCAACGCCCGGGCTCAATCCTATGTGGGCTACATGTACGAAAGCGGCTACAGCGTCGAGCGCAACTACGCCGAGGCGAACCGCTGGTTTCTGATGGCTGCCGAGCAGGGCGATTCCTACAGCCAGGGGAAGCTGGGCTATGCATATGAGTACGGGCTTGGTACGGCGCGCGATGAGAAGATCGCAGCGCAATGGTACACCAAGGCCGCTGAAATGGGCGACGTGTTCGGTCAGTCCCACTTGGCGCGGCTGTATCGGGACGGTGCCGGATTGGCCCAAGACTATCAGCAGGCGGCCAACTGGTTTTCGAAGGCCGCCGATCAGGGCTCGGCCTGGGCACAGGGAAACCTCGCGCTGCTCTACATCAAGGGCCGTGGATTGCCGCTGGACCTGTCGCGGGGCATTGCGTTGCTCCGGATTGCAGCCGATCAGAACGACAGTGAGGCCCAATACAATCTGGGGTACGCCTATGAAAGCGGCACGGGCGTTCCGCAGGACACCAAGGAGGCCATTAAATGGTACAGCAGGGCGTCCGACCGCGGTAATGCGCTCGCCCGCACGCGCCTCCAGGGATTGCTGGGCGGCGGCGGCTTTTTAGGGCTCCTGCGCAACGTCTTCGGTGGCCTGTGAACTTCCAATCTGCCCGCAACTCGAACCGTGGCGGGAGCCGTTTGCCGGCGGCCCTCCTCGGAATAAGGCCACGGCGCAGGGGTTAGCCCGAACGATGGCGGGCTCGCGCAACCGTCATCGCACGACGATTGTATCGCTGGTAAAACCTCGCCCAACAAGCATGATCGCCGTCACCGTTTCGCTGGAGGACAACACATGGATTTGACACGACGTCACGCTCTCGCAGGCGCTGCCGGCATCGCCGCCGCACCGTTGCTGCCTGTCGTTCCTTCGGTAGCCGCCGCGCCCGTCGCCGACAAGCAGGCGCCGAGCTTCTATCGCTACAAGGTCGGCGACATCCTCGTCACCGCGGTGTCGGACGGCAAGAATGTCTTCAAGCTGGAAGATTCCTTCATCCCGAATGCGAAGCGGGACGATATCAACGCGGCGCTGGAGAAGGCCTTCATGCCGCGCGACATGGTGTCGATCTGGTACGCGCCGCTCGTGCTCAACACCGGCGGCAAGCTGGTTGTGATCGACACCGGCAATGGCGCGCTGGCGAAAGCCAGCACAAAGGGCGCCAGTGGCCAGTTCCTCGACAATTTCGCCGCGGCCGGCTTCGATCCCAAGAATGTCGACATGGTCGTGATCTCGCACTTCCATACCGACCACGTGAACGGCCTGTTGACGGCCGAGGGCACGCCGGCGTTCCCGAATGCCGAAGTGCTGGTGCCGGCGACCGAATGGAAGTTCTGGATGGACGACGGCGAGATGAGCCGGGCGCCCGCCGGCCGCATGCAGGGCCTGTTCAAGAACAACCGCAATATCTTCGAGGCCGGCCTGAAGAAGAAGGTCACGCCCTACGAGTGGGGCAAGGAGATCGCGCCAGGCCTGACCTCGGTCGAGACCGTCGGTCACACGCCGGGCCACACCTCCTACGTGCTGGCTTCGGGGGCGGACAAGGTCTTCATCCAGTCCGACGTTACCAACAATCCGAACCTGTTCGCGGCCAATCCCGGCTGGCATGCGTTCTTTGACCAGGACGGCGACGTCGCGGAGAAGACCCGTCGCCGGATCTACGACATGGTGGTCGCGGAGCGGCTCCAGGTGCAGGGCTATCACTATCCGTTCCCGGGCCTCGGCAATGTCGTCAAGGACGGCAACGGCTACCGCGTCGTGCCGGCGCCGTGGAATCCGGCGATCTGAACGGTTCTCCTTGACGCAAAACGGGCGCGGCCTTATAGCCGCGCCCATGATCAACGCCGCGACCATCATCATCGCTCGCCGCCGCCGCATTCTCGCGGTATGGGCGGTCGCTCGCGTTTAAGACCATCGCCTCTGCCGCCGGATCTCCTCCCGCGGCGCTCTCCTGAAAAAAGACACGCGGTTTGATCTGGCGGCTCCTTCGTCACGCAGGAGCTCAAGACCATGTATACGCCACCGCCTTTCAAGCCTGACCGCGCCGCGAGCCTTGCGTTCGCGGAAGCGCGCGGTTTCGGCATCGCCTGCGCGTGGGACGGCGGCAAGCCGATCGCCTCGGCGCTGCCGTTCTATTTGACCTATGCCGCTGACGGTACGCCGCAGGCGCTGTTTCATGTTGCCCGTCACAATCCGCTGGTAAAGCTGGCGCACGGTGGCCCTTGGCTGCTGGCCGTCACCGGCGCGGATGCCTATGTGTCGCCGGACTGGTATGTGTCGCCCGATCAAGTGCCGACCTGGCTTTATCAGGCCGTGCATCTGACCGGGCCGGTGCGGACCCTGTCGGACGAGGAACTTGCCGTTCAGATCGACGTGCTGAGCGCCAAGTTCGAGGACCGGCTGCTGCCGAAAAAGCCGTGGGTGTCGGGCAAGATGACCGCCGCGCGGCTGGAAGCCATGAAGAAGGCTATCGTGGGCCTCGAGATGATGGTGGAAGAGGTGGAGGGCAGTTTCAAGCTGAACCAGCACAAGTCTGAAACCGATTTCGCGGCGGTCGGCAACACGCTCGCATTGCAGGCCGAAGCCGGTGCCCGGGACATCGCGGCTTTGATGCGCGATGTGCGCCCGCAGGCTTTCGCGATGGTACAGGCCGAGATGACTACGCTTCCGAGGAGCGCGTAATGACGAAGAAGAAAATCGGAATTTTGGGCGCGTCCGGCTACACCGGCGCCGACGCCGTGCGCCTGTTGGCGCGGCACCCGAATGCCGAAATCACCGCGCTTACCGCCAACACCCATGCCGGCAAGGCGATGAGCGAGGTGTTTCCTCACTTCTTCATGCTCGACCTGCCAAAACTCGTGGAATGGGAAAAAGTCGACTGGACGCGGCTCGATGCCGCGTTCTGCGGACTGCCACATGGGACGACGCAAGAGATCATCGCCGCGGTGCTGAAAGCCAATCCCAGAATCAAGATCCTCGATATGTCCGCGGATTTCCGGCTACGCAACAAAGACAGCTACGCGCAATGGTACGGCCATGAGCACCGGGCGCTCGAATTGCAGGACGAGGCCGTCTATGGGCTGACCGAACTCTACCGGGAGAAGGTCACGGCCGCGCGGCTGGTGGCTTGTCCCGGCTGCTATCCGACGGCGGTGCTGCTGGCGCTTGTTCCGCTGGCGAAGGCAAAGCTGATTGACGTCGACGAGATCATCATCGATGCAAAGTCGGGCGTCACCGGTGCCGGACGCGGACTGAAGCAGAACACGCTGTTCAGCGAGGCCGGCGAAGGGTTGTCGCCCTATTCGATCGGAAGCCATCGACACTCGGCGGAGATCGAGCAGGAGATCGGCGCAGCCGCTGGCTCGGCTGTGACAGTGAACTTCACCCCGCATCTCATTCCGATGGCGCGGGGTGAGTTCTGCACATCCTATGTCAAGCTCAACGGGGCTACGCCGGACGATGTGCGCGCCGAGCTGGAAAAGGCCTACGCCAACGAGCCGTTCGTATATGTGACGAAGAAGGGCGTGCTGCCACAGACGCAGAACGTGCGCGGTTCGAATTACGTTCAGATCGGCGTCGTCGCCGACCGGATCAAGAACCGCGCCATCGTGCTCTCGACGCTTGATAATCTTGTGAAGGGTTCGGCCGGACAGGCGATCCAGAATATGAACCTGATGTTCGGCTTGCCCGAAACCACCGGGCTGGAGCAGATTGCGCTGTTTCCGTGAGCAGGGGTTCTTGTCGTGGACGAGGATGCGCTCAATCTCGGGATAACAGCCCCGGATTGGCGGCGCAGGTGCGGCCAGATGTGTTAGCAAACGAAACGAATGAGCTCGAAAGGAACGTGCCATGACCCTCACCGATACCAATCCAAAGACCAAGAGCGGTGCGACCAAGGCAACCGTGTTCGTCGATGGCGGCTCGGGCACCACCGGCCTCGGCATCCAGGAGCGGCTGCATTCCATCGGCGACGTCGCGGTGAAGCACATCGCCGAGGACAAGCGGAAGGATGTGGGCGCCAAGCGTGCGCTGATGGAGGAGGTGGATCTCGTGATCCTCTGCCTGCCGGACGATGCCGCCAAGGAGACGGTCGCGCTGATTGACACGATGGGCAATTCGGCGCCGAAGGTGCTCGATGCGTCGACCGCCTATCGCGTCGCGCCCGACTGGGCCTACGGCTTCGCCGAGCTCGCGCCCGGCCAGGCCGACAAGATCCGTACCGCTCGGAAGGTCTCCAATCCGGGCTGCTATCCGACCGGTGCGATCGCGTTGCTGCGGCCGATCGTCGACGCCGGCCTGCTGCCTGCGGATTATCCCGTCACCATCAATGCGGTGAGCGGCTATTCGGGCGGCGGCAAGTCGATGATCGCGAGCTTCGAGGATGGTTCGGCACCGGCCTTCCACCTTTACGGTCTCGGCTTCGAACACAAGCACGTGCCGGAGATGCAGCTCTATTCGCATCTGACGCGGCGCCCGCTCTTCGTCCCGTCGGTCGGCAACTACCGGCAAGGCATGCTGGTCTCGGTGCCGCTACAGCTCGACGCGTTGCCGGGCAAGCCGACGGGCGCCGACCTGCAAGCCGTTCTGGCGAAGTGGTACGCCGGCAGCAAATACGTCTCGGCGATGCCGCTGCAGAATGAGGCCAGCAAGGACGGGCGGATCGAGCCGGAAGCGCTCAACGAGACCAACCAGCTCGAGCTTTACGTGTTCGCCAACGACAAGCACCGCCAGGCCGTGCTGGTTGCCCGGCTCGACAATCTGGGCAAGGGCGCCTCGGGCGCCGCGGTCCAGAACATGCGGCTGATGCTCGGGCTGGCCGACAGCTGACGGCGAGGGGCGCATCTTGGACGACGCCACGCTGCAATTCTACCGGCGCAATGCCGAGGCCTATGCCGGGTGGGCGAAAGCGCCGTCCGCCCGGCTGATAGCTTTTCTCAAGCTGCTGCCGCCGGGCGGCGCGATCCTCGAACTCGGCTGCGGTGCCGGCAATCATGCTGCTGTCATGCTTGCCGAAGGCTTCGTGCTGCGTGCGACCGACGGATCGCCCGAGATGGCTGAGGTTGCGGCGCGACGCATCAACCATCCCGTCGAGGCGATGCTGTTCGATCAGCTCGAGGATCGCGAGGCCTATGACGGCGTCTGGGCCAGCGCCTGCCTGCTGCATGTGCCGCGCGACGAATTGGCCGGCATCCTCGGCCGCGTCCATCGGGCGCTGAAACCCGGCGGCATCTTCTACGCGAGCTACAAGATCGGCCATGGCGATGGCCGCGACAGCATCGGCCGCTACTACAATTATCCCGCCGCCGACTGGCTGGCGGCGACCTACGCGGCGTCAGGGGCGTGGACGCAAGTCTCGTCCGACACCAGCGAGATCAAGAGTTTCGACGAGGTGCCCGCGACGATGCTGCACATCGTGGTGCGCAAGGGCGAGGAGTAGCGCCGGCGCGGTCGTCGCCGCCGCCGGCGCGAATGTGTTGCTCAGACGATCTTGAAGATCGCGATCGCCAGCACCGCCTGGGCGATGAAACCGACCGTGAAGGCCAGTGTGCGGAACACCGGTAGCCCAAGCGTGTAGACGATCAGATGCGCGACGCGGGCCCAGAAATAGACGGCGCAGGCCAGCACGGTCCATTTGGTGGAATAGTCGGCCGCGTTGAGGATCAAGACCAGCGGCGCGAAGATCACGAGGTTCTCGACCGCGTTGTCATGGGCGAACATCAGCCGGTTGGCCCATTCCGCGTGCGGCTTGTCGGTGCGCGAGGGATTGCCCATGGCGCCGGACAGGCCGCGCACTTGGCAGCGGTTGATGATGTAGGGAATCCACAGCAGCCCGGTCAGGATCACCGTCAGCGACAGCCAGAACAGTTCGCGCGTCATCGTCTCCCCCTCACGTGAATTCGATTCCCGACCGTCGGGACCACCTGTTTATAGCTGAGCGGAAGACTTGGCGCTACGCGAAGACTTTGCGCTTACGCGAAGACTCGGCGCTACGCGCGGACGCGGACATAGCTGCCCGGAGCGTCCTCGAGCGCTGACACCCCGTTCGAGCCCACGATGCGCGCCGGCACCGTCTCCGGATCATGGCTTTCCAGCCAGCCGCGCCAGTCGGGCCACCATGAACCCTTGTGCTCCTCGGCGCCCTTCAGCCAGTCGGCGAGCTTGATGTCCCTGATATTGTCGTTGGTCCAGTACTGGTACTTCTTCGAGGCGGGCGGATTGACCACGCCGGCGATATGGCCGGAGCCGGACAGCACATACCTCACCGGGCCGCCGAAGAACTGCGAACCGTAGAGCACCGATTCCGCCGGCGCGATGTGATCCTCGCGTGCCGCGAGGTTGTAGACCGGCACCTTCACCTTCGACAGATCGAGCAGCGTGTTGTCGAGCACCATGGTGCCGGTCGACAGCCGGTTCTCCAGGTAGCAGTTGCGCAGATAGTAGGAGTGGTTCGACGACGGCATCCGCGTCGCGTCCGAATTCCAGTGCAGCAGGTCGAACGAGGAGGGCGACTGGCCCTTCAGATAATTGTTCACGACATACGACCAGATCAGGTCGTTCGAGCGCAGCATGTTGAAGGCCATCGCCATCTTGCTGCCTTCGAGCACGCCGGATTCCTGCATGTCGCGTTCCAGCGCCGAGATCTGGTCCTCGTCGACGAACACCAGGAGGTCGCCGGCGTGGGTGAAGTCGACCTGCGCGGCAAAGAACGTCGCCGACGTCACGCGCTGGCGGCGTTTCTCGGCGAGATAGGCGAGCGTCGAGGCAAGCAGGGTGCCGCCGACGCAATAGCCCGCGGTGTGCACCTTCAACTCGCCGGTGACCTTCTCGATCACGTCCATCGCCGTGAGCGGGCCCTCGGCCATGTAGTCGGCCCAGGTCTTCTTGCCGAGCTCCTTGTCCGGATTGACCCAGGAGATCACGAACACCGTAATGCCCTGGTCGACGCACCATTTGACGTAGGATTTCTCAGGGCGCAGATCGAGGATGTAGAACTTGTTGATCCATGGCGGCACGATCAGGAGCGGCGTGCGCAGCACGTTCTCCGTCGCCGGCGAATACTGGATCAGCTGCATCAGCTCGTTCTGGTAGATCACCTTGCCCGGCGTCGTCGCCATGTTGACGCCAACCTCGAGGTTGCTCGAATCGGACTGGCGAATCCGCAGCGTGCCGTGGCCGGCCTCGATATCCTCGGCCAGCATCTTCATGCCGCGCACCAGATTGTCGCCATTGGTCTCGACCGTGGCGCGCAGCACTTCCGGATTGGTGAGCACGAAATTCGACGGCGCCAGCGCGTTGGTGATCTGCTGGACGTAGAATTCGGCCTTCTTGCGGGTGTGCGGATCGATTCCGTCGGCGTCGTGGACCAGCTGCTGCGCCCATTTCGCGGTCAACAAATAGAGCTGGAGGATGAAGTCGAAGAACTGATTCGACTTCCACTCCGGATCCTGGAAGCGCTTGTCGCGCGGGGCCGGCGCGATCGCGGGCTTGGCATCGGCTTCGCCGGCCATGCGGCGCACGGCGGATCCCCAGAGATCGAGGTAATCCTTGCCGAGCTGCATCTGCAGCGAGGAGGCGCGCTCCTTGTCGGCCAGCCAGTATTCGGCGATCACGCTGAAGGTCTTGATGACCTCACCGAGCTCGTTCGGCGGCTTGTCGCGGACTTCCCCGGTCTGGCGCGGCTTGAGATAGGCTGCCAGCGCCTGACCGCTGCTCTCCATCGCCCGCGCGATGTTCATGGCGAAGGCTTCGGCGTTGAATTTCGGGGTGGCTTGGGTGTCGGTACTGACGTTGCTCATCTGAGGGACAATATCGCGTCGTTTGGAGGGCGTCATCGCGCGGTGCGGTAGCGAGAATCGGTCAAAAGCCGATGTTTCGCTCTGTTGCGGTGCGATAAAAAAATCTTTGTTCCGTCATATTGAAGCCTCAGGGGTCGCTTTTGGTGTTCCCGGTTTAGGCGTTTCGGGCGACAATGGTTTGAAACGTCTAAAGCCAGGATTAGATGCAGCGGGGACGCTGCAAGGCTCGTACCAGTGCGACCCGTGTCGGCAACGTGCGACGTGCGCGCTAGCTTGTTGGGGACAATTCGGCGCATGCCGATCGATCGAATGAACAGGGGGCTCGCGGCCGCAGCGCTGCTCGCGTCGATGGTGGCGCTGAGCGGGTGCTCGAGCACGATCGCCGATATGGCCATGCCGGCCGATGCGCGAGCGCGGCAAAAGGATGCCAACGGCTACCTCCCGGTGCACGATATTCCGCCCGACCGCGCCGATCCGACGATCAAGCCGGCGGATCAGGCCAAGATCGAGCAGGAGCTGATCGCCGCACGTGAGCGCCAGGCCCAGGCTCAGGCCTCGACGGCCGCCCAAAGCGGGAAGTGAGCGCGCAAGATCGGCCGATCAGCGCTGGCGCCGCCCGGCGTCCGTGCTAAAAGAAACTCAATTCAACCGCAGATCCGGCCGCAGCCCCCAGATCGTGCGCCTGAATTCGCTCTAAGTCATTGATTCAGTGCGATTTCTGTAAGAGGCCGAGCCGGCTTCCGCAAGCAGACCAAGGGGGACGATTCTGGCATCGCGGTTGTCGGAGCAAGGGTCCCATGGAAGATTTCTACCGCATTCGCCGTCTGCCGCCTTACGTCTTTGAAAAGGTCAACCAGGCCAAGGCGGCCGCGCGCAATGCCGGGGCCGACATCATCGACATGGGCATGGGGAACCCGGACCTGCCGACCCCCTCCCACGTCATCGAGAAGCTCAAGGAGACGCTGGGCAAGCCGCGGACCGACCGCTACTCGGCCTCCCGTGGCATCAACGGCCTGCGCAAGGCCCAAGCCGCCTATTATGGGCGCCGCTTCGGCGTCAAGCTGAACCCCGATACCCAGGTGGTTGCGACGCTCGGCTCGAAGGAAGGATTCGCCAACGTGGCGCAGGCGATCACCGCGCCCGGCGACGTCGTGCTGTGCCCGAATCCGAGCTACCCGATCCATGCGTTCGGCTTCCTGATGGCGGGCGGCGTGATCCGCTCGGTGCCGTCGGAGCCGACGCCGCAGTTCTTCGAGGCGGTCGAGCGGGCGATCCAGCATTCGATTCCGAAGCCGATCGCGCTGATCGTCTGCTATCCGTCGAACCCGACCGCCTATGTGGCGGACCTCGACTTCTACAAGGATCTGGTCGCGTTCGCGAAGAAGCACGACATCTTCATCCTGTCGGATCTGGCCTACGCGGAGGTCTATTTCGACGAGAACAATCCGCCGCCGTCGGTGCTGCAGGTGCCCGGTGCGCTCGACGTCACCGTCGAATTCACCTCGATGTCGAAGACGTTCTCGATGGCGGGCTGGCGCATGGGCTTTGCGGTCGGCAATGAGCGCATCATCGCCGCACTGGCGCGGGTCAAATCCTATCTCGACTACGGCGCCTTCACGCCGGTCCAGGTGGCGGCGACCGCCGCGCTGAACGGTCCCGACGATTGCATCCGCGAGATGCGCGACACCTATCGCAAGCGCCGCGACGCGCTGGTTGAGTCATTTGGCCGCGCCGGCTGGGACATTCCGCCGCCGCAGGCCTCGATGTTCGCCTGGGCGCCGCTGCCCAAGGCGTTCGAGGCGGTCGGCAGCATGCAGTTCGCGACCCTGATGGTGGAGAAATCCGGCGTCGTGGTGTCGCCCGGCGTTGCGTTCGGCGAGCATGGCGAAGGCTATGTCCGCATCGCGATGGTGGAGAACGAGCAGCGCATCCGGCAGGCCGCGCGCGGCGTGCGCCGCTTCCTTGAAAGCGGCATCGAAACGTTGCACAACGTCGTTCCTCTCGCCAATCGACGCTAATCCTTCCAGGTTGCTTAATCTCCAGGTCCCTTAAATCCATGGTCGCACCCCTGAACGTGGGCATAGCGGGGCTCGGCACCGTCGGTGCCGATGTCGTCCGCCTCATCGAAACGCAAGGACGGGCGCTGGCCGAGCGCAGCGGCCGCGGTATCCGCGTCGTCGCCGTCACCGCGCGCTCGAAAGCCAAGAAGCGGGGCCTCGACCTGCGCGGCGTCGCATGGGCCAAGACCCCGCAGGAGCTGGCCGAAGATCCCAATATCGACTGTTTCGTCGAGTTGATGGGCGGCGCCGGCGATCCAGCGCTGTCCGCGATCGAGACCGCGCTGAAGGCCGGCAAGTCGGTCGTGACAGCCAACAAGGCGCTGATCGCCAAGCACGGGCTGCGGCTTGCCGCCGCGGCCGAGAAGCACGGCGGCGCGCTGAATTTCGAGGCGGCGGTCGGTGCGGCGATCCCGGTCATCAAGACGCTGCGCGAGGGTCTCGCCGGCACCAGCGTCAACCGCGTCTACGGCATCCTCAACGGCACCTGCAATTACATCCTGACCCGGATGGAGCAGGAGGGTTTGTCGTTCGAGGAATGCCTGAAGGACGCCCAGCGTCTCGGCTATGCGGAAGCCAACCCGTCATTCGACGTCGACGGTCACGACACCGCGCAGAAGCTTGCGATCCTGGCGAGCCTCGCCTTCGGAACCAAGGTCGCGGAAAGCGCGGTCTATGTCGAAGGCATCTCCTCGATCACGCCGGAAGACCTCAAGGCTGCATCGGAACTCGGCTACCGCGTAAAACTGCTCGGCGTTGCCGTGCGCACGGCAAAGGGCATTGAGCAGCGCGTGCACCCGACTATGGTGCCGAAATCATCCTCGATCGCGCAGGTGATGGGCGTCACCAATGCTGTCGCAATCGACGGCGAGGGGATTCCGCCGATCACGCTGGTCGGCCCCGGCGCCGGCGGCGGTGCGACGGCCTCTGCCGTGGTCGCCGACATCGCCGATGTCGCCCGCGGCATCCGTGCCAAGCCGTTCGGACGTCCGGTGGAGCGGTTGCGCGACACCACCAAGGCGCCGATGGAACGCCACGAGGGTGGCTACTATATCCGCCTGATGGCGCGCGATCTTGCAGGCACTGCCGCAACAATCGCCACCCGGCTCGCGGAACAGAAGATATCTCTGGAGTCCATCGTGCAACGGCATCCGGATGGCGTCGATGTGAACGGTGCGGCCAAAAAACCTTCACCGGTCCCGGTCATTCTGATTACCTATGCGACCAGTGAGGATGCGGTGCATCGTGCGCTGGCCGCAGTGCAGCGCGACAAGGTCATCAGCGGCCGGCCGCAGGTGATCCGGATCGAGAAAAACTAGCGCATGGCCTGAACGGGTCGGGCGTGAGACGATTGATGCGGGCAGGCTGGCCTGTCCCCGAGGCTTTAAGGAGTACGCCGATGTCGACCCATATTTCCGTTCCGCCGCAGATGCTGCTCGAGCGCATCCTGACGCTCGAAATCGTGCGCGTGACGGAGCGCGCGGCGGTGTCGGCCGCGCGGCTGCGCGGCCACGGCCAGGAGAAGGCCGCCGACAAGGCCGCGGTCGACGCGATGCGGCGCGAGCTCAACAAGCTGCCGATCGAGGGCACGGTCGTGATCGGTGAGGGCGAGCGCGACGAAGCGCCGATGCTGTTCATCGGCGAGAAGGTCGGCCTCAACGCCGGCCCGAAGGTCGATATCGCCGTCGACCCGCTCGAAGGCACCACGCTGTGCGCCAAGAACATGCCGGGCTCGATCGCAACCATGGCGATGGCCGATGGCGGCACGCTGCTGCACGCGCCTGATGTCTACATGCAGAAGATCGCGATCGGTCCGGGCTATGCCAAGAACGTGATCGAGCTCGACGCGCCGCCGGCCGACAACGTCCGCCGGCTCGCCAAGGCGAAGGGTGTCGATCCCTCCGCCATCAATGTGCTGGTGCTCGACCGTCCGCGCCATGCCGACATCATCAACAGCGTGCGCTCGACCGGCGCTGCCGTGCAGCTGATCACCGACGGCGACGTCGCCGGCGTCATTCACTGTGCCAAGCCCGATGAGACCGGCGTCGACATGTATATCGGCACCGGCGGTGCGCCCGAGGGCGTGCTGGCAGCGGTCGCGCTGCGCTGCATCGGCGGCCAGATGCAGTGCCGCCTGATCCTCGACACCGAGGAGAAGCGCGAGCGCGCGCACAAGATGGGTGTCATCGATCCGAAGATGATCTACGGCATCGAGGACATGGCCAAGGGCGACTGCCTGTTCGCCGCCACCGGCGTCACCACCGGCTCGCTGCTTTCAGGCGTGAAGTTCAAGAAGGACGTGATCGAGACCGAGACGGTCGTGATGCGCTCGGTCACCGGCACCGTGCGCTACATCAAGGCCGAGCACCGCCAGCTGGAGAAATTCCACCTGGATTAAGCTGACACTGTCATTCCGGGGCGTCCGAAGGACGAGCCCCAATGCGCAATTGCGCATTGTGGAATCTCGAGGTTCCGGGTTCGATGCTCCGCATCGCCCCGGAACGACGGGATAAAATAACAACAAGAAAAAGGGAGGCGAGCGTGTCCGATCTTTCCGGCGTCAAGGCACTGGTGTTCGACGTGTTCGGAACCGTGGTCGACTGGCGCACCAGCCTGATCAACGACTTCACCAAATGGGGCGAGACATCAGGCATCAAGGCCGACTGGACCGCGCTGGTCGACGGCTGGCGCGCGGTCTATACGGCCTCGATGGACGAGGTGCGCAAGAACCCGCAGAACGGTTACGTCATCCTCGACGTCCTGCACCGCCGCTCGCTGGAGAAGCTGGTCGCGCAATTCGACATCAAGGGTCTCACCGAGGCCGACCTGCAACATCTGACGCTGGGCTGGCATCGGCTGCACGGATGGTCCGACAGCGTCGCCGGCCTGACCCGGCTGAAGAGCAAATACATCATCTCGCCGCTGTCGAACGGCAACGTCGCGCTGCTCACCAACATGGCGAAGTTCGCTGGTCTGCCCTGGGACCTCGTGATGTCGGCCGAGCTGTTCGAGCACTACAAGCCCGATCCGGAAACCTATCTCGGCGCCGCGAAGCTGCTGTGCCTGCCGCCGGAGCAGGTGATGATGGTGGCCGCGCACAATTACGACCTGAAGCATGCGCAGAAGCACGGCCTGAAGACGGCGTTCGTCGCGCGGTCGACCGAATACGGCCCGTTGCAGAAAGTCGATTTCGAGGCCACCGGCGCCTGGGACATCGTGGCCAAGGATTTCGGGGAAATCGCCACCCGGATGGGTTGCTAGAACTGGTCTGCGAATCATTGAAGCGCTACGATTCCTGCCCGAAGCGTCGGTTCTGATTGGGTCAGAGCCGAAGCCCTAGGTTTGTCTTGACGCGTTTCGGTCACGCGAACCGCCGCCCATTTCGCTCGAAAACGCTCTGGCTCCAGAAGGGATCATGACGCTCCACGCATCCGCACTTCCCGTCGAGGCGCCACAGGCGTTCCTTGGCGTGGCGCGGTCGCTGACCGGAAAGCTCTGGCGCGACCGGCTGGACGCGCGCGCGGCGGCGCGGGCGCTCGCGATCGTGCAGCGGCACAATCTGCCGGAAATGCTGGCGCGCGTGCTGGCCGGCCGCGACGTCGCGATCGACGAGGTTGCCGACTTCCTCGACCCGACCATCCGCAAGCTGATGCCGGACCCGCACACTGTCACCGAGATGGAGCATGCGGCCAAGCGGATTGCCGACGCCGCTGATCGCGGCGAGAAGGTCGCGATCTTCGGCGACTACGACGTCGACGGCGCGACCTCGGCGGCGCTGCTGACCTGGCATCTGCGCCATTGCGGGCTGGACCCGCTGATCCACATTCCCGACCGCATCTTCGAAGGCTACGGTCCGAACGTCGACGCCGTCCGCGCGCTGGCGGCCAAGGGCGCGACGCTGCTGGTCACGGTCGATTGCGGCACCACCAGCATCGAGCCGCTGGCGGAAGCCAAGAAGCTCGGGATGTCGGTGGTGGTGATCGATCATCACCAGACCGGCGACGAGTTGCCCGAGGTCGACGCGCTGGTCAATCCGAACCGGCCCGACGATCTCTCGGGGCTCGGCCATCTCGCTGCCGTCGGCCTCGTGCTGGTGACCTTGGTTGCGGTGAATCGTGAATTGCGCCAGCGCGGCTTCTGGACCCGCGAGATGCCGGAGCCCGACCTGCTCAGCGTGCTGCATCACGTTGCGCTCGGCACCGTCGCCGACGTCGCGCCGCTGATCGGGCTCAACCGGGCCTTCGTCGCCAAGGGCCTGATCGCGATGCGCCGCCGCGACCATGTCGGCCACACCGCGCTGATGGATGTGGCGCGGCTCAATGGCCCGCCGGAGGCCTGGCATCTCGGCTTCATGCTGGGCCCGCGCATTAATGCCGGCGGCCGCATCGGGCGCGCCGATCTCGGCGTGCGGCTGCTGCTCGAAGGCGATGTCTCGGAGGCTGCGCGGATCGCGGCCGAGCTTGATCGCCTCAATGCCGAACGGCGGGTGATCGAGCAGGCGGCCGAGGCGCAGGCCGAAGCCGAGGCGCTGGCCTCGCTCGGGCTCGAGGACAAGGGCGCTGTCATCGTCACCGCGGCGGAAGGCTGGCATCCCGGCGTGGTCGGGCTGGTCGCGGCGCGGCTGAAGGAGAAGTTCGCGCGGCCGGCCTTTGCGATCGCGCTCGAGCCGGGCGGCATCGGCACCGGATCGGGCCGCTCGATCGGCGGCGTCGATATCGGCAAGGCGGTGCGGCAGGCCGTGCACGACGGTTTGTTGATGAAAGGCGGCGGGCACGCGATGGCGGCCGGCGTCACGCTGCGCAAGGAGAAGCTCGCCGAATTCCGCGCCTACATGGAAAGCGCGCTGGCGGCCGACGTTGCCAACTCGCGCCACGAGAACGAGCTGTTCATCGATGGCGCGGTCACCGCGCGCGCGGTGACGCCGGAATTCGCCGCGACGCTCAATCGCGCGGGTCCGTTCGGTGCCGCCAATCCGGAGCCGGTGGTCGCGCTGCCGTCGCATCAGCTGGTCTATGCCGACGAGGTCGGGCAGGCGCATTTGCGGCTGCGCTTCAAGTCCGGCGACGGTTCCATCGTCAACGGTATCGCATTCCGCTCGGTCGGACAGAAGCTCGGCAGCGCCTTGACGCAAAATCGCGGCCAGCAATTGCACGTGGCGGGCTCTCTCGCAGTCGACCGTTGGCAAGGCACCGAACGTGTGCAATTCCGTGTGCTCGACGTCGCGGTACCGGATCAGGGCCCGGCGGTGATCAGATAAGAAACGTCGGGAGTGCACATGGCAGGACAGGTTGAAGGCAAGGTCGCGCTGGTGACCGGTGGCGCGTCGGGTATTGGCGAGGCGATCGTCGAATTGTTGGCGCAGGAAGGCGCGACGGTCATTGCGACCGATATCGACGAGTTGAGGGGCCCCGAGCTCGCCGCGCGGCTCAAGAAGGCTGGGCGCGAGGTGATCTTCCTGCCGCAGGATGTCACGAGCGAGGAGCGCTGGATCGAGGTCGTCGCTGATATCGGCAAGCGCTATGGACGCCTCGACATCATGGTCTCCAACGCCGGCATCGGCATCGGGGCGCCGTCGATTGTCGAGATGTCGCTCGCAGACTGGCGCCGGCAGACCGCCATCAATATCGACGGCGTATTTCTGTCGGTGAAACATTCGCTGCCGCTGATGCGTAAAACTGGCGGCGGCTCGATCATCATGATGTCGTCGCTTGCCGGCCTGCGCGGCGCGGCGACACTCTCCGGCTACAGCGCGACCAAGGGCGCGGTGCGGCTGTTCGCCAAATCGATCGCGATGGAATGCGCGCAGGTGAACGACGGCATCCGCGTCAACTCCGTGCATCCCGGCATCATCGACACGCCGATCTGGGGCAAGATCCCGACCGGCGCGACGGGCGCCGGCCAGAACGCACCGATCGATCCGGAGGAGCGCGCCAGGTTCGCAACGCCGCTCGGCCGCGCCGGCCAGGCGATCGAGATCGCGCAAGGCGTGCTCTATCTCGCCTCCGATGCGTCGCGTTACGTCACCGGCACCGAGCTCGTGATCGACGGCGGCATGAACGCCGGCGGCGTGGTGCGGCAGCCGGCGGCCCGTTAGCAGCAAACTGTCGTAGCCCGGATGGAGCGCAGCGCAATCCGGGACCGGTCATATCACAGGCGAGAGCCGCCCCGGATTTCGCGGTGCTCCATCCGGGCTACGCAGCCTCGGTCGCGGTGAGCGCCGATCAGCCGCCTTGCCGCAGCCGCGCCAGCACCTTGAGCCCGCCGTAACCGTCGGCGGGCAGCAGGCCTGCCCTGGTCTGGAAATCCTTGATCGCCTGCATCGTGTCGTTGCCCACGCGGCCGTCGGTGCCGCCGGTGTCGAAGCCGGCCTTGGTCAGCCGCGTCTGCATTTCCTGCACCTCGGCAAGCGTCAGCGCGCGCTCCGAGCCCGGGAACGGCTGGATGAAGGGCGGCCCGCCGAGACAGCGATCGCCGAGATGGCAGATTGCCAGCGCGTAGTTCATCGACGGATTGTAGCTCTTCACCGAATTGAAGTTCGGGCCGAGCAGGAAGGCCGGACCGCCCGCGACCGGGATCCAGAGCTGCGCCGACGCGTTCGGTTGCGGGAACGGCTGGCCGTCGGCTCTGACGACGCCGGCGCTCGCCCAGGCCGCATAGGTGCGGCTGCCGCCGGCGCCGCCGCCGGGTGCGCGCACCTCGTAGCCCCAATGCTCGCCGCGGTGCCATTTGCCGCGATTGACGAGATATTTCGCGGTCGAACCGAGCGCGTCGTCGGGGCGGCCGAACGGCGAGACCTTGCCGTCGCCGTCATAGTCGAAGCCGACATTGAGCCAGACTTCCGGCATCCACTGCGAATGGCCCATCGCGCCGGCCCAGGAGCCGTTCATCTCGGCCGGCGTGCTCCAGCCGCGCTGCACGATCTTCATCGCGTTGATCAGCTCGGTTTCCCAATAGGCCTTGCGGCGCGGCTCGTTCCAGGCGAGTGCGGCAAGCGAGGGAAACACCGGCGTCATGTGGTTCTGCTGCACCAGTGGATCGCCATAGGCTGACTCGACGCCCCACAGCGCGAGCAGCGTGCCGCGCTCGACGCCGAAGTCGCGCTCGATGCGGGCGAACAGCGCCTCGTTCTTCTTCAGTGCCTCGCGGCCGTGGATGACCCGCCAGTCGGAGACGCGGCGGTTGATGTACTGCCAGATCTGCTCGTGGAATTCGGGCTGGTTGCGCATCTGCTTGAACACGCTCATGTCGGGTTCGACCCGTCCCATGCAACGATTCCAGGTCGCCTCGGAGATGCCTTTTGCCAGTGCACGGGCGCGAAAATTGTCGCGCCACTGATCGAAGCCCGGAGGCGCGGCCGCCAGTGCGCCGAGCGGAGTTCCGACTGTCATGCCAGCCGCAAGCGCCGCCTTCAGAACGGCGCGGCGGGCAGGGGATTTCAAAGAATCAGGCTGTTTCATGCGCCCAGTCTAGCGGCGCCGTCCAGGTGGGCCAAAAGCCATGACGCCGCAAGAACTAGGTATCCTGCAAATCTGTGGCGATTTTTGACAGCCATTGCCGAACAATTTGCTCTGACTTGGTGTCGAGGCCGGCGGCGAGCCGCCGCTCCTGGGCCTGGGCGATATGGCGGCATTTCTCCAGCAGCGTGGTTCCATGGCTGGTCAGCGTCCATTGCAGCACCCGGCCGTGGACCGGGTGCGGCGTCTTGCGGATCGCGCCGTCCCGCTCGAGGTTGCGGATGATCACGCTGACGGTCTGCGGCGTCAGGAATGCCACCCGTGCCAGATCGGCGCCCGAGAGGCCCGGATAGGCTTTCAGCATCGTCAGCACGACGAACTGGGGAGAGGTGACGCCGAGGCCTGCCAGCTCGCGCTCCATCGACAGCCGCGAGGCCGCATTCGCCTGGCGCAGCAGATAGGCGAGATATCCCTGTTCGCCGCGCTTGCCTTCGCCGGGCGGCGGGACGGCGGAGGCGGGCAGGGCGTCTGCGGCCGATCCCGCCCCGATCGCTGCCTTGCCCGCCGCCGCTTTCCCCGCCGGGCGCCGCCGGGCTGCGCCGGATTTCCCTCGTTTCTGCATTCCCGCCATGTTGCCTTCGCGAATGTCTGCGTCTTGTTTGATATCAGAGCTCTGATAATATGTCAGTACACTGATAACATGAGGCCAAGCCAATGTCACATGCCCGCAAGGAATACACCGACTTCGAGAAGCTCGCCCCCGATGTCTTCGCCGTCGTGCGTGACCTCGGCCAGCTCGCGGCGAAGGCCGGTCTCGACAAGCAGCTGCTCGAACTGGTCAAGCTGCGCGCCTCGCAGATCAACGGCTGCGCCTTCTGCGTGCAGTATCACATCCTGCAAGGCGAGAGCCTCGGCGTCCCCGTCGACAAGCTCAACCTCGTCGTGGTGTGGCGCGAGGTGCCGCAATTCTCGGCGCGCGAGCGCGCGGCGCTGGCCTGGACCGAGGCGCTGACGACCCTGCCGAATGGCGTCAGCGACGAGGTCTATGCCGAGGCCACCGCTGAATTCTCCGAAAAGGAGCTGACCTACCTGACCTCGGCGATCGCTTCGATCAATGTCTGGAACCGGTTCGGCGCCGCCTATCGCTGGACGCCGCCGCCGCGCCGGCGGCGTGCGGCCGCAGCGGCTTCGTGAGACGGAACGAACGGCAATCGGCAGGGGAGAACAACCGATGACCTCGATGGCGATGACACCGTCTCTTTCATTCGCGCGGCCGCCGCGGGTGGTCGCGCTGGCCGTGATTGCGGGACTGGCCTCGGCCTTCGTGATCGGCAAGGCGCTGCCGATCCCGATGGATGCGATCTCCGCGGTGATTGCACCGCTCTGCGCGAGCGCCAATGCGGCGTCGCCGCTCGACAAGGTCGAGGTCATCACCTCGCATGCCTTGCCGAACGTGCCGGGCAAGCGGGTTACGGTGGTGCGCGTGTTCTATGGTCCCGGCGGCTTCACGCCGCCGCACCGCCATTCCGGCTCGGTGACGGCCTACATCACCAAGGGCGAGATCCGTTCCCAGCTCGGCGGCGGGCCGGTTGAGACCTTCAAGGTCGGCGAGTCCTTCTTCGAGCCGCCGGGCTCGACCCACATGGTTTCGGCCAATGCCAGCACCACGGAGCCGGCGGAACTGATCGCGGTGTTCGTCGCGGACGAAGGCGCGCAACTGACCACGATGCTGGAATAGCCGCCGGCAATTCCGATCGAAGCCGGCCCAATTCCGCAGACTGCAAGCGCCGCTGCGCACTGGACCAGTTTGCTGTGAAGTCCGCAGCAAACTGGACCTTGCAAGCAGAATTCGGCGCTGTGATTGATGGCGCGGCGGCGACGACCGCAATGCGATTTCGCCGCTCGCGCGGCGGTCAACGAACAGGAGCAACCGATGGTCAATCTCAATGGGCTTTCCGCCTTCCCGATCACGCCCTCGAACAGAGATGGCCAAGTCGATGCGGGAGCGCTGCGCGCGTTGCTGGAGCCCTTGATTGCGGCGAAGGTGGATTCGATCGGGCTGCTCGGAAGCACCGGCTCATATCCGTATTTCAGCCGCGATGAGCGGCGACGTGCCGTGCAGGCGGCTGCAGCCCTGGCAGACGGCAAAACGCCGCTCCTGGTCGGCGTCGGCGCACTGCGCACCGATGATGCGGTGAAACTGGCGCAGGATGCGCGTGATGCCGGCGCGGCGGCTGGCCTGCTGGCGCCGGTGTCCTATACCCCGTTGACCGATGACGAAGTGTTCGAGCACTTTCAAACAGTGGCGCGTGAAAGCGGATTGCCGATCTGCATCTACGACAATCCAGGCACGACGCATTTTCGATTCACGCCGGCTCTGATCGGCCGTTTGAGTCATGTTGCGGGAATCCTGGCGGTGAAGAGTCCCGCGCTGGACGCTGCCGCGCTGCCGGGCCATATCGCTGAATTGCGCGCTATCGTGCCGAGCGGATTCTCGCTCGGCTACAGTGCCGACTGGAATTGCACCGAGGCGCTGCTGGCGGGCGGCGAGACCTGGTACAGCGTGCTCGCAGGGATTTTCCCCAAGGTCTGCCTCGACATCGTCCGTGCCGTGGCAAGTGGCGATGCCGCCAGGGCGCGGCAGCTCGACGCGCGGCTGCAACCGGTCTGGCAGTTGCTCAAGACATTCTCGAGCGTGCGCGTGGTTTACGCGATCGCCAATCTCAGAGGGATCTGTGCGGCCGAACCTCCGCGTCCGATCCTGCCGTTGCCCCCGGACGCCCAGAAGAAGGTCAGTGAGGTATTGGCCGGAATGGACATCGGTTGATCATCGCCGCGGTTCGCAATGGAATTCGCGGTGGCTGCAGCGCCATCGCGGCTTCCACGCGCGTGTAAAATCGGCATAACAATCGCCCATCGTGCTCACTGACTGGGAGACGTTTGATGCGATTGCCGATGGTTCTGTTGATGCTTCTGATCCCCGCCGCGGCGCTGGCCGAGGAGCCCGTGACCGACGCGCCGGCGTTGTGGGGCAGTCCCACCGTCGACAACGGTGTCTGCTGCAAGACGCTCGGCGAGGTGCGCAGCAATATCGACCGGCTCGACCGCGAGATCGTACGCCTGATGGCCGAGCGCGGCCGCTACGTCCATGAAGCCGCGCGCTTCAAGGCCAACCCAGCGCAGGTCGAAGCCCCGGAGCGCGCCGAGGCTGTCGTGAAGAAGGCGATGGCGCTTGCGGAAGCGGACGGGCTGTCGCCGAAGGTTGCGGAAGCCGCCTATCGCGCAATGGTGCGTGCCTTTATCGACTACGAGCAGGGCATCTTCGCGGACGCTGCTGCACGCGGCGATGCGCCGTGGAAGAAATAGGCGGACGCAGCTCACCATGCGGTGCAGCTTCCCAATCCGCGCAATGACGCGACCGATGTGGCGCGGAGCGCCATGGCGCCCGGGCGAGCGACGTTTGCACTATTTCGGAATAATGGAATAATGCCGCTGAGTTGCCCGACGTGTCAAGTCGTCGTGTCTGATGACGACGGCCGCCGGCTACTTTGCATGGGGTTGTTTTCGATATTTTGGCTGTGCGCCCCGAACCGCGGTGTCCACTCCGCTCGCGCTAATTGCCGCCACCTTCCTGGGTGTCGATGCGATGCATGACGTCGTCGGGCAGGGCATGGGCCACGGCGGCCGCAGGCCCGGGCTCGGGTCCGATCTCGCGGCCGCGGCCGCGGATCAGCCGCTCGTAGGCCGACACCAGCGTGGTGTAGGGATTGACCCAGAGCCAGCCGTCGCGCGTGAACACCTGCACGTCGAAATGCAGATGCCGTGACGTGCCGTTGGGATGGTCGAGATAGTTCGAGACCACGCCGATCTTCTCGCCCTCGCTGAGGCGGCGTCCGTTGAGCAGGCCGTCGGCGTCCATCACGGACGGGTTCATGTGCATGTAGCGGAAGCGGATATGCTCGGTGCTTGTGTTGACCTGCAATGTCGCGGCCTGCTGCTGCGCCGAGCGGATCACGATGCTGTCGCGCACCGCGACGACCGCCTGCTGCCTGGGATCGCAACTGTCCTTGCTGTCGGCCGGACACGCGCCCGGCCTGATATCCTGGCCCTGATGGCCGTAGCCGCTGGCGCATTGGCCGACCTCGAAGCTGCGCGCTTCGCAGAAATTGTCCTGCCAGGGATACTCGTCGACAGTCGCGCCTGCCTTGCGCCGGGCGAAGGATTGCGAGTGCGCGAAGGCCGGCGCCTTGTCGAGCGGAAAGCGGATCTGCGAGTACACCGTGAAGTCGGCGTGGCCGCCCTGCTGCCTGCGGCCGCCGCTGCCCGGAACGATGTCGCCGCTCGGGCGGTAGGTGAAGTCCGCCGATTGAGCGATCGGCCGCTCGGCGATGTCGGAGGCGATGTCGCGGCGCGGCCGTGACGGCTGGCCGCCGGCGATGCGCAACGCCTTCAGGAAGCGCTCGGCGACCGGATAGGCCTCGCGGCAGGCGAGCCGCTTCGATCGGGGCGCGCTGTCGAGGCACTGGATCGCAACGACATAAGGAATCCCGAAGCGGGTGAAGGCGTAGCGGACATAGCCTTCGCGGATGAAGCGGCGCAGGTCCGGAAACTGCGCGGCCAGTGTCTTGACCGGCTCGCCCTTGCCGCCGAGCCGGTCGGCGAGGTCGTAGACCAGGATCGAGCCCGAGATCTGCACCTCGACCGGTTTGGCAAAGGTCCGCGGCGGCATGCCGTCGCCGGCGCCGGGGTCGAGCGAGAACACCGCGTCATAGCCCGACGCGCCGGCATGGAAGACGTCAGCCGCGCGGAAGTCGGCCTGGTAGCGTGCGACCGGCAGGCTGGCCGGTGCGCCGTTCTGTCGGGCGTCGAGATAGCTTGCGGGGTCGAACGGCAGCAGCACCGGGATCGGGCTGCGCCCAATGCCGGGGAACAGCGGCGATGTCACTGCGTTCAGCTGCACCAGCGCGGGCGTCGCACGCGGATCGGTGGCCGGGACGCGGCGCTGACCGGCGAACGTGAAGCTGGAGGCAATGGCCGGCCGGGTGGTGATCTCTTGCCGGAGCTGGTCGAGCACCGAGCGCCATTCGACCCGCATAGCCGAGATCGAAGGCGTCCGGAATTCGTCGGCATGAGCGTCGGGAGAAGGCAAGAGCAGGGCTGCGAGCCAGCAACTGATGAAGCTGACGACCGTCCTGTTCACTGCACTCCCCGGGTCATGTCTGATCGCGAGAGATTAGAGCAAGTTCCGGAAAAGTGTGTAGCAGTTTTCCGGAAAGTTTGAGCTTGAACAACAACCTGATGCGCGGTGATGATTCATTGCGAATGTCACCGCGCGGCGCCGCCCAACCCTTCCGCTCAATCCTTGGCGCGTTCGACGTAGGAACCGTCCTCGGTCATGACGACGATGCGCGTGCCGGTGGACACGTGCGGCGGCACGCCGGTGCGGATGCCGTTGGACAGCATCGCGGGCTTGTACGACGACGAGGCGGTCTGGCCCTTGGTGACGGGCTCGGTCTCCACCACTTCCAGCGTCACGCGCTGGGGCAGCTGGATCGCGACCGGATTGCCCTCGTGCATCGACAGCTTCACGGTCATGTTCTCCTGCAAATACGGCGCAGACGAGCCGACGATCTCCTTGGAGACCTGGACCTGGTCGTAGTTGTCGTTGTTCATGAAGTGGAAGCCGTCGGCGTCCTCATAGAGGTAGTTGTAATTGTGGTCCTCGACGGTGGCCTTCTCGACCTGATCGGTGGTCTTGTAGCGCTCCGACACCTTCACGCCGTCGCCGATGCGGCGCATTTCGATCTGGCTGACGGGGGTGCCCTTGCCGGGATGAATGTTTTCGGCGGAGAGGACCACATAGAGCTTGCCATCCTGCTCGATGATGTTGCCCTTGCGGATGGAACTGGCGATGACTTTCAAAGGTGTTTTCCTGAATTTGAGAAGCGGGGGCGCAAACCGGACCGGCAGCCCCTCGGCCGTGGCGGCGATTTCGGGCTGCAACATACTGATTTGTCCCTGAGATGCCAGTCTTTTGCGGCCGAATTCGGCAGTTTGCCAGCCGTTCCCGCCGCCCGAATTCGGGCCGCTTGCCCAGGTTCAGCCGAGGCTGCACATGGACAATTCCGGCTACTTTCGACAAGAAGGGACACGCTTCGCCGCGTTCCGCTGCGACCAAGGCCGTGTCGACCATGTATTTGTATGGAATCAAGGATTTGCGCGCGGCTCTTCAATCGGGGCGGTGGCTTGTTGATGTTGAATCCACAGCCGCTGGGGTGGCCGGCCGATGACCGCTCATGACCAGCCATCGCCCTGGTGGACGCCGTCGCGCTACGCCGATCGCAGGCCCTTCTTGCAGGCGCGGACCGCGATCACGCGGGCGCTGCGGGCGTGGTTCGAGGAGCAGGGATTTGCCGAGGTCGAGACCGCCATCCTGCAGATCTCGCCGGGCAATGAGACGCATCTGCACGCCCCCCGTACCGAGCTCAGGCAGGCCGATGGCGTGTCGGCGCCACGCTATCTGCGCACCTCTCCCGAGTTCGCCTGCAAGAAGCTGCTCGCGGCCGGCGAGCCAAAGATCTACGAGTTCGCGCGGGTGTTCCGCGATCGCGAACGCGGCGACCTGCATTTGCCCGAATTCACCATGTTGGAATGGTACCGCGCCAATGCCGGTTATGACGCCATCATGGCCGACACGATCGTCGTGATCGCACACGCGGCGCAGGCGACCGGGATCGGGCGGTTTTCATTCCGCGGCAGGATGGCCGACCCCTTTGCGGAGCCGGAGTTGCTGACGGTTGCCGCCGGTTTCGAGCGCTTCGCCGGCATCGACCTGCTGGCCACGATCTCTGGCGGCGAAGGCGACCGCAAGGCGCTGGCGTCAGCCGCGCGTGAGCGGGTTCGGATCGCCGATGACGACACCTGGTCGGACATCTTCAGCAAGGTGCTGGTCGAGCATGTCGAGCCCAATCTTGGCCATGGCCGCCTGACGGTGCTGTTCGAATACCCAACGCCCGAGGCCGCGCTGGCGCGCACCAAGGCGGGCGAGCCTCGCGTCGCCGAGCGCTTCGAGGTCTATGCCTGCGGTGTCGAGCTCGCTAACGGCTTTGGCGAGTTGACCGATGCGGCCGAGCAGCGCCATCGTTTCACCGCAGCGATGGACGAGAAGGCCCGCCGCTACGGCGAGCGCTATCCGCTCGACGACGATTTCCTTGCCGCCGTTGGCCAGATGCCCGAGGCGAGCGGCGTCGCGCTCGGCTTCGACCGGCTGGTGATGCTGGCGAGCGGCGCGCCACGAATTGATCAGGTGGTCTGGACGCCGCCTGCAGGAGAGCCATGAACAGGATCGATCCGAAACTGGCGGCAACGCTGCGCCAGCCGCGCGAGCTGGTCGATGCCGGCCTCGCGCCGGTCGCGGCCCTTGCCGAGCTCGAACAGGTGGCTGCGCGCTACGCGGTCGCGGTGACGCCGGAACTCGCAGCGCTGATCGATCCGACCGACGTCAACGACCCGATCGCGCGGCAGTTCATTCCGAGCGCTGACGAGCTCGTGGAGCAGCCGGGCGAGAACGCCGATCCGATCGGCGACGATGCGCATTCGCCGGTCGCCGGGATCGTGCATCGCTACCCGGACCGGGTGTTGTTCAAGCTCGTCCATGTCTGTGCGGTCTATTGCCGGTTCTGTTTCCGGCGCGAAATGGTCGGGCCGGGCAAGGCCTCGGCCTTGTCCGACGATGCGTACCGCGCCGGGCTGGAGTACATCCGTACCCATCAAGAAGTCTGGGAAGTCATCCTGACCGGCGGCGACCCCCTGATGCTGTCGTCGCGCCGGCTGTCCGAGATCATGGCCGACCTCGCTGGTATCGATCACGTGAAGATCATCCGCCTTCACAGCCGTGTCCCCATCGCCGATCCCGAACGCATCAATCCGGACATGATCGCGGCGCTGCGGGTCGAGGGGGCGGCGACCTGGATCGCGATCCACGCCAACCATCCGCGCGAGCTGGGCGCCAACGCCCGCGCCGCGTGCGCGCGCCTCACCGACGCCGGCATTCCGTTAGTGAGCCAGTCCGTCCTGCTGCGCGGCGTCAACGACGATGCCGCGACGCTCGCGGCGCTGATGCGCGCCTTCGTCGAGTGCCGGATCAAGCCCTATTATCTGCACCACGGCGACCTTGCGCCCGGCACCGCGCATTTGCGCACCACGATCGAAGCCGGACAGGAATTGATGCGGGCGTTGCGCGGGCGTGTCTCCGGACTGTGCCAGCCGGATTACGTGCTCGACATTCCCGGTGGCTACGGCAAGGCGCCGATCGGCCCGACCTATTTGTCGCAGCCAGCTTCCCGCGAACGTGAAGATCCGCCGGAACGGCAGTACCGTATCGTCGATTATTGCGGTGACGTTCATCTTTACCCGCCGCAACCCTGAGCCGCCGCGATGAGCGGGGCCGGGGACGGACGGCAGGAGCCGCCCGACGAGGGGGGCAGCCGCGGCGTCGAAAATGCTGTGATGTTCGGCTTCTTTGTGGTGCTGGTCGCGGCGAGAATATGGCTCCTTGGCACCATGGCCGATATACGGAAGGTCCAGGATTGCGCAGCGCAGGGGCGACGCAACTGTGCTACCGTCGCGGTCCCGGAACGGGCGCAATAGGGTTGAGAAGCGGAGACGCGAGATGCGGAAGACTGTTTTGGTGATGGCTCTGATGACGGTTGCGGTCGGAGCGCCCCAGCTTGGAACGTCCCAGGCATGGGCGCAGCAACAGGGCGGATCGTCCTCTATGCAGAAGAATTCGGGGGTGCCGGACGCGCCGGTCGGACATCGTCAGCCACGCCGCGGAGACGTGGGCAACGAGAAGAATATCAGCGATCCGAACAGCCAGGCCAACAAGGAAGACGCTGCGCTCGACAAGAAGATCAAGAGCATCTGCCGCGGCTGCTAAGCTACGGAACAGACCGGCGGAGCGCGATATCCGCCCCGCCGGCAACGCTCAATCCGTCCGGCCGCGTCAGGCCGAACGCTCCTGCAGGCCATCGCGCCGCACGCTGCGCCTTGCCTCGACGGCATCGGCGAGCTGCTTCAACACGTCAGCCGTCGTCGCGAGGTCGATGCAGCCGTCCGTGATGCTCTGGCCGTAGGTCAGCGGCTTGCCCGGAACGACGTCCTGACGTCCCGCGACAAGGTTGCTCTCGATCATCACGCCGATGATGCGCTGTTCGCCGCCTGCGACCTGCTGGGCGATGTCAGCGGCAACCAGCGGCTGGTTCTCCGGCTTCTTGCTGCTGTTGGCGTGGCTGGTGTCGATCATCAGCCGCGGCGCGACACCGGCGTGGCCGAGCTCGGCGGCAGCCGCATCGACGCTCGCTGCATCATAGTTCGGCATCCGCCCGCCGCGCAGGATGACGTGGCAGTCCTCGTTGCCGCTGGTCGCAGCGATCGCCGAACGGCCGCCCTTGGTGACCGCCATGAAATGATGCGGGTGCGACGCCGACTTCACCGCGTCCGCCGCGATCCGCACGCCACCATCGGTGCTGTTCTTGAAGCCGACCGGGCACGACAGGCCGGACGCCAGCTCGCGATGGATCTGGCTCTCGGTGGTGCGCGCCCCGATCGCGGCCCAGGAGACCAGATCGGCGATGTATTGCGGCGTCGTCATGTCGAGGAATTCGGTGCCGGCCGGAAGGCCGAGATTGTTCACGGCCGACAGCACGTTGCGTGCAAGCCGCAGGCCCTTGTTGATGTCGAAGCTGCCGTCGAGATCCGGATCGTTGATCAGCCCCTTCCAGCCGACGGTGGTGCGCGGCTTCTCGAAATAGACCCGCATCACGATCTCGAGGCGGTCGGCGAGCTGTTCGCGCAGGCCGGCGAGACGCTCGGCGTAATCGACGGCCGCCGCGGGATCGTGGATGGAGCAGGGGCCGACGACGACCAGCAGGCGGTCATCGGTGCCGTTGAGGATCGCGTGGATGGCGTTGCGGGCGCCCATTACGACGCGGGTCGCCGTCAGGGTGCGCGGGACCTCCCGCATCACCTCTTCGGGCGTACTCAGCTCTTTCAGTTCCTTGATGCGAAGATCGTCTGTCGTACTCAACACGGCTGGCTCCTTTGGATTTTTCGGACCTGCCGGCACACAAAAAAGCCGCCAGGTCTGGCGGCTTGTTTTGGACGTTTGCTGCAATTCTTCAGATTGAGCGCGATCCTCCTGCCGCCAGCGAGCTGTCGTAGCTAAAGTACCAAAAATAGCTGGTGGCGACGGTGATCATGGCGGGCTCTATACCGCAGCGATATTGGCCTGTCACCCCCCAAATCCGCAGGCGAGCCGGTTCGCCGTCAGGTGTTGCGCGCCGCCAACGCCATACCTATCAGGGTCGCCCCGCCGAACATCAGATTGAGGCCGACGAGGAGGCCGATCGCCCATCCCGCCGACTCCGGCAAGCCCGCGATGATGAAGAAGGCGACGACGACGTCCATCAGGCCGGCGATCAAGAGCCAGGACCAGCGTCCCGACAATTCGCGGCGGTGCTCCAGCGCATACATGATGGTGGCGACGCCCTCGGCGATAAAATAGGCGCCGATCACGATGGTCAGCGTCAGCACGCCCTGCATCGGGCGGGCCAGCAGCACCATGCCGGCCAGCACGGCGAGCGCGGCCGAGATCAGCGACCACCAGAAACCCGGCATGTTGCGCGCCCAGAAGGTCACGATCAGCCCGCCGATGCCTGAGATCAGGAACATCCAGCCGAGGAAGATGGTGACGGCGAGGCTCGCGAATGTCGGCACGATCATCGCTGCGATCCCGAGGATCACGAGCAGGATGCCTTCGAACAGGAACGCCTTCCAGTGTTGCTTGACCGCGGCCTGCATCTGCGATCGCAGTTTGTCGAGATCGTTGGACAGGGTCATCGCGGCTCTCCAAATCGGCGACGGTAAAGTCTGCGAGCGTGCGGCGTATCCTAGCCCTGGCCCGGCGTGGACGGAAAGCCCTCCGCGGCGGTCCGCATCCGGTTGCGGCCGAGGAAATAGACGGCGGTGGTCGCGATCAGCAGCGCCAGTCCGATCAGGATCGAGGTGAAGCCGATCGGGACCAGGATGAACGACGCATTGCGCTCGGGATTGATGTACCAGTGATGCAGCGAGGTGAGCAGGAAGGAGACCCCGGCAAAGCCGGTGCCGCCGCCGACCAGCAGCAGCGCCCACATCCGCCGCAGCTGGCTCAGCCGCTCGCGCGCAACGTCGGTGCGCGGGGCATGATGCCTGCCGAGGCGGCGCACCAGGCGGATCGCAAAGCCGATCGACGAGAAGCCGATCAGCACGCTGGCCGAACCAAGCAGCAGATGCGTGGTCGAGCTGAGATCGGGAATGCGCTGGAGCGCGAGCAGCGGAAAGTCGAACGCCGCGTGCAGCGCGACCGGCGCGACCAGCACCAGCGCCCAGTTGGTGATGCGCGCCCAGTCACGGTGACCCCGGTAGGCGCCGAGCGCGCCGCCGGAGCGCGCGATCGCAAGGTAGGCTCCGGCGATGATGCCGAGCGCGCCGTGAAACGGCACCGTGAGCACGCTGCGCAACGCCGCGAGCGCCCGCCACATGTCCTTGTGCTGGACGAGGTAGGCGAGGTTCTCGTAAGCCGCAAATCCGAGGCCCGCGGCCGCGCCATAGACCACCGTATCCATCGGATCGGCGAACGCGCGGCGGCGCGTCGAGATGGCGACGATGACGAGAACCTTGACGATCTCCTCCGGCGCCGCGACGCCGAACGCGGCGCGGACCGCCTGGGTCGCCCAGGGATTGTCGGGAATGGCAAGCAGCGCATTGAAGGGGACTCGCGCCAGGCCGAGCAGCGAGATGCTGGCCGCGCCGAGCACGAAGGCGAGCCACACCTGCACCGGCGGTCCGGGGCGCTCGTCGGCGGCAATCACCAGCCACAGCACCAGCAGGGCGGGCGCGATGGCGGCGGCGCCAATCACAGTCGGAAGCGACTCAAGCAACAACATGAGCCGGACGGCCCCTTTTACGGCACCAAAGCGATGCGTACCGAAGAAATGGCAGCAAGTTCAGCGGATTGCAAATCGGGCAACTGAGGAATCGGCTCGGCTGACGCCCTTCTCGTGTCCAATATGCCACGGTTGCCGGCGAAAGCGCGGCGCGGGCCTCGATCGGCTCAAAGCAGTGGGCGACTACCGGTTGCCGGGCAGTTCCTGGCAGCGAAAACGCCCCGTGCGGCGTTCCAGGCGCAGTGCCCAGTACCCGAACCGCGATCGGATGACGATCTGTCGGTCCAGCCAGCTTGCTTTGATGTCGCGAGCCGCACGGCGATGGCGTGTCGGAGTGAGACGGGAGGCGCACCGACAAGGTGGCTCAGGGCATGACGAGGTCGCCGACCCGCAGATCGCGCGAACTTCACGGCGCGTGGCCGTGGCACGACGTAGCGGCGGCAAGTTTCGGCACCTCGGCCCTTTCCATGGGCTATAATGTCGCGGGCAAAGCGACTGATCCGGTAAAAGGCAAAGATGTCTTCGATTGATTCTGCTGTGATCGTTCTTGCCGTGATCGCCCTGTTTGCGGCCTTTGTAAATGGTGCGCTGGGTTACGGGTTTTCCTCGCTCACCGTGCCGGTCGCGCTTGTCTTCTACACCAACCGCGTTCTCAATCCTGCGGTCGTCATCGTCGAAGTCTTCGTCAACCTGTATGTTCTGTGCATCAACCTGAGCGGCGTTCCGGCCGTGTGGCGGCGCGTGCTGCCTATTCTCATCGGCATGCTGCCCGGCATCGCAGTCGGAGCCTTTGCCCTGACGTCACTGCAGCCCGGCTGGATCAAATTCGCCACCTACTCGATCATTCTGCCGCTTATCCTGCTGCAGGCGGCCGGTTGGCGGAAGCCGATCCAGTCGAAGTGGCTGGTCGGTCTGCCGTTCGGAACGGCGCTCGGGGTCCTGTACTCGGTCACGACCATCTCGGGACCGCCGCTGGCGATGCTTTTCAACAATCAGGGCCTGGTCAAAGACGAGTTTCGGGCCGGTCTCGCACTGGTGCGGGTGACAGAGTCCGGCCTGACTGCGATCGCGTATTACAAGCTCGGTCTGTTCATCGAAGAGAGCCGGAGCATCTTGTTCGTGCTCGTTCCCTGCGTGGTCGTCGGCATCCCGTTCGGTGCCTGGCTGATCCGGCGGCTGGATGCCGAGACGTTTCGCCGGATTTGCATGAGCTTTGATGCATGGGTCGTGGGATTCGGACTGTCGCGCGTGTTGGTCGAAGTGAAGCTGCTGGAAAGCCCGTGGGCTTACAGCGTCATGGCCGGCACGATCCTGATCGACATCTGCTTGTTGTATGTCTTCTTCACCGCGCGGAGAGGGATCGCGCAGAGCTCGCACGCGTTGGCTCCGCTGCGATCCGGAATCGGGGCGGCCCAACCTGATGGCGACAATGCCGCGGAGCGGCGTTCGCAAGGTGGCTAGAGCTTCGGTTCTGATCGAATCAGAACCGAAGCTCTAGATTCTTGTTTTGACGCGTTTTCTTCACGCGAACCGGTGTCCACTTCGCTCGAAAACGCTCTAACCTGCCAGCAGGCGGCGGCAGGTTTCGACGAACACCTCGGCGCCCGTGACGATATCGGCGTCGTCGGTGTTCTCGCTCCAGTGATGGCTGATGCCGCCGATCGACGGCACGAACAGCATCGCGGCCGGCATGATGGTGGCGAGGACCTGGGCGTCATGGCCGGCGCCGCTCGGCATCCGGATTGATTTGCCGCCGGCGCAGGCGGCGCTCGCGGCCTCGATCGCATCCTGGAAGGCAGGCGTCATCATCGCGGGCACGCCGGTGCGGATGCGCTCGACCTTCACGCCGCAGCGGCCCTGCGCGCTGGCTTCTTTCGCCAACTGATGCAGGTGCGCCTCGAGACGCGCGATCACCTCGGGATTGTCGTCGCGGATCTGGAACAGCATATCGGCGTGGCCTGGAATGATGCTCGGCGCGCCCGGGTCCAGCGTGATGCGGCCGGTGGTCCAGACCGTGCGCGGTCCGCACAGGGCAGGGAAGCTGTCGTCGATCGCGACGCAGAACCGCGCCAACGCGAGGCCGGCATCCTTGCGCGCCGCCATCCGCGTGGTGCCTGCATGGTTCTGCACGCCGCTGAACGTGATGCGATATTGCCAGATGCCGACGATGGAGGTGACGACGCCGATCTTGAGCCGGCTGCTTTCCAGCGTGTCGCCTTGCTCGATATGGGCCTCGAGATAGCCGATGTGGCGGCGAGGTTCGGCGGTGAGGCGCGGGCGGCCGGCAAAGCCCGCATCGTGCAACGCCTGTCGCATGGTGCGATCGCTGGAGCGGTCGCGCGCCGCATCGATGTCGGCCTCGGTCACGACGCCGGCGAACGACCGGCTGCCGAGGAAGCTGCCGAAATGTCCTTCCTCGTCGCACCATGCGGCGACCTCGACCGCGCCGTTGATGCCGGGATCGCCGTTGATGACGCGCGCGGCCTCCAGCGCATAGATGACGCCGAGCGGCCCATCGAGCCAGCCCGCATGGTTCTGGCTTTCGAGATGCGAGCCCGCGAGCAGCTTCGGTCCCGCTTTCGCACTGGTGCCGAACACGTTGCCGATTCCGTCGATCGTCGCGGTGAGGTCGGCATCGGGCAGGTGCGCCGCAAGCCAGTCGAGCGAGCGCAGATGCGGCTCCGAGAATGTCGGCTTGTGCACGCCGGTCCTGTAGGCGCCGATCGCGCGCAGCGCATTGAGATCGGCGAGCACGCGCTTGCCGTCGAAGCGACCGTTGATGCCTGGCATGGTTGGACTCCGGATGAGCGTCTTGGTGCCTCAATCCCGTCTTGATGCCGTCGCGGTTGGATGCGACGGAACAATCAGGGCAAACGATTTCTTAGCGGTTCTGCTCTTAGGTCGCAGTACCGATGTCGCGGTACGAATAGCGTGTGAGTGTGATCATGTCTGCATTCAGGAACTGGGCCCGCAAGGCCGCTGTGCTGTTTCTCCCGATCGCGCTCGGCGCCTGCGCGCAATATTCGCAGCAATACAGCATGACGACCCCGCAGCCGGGAACCGGTCCGCTGGCCTGGGACGGGGCCGGGCAGGATCCCAATCAGCCGCAGCCGCGACGGCATGCGCGGAATGCGTCGCCGGCGACGGCAGAGACGCAACTGTCTGAAGCGGATGCGGACGACCGGTTGGCGCGCAAGCTCGTGATCTGCAGCACCTGTATCAAGCAGACGCCGGTGGCGGCGGCGCAGCCGACCAATCGTCAGGACGTCGCGAGCGTGACCAATCACTAGCGCGCTGTCGCCAGACATCAACCCGGCCTGCGGGCCTTAGTTAGGCCACGATGTCGTTCGATGCGCAGGCCCATGTCGCTCCGTAGACTCATTGTTCCCGCCGTCGTCGTCGCGCTTGCCGCCGCCATCCTGATTCATGGGGGCGGTTCGCGGGCCCATGCGCATGTGCCGTCGCATTGCGGTTTCTGGACCTCGATCGAGGCCGGATTGTCGTGCAGGTAATCTCCCGCAGGTGACCTGGGCGGGCAGTCCGGGAAAAGCGTTCTGAACGCTTGCCCGTCCGGCCAATCGCCACTATACGTTCGCCCGTCGCGGCCGTTCGCCGGTAGCGGCCAGTACGGCATATCTCACGTCTAACGTATTGATTTGCCGGGAGTTTTGCTCCCTTCGTCTATCGGTTAGGACGCCACCCTTTCACGGTGGAGAGAGCGGTTCGATTCCGCTAGGGAGCGCCATTGCGCATGGCTCGGCGTTGTTTTTCCTTCACTTTTTTCGATTTTCCCCAAACGCAAAAGAGGGGTTTGGGGAATCTTGCTCTTTCTGTGTTCGTTGAGGCTGGCAACAGCACGCTTGCCGCCGCGTCGCCGATCAGCCTCGCGGGTGTAGCGCTCCGCCTCAGCTAGGGTCTTGTGGCCGAGCGCCGCCATGATGTCATGCGCGGAACATCCGGCGTCCGCCAGCATGCGGCCGAGCGTCTTGCGCAAACCATGAGGCCGACAGGTCAGATCCTTGATGCCGGCGGCCGAGATCGCATCGCGCATGAAGCCTGAGAAACCGTCGACCGTGAACGTCTTGCCCCACTCGGTCGGTAGCACGTAATCGCCCTTGCGTGGCATCGCGGCGAGGGCCCTCTGCAGATCCTCACTCACTGCCATGTCGACCGCGACGCCGGTCTTGCGGCGGCGATAACAGGCGCCGTTGTCGACCTGCGACCACGTGATGGTGTGGGTGTCGATGCGGGCTGTGCCCATGTTCAGCATCAGCGCATAGGCCGTGCGCTGCTTTGTGCCGATAGGCCAGCGCGTTTCGAATGCGGCCATCTCGGCGTCGGTCCACGCCCTGATCTCTTTGCCTTGCGGCCGACTGATGCCGATGGATGCGTCGGCCTTCAGCCACTTCTTTGCGATCGCGTGACGGATCAGGATGCGCAGTTTCTTCAGTGTATCGAGTGCGGCACCCTTGTGTTTCTTCTTCAGCAGCGGATCTAGGATGAATTCTTGGATACGATCCTGTGTCAGACCAGCCACCGCGCGGTGGCCGTGGTCTTTCCTGATCTGCTCTAGGCGGGACGTGTAGCCGGCCTTGCTGCCATCGCCGAGCCCGGTATAGGCCGCGCTGGCCTTGTAGGACGTCACCAGGGCGCCGATCGTGCCCGGCTTATCTTTCTTCGGACTCGGCCTTTCCTTGGTGTCACCGGCCATCGCTGCGGCGTAGGCGTCCCGGAATTCCTGCGTTGTCGGATCATCGGGAAGCCGGATGCGCGGTCCCTTGCCGATCCGGAAGGAGAAGTAGTTTTTGCCTTTGACTCGGTTGCGCTCGACGTGCGGCGGCAGCTTGCGGGGCATCATGTCCATCCGGTGTCTGCGGCGATCGTCTCCTCCTCGCCACGGTGGGGTAGCAAGTCTACCGCCGAATCAAGTTCCCGGACATCCCACGCAAACCGGCCATCCACCAGTACCCGAGGCGGCGGCATCCGGCCATCCACCTGCATCTTGTCGAAGGTGCCGGGCGAGACGCAGACATAGGCCGCCGCTGCATCCCGCCCGATCAGGCGCGGCGGCAGGGTAGGAGGAAGGGCGGCCTGCTTGGGCACTTCAGTCGCTCGTCTTGTGAGCATCTGGCCCGCGCAGAGCGATATCGCGGCGGACTGACTTGCGCAGCGAGTAGGCGATCTGCCCATTGAGAGACCGGTAATTGCGCGCGGCCTCAAATTCCAACTGGTCGCGCAGCCCTTTCGAGATGCGCACGTTCAATCTGACTTCTTCCATTGTTGATGATCTCCATAAGCGTCAGGCGCGACTCCATGAGAATGCTCCCGCGCCAAGCTGGCACCCGCAAGCGCCGCGACACTGCCAAAATGGCTGCATCAACGTGATGTGAGGTTCCTCATACCCGCAACGAACAGGCCGCCCGAAGGCGGCCTCTGTGTGTCGGGTTGATGGTGGTGCTGGCGGCTTAGGCGGCGGCGTGCTCGGTGTATGTGCGCAGCGCCTCGGCAGTCAGGCGCTTGGTCAGGAAGCTTGGCAGAACGGCAATGCCTGCACGCTCGGCGTCGGCGCCCAACAGGTAAATATAGATCGGGAATTCGGGATCATCGGAATCGATCTTCTCAATGATTTTGCGTTTGGCGTCGTAGCCCTCGGACGTGTGGGCCTTGGCGGCGGCGATGCGCGGCTCTAGCTCGACGATCTGTCGCACCAAGGCGTCCGCCTCCGCGCCGTGGGTGTGCATCCCGTCGAGATCGCCGAGGTCCCGGCAACGGTCGGCGCGACGTGCAGCCCTGTGACAGCCAAGACGTGCCGCAGCATGCTGGCCGAGCAGGGCGAATAGAGCGGCGTCGTCGGTGTTGCTGGTGCGGTGGGTAGTTTTTCTCATGGTGAGATCCAATCATTTTTGAGAACGTGCCAAATCGTTGGCGTCGGCGCGTGCGCCGGCACCTGATCATGTGTCGCGGCGGTTCTGCGAAAACCGACGCGCTTGACTTCATGGATTGGTCTCCCAAACGGGAGCCTTGCGCCAAAATGGAAAAACGTCAATTCCGAAAACCAGAATGCATCAATCTGGTGAAATTCGGTGCGCCTACATCGTCATCATGATGTGCGCCGTGGAAGGCATGCCGGCCAGCGAGCCGTCGCCGCCGGTGCGCTCAAATTTGCGGCTGGACAATCAGCCAGCGGCTCGGCTGGACTACAATACGCAAAGGATCAGGACTGGCTCGAGTACCACGAAAACGGTACGTTTGTGAGAATGACCCAAGCCGGGAAAGGCCTCTTCGCTTGAACTCGTCTCAGAAAGGCAAATCGAGCCTTCACCTGAAATCCGCAATGATGAAACTGCATCTTACCCCGATGGATTTTGCCGATTTGTGCGGCGTCCACCGAGTGCAGGTTTGGAGGTGGTGTGCGGGGAAAGTCCCAACCCCTCAGTATGCTTGGACTATCCTGGCGCTGATCGAGGGTGTGCAATATCAGGAGATCCTGTGTGCTTTGCCCCCAGAATCTGCTAAAGAACTCAGGTAGCTATAACCCTGGCGTTAAAAATGCTAGCGCAGATGATCGTTGGTGGTATTCTTGTCCTTTCACTACCCATATGCGCCATCTTCGCATACCGGATCGGATTTCGAGATGGTCGAGATGTAGGCCAAGAAGATGCCTACAAGCTATTTAATGGCGGCCAGCGCATCATCGAAAAGAGAGAAAAATCGCACACAGATGCTGCGTAAGCTTTCGTTTGAGACGCGGATAGTGATCGGCTCGACTATCTTCGCCTTTGCATCAAGCGTATTCCTTTACTTCATTCCCCCTTCCCAAATCGACAGAAACCTTCGCGGGCCTTTCATCCCATACTTTGGGTATGCCTATCTGAAGGTCGTCAAATACCCGATTGCTCGCATGAGTGAAGCTCGCCTCTACGAGGACGACAAACCCCTTGGCGCATCGGATAGCAATCTTCCGGACATCATCGAAAAGGGAAATGGACTGTACAAAGTCTATATCAACGCAGGCGATACGACGCCCATTCTGATGTTCTCCTCGAGCGACAACACCGACCCAAACACGAACGGCAGGAAGTATCGTCTCGAATAGAGGGCCGGGTATCCGGGGCCTGCAAGGTCCGGTGTACCTCATGGCCGCCATTTGGAAGCAGACGCCTTGAAGGTCTCACGGCACGCTCTCTCCAGCGGCCAGCTTTTCGGCCGGTTTCTTCGCGTGCACCTCTCCTCTGCGCCGAGCCTTCAAACGGTCGACTGTGGCCGTTAGGTCGACCAGCTGGGCCGCAACTGCCTGCAGTATTCGGTTGGCCGACTCCTCGGTTGCAATGAAGTCGCAGCGTTCACACGCCAGCGCGAAGCAGTGCGCAATTTCGGTTGGTGGCGGCCTTCGTGGCGTACCGCCGAGCTTTTCCGTCATCACGGCGAGCATGGTCTTGACGACCTTGTTTTCATTTTCTGTCAACATGTCAGGTGTCATCCCAATGGTGATCCCCGCCAGCGTAGCGGCTCATTCCATCCGCTGCGGCGGCGCCGGTTGAGGAAGTCGTCATATCGTCGATCTTGTCGATGATCATCTGTGTCAACTTTTCGCCATCCATATTGAGCGAACTATGCAGGACGATCGGCACCAGCTGCTTGGTGCCGGGATTGAACTGCGCCGGGATGAATCTGCCGCGCTGCATGTCCGAGCCGCCCTCAAAGCGAGTCGGACTCTTTGGGGCACCTTCGATATCGACACCGGGCTGTCCGTGGTTGCCAAACCTGCCGAGAATGCCGCCGAGGCGATCGATGAATGACGCGATCGCGTTTCGGATGCCGTCGAAGATCGCGACGATCCGTTCCCACGACACACCGGCGAGATTGCCGATCGCCGCGCTGACGCTGGCGGCGCCGTCGGCGATTTTCTGCCAGGGCAAATCGCCGAGCGCGCGGAACACCGGCGTGATGCCGGATATCCAGCCAAGGCCTTTCATGATGAACTCGTCGACCTTGGCAATATCAGCGGCGATGGTGCCGATGACGCTCTCGACCGCCTTCGTCGTCTCGCTTGTCACCGCAGCCTGCATGCTGTTCAAGGTTGCAGTCAGCGCCTGCAATACCGTGACCACCTTATCGGAGTTTGGTCCGGCCACCGCGGTGAGGAGGTTGCTCCAGGCATTCGATAGAGCCTGCATGTTTGCGGTGACGCTCTTGTCGGTGATGAGGCCGAATGATCCTTCCGCGCCGAGACCCTGCATCAAGCGGCCGCGCTCGGCCATCATCTGGCTGAAGTTGGCGACTTCTTCCGCAGTGAAACGCTGCGTGGTCTGACGGCCCGTGAGCCGCATGATCGCGTCCATTTGCTCGAGTGGGTTGGTGACGCCGCGCTCGGCCAACTGCTTCTGAATGTTGGCGGCGAGCTCGAGAGGGTCCTTGCCGATCAGGTTTGTCAGCCGCTTTGATGCATCTTTCGAGATCGAGACATGACCGCCCTCGGTCGACCATTCGCCGGGCTGAAGCAGGCCCATCTCCTGCAGACCTTCGGCGGTGCGCTTCATCATGGTGCCGCCGGCCATCTGCTGCCACAGCGACAGATAGGCGGTGCCGGCGCGATGACCGCCCATCGCCTGAGCCATGATGGCCATCGTGTAGAAGCCCTGATCGTTGAGGCCGCGCAATGCGACGCCACCTTGCTGGGCCATGCCGAGCATCGACTGGGCATTGACCATGCCATGGGTCGCAGCGGTGACACGAGCAGCAAGGTCGAGGAACTTCTCCAGCTTCACGGCATCAATCTGCTTGGTGACTGGGTCGGTGATCCTGCCTGACAACTCGCCGGCGCGGATGAGCGCCTGCAAGTCCTTGTTGGTGTCGCCGTTGTAATGACGATCAGACTGCAGGACCCAAGCAAATCTCGCCAACGGCTCCCAGGTCTTTCTTGCTTCCTCTTCGCCCATGATCGAGTAGGTCATGCCCGGGATCTTCATCAAATCCTCGACCCTCATCGGAACCCGCCGAGAGATATCGAAGGCCTGTGCGGTGATCGCACCGCTCTTGACGGCCTCGGCCATGCCGCCACCGAGGCGCTGGAGTTTGATCAGCTGGTCTTGGAAGTCTTTGCTCTTGTCGATCAATTTATCGATCGTGCCGAGCACCGCGGCGCCGCCAAGGATTGCAGCGAATCCGAGCAGCGGCGCTTTCCAAGTTGCGAGACTACGCTCCACGTCGCCGATTCTGGTGCGCAGACCCATCAAGTCCGTCATCACGGTGTGCAGCACCGGCGACACGCCATTGGCCAGGACAATGCTGATGCCAATCCGATATGCGTCCACGGTCGCTACTCCTTTTCCCTACGTCTGAATTAGCGCGCGCGATGGCCGTTGTTCGGCCCGCGCGCTGGCCGTCAAAGGAGCTGTTGCGGTATTGGTTTGCTCGCGATGGTCCGGGTACATCCGCCGGTGCAATCGCGAGCCGGACGCCGCCGAGGCGGAGCCCGAAGAAGAAGGAGGAGGCGGCGAGCGGTCGGGGACAACCGCTCCAGCCGCCCCAAGTGACGCGCGGGGTAAGGAACCGCGCGGTCTCGTCATGGTGCGACGCGCACGAAATGATGCTCCCGATCGGTCAGCAACACGGCGACCTCAGCCGGGTCCGTGATGCGCTGGCCTTTGGTGTATTTTCCAAAAGGGTGAACACAGATGAGATGGAAGGTCATGTGCCGTTCCTGATTTTCTCGGCGGCGGCCTCGAATGTGGCGAATGCGGCATCCCATTTGGCGCTGCATTCAATCGCACTGGCCGAGTAACCCGCAGCTTCCATCTCTTCTGGCGTCTCCGGCTGCATGATAATCCTGACCGTGTCCCAGTCCTGATATCGGTCGGCTTTGGCGCGCTCCACAATGATCCTCATATTGCGGTCAAGGAGCCCTGTTATCGAATGCAGACCGTGGGACGGCGTGATGCTCCACGAGCACGTGTATGGTATGTCGGGATATTTCTTTTTCTCGCGCTCGATCAGGGCCGCGCTCGGCTGCAGTTCAACAAGTTCTTTCATTTTGGCGTTCCTTCCTTCAGACCACGGTGGTCCAGCCGGCGGCGATCAGCACGCCAATGAACCTCGCTGGAATTTCGAACCGATTACTCGCCGCCGGATTGTTGGGGTCAGCTGGAAGCATCTTGCCGACGGTGCCGTCAGGCAGATGGACCAGGGTTGGAAACGTTCCGGTCGGTGGCTGCATCACTACGGTTGGGGTGGACATCGGTTTATCTCCTAGGATTAAACGACTGCTCCGGTGACTGGATCACGCCAGCTCGATCCATCGAAAGTGACGACCTTGCTCAGCGTGGTGTCGATATGGATTGCGCCGGGTGTCACGTTGACCGGCCGCGACGTCGCCGGGCCGGACGTGCCGACTTGGAAGAAGCCGGCGAGCCCGTTGCGCTGGCCGAGCAAGGTGGCGGCCTCATCGACGCCGACGACGTCGAGGAATCCGCCGGGTGCGATTCCATACGATTTGGCATTCATCGGATTGCCGGGCGGATTGATGCCGGTGGCCGGCACATTGTTTGTGTTGAGCAAGCGGATGGTCATAGTGATCTCCCTCTAGACAGAGTAATGCTCGTGCCGCAGGTGCCGGGTCACGGCGTCGGCCCAAAACTTACGGCGGCGAAGAATGCGATCGAGGATCGCGCCGAGAGCCTCGCGCAAGGGGGCGTCCTCTGCCTGTCCTTGCATCTGATTCAGCGCGGCGGCGGTCGCCTCGAATGAACGCATCAGGGTGCGGTCGATCTTGGTGGTGTCGAAGGTGGCGCCGTGGACGTGCAGTTCGCCGCGTTCGCGATCGTGAGCAACGCGAACACGATGCCGACCCCCGTCAATTTCGACTTCGCCAAGTTCGTGACGGCGATTGCTGGCAACCGGGTGACCGGTGCCAGTGGTGTATCCGGCGGAGGCGGCCGGACTCAAGAAGTCGCGCTTGCGCATGTCGTCGCGTGCGGGGATGTTCGGCATGTTGCCGCCGCCGCTGGCATGCGAGAACGCCATGCCGAGCGCGGCCTTTTCCAAGGCTGGATACATGGCCTTGTTGGCGTCGGCGCGCTGCCAGCCGAATTCTTCCATCTTAGCGACATCATCGGCATGAATAGTTGCGCGTTGTCCGAAGCGTTCAGCGGTGTATTCGCGACCATCGCTGCCGCGATAGGTGCCATCGCCAGGCGCCAACATTTGGACTGTCTTGCTCATGGTTTTCCATTCCTCTGCTGTTCCGTATTTGTCGACTGGGACCCATGTGAGTTTTTTCGCCGCATGTGCATTTGTCATCGCGCCATTAACGACAGCGCCGCATTTCTGGCATCGGTCGCGATCGCGAATACTCGGTACATTTCTAGTCATGCCGACAACCCCATCAGTTTGCGCAACATGCCGATCTCTTCCTGTTCGGGCTCGCGCTGCAGTCGAGGCGGATCGCCGGCAATGAGGTGGCGTAGCCGCAGAGCGCGCAGCGTCTCGCGGTCGGCAAGACGAAGGTGAACAGTCATAGCGCGGTCGACGTAGCCGAGCGTGCCAGCGATCAGCACGACCTCGCCATCCTGATAAACGCGCAGCTGCTCGGTGCGCGGGTTCAGGGCGCCGGCGAGTTGCTGAAGGTTCATGACCGTTCGCCCCTTTGCTCGGTGATCACAACCGCTATCGCCTTCTCGCGTCCGTTCCGTGGATCAATCCCGCGCTCGAATCGCACGCGATCGCCTTTGTAAGGCTGCACGTCCGGCTCAAATGCACTGATATGCGCAAAGACGCTGGCGCCCCCATCATCCGGCATGATGAATCCGAAGGATTTTTCAATTTGCCAAAAGGTGATCTTGCCTGTGGTGATCATGGCCGGTCACCACGACAACGGCGCCGGCTGCAGCGGCTCCTCGATCACGATCGGCGGCACTTCGCGCTTATCAAGCAACTGTTCCACCAATGCAGGATTTACCTCAAACCAACGACCAGGAGAGGCGCCGTCGGTGTTGGACTTGGTGGCGCGAGCGATTGAGAGGAATGTCGGCACCGGCATGTCGACCACCCAGCTGCCATCGGCGCGCGGCCGCGGATGAAAGAAGCGACGGCGGTCGACGGACTGAATCGAGGTCGCGCCTAGCTCCGGCGGGATCACGACCTCAATCGTTGCGGGTGATGCCGGCGGCACCTGCGTCGCCTGCAGGGCGGCCGTGTTGCGCCGTTCCAGCTGACAGCGCCGCAAACCGGCGCGCTCCAGCACGTCCTCATCCTCGGTCGGCGAGGCCGGCATGTTCAGTAGAGCGGCCTCGATCTCGGCATCGCTCATCTTGGCGATGCGCGCGGCGCGCAGTTGCTCGGATGTAAACAGGTCGGTCATGGTGGTCCCTCATGGTTTTGGAAAGTTGAAGCCAAACTCGGGCTCGCCGTGATGTCGGACAACTCGGATGGTGTCGTAATCGGTGAGCGCGCCTCGGTTAGGATCGATGCCCAGGCGGCGCAGCTCGCGCTCGGCGAAGGCAACCCAGCCGTGGCACCCGCCTTCTGGTGCCGACAGCTTCCGCGCAACGGCACAGATTGCCGCCGCAAGATCGTCATGGCCATTCGAGGCGTGGTCGACGGCATCGCGACCGGCCGAGCCGACCTTGCGACGCAGACCGCATAGCTGGTCGATGCTGCGCTGATGGTCGATCAACCGGATTCGGCGGCTGGTGAAGAGTGGCAAAGCCTCGACGTAGGTTTCTGACGTGGTGACCGGACTGGGTGTCGCGGTAACACCAAAGCGGGCAAACGCGGACGGCACCCATGCCGCGCCGTAGTGGTCGACGGTGATTTCCCGAATGCCCCATTGCCCGAGGAGAATCTGACAGAACATCGCCACCGCTTCGTCGGGGTCGAAAGGTGGCGTAATCTCGGCGAGCGCATCGACGATCACGATCTCACGGCCGGCCGGATCGACCAGCTTATGGGCAATCGCCAACGTCATGGAGTCGCGGCCGGTGCCACCGGCAGGATCGACATGGGCGGCGTAGCGATGTCCGATCCGGACGCAGCGACCACCGATACCCTTATCCACGGCGGCCTCGACCACGGCGCGGGGCAGGAAGGCTGCGACCTTTTGGCGGAATGCGCCGCCATACTCGCTCTCGGCTGCAGCCGGGTCGTCGGCAAAGGCGCGGTCGATCACGTCCCGCGGAAGTTTCGAATTTAGGGTGCTGGTCGGCGCCTGCACGACCAGCATGCGGGAATCGCCCTGTGGGCCGGCATGACGCTTGTGTAGGTCGTAAACGATGCCTTCCATCGCAGACGGAGACGACGTTATCATCATGATGCCGCCGGTCGTAGCCAAGGCCGGTTTCAGCGCGACGACGATCTCGCGGTCAGAGTTGGCGGAGTCCTCGCCGCTGTACAGGAACGCGGCCTCATCGAGTCCGACCAGGACACATGTCGAGCCGCGAGCACGGCGCCAGTCAGCGGACTGAACCTCGAGATCAACACCACGGGCCAGCGTCAGAGACGATTGAGTCTCGCCCTCGATCGTTCCGGACAAGAGCGAACTAGCCTCAATGATGCCTTTGGCGTAACTCAAGACGTTTTGCGCCTGGCGCTGCGACGGGCTGACGAGCAGCGCAAGCCCGCGTTCGCCGACGCTCAGTGTGTCGGTCCAGTCGACCAGGGTCGAAAGATAAACGCCGAGCACGGCCATGGCGCGCGATTTGCCAGATCGCCGACCGGCGATGACCAGCCATATATCGACCATGCAATCCGGCTCGTGGTCGCGGCCGGTCAGCTCGCGCCAGATCATGCGCTCGGTATCGGTCAGCGGCTCGCCCACGGCGGCAATCAGTAGGATGCGCCAGTTCAGCCAGCTGTCGCCCGGGAGCGCGTGGCCCAGCACATCCGGATCGGCGAGCGCCTCGCGCATGGTAGTAAGTTTGCGCATCAGACGCTCTCCCGGCGACGCGCGATGTGCGCCTCGATCGCGGCGAGCGGGTCGACCTTTTGCGGTGCTGGCGGTTCCGGCTTCATGCCGTTGGTCCGTTGAGCGCGGACAATCTGATCGCGCACCTTGCCGGCGGCGACGATCTTGCCGCGACGCTCCAGCGTGCGAGCCAGGATTGTCAGGCTGGCAATTTGCTCGACGGCAAGCCGGTCTGCCATGGTCGGCGCGCGGCCCAATCCGTCGAGCAAACCCTGTTCAATGGCGGTCTTTGCTGCGCGGTCGGCGGCCCTCAGCTCGTGATGACGTTTCCAGCCGCGACTCTTCGCCGGTTTCGTCGCAGTATCCGTCATGCGGGACTCCCGGTCAGTTGCGCCGCAATCGTGCGGGCCAACATGCGTGCCTCGGCCAAATCGTCTGGCTTGATCCGTAGCCGCGCGGCCTCGATGTGGAGATCGATGCGGCCGACCAGTTGCTCCAGCCGAGCGACCAGGACGGCGTCGACATGCCGAGGTCGATGTAGGGCGAGCCTCATGACGCTTTCGAGCGCGGCGAGATCGAGCGTCGTATCGACGTGCTTCAACCAGCGCTTCAGTTGCTTGACGGCTAGGACGGCGCCGGCATCGCCAGCCACGGCACGGCGTAGCGCGGACGTTGTGGCGCGGTCGCGCTTACGGCCGGCTCGCTCATGCGCCCTGATCCCAATGGGCGGTTGAAGGCGTGATCCAAGCGGTGCGGGCATGATTGCCTCAGCTGTGCGGGCGCACGGCCTCACTGAGCGCCGCACAGGTTCTCACTGTGCGGCACGCCCATGTTGGCCGGCGTTGGTGGAGGGCGATTGCGAAGAGTCGTTCGCGATACGTTCTAAAATATACCGGGTCGCATAAAAATCAATAAGCCATTGACGGAACTTGAATTTTTACCAGATTGGTAAATCCGGAGGTTCCCTCCGGTAGGTTCCGCATGGCATCCAGAACGGCCAGCCGTGGCCGGTGAGAGGCCATCCGTTCGGCCGGTGCCGAGCCCGGCCGGGATCACGCGGCGCGATGGACGGCCCGCTGCGAGGAACTAGGACATTTCCGGTCCGTTACAGCAGTCGGTCCCTTATCGTTGGGAGGGTGATTTCTATGCGGCTGTATTCTGATCGGATCGACGGTGTGGAGATTGCCCTAGCCAGCGCTGTGGCGGTGTCGTTCATCGCGCTTCTTGCCAGCATCGCGTGGCTACTGATCGGATAACCACCCAGAGACCTCTACAGCGGCTTGTCGTCCGGTCGGGGGCAGACATCGCACCAACGCATGGGCCAGGCTGGCGCGCGTCCTGAGTGACGAAAGACACTGCCTGAACGGGGATGACCGTCGCCAATATTGCGACAAGGGCTGGACTCCCCGGAGGGCCGTCAATGATCGATCTCGCGCTTGCCGCCGCTGCCGTCGTCTCGATGGCGGTTGCCGCAATGTTCATTGCCACCGATCGTAACGCCATCAGGCGCCACGTTGGTGATCAAGGTGGGGATCACGACGCCGCGCCGCAGTCCTGATCGGGTGACGAGCGGGCCAGGCGATGGACGGGGCCGGCGCGCGGGCTGGCGGGGCGGCGCGTACACACTGTCCGCCTTTTTGGTGGACTGTTGGTCAGCGGATGTCGAGAGTGCAGCGCCCGATACGGACTATTCGTCAGGCGTGACGGCACGCGTCTGTAGGTACTGGCACGGCGTACCCTCTTGCTCGTCGCCCTTAAGCTTGAAACAGGCCGGATGGCAGATATCCCTCGCTTCGGAGATCGCCTTCATGTCCAGCTTGAGGGCTGCTTGCTTGAGGCTTCGCATGTCGCCGAAGCCCTTGTCGGTGCTGCGCCCGTCATTGTTGAAGATCAGGTTCGGACAGAGCTGAGTCAGGGCCCACGCATCGAAGAAGTGACACATGGACGAGCAGCCGCGCGCTCCTGCCGGGCCCGCCGAAAATACAAGCATCAAAATGAAAGCCAGTCTTTTCATTCGCCGCGCTCCTTGTTGAGCGGTTGGTGCGATCGAGATCGTCAGGCGGCGATCATGCGCGAGATGGCGGTGGCCGTTCAGGGGAGCGGGTATTTCTCTCCGTCGAAGACGAAGGCACCGGGAAGGACACTGAGCAGAGTCAGGATTTTTGCTGCATCGCTGCCTCTTATACGAATTTCCCACTCGCCCTTGTTCTGACAAATCCGGCTTCTGTAGCGGCGCTTCATGTCGCGAAGTATGGGCGGCAACTCATCTGACTTGATGGTGGCAACGATCTCGACCGACTGGTGCGCGAAGCTGTCGAGTAACTCCCTTACGGCATCGGATACATGCGGCCTTTCTGTCATGAGCACCTCGTTGTTCGTGTTTGACGGGAGCAGAAGGGGTCGACGGTGAGGATGTGGTCAGGCGGCCCCGACGACGCGCTGTACGACACTGGTGCCGACGCCGAGCGTCTTGCCGATCTTGAGGATACCCATACCCTCGGCGCGCAGGGCGCGGATGCGCTGCTCAACGGCGGGCTTCACCGGCTTCCGGCCCAGCGTCTTGCCCTGCGCCTTGGCCCTTGCAAGCCCGGCATTGACGCGCTCAACGATCATGGCGCGCTCGAATTCGGCGAACACGCCGCACATCTGGAACATGGCGCGGCCGGATGGCGTGGTCGTGTCGAGTGCTTGCTGATGCAGGTACAGGTGACAACCAACGGCCTGTAGCTCGCCGAGGAAGCCAACAAGGTTTTGCAGACTGCGGCCGAGGCGGTCGACGGACCACGCCGCTATCATGTCGATCTTGCGCGCGGTGGCATCCCTCAGCATGCGGTCAAACGCCGAGCGCTTGTCGCGGCCCTTGGCGCCGCTGATCCCGGCATCCTCGTAAACCTGGACGATCTGCCAGCCGGAGCGCTCGGCGACGGCCTCCAGCTCACGACGCTGGTTCTCGGTGGTCTGGCCGTTGGTGGAAACCCGGAGATAGATGCCGACGCGCCGCATGGTGAAACCCTCCGTTGGATGGCTCCAACCATACGCCTACCTATACGGAAATAAAGATCGCGGAAGCCATTGAAAACACGGCGTCGGCAATCGGCAAATTCAAAGGGGTTTTCCGTATGGCCCTGCAATTCAGCCGCCCTGATCCCGCGCTCGCGCTATCCGTGATATGCTGCACCGTCCCTTACGCGAAGGCTGGGTCGATGAAGATCCCCACGAGCGAAGTGATCATTACCGCCGCCCTGGTGGTGCTGTTCGCGCTCGTGTTGTGGTTTGGCGCCTTGCTCTAGACTTCGGACGCCCGGCGCGCCGGTCGACCGTCGAGCAGACGAGGGGACGGTCACACTTCGATGGTGGTCGAAAAATAACCGCGGGTCGGATGTGCGTGGTGGCAAAAAACCCGTGGCAAGGGTAAGGACAAATCGGCAGGCGGGCCGCCCCGAAAGCGGGGTCGGGGTTAGCGGCCTGGCCCCCACCCAGGTTTGTACCAATCAGACGGCAGCACCTCCCGCTGCCAATGCCGAGGGTTGCCGTAACTGCCGCCGCGCTTTGGCTGCCCGAGATCGTCGAGATAACGTGCACAGGTGCGTTGGCAAGTGTCCCGGAGCTGGTCTTCACAAGGCCAGTAGAGGTCCAGATTAACACCATCGATGGCGAAGGCACCATAAGCACGATCACAGCTGTCCGCGTGAGCGGGGTTCTGACTCTTCGTACAATTACTCATGCAAACGTCGAATCGATCAGCCTGTGCCGGATTGCTCGCGATCAATCCCAGCACAGCCACAGACGTTATCATCGCAACAGGTCGAGGCTTCCGCATGTTGCACCTCCATCCCGGCGTGAGGTCTCCGCAGGGTTCCGCCGATTAAGTCTGCTGCGGAGGCGTGAAGGTTCACCATTGCCGCCCTGAATGGGTTCACGCCGTTGGCGAGCGCGTCGCGCAGGCGGCCGGCCACGTGATCGGCCGTCACCGCTGAGCTGCACACGATTTTCAGATATTGAGTCAGCTGACAGTCCAAAGGGACATCTCTGGGACATTTTCGGGACATTTGGGCCGTTCTGCCATGTCCCATTATGTCCCGTTGCGTCGGAATCACTGTAATTTACGGGGTTCCGGCGGGACATTGTGGGACATCACGCAGTTCAGGGACGCGGCCGTCCATCCACTGAGACTCTTACGGTGCTCGCCACTCGCGAATAGTGCGGTTTCCGTGCTTCAGCTGGAGTGCGACGATGCCGAACGTCTCGAAGGCGATGCCGTCGAGGTTGATGGTGCTGATGGTCTCGATGGCCTGCACCACGATCGGACGCGAGATGTTACGCTTAATTGCGTCCGATTTCTTAATAGACTCTAAGAACTCGGACGGGGTTTTGCGTAACGCTCGCATGTTCCGCATACGCTTAGCGGCCTGCGCATTGGAACGCGCCTTCTTCTCTTCCGGTGACAGGTTCAGCGTCGCGGGTCTGCCCGGCTTGCGGCCGGTGCTATTCGCAGCCCGGCTGGCGCGCTTCCGCGCAGCATCCTTGGCGCGATTGATAGCGGCTCGCGCTATGCCGTCGTCGTCGTCTGACGCGCCCACAAACCGGAAATCTCCGCTGATGGACATGCGGTCAAGGACGGTGATCTCCAGCGTCGTGGCGAATTGATCATTGGTCCAGCGCTTGCCGCGCTTCTCGACAATCTCGACGAGGAAGTCGATTTTAATGGGTGAGAGGCGCGTGTGGCGCTTCAGCCAGTTCCGGACGCCCTGCCTTGGATTGGTTGGATTGGCGAGCCACGCATGGTCAGCGCAGCAGAGGAGGATACGCATGCCGCGCGTGGTCAACGGCAGCTTGGTCCAGCCCCTATGCTCGAAGGCCTTGCGGGCAATGGCGAGCCGGCCACGCGCCTGGATCACAGGGAAGTCGGAGGAGGTGGATTTTATGTCGCAGCGCTCAGCATCTTCGCGAACAGCGTCGGCGAAGGCGGCGTTGATGTCGTCGATGGTGGGGCCGGTGGCGCTCATCGGTGCCACCTACAGCCAGGTCACGAGCGGGCGCTTTTTCGCCGGGCTCGGCCTCTGTTGATGTTGACACTCAGCGCCAGCGCGCCCATCTACATCGTGACTCATCGGTCGGAATCTCCGGTGTGTTGATCGTGGCAGATCGTTGAACACCAAGCCCTTCCGGTTTCGCCGCCGGAGAGGCTTTCTACTTTTCAGAGATAGTCATCCGTCTCGAATCTGCGAGACCTTGCGCTTGACCGTCACGTAGGGTGCTGCGCTCTCGACCACGTACGGCCGCCACACGCGCTCCGGAACATTCGTGCGCATCGCCTTGCTGTCGATCTTCTCGCTGGTGTGGGTCTGGACCGTCACCACGTAGTCGTCGCCGATCAGCGGCAAGGTGCCGGTGATGAAGCCTTGGCGCAGCTCGGCCTCGGCGGTCTTCAGTGCGGCGATCTGCGCGCGGATATCGGCGAGACGATCGGCGGGATGGCGGTTGGTGGCGGGGAGGGGATTGCCGGTCACGGGCAAACCTTCCTCGGCAGGAACGCAGGCAGCTCGATTACATCTTCCGCCATGATCGCGATCATCGGCGGTTTGGGCGTAGCCGGTGGAACGTCTTGCAAGTCAATGCCGGGGTTTTCACCCAAAGTTTCCGCTATCGTATTGATTTCGTTAGATTCGCCCTGGTTCGCTAGGGAGCGCCATCGGCGCCAAACCGGAAATCCAGCAGACTCAACGAATTGTCGCACAGGCGACCGCCTTGCCATGCGGTTCGGCTCACTGTGAACAACGGCACAATCAATGTAATTCGCTGGTTTTTCGCAACCTTTTGTAAAGCCCGCGGCGATACGGCTGAGCCGGGGATGATGTGATGGCTTTAGGATCCAAGAAGCGCGAAACGCGCAAATCGCTGCGTCAATCCGGCTGGATCACGCTCGACGGCGGATTCGCCGCGCGGCCTTGCGTGGTCGAGGATATCTCCTCGTCGGGCGCAAAAATCACCGTGCAGGACAACAATACGCTGCCGGCCAAGCTGCGACTGGCGTTTTCGCGCGACGCCCGCACCGGGCGCGCCTGCGAAGTGGTGTGGCGCGAGGGCAAGACGTTCGGCGTCAGATTCGTGAACTAGCCTGATCCGGCCGCGCGCGATAAAAGGCCGGATGCGCAAGACCTGCTTCGCCGTCATCGCCGTCCTGCTTCCCGCCGCTGCGTTCGCGCAAGTCGGCGATCGCCGCAATTTCCAGACGCCGCCCGATGCCGGCAGAAACCTGCCATCGAAATCCGTGACGCGGAGCAATCCCTGCGCGTCGTTCGGACCGGGCTTCGTCAAGGTCGAGGGCTCCGACACCTGCGTGAAGCTCGGCGGCGCCGTCAGTGTCGGCGCGGGGGTGTCCAGCGGACGCTGAGCGGCTTGCCGCTCACGACATCGGCGGCGCGACGATGCGGACGAAGGCCGGCCGCTGCGCGATCTCGCCGAACCACCGTTCGAGATGGGGCAGCTTCGGCTTCGTCACGCCCTCGACGCCGAACCAGCGCCGCGCAAAGGCGCCGAGCGCGATGTCAGCGATCGTGAACTGATCGCCCTCGACGTAGCGGCGACTTGCAAGCTGCGCCTCGACGACGCGCCACACCACGCCCGCGGCATCGGCGTCCTTCTGGATCTGGACCATGTCGCGCTTTTCCGGCGCCGTGCGCACCAGCCCCCAGAACAAAGGGCGCTCGACCGGTTGCAGCGTCGACAGCGTCCAGTCGAGCCAGCGGTCGACAGCGGCGCGCGCCTTCGGGGATTGCGGATAGATCGGCGTGCCCTGACCATAGGCCATGCACAAATAGCGCATCACCGAATTGGATTCCCACAGCACATAGTCGCCGTCGACCAGCGTCGGGACGCGGCCGTTCGGATTCATCGCGAGATAATCAGGCTGATCGTTCTTGCCGAACTGCATGCCGGCATCGATGCGCTGATAGGGGATGTCGAGTTCGGCGAGACACCAGAGCACTTTCTGCACATTGACCGAATTTGGTCGGCCCCAGATCGTCAGTTGCGGCTTGCTGTCCATCACGCGTTTCTTTCCGCTGTTGTGCTTTGCGCGCGTTCTTAGCTGAACCGTCGTCGAAATGCGTGGGCTGAATTGTACCGAGCGCAAAAAAGAGGCTCCGCCGCGATGCGGCAGAGCCTCGTCGATACCAGTCAAATCGCGGTCAGTGACCGAACAGCAACCACAGCACGACGATCACCGGGATCGGCACACCCAACAGCCAAAGCAAAATTCCTTTTCCCATCTCGTCGCCTCCTCGCATTCCTCGTGTAAGGAGGCAACGTCAACCAAAGCGTCACGTTCCTCGCGATCGCTCCGCGTTTCACGGATGGAGAAACGCGGATTAGGAACATGCGCGTGGGCGCGGCGTTACCAGTGCCCGGTGTTCGGCATCGAGGCCCATGGTTCGGCCGGCGCCTTCGGATCGCCCTTTTGCAGGATCTCGATCGAGTGCAGGTCGGGCGAGCGCACGAACGCCATGTTGCCGTCGCGCGGCGGACGATTGATGGTGACGCCCATCTTCATCAGCTTCTCGCAGGTCGCGTAGATGTCGTCGACCTCGTAGGCGAGATGGCCGAAATGGCGGTCCTCGCCGTATTTCTCCTCGTCCCAATTGTAGGTCAATTCGACCAGCGGCGCGCCGCGGGTTTGCGGCAGCGACTTGAGCAGATGGAGGTCCTCCTCCGCGCAGAGAAACACCAACGTGAAGCGGCCTTTGTCATTGTCAATGCGGCGCACTTCCTTCAGCCCCAGCGCGTCTTGATAGAATTTCATCGCGACATCGAGATTGCGGACGCGCAGCATGGTGTGCAGATAGCGCATTTTCTTGTCCTCCTGGGAATTCAGAGATTTTGTTTGGGCTCGGGCGAGACGCGCCAAGAAATAGCAGCAAAACGCGCCGCGGGGCAGGGGCTCGCACGACTTTTGCCGACCGTTCGGAGCGGTTGCGTTCTCAAGCTTTCGCGAGCCTTCGCTCCGAGCGATCGGCGACACGCTCATGCAGCGCGCGATACGAGAAAGCCCCGCCCAGGAAAATTCTGGGACGGGGCTTTCGTGGTCGAGCCTTGGAGGCACGGCCCTCTATCTCATCGAATGCCCATCACGGCCAATCAAGGACGCGCGAGGTTGGACCTCCTCTAAAAAAGCAAAACCCCGCGCGTGGGCGCGCGAGGTCTGATGCCGACCGGCCTTGGGGTGATCGTGCCGTCAAGCGCACATCGAGCGGTGCTCGCGGCGGCAGGTTCCAGCATCCCAGAAATAGAAAGCCCCGCAGGCTGGATGCGGGGCTTTCCCAGTTGACGGACTGGGGATCTCTCAGGGCGTGAGCCGTCAACTGTTGGGGACCAAACTTAAGGTTGAATTTATAAAATGCAACAGCGCCGCGTAGACGGAATATGCTCGTCCCACAGCGCTGCGCCAAACGCTGGGCCCTGAAATCCCCAGCGCACTTATGTCTTGGCACTGCGCAAAAGGTTCAAAGGAAAAGCCCGGCGAGGGGGATTTGCGGCGTCGCCCAACGGCTGCCGGGGGCGGTGGTCCCGGGGGCACGCGCGACATGCGTCGGCGCGCGCCGCCACGTGTGCAATGCAAGCGCCTCAAAGCCGGTTGCGGTCTCACACCTTGATGTCGAGAAGGGTCTCGACGGCATCGCGATCGGCCTTGTTCTTGGCGGCGAAGACGTCGAGCACGTCCGCGCTGATGATGCGCGGCTGCTCCTTCGCCGTTTGATCGACGACGAGCTGCACTCTGGCTTGCGTCACTTCGACAGGTACGGGGTAAACGAGCATGGCTCTCTCCCTCCGGCTGTCGAACCCTGTCAGGGCTTTCTTAATGATTTGTAAGCACCTGAACCCGCGCTTGCGGTTCGAATCGACGGCCGGGCGGTATCGGCCCGCTCGCCTGCCGCCCTGCTTGGCGGCATACTGCGGGCCTGCGGGACCTGACGGCGCGATCGATGAGGAACGGGCTCTATTCGATCCATATCCATATGATGGACGGCGTGCGGGGCCGCGACAGCGGTGTCCTGATCCTGCGCGATGGGCTGCTGATCGGCGGCGGGCCGTATTTCTGGTCGATCGGGGCCTATACGGCGGGCGAGGGCACGTGGAAGGGGCATCTCAGGACCAACCAGCATTCCCCGTTTTCCGATCCGTTCGCGCGGCCGCTGTTCGCCGGCCAGGAGGTGACGAGCGGCTTCTCCGGCACCTTCAGCGGTGACCATGCCGAAGTGTTCGGGACCGTGCTGGTCGGAACCCGCAGCCTGAGCTTCCAGGCAACCCTGAAAAGGCTGGCCGACGCCTGATTGCGGCGAGGCTGTGGACGAGTGCGCAGCAAGCTTCACATTCTGCTTGGCAAATCGGCCTGTCGGGGTTGTGGATTTGCTGCGGACAAGCGCTGGATATCGTTGTGGATGATGTCGCGCGGCCAATGAGGCTGCCCGACGACCCCTTACCGGGCCACCGCTAACCCTACCAGGTTAGGTTAAGGGCAGCATTGCGTTGTCACGACCTGCGATTGCAGTTGAGATGGCTGCAGGTGACAGCCATGACGCCATCGTTCCATAGCGCTGACAGACCGACCCACCGGCGCGTGATGGTGGTGGGCTTGCTGCTCTGTTCCGCCTTTGTCGCGATCAGCTTCTGGCTTCGGCCGCAGCCGGAGAGCGGCAAGGTGCTCGTGAAGGCGGACCGGCTGGTCCGCACGGCGGGAGAGGCGCGGAAATCAAACTAGAGGAAATCAAACTAGAGGAAATCAAACTGGAATCGACAAGCCGAGCCGCGTCCCGGCGCTCAGTCCGGCAGCTTCCCGCTCGGATGCTTGTGATACATCGCGATGCCGATAAAGCCGGCAAAGCCCATCACATTCAAGAGCAGTTCCATCCACGCCGGCATCGATGCCAACCTCGCTTACGTCAAAGCTAATCATTGAGGTTGTGTTTTTGTTCCAGCGCTAACCGATGGTAGCTTTGCGCTATCGCATGGCTGCGGAACCCGAACAGGCGTTTGCTGCAACCATCCCATGGCGCCCGCGTTGGTCGACATAACCACGTGAGGAGGTTCCCCATGAAAAGGACATTGGCAGTTTTGGCGACAATTGCGACGGTAGGCGCGACGATGGTCAGCGCGCCGGCGCAGGCGCGTGGTCTCGGCCCCGGCCTCGCATTCGGTCTGGCAGCCGGCGCACTCGCCGCGGGCGCCGCCGGGGCGGCGTACGGCGCGTATGGCCCATACTACTACGGGCCCGGCTACTATCCGGGCTACTATGGCCCGCGCTACGGCTACTACGGTCCTGGACCCTACGCCTACTATCGCGGCCCGTATTATCGGCACCACTACTACCGCCATTACTGGTAACGGCGACGAGCCCGGAGCACATCGCTCCGGGCTTCTCAACTGCGTGTCATGATGTGATCGCGCGTGCGTGTGTTCGCATCGTCCGTCCGGCGAGCGCACGCGGTCGGCGGGACATCAAGCGCTCTTGCGCTGCAATCCACTCCAGACATTGCCGAGCGTGTTGTCGTAATATTCCTGGCGATCGCGCTCGAACTTCTGCTGCGTCGCCCGGAAGCTGGCAACGCGTGCGACGATCTCTTCGCGCTCGCGCGCGGCACTGTCTTTCTGATCGGCCATTGCCCATCCTCTTCGTCGTGGTCCTATCCCCGCCGCGCATTGGCATCAGTGAATTGGGCGTCAATGCGGAGCAGGCTTTGCAGGATTGTGATGAAGCCAAGGCAGCCGAAGAGGCAGCCGAAGAGCGACGAAGCTGACGCGCCGGCGGAGCAGGTCGCCGACGCAACCCGATCGCCGCGGCCTCACCGCCGATCGCGCGCGTGATGGTTGAGCTCGCAATCGCTCCGACCATGCTATAGTCGCGGCCGGCCAACCGGATCATTCCCAGTGATTGCAAAAGATCTGCGCAGCGGCGTCGAGCGGCTCGGCAACATGATTGCCGAGGCATCGTCGATCGTGCCCTTCACCGGGGCGGGTATCTCCACCGAGTGCGGCATTCCCGACTTTCGCTCGCCTGGCGGGCTGTGGACGCGCAACCGGCCGATTCCATTCGACGAGTTCGTAGTCAGTCAGGAGGCGCGCGACGAGTCATGGCGCCGGCGCTTCGCGATGGAACCGACATTCGCGGCCGCCAAGCCGGGGCGTGGGCATCGAGCGCTCGCGTCGCTTTACCGGGCCGGCAAGGTTCCCGGCATCATCACCCAAAACATCGACAATCTGCATCAGGCGTCGGGCTTCAAGGCCGACGATGTCATCGAGCTGCACGGCAACACCACCTACGCCCGCTGCATCGGTTGCGGCAAGGACTACGACCTCTCGTGGGTGAAGTCGCAGTTCGACAAGACCGGCGGTGCGCCGGACTGCGCGGAGTGCGGCGATCCGGTGAAGACCGCGACGATCTCGTTCGGGCAGTCGATGCCCGAAGATGCGATGCGTCGCGCAGCGGAACTCGCAAGGCACAGCGACCTGTTCCTGGCGATCGGGTCATCGCTGGTGGTGTGGCCCGCTGCGGGCTTTCCGATGATGGCGAAGGAGAGCGGCGCGCGGCTCGTGATCATCAACAACGAGCCGACCGATCAGGACGACATCGCCGATCTGGTGATCCGGCATGACATCGGCGACACGCTTGGTCCTTTCGTAGGCAATTGACGCCTGATTGATTCGCGGCTGTGCAAGCCTGTTCATAGTTCCCGCAAGAATCGTTTTTTAGCTATGCCCGGCAAGCGGGAGTGTTATCTTTTGGTTGAGAGATTCGCGCAGCGTCCAAATGAGTTGGTCATGGAAAGCAGCGTGTACAGGGTGCGCCGCAACGTCGGCGCTCTGCATTTGATGTGTGGGGTCCGGGGTCATGGGGTCGGACGGATTTGAGTCCAAGAAGCTCGGCGGACCGCCGATAGGCGGAGTTGGGCAAAGCAGGATTGCACAAGGCGAGTACGGCAGCGCGCCGCGCGATCCGGCGCTGGATGCCTTCTCCGGTCTCGGCGACACCGCGGCGAACCTCGTCGAAGTCTCCGGCGTCATCAAATGGTTCGACGCCTCGAAGGGATACGGCTTCATCGTCCCCGACAATGGCTGGCCCGACATTCTGCTCCACGTGACGGTGCTGCGGCGCGACGGCCACCAGACCGCCTATGAGGGCGCGCGGCTCGTCGTCGAGTGCGTGCAGCGCGCGAAGGGCTACCAGGCATTCCGCATCGTCTCGATGGATGAGTCGACCGCGATCCATCCGGCGCAGATGCTGCCGCCGCGAACCCATGTCACCGTGACCGCGACCAGCGGGCTCGAGCGCGCACAGGTCAAGTGGTTCAACCGGCTGCGCGGCTTCGGCTTCGTGACTTGCGGGGAGGGCACGCCCGACATCTTCGTGCACATGGAGACGTTACGCCGCTTCGGCATGACCGAGCTGCGCCCCGGCCAGTACGTGCTGGTGCGGTTCGGGCCCGGCTCCAAGGGCATGATGGCCGCCGAGATCCACCCGGAGACCGGTCCGTCGGCGCTGTCGTCGCACTGAGCCCCGAACTGAACTCCCTGACGGAAACGTGAGCCGCCGGCGAGCCGTCAGTGCTCTGGCATTTGCCGCAATCATCGGGTTAGGGTCCGCCGGAAAATCTTCCCCGGTGTGAGTATTTGTCGATGAATTTCGATTGCATGGTTGGGCGGCTCCGGCCGTGGCTGTTGGCCTCCCTCATCATGGTGTTCGGCGGGCTGCTGGCCCCGGCCGCGCAGGCTGCCAGCGTCCAGCCGCTCGAGATCGTCACCAAGTCAGGCGTGCACGTCTTCTCCGTCGAAATGGCGACCACCGAGCAGGAGAAGGAGACCGGCCTGATGTACCGGAAGGAGCTCGCCGACGGCAAAGGCATGCTGTTCGACTTCACGCCGGAGCAGGAAGTGTCGATGTGGATGAAGAACACCTACATCTCGCTCGACATGATCTTCATCCGCGCCGACGGGCGCATCCTGCGGATCGCCGAAAACACCGAGCCGATGTCGACCAAGATCATTCCGTCGCGGGGGCTCGCCAGGGGCGTCCTCGAGGTGATTGCCGGCACCGCGCAGAAATACGGCATCCAGCCCGGCGACCGGGTCGGCCACCCGCTGTTCGGCGGCCACTAGCTCTCTGTTCCCTTGCGGTTTCCGGACGGGAAACCGTTGCCGATCTTCGAGCCGGAAGTCGCGCACCGGCGCCTTGCTGGCGCTGGCTGAAGCGTGTATCCACGGGGCTTCTCGGAAATGTCGGGGTATAGCGCAGCCTGGTAGCGCGGCAGTTTTGGGTACTGCAGGTCGTTGGTTCGAATCCAGCTGCCCCGACCATTTAAATCAAAGACTTGATAGGCTTTTCGAGGCTTTTACTTCCCAGATTTTGCGTCTGGGAAGAGCATCGAAGGAAGGAAGAGGGCGGCGTTTCGGACAAGTCCGTCGAACTTACCGATCCGGCCACCGAACTCGCCGATCTTGTTGAGCGGCTGCGACCGACGAAGCCGAATGCCGACTGGATTAGAAGCAATCCGGGTCGGTCAAAACGATGCGAGCTTTGTTGATCTGCTTGCGATATCGCGGTCTGTTGGCATCCCGAAAGAGCAAGCGCGGGACCGAAGCCCCGCGCTCCGCTCCTCGCAACTTCAGCCGCCCAGGCGCTGACCAGATCAACGAGCCGGCGGGTTGTAGCGATCCAGGATCACGGTTCTTGGGCCACTCTGCGACGGTCGCGAGATGGCGTCGTCGAATTTGTGATAGCGGTCGAACTGCTGCTGCTCATCGCGCAGATGTGGCACTTCGGCGGACGAGTAAGCTCTATTTGCACCGTTCCAGTGATCAAATCCCGACACGACGCAACCCCGTCTTGATTCAGATGCAGGTTGGTTAGCATCGTTGTAAGGGTATCTCTGTATCGCCGTGGCAACACCACCAGCAATCCGCCCGACATGAGCACACGGATTGTTTCTGCGGCTCTCTGTGCGTGAACAGCGTTCTGGCACGGGTAACCACGCTTCGGCCGAAATTGTCTTGCCTGACGCAACAACGCCGCCTGGACGGAATATGGATCGTCCAGACGGCGTCGCCGAATACTGGGCCCTGAAATCCCCAGTGCCCATGGGTCGTCCGCGCGGGAAATAGGTTCAACGCCGCTGCGCCTTGCCGCTGTCGCAACGGGGGCAGACCGTGCCCTGATCTCGAGCGGATGTGGCTTGCCGATGGTGCGCGCGGACTGGCAGGTTGGCTCGGCCTGACAAGACCAATCCGCGAGGAGGCACCATGGCGCGCAAACTGATCGATATCTCCGTTCCCCTGCAGAACGACGTTCCGGCCGATCCGCCGGGCAATCACCCGACCATTCAGTATATCGACCATCAGCAAGGGCTGCCGCGCATGCTGCAGTTCTTTGATGGGCTGAAGGCAGCGGATCTGCCTGACGGGCAGGGCTGGGCCGTCGAGCAGGTCTCGCTCTCCACACACAACGGCACGCATCTCGATGCGCCCTGGCATTTCCATCCGACCATGAACCGCGGCGAACGCTCCTGGACCATCGACGAGGTGCCGCTGGAATGGTGCTTTCAGCCTGGCGTGAAGCTCGACTTCCGCCATCTGCCAGACGGCTACGTCGCGACCGCTGGCGATGTCGAAGCCGAGCTGAAGCGGATCGGCCACACGCTGTCGCCGCTCGAGATCGTCGTCGTCAACACCAGTGCCGGCGCGAAATACGGCCAGGCCGACTACGTCAATTCGGGGTGCGGCATGGGCTATGAGGCGACGATGTATCTGCTCGAGCGCGGCGTGCGGCTGACCGGCATCGACGGCTGGAGCTGGGATGCGCCGTTCGTCTTCACCGCGAAGAGATATGCTGAGACCAGGGACGCCAGCCTGATCTGGGAAGGCCACAAGGCCGGACGCCACATCGGCTACTGCCACATCGAGAAGCTGCACAATCTCGAGCAGCTGCCGTCGACCGGGTTCATGGTGTCGTGCTTCCCGGTGAAGATCGAGCGCGCGTCGGCGGGGTGGACGAGGGCGGTCGCGATCCTCGATGGCTAGAGCGTTTTCGAGCGAAGTGGACACCGGTTCGCGTGAAGGAAACGCGCCAAACCGAAAATGCTCTGGCCGCTCTGGAGTTTTTGGCCGGTTTCGGGAACCGGTGGACAGGCCGATCATTCCGGTTGGTTGTTGCGGTATGGCTACAGCCTGAGGCGGTCGAATCTGCTCTGATACACGTCGTAGATGCATTGGGTGATCGGGCTGGCGGCTCGTCCTCGCGTCCCGATTTCTGAAGCGTTCTCTCCCGTGACTGGAGCCCCGGCGTCTTCCGGGGCTCTTTCTTGCGCGCGGCAGGTCAGCCTTGCCCCAAAAGAAAATCAGGTGCGCCGGGATCGACGCACCTGATTGATGTCTTCGATATCGCTTGTGTCGGCCGGGTGGTTGTTACCACCGGCAAACGCGAACACCACGCGGGGTCCACCAGCAACGGGGGCCGACATAACCGCCGTAGTAGCCATAGCCGCGGCCATAACCATATCCGCGACCATAACCCCATCCGCGGCCGCGACCCCAGCCGCCGCGATACCCATAGCCACGTCCGCGCCATTGCGCCTGCGCAGACGACGTGGTGGCGCCGACCAGGATGGCGGAGGTGCTTGCGACATAGACGAACAACAAAGCGACTGCTGCGAGGCAACGAGTCAGGATATTGTAGCGTTTAGTCATTCCGAAGATCTCCAGTCACTTCCAAACATCTGAACTGATGCTGGCTGTCTCGCTTGGACGCGCGACACCGGCATCCGGTTCGAGCATGCTAAGACAATATTTTCACTAAGGTTCTTGCGAGCTTTAACGACTCTATTGAGACCAACAGGTAAGGTCAAGTTACGTTCCCGCCCGCAAAGGATGATGTGGTTGCTACACTCATCTTGTCGTTCATCCGCCGTTCATTCTGTTCATCTTGCATTGCGCCGATTTGATTTGTGCATCGCAGAAGCAGAGATTTGCGAGCCGCGGAAAATGCCGTCGAGAACTTGAAGTCGACACGATCATGTTCTCTGAGCATTTCAGAATCCTCCCCGAAGAGTGCCCATGCCGAAACAACACACCTACGTCCTTGGTCTCAACGTCTACGACCATGACGTGAGCGCCTGCCTGCTGCGTGACGGTGCGATCGCCTATGCGATCTCCAAGGAGCGCATCACCCGCGAGAAGCACGCCTCCGGCTTCTACAAGGAAGTCATCGACTACTGCCTGTCCGCCGAGGGCATCACGCTCGACGACGTCGATCTCGTGGTGCGCAACAGCTACATCCTGCCGGTGCCCGAGATGGAGGAGCGGATGCTCCACCAGGACATGCCGGGCTTCCTGCCGATCGCCGAACGCAATGAGGCGATCAAGCATCCGCTGTTTCGCGCGAAGTCCGACAAGGTGGTGTCGATCTCGCATCACCTCGCGCACGCCTATAGTGCATTCGCGGTGTCGCCGTTCCGGGACGGCGTCGTGATGATCGTCGACGGCGTCGGCAACTATCAGGCCGACGCGATGGAAACCTATCCGCAGGATGGAGCGTCGCCGCTCGCCCGCGAGTCCGAGAGTTACTACAGGTTCGACGACGCCAGGCTCGAATGCCTGAAGAAGGTCTTTATGGAGCCGGCGCGCGGTCTGTTGTCGGACGAGTTCTACAACATGCCGGGACTCGGCGCGCTGTACAGTAGGGTCTCGACCTATGTGTTCGGCGACTGGAACAAGTGCGGCGAGCTGATGGGGCTGGCGCCCTATGGCCGCCACGAGCAGGTCGGCCATCTGCTCGAGATGAAGGACGGCAGGCTGAACGTGCCGTTCTGGGGCGCCGACAACCAGCAGCCCTTCGTGCTCGACAGTGGCAGCTGGGACAAGAGCCCGACGATGCGGCACTGGGAGGACATCGCCTGGCGGGTGCAGGACGACACCGAGAACGTGCTGCTGGCGCGGGCGCGCTGGCTGCGCGAGACCACCGGTGCGAAGAACCTCTGCATCGCCGGCGGCGTCGCGCTGAACTGCGTGGCGAACGGGCGCATCGCGCGTGAGGCCGGCTTTGAGAATGTCTGGATCCAGCCCGCGGCCGGCGACGACGGCATCGCCATCGGCTGCGCCTATTACGGCTGGCTCGAGATCCTCAAGCAGCGCCGCTCGTTCGTGATGGACCATGCCTATGTCGGCCGGCGCTACAGCGACGCCGAGGTCGCGGCCGCGCTGCAAAGCTTCCTGGTGCGCATCCAGGTCGACGCGAAGCGCAGCGACAACATCTGCCGCGACACCGCAAAACTGCTCGCCGACCAGCGCGTGATCGGCTGGTTTCAGGGGCCCTCTGAATTCGGTCCGCGCGCGCTCGGCAACCGCAGCCTGATCGCCGATCCGCGCAAGGCCGAGATGAAGGACATCCTCAACAGCCGCGTCAAGCACCGCCAGGCATTCCGGCCGTTCGCGCCGATCGTGCTGGCCGAGCGCATGAAGGAGGTCTTCGAGGGCGAGGAGGACTCGCCCTACATGCTGATCGCAAAGCCGGTACGCCCCGAATGGCGCGACAAGATCCCGGCGATCGTGCATGTCGACGGCTCGGCGCGGGTGCAGAGCGTGCGGGAAGAGACCAACCCGGTGCTCTATCGCCTGCTGAAGGAGTTCGAAGCGCTGACCGGTGTGCCGGTGCTGATCAACACCTCGTTCAACGTCAAGGGCGAGCCGATCATCGAGACGCCGCAGGATGCGGTGAGCTGCTTCCTCACCACCGGCATCGACAACCTCGTGCTGCACGACACGCTGGTGTCGAAGACTAAAATGCACAAGGTCGTCACGCCTGTCATGACGACGTTCGGCGACGTCGCCACTATCGTCTCCTCGACCACGCAGGACGGCAGCCGCGGCGGCTGATCAAAGTGATCCAGGCAAGCCTGTTGCAGCGGATCGAGGACTATTCGGCAGGGGGCGGTTCCTTGCCGCGCCCCAGCCCGAACTGGCCGACAGGCCCCTCGACATGAATGTCGAGCCCGGTCATCTTCGCGAACAGATCGATATTGGCGGTGCCGATCGCACAGCCGCCGAGGCCTAAATCCGTCGCCACCAGGTACAGCGTCTGGGTCAGGACGCCGACATCCTTCAGGATGAGCGCATAAGCGATGGCGCTGTACTTCCAGGAGATCCGGCCAAATCGCGCGGCGATCGTGATCAGGATCTGCGGTGGAGACGGCGCGTCCATGGCAAATTCCGCGCTTTGCAACATAGCCTCGAAGTGTTGTGGGCGGACGTCGATGGCTGCCAACACATGCGCATCGGCGTCGTAGTGATAGAAACCTGGCGTCAGGCCGTCGCAATTCGCGACGGCCAGATAGAGCTCAAGCTCGTAGGCGCTGCCCGCTGCCGGATACGGCCTGCTGGTGTATTCGATATCGGGACCATCGTCGGCAAACTCCAGCTGCCCGCTCCATTTCGCCCGGACCCGCGCGACTCTGTTCAGGAACGTCGAAAGTTCAGCCAAATTGATAGGCTTCCGATCGTCGAAATCGCGCGTCGAATGCCGGTCATGCAGCAGTTGTTCCAGCGACGAGGTGATGCGGTCGGATTCCGGCAGCTTGATGCTCTTGCCGGGCCAGGCAGGTCGGATCGCGGGGAGCGGCGCAATCAGGCCGCTGTGCGGATAGAGGCCACCCAGCGGACTAGCCTGTCGGCCTTCCGTGCTGCGGGCATGGAACAGCAAGTCGTGAAAATCCCAGAGCACGAGGCCGTCATCGCCTTCCGCCTTTCGCAGCGTATCGCGGTTTGCCGCGTCGATCTCGATCAGGATTTGGCAGTCCAGCAGCAGCGCAAGCAATCCAGGGCCCGGATAGCCGTCCAGACGTCGGATGCGGCTGATCCTCTGAGGACTGGCAAGGATGGTCAGTAGAGCCGCAATCCGCGCATCATGGATCCTCAACAGTGCGCCGGCCCGCGGCGATTCCAGAATCATCTCGGTGCCGCGCCGCCGAAGATAGGCGAAGCGTGACAGCACGACTGTTGCCGCATCGTCGAGCTTTGGCGTTCGCGGCCAGTAATCAGGGGTCTGCGGCTCGATCGTGACGAGATCATTGGCGTCGCCCGGACGCGCCAGGCGATATTCCAGCAGGCCGCGGTGTGCCAATTGCCTGATCAGGCGCTCGACCTCTCGCTCGACCGCATCGCCTTCAGAGCGCGGAAGCGGCAGGCCCACCCGCAGTTCGAGGGCGCGTTCCGCTGCGGCTGCGCCGAACGTTCCCAGTGGCTCCGAATAGCCTTCGACATGAGCCGCTATGCTCCCGTCAGGTCGCGCTTCGAGCGCGACGAGCGGGTTGAGCCGAACGAAGACAGCCGGCGGCGTGGTGCGTGGTGATTTCTTTTTCTCGCTCATTTTCCTGGGCGCGCGCACGCCGGTATCACCTCAAGTGTGCGGGAGAAACGGCGTCAACTCGCTTTCCAGCGATGGCCGATCGCGCAATCCGAGCTTGACGGGCACATCATAGAGCCGCCCGGGCGCCAAGCGGCGATAGAAATGGCGCATCCCGGGAACGATGACCCGGACCACCGGAACCTCGACGTCCGGTCGCGTCTGGTCGAGAACCAGGAAGTCGAGACCCGCGCGGGCCGCGATATCAACGCAGGCATCCACCTGTGCACGGGTGTTGTCGAGCGGCACGTCTGTCGCGGCGGCCGGCAGGATGACGGGATTGGCACTTGGAATCAGGAACGGATATTCGTCGAGCCGCAACGGATTGACGCCATCGAGGCTCGGCTTCTCGCCGCTGCCACCACCCATCAGACCGATGGAGAGGAACTGATTCAACTCGGTCAACGACCGCAGCAACGCGATGCGCGGATCGAAGTGAGCGCCCGAGCCGAACTCGATATTTTCCTGACCGTTCTGCATCCAGTGCACGATCGCGACATAGGTCGGGACGGCGAGATCGCTGGTGATATCGAGCACCCAGAGCCGCCGGCCCGTTTCCTCGAGTTGGGTCTTCAGATCGCGGACGTAGGAATCGTCGAACTGGTTCAGATCGACCGCGGCGCGTTGCGACCGGTTGTACCACCAGATCGCATAGGCGTCGCGCTCCATCAATTCGAGGAAGCCCTGCACGATGGCTTCCTCGCGGGTATTGCCGGCAGCGCAGCCGTTGGAATCAGCGGCGAAGGCGGCCGGACCCTGATAGAAGAAGTACAGCAGGCTGGTCGGAATCTGCCTGAACCGCTTGTCGCGCAACGACCAGACGGGTGACCATTCGATTTTCGCGGACGGATCAAGCGGCTCGGGGGCGGGCTGGGTGTGGTGTGAGTCGTGGGGATCCGGCACGGCGCTGCCGCGGTACTGCGCGTCGCTGAAGAGCAGGATGTCGTTGGGACGGATTGCGTCGCCGGGGGGGAAGTCGGCGAAGCGCTTTCGGGCCCGGATCTCATCACCCTGGAAAATCCCCGAATATCGCTCGATTGCTTCCATCAGCGCGCTGGCTTCGCCTTGCTCGGCCGTGCTGCCCTTGCCGAAACTGCCGCCGCTCAGCCCGGCGCGGAGCTGATCCACGTTCTGCGCCGGCGCGGAGAAGTTATGTTGGGCATAGAAATTGGTGTTCATCGGCAGATCGACTTCGATCCGCTCCAGCCGCGTCACCACACCGGTGAGGGGGCTGACGTGCTTCTTGTACCGCGCCACCGTGGTGCGGGACGAAACGGTGCGATAGCCGCCGCTGGTCATGACCAGCTTGGCGCCGGGTCCCAATTCGACCGGCTGTGGTGACCGCCGCGGGTTTTGCAGTTTCTTGCTGCCGCAGGTTGGGCATTGCGGGCGGGCTGCCACGTAGTGCTTAGCAATGGTCGAGCCCAGCAAGTCGAGACTGACGATGTGATTGCGCAGATCGGTGCGGAAGCCGCTTGCGATCGCCTTGGCGACTTCAACCGCCGCAAAATGGATGGCGCTCTGTCCAACGGTGTGCTGTGCGAGCGGAGACACCGCGATCGCCCGCGCTCCGCCGCGATCGAGGAAGCCCTTGACCTCGCGGTTGCGGATCATCCGGTCGTACAGGCAGGTCCAGCACGCGGTCTCGCCCGGGCTGAACATGGGGCCGACCAGGGGAAATACCCCGGAGGGCTGCACCAGCAACCAGGCTGATCCGTCGGACACGCGCTGCAGGTTGCGTTCGGCGAGCCGCCGATCGAGATAGTCGTTCACCAACGTAACCGTAAGGTCGGGCGATGTCTTGACGACGCGGACACCCAGCTCCTGCAGTGCCTTGCTCAATTCGGCCGCGCCCTTGACGTCGATCGTCTCAAGTCGAATGCGGCAGTTGTGAAGGTTTTGTTCGGCTATCGCGTTGGGAAGGCCCAGGCTCGCCCAAAGCCCCGCCGCGGCGGTGCCGGGACCAGGCGATTTCGCGATCACATAGCGGCGGTCGAGCAGTCGCTTGATGGCTTCATTGATCTTGTCGGATGGAAACTTTCGCCCGAGCTTGTCCGTGAGCTTGGCGAGGCTGCATCCATTTGCACCGATTGCCGACGCCAGCGTGCAATAGAGCTCGCCATGGAGAAAGAACTTTCGATCTTCGGAATAGAGGCAGACAACATCCGGAGGCAGCACGTAGGCCGTGAAATTCGGTGCGAACTGCAGAACGTCGTTGTTGGCGCGCTGGGTGGATTTGCCTGGCAAAGAATCGTTCCTGTGCAGCTTGTGGGTCGATCATTGAAGCGGGCGAGGCGCCGGCCCCGACACCTCCGCGCCATCGCCCGCAGCGAGCCGCGCAACGATACGGAGACAATACAAATTTGGCCGGGTCGACGTGTGTCGGACCCGGCCATGACGATCGATGTGTGTCAACGCGATGCTGTTTCGACTAGCAGATGCGGCAGGCGCCCCACGACAGACAGCAGCCGCCACCGCAACCAGCGCAGCCACCGCAGCGACAGGCGCGGCAGCCACCGCAGCGGCAGCCACGGCAGCCACGGCAACCTCGGCAGCCGCCGCATCCGCGCCACGCCACCTGGACGCCGGCTCCGATGTCTTCCTTGTCGAACAGGTGGAACGTCGCCAAGCTGACGTCGGCGATTTCTTCTTCGCCGAGTGTGATGGCTTGCGTCGGTCCGTACTTCTGAGTCTGCGGCGCGTCTGCTGCCGGAACGGCGGATGCGGATGCACCCCCTACCAGCGAGAAAGTCAATCCGGCTGCACCCAAAGCGGGCACAGCGGCCTTGGTCATACGCTTGCTGGTCACACGCTTGGTCTTGGGGGCTTGCTTCGGCATGCTCGCATCCTCCATTCTAGACGTGTTGTCGAATTCAACTCTCGCGCAGTTGTACAAATTGTCGCAGCTGCATGCAAGACGCGCTGCGCGCACAGTCTCGCGAGGCGCTAGCGTGCATCAAGTGCTGTCGTTCATCTTCGTTCCTAGGTTCATCTTGATGAACGCGATTATTGGCCGACCCTGTCGCTCAGCCGTGATCACTGACGATGTGGGAATTTGCATGCTGCACTGCGGTTGTCCCGACGCCGAAGCGAGGGATCGGCATGGCTGATGATGGTGCGAGCTTCGCTTGGTATGAGCTGCTGACCACGGACGTGGGAGGCGCGAGTGCCTTTTACGGCAGCGTCCTCGGCTGGGTGACGAAGGATGCGTCTACACCCGGGATTTCTTACAAATTGTTCATGTCGGGTGAGCTTACCCGAAGCGGTCTGATGGAGTTGCCGGAAGAGGGCATACGCCAGGGCGCGACCCCGCGATGGATTGGCTATGTCGGTGTTGACGACATGGATCTTGCCGTTCGCCGAATGCGAGAACGTGGTGGTGCCGTCTACGTGCCGCCGACCGGCACCAATATCGGCCGTATCTCGATCGTCGCCGATCCGCAGCGGGCGACGTTCGGATTGCTGAGCGGATCAAGGATCGCTCGACCCGCGGTTGAAGGCCTCGATGCCCCTGGGCGGGTCGGCTGGCATGAACTGCTGGCTGCCGATTGGCGGAAGGCCTTTGGTTTCTACAGCGAGGTTTTCGGCTGGCGACAGGTCGACAGCGACGTCGCCGGCGCCGAGTCCTACCAACTGTTCTCTGCCGGTGGGCAGATCATCGGTGGAATCTTCAACAAGCGTCCGCTCGAACCGATCGCGTTCTGGCTTTACTATTTCAACGTCGACGACGTCGACGCAGCCATCGTGCGAGTCAGGGCCGGTGGCGGACGGGTCTATGAGGGGCCGCTGGAGCTGCCGAACGGCAGTTGGATCGTTCGCTGCCTTGACCCGCAGGGCGCCACGTTTGCCCTGGAGGGAGCGCGCAGCTCCGATAGCATCGCGAAGGCGCCGGCGGCCGAGTATCGCTGGACCACCACCTGGGATGGGTTCACTTCGCAGGGCAGGTGGCGAAGCGGCCAGCCGGGTGGCAAAGGGCGGCGGCCGGGCAAATGATGCGCTTTGTCACGTTGCCTTTGCCGGTGCCGCGGGTTTCGGTGCCGGCGGCTTGATCGGCTTGTCCTGCCGCTTCGACCACGAGATGTAATAGGCCACGATCGTCATGATCGCGATGCCGGAGATGCTGACGAAGATCTGCGCGAACAGCGAGCCCGAGCTCATCGAGAGCTCGAAATGTCCGACAAAGGACAGAAACACGCCGACGCAGAACACCGCGAGCGACTGCTGGCCGCAGACGATCAGGGGATCGAACACCTTCCACTCCAGCGCCGACCAGTCCTTCGGGACGAAGCGGATCACCAGCACCGTGATCACAACGAAGTGCAGGAAGCGATAGGGCGCGAGGTTGGTCTTGTCGTTCGGGTTGAAGGCCGAATAGAGCCAGTCCGGGAACATCGCGCCGAAGTCCGGGAAGCGGCCGGCCATCGTCATGATCAGGGCGAAGATCAGATAGGCGACGCAGAACCACAGCGTGTAGCGCGAATTGATGATGTGCATGTTCGCGCGCGCGCCGCCCATCGCGCACCACGAGCCGAACACGAACAGCACCTGCCAGGCGAACGGATTGAAGTACCAGGTCCCGGCCGGGTAAGCGGGCAGGTTCCAGCCCATGTGCCGCGACACCAGCCACAGCGCGAGCGAGGCCAGCATGGTCCAGTTCGGCTGCCGCAGCATGAACCACAGCACCGGCGGAAACAGCCCCATCAGCACGATGTAGAGCGGCAGCACGTCGAGATTGACCGGCTTGAACTTCAGGAACAGGCCCTGGCGCAGCGTCTCGGTGGCGTTGTCGACAAGGCCGGCGACGTTGAACTCGTTGATGATCTCGGAATCGCCGAAGCGTAGCGCCAGGTAGCTGATCGAGGCGATGTAGATCACGAACAGGATGATGTGGGCGACATAGAGCTGCCAGACCCGCTTGGTCAGCCTCGTGGCGCCGACGATGAAGCCGCGCTCCAGCATCATGCGCGCATAGACGAAGGATGCGGTGTAGCCGGAGATGAAGACGAACAGGTCCGCGGCATCGCTGAAGCCGTAATTCCGCGTCGTGATCCAGTTCACGATGTTGTCGGGGATGTGATCGAGATAGATCGCCCAGTTCGCGATCCCGCGGAACAGGTCGAGCCGGAGGTCACGTCCTTTTTCGGGCAGGTGAGCGTGGATTTCCATGGGGCGCCGCTTCCTCGAGATGATGCTGTCGAGAAGGCCGCGCCGCAGGTCCAAGGGACTCCAAACGGAAGCCTCCCGGGGCCAGATTGTCACAGCGCGGTAGAATGACTATACCGGTCCGGCGAAGGCTCCCTCCGAGATCGAGGAATCACCGATCAGATGGTTGAACGGTGTCTCTATACTATCCCGGCGGCTTCCTTCAAATCGCTTCCATACCGCACATCCCACGAGGCCGACCATCCATGACCGCACGCATTTTTAAGCCCGCCAAAAACGCGATGCAATCGGGACGTGCCAAGACCAAAGCGTGGCAGCTGGATTACGAGCCGGAACAGCCGCGCACCGTGGAGCCGTTGATGGGCTGGACCTCGTCCACCGACATGAAGCAGCAGCTCACGCTGCACTTCGAGACCAAGGAGGAGGCGGTCGCCTATTGCGAGCGCAAAGGCATCGCCTACCAGGTGATCGAGCCGAAGGATTCGGCGCATCGCCAGATCGCCTATGCCGACAATTTCGCGTTCCGCCGCTGGGAGCCGTGGACCCATTGAGGGCGTACCGCTTCAAAACGAGTTCAATTCCGTCATGGCCGGGCTTGTCCCGGCCATCCACGTCTTTGCTGCCTGAATGAAGAAAAGACGTGGATGCCCGGCACGAGGCCGGGCATGACGAGTCTGGCGGAAGGGGCTCCGGGTCAGCTCGCAGGGCTCGGCGCGGCGAGGGCGCCCGGGATCGGCAGCGGGGCGTCCTTGGAGACGCCGAGCACCGGAAAACTTCGAATTTTACGCACGTTGGGCAGGCCGGCGAATTGCAGCAGCTGCTGACGCATGTCGTCGACGCTGGGCGCGACGCATCTCAGCATGAAATCGGCATCGCCCGAGATCCGCCAGCATTGCAGGAAGCGCGGCACGGTCGCCACCGCGGCCTCGAACGCCTCGATCGCAACCAGGTTCTGGCTGTCGAGCTGGATCAGGACGAAGGTCGTCACCTCATAGCCCAATAGCCGCTCGTCGAGCGTGGCGCGGATCGCCTGCACCACGCCGCGGCTGCGCAAGGCGCGGACCCGGCGCAGGCAGGGCGGGGCGGTGATGCCGACGCGCTCGGCGAGCTCGTTGATCCTGATCCGGCCGTCCCGCTGCAGTTCGGACAGGATCCGCAGGTCGATGTCATCGAGTTGTGGGCGCTCTGTCACAGTCACGAGCCCGCTACCGCGGTCCGCGGGCGCTTGCTGCCGCTCTGGACCTGACCGAGCGCGGCTTGCGGTGTGACGCCCGACAGCACCAGCTTTTCATGCGCCGCGATGATGGCGTCGCGGGTCAGGCGGCCGCCGGGGCGGTACCAGGTGCAAAGTCCCGTCAGCAGCGCGATGATGGCGAAGGTCGCGACCTGGATATCGACGACCTCGAACACACCCTCCGAGACCCCGTCGGTGAGGATCTGCGCCAGCCGCTGCTCGTAGGCGCCGCGCAACGCCACCACGACGTCGTAGTTCTTGGCCTCGAGGCTGCGCAGTTCGGAATTGGCGATGAAGACCTCGCGCTTGCGGGTCATGTGATAGCTGACGTGGAAGGCGACGAAGGCGCGCAGCTTCTCGACCGGATCGGCCTTGCCCTCCAGTGCGAGATCGAGCTCGCGCAGCAAATCGTTGATATGCTCCTGCACCAGATCGAACAGCAGGTCCTGCTTGGTTGAGATATGGTTGTAAAGTGAGCCCGCCTGGATGCCGACTTCGGCGGCGAGCTGGCGCAGGCTCATCGCCTCGTAGCCGCGTTCGAAGATCAGGCGCACGCCGGCCTTGCGGATCGCCTCCAGCGTCGTGGGGCCATGTGAGCCGATCGTGCGTGCCATCAGGGCCTCGGAAGGATGTTGGCTTGCAAGGGAGTGCCGGAAACAAGCAAACGACCGTATGTATATTGCATGAAATCCCAGTGAATTCAACGAACTGCGGATTTCATGCGCGAACAATAGCACAGTCGCTTGCGAAGCCAAGAAAAAAACGTATGATCGTTTAATTGCAAGATGAATCTCATGGGAGGGATCATGGCCTCGAACCGGGCGGCAATCTTCAATTTCGACCTTGGCGAGACCGCAGATGCGATCCGCGAGACGGTGCACGATTTCTCGACCAACGAGATCGCGCCGCGCGCCGCCGAGATCGATCGCTCCAACACCTTTCCGCGCGACCTCTGGCCCAAGATCGGCGCACTCGGCCTGCACGGCATCACCGTCGAGGAGGAGTATGGCGGGTCGGGCCTCGGCTATCTCGAGCACTGCATCGCGGTCGAGGAGATCTCGCGCGCTTCGGCTTCGGTCGGGTTGGCTTACGGCGCGCATTCCAACCTCTGCGTCAATCAGATCCGCCGCAACGGCAACGAGGCGCAGAAGCGCAAATATCTGCCCAAGCTGATCTCCGGCGAGCATGTCGGATCGCTGGCGATGTCGGAGCCCTCCGCCGGCTCCGACGTGGTCTCGATGAAGACCCGCGCCGAGAAGAAGGGCGACCGCTTCGTGCTCAACGGCAACAAGATGTGGATCACAAACGGTCCCCACGCCGAGACGCTGGTGGTCTATGCCAGGACCGATGCCAATGCCGGCCCGCGCGGCATCACCGCCTTCATCATCGAAAAGGGCATGAAGGGATTCTCCACCGCGCAGAAGCTCGACAAGCTCGGCATGCGCGGCTCCGACACCTGCGAGCTGGTGTTCGAGGATTGCGAGGTGCCGGAGGAGAACGTGCTCTCCGAGGTCGGCCGCGGCGTCAACGTGCTGATGAGCGGCCTCGACTATGAGCGTGCGGTGCTGGCGGCGGGGCCGATCGGTATCATGCAGGCCTGCATGGACGTCGTGCTGCCTTACGTCCACGAGCGCAAGCAGTTCGGCGAGCCGATCGGCTCGTTCCAGCTGGTGCAGGGCAAGATCGCCGACATGTACACCACGATGAACGCCTCGCGCGCCTATGTTTACGCGGTGGCGAAGGCCTGCGACCGCGGCGAGACCACGCGCGAGGACGCCGCCGGCGCCATCCTCTACGCCGCCGAGAAGGCCACCCAATGCGCGCTGGATGCGATCCAGCTCTTGGGCGGCAACGGCTACATCAACGACTATCCGACCGGGCGGCTGCTGCGCGATGCAAAACTCTACGAGATCGGCGCCGGCACCAGCGAGATCCGCCGCATGCTGATCGGCCGCGAGCTGTTCGCGAAGACGGCCTGAGCTGCGCGCCGCCGTCGCACCTCTGGCGCGGCGGCCCGTTTTCCTTCCCTAAATCCTGTCGGCTCCTCCAAACGAAACGTGCAACACCGATGCCGCTTCATTCGACGATCGATCCCACTTCCTCTGAATTCGCCCGCAATGCCGATGTGATGCGCAGCCTGGTCGCGGAGCTTCGCGACAAGCTCAAGCAGGTCGCCGGCGGCGGCGGCGAGACCTCGCGCAAGCGGCACACTTCGCGCGGCAAGATGCTGGCGCGCGATCGCGTCGATCTGCTGGTCGATCCCGGCACCGCGTTCCTCGAATTATCGCCACTCGCCGCCAACGGGCTCTACGGCGGCGACGTGCATTCGGCGAGCGTCATCACCGGCGTCGGACGCATCTCGGGGCGCGAATGCATCATCGTCGCCAATGATGCCACCATCAAGGGCGGCACCTACTACCCGCTGACGGTGAAGAAGCACCTGCGCGCCCAGGACATCGCGCGGCAGAACAATCTGCCCTGCGTCTACATGGTGGATTCCGGCGGCGCCTTCCTGCCGCTGCAGGACGAGATCTTTCCCGACGAGCGGCATTTCGGCCGCATCTTCTACAATCAGGCGCAGATGTCGTCGCAAGGCATCCCGCAGATCGCGATCGTGATGGGCTCCTGCACGGCGGGCGGCGCCTATGTGCCGGCGATGTCCGACGAGAGCATCATCGTGCGAAATCAAGGCACGATCTTCCTCGGCGGACCGCCGCTGGTGAAGGCTGCGACCGGCGAGGTCGTCACCGCCGAAGAGCTCGGCGGCGCCGACGTCCACTCCCGGCAGTCGGGCGTGACCGATCACTACGCGCAGAACGATGCGCATGCGATCGGGATCGCGCGGCGCATCGTCGGCACGCTGAAGCAGCCGGCTAAGGCACCGCTCAACATGCGCGCGCCGCAGGAGCCGCTGTTTCCCGCCGAGGAGATCTACGGCGTGGTCTCCGCCGACGGCCGCAAGCCGTTCGACGTGCACGACATCATCGCGCGGATCGTCGACGGATCCGAATTCGACGAATTCAAGAAGCTTTACGGCACCACGCTGATCTGCGGCTTCGCCCATATCTGGGGCTATCCGGTCGGCATCATCGCCAACAACGGCATCCTGTTCAGCGAGAGCTCGCTGAAGGGCGCGCATTTCATTGAGCTGTGCTGCCAGCGCGGCATTCCCCTGGTGTTCCTGCAGAACATCACCGGCTTCATGGTCGGCAAGAAGTACGAGGCCGGCGGCATCGCGCGCGACGGCGCCAAGCTGGTGACCGCGGTTGCGACCGCCGGCGTGCCGAAATTCACCGTCGTGATCGGCGGCTCCTACGGCGCCGGCAATTACGGCATGTGCGGCCGCGCCTACAGCCCGCGCTTCCTCTGGCTGTGGCCGAACGCCCGCATCTCGGTGATGGGCGGCGAGCAGGCCTCGATGGTGCTGAGCCAGGTGCGGCGCGACGGCATCGAGGCCAAGGGCGAGAGCTGGTCGGCGGAAGAGGAGGACAAATTCCGCGAGCCGATCCGCGCGCAATACGAGAAGCAGGGCAATCCCTATTACGCCACAGCGCGGCTCTGGGACGACGGCGTGATCGATCCCGCCGACACCCGCTTGGTGCTCGGGCTCGGCCTGTCGGCTGCGGCCAATGCGCCGATCGAGCCGACGAAGTTCGGCCTGTTCCGGATGTGACCCAGGATCTGACCATGGACCGCACAAAACTCTACCGGCGTTTCCGCACGCTTCTGATCGCCAACCGCGGCGAGATCGCCTGCCGCGTCATCCGCTCGGCGCGCGCGATGGGGCTGCGCACTGTTGCGGTCTATTCCGAGGCCGACCGCGACGCGATGCATGTCGCGCTCGCCGACGAGGCGGTGCTGCTCGGGCCCGCACGAGCGCGCGATAGCTATCTCAACATCGAGCGCGTGATCGCGGCCGCCAAGCAGACCGGCGCCGAGGCGGTGCATCCCGGCTACGGTTTCCTGTCTGAAAATGCCGAGTTCGCGCAGGCCTGTCTCGATGCCGGCCTGGTGTTCGTCGGCCCGACCGCGGCGATGATGACCGCGATGGGCTCGAAATCCGGATCGAAAGCGCTGATGGAGAGGGCCGGCGTGCCGCTGGTGCCCGGCTATCACGGCGAGGCGCAAGACGAGACGATCCTGGCGGAGGCCGCCAACCGGATCGGCTTCCCGGTGCTGGTCAAGGCGTCGGCCGGCGGCGGCGGTCGCGGCATGCGCGTGGTCAATTCTGCGGGCGAGCTGTCGGCCGCGATCACCAGCGCGAAGCGCGAGGCCAAAGCGGCGTTCGGCGACGACCGCATGCTGATCGAGAAGTACGTGCAGAACCCGCGCCATATCGAGGTGCAGATCATCGGCGACAGCCACGGCAATCTGCTCTCGTTGTGGGAGCGCGAATGTACGCTGCAGCGCCGGCACCAGAAGGTGATCGAGGAGGCGCCGTCGCCGACGCTGAACGCAGCGCAGCGCGAGACGGTCTGCGAGGCCGCCCGCAAGGCGGCCGGCGCGGTCAATTATGTCGGCGCGGGCACGATCGAGTTCGTCTCCGACGGCAAGGATGTGTTCTTCATCGAGATGAACACGCGCCTGCAGGTCGAGCATCCCGTCACCGAGCTGGTCACCGGCGTCGATCTCGTCGAGTGGCAGCTGCGCGTCGCGTTCGGCGAAGCGCTGCCGCTGAAGCAGGACGAGATCAGGCTGAACGGACACGCCATCGAGGCCCGCGTCTACGCCGAAAATCCGCAGAAGAACTTCATGCCTTCGGTCGGCCGCATCAAGACCTGGCGGACGCCGCCGGAAGGCGACGGCCTGCGCATCGATAGCGGTTATCGCAGCGGCGATAACGTCTCGCCGTACTACGACGCGATGCTTGCCAAGGTGATCGCCTGGGCGCCGACGCGCCAAGGCGCGATCGAGAAGCTCAATCGCGGACTGCAGGAGACCGATATCCGCGGCATCGTCACCAACATCCCGTTCCTGTCGGCGCTGGTGACGCATCCGGACACCAGGGCCAATGCGATCGATACCGGCTTCATCGAGCGCGAGCTGAAGAACCTGACTTCAGGCACCGGCGCGGCCGGCGAGTTCGAGCTGTGCGCGGCGGTGGCTGCGATCGTCAACGACGAGCAGAAAGCGGCGCGCCGCGAGGCGAACTCGCCCTGGCAGGCCTTCGGCTGGATGCCGGTCGGCCGCCGCCAGCGGGTGTTCTCGTTGCGGCAAGGCCATGAGCCCGCCCACACCATCACGCTGCACTATGGCAACGGACCGTCGACGCTCTCGATCGGCGGGCGCGAGCTCGCCTTTGCTATCTCGTCACCCGGCGTTGATGGCTTCGACCTGACGCTCGACGGCCTCAAGTCGCGCGTCGCCTCGGTCATCGAGGGCCACGAGCTCTACTTGCGCACCCGCAACGGCCGTTTCGACCTGCACTGGGTCGATCCGTTCGGCGGCGAGAGCGAGGAGCAGGTCGGCGAGGACAAGATCGTGGCGCCTTTGCCGGGTACCGTGGTCGCGCTGCTGGCCGAGGAGGGCGCGACGCTGGAGAAGGGCGCGCCGATCCTCACGCTCGAAGTGATGAAGATGGAGCAGACCCTGCGCGCGCCCTATGCCGGCGTGCTGAAGAAGCTCAAATGCAAGGTCGGCGACATCGTCGGCGAGGGCGTCGAGCTTGCCGAAGTGGAGCCTACGGCCGCGCCATGAGCGATCAGATCCATATCGTCGAGATGGGGCCGCGCGACGGCCTGCAGAACGAGAAGACGCCGGTCAGCGTCGAGGCGCGTATCGCCTTCGTCGAGGCGCTGGTGGCGGCCGGGCTTAACACCGTCGAGGTCGGTGCCTTCGTGTCGCCCAAGGCGATCCCGCAGATGGCAAGCTCCGACCAGGTGCTGCGCGGCGTCAGCCAAATCAAGGACAGGGTCAAGGGCGCCGAATTCCACGTGCTGGTGCCGAACGAGAAGGGCTATGACGCCGCGCGCGCGGCCGGCGCCCAGGTCGTCTCGGTGTTCGCCGCGGCCTCCGAAGGGTTCTCGCGCGCCAACATCAATTGCTCGATCGCGGAATCGATCGAGCGCTTCAAGCCGGTGCTGGCGCGCGCCAAGGCCGATGGCGTCAAGGTGCGCGGCTATGTCTCCTGCGTGCTCGGCTGTCCGTTCGACGGCGAGATCAAGCCGAAGGCCGTTGCCGATCTCGCGATGACCCTTTGGGATCTCGGCTGCTACGAAATCTCGCTCGGCGACACTATCGGCGTCGGCACGCCGCTCAAGGCCAAGGAGATGCTGCGCGCGGTTGGCGCCGAGCTACCGGTCGCCAACCTCGCGATGCACTTCCACGACACCTATGGCCAGGCGCTCGCCAATCTCTATGCCGGCATGGAGGAGGGCGTGCGCGTGATCGATTCCGCCGCTGGCGGCCTCGGCGGCTGCCCCTATGCGCCCGGCGCCACCGGCAACGTCGCGACCGAGGATGTCGTCTACATGCTCGAGGGCATGGGCGTGAAAACCGGTGTCGACATGGAGAAGCTGCTGGCCGCGACGAACGAGGTCGCCGGTTTGCTCGGCCGTCCGCCGGTCAGCCGCGTCGCCTCCGCACTGAACGCGAAACGAAAGCGCCTCAGCGGGGCGTAGTTCCCCGCCGCACGGGTTCCAGGAACCGCAAGCTGGAACCCGTTTTGCAGCGCTCATCGGCTGGGTCAAAACCCCCCGAAAGCGTTCATGGCTTGGTGACTCAAACATGTTGATGTGACGGGGCTCGCAATTGCTCCAGGTGCGTCTCGCCATGTCCGGACAGGTGTCAGCTTCCCGCGGCCGAACGTTTTTGGCCGGAAAGATCGTCTTCAATTTCGGTCGGTCGGCCTTCGATTGCACAGTCCGGCAGCTCACCGATACCGGAGCGACCGTGGAACTCGAGAGTGTCGTCGGCATTCCCGACCAGGTCCAACTGCTGATCGTCGGCACCAATCAGGTGAGGCCATGCAAGCGGCTGTGGCAATCGGACCGCCAGCTCGGCCTGGTGTTTGAGGCGCAGCAGGCGAGCGCTGCGGCTCCCGCGCCTGCTGCTGCCGTGTCTGCCGCTCCTGCGCCCGCCACGATTCCGGAGCGGCGCAGCGGCGAAATTCTGCGCGGGCACATGCTGGCGCTGCGCTCAGCGCTCGATCAGATCCCGGTCGGCATCCTGCTTCTGGACGCGGAGCTGAAAGCCCTGTTCATCAACCGCGCGTTCCGGAACATGTGGCAGCTTCCGGACGCGGTGGCCGACCGCAACCCCAGCTTCACCGATCTGATGCATCACGGCTGCAAGACCATGGCCTATGAGCTGCCGGCTGAGCAGCTCCAAGCCTACGTTGCCGAACGCGTCCGCCTCGTGAGCGTCGGCGACGCAAATCCGATCGATCTCAGGCGCAGCAATGGCGATGTGGTTCGTTGCCAGTGCACGCCGCTGCCCGACGGCGGCCGGATGGTGAGCTACACGCCGGTGACCGACATCGTGCGCGCATCGGACAAGTTGAAGGTGCTGACCGGCGCGCTCGAGAACGTGGAGGACGGCGTCGTCCTGCTTGATCGCGATCTCAATGCGATTTTCCTCAATCGGAGAATGCGGGAATTCTGGGAGGTGAGCGAGGAGGAGGTGGCGCAGCATCCGGCATACATCACGCTTATCACGCGCAATCGTCGGGCAGTCCCGACCGGCTCGACCCCGGAGCAGATCAGAGCCTTTCCGGCGAAGCGGATCGCGGAGATCAAGGCGGGCGATCACAAGCGCGACGTCCAGACGCCGGATGGCCGCAACATCAGAATCCATTGCTCGACGATGGCGAACGGCGGCCGGATGCTGACCTTTGTCGACGTCACCGATCTTGTCGGTAACGCGCGACAGCTCGAGGTGCTCGCGACCACCGATGCGCTCACCGGACTGTTCAACCGCAGGCACTTCCTGACGACGCTGGATGCAGAGTGGAGCCGGTTCAAGCGCTACTATCGCTCCGTCTCCGTTCTGATGGTCGATATCGACTACTTCAAGAGCATCAATGACCGCTTCGGTCATGCGGCCGGTGACGAGGCCATCAAGGCCGTCGCCGAGATTTGCACGCGCGGCAAGCGCAAGTCCGACGTCGTCGGCCGCGTCGGAGGCGAGGAGTTCGCGGTTCTGCTGCCGGAGACGACATTGTCGCGCGCCCGGACCGTCGCCGAGCGCATTCGCAGGAGGGCGGAAGGGTTGGCGTTGCGGGCCGATGATCGCCAGGTGCGATTGACGGTGAGCATCGGCGTTGCCGAGGCCCTCACCAGCATGCCGGGGATAGAGGCGCTGATGAAGGCCGCCGATGCCGCGCTCTACCAGGCCAAGGAGCACGGCCGGAATCGTGTCGAGTGCTGGGCGCTTCCGGCGCCGTCGAAGTTGGCGGCTGAGTAGCCATCGTCATTCCGGGGCGTGCGAAGCACGAGCCCGGAATCCATTGTGCCACATTAATGGTGGTGGAATGGATTCCGGCTCTCGCTTCGCGAGCCCCCAAGAGTGCAATTGCGCACCCGGGAATGACGGTTGGATGAAGGCGCGGCCCCATACATCTGAGTTGCCCGACGGCGCAAGGCCCCGCCCAAAAATATTTCGCCTTATCAGAAATGCAACTCAGTGTATGGTTCGTCCGTCTCACCCGATCGAGGGGCGCTTTGCGGTCGTCACGGACGTGGGTCGAGATGCGGTGGACGCGGATTGCGCAACTGACGAGTGCGCCTGAAGCGCACGGTGAAGTCGTGTGGTCCTGACGCCCTAGCGGCAGGTGTCCTCGCGCAAGATGCAACGCGTGTTGCGAAGGCGGTGACAAACAAGCCCAGTCTCGCCGGGGAGAGCACGAAGTAAGCCGTAACCCATCGCGCAGGGAAAGCCGGATTGCTCCGGTTACACCTGTGGTCCTACCCCCGAGCTTTCTACCTTTTGCTCGGGGCCCATGGGTGCGATTGGCACCCGGCTTTCCCTGCGCCCTCTGTTCAAATGAGGGTGGCAATGCAATGCACAACTCGGGCGAGTTTCGTCGCGGGGCGGCAACTCCACGGCTATTCGGTCAGATACGTGTCAGGTTCCCATAAGGACCGATAATACATGGTTGCCCGGGAGCCACGATTGTTGCGTCATCGCAACAGTTACTGGACATTTAACCCTAAACACAGCCGGTCCGTAGTCGCGCCGCTTTTTGGCCACACCCTGACATGAAAGGATATTCACCTAGCTGAATAGCCAGCGCTCGCGACAACGGGACTTTTGATCGGTTCCGGCGTTGTTGGAGGAAAGAGCGCCGGGAACAGGGTCGCGATGGACGTCAAGACGAACATCAAGGGCAGGCTGCCGAGCCGTCACGTGACGGAGGGGCCCCAGCGCGCGCCGCATCGTTCCTATCTCTACGCGATGGGGCTGACGACAACCCAGATTCATCAACCCTTTGTCGGCGTTGCTTCATGTTGGAATGAAGCTGCTCCCTGCAACATTTCGCTGATGCGCCAGGCGCAGGCGGTGAAGAAGGGCGTGGCTTCGGCCGGCGGCACGCCGCGCGAGTTCTGCACCATCACCGTCACCGACGGCATCGCAATGGGCCATGACGGCATGCGCTCGTCGCTGCCGTCGCGCGAATGCATCGCCGATTCGGTCGAGCTCACCGTCCGCGGCCATTCCTACGATGCGCTGGTCGGGCTGGCCGGCTGCGACAAGTCGCTGCCGGGCATGATGATGGCGATGGTCCGTCTCAACGTGCCGTCGATCTTCATCTATGGCGGCTCGATCCTGCCCGGTAACTTCCGCGGGCAGCCGGTGACCGTGCAGGACATGTTCGAGGCGGTCGGCAAGCACTCGGTCGGCGCCATGTCGGACGAGGACCTCGACGAGATCGAGCGGGTGGCGTGCCCCTCGGCCGGTGCCTGCGGCGCCCAGTTCACCGCCAACACCATGGCGACCGTTTCCGAGGCGATTGGCCTCGCGCTCCCGTATTCGGCCGGGGCCCCGGCGCCTTACGAGATCCGCGACGCCTTCTGCGCTGCCGCTGGCGAGAAGGTGATGGAGCTGATCGAGAAAAACATCCGCCCCCGCGACATCGTCACCCGGGAAGCCCTTGAAAATGCTGCGGCCGTGGTTGCAGCCTCAGGTGGTTCAACCAATGCTGCGCTGCACTTGCCGGCGATCGCCCATGAGTGCGGCATCAAGTTCAATCTGTTCGACGTTGCCGAAATCTTCAAAAAGACTCCTTACGTCGCGGATTTGAAGCCGGGCGGCCGTTATGTTGCCAAAGACATGTTTGAAGTTGGCGGCATTCCGCTGCTGATGAAAACGCTGCTCGATAATGGCCACCTGAACGGGAATTGCCTGACCGTCACTGGCCGAACGATCGCCGAAAACCTCAAAAGCGTGAAATGGAATCCGCACCAGGACGTGGTGCGGTCCGCCGACAATCCGATCACCGTGACAGGTGGCGTTGTCGGGCTGAAGGGTAATCTCGCTCCGGAGGGTGCGATCGTGAAGGTCGCGGGAATGTCCAACCTGAGGTTTACCGGTCCGGCCCGGTGCTTCGACCGCGAGGAAGACGCCTTCGAGGCGGTGCAGAAGCGCACCTACAAGGAAGGCGAGGTTATTGTGATCCGCTACGAGGGGCCGAAGGGCGGTCCCGGGATGCGGGAGATGCTGGCGACCACGGCGGCGCTGACCGGGCAGGGGATGGGCGGCAAGATTGCCCTGATCACCGATGGCCGGTTCTCCGGCGCCACCCGTGGCTTCTGCATCGGACATATTGGACCCGAAGCGGCCGTCGGCGGGCCGATCGGGTTATTGCAGGACGGCGACATCATCGAGATCGATGCGGTCGCCGGCACACTTGACGTAAAATTGAGCGACGCCGAGCTCGCAAACCGTAAGACCAAATGGGTCCCTCGGGCGACTAACCACACATCTGGTGCGCTGTGGAAGTACGCCGAGCAAGTGGGGCCGGCGGTGGATGGCGCAGTCACCCATCCGGGTGGCGCGTACGAGAAACAGTGTTATGCGGACGTTTAAGCGTGCGATATTTGCGTTTGCGTTAGGGGCCATTCCGGTGGCGGGCCCCGGATTCGGATTCGACGGCGCCCCGGTCAGCCCCCAGGATACCGTGCTTCCGGTGGTCGCTCCGCAGCCCGGCTCAGCCGCTGCGCTGAAGCGGGCCACGACGCCGGTTGCCCCTGCGGCGACCGCGCCGACCTCTTCCTTCAGCACGCTGCAGTACCAGGCCGAGGGCGGTCACCCCGTGGCGCAGTGGAAGCTCGGCAAGATGTACGCCGAGGGCGACGGCGTCATCCAGGACGACATGCGCGCCTTCGAGTATTTCAGCCGGATCGCCAATGCGCATGCCGAGGATTCGCCCTCGGCGCCGCAGGCCTCGATCGTGGCCAACGCCTTCGTGGCGCTCGGCCGCTACTATCTGAGCGGCATTCCCAATTCCAAGGTCAAGGCGGACACCGAACGGGCGCGGGAGATGTTCTCCTATGCTGCGTCCTATTTCGGCAATGCCGACGCCCAGTACGACCTGGCCCGGCTGTATCTGAAGACGCCGGACGCCTCGCGGGACGATTTCCGCTATGGCGCGCGCTGGCTCGGGCTCGCCGCCCAGAAGGGCCAGCATCAGGCGCAGGCGCTGCTTGGCCAGATGCTGTTCAACGGCGACCGGTTGCCGCCGCAGCGGGCCCGCGGCCTGATGTGGCTGACCCTGGCGCGCGACAGCGCCACGCCGGAAGAGGCCTGGATCAAGGAAAGCTACAACCGGGCGATCGCCAAGGCGTCCGAAGACGACCGCGCGATGGCGCTGCAGATGCTCGAGCACTGGGTGCAAGGCCGCCGGGATTAGAGGCCGCCGGGACTGATATCCGCTGCGGTCGGCAGTCGCTTGGCTGGCAGGCTCAGGCGGTCTCGAAATCGAGATCGGCCCAGACCGGGACATGGTCGGACGGCTTTTCCCAGGCGCGGACATAGCTGTCGATCCCGACATCGATCAGCCGGTCGCTCGCCTGCGGCGACATCAGGAGATGGTCGATCCGCAGGCCCCAGTTCTTCTGCCAGGCGCCGGCCTGGTAATCCCAGAAGGTGTACTGGCCGGGCTCGTCATTGACCGCCCGCAGCGCGTCGGTCAGGCCGAGGCCGAGCAGCGACTGGAAGGCTTCGCGGGTCGCCGGGCGGAACAGGGCATCATCGGCCCAGGCGGCCGGATTGTAGACGTCGCGGGCCGCCGGAATGACGTTGAAGTCGCCGGCCAGGATCAGCGGCTCCTCGGCCTTAAGCCGTTCCCGCGTGTACTCAAGAAGCCGCGACATCCATTTGAGCTTGTACGGATATTTGTCGGTGTTCGCGGGGTTGCCGTTGGGCAGATAAAGGCACGCGACCCGCACCACGCCCTGTTTCAGCGTGACGACGCCTTCGAGGAAGCGGGCGTGGGCGTCCTCGTCGTCGCCGGCAAGGCCCGACTTGGTCTCGTCGAACGGCAGCTTGGAGAGCAGCGCGACGCCGTTGAAAGTCTTCTGGCCGTGGGTGACGACATTATATCCGAGCGCCTCGACCTCGAGCCGCGGAAACGCGTCGTCGACGCATTTGATCTCCTGCAGGCAGACGATGTCGGGAGAACACTCCTTCAGCCAGGCGACCAGAAGTTCGATCCGTTGTCGGACCGAATTGACGTTCCACGTAGCGATGCGCATGCAAATGCCCGGATTGAAGCCGCAGGATTCTACTTGGGTGGCATACCATGGGCGGTCCGCCTGTGCTAACCCTCCTCAGAAACAAGGCGTAACAATTGCCGATGGGGGAGTTGCGACGCGTCCCGGCCTCCGAGGCAGGCGGGCGGCGCACGTGCAAGACTTATGAAAAAACGGAATTTGGTTCTGACTGTCGCTGTTCTCGGCATTGCGGCCGGGGCGGCTTACATGACCCGCGCTTCATGGATGGGGGGCGGTGCCGCCACCGCGCAGGGGACGGCGCGGCCGCGCGTGGTTTCGGTGGACCTCGCCAAGGCCGAACGCAGATCAGTCCCGGTCGATGTCGACGCCATCGGACAGGTCACGCCGATCTCCAGCGTGGCGCTGAAGTCGCGGCTGGAGACCACCATCGTCTCGGTGCATTTCGAGGACGGCGCCAAGGTCAATGAGGGCGACCTGCTGTTCATGCTCGACGCGCGGCAGATCGACGCCCAGATTGAGCAGGCCGAGGGCGTCCTGGCTCGCGACCAGGCCCAGCTCGAGGGCGCGCAGCGCGACCTCCGCCGCTATACCGAGCTGGTCGGCAAGGGCGCGACCACGCAAGTCAATCTCGACAACGCCAAGACCCAGTCCGACGTCCTGATCGGCACCATCAAGGCCGACCAGTTCGCGCTGGAGAACCTCCGCGTCCAGAAAAGCTACACCGTCATCCGCGCGCCGTTCGCGGGCCGGATCAGCGCCGCCAACGTCAAGGTCGGGAACTTCGTCCGCCCCGCCGACACCCAGCCGCTCGCGGTCATCAACCAGATGGCGCCGGTCTATGTCACCTTCGCCATTCCGCAGCGTGCGCTGGTCGATCTGCGCGACGCCATGGGGAAGGACGATCCCAAGGTGATCGCGACCATTCCCGGCCATCAACGCTCCGAGAGCGGCAAGGTCGCGATGGTCGAGAACGCCGTCGATGCGACCACCGGCATGGTCACGGTGCGCGGCATCATGAACAATGCGAACGAAACGCTGTGGCCCGGCACCATCGTGCAGACCAAGCTCATCATCCGCAGCGAAGACGCGGTCGTGGTGCCGACGGTCGCAGTCCAGCGCAGCCAGAACGGCAATTTCGTCTTTGTCGTCCAGGACGGCGTCGCCAAGGTCCGGCCGGTCAAGGTCGATCGCACCTTCCAGGGCAGCTCGGTAATCTTGGACGGATTGGCGGGCGATGAAAGCATCGTCGTCGACGGCCAGCTGCTGCTGTCGGAGGGATCGCGGGTCGAGCTGCGGGCGCGCAAGGCCGGAGCCTGACCGATGACGCTCTCCGAGCTCTGCATCCGCCGCCCGGTCATGACGACGCTGATCACGGCGTCGATCATCGCATTCGGCGTGTTCGGCTTCCGCCTGCTGCCGGTCTCGGCGCTGCCCAAGGTGGATTTCCCGACCATCGCGGTCACCGCCACGCTGCCGGGCGCCAGCGCCGACACCATGGCCGCCTCGGTCGCCGGCATCATCGAGCGCCAGCTCTCGACCATTGCCGGCATCTCATCGATGAACTCGAACTCCTCGCAGGGTACGAGCGTCATCACCATCCAGTTCGACCTCAACCGCAACATCGATGCTGCTGCGCTCGACGTGCAGACGGCATTGACCATCGCGCAGCGCCGGCTGCCGATCGAGATGACGATCCCGCCGAGCTTTCGGAAGGTGAACCCGGCCGATTTTCCGGTGCTGTTCGTCTCGCTGGGGTCGGCGACGCTGCCGCTGTCGGCGGTCAACGAATATGGCGACATCACGATCGGGCAGGCGCTGTCGCAGCTGCCCGGCGTCGCCCAGGTCTTGATCTACGGCGCGCAGAAATTCGCGATCCGTGTCCAGGCCGATCCGGAGGCCGCGGCCGCCCGCAGCGTCTCGATGGAGGATATCCGCGCCGCAGTGTCGCGCGCCAATTCCTCGACCCCGGTCGGCACGCTGAACGGCCCCAAGCAGGACGTCGCGCTGCAGGCCTCCGGCCAGATGGACAAGGCAGCCGACTACCGCCAGATCTACGTCGCCTGGCGCAACGGCTCGCCGGTTCGCCTCGACGAGATCGCCAAGGTCTATGACAGTGTCGAGAACGACAAGATCGCGACCTGGATGAATGACGAGCGGGCGATCGTGCTTGCGATCCAGAAACAGCCCGACGCGAACACCGTCGCGGTGGTCGATGCCGTCCTCGCAAAACTGCCGTCGCTGCGCGCCGCGATCCCGCCCTCGGTGACCATGCAGGTCATGATGGACCGCTCGGTCTCGATCCGGCAGGCGGTCAGCGACGTCGAGGAGACCCTTCTGATCGCGATTGCGCTCGTGATCCTCGTGATCTTCCTGTTCCTGCGCTCCGCGTCGGCGACCTTCATTCCGGCGCTCGCGGTGCCGATCTCGCTGTTCGGCACCTGCGCTGCGATGTACGCGCTGGATTACTCGATCAACAACATGACGCTGCTGGCGCTGACGCTCTCGGTCGGCTTCGTGGTCGACGACGCCATCGTCATGCTGGAGAACATCGTCCGCCACATCGAGCACGGCATGAAGCCGTTCGAGGCGGCCCTGAAGGGCGCCCGCGAGATCGGCTTCACCATCATCTCGATCACCTTCTCGCTGATCGCGGTGTTCATCCCGGTGCTGCTGATGGGGGGCATCGTCGGCCGCGTGTTCCGCGAATTCGCGGTCACGATCTCGGTCGCGATCATCGTGTCCGGCTTCGTGTCGCTCACCCTGACGCCGATGCTGTGCGCCCGTGTGCTGCGCGCGCATGATGCGGCCAAGCGGCCGAACATCGTGCTGCGCGCGTTCGAGGCGATGTTTGAGGCCTGGCTGGGTGCCTATGAGTGGGCGCTGGACTGGGTGCTGGCCAAGAAGGCCCTCATGCTGGTGGTGACGCTGGCAACGCTCGGCGGCACCATCTATCTCTACATGATCGTGCCGAAGGGCTTTTTCCCGCAGGAGGACACCGGCTTCCTGATCGGCGTGACCGAGGCGGCGACCGACACCTCGTTCGAGGCGATGAAGGTGCGCCAGCAGGCGCTGGTCGAGGTGATGCGGACCGATCCGGCGGTCGACTACATCAATTCGACCGTCGGCTCCGGCGGTCCCAACCCGACCACCAATTACGGCCGCCTGTTCATCGCGCTGAAGCCGCAGAAGACCCGCGACAACGCCGCCGTCGTGATCGGGCGGCTGCGCCAGAAGGCGCGCGAGATCCCGGGCATGCAGGCGTTCTTCCAGAGCGTCCAGAACCTCAACATCGGCGGCCGCATCTCGAAAAGCCAGTATCAATATGTGATGCAGAGCGGCGACACCGAGTCGCTGTACCGGCTGGCGCCGGAGATGCGCGACAAGATCGAGAAGATCCCGGGCCTGCTCGACGTCACCACCGACCTCTATATCAAGAACCCGCAGATGACGGTCGACATCGACCGCGAGAAGGCGGCGGTCTACGGCGTCACCGTCGACCAGGTCCGTAACCAGCTCTACAACGCCTATGGTTCGCGGCAGGTCGGCACCATCTACATGCCGTCGAACGACTACCAGATCATTCTGGAGGTGCAGCCGCAGTTCCGCGTCGACCCGTCCGATCTCTCGAAGCTCTACATGAAGACCGCGAACGGCCAGACCATTCCGCTGGATGCGGTGGCGCGATTGGTGCCGACGGTCGGGCCGCTGCAGATCAACCACCAGGGCCAGCAGCCGGCGGTGACGATCTCGTTCAATCTCGCGCCCGGCAATTCACTCGGCTACGCGGTCGACAAGATCACCGAGCTCGAGCAGAACGCGAATTTGCCGCCGACGATTGCGACCGGCTTCTCCGGCACCGCGCAGGTGTTCCAGGATTCGCTGCGCGGGCAGGGTGTCCTGATCCTCGCCGCCGTGTTCGCGGCCTTCGTGATCCTCGGCATTCTCTATGAGAGCTTCATCCATCCGATCACGATCATCTCCGGCCTGCCGTCGGCCGGCATCGGCGCGATCCTGACGCTGATGCTGTTCGGGATGGAGCTGTCGGTGATTGCGATGATCGGCATCGTGATGCTGGTCGGCATCGTCAAGAAGAACGCGATCATGATGGTCGACTTCGCGCTGGAGCGCCGCCGCGTCGGCCTCAGCGCCGAGCACGCGATCCGCGAGGCCGCGCTGCTGCGCTTCCGCCCGATCATGATGACGACGTTCGCGGCGATCTTCGGCACGCTGCCGATTGCGCTCGGCGCGGGCGCCGGCGCCGAACTGCGTCAGCCGCTCGGCGTTGCGGTGGTCGGCGGCCTCTGCGTGTCGCAATTGCTGACGCTGTTCATCACGCCTGTGATCTACATCTATCTTGACCGCATCGACCGCAGGCTGCGCCGCAAGCTCGATCCGCAGGCGGAGGCGGGCGGCGATGTCGAGCGGCCGCAGGTGGTCGCGGCGGAATAGCACGATGTCCTTCCGCGATCCGGTTACCGGCCGGCGTAGGGACGTCGCATCAGGCGCGCTAGATCGAGAAGCTGGTGCCGCAGCCGCAGGAGGCGGTGGCGTTCGGATTGACGACGCGGAACGAGGCGCCGATCAGGTCGTCGACGAAGTCGACCTCCGAGCCCGCGAGGAACGGGACCGAGGCGGGATCGATCAGCACCACGGCGCTGTCGCGCTCGATCACGAGGTCGTCATCGGCCTGGGTGCGCTCGACGTCGAACTTGTACTGGAAACCGGAGCAGCCGCCGCCCTCGACCGAAATGCGCAGTTTGGCGCCGTCGCCTTCCTTGCTGAGGATCTGCCCGATCCGGCGGGCAGCCCGTTCGCTGACGGTGATGGCAGCAGTCATGGTCGGTCTCCGAAACCCAATCTGGGCGTGATCTGATCGGATCATGCCCGGCGTCATGCCCAATTCATTTGGTCAGCCGCCTCAGTCATAGTTAAGTGCGTCGGACCATGGAATCAAATGGATAAGGACTAAAATACCGTGTCGGTCGGAATGGCTGCCCCTCGCGCGCCTTATGCCTGCGACCCCGACCGCAGCCGCGGCCGGCTTGTCGTGGAGCCGCCGAGCCGGACCCGCAGCCCGTTCCGGCGGGACTGTGACCGGGTGATCCACTCCACCGCGTTCCGCCGCCTCAAGCACAAGACCCAGGTCTTCGTCTTCCATGAGGGCGATCACTACCGCACCAGGCTGACCCACTCGCTGGAGGTCGCGCAGATCGCCCGCGCGCTGGCGCGCCAGCTCGGGGTCGACGAGGATCTGACCGAGACGCTGGCGCTGGCGCACGACCTCGGCCATCCACCGTTCGGGCATGCCGGGGAGCGGGCGCTCGACGACTGCCTGAAGGATGACGGCGGCTTCGACCACAATGCGCAGGCACTGCGGGTCGTCACCTCGCTGGAGCATCGCTATCCTGAGTTCGGCGGGCTGAATCTGACCTGGGAATCGCTTGAGGGTATCGTTAAGCACAACGGCCCGCTGACCGAACGCAACGGCGCACCAAGCGGTCGCTACCTCGATAGCGGCATTCCGATCGGGATCGCCGATTACAACAAGACCTACGATCTCGAGCTCTGGAGCTACGCCTCGCTCGAGGCGCAGATCGCGGCCTTCGCCGACGACATCGCCTATGACGCGCACGATATCGACGACGGCCTGCGTGCGGGTCTGTTTGCGGTCGACGACCTCAAGGAGATGCCGCTGACATCAGAGATCATCGCAGAGATCGATCGCCATTATCCCGGGCTCGACGAGGTCCGGCGCGGCGCCGAACTGGTGCGTGAGCTGATCTCACATTTCATCAATGCGGTGTTCAACGAGGCGACGCGGCGGCTTGCGGTTGCGCAGCCGCAATCGGCCCAGGATGTGCGCCACCACAATGCGCCGCTGATCGCGTTTCCGCCTGAGGTGGCCGAGCAGGAGGCGGCGATCAAGGCGTTCCTGTTCCGGCGGATGTATCGCCACCGGCGGGTGATGCTTGTCATGCGGGAGGCTGAGCAGGTGGTGCGCAATCTCTATGAGCGTTACCGGCAATCGCCAGGCGACCTGCCGGCGGAATGGATCGAGGGGAGCGTGCAGGAGACCGGGAGCGCGCGGAACAGGCGGATCGGCAATTTCATTGCCGGGATGACCGACCGTTTCGCCCTGATCGAGCATCAAAGGCTTTTTGACTCGACCCCGGATTTGCGTTAGCGCCCTGCCATGGCCGACACCACTGCACCACCACACCTTTTTGCCGACATGCTGGCGCGCGTGCACGCGATCTGTGCCGCCGTCGCTGCCGAGGACAACTGGCCCGCGGGCATCGATCTGTCCCGCGTCGTGGTCGAGCCGCCGCGCGATGCCAGCCATGGCGACATGGCGACCAATGCCGCGATGGTGCTCGCCAAGGACGCCAAGGCCAAGCCGCGCGAGCTCGCCGACAAGATCGCCGAGCGGCTGCGCGCCGACGCGCTGGTGGCGTCCGTCGATGTCGCCGGGCCCGGCTTCATCAACCTGACCTTGAAGCCGCAGGTCTGGGCGGATGCGTTGCGCGCCGTGCTGGCGGCCGGCTCGGCCTATGGGCGCAGCGACATCGGCAAGGCCGAGAAGGTCAATGTCGAATATGTCTCGGCCAATCCGACCGGCCCGATGCATGTCGGCCATTGCCGCGGCGCCGTGTTCGGCGATGCGTTGTGCAGCCTGCTGCAATTCGCGGGCTTCGACGTCTGCCGCGAATACTACATCAACGACGCTGGCGCCCAGGTCGACGTGCTCGCGCGCTCGGCATTCCTGCGCTATCGCGAGGCGCTGGGTCAGGACATCGGCGCGATCCCGGAAGGGCTTTATCCTGGCGATTACCTCGTGCCGGTCGGTGAGGCGCTCGCCAAGGACTACGGCGAGAAGCTGCTCGACATGAGCGAAGCCGCGTGGCTGCCGATCGTGCGCGACAAGGCGATCGCCATGATGATGGAGATGATCAAGGGCGATCTCGCCGCGCTCAACATCCATCACGATGTGTTCTTCTCCGAGCGCTCGCTGATCACATCAGGCAACAACAAGGTCGCCGAGACCATCGATTTCCTGCGTGCCAAGGGCGATATTTATGAGGGCCGCCTGCCGCCGCCGAAAGGCAAGCCGGTCGAGGATTATGAGGACCGCGAGCAGTCGCTGTTCCGCGCCACAGCCTATGGCGACGACGTCGATCGTCCGCTGATCAAGTCGGATGGCTCGTACACTTATTTCGCGTCGGACATCGCCAACCACCGCAACAAGTTCGAGCGCGGCTTCACCAATCTGATCGACGTGTTCGGCGCCGATCACGGCGGCTACATCAAGCGGATGCAGGCGGCGGTGAAGGCGGTGACCGCGGGCAAAGCCTCGCTCGACGTCAAGATCGTGCAGCTCGTGAAGTTGTTGCGTGATGGCGAGCCGGTGAAGATGTCGAAACGCTCCGGCGAATTCGTCACGCTGCGCGAAGTGGTCGACGAGGTCGGCTCGGACGCGGTCCGGTTCATGATGCTGTTCCGCAAGAACGACGCGGTACTCGACTTCGACCTCGCCAAGGTGATCGAGCAGTCGAAGGACAACGCCGTCTTCTACGTCCAGTATGGTCACGCCCGCGGCCATTCGATCTTCCGCAATGCGCGGGAGGAGGCGGTTCCCGATCTCCCCGAGACCGACGAGGCCCGGCTGGTTTATCTGCGGAACGCTGCGGTCGAGCGGCTGACCGATCCGGCCGAGTTCGACCTGCTCAAGCGGCTTGCGCTTTATCCTCGGATGATCGAGGCTGCTGCGGTGGCACACGAGCCGCACCGAATCGCTTTTTATCTATATGATTTGGCCAGTGAATTTCATGCGCTGTGGACCAAGGGGCGCGATTTGCCCTATTTACGCTTCATTATCAATAATGATGCAGAGATCACGAGGGCGCGACTGGCAATGGTTCAGGGCGTCGTCTCGGTTCTGGCATCGGGCTTAGCTGTTCTAGGCGTCCACGCTCCGACCGAGATGCGGTAGGCAGGGGCATTAGGCCTTCACGAGTGGGGATTTGTGAGGGCATCTGGCAGGGGCCAACTCGTTCGGACCGGCTGTGCCGGCGATCTTGGCGCTGTCCCGAAGGGGATGCATCATCACGATGGCTGATCGATATCAGGACCGACTTTTTTCCACCGACGCGGCACCCAAGGCCGAGAGCGATCCGCTCGCCGAACTGGCCCGGCTGATCGGACAGACGGATCCATTCGGCTCCGCGAACAAGCCGCCGCCGCGTCCGCTGCAGTCACGCGCCAATGCGCGGCCGCAACACTATGATCCGCAGGCCGGGGACGAGGATGCGCCGCCCGCCGGCCCGCCGCCCTGGATGCAGCGCGCGCGGCAGGAGACTGTCGTTCCGCCGCCCGTGCAGCACACCGAGTACGAAGAGCCCGAACAGGACTACCAGCCGAAGCCGGTGCATCCGCTGCACCGCTATGCGGCCCAGCAAGCACAGCCGCCGGCGCCCGCACCGGTTGCAACCTATCGGCCGGTCGAGCCCCCCCGACAGCCCGAGGCCTTTGACGACGAGCCGCCCTATCAGAGCGGCGATCAGGACCATGATCCGTCGCGCTACGACGATGCGCTCTACGGTCAGCTGGAAGCCGGCGAACAGGATCTGCAGCGCGATCCATCCTATCCGGATGATCCCTACGCCTACGAGGCCGACGAAGAAGAGCCCGAACCGCGCCGGCGGAGCAGCGGCCTGATGACGGTCGCCGCAGTGCTGGCGCTTGGCGTGTTCGGCGTCGGTGGCGCGTACGCCTACCGGACCTATGTCGGCTCGCCCCGCACGGGCGAGCCACCGATCATCAAGGCCGACAACACGCCGACCAAGGTGATCCCGGCCCAGGCCGATGCGCCGGCCAAAACGCCGGACCGTATGGCGACGGGCGACGGCACCGAGAAGATCGTGTCGCGTGAAGAGACCCCGGTCGACGTCAATTCGAAGACCGCCGGACCGCGCGTCGTGTTTCCTGCGCTGAACGCCAATGCGAATCCGCCGCCGGTGGCCAGTGTGCAGACGGCGCAGCCCGCGCCGGCGCCGATCAGTGCGAACGGGACGCTGCCGAACAACGAGCCGCGCAAGATCCGCACGCTCGCGGTCAAGGGCGATTCGCCCGATGGCGCGCCGGCCGCGGCCGCCGCGCCGGCGGCCAAGCCTGCCGCCGCTGCGAAGCCTCCGGTGTCGCGCGGCAACCCGTCGGCCGCCAATGCGAGCGTGAACGCGCCAATGTCGCTGGCTCCCGGTCAGGCTGAAGCGGCCCCGGCCGCGCCTCCGACCCGGGTGGCGTCGACCACCACGGCCTCGGTTGGCGGCGGTGGATATCTGGTCCAGGTGTCGTCGCAGAAGAACGAGGCGGACGCGCAGTCGTCCTATCGGACGCTGCAGGGCAAGTATCGCAGCGTGCTCGGTTCGCAGCCTTTGGTGGTGAAACGCGTCGATCTCGGTGAGAAGGGCGTCTATTACCGCGCCTTTGCCGGCCCGTTCGCGTCGTCGGAAGAGGCGAACCAAGTGTGCCGGAGCCTGATGTCGGCCGGTGGGCCGCAGTGCCTCATCCAAAGAAATTAAAGGCCGTTTCCTTGACCAGTGAGCTGCATACGGCCTAATCGGCCGAATGGCGAACCGCGCATTCATCACGGGCGTATCCGGGCTGATCCTCAACGACGCTGAACGCGAATTCATTCGCGCGGAGCGGCCATGGGGCTTCATCCTGTTCAAGCGCAACATCGAGAGTCCTGCTCAAGTGCTGGCTCTTGTTGAGGAACTCAGGTCGGCGGCCGGCACGGCCGATGCGCCGGTCCTGATCGACCAGGAGGGCGGGCGGGTGCAGCGGCTCGGACCGCCGCATTGGCCGGTCTATCCACCCGGCGCGAGCTTCAGCTTGCTCTACGACATCGACCCGAAGCTCGGCCTGGCGGCGGCCCGGCTCAGTTCACGGCTGATTGCGGCCGACCTGATCGATCTTGGAATTACCGTCGATTGCCTTCCATTGGCCGACGTTCCGGTGGCCGGCGCAGATGCGGTGATCGGCAACCGGGCCTATGGAACCGAACCGGACAAGGTCGCGGCGATCGCCCGTGCGGTCACGGACGGGCTGGAACAAGGCGGCGTGCTGCCGGTTCTCAAGCATATTCCCGGCCATGGTCGCGCCACCGCGGACAGCCATTTCCGCCTTCCGACGGTCGATACCGCGAGAGCCGAGCTGGAACGGACCGATTTTGCCGCGTTCCGGCCGCTGGCGGGCCTGCCGATGGCGATGACTGCACATGTTGTGTTTAGCGCGCTGGACCCCGCCCATCCGGCGACGACTTCTGCGACAATCATCGAACAGGTGATTCGCGGCCTGATCGGGTTTCAGGGTTTGTTGATGAGTGATGACGTGTCGATGAATGCTCTGGCCGGATCAATCGCCGAGCGGACCCGCGCCATCGTCAGCGCCGGTTGCGACATGGTTCTGCACTGCAACGGCAACATCGACGAAATGCGCGAGGTCGCGCGGGAGACGCCGGAACTGGCCGGCAAGGCGCTTGAGCGGGCCAAGGCGACGCTCGCCGCGCGGAAGCAGCCTCAGCCGTTCGACCGGCAGGCGGCACGGGCTGAATTGGATGCGTTGTTGGATCGGGTAGGGACGGCATGACCGCTGAAATTCTATCGTTCGAGACCGGGCGGCCGGCCGACCTCGCCGAGGGCGAACCGGCGCTGGTGGTCGACGTCGAGGGCTATGAGGGCCCGCTCGACCTGCTGTTGACGCTGGCGCGGCAGCAGAAGGTCGACCTGTCGAAGATCTCGATCCTTGCGCTCGCCGACCAATATCTGTCGTTCATCGAGGCCGCGCGCAAAATCCGTCTCGAGCTCGCGGCTGATTATCTGGTGATGGCCGCGTGGCTTGCGTTCCTGAAGTCGCGGCTCTTGCTGCCCGAACCGCCGAGCGCCGAGGGGCCGAGCGCCGAGGAAATGGCGACCGCACTCGCCAACCGGCTGCGCCGTCTGGAAGCAATCCGCGAGGCGGCCAACCGGCTGATGAACCGGCCGCAGTTCCAGCGCGATATCTTCCCGCGCGGCAATCCGGAATCGATCGCCGAGATCAAGCATCCGAAGTTCACCGCGACCCTGTACGACCTGCTGTCGGCCTATGCCACGCAGCGCGCGTCACGCGTGCTCACCTCGGTGCATCTGGCCAAGCGGACGGTGTGGTCGCTCGCCGAAGCGCGCGCCTCGCTGGAGCGGCTGGTCGGCCTTGCGGAGGATTGGAGCTGCCTCGACGAGTACCTGATGAACTACGTCGCCGATCCCAAGCAGAGGGCGACGGTGTTCGCATCGAGCTTCGCTGCGGCCCTCGAACTGGTTCGCGAGGGCGAGATGGAAATCAACCAGAAGCAGGCGTTCGCGCCGATCTATTTCCGAAAGCGTCAAGCGCAGGCCGCAATGGCTGCGCCGGACCTGTCGGTTGAGTAAGTGGAAGAAGGAGAGCAAGCCCATGGCAAGCTTGGCGGAAGTGCGCAGAGACGAGCCCGAGGAGGAGGTTTCTCCTATGGATCATCCGGTAGCGCGTCCTGAGGAATTGCGGCTCCTTGAAGCCCTGTTGTTTGCATCGGCCGAGCCGATCGATCAGGCAACGCTGGCAAAGCGGATGCCCGACGGCGTCGATATCAAGGCGGCGCTCGCCCAGTTGCAGGCGGAATATGCGCCGCGCGGCGTCAACCTGGTTCGGGTCGCCAATAAGTGGACGTTCCGCACGGCAGGCGATCTGTCGTGGCTGATGACGCGCGAGAGCACCGAGACCCGGAAGCTGTCGCGTGCAGCGATCGAGGTGCTGTCGATCGTCGCCTATCACCAGCCGGTGACCCGTGCCGAGATCGAAGAGATTCGCGGCGTCGTCACGTCGAAGGGAACGATCGACGTGTTGCTGGAGACCGGCTGGATTCGTCCGCGCGGCCGCCGCAAGACGCCGGGCCGTCCGTTGACCTTCGGAACCACCGACGCCTTCCTGTCGCAGTTCAGCCTGGAAGCGCTCGGCGACCTGCCGGGGCTGGAGGAACTGAAGGGCACCGGTCTGCTCGACTCGCGCCTGCCGACCGGCTTTTCCGTTCCCTCGCCATCGGATGATGCGACGCTGCGCGAGGACGAGGAGCCGCTCGAGCCCGGCGATACGCTGGAACTGCTGCTCGCGCCGGCCGTCGAGCCGGAAGCCGAGGAACCGACGACCGAGGGCGAAGCGGTTGCCGACGTTGAGACTCCCGAAGTTGGGACTGCCGAGGTCGAAACGACAGCCGAGGCCGAAACCGAACTCGAAGCGGAAGTTGCCGCCGAGGTGGACGCGGCCGAACCTGACGCAACCGAACCCGACGCTGATGAGCCGGAAGCGCACATCGACCACGCGGGCGATGACGACGGCGCCGAGGAGAAGGGCGAATAGCCCGGAATATTCCCGGTTAAGCCTAGCAATATTACGTAGCCGCGACAGCGATTTGCCGCGGCCGAGGTCCTTGTTTTTGACACCCCGCGGGCCTAACTTCCGGCAAAGTTCAGGCCGGTCCGCCGGCCATTTCTGGAGGGTTGCAGGATGGGTTCGCTGAGCATTTGGCACTGGATCGTCGTGATCGCAGTGGTCCTGCTGCTGTTCGGACGCGGCAAGATTTCGGACCTGATGGGTGACGTCGCCCAAGGCATCAAGGCCTTCAAGAAGGGCATGCAGGACGACGACAAGGTCGCGGACAAGCCGGAGTCCACCAAGGCGATCGATCACAATGCGGCTCCGTCGGCCGCGCGCCAGGACGTCGGCAGCAAGGCCGTCTAACGCGCTTGTACTGACGCATATTTCGACGTTTTTCCTTGCGCGAAACGGTGACGCCGTCGCAGAGACGCGCTATGGACGCCGATTGAGAAAAGGCGCCGGCAGCCCCAGATCCTGTCAGGACCGATGGGGCCGATGGCGGCGCGCTTAGGCGGAAGAATTCATGTTCGACATCGGGTGGAGTGAACTGGTCGTCATCGCGGTCGTCGCGCTGATCGCCATCGGCCCGAAAGAGCTGCCGGGCGTGCTGCGCATGGTCGGGCAATGGATGGGCAAGGCCCGCAAGATGGCCTCCGAATTCCAGGGCCAGTTCCAGGAAGCCATGCGCGAGGCCGAAATGGCCGATCTCAAGAAGAGTTTTGACGAGGTCAGGGAAGCCGCAACCGGCATCACCAGCGGCAACATCATGACCTCGCTGCAGAAGGATGTCAGCGACGCGTTGCAGATCGACAAGCCGGTCGATGCGCAGGTTGCGTCTGCAATCGACGCGCCGGTGACCTCAAGCGACGCACCGGTCACTCCGACAACGCCGGTGGAGCCGACACCGGAAACCTTCGCCGCGGCCGAGACGCACGCTGCCGTCGGCGAGCCGCTCGCGATCACCAGCGAGGTGAAGCCCGAGCCGGCACCTGCGCAGGACGAGACGCCGGCACAGCCTGACGTGCTCAAGGACGCGAGGGCGTCATGAGCGCCGAAGATATCGAGGCCAGCAAGGCCCCCTTGATGGATCATTTGATCGAGCTGCGCTCGCGGCTGATCAAGGCGCTGCTCGGCTTCGGCGTGGCCTTCATCATCTGCTTCTTCTTCGCCAAGCAGATATTCAATGTCCTGGTCTGGCCCTTCATCTGGGTGGCAGGGCCGGAAAATTCCAAATTCATCTATACCGCGCTGCTCGAATATTTTCTGACGCAGCTCAAGCTCGCATTGTTCGGCGCCGGCTTCATCTCGTTTCCGATCGTTGCGACGCAGATCTACAAGTTCGTGGCGCCCGGCCTTTACAAGCATGAGCGCAACGCGTTCCTGCCTTATCTGATTGCGACGCCGGTGTTCTTCGTGCTCGGCGCGATGATGGTCTATTTCGTGGTCTTCCCGATGCTGACCCGCTTTTCGCTCGGCATGCAGCAGTCGGCCGGCACGGAGACGGCACAGATCCAGTTGCTGCCCAAGGTCGGCGAGTATCTCTCGCTGATGATGTCGCTGATCTTTGCCTTCGGCATCGCGTTCCAGCTGCCGGTGATCCTGACGCTGCTCGGCCGTATCGGCATCGTCACCTCGAAGATGCTGAAAGAGAAGCGGCGCTACTTCATCGTGATCGCTTTCATCATCGCCGCCGTGCTGACGCCGCCCGATGTGCTGAGTCAGGCCTCGCTCGCGATCCCGCTGCTCCTGCTCTATGAGGGGGCCATCATCGCGGTCGGGATCGTGGAGAAGAAGGCCACGACCTCGAACGCGCCGTCGGCCACCAATCCGGCCGAGTAGGGTGATTTCGTCACATATCCGGGCGTCATATCCCGCGAAAGCGGGGTATCCAGTACGTCGCGGCTTTCTCGGCGACGCACTGACGTCTCTGGAATACTGGATCGCCCGCCTTCGCGGGCGATGACACTTGTGCTAGTTGAGGCACGCCGCAAAACGTTGACATGCAACGTTATCTTGAAGAGCGACGTTAGGACTCCCCGCCATGCACGACATCAAAGCGATCCGCGACAACCCGACAGCCTTCGACGCCGGCCTGAAACGCCGCGGACTTGGGGCTCTGTCGCCGTCGCTGCTGGCGATCGACGAGAAGCGGCGTGCGGCGATCCTGGCGTCCGAGCAGGCCCAGGCGCGGCGCAATGCAGCCTCGAAGGAGATCGGCGATGCCAAGAAGGCGAAGGACGAGGCGCGCGCGGCCAAGCTGATGGCCGAAGTCGCCGAGCTCAAGACCACGATGCCAGAGCTCGAGGCTGCGGCGAAGTCATTTGACGACGAGCTGACGAAGGAGCTGTCGTCAATTCCGAACTTGCCGCTCGATGAGGTGCCCGACGGCACCGACGAGCATGGCAACGTCCAGCACCATGTGTTCGGCAAGAAGCGTGACTACGGCTTTGCGCCGAAGCTGCACGACGATCTCGGCACCGCGCTCGGCTATATGGATTTCGAAGCGGCGGCGAAACTGTCCGGCGCGCGCTTCGTCGTGCTGAAGAAGGGGCTGGCACGGCTCGAGCGTGCGATCGGGCAGTTCATGCTCGATTTGCACACCGGCGAGCATGGCTATACCGAGATCAATCCGCCGCTGCTGGTGCGCGACGCCGTGATGTTCGGCACCGGCCAGTTGCCGAAATTCGAGGACGACCAGTTCTGGGCGATCAAGGGCGAATTGCTCTCGACACCGAATGCCGATCTGCGCAGCGAGCGCCTCGGCCTGATCCCGACCGCGGAAGTCTCGCTGACCAACCTCGCGCGCGAATCCATCCTCGACGAAAAAGAGCTGCCGATGCGGCTCACCGCGCTGACGCCGTGCTTCCGCGCCGAAGCAGGAGCTGCGGGACGCGATACGCGCGGCATGATCCGCCAGCACCAGTTCACGAAGGTCGAGCTGGTGTCGATCACGACACCCGAAGCCAGCAAGGACGAGCTCGAGCGCATGCTGTCCTGCGCCGAGCAGGTTCTGCAGAAGCTCGACCTGCATTATCGCGTGATGACGCTGTGCGCCGGCGACATGGGCTTCTCGGCGCAGAAGACCTACGACATCGAGGTGTGGATGCCGGGGCAGGGCGATGGCGGTGCCTATCGCGAGATTTCGAGCTGCTCGGTGTGCGGTGATTTCCAGGCGCGTCGCATGGACGCGCGCTATCGCGGCCCCGACGGCAAACCGCGCTTCGTGCATACGCTGAACGGCTCCGGCACCGCGGTCGGGCGCGCCCTGATCGCTGTGATGGAGACCTACCAGCAGCAGGACGGCTCGATCGCGGTGCCCGATGTGCTGCAGCCCTATATGGGCGGGCTCAAGGTCATCGAGCACGGCATGTGAGGCGAGGGCCAGTGCGATGCCGCTCCACCGGGACATCCACTGGCTTGGTCGACAATGGGCCGTCACGGGCCACGGTCTGCAGCTGATCAATCAGAAGCAGATGGGCTATTACGACATCGAGGCCGCGCGCCTGTGGCAAGCCCGCGTCACCGAGGTGCAAACGAAGGCCTGGATCGACAGGCCCGATTTCGACAAGGCGCTGGAGATCGCGCGCGGCAAGTTCGGCCACCTGGCGCCGGCCGATCTGCCCCCGCCCGCAGCCGTCGCGCCGCCGCCGCCTCCGGTCCGGGCTAGGCCGCCGGTCGCGCCGCGGGCTCCGCTTGACGCGGAATCGGTGCCCTCGATCGAGGAGCTGCTGGCGAGGCTGAAATCGAAATCGGTTGCGGTCGCGCCCGTCGCAAAGCCGGCCGAAGAGGCGCCCGCGCCGCCGCCCAAACCTGAACTGCCCAAACTCGAAACGCCGAAGCTTGAGCCTCGCAAGGTTGAACCCGTCAGATACGGGCTCCCCAAATCGGAGCTTCCGAAGGCTCCGAGCCCCGAGCTTGTTCAGGCGACTTCGGTCACTCCCGAGCTGCTCAAGCCGGAGTCTCGGAAGGTCGAAGCCCCGAGCGCTGAAGCTGCCAAGCCTGGGCCGCTCACGCCAGAGCCTCTGACGTCTGCACCTGGCAAGATCGAACCCACCGGGGCCGAGCTCCTCAAATCGGAGCTTCCTAAACCTTCCAAGCCGGAGCTTCGCCTGACTGCACCGGTCGCCGCCGAACCGCCCAAATCTGAAGCTCGGAGGGTTGAACCGCCCAAGATTGGACCTGCCATAGCTGAAGTTGCGAAGACTGAGCCCCTCAAGTCCGAGGCCCTCACGTCCGAAGTGCGACAGGCCGCGCCGGTCAAGAAACTCGAAGCGCCCGTGCTGTCGCCGGTAGTTACGGTTATTCGGCGGCCAGCCCGACCGGCCTGGCCGGTGTTCGACCGCAAGATCGCCGGCAGTGGCAGGTTTGTGCATCCCTGGCGCGTGACGTCGGCGCGATGGCACGGGCCTTCGTCGGGTTTGCCTCCGCGGCCCTAGCCGGTTAAGACGGCAATCAACTCAAGAAACCGCAACTCAAGAAACCCGCGTCGAATCGGAACAAGAGGCACTTTGACGGATGCGAATTCTCTGCACCAATGATGATGGCATCCACGCCCCCGGCCTACAGGTCGTCGAGCAGATCGCACGCTCGTTGTCCGATGACGTCTGGATCGTCGCCCCCGAGCTCGACCAGTCCGGCGTCTCGCATTCGCTGTCGCTCAACGATCCGCTGCGTCTGCGCGAAGTCAGCCCGCGTCACTTCGCGGTGCGCGGCACGCCGACCGATTGCGTCATCATGGGCGCGCGCCACATCCTCGGAGACAAGCTGCCCGATCTCGTGCTGAGCGGCGTCAACAAGGGCCGCAACGTCGCCGAGGACGTGGTCTATTCCGGCACCATCGCTGGCGCGCTGGAAGGCACCATCCTGGGCTTTCCGTCCTTTGCACTGTCGCAGGAGTTCTCGATCGAGACGCGCAACGCGCCGCTGTGGGAGACCGCGCTGAAATTCGGACCCGACATCATCCGCAAGGTGATCGGCGCAGGCGTTCCCCGCAACACCGTCATCAATGTCAACTTCCCGTCCTGCATGCCCGATGACGTCAAGGGCATCCGGATCACGCGACAGGGCAAGCGCAATCAGGGTTTCCTGAAGATCGATCGCCGTCACGACGGACGCGGCAATCCGTATTTCTGGATCGGCTTCGAGCGCGCGGCGATGATGGATGCGCCGGCCGAAGGCACCGATCTCGCCGCACTTGCCGCGCGCTACGTCTCGGTGACGCCGCTGCGGCTCGACCGCACCGATGAGGCGTTTTCGGAAGCGCTGACCGCGACGTTGAAGTGAGAGCAGGGAATTTGTAGCCCGGATGCAGCGCAGCGAAGTCCGGGGAATCTCTAACGCATAGAGAGCGGTCCTGGATTTCGCTTCGCTGCATCCGGGCTACGAATGCGGGTGAGGCTTAAACCGGCGCGCTCCGCATCGCGCTGGAGATCACCTGTGCCAGCGTTTCCAGCTGGAAGGGCTTTTGCAGTGCCGGACGATCGCGATACTCCGGGGGCAGGCCGGACGAGCCATAGCCGGTCGCGAAGATGAAGGGGCGGTTGCGGGCGTTGATCAGCTCGGCGACCGGGGTGATCACCTTGCCATTGACGTTGACGTCCAGGATCGCGAGGTCGAATTCGGTCGATTGCGCAAGCTTGACCGCTTCGCCGATCTCGCCGGCTTCGGCCGCGACGCTATGGCCGAGCTCTTCCAGCATATCGGCGACCATCATCCGGATCATGACCTCGTCCTCCACGAGGAAAACTGAACAGCCCGCCGGCCGTGTCGCTGTCATGATGGAATCCTTGCCCGTCCCTGAAATAGGCTCGCAAATAACACTACAAGGCGCAATGCAAACGTTTGGGAATTAGTCGGTTTCCAGCGCGCGACGCTGTTTCGCCGGGGCGCTCTGACTGACTTGTTGCGCAGGATTCGTCCAGGCTCCGACGGGTTCTAAACCGTACAACCAGAACTCCCCGCGCCTGGGCGTTAACCGCGCATCACTGGCAATTATATGGGAAGCTGCCGGTGTTGGCGCCAGCACGAAATCGGACTGCTGGTTCCTGGCCGGGAACAAAAGGTAACGGGAAATTTTTCCTTAACGCGGTATTTCGGATTTCAATGGCATCAAGCTTAAGGAAGATTCCGCGCTGCTGCCCAGAGACGCTGATGAACATGGCCGTGAAGCCCGATCCGACCGAGAAGATGATGTTTCAGCTCACCCTGCGGCGGCGAGGGGTCAGCGATCAGGCGGTGCTGCGCACCATGGAGGAGGTGCCGCGCGAGGTGTTCGTCGATCCCCGCGATCGCAACGAGGCCTACCGCGACAGCGCGCTTGGAATCGCCTGCGGGCAGACCATCAGCCAGCCTTTTGTCGTGGCCTACATGACCGAGCAGCTGCAGCTGCAGAAGGACCACCGCGTGCTCGAGATCGGCACCGGCTCGGGCTACCAGGCCGCCGTCCTGTCCCGGCTGTGCAAGCAGGTTCTGACCATCGAGCGCTACCGGACGCTGGCCGACGGCGCCCGCAAGCGCCTCGAAAAGCTGGGCTATTACAACATCGAGGTGCTGCTCGGCGACGGCTTCGACGTCCCGGCGGGGGCCGGCGATTTCGACCGCATCATCGTCACCGCGGCGATGGAGCAGATCCCGGAGAAGCTGCTGGAGCGGCTCGAGCCGGGCGGCATCCTGATCGCCCCGGTCGGGCCGCATCAGGGGACCCAGACCTTGGTCCGCGTGGTGCGGACGGAGAGCGGCTTCGACCGCAAGGAATTGGTCGATGTCCGCTTTGTGCCGGCGCTGCCGGGAATCGCGCGCGAACTGTGAACTCGGCGATTTGCTGCTTGGCACCAACGCCTTATTCGCAGGGTTAAGCGGTTATTTACTCGCGACGTGTTTACTCAAAACAGTCTTTTGTTGCGTACGAGTGAGTAACCATGTCCGGGGTTGTTGAGTTGCTTCGCTCGCGTCGCGTACCGCAGGTTGCGGTGCTGACGCTGATGTCCATGGCTTTTGCCGGTTGCAGCGCCGATATGTCGTCGCGCTTCTCGCAAAACTCCTACTCGCAAAATCCGTTTGCGTTTGATCCGCAGCCGACCGGCACCGTGCAGGCGCCGCCGCCGCGCGAGCTGCCGCAATACGCGCGGCCACGAACGCAACCGCAATATTCACAGTATCAGTCACAGCCGTTGCCGCCGCCGGTTGCAGCGCCGCAGTCCTACCCGGTCGCCAACGCTGGCGTCTCCGGAGGCGGGCGCGGGCTTTCGTCCTACACGCCGCCTGCGCAGCCGCAGATCGAAGCCACCGGCACCGTTCCGCATTCGGTCGCCGCAGCGCATGCCGGACATAGCGGCACCACCATCATTGTCGGCACCAGCGATACGCTCGAAGTGCTGGCGCGCCGCTACAACGTCTCGACCGCCGAGATCCTGCGCGCCAATGGCGACAAGGGACCCCGCGCGCTGTCGCCCGGTCAGCAGCTGGTCATTCCGCGCCCGATGGCCGCCGCAGCAGCGCCGGCGATGGCAGCACCTGCCACGCGGCCCGTTGCCGTCGCAGTCGCGCCTGCCGTCGCAGTCGCGCCTGCCGGTGTCCACTATGTCAATCGCGGCGACACGCTGCACAGCATCGCGCGCCAGCACCACATTCCCGTGGCTGAGCTTGCCCGCGCCAACAATCTCGATCAGTCGGCCCGGCTCAGCCTCGGCATGAAGCTGGTGGTGCCTGGCGCCAAGACCGCGATGGCGGCGCCTGCGCCGGTTGCGCAAGGCGTTGCTGCCGCACCCGTTGCGGTTGCCCCGGCACCGGCCATGGCGGCTCCGAAGGTCGTCGCCACGGCGCTGCCGCAGCAGAGCGCGCGGCTGGTTCAGCCGACCGCGACTGTCGAACAGCCGGTCGCCGCCGCGGAAGCGCCGGTTGCCACCAAGTCGAGCGAAGCCACTGGCGCGTTGCCGACGTTCCGCTGGCCAGTGCGCGGCAAGGTCATCACCGCCTACGGCTCGAAGACCAACGGCAAGGTCAACGACGGCATCAACGTCGCGGTGCCCGAAGGCACGCCTGTCAAGGCGGCCGAAGACGGCGTCGTCGCCTATTCGGGCAATGAGCTGAAGGGCTACGGCAATCTCGTGCTGGTTCGGCATTCCAACGGCTATGTCACCGCCTACGCCCACGCGAGCGAAATCCTGGTGAAGCGCGGCGACACCATCAAGCGCGGCCAGGTGATCGCCAAGTCGGGGCAGTCGGGTGAGGCCGGCTCGCCGCAGCTCCACTTCGAAATTCGCAAGGGATCGTCTCCGGTCGATCCGCTCCAGTTCCTCAACGGCGCGTAAGTTACGCGCCGGGACTTCCAAGTCTCACAACAAAGACAACGGGGGAGGCATAAGCCTCCCCCGTTTTGTTTTGCGCTAGAGCATTTCGGTTCTGATTGCATCAGAACCGAAGCTCTAGCTTCTTATTTTGACGTGTTTTCTTCGCTCGAACCGGTGCCCACTTCGCTCGAAAACGCTTTTAGAAGTCGAACGTCATGCCGGTCGTGACCGCCGAGGCCTTGTTGCCGGCGACCACGTTGTTGTTGGCATCGCGTCCGCAGATGGCGTAGCCGTGGCCGCTTGCGCCGAGGCAGTAGTGCGCGCCGGGGCCGTTCCGCAGGTAGCTGCCGACGAGGTACCAGGTCGCGAACGGGCTGAAGTGATACTTGACGCCAGCCGCATACTGATCGGCGCTGCTGTCGACCGAGTTGAGCGCAAAGTCGGCCGATCCCGGTGCCGGAGTGACGGTGTAGTTGTTGAATACCCCGGTCCCCGGCGAGCCCGGCGATGCATTGGCATGAGCCCATGACGCGCTGACGTCCCAGGCGCCGACGCTCTGCGTGGCGCTGAGGAAGTAGCCGTCGCGCGACCGCTCGTTGAAGGCGGCCACGGTGTTCTCGCGCCGCATCACCTCGTAGATGCCGTAGAGCTGCAGCTTGCCGATGCCGTCGTCGAGGCGATACCCGGCGCCGATCTTTGCGGCCCATTCGTTGGCAACGCCGACGGCTCCCGGCGGAACGATCAACACGCCGCCAGTGCTCAATGGCGTGACGGCCTCGTCACCGGTGCGGTTGGTACCCTCATGCAGTTCGTAGGCGGCGACCGCCGTGAACGGTCCCTGATTGTAGGTCAGCGATGCGCTGTACAGGTTGCCGTACGATCCGTCGGTACAGCCTTCAGGAGCCGACGTCAGCGGGAAGCCGCTGCCGCTGCCACGCGAGGACGTGGCGGGGCAGTTGAAGTCGCCGAGCGCGAAATCGCTGTTGTCCTTTGCCGTGTTCTGTCCGGGCGAGACCATCAGCGTGGTCTGGAAGCCGTTCCAGATCGGCGATTCGTACCAGAGCGCATGCCCTGCGCGCCAATCGAACTCCGCCCGCAGGTCGCCGCCGGTATTGCCCATGATCGAGTTGTAGTCGCCGAGCGTCGCCGAGAACGGATCGAACTTCGCGGTCGCCTTCTTGTACGGTGTGTCGGACTTGCCGGCCTTGATGCTACCCCATGGCGATTCCATTCCGATGTAGCTGTCGCGCGTACCGAACGCAGCGCGCTCGGTCGGCACCGCCGCGACCTCGACAAGGGATTCGAACTGGGCCACCGCGGCCCATCCGGCAAAGCCGTAGGGCTCGAGATTGTGCCGCGCGCGAACGCCGAAATAAGTGAGGTTGCTCGCAATGCCGAACTTGGTGCCCTGATCGAACACGCCGGCGTTGAAGACATCGCCGGACAAATCCACGTGGCCGTAGAGCGTGACGGTGGTGTTGTCGACGAACGCGTTGCCACCCGGCGCCTTGCTGTAGAGCGGCGCGCCTCCGATGCTGACGACGGCGTGCTCCGGAGCCGGGGCCGGGGAGGGGGCGACGCCGGCATGCTGCACCGGGTTGCCCTTTGGCGTTGAGGCTGCCGCAGGGGGCGCGGCGCTGCGGCTTGAGATGTGATTCACGCGATCCCGGAGCTGTGCATTCTCCTTCGCGAGCTTCGCATTGTTGCGTTCGAGCGCATCCAGACGCGCCATCACGTCGTCGAGCGTTGCTGCCTGCACCGGCTGTTGTGTGAGCGCCAGGCCGATCGCCGCGAGTGCGGTTCCGGCGAGAAGTCCCTTCTTCATCCAATCCCCCCTTTGTCAGATCACCTCAGCGGTGTGCTGAGGGTCACAAAGTGGAGGAACGTTAATGTATACCACACACCAGATACATGGATGCGGGGACGGCAAGGGAGATAAACACGCGATGTGACTTAAATGGTACTATGATACTATTGCACTGCATCAATTTGTCGCATCTTGGATTCTGGAATAAAATTTGACTTACATACATGTGGTTGAATGCCTGATCAGAAATTCAATCGTCAAAATGAGACAGTACTATTGACGTAAATTATTGCATTGCAAAAATTGAGGTCCGTTTTGGAATAATGGATGCCAAATTCTGCGCGCTTCGAGGCGAACTCCCGCTTGGCGCGAGGCCTAGACCGGCTGCCAGGGGTCTCGCCCGTCTGCGAGACGTTCGACCATGTCGCTCAGGAATTGCGGCGGTCCAAACGCGTGCCAGTCCCCATCCGATTGCAGCAGCAGGGGACGGCGCGCGTCGCGGCTGAAGGCTTCCAGCCACGCGCGCGCCTTGGCTTTCGGATGAGCGCCGATGGCAACCGCAACGTCGACTGGAATGGTGCGCCAGACAAAGCTTGCCGGAAGAAAGATGACATCGGATCTATCCGGTCGCATCCAGTCGGGCAGCGGGCTTGTCGGCGTAAGCCAGCCGCAGACGAAATTCCGGCAGGGATCGACCGGACGCTCGTCGTAGATCGTGCATTTGCCCGCGCTGCTGAACGGGCACGGCTGCCCCGGATGGACGTCGTGGCCACGAATCCGGATTTTCAGCCAGCCATCGCAGCAAGCGGTGCACTCGCCACATCGTCTCGCTGTCGTGCTGGGTTCGGCCGGCATGCGTCGAGTGTACCCATGCCGCACCGAATTCAGAAGGCCTCCCACTTGCCGGAGGTCCGGCTCGCGCTATGCCCCGCTCAGCCGCACGCCGAGCCGGCCAGCGAGTTCCTGCGTGTACTGCCAGGCGACGCGGCCGGAGCGCGAGCCGCGGGTGGTCGACCATTCGAGCGCCTCGCGCTCGAGCTCGTTCTCGGCGATCTTGATGCCGTAATGGTCGCAATAGCCCTTCACCATCGCAAGGTACTCGTCCTGGCTGCAGCGGTGGAAGCCGAGCCAGAGACCAAAGCGATCCGACAGTGACACTTTCTCTTCGACCGCTTCGCCCGGATTGATTGCGGTCGAGCGCTCGTTCTCGATCATCTCGCGCGCCAGGAGATGGCGCCGGTTCGAGGTCGCATAGAGGATGACGTTCTCGGGTCGTCCCTCGATACCGCCTTCCAGCACCGCCTTGAGCGATTTGTAGGAGGCGTCGTTGCCGTCGAAGGAGAGGTCGTCGCAGAACACGATGAAGCGGAAGGAAGAGCTGCGCAGAAGCTCCATCAGGCCGGGCAGGCTCTCGATGTCCTCGCGGTGGATCTCGATCAGCTTGAGCCGGTCGGCCGGCTTACGATCGACATTGAGGCTGGCATGCGTCGCCTTGACCAGCGACGACTTGCCCATGCCGCGGGCGCCCCACAGCAGCGCGTTGTTGGCGGGCAGCCCGTTGGCGAAGCGTTCGGTATTCTCCATCAGGATATCGCGCATCCGGTCGACGCCCTTGAGCAGGCCGATCTCGACCCGGCTGACGCGCGGCACCGGGGCGAGGCGCCCGTCCGGATGCCAGACAAAGGCGTCGGCGGCGCCGAACGACTCGGCCGGATCGGAGGCCGGGGAGGCGGCCGCAAGGCGGCTCGCAATGGTCTCCAGGGCATTTGCGATCCGCTCGGCGGTGGCGCCGTCGAGCGGCATTACCGGGCGTTTTGTCGCGGCGTTTGCGGTACGCTTGGCGGCAACTTGAGGGGCGGTTTTGCGGGCTGTTTTACTGGTAGTTTTCTTGGCTTTTTTCGGCATTTGTCCAGTTCCTGACGGCGCAGCCTTATCGGGCTGGCGGCGGTCCCGCAAGCGCCCTAAATGAAGGTCCGGTAACGTTGCAATTGGGACCGCGGCCGCTATAGTCCGCGCGAATTTGTCCGGACCGCCATACCGCCCCGAACCCGAGGGCGCTGCCGGTCCTTTCCCGTCTTATCCGAGGATCGTCTGAATGCTGATTACTCCTGCGTTTGCTCAGGCTGGAGCTGGCACTGATACCAACAGCATGTTGATGTCGCTGCTGCCATTCGCGCTGATCTTCGTCATCATGTACTTCCTGATTCTGCGCCCGCAGCAGCGGAAGGTGCGCGATCATGCGGATCTCGTGAAGAACATCCGCCGCGGCGACACCGTGGTGACCTCGGGCGGCCTCGTCGGCAAGGTGACCAAGGTGGTCGACGACGACCAGATTGAGTTCGAGATTTCGGACGGGGTTCGTGTGCGCCAGATGCGCCAGATGATTTCGGGCGTGCGGACCAAGGGTGAGCCGGCAAAGGGCGACGCCAAGGACGAGGCGTCCGCGAGCTGATCGCCGCGGAGCCTTTTGCCGAATCTGACAGGTCAATTCGATGTTGTATTTCACGCGGTGGCGAGCGCTGGCGATTATCCTGACAGCGCTGGTGGTCTGCCTGTGCGCCGTGCCCAATTTCTTCCCCGAGGCGCAGGTCAAGACCTGGCCGGCCTGGGCGCAGCGGCGCCTCGTCCTCGGCCTCGATTTGCAGGGCGGCTCGTATCTGCTGCTCGAGGTCGACGCCAACTATGTGAAGAAGGAGAAGCTCGAGCAGGTTCGCGACGACACAAGAAAGGCGCTGCGTGACGCCCGGATCGGCTTTACCGGAGGCGTCACGATCCGCAACGATGCCGTCGAGGCCCGGATCGCGAAGGAGACCGATGTTCCGGCGGCGTTGGCGAAACTTCGCGAGATCGCGCAGCCGATCGGCGGCTTGCTCGGCTCCGGCGGCCAGCGCGATGTCGATGTGACGGACGCGGGGGGCGGCTTGATCCGCCTGAGCGTGTCGCAGCCCGCGATGATCGAGCGGATGCGCAAGACCATCGAGCAGTCGATCCAGATCGTCGAGCGCCGTGTCAACGAGCTCGGCACCGTTGAGCCCTTGATCCAGCGTCAGGGTACCGACCGCATCCTGGTGCAGGTGCCCGGCCTGCAGGACCCGACCCATCTGAAGGAGCTGCTCGGCAAGACCGCGAAGATGGAATTCCGCATGGTCGACACCACGGCGTCGCCCGATCAGGCCACGGTGCCGGCTGACTCGGAGCGGCTCGTGAGCGCGTCGCCGCCACCGGTTCCGTACATTGTGAAGAAGCAGGTCCTGGTTTCCGGAAGCGAACTCTCCGATGCCCAACCCGGCTTTGACCAGCGTACCGGCGAGGCGATCGTCAGCTTCAAGTTCAATACCTCGGGCGCGCGCAAATTCGCTCAGGCGACCGCCGATAATGTCGGCCAGCCGTTTGCGATCGTGCTCGACAACAAGGTGATCTCGGCACCCGTGATTCGCGAACCGATCACCGGCGGACAGGGCCAGATCTCCGGCAGCTTCACCGTGCAGTCGGCCAACGATCTGGCGATCCTCATGCGCGCCGGCGCGCTGCCGGCGCCGCTGACGGTGGTCGAGGAGCGCACTGTCGGTCCCGGCCTCGGCCAGGACTCGATCGAAAAGGGCGAGCTTGCGGCCTATGTCGGCTCGATCCTGGTCATCGTGTTCATGTTGATCACGTACCGGCTGTTCGGGGTGTTCGCCAACATCGCGGTGGCCATCAACGTCGCCATGATCTTCGGGCTACTGTCGCTGCTCAACGCCACGCTGACCTTGCCCGGCATCGCCGGCATCGTGCTGACGGTCGGCATCGCAGTCGACTCCAACGTGCTGATCTACGAGCGCATCCGCGAGGAATTGCGCGGCGGCCGCAACGCTATCTCGGCGATCGACGCCGGCTTCAAGAGGGCGCTGGCGACCATCCTCGATTCCAACATCACCACCTTCATCGCCGCCGCCGTGCTGTTCTACATCGGCACCGGACCGGTTCGCGGCTTTGCCGTGACGCTCGGCATCGGCATCATCACCACGGTGTTCACCGCCTTTACCCTGACGCGCCTGATCGTCGCGGCATGGGTGCGGTGGAAGCGGCCGCAAACCGTGCCGATCTGAGAGGCCTATTGTGACTCATACCGTTCTCATTGGCCTTGGCATCCTGATTGCCGTGCTGACCGTGGTCGCGGCGCTCGGGCTGATGCCGTCGCTGCGCATCGTGCCCGACGACACGCATTTCGACTTCACGCGCTTTCGCCGCATCAGCTTTCCGGTCTCGGCGCTGCTCTCGATCGTTGCGATCACGCTGTTCTTCACCCACGGCCTGAATTTCGGCATCGACTTCAAGGGCGGTACACTGCTGGAGGTACGGGCCAAGTCCGGCACCGCCGACATTGCCGCGATGCGCACGACCCTGAACGGCCTTGGCCTCGGCGAGGTGCAGTTGCAGCAGTTCGGAGGTCCGGCTGAAGTCCTGATCCGCGTCGCGGAGCAGCCCGGCGGCGACCAGGCCCAGCAAGATGCGGTGACGAAGGTTCGCGGCGCGCTCGGCGATTCCGTCGACTACCGCCGCGTCGAAGTGGTGGGACCGCGCGTCTCCGGCGAATTGCTCGCCTACGGCATGCTCGGCCTGATGCTCGCGATCGTCGGCATCCTGATCTATCTCTGGTTCCGGTTCGAGTGGCAGTTCGCGCTCGGCGCCATGATCGCCAACGTCCACGACATCGTGCTGACGATCGGCTTCATGTCGATCACCCAGGTCGATTTCGATCTCACCAGCATCGCGGCGCTGCTGACGATTCTCGGCTATTCGCTCAACGATACCGTCGTCATCTATGACCGTATCCGCGAGATGCTGCGGCGCTACAAGAAGATGCCGATGCCGCAGCTGCTGAACGAATCGATCAACTCGACACTGTCGCGCTCGATCATCACCCACGTCACCGTGACCCTGGCGCTGCTCGCGCTGCTGCTGTTCGGCGGCCAGGCAATTCACAGCTTCACCGCCGTGATGATGTTCGGCGTGGTGCTGGTCGGCACCTACACCTCGATCTTCATTGCGGCACCGATCCTGATCTATCTCGGCGTCGGCACCACGAGGCGCGACGCCGCCGACGATGAATCGGAGAAGAAGCCGAACGCGGCAGCCAAGAAGTAGCCGGTCATGAGCAATTCCTCGGACGCTCCCCATCTTCCGAGGTCGGCGCCGATCGAGGCCTACGGTAAGGGCGGCTTCGCGTTTGCCGATATGTCGCACCGCGGCTCGCTGTTGTGCCTGCCCGACTCGATCTGGGCCTGGTCGGTGACCCGGCCGCAGGAGATCGACGAATACGCGCTGCAAAAGGTATTCGCGGCCGCCAATGCGATCGACACGCTGATCGTCGGCACCGGCACCGAGGTCTGGGTGCCGCCAAGGGGCCTGCGCGAGGCCCTGCGCGCGGTGCGGGTGGTGCTCGACCCGATGCAGACGGGCCCTGCGATCCGCACCTACAACATCATGCTGGGCGAGCGGCGTCGCGTCGCGGCGGCGCTGATCGCGGTGCCATGAGCGCGACGGGGGCGCCGAAGGACGGCGCGGCGTTCTGCGCCGATCTGGTGCGGAGCCATGACTTCGTGCGCTACGCGTCGACCTTGTTCATGCCGGGTCCGGAGCGCCGGGCGCTGCTCGCGATCTACGCCTTCAACATCGAGGTCTCGCGCGTGCACGAGCAGGTCAGCCAGCCGCTGCCCGGCGAGATGCGGCTGCAATGGTGGACCGACATGCTGGCCGGGGTGGGACACGGCGGCGTCGAGGGCAATCCGGTCGCAGCCGAGCTGCTGTATGCCATCCGCAATCACCGCCTGCCGGTTTCGCCATTCTCGCAGCTGGTCGAGGAGCATCAGTTCGATCTCTACAACGACCCGATGCCATCGCTGGCCGCGCTCGAGGGCTACCTCGACGCCACGGCATCGGCGCTGTTCGCGCAAGCCACACGCGTGGTGGCGCGGCCATCGGAGGCGATCGATCACCTGGCCCGTCATGCGGGCCTCGCCCAGGGCATGGCGCAGGTCATCGCGGCGCTGGGCCGCGACGCGTCGCGGCAGCAACTTCTTCTGCCACTGCAGCTGCTGCAGCGGCACGGCAGCAGCAAGGAGGAGGTGTTTGCCGGCAAGCCGACGCCGAACATCCGCGCTGCGATCGATCAGCTGGCGGACGAGGCGCAGGGCCATCTCAAGACCGCATTCGGGCTGCTTGCGGATGTGCCGTCCGGCGTGAGGCCGATCTTCCTGCCGCTCGCTCACATCAGGCGCGAACTGAACCGGGTAAGGCGGGCCGACTACGATCCGTTCCTGCCGAAGCCGGTGTCACGCCTGCGCACGCTCTGGACGTTGTGGCGAGCTGCGCGCACGGAAGAGTTCGGTCGCTAGCCCTATTCTTTCGAGATGTGCTTGGTGAAGATGCGGATCGTCGCGCCTTTGACGAACGGTCCGCTGTCAAAGATGTCGGATGCGATCCGCTCGACTGCGTCGCGCAGTGCAACGAACTGAGCTTGGCGAGCGATGCTCGCCGTTCCACGCGTGCCGGCCAATTCGTCCATTGCAGCGTCGCTGATCTGGCATTCAACTTCCTGGTCGCCGTGCATCATGGTGAATCCGAACGCCATCCGCTCGGCATCATATCCCCCGATACGGCCACGGGTCAGTGGCATAAGCTAGTCCCTTGAGCGCGATACCCCCTCGTAAGATTGGCGCGTCGCGCTGCGTTTGTCGAGAGCTGCGCGCTTGGAAGTGCGCAGCGTCGACGCGTAGATCGCGCTCAAGCAAGAACCCAACGCGCGACGTCGTTCAAATCCGTTCTCATCGCGCCTGGCCCGCCGGTCGATCCATCTCGGCAACTTCAAAATTGAAGCGGTCGCGCAGATTCTTCCGTTGCTCGAGGATGTCCCTGAGGAACTCGCGATCGGCGTCGCTGCGCATCATCGGCTCGATCAGGTCGATCTGGTTCATGGCGACGAGTTGCAGGATTTCGGTGCGCGGCTTGCCGGCCGCATCGCGCGGCAATGCGTGCACGATCTGGATGTGTTCGGGCGGCTTGACGCCTTTGGCTGTGGCAAGCTCGTTGCGCAGCGTCTTTTCCAGCGCGGACTGGTCGGCCTCGACAAAGGCGTAGAGGCCGACTCCGACGCGCCGGTCGGCAAAGGCGACGATCGCGGTGTCGCGTACGTCCGGATTCCTGCGGATCAGATCGACCAGCACCGGTGCGTCGTTGACCAGCCGCCGACCGCCGCCCTCGCGGTCGGTGAAATTGAAGATGCCGCGCGTGATCGCCTGATAGACCTTCTTGCCGGTCTTGAGCCAGACGCTGGCGACCGCGGACTTCTTCGCGAGCACCTTGCGCTCCTTCGGCGTCAGTGCCTCCGGCGCGTAGCTGCGCTTGTGCTTCAACAGATGCCGCAGATCCTCATAGGCTGCGATGCGGAACAGCCGGCTCCGGGTCTTGAAGCAGGCCGCAAGCTGGAAGTCGGTGAGGTAGGCGCGGCCGTCGCGGCCGACCAGCCAGTTCTGCTCCTTGGCGAGGTCGTTATGGCAGATGCCGGCGCGATGCAGCTTGCGCAACGCGGCCTTGGCGGAGCGGAAATAGGCGACGTCGCCATGCGGCTTCGCCAGATGCAGTGCCGCGCCGTCGATGAAGCCGCGCACCAGCGCGCGCCTGCCTGCCCACAGCAACTTCGGGCCGACGTCGAGATCGCGCGCCAGGGTCAGCGCGCGGCGTTCGCGCGAGAACAGATGCAGCGCCACGGCGAACGACCAGACGGGCACCTGATCGAGCCGGCGCAGCACGCCGTCGACCTCGCCGTCATCGCCGCGGAAACGGCCGCGCTCGACGGTCGAGAACACGTCGCGCTTGAGCAGCACGCCCTGGCTCCATCGCGCCGACAGGGTGGCGTCGTCGTCTTTCGGCAAGCTCATGACGATCAGGCCGCTGCCGCAACGCGCAGGTGTTCTGCGATCCAGTGGTCGAGGTCGGTGAGTGCCCGCGCGCTGATCGCCTGCTTCTTGGCGACCGTCTTCTCGTTGCCGCGCAGCCGCGAGCCGTCCGGCTTCTTGGTCGGAGCGCTGGCCAGCGGCGGGAACAGACCGAAATTGATGTTCATCGGCTGGAACGAACGCGTCCCGGCGTCGATCGTCTCGATATGGCCACCGGTGATATGGCCGAGCAGCGCGCCGAGCGCGGTGGTGGCGGGCGGTGGCGTCAGCGCGGTGCCGCGCATGTCGGCGGCGGCGCAGAGGCCGGCAATCAGGCCGACGCTGGCCGATTCGACGTAACCCTCGCAGCCCGTCATCTGGCCGGCGAAACGCAGCCGCGGCTGCGCGCGCAGGCGCAACTGGCTATCGAGCAGCTTCGGCGAATTCAGGAAGGTGTTGCGATGCAGGCCGCCGAGGCGGGCGAACTCCGCATTCTCGAGGCCCGGGATGGTGCGGAACACGCGCTGCTGCGCGCCGTGCTTCAGCTTGGTCTGGAAACCGACGATGTTGTAGAGCGTGCCGAGCTTGTTGTCCTGCCGCAGCTGGACGATCGCATAGGCCTTGACGGTCGGATTGTGCGGATTGGTCAACCCGACCGGCTTCATCGGCCCGTGGCGCAGCGTCTCGTGGCCGCGTTCGGCCATCACCTCGACCGGCAGGCAGCCGTCGAAATAGGGCGTGTTGGTCTCCCAGTCCTTGAAGTCGACCTTCTCGCCGTCGAGCAGCGCCGCGACGAAGGCGTCATATTGCTCCTTGGTCATCGGGCAGTTGATGTAATCGGCGCCGGTGCCGCCAGGACCGACCTTGTCGTAGCGCGACTGAAACCAGGCCACCGACATGTCGATGGAATCCTTGTGCACGATCGGCGCGATCGCATCGAAGAAGGCCAGCGCATTCTCGTCGGTGAGCTGCCTGATGGCGTCGGCGAGCGGCGCCGAGGTGAGGGGACCGGTAGCAACGATCACGTTGCTCCAGTCGGCCGGCGGCAGGCCCGCGACTTCCTCGCGGCTGATCTCGATCAGCGGATGTTCGTTCAGGGCTTTGGTGACGGCGGCGGAGAAGCCATCGCGGTCGACCGCGAGCGCGCCGCCGGCGGGCACCTGGTTGGCATCGGCGGAGCGCATGATGAGCGAGCCCAGCCGCCGCATCTCGGCGTGCAGCAGCCCGACCGCGTTGTTGGCGGCATCGTCGGAGCGGAAGGAATTCGAGCAGACCAGTTCGGCGCAGCCCTCGGTCCGATGCGCCTCGGTCATCCGGTGCGGACGCATTTCATGCAGGACGGCACGGACGCCGGAATTGGCAACCTGCCAGGCGGCTTCCGAGCCGGCGAGCCCCGCGCCCACGATGTGCACGGGTTGGGAAGAGGATTGATGCGGTGTCATCGCGCAGCGTTAGCGCGTTTCGAGATCATATGCATCTGAAACTGCAGCAGAGCGTTTTCAAGCGAAGTGGGTACCGGTTCGCGTGAAGAAAACGCGTCAAACCTAGGACCAGAGCCCATCCCGTTCCGATGCCGTCGGAACGGGATGGGCTCTGAAAACGAGAACGCCCGCTGTGGAAGCGGGCGTTATCCGTTCATCAGATGGCTTGCGGCCGATTAGCCGTTGTAGGTACCGGCGGCAACGCGCGGAATGTCCGAGCGGTCGAGGCCGATATCGGCCAGTTCGCGATCGCTGAGCTGGGACAGTTCGCTGACATTGCGCTGATAATCCCGGAAAGCCTGGATCATGCGGATGAGCGAGAGCAACATGGTAGTCTCCTAGTAATTCAGATTCAGCTTTTCAAAAGCCTCATCGTTGAAGTGAATATAGATGATATGGTGCGGCGCGGTAGTTCCAATGGTGCGATGCAGCTAAGCACAAAACGCATGGCGGCGGTAAGTTTCGATTAACCGTTTCGCGCTCGCCGAGCAGGTCCGTAAACGAAAATTCCGTCGACACGCCGAATATTGCCAAAATATTTCTGAAATCAATTGGTTGTCGGAATTTTGGTAAGCCGGATCGAGCTGGATATATGGTAATTAAAGACCGTCCAATCAAGTTTTTCCAACCCTCGCTCACCGGATCACGTCGATGTGTTCCATGCGTGATTCGCATGCGACAAGATGGCATTGAAATGATTATTAATTCATCTTTTGTTGCAGGCGCCCTCTGAACGGCGGAGCGTCAATCAGTCGCATTGACGCGAGAGGTAGTTCGGTCCTCACGCGTCGTGCGGATTTCCCTCGCGTCCGTGGTGCTGCGCGGAATGTGCTGAGGATTACCGGAAGTGCATTTCGATTGAAGTGAACGCTGCAGCAAAGCTAATGCGGCGCCGCTTCCTTACCGACATGTAATCGAAACACTATGCAACGCATGCGCGATCCGCGTGCAGCGCCGATCACATTCGTATCGCGCGAAGTTCATTCTGAACGGCGCTGGGAACAGCGAATAATTGCGCTGCAGATTCCGCAATCACGCAGGGATCTGTCCAAGAACAAGAGATGGATCATCCCATGATTAAAACATTCATCGCCGCAGCCAGCATGGCTGCCGTCGCTTACGCTGTCGCTGCTCCCGCGCAGGCCGCTCATCCTCATCATATGGGCGTCGGCTGCAGCGGTGCCAATTTCGGCAAGACTGAAGCTGCCGTCGAAGCTATGGCCGACAATGAGGTCAAATTCGCGGCGGAGAAGGAAGTCTCGCTCGCGCAGGACGCAATGCTGAACAACAAGTGGGGCGCATGCGGCGCGCACCTCAGCAAGGCCGCCGAAGAGAGCATGGCGAAGTAAGCTTTTGATCATGGCATAAGGGCCGATTGCCTGGGGCAATCGGCCCTTTTTGATTCAGCCCGAGCAGGAGCAGCGCTGATCGAAGCAGAGCCGACGTGCGGGCTTCTCGCCGCTACGCAACTCCACCGCGCTACGGAGCCTTCGCGAGTTGAGTGGCGAAGTAGCCGATCGTCTTGGCGTACACCTCGCTCTTGTTCCATTGCTGGATGACCGCGAAGTTTTCGCTGCCGGGCTCCCAGCCTTTGCCCTTCTTCCAGCCGTAGCTCTTCAGGAAGTTCGCCGTCGACGCCAGCACGTCAGGCACGTTGTGCAAGAGGTCGCGTTTGCCGTTGCCGTCGAAATCGACCGCGAACTTGATGTAGGACGACGGCATGAATTGGGTCTGGCCGATCTCGCCGGCCCAGGCGCCGCGCATCTCCTGCGGCGCGAGATCGCCACGCTCGACGATGCGCAACGCATCCATCAACTCGGCCTTGAACATGTCGGAGCGGCGGCAATCATAGGCCAGCGTCGCCAGCGAGCGCATGGTCGGAAATTTGCCGGTGTTGACGCCGAAATCGGTCTCCAGCCCCCAGATCGCGACCAGGATTTCACCGGGCACGCCGTATGTCTCCTCGATTCGCGACAGCACCGAGCCGTAGCGCTTCATCATGTCGGAGCCACGATTGAGCCGCGGCGGCACCATGCGACCCGAGAACTGCTCGAAGGTCTGGCTGAACACCTGCTGCGAATGGTCGCGCGCCAGGATAGCCTTGTCCTGTGTGACGCCATTCAACCCGGCCTGGATTGCGTTCTGCGAAATGCCCTTCGTCACGGCCTCCTTCTTGAAGTCGTCGAGCCAGGACTCGAACGTGCCCGTGCCGCATTGGGCGGCGAGCGCAGACGCGGTCGAGGTCAAGAGCCACGCCCCGACGGCGAGCGTGTGAAAGGAAAAGCGCGAGGTCATAGGCAATTGCACTCCGGAGTCTGCGATGTCATCGATTGGTCGCGAAACCCGGCGGGTATGTTCGCGGCAACAGCGGCCAAAACAAGGCTCGTGATCGAGCCGTTTATCTCAGGCAACGCTGCAAATGCCACGCCAACTTCACACCCATTTGACGATCCGGAAACGACAAACCGCCGGCCGAATATAATCGGCCGGCGGTTGCTTTGGGGTTTACGAGTTCGGGGTGACTGGCGCTTATCCGCGATCGCTACGCCGCCACGGAAACAGGTTAGCCGGGAAGTCGGCGGCGGGCTTGCGTTCGCGCGGCTCGGGGATCACCGGCCGTGCGTCCGGATCCTTGACGATGACCTCGCGATAGAGGTGCCAGGTGGCGTGACCGAGCAGGGGGATCACGACGGCAAGCCCGAGGAAGAACGGGATCGTGCCGAGCACCAGCAACACCGCGACGATCAGACCCCAGGCCGCCATCGGCACCGGGTTTTGTGCGACGGCGCGCATCGACGTCACCATGGCTTCGCCGGCGGTCGCCTGGCGGTCGAGCATCATCGGGAAGGCGACCACGCTGATGCAAAGCGCGACGAGCGCGAACAGAAAGCCGACGCTGCAGCCGACCACGATCAACCACCAGCCTTGCGGGGTGGTCAGCACGCGCTCGGCAAAATCGGGAATGTCGGCCGCGACCTGATAGCCGAACACTGCGGTGTAGATCGCCTGAGCGGTCGCGATCCAGGTCACGAACAGTGCGAACAGCAACGTTCCGACCCCGAGCATCGCGCCGAATGACGGCGAGCGGAATACCTGCATGGCGTCCCATGCGGATGCCTCACCACCGTCCTCGCGGCGGCGGCTCATCTCGTAGAGACCGATCGCGGCGAACGGGCCGAGCAGGGCAAAGCCCGCGGCCAGCGGAAACAGCAGGGGCAGCACTGAATAACCGTGCACGGTGCGCGCAAGCACGATGCCGAGCACGGGATAGATCAGACACAGGATGATGGCGTGACTTGGTACTGCCTTGAAGTCTTCCCAGCCGAGACGCAGCGCTTGATGCAAATCGGACAGGCCGATGGTGCGGATAACCGGCGCAGATGCGGCGCCTTGTCCGCTCTGCGTCATCGATGTGACATTGCCTTGGTATGGACTGGCCATGGTCGTTGTCTCCCTCTGGGCGGGCGCATTCTGCGCCCGGCGCGCGGGCACAAACGTACCGCCTCTCGAAGCGATCACGAGCAAGCCAGACGCGAAAGACAAAGCAGGGAACTGGCCGTGTCGCGAACTGTTTAGTGAGGGTACTCCCAAACCGCGCCAAAAGCACTCACGCTTGAGTGAATGTCGCATTGGCAAGGTATTGAGGGGGCGATACACTTGAACTGCGACCTCGGTCAGCCGGCGCATTGCCGTGTGGCCTTCACATCTCAACTCTCTTGGGAGCGAACGATGAGCATTTTCGGAAAAATCATGGGCGCGATTTTCGGCAGCAGCGCCAGCGCCGCGCCCGCCGGCGGAACGGCCACGAGCGCAGCTCCCGCCGGTGGATCCGGTAGCGCATCGCCGTCTCCTGCCGCGGTGCCCGCCGGCGCAGCGCCGGCGCAGTCCGTTGACGTCGCCCCGATCCTCGACAAGGCCGTCGCCGCAAAGGGCGAGAATCTCGAGTGGCGGACCTCAATCGTCGACCTGATGAAGGCGCTCGACATCGACTCCAGCCTGTCGGCGCGCAAGGAGCTCGCCAAGGAGCTTGGCTACACCGGCGACACCAACGATTCCGCCAGCATGAACATCTGGCTGCACAAGCAGGTGATGACGAAGCTCGCGGCCAATGGCGGCAAGCTGCCCCCGGATATCAAGCACTGACGGGACCACCATCCCGCACACCGCCAGGGCCCGCGCCAGCGCGGGCCCTTTTTCATGGATCGGCGAGCATCTATAGATCGGCGGACAAGAAGGAGAACGCCCGTGAAAACTCCCATGAAGACTCCGACGACTGATCTCGATCGCCGCACGATGCTTGCGACCGGCGCCCTCGCACTGGCCGGCGCCGCTGCGCAATCTGCGCCGGCCCACGCCGAGGCCGCGCCGAAGGCGATGTTTCCGGTCCCGGCCGTGACGATCCCGATCGTCGGCGCCACCGAGGTGTTTCAGGTCCGCCGCATCTACTGCATCGGCCGCAACTACGCCGCGCATGCGATCGAGCGCGGCTCCGATCCGACGCGCGAGCCGCCGTTCTTCTTCCAGAAGCCGACCGATGCGATCCAGAATGTCGCGATCGGCACGGTCGCCGATCATTCCTATCCGTCGCTGACCAAGAACTATCACCATGAGGTCGAGCTGGTTGCCGCGTTGAAGTCCGGCGGCGCCAACATCCCCGCCGACAAGGCGCTCGATCACGTCTATGGCTACGCGCTCGGCCTCGACATGACGCGGCGCGATTTGCAGAACGGGATGGCCGCGGAGAAGAAGCCGTGGGAGATCGGCAAGAGCTTCGACCACGCCGCGGTACTCGGGCCGATCCATCCGGCGGATAAGACCGGCCATTTCACGCAAGGCGCGATCTCGCTCGCGGTCAACGGCACGGTGCGGCAGAGCTCGGATCTGAAAAACATGATCTGGAGCGTCGCCGAGCAGATCGCAAAGCTCTCCGAGGCCTTCGAGCTGAAAGCCGGCGACATCATCTATTCCGGCACGCCGGAGAACGTCGGCCCGGTCGTCAAGGGCGACGTGCTGCTCTGCAAGCTTGAGGGCCTGCCCGACATGTCGATCAAGATCGTTTGACGCCGGGCAGGGCGCTATCCGGCAAGGTCCGCAAATTCCGGATGCTTGTCGAGGTAGTCCACCACGAAGCCGCAGCCGGCGATCACCTTGTGGCCGTCGGCGCGGATCAGCTCCAGCGCCCCCTTGACCAGCTCCGACGCGATGCCACGGCCGCGGAGGGCGCGGGGTGTCTCGGTATGGGTGATGATGACGGCCGAGGGCGTCTGCCGGTAATTCGCAAAGGCTGTGCCGCCCTCGGTGTCGAGTTCGAAACGCCTTTCGGCCTTGTTGTCGCGGACGGCAGCCATCGCAAGATCCCGGTTGATTCACAGACCTTGATCTAAGCCCGTGAACTCACCGGTGCAAAGCCGGGACCAACCCGCAAATTGGCATTTGTGGATTGACGAGATGCGCATTTTGGCCGGCCTGACCGCCGCATTGCTCGGCGCCGCGCTGACGCTGCCAAATCCTCAGCAAGCCGCCGCCGGCGATGATGCCGCATCGCACATACGCCGATCGGGCCTTGCGGGCCGATGCAATTCGATTAGGCTTGGTCCAGACATACGCCCCCGGATGCGGCCCAATGGTCGTTTGGGTACCGAGTGGTGAGGCCGGCCGCTGACGTATGCCCCTTGTCGCAAGGAGGTTCGTCATGTCGGACAATCGTTTCTTCGGCACACACCGCCCCTGGGAGGACTGGCTCGGCATGCTGCTCGGCGTGCTGATCATGGTTTCGCCCTGGTTTCCGATGCAGGTCAGCGACGTCGTCGATGTCGAGCGCAGCCACCTGGTGCTCAACAGCTTCGTGGTCGGCATGCTGGTGCTGGGCCTGGCCCAGCTCGAATATGTCGCGCTGCATCGCTGGGAGGAGGTGGCGAGCATCGCGCTCGGCCTCTGGCTGATCGCGTCGCCAAACATCTTCGGCTATTCGGAAGACCAGGCGCTGCAGCTCTGGCACATCCTGTTCGGAGGGCTGGTCGCCATGATCGGCGCCTTGCAGCTCTGGCAGGACTGGAACCTGAGCGAGCAGGACCTGGCCAAGTATCCGCAATAGCGGTCTCGGGCCGAGTATTGTCGGGCCAGGCATTGTCGGGTTGGCAGCCGCCGGCGCGGTATCATCGCGCCGGGCCCGGCGGGCCTTGCCGAGGTGCGCTGCTTGGCGATAAACCGGGTGGCATCAACCCCTTGCGGCGCTTGAAGACGCCCGGTTCTGACCGAGGAAACACCCGATGACCGTCCTGACCTTGCCCTGTCTGTTGTGCGTATCGGCGGAGCGGCAATGAGCGGGACTGAGAGGACCGCGCCGCGCGGCGGGATCGCGCGGGTGTCGCGCCGGGTGATGAACCTCGCCTACATCCTGACCCAGAACGCCCGCCGGCATGGCGATCGTCCTGGCTTCATCTGGAACGAGAAGGCGTGGTCCTGGCGCCATATCGACCAGAACGTCTCGGCGCTGGCGGCGGCGCTGGCTGCGCGCGGCATCGGCAAGGGCGACCGCATCCTGGTGCATTCCAAGAACTGCGACGAGATGTTCTGGTCGATGTTCGCGGCCTTCCGGCTCGGCGCGGTCTGGGTACCGACCAATTTCCGCCTGATGCCGGACGAGGTCGCCTATCTGGCGGCGGCCTCCGGCGCCAAGGCGTTTCTGTGCCACGCCGACTTCCCCGAGCATGCCAAGGCGGCCGTCAATCCCGCGCTGGAGTTCATCTGGCGGATCGGTGAGGAGGGCACGTTCGGCGAGGCGACCGTTGGCGACGTCATCGCCAAACATGCCTGCGCCGCGGTCGAGAACACGGCGGTCGAGTACGACGATCCTTGCTGGTTCTTTTTCACCTCCGGCACCACCGGCCGCTCCAAGGCCGCGGTCCTGACCCACGGCCAGATGGCCTTCGTGATCACCAATCATCTCGCCGATCTGATGCCCGGCACCACCGAAGACGACGCCTCGCTGGTGGTGGCGCCGCTGTCGCATGGCGCCGGCGTGCACCAGCTGGTGCAGACCGCGCGCGGTGTGCCGACCATCCTGCTGCCGTCGGAGAAGTTCGACATCGCCGAGGCGTACCGACTGATCGCCAAGCACCGCGTCAGCAACATCTTCACGGTGCCGACCATCCTGAAGATGATGGTCGAGCATCCCGCCGCCGACCAGCACGACCATTCCTCGCTGCGCTACATCATCTATGCCGGTGCGCCCATGTATCGCGAGGACCAGAAGGCGGCGCTGAACAAGCTCGGCGGCGTGCTGGTGCAGTATTTCGGCCTCGGTGAGGTCACCGGTAACATCACCGTGCTGCCGCCCGGCCTGCATGATCCCGAGGACGGACCGCATGCGCGGATCGGCACCTGCGGCTTCGAGCGCACCGGCATGCAGGTCTCGATCCAGGGCGAGGACGGACGCGAGCTGAAGGCGCACGAGACCGGCGAGATCTGCGTGATCGGCCCCGGCGTGTTCGCGGGCTACTACGACAATCCCGAGGCCAATGCGAAGGCCTTCCGCGACGGCTGGTTTCGCACCGGCGACCTCGGCCACATGGACGAGGAGGGTTTCGTCTACATCACCGGCCGCGCCTCCGACATGTACATCTCCGGCGGCTCCAACATCTATCCGCGCGAGATCGAGGAGAAGCTCTTGACGCATCCCGCGGTCGGCGAAGTCGCGGTGCTCGGGGTGCCCGACCCGTTCTGGGGCGAGGTCGGTATCGCCGTCTGCGTCGCGCGCGAGGGCACCGAAGCGGTCGGGGAGGCGGAGCTTGCGGCGTACCTCGCGCCAAAGGTGCCGCGCTACAAGATGCCAAAACGCTTCTTCTTCTGGGAGGGGCTGCCGAAGTCCGGCTACGGCAAGGTGCCGAAGCGGCTGATCCGCGACGAGCTCGAGGCGCGCGGGCTGCTCGAGGTGATTGCCAAATCGACGGGCGCGTGAGGCGATGCGCAGCATCGCCCAGCCTGGCGCTCCCATACCCGAGCGCATCCAATGGGTCGCCGCGCGCGGCCGCGCCTTTTCATTCCTGCTGGGGGCCGGCATACCCTTGCTCGAAGCCGTGCGCCGCGGCTTTGCGGCGGAAGGATTTTCCGGCGGCGTGCTGAGCACGACCGGTGGCGCGCTCGGGCCGTTCGCCTATGTGATGCCGGCGCTGTCGAAGGACGGCGTCAACGCCGCGTTCTACAGCGACACGTTCCGTCCCGACGGCGTGACGCGGCTCAAGCTCGCGGCGCTGACCTTCGGCGAACGCGACGGCGCGCCGTTCTTCCATTGCCATGGCTTGTGGACCGAGGCCGACGGCCGCTTCAACGGCGGACACATGCTGCCGGATGAGACCATCGTCGCCGAGCCGTTCGAGGTCAGCGCGTTCGGCATCGACGGCGCGACGTTTGTGGCCGAGCCCGACAGCGAGACCAATTTCAAGCTGTTCGGTCCGGTCGAAAGCGCGCCGGCGGGTGCGAAGACCACGAGCCATGCCTTCGCATTGCGGCTGCGGCCGAACCAGGATTTCGCTTGCGCGCTGGAAGGCTTTTGCCGCCAGCATGGCATCTTGCGCGCGCGGCTGCATGGCGGGGTCGGCTCGACCATCGGCGCGGTCTTCAGAGATGGCCACAGCGTGGTGCCGTTTGCGACCGAGCTTGCGGTGACCGCGGGGCAAATCGCGCCCGACGCCAATCGTCGGGTCCGCGCCAGCCTCGACGTCGCGCTGGTCGACTATCTCGGCGGTATCGCCGAGGGACGCCTGGTGCGCGGTGACAATCCCGTGCTGATGACGATGGAACTGGTGCTGGAAGTGCTGGAGGAGGCGGAGCGGCCGTAGGGGGTCCTCTGATCTATCAACGCGTCGTCCCTGTGTTCGCTGGAGTCGGTAACGCCGCGTTCTCCGCTGTCGTCTCTGCGAAAGCAGGGACCCATAACCACAGGGGCGGGTTGTTGAAGCGAGCTGCGGCCCGGTGCTGTGCAATGATGACCATCGGTGGTTATGGGTCCCGGGTCGCGCTACGCTTGCCCGGGACGACATCGAAATTGTTGCACGACGTGTGAGGGCAAACGCCCGCACTATCGCGATACATTACGATGAACCGAAATGTTTTTACAAAGGGCTTGCGCCGTCGGGCAACTCAGAGGTAAGGGCCGCTCACCGCCGCTTGCGGACATGGACGTTGATGTCGAGGTCGATCGCGCTGACGCAGGTCTGCTCGGTGCGGTGGGAGCCGCCCTCGTGCCAGGGGCCCTTGCGCAAGCTGATCGCGGTGACTTGGGCAAGCCGCAGGCAGCGCCATTGCGGCAGCTTGCCCGAACTCTCGCCGGCGAACTGCCAGGCCAGCACGACCTCTTCGCCGCCCTTGTTGTGGCCGATGATATGCGGGCAGAGCTCGCGCGGCCGGCCGTCATAGATGCAGGCCACTTGCTGCTCGGTGAGGATCGCCTTGCGGAAGCGCATGTAGGTGCGACTTGGCATCGGCTCAGTCGTCGAAGACGCGGAAGACGGCGGCGGCTGTCACCAGCAGTTTGTCGTCGGCGAAGGCTTCCGCATCGACGAAAGCGAAAGTCCGCGTCACCTTCTTCAAGGTCGTGCGGCCAATGATCCATGGACCCGGCGCGGCGCCGCCGACGAAGCGGGTGTCCAGCGAAACGGTCGCGCATTTGCGTTTCGTTGCCATGAACACGGCACTGCCGAGGGCGGTATCGAGAAAGCCGAGGATCGCCCCGCCATGAATGTAGCCGTAGGGATTGCCGTGCCGGTCGTCGCTCTGAAACCCCCATTCAGGCGCAGCGTCGCCGGTCTCGCGCCAGTAGTAGGGGCCATTATGGTCGATGAACCCTGGGCGGCTCGGCAGGAGCTTGAACCCTTCTGGAGGCGAGGTTGTCATTTCGGGGATCCCAACAAGGATTGATGATTCCGCGTCGCATGCGCGGGACGTTGAACCTAGCATTGTGCGCCGACATACGCGCCAGACCAGTCCGCGCGTTCCCGTTGTGTTCTTGACGGGTTCACCTCGATCTGGGATCGTGGTTGGCGCCGCCGCGGAGTACCGGAAGCAGGACGAATGGCCAGAGGACGACACCGCCCGATCAACATGCCCGCGCCGTACTTGAAGCGCGTCTGGCTCGATCCGGAGCGCATTCCCAATCGCAATGCGTATCCGTTCGTGCTGCCGCTGCTGCGCGACGAATTCGAACTCAGCTTCGACAAGGCGATCACCATCATCGTCGGCGAGAACGGCACCGGCAAGTCGACCTTGCTGGAAGGCATCGCCGTAATGGCGGGCTATGACGACGCCGGCGGCGGCAAGGGCTATCGCGCGGTCGACCATGGTCGTGCGCTGGAGCAAATGGGCGGTTTGCTGGCGTCAGCGCTGCGCGCGAGCTGGTTGCCCAAGGTCACCAATGGCTGGTTCTTCCGGGCCGAAAGCTTCTTCTCGGTTGCACGATATCTGGACGAGGCAGCGCAGGACGTCGGCGCGTTGCCGCCGGACTTCCTGTCGCATTCCCACGGGGAGGGCTTTCTGCGTTTCTTCGAGGAGCGCTGCCAGCGGCAGGGCATCTTCATATTCGACGAGCCGGAATCCGCGCTATCTCCGTCACGGCAGATCGAATTCCTCAAGCTGCTGCACCGGATGAACGGCACCGGCCACTGCCAGGTGATCATGGCCACGCATTCGCCGGTCCTGATGGCCTATCCCGACGCGACGCTGCTGCGGCTGAGCAAATACGGGCTCGAGCCGGTCAGCCTGAGGGAGACCGATCACTACCGGCTGATGCGGGAGTTCTGCGACGACCCGAAGGGGTTCGTCGAGGCAGCGATCTCGGAGTGAGGCCGATCCCGGCAGGCTTGTCTCCCGGAGAAGCCCGCGGCCGCGACTTCGCTCTGGTGCAAGAAGTCGATCCCCGATCTAGTCTAGATGTCGAACCATAAACTGCGGCATGCGCCGGGCGGCGCACGACCGACGGACATCGGGAGAGACCAGGGATGAGGTTGACGATCGCGAAGGCTGGCGTCGTGGCGGCGGCATTGGCCGTATTGGGGGCCGCCTGGGCCCATGGGCCGACCCGCCAGAAGGTGCGCGAATCCATCGAGATCGATGCGCCGCAGGCCAAGGTGTGGGCGGTGATCGGTAATTTCCAGGACATGAGCTGGCTTGCCGGTGTCGCCAAGACCGAGGGCGAGAAGGGCAACGAGATCGGCGCCACGCGGCGGCTGACATTGGCGCCCGGCATTACCATCGACGAGGAGCTCTACAAATACGAGCCCGAGATGATGAGCTATTCGTACCGGATCACCGCCGTCGACGTGAAGGTGCTGCCGGTCACCAATTACTCCTCGACGCTGTCGGTGTCGCCGGCGCCCGGCGGCAAAGCGAAGCTGGAATGGGCCGGCGCGTTCTATCGCGGCTTTCCGAACAACGATCCGCCGCCGGAGCTGAACGACGAGGCCGCGGTGAAGGCGGTGAGCGAGCTGTACCGGGGCGGGCTGGCGGCGCTGAAGAAGAAGATCGAGAGCGGAAGCTGAGCATGATGAGATCAAGTTTGAGCCGCTGCATCGGGACTGCGTTCCCTCTCCCGCTTGCGGGGGAGGGTTAGGGTGGGGGCTCCCTCCGCGAGTCGCGTCCTGGAGAGAGCCCCCACCCGGACCGCATCTATCGATGCGATCCGACCTCCCTCGCAAGCGGGAGAGGTGCAACGAGGTCGCGGCGAGATTGCTTCAACTCCAACGCATCGCGTTTTCGTCCTGCGGACGGTCGTTTTCGTTGCGCTGCTGGCCGGCATCGCTGCCGCGCGCGCCGAGGAGGCCTTCGTCACCAACCAGCTCAGCGACGATCTGACGGTCGTCGATCTTGCGACCTCGAAGCCGGTCGCGACCATCGCGATCGGCGGCAAGCCCGCGGGTGTTGCCGTCAGCCATGACGGCCGCTTCGCCTATGTGACGAGCCCGGATGCCAAGGCGGTCACGGTGGTCGACGCGTCGGCGCGAAAGGTGGTCGGCCGGGTCGATGTCGGTGGCGGGCCGCTCGGCATCGCGGTGGCGCCCGACGCCGCAACCGTCTATGTCGCCGACTGGTACGCCGCCGCGGTGCGGGTGATCGATGCGAAAGAGCGGCGGGTCGTTGCCAGCATCGCGGTCGGCGCATCGCCGTCCGGGCTTGCCGTGACGCCGGACGGGCGGCTGCTGCTCTCGGCCGACCGCGATGACGACAGCGTGTCGATCACAGACATTTCCGCGCATGAGCGGCGAGCGATCGTGAAGGTCGGGACGCGCCCGTTCGGCGTCACTGTCGATGCCGAGGGCAAGCGCGCCTACACCGCCAATGTCGGCTCCAACGACGTCTCGGTGATCGACATCTTAACCGCCCGCGAGATCGGCCGCGTCCATGTCGGCCTGCGCCCCTACGCGGTGGCGCTGGCGCAGGGCCGCGGCTTCGTCACCGACCAGTATGACGGCAAGGTCAGCGTGTTCGACCTCGCGACATTGCAGCCGGTGAAGCGGATCACGGTCGGCGATTACCCGGAAGGGATCGAGGCGACCGCCGACGGCAAGCAGGTCGTGGTCGCGAACTGGGAGAGCAACACGCTGAGCGTGATCGATGCCGCCGAGCTGAGGGTGATCGGCGAGGTCAAGGTCGGCGACGGCCCGCGGGCGTTCGGGGCGTTTCTGAGGCGGACGGAGTAGGAGCGGTGCGTAGGGTGGGTTAGCGAAGCGTAACCCACCATTGTCGCCGTACAGGTGTGGAAGACGGTGGGTTACGCCTTCGGCTAACCCACCCTACGATGTCTGCACATCCGGCGCGCTCAGGTGCTATAATCCCCTCCGAACAAGGCAAACACAGGGAGGATGCCATGCATCATACCTTGGTGCCCAGCGACCGCGTCGAGCATGTCTGCGTGTTCGGACGTGACGGTACGAAGCTCGGATCGATTGAGCGTCTGATGCTCGACAAGGTGAGCGGCACGGTGGCCTACGCCATTATCAAGACCGGCGGCGTGCTCAGCACCCATCACCACTATCCCGTCAGATGGACCGCGCTGCACTTCGATCCCGCGCGCCACGCCTTCGAGGTCGAGGTGACGCTGGAGGATTTGCGCGCCGGGCCGTCCGAATTCGACGGCGACGAATTCGACTGGGGCGACCGCTCGCAAGCGTACACGCATCCGAATTATTGGGCGGTGTAACGCGGAGGTGAGGGGGCGTTGTAGCCCGCATGAGCGAAGCGACATGCGGGACAGACGTCGACGGCTCCGAGAAGGCCCGGATATCGCTTCGCTCGTCCGGGCTACCTGCATAGTCCGAGACAGGCACACATGCCCCTATTCAAGCCCGCCGGCTGGCCTTCCGTCGTACCGCGAATTGTCACGCGCGACCTGACCGGCTTGGCCGGATTCCTCCGAGACGTTTTCGGCGCAGAAGGCGAAGTCCGCTCCGGCGCGCCAACGGAAATCCGGATCGGAGACTCGATCATCTTGATCAGCGACGGCGGAGGCGTACGGGAGGCGATGCCGGCCTTTCTCTATGTCTATGTTGAGAGCGCGGACGAGACCTATCGGCGGGCGATTGCGGCTGGCGCTGGATCGATCGAAACCCCGGCGGATACGCCCTATGGCGACAGGCGCGCGACGGTCCGGGATGCCTGGGCAAACGTCTGGCAGATTGCTACGTATCGCGGGAACTGAGCGCTAGTAGCCCGTATCAGCCAACGGGTCGCGCGAACGCGCGCTCGATGTCAGGCTCCGCGACATGCGGGCTACTTGATTCACTAATCCGCAGCATGTTTCCGACCGGGCCACGTGATCCATCGACCGGTCAGTCAGTCCGCATCGCCGTCGTCCTGCTCACCGTCGCTATCTTTGCCGGCGCCTCCGTCTCCGTTACCTCCGCTCGAGCCGGTGGCTGGCGCCTTTGATGCTGCCGGGAATGAAGAAGGCTCCATCGGCACTTGATAGAGCGCCATCAGGCTGAAGGCAGTCCAGAATTCGCGGCGTTCCTTGCCGGCCTTGGGCAACTTGTAGCCAAGGCTGTTCGCGAGTTTGGGCAGGCCGAGATCGAACGTCGTCTTGACGCATTCACCCCAGGCAACGGCGCGCCAGACTGCGCCATTGTATGCGAGCCAGCTGGTCACTGCGCAAAGCGCCGTGCATGACAGAAGAGCCCATTGTGGCCGGGAATAATGGGCAAGCCAGACGGCATAGATGTCCGAGAGGCTGCACAGAAACTGGCCGAGCGCGATCAACGCCAAGACCATGCTCAAGATGAACGTGTTCAGGAAAAAGTCGACCTCGGCGCGCGCATCGGCGGTCATCGACGCGAGTTGCTTCGGCGCAAGCGCGGCCAACCGGCCCCACGCCGGGATGGAGTCAACGCCATAGACGACGAGCGCATACGCCTCGAAGGCGCGAATTGCATTTCCGAAGCGAGTCGGGAGAACGGGGAAATTCAGGGGAGGGAAGTCATTGGCGAGAATCAGGTCGATGGCGTCAATGCGCTTGTTGAGCCGGTCCTTGACCTGTTCGACGGTCGTGCCGTCGACCTCGGAAATCAGCTTTTGCCGCTCCTGCGACAACGTTTCCCTTCGCTTGCTGAGGCGGCTGTTTCCCAGCCATGCCATTGGAGCCGTGTAGCCCTCAACCATCCGGTAGACGAAGTGATTGACGAGCATCAACACGACCGAGAACACCCACACGCCCAGCGCAAAGACCGTGATTTCCTCCCACTTCTTCTCTTTCCAGACGGCTTCATAAACCTGCTGAACACCGTCGCTGTCCCGAAACAGCCACAGCACCACGAGCGCTGCGAGCAGCGCAGGTACGAAGAAGCCGATGATGAAGTTGCGGTCGGCGAGCTTCGGAAGGCTCGACAGCATTACTTCAAGCCGCGGGGCTTCTTGATGAGCGGATCGCCTGGCAGCGAGCTCGCGGACATCCCGAGCACGCCCATGATGTCGGACTCCTTCATAATCAGGAGTTCTTCACCGTCGATCTTGAGTTCAGTGCCTGACCATTTTCCAAACAGCACTGAATCGCCGACCTTGATATCGACGGGGATCAGCTTGCCGAACTCGTCGCGGCCACCCGGTCCAACTGCAATAACCTCGCCCTGGGCCGGCTTCTCCTTGGCCGCATCAGGGATGAGGATGCCTCCGGCGGTCTTCTCTTCGGCATTGATCCGGCGAATGACAACCTGATCGCGAAGCGGGCGGAACCTGGCCATCTCGACTTGCCCTCCCCATGGGCCGATGAACAATCAAAATGTGATACAGAAAAACTACAGGTTGAAAGTTTGCGCCAGATTTCGGTCGGAGACAAGATTGATAACGAGGCAGGCGGAGAGCTACTCCGCCGCCTCGCTCGCTGAGCTCTTTCTCGGCTTGCTGTTCGCCTTCTTCAGCACCGGGGCCAAAAACTTGCCGGTGTAGCTGCGCGGCGCTTTCACGATGTCCTCCGGCGGGCCCCAGGCGACGATTTCGCCGCCGCCGTCGCCGCCTTCGGGACCGAGGTCGATCACCCAGTCGGCGGTCTTGATGACCTCGAGATTGTGCTCGATCACCACCACCGTGTTGCCCTGGGCGACCAACTCGTGCAGCACCTCGAGCAGCTTGGCGACGTCGTGGAAGTGCAGGCCGGTGGTCGGCTCGTCCAGGATGTAGAGCGTGCGGCCGGTGGCGCGCTTTGACAATTCCTTCGCCAGCTTGACGCGCTGCGCTTCGCCGCCGGACAGCGTGGTCGCCTGCTGGCCGACATGGATGTAGTCGAGGCCCACACGATGCAGGGTCTGGAAGGTCTCGCGTACGCGCGGCACCGCCTTGAAGAACTCGGCGGCTTCCTCGACCGTCATGTCGAGCACGTCGGCGATGCTTTTGCCCTTGAACAGCACCTCAAGCGTCTCGCGGTTGTAGCGCTTGCCCTTGCAGGTGTCGCACGTGACGTAGACGTCGGGCAGGAAGTGCATCTCGATCTTGATGACGCCGTCGCCCTGGCAGGCTTCGCAGCGGCCGCCCTTGACGTTGAAGGAGAAGCGCCCGGGCTCGTAGCCGCGCGCCTTCGCCTCGGGCAGGCCTGCGAACCATTCGCGGATCGGTGTGAAGGCGCCGGTATAGGTCGCGGGGTTGGAACGCGGCGTGCGGCCGATCGGCGACTGGTCGATGTCGATGATCTTGTCGATGTGCTCGAGGCCCTCGATGCGGTCGTGCGGGGCGGCGCCTTCGCTGGCGTTGTTCAGCTTGCGCGCAATCGACTTGTAGAGCGTGTCGATCAGCAAGGTCGACTTGCCGCCGCCGGAGACGCCGGTCACGCAGGTGAACAGGCCGAGCGGAATCTCGGCCGAGACGTTCTTCAGATTGTTGCCGCGGGCATTGATGACCTTGATGGTGCGCCGGTGGTTCGGCGGCCGCCGGTCGGGCACGGGGACCGAGAGCTCGCCGGTGAGATACTTGCCGGTCAGCGATTTCGGGTTGCGCATGATCTGGTCGGGCGTGCCTTCGGCGACGATGTGGCCGCCATGCATGCCGGCGCCGGGCCCGATATCGAGCACATAATCGGCGAGGCGAATGGCGTCCTCGTCATGCTCGACCACGACCACGGTATTGCCGAGGTCGCGGAGCCGCTTCAGCGTGTCGAGCAGGCGGGCATTGTCGCGCTGGTGCAGGCCGATCGACGGCTCGTCCAGCACGTAGAGCACGCCGGTCAGTCCCGAGCCGATCTGCGACGCGAGGCGGATGCGCTGGCTCTCGCCGCCGGACAGCGTCCCCGAGGAGCGCGACAGCGTCAGGTAGTTGAGGCCGACGTCGAGCAGGAAGGTCAGGCGCTCACGGATCTCCTTCAGGATGCGCGTCGCGATCTCGTTCTGCTGCGCGTTCAGCGCTTCCGGCACGGTCTCGAACCATTCGCCGGCGCGCTTCACCGAGAGCTCGGAGATCTCGCCGATATGCTTGCCGCCGATCTTGACGCATAGTGCCTCCGGCTTCAGCCGATAGCCGTTGCAGCCGGCGCAGGGCACGTCGGAGAAATACTTGCCGAGCTCCTCGCGCGCCCATTCGCTCTCGGTCTCGCGGTAGCGGCGGTTGATATTGGTGACGACGCCCTCGAACGGCTTCTTCGTGTCGTAGGAGCGGACGCCGTCCTCATAGGAGAACTTGATCTCGTCGTCGCCCGAGCCGTGCAGCAGCGCGGCCTGCACCTTCTTGGTCAGGTCCTTCCACTTGGTGTCGAGCGTGAACTTGTAGTGCTTGCCCAGCGCGGTCAGGGTCTGGATGTAATAGGGCGAGGACGACTTCGCCCAGGGCGCGATCGCGCCCTTGCGCAAGGTCAGCTCCTTGTCCGGGATGACCAGGTCCTCGTCGATGTGCTGCTCGACGCCGAGGCCGCCGCACGCCGGACACGCGCCATAGGGGTTGTTGAACGAGAACAGGCGCGGCTCGATCTCGGGGATGGTGAAGCCGGAGACCGGGCAGGCGAATTTCTCCGAGAACAGGATGCGCTCGGGCCCGCTCTTGTCGTGGATCTTCGCGGTCTTCTTCTTGTCCTCTTTCTTCTCGTCTTGCCCGGCCGCCGCGGGCGCATCGGCGTATTCGATCACGGCGAGGCCCTCGGCGAGCTTCAACGCGGCCTCGAAACTTTCCGCGAGGCGCTGGGCGAGGTCGGGGCGCACCACGATGCGGTCGACCACGACGTCGATGTCGTGCGGGAATTTCTTGTCGAGCGCGGGCGCCTCCGACAGCTCGTAGAAGGTGCCGTCGATCTTGACGCGCTGAAAGCCCTTCTTGAGGTACTCGGCGAGCTCCTTCTTGTACTCGCCCTTGCGGCCGCGCACGACCGGCGCCAGCAGATAGAGGCGGGTGCCTTCCGGCAGCGCCAGCACGCGGTCGACCATTTGCGAGACGATCTGGCTCTCGATCGGCAGCCCCGTGGCCGGTGAATAGGGCACGCCGACGCGCGCCCAGAGCAGGCGCATGTAGTCGTAGATCTCGGTGACGGTGCCGACGGTGGAGCGCGGATTCTTCGACGTCGTCTTCTGCTCGATCGAGATCGCCGGCGACAGGCCGTCGATCTGGTCGACATCCGGCTTCTGCATCATCTCCAGGAACTGGCGCGCATAGGCCGACAGCGACTCGACGTAGCGGCGCTGGCCCTCGGCATAGATGGTGTCGAATGCGAGCGACGACTTGCCGGAGCCGGACAGGCCGGTGAACACCACGAGCTTGTCGCGCGGAATCTCGACGTCGATGTTCTTCAGATTGTGTTCGCGCGCGCCGCGGATCGTGATGGCGCGCGATGAGGAGCCGGCGTTCTGTTGGCGCTTCGCCTTGAGCACTTCATCCATAGCGACATTTCCGGGCGCATGATCGGGCGCCTTTTTGGGCGCGCATCGCCGGTGCTGCCGGGACCTTGCGCCGATGGGTGAGAAGACTGGAACGTAGGAAGAACGGCCGACAATTTCCAGTGCTGAGTCGTCTCCATCAACGGATAGTTTGCCTGATGGCAGCAGCCGTCAGCAGGGCCCGGTTCCCGGACGCAAAAAAGGCCGGCACGAGGCCGGCCTTTTCGCTTGATCTGATCGCAGATCGATCTCAGGACTTGGCTTAGTACTTGGCGACGATCGGGCCGCCGAAGTGATAGTTCACGCCGAACTGCACGGTGTGCAGGTTGATGTCGGCAGACCGAATGCCGAAGTAGGTCTCGCCGCCGAGGCTGCGATACAGGTACTCGCCCTTGATCGACCACTGCGGCGCGATGAACGCCTCGATGCCGGCGCCGACCGTCCAGCCGGAGTGGAAGTTGCTCTGCGAGACGCTCACGCCGCCAGCGCTGAGGGTGAGCTTGTTGTCGGCCCAGGCGTAGCCGCCGGTGCCGTAGAACAGCACCTTGTCGACGGCGAAGCCGATGCGGCCGCGCGCGGTGCCGAGCGAGTCGATCTTGCTCGTCGCGGTGATGCCGAAAGCGGTAGCGGACGCATTGACGTCAGCCCAGGCGCCGTCAGCCTCGAGGCCGTACACGATGTTGCCGGCCTGCCAATTGTAGCCGATGGTGCCGCCGCCGAAGCCGCCTTCCATCTTCGGGTTGCCGGAGTCCTCGCTGGCATAGCCACCGAAGCCGCCGATGTAGAAGCCGGTCCAGTTGTAGATCGCGGCCGGCGGCGGAGCCTTCACGTAAGGCGCGCGTGCCGCCATGTCGGCGGCCATAGCCGGTGCAATTGCGCTGAGGGCAAACATGCCGGCCGATGCCAGCAAAACATTCCTGATTTTCAAAGTCCCAGTCCCATTTTCTTGTTGTCCCTTCAAACATTGAAGGGAACGTCACAGCAGTGTCGTGTGACGCTCGCGTGTTTCTACATAGAAATCTTGGAAGTTGTGTATCCGTGAAACCACAATGCACGGAAAACGGCCCAGGCGAAGCGCGCTTGCGCGCAAGAAAAAAGCCGGCGCAAGGCCGGCTCTTGTCTGTGATGCGAAGCGACCGCCGGTAGCTCAGTATTTCGCTGATACGACCGGGCTCGGCGCGTTGAAGTGGTAATTGATGCCGAGCTTGACGGTGTGGAACGTGTCCTTCCACTCCGAGCGATCGTTGATCGCGGGCGTGTACTGGATCGGCGCGACCTTGCCGAGCCACGCCAACAAAAAGGCCGGCGCGAGGCCGGCCTTTCGTCTGGATCAAATCCGTGTCGCGCGATCAGTAGCGCGCAACCACCGGGCCGCCCCACTTGTAGTTCACGCGGACGGTCACGAGGTCGACGTCCTGGCGATCGCGGATGTTGCTGAACAGCGCGCCGGTCGGGGTGGTGAGGTTGTAGGTCTTGTCCTGCATGAACAGGTGGTCGTATTCGACACCGGCGGTCCAGTTCGGCGCGAAGCCGACTTCGATGCCGGCGCCGATGGTGCCGCCCCAGCGGGTGTCGCTCGCGCGGCCGGCGAGCACGCCGGTCGGCGTGAAGTAGGTGCTGAAACGGTTGTCCGTCAGCGCCGCACCGCCCTTGGCGTACAGCAGCACGTTATTGACGGCGTAGCCGATCTGGCCGGTGAACAGGCCGAACGCGTCGATCTTGCTCTGGTTGGTGAACAAGCCCGGGAAGATCGCGCTGTTGTTGCTGCCCTTCAGGTCAGCCCAGTCGCCCTGCGCTTCAAGGCCGAACACCCAGGTGCCGGCCTGCCAGCGATAGCCGATCTCGCCACCGGCAACGCCGCCGGTCGCATCATGGCAACCATCCGATCCAACGAAGATGCCGCCCGGGACCTGGTCCCAGCAATTGTGGCTCGAGCCCCAGCCGCCGTTGGCGCCGATGTAGAAGCCGCTCCAGTCATAGACGGCGGCGATCATCGGCGGCGCCTTGGTGTAGGGGCGCGCCGCGAGATCGGCAGCCGCAGCTGGTGCGGCAAACGCAATCAGAGCAACCGTACCGAGCAAAAACTTCTTCATAATCAAACCCCCAGCTCCCCGACCGGCTTCCAAAAGGTCCCGAAGCGCGATCTCAGACGCGAGCGCCCGTCTGATGGCTGGTAGCTATACGCTGATTCAACCGGAAACGCCGTCTCCCAAATGCAACACACGCGGAAGAAGTGTTGGCATACCAAAGTGTTGATTTAGCTATCATTTTATCGGAGCGTCGCGGCCGGTTGATGGCGCCGATCGAAATCGGCATTCGCCCCATCGCCGTCGACCGCTTCTACGGCTGGTTGTGGCGAACAAAACTGGAACACTCTTGGCGGCGATGCTATATCTCGATATCCGTGGATAAACCGCGCGACGGCAAAGGCAGCGAGCCGGCGCCGGCGTATAGGGTCATCCACGACGCCTGCAAAGTAAGTGGCGAAGGTTGAGAGTGGCGACCGATGTCCGGGCGCCCGGTTTTTGAGCGGAGATGATGCGATGGCGGGAAGTGTGAACAAGGTGATCCTGGTTGGAAACCTCGGCAAGGATCCGGAAATCCGGCGGACCCAGGACGGCCGTCCGATTGCGAACCTTTCCATCGCCACCTCGGAAACCTGGCGCGACAAGGGCACCGGCGAGCGCAAGGAAAAGACTGAGTGGCACCGTGTCGTGATCTTCAACGAAGGTCTCTGCAAGGTCGCCGAGCAGTATCTGAAGAAGGGCGCCAAGGTGTACATCGAGGGTCAGTTGCAGACCCGCAAATGGACCGACCAGAGCGGCGTCGAGAAGTACTCGACCGAGGTCGTGCTGCAGGGCTTCAACTCCAACCTCACCATGCTCGACGGGCGGGGCGGCGGAGGCGGCAGCTTCTCCGATGATGGCGGCAGCGATTTCGGCTCGTCTGGTCCGGTCAGCTCGGCGCCGCGCCGTGCGGTCGCCGCCGGCGGCGGCAGCCGCAACAGCGACATGGACGACGACATCCCGTTCTGACCGCGGGTGGCGCTTCCCACCGTTCACCTGGATGCCGTTCCGTGAAGATCATTTCGCGGAGCGGCGTTGTGATTTGTCGCCGCAGGTTCCTCATGTGGATTATGAGGATAACTCTCTAAACACCTGCAGTGCCTTATTCAACTGAAGCCGGTCAGCGCAAGTTCCTCAGACTTTGACACAGGCCAATGTGAATGGTATTTACATTGGCCTTGCGGCGAGCGATGCCCAGCCGTGAGCTTCACCCGAGGGCTGCCATCATGAGCCTCGCGCCACTGCTCGACGCCGCGCCTGCGATCCCACTCCACGCCTTTGCCGCGATGGCCGCCTTCGTGCTCGGCTCCATCCAGCTCGCCGCGCCGAAGGGCACGCTGCCGCACCGGACGCTGGGCTGGATCTGGGTGATCCTGATGCTGGTGGTCGCCGGGAGCTCGTTCTGGATCCATCAGATCCAGCTGGTGGGCCCGTGGAGCCCGATCCACCTGCTGTCGATCTTCTCGCTGGTCATGCTGGTGCTCGGCGTGGCGGCCGCGCGGAGCCACAACGTTAGCCGCCACAAGTTCACGATGATCGGCATTTTCTTCGGAGCGCTGGTCATTGCCGGGCTGTTCACCTTCATGCCCGGGCGGATCATGCACGCGGTGATTTTCGGCCAATAATCGGTCGATCAGGGCGTTGCGAAGGCCGGTTCCACCAGGTCTTCGCGACCTCGCAACCGCCGGGCAAAGCGGGGGCGTCGCAAGCCTGCAATGCGGCCGGTAAGTGCATGAAAAAACGAAGGGAAAAACGGCTTGCCGGAGCCGCGCAAGGGTGGTTATCAGGCCCCCGATGGTCTATATGATTCCCCAGCAGAACTGACCGGATTTCCCCTTTGTCCGAACCCGAAGACGACAAGCCCGGCGAGCCGCCGGTGCCCTCAGATATTCGTCCCGTTTCCATTCTCGACGAGATGAAGAAGTCCTACCTCGATTATGCGATGAGCGTGATCGTGTCGCGTGCGCTGCCCGATGCGCGCGACGGGCTCAAGCCGGTGCACCGGCGCATCCTCTATTCGATGCATGAGCAGGGACACACGCCGGACAAGAAATACGTCAAGTCCGCGCGCGTCGTCGGTGACGTGATCGGTAAATATCATCCGCATGGCGACCAGTCGATTTACGACGCGATGGTCCGCATGGCGCAGGACTTCTCACTGCGCGTGCCGCTGATCGACGGCCAGGGCAATTTCGGTTCGGTCGACGGCGATCCGCCGGCAGCCTATCGATATACCGAGGCACGGCTGACGAAGGCGGCGCTTGCCGTTCTGGCCGACATCGACATGGAGACCGTCGATTTCCAGCCGAACTACGACAACTCCGAGAAAGAGCCGTCGGTTCTGCCGGCCCGGTTCCCGAACCTGCTGGTCAACGGCGCCGGCGGCATCGCCGTCGGCATGGCGACCAACATCCCGCCGCATAATCTCGGCGAGGTCGTCGACGCCTGCGTGGCGCTGATCGATAATCCGGCGCTCACGATCGACGAATTGATCGACATCATTCCCGGACCGGACTTCCCGACCGGCGGCGTTATCCTCGGCCGCCAGGGCATCCGCTCGGCCTACCATCTCGGCCGCGGCTCGATCGTGATGCGCGGCAAGGTGGCGATCGATACGATCAGGAAGGATCGCGAAGCGATCATCATCACCGAGATTCCCTATCAGGTGAACAAGGCGACGATGGTCGAGCGCATCGCCGATCTCGTCAAAGAGAAGAAGATCGAGGGCATCGGGGACTTGCGCGACGAGTCCGACCGGGACGGCTATCGCGTCGTCATCGAGCTGAAGCGCGAAGCGGTGCCTGACGTGGTGCTGAACCAGCTCTACCGGTTCACGCCGCTGCAGACGAATTTCCCGGCCAACATGCTGGCGCTGGATTCCGGCCGTCCGCAAACGATGAATCTGAAGGACCTGCTCACCATCTTCGTCGCGTTCCGCGAGCAGGTGGTGACCCGGCGGACCAAGTTCCTGCTCGGCAAGGCCCGTGATCGCGCCCACATTTTGGTCGGCCTCGCGATCGCGGTCGCCAACATCGACGAGATCATCCGTGTCATCCGAACCTCGCCCGATCCGAACACCGCGCGCGAGGCGCTGATGTCGCGCGACTGGCCGGCACGCGACGTCGAGGCGATGATCACGCTGATCGACGATCCCCGGCATCGCATCAACGATGACGGCACGCTCCGGCTGTCGATGGAGCAGGCCAGGGCCATCCTCGATCTCCGGCTGCAGCGCCTGACCGCACTGGGGCGGGACGAAATATCCGAGGAGCTCGACAAGCTCGCGGCCGAGATCGCCGATTATCTCGACATCCTGCGCTCGCGTGCGCGCGTGCAGGACATCGTCAAGACCGAGCTCGCCGAGGTGAAGCAGCAGTTTGCCACCCCGCGCAAGACCGTGATCATCGAGCAGGAAGGTGAGGTCGAGGACGAGGACCTGATCCAGCGCGAGGACATGGTCGTCACCGTGTCGCATGCGGGCTACGTCAAGCGCGTGCCGCTGTCGACCTACCGGGCGCAGCGCCGCGGCGGCAAGGGCCGCGCCGGTATGCAGACCCGCGACGAGGATTTCGTCTCGCGGCTGTTCGTGGCCTCGACCCACACGCCGGTGCTGTTCTTCTCGTCGCGCGGCCAGGTCTACAAGGAGAAGGTCTGGCGGCTGCCGATGGCCGCGCCAAACGCGCGCGGCAAGGCGCTGATCAACATCCTGCCGCTGGAGCAGGGCGAGCGCATCACCACGATCATGCCGCTGCCGGAGGATGAATCCTCTTGGGGCAATCTCGACGTGATGTTCGCGACGACAGGCGGCACCGTTCGCCGCAACAAGCTGTCCGATTTCGTCGACGTCCGCCGCTCCGGCATCATCGCCATGAAGCTCGGAGAAGGCGAGGCGATCGTCGACGTGCAGATCTGCACCGAGCGCGACGACGTGCTGCTGACCGCCGCCGGCGGGCAGTGCATCCGCTTCCCGGTCACCGATGTGCGCGTCTTCACCGGCCGTACCTCGATGGGCGTGCGCGGCATTGCGCTCCCCGAGGCCGACAAGCTGATCTCGCTGGCGATCCTGCGCCATGTCGAGACCACCTCGGACGAGCGCTCGGCCTACCTGAAGATGCGCCGCGCGGTGGCCGGCGAGGCGACGGCCGAGGAGCCCGCGGATGCCGAGGGCGAGGAGACGGCGACCGCGATCCAGCTGTCGCAGGAGCGCTATGCCGAACTGTCGGCGGCCGAACAGGTGGTGCTCACCGTCTCCGTCAATGGCTTCGGCAAGCGGACCACGTCGTACGAGTACCGCACCACCGGCCGCGGCGGCAAAGGCATCGTCGCGATGAGCGTCAACAACCGCAACGGCAACCTGGTGGCGTCATTCCCGGTCGAGGACGCCGACCAGATCATGTTGGTCACCGACAAGGGCCAGCTCATCCGCTGCCCGGTGGCCGACATCCGCGTCGCCGGCCGCTCGACCCAGGGTGTGATTGTGTTCGACACCGCCGAGGACGAGCATGTCGTCTCGGTCGAGCACATTCCGGAGGAAGAGAACGGCGCGAACGGGAACGGCGAGTAGGGTCGTTCCCGAACGTGGTTCGTTGCAGGCGGCTCGAGGTTGGGGCGCCACGCCAGGTTGACTGATGCCTGCTGGGCGCGCAGGGCCGCGCCTATGCGTCGCTTCGCCGAGCTTCGAGAACGTGCGTCTCTGTTCGTCGAAGGGCGACCCGCTCAGGGCGCCTGGGCGGCAGATCGCATTGTGAACAGAACGCTATCGCCGTTCCGTTGCGCTGTTTCGCGTGACGTCGCGTAGCCGTGCACGAGCTCCAGACCGCCTTCGGAAACATGCCATTTCCAGCGAGTGGGCTCTTTCTGCGCACTCACGATAACCTCCAGGAGGCGAACGCGGGTTTGTTTGGCCATCTTGCCGACATGCATCCTGGTTGGCCCGCGTGCGAGTGCGCCCAATCTGGTCGCACAGGAGCTATTTCTTCTTCCTCGGCGGCGGAGGGTTGATCTCGGCGATCTTGCGCAGGCAATCGGCTTCGGTGTCATGCGGGCCGGTCACGAATGTTCCGCTGACTTTTGTGGAATACCAACCGGACGTCACGCCGAGGCGCACGGACTCTTCAGTCTTGACGTGACGAGGCGAGAGATTTTGCATGAAGCTCTTTCGGTGAGTGCGTCGAATCTGTCTCGAACGCACGGAGGAGGCTTTCAACCATCCGACTGGAACATTCGTCGGGTTCGCCTCGCGCTGGAAAGCCGCGCCAGTCGGCAAGCGTCGTCGTTCCTGCGCGCGATTGCAGCAAATAGCCAGCACTTTCTCGCGCGATACGGGTATTTGTCCGATGAGGCAGATCGCACCTTGTATTCGACCGCATCGTTGCCATGTCGGCAGCACAAACAGGAACGTATTTCGAATGAAGCTTCGCGTCGGATTCGAAATGCACTACGAGTTCCCGCAGCCGACGCCCATGATCATGGTGCTGGGCACGCACTTCACGCGCGCGTCCGATATCATCGTCCCCGACCACCTGACCACCAGCCCCGCGGTGTCGATCACGCCGTATCGCGATGGATTCGGCAATTGGTGCAGCCGTATCGTCGCGCCGGCCGGTCCGATGCGCCTGGCGGCCGATGGCGTCGTGCGCGACAGCGGCGAGCCTGATCCGGTGTTTGCTTCGGCCGGTCAGCACGCGGTCGAGGACTTGCCGGCGGACACGCTGGTCTATCTGCTGGGGAGCCGCTATTGCGAGACCGACCGGCTTTCGGAAATCGCATGGAAGTTGTTCGAGGGCACGCCGCCGGGCTGGCCGCGGGTCCAGGCCATTTGTGACTTCGTCCATCGCCACATCGTTTTCGGCTACGAGCACGCCCGCGCCACCAAGACGGCGCGGGAGGCCTTCGACGAAGGCAAGGGCGTATGCCGCGACTACGCGCATCTCGCTATTGCCTTCTGCCGCTGCATGAACATTCCGGCGCGCTATTGCACCGGCTATCTCAGCGACATCGGCACCCCGCTGCCCTGGGCGGCTGGTGATTTTGCCGGCTGGTTCGAGGCCTATATCGGCGGCCGCTGGCATATGTTCGATCCGCGCAACAACGTGCCGAGGATCGGCCGGGTTCTGATCGCACAGGGACGGGATGCCTCCGACGTTCCGATCACCCAGACGTTTGGGCCAAACACGCTGATTTCGTTCAAGGTCTGGACCGACGAGGCCGCTTCATGACGCATGATCCCCAAGCCCTCAGTTCGGACGAGTTCGCCTCCCTCGTCGAGGTCGGCAAGGGCGAAGCGCAACAGGAGATTCCCCAATCGCACGGGGAGCGCCTTGTCGGTCTCGGCTACGCAGTCAGACGGCTCGGAGAACTCGGCCTGACCGCATCCGGCGTTCGTCGCCCCGCCGCGGGCGAATAGACCTTAAGCCCCTCGGATGTCCTTGCCCGATTTGGGTCAATGAGGGTCCGTCGATGCAGCATCAACGGTCCCGGATTGCGCTTCGCTGCATCCGGGCTACGCGAGCCGCTCGATCAAATCTCGATCTCGGTGCCGAACTCCACGACCTGACCGGTCGGCACGCCGAAGAAGGCTGCGGAGCGCTCGGCGTTGCGCTGCAGGAAGGCGAACAGCGATTCGCGCCACACCCACATGCCCGGAACGTCCTCGCGCGGGATGATGGTTTCACGGCCGATATAGTAGGTCACGTCGGAGAGATCGATGCCGGGCAGCTTGCCCTGCCGGCAGGCGAGCTGCAGCCCTTCGTAGATCGTCGGGTACTGCATGAAACCGTAGTGCAGGATGATCCGGGTGATACCCGGGCTGATCTCGTTGACGTCGGCGCGTTCCTCGTCGGGAATTCGCGGCCGCTCCTCGATCTGCACGGTGACCAATAGCACGCGCTGATGCAGCACGTGATTGTGCTTGACGAACTGGGTCAGCGCGAGCGGCACGCCGTTGGGGGCCGAGGCCAGGAACACCGCGGTGCCGGGCAGGCGGGCGCTGCACTTGTTGACAGCGGTCTCGATCAGATCCTCTTCGGGCTGGCGCAGCTTGCCGCGCGCCTTCTCGACCAGCTTGACGCCGCCGCGCCAGGTCATCATCAGGAACGCCACGGCAGCCGCGAGCAGCAGCGGGAACCAGCCGCCTTCAAAGAGTTTCTCGGTGTTCGCCGCAAAGAAGATCGCGTCGATGATGAAGAAGAAGCCGTTCACCGCGATCACGATGATCGGCGAATAGCCCCACTGGATCGCGACCAGCGCGGCGAGCAGTGTGGTGATCGCCATCAACAGCGACACTGCGATGCCGTAGGCGCCGGCGAGCGCGTCGGAGGTGCCGAACGCCAGCACCGCGCCGAGCGTGCCGGCCGCGAGCAGCCAGTTCACCAGAGGCACATAGATCTGCCCGATCGCGTCGCTCGTGGTGTGTTGGATATGCATGCGCGGCAGGAAGCCGAGTTGGATCGATTGCTGGGTCAGCGAGAACACGCCGGAGATGATGGCCTGCGAGGCGATCACGGTCGCTACGGTTGCGAGCAGGACGAGCGGGTAATGCGCCCAGTCGGGGGCGAGCTGGAAGAACGGGTTGTCGATCGAATTCGGGTCGTTGATCAGTTCACCGGCCTGGCCGAAATAGTTCAGCACCAGCGCGGGCAGGCAGACGGCGAACCAGGCGAGCCGGATCGGAAAGCGGCCGAAATGCCCCATGTCGGCGTACATCGCCTCGCCGCCGGTGACGGCGAGGAATGCGGCGCCGAGGATGGCAAAGCTGACGTGGAAATCCTGATGGATCAGGAAATCGAACGCATAGAACGGGCTCAGCGCAACCAGCACGCCGGGCGCCTTGACGATGCCGTGAACGCCGAGCGCCGCGAGCACGACGAACCAGAACAGCATCACCGGGCCGAAGATCTTGCCGATGAAGCCCGTGCCCTGCTTCTGCATGAAGAACAGCCCGATCAGGATCACGACGGTGAGCGGCACCACCGCCGGCGCCAGCGAGGGCGCGTCAACCTTCAGGCCTTCGATCGCCGACAGCACGGAAATGGCCGGCGTGATCGCGCCGTCGCCATAGAGCAGGGCAGCGCCGATCAGGCCGACCACCAGCAGATGGGAGCGCCAGGTGCCGGGTGCCGCATTGCGCGCCGAGAGCAGCGCCAGCAGCGCGACGATACCGCCTTCGCCGCGGTTGTCCGCGCGCAGGATCAGCATCGCGTATTTGACCGAGATGATCAGGATCAGCGCCCACAGGATCAGCGAGACCACGCCGAGCACGGCACTTTGCGTCAGCGGCCCACCATGGGCGGCGGCCTTGGCGGCTTCCTTCAGGGCGTAGAGGGGGCTGGTGCCGATGTCGCCATAGACCACACCCAGGGCACCGAGTGTGACCGCGACCGGGAGCGGACTGCTGGGAGGATGGCCAGAAGAAACGATGGCGGGCGTACTGGTCACGGCAATCCCCTGATGGCTTGCGCCCTCCGGATCATCCGGGCGGGCGCTTTAGACGATAGTCTGCGACGGGACGTCGCAAATTACCATTGGGTTTTGTGTGACGGACTGAGCTTACACCGAACTGACGGGCCGGTTTCCGCTCTGATCGCGCCGGAGCGGCAAGGCGATCGCTTCGGGTTGCTGCGATGGGCAGCTACTTTGCATGGGGTTGTTTTCGATATTTTGGCGACGCCCATGCAACTTGTCGGGATTGGTCGTCTGCATCTGGACCAGTGCCGAGTGTCCTCAAATCACCTACGGGGTGCGGTCGGCGGTGACGAGGCGGGCTTCGCGAACCACCGTCTTGTTGCCGGCGCTGCGCAGGCAGGAGGCCTCGAAATTCGGCCAGGCCTGCTGCGAGCAGTCCTTGCCGACCGGGTGGATGTCGAGACGGTCGCTCTTGGCCAGTGGCTGCGGGGTGGAGGCTTCGACCTGCGGCGCAAAGCCCGGCAGCACGGTGAGCGCGGCGGCAATGAACGCGGCAACGGTGATAGCGGAAAGTGCCTTGATCATGACGGTCCCCATATGATCGGGCCCCCCGGGCCCGTCGTTTCGTTGTCCAATGTCTACCGGCCGCTCGTTTCCTGCCGTCTTCGCCAGGGTGAAAAATGGTTTCATCGCGGGCCGTTTTTGTTTCGTCCGCCAACGGCCGACGAAACATTCACGCACGTAGACGCTGGCATCCCAGGACTCGTTCATTGGACGAGGAGAGATTTATTTCGCGCGGCGGGTGGAACCCGGGCGGCTTGCCGGGGAGAGCCGGGCGGGTTAGGAGGGACCATGTCCCGTATCGCGCTCTATCCCGGCTCCTTCGATCCCGTCACCAACGGCCATCTGGACGTGGTCCGGCAGGCCGTCGGCCTGTGCGACCGCCTGGTCGTCGCCGTCGCCATCCATGCCGGCAAAAAGCCGCTGTTCTCGACGGAGGAACGGCTGGACATGCTGCGCGAGGTGTGCGGTCCGATCGCCCAGCAGGCGGGCTGCGCCTTCGATTGCACCACCTATGACAATCTGACGGTGACCGCGGCGCGCAAGCTCAGTGCCACCATCATGATTCGCGGCCTGCGCGACGGCACCGATCTCGACTACGAGATGCAGCTGGCCGGCATGAACGAGGCCATGGCGCCCGAGGTGCATACCGTGTTCGTTCCGGCGTCGGTCGCGGTCCGCCCGATCACCGCCACACTGGTGCGCCAAATCGCCCAGATGGGCGGCGACTTCTCTGCATTCGTGCCGTCATCAGTCGCCGCTAGCCTGAAGGCCAAGTTCGCCGGCTGATGCCGGCGGCCTGCCACACCCAGAACATCCAGAGGTCCGGAGTTTCCATGATCCGCATTCTTGCATTCGTTGCCGCGCTGCTCTGCGTCGTGCCTGCGGTCGCGCAGCCGCTGCCTGCCAATCTCGACAAGGCCAATGCGATCGTGATCGACACCACCAAGGGCCGCATCGTCATCAAGCTGCGCACCGACATCGCGCCCCAGCACGCCGAGCGCATCAAGCAGCTGGCGCGCGAGGGCTTCTACAACAGCGTGCCGTTCCATCGCGTGATGGATGGCTTCATGGCGCAGACCGGCGACGGCCAGAACTTCAACGGCACCGGCGGCTCGAAATATCCGAACCTGAAGCAGGAATTCTCGCAGGTTCCGTTCAAGCGCGGCATCGTCGGCATGGCCCGGCGCGGCGACTCTGTCGACAGCGCCAATTCGCAGTTCTTCATCATGTTCGCCGACGGATCGAGCCTCAATGGCCAGTACACCGTGGTCGGCGAGGTGGTGTCGGGCATGGACGTGGTCGACAAGCTGAAGAAGGCTCCCGCGGGCTCGCCCGGCGGCGCCGTCACCGATCCCGACAAGATGGTGAAGGTGCAGGTCGCATCCGACATCAAGTGATCGGCGATGGCGGCGCGCAGCAAACCACTTGCCTGGTTCGCCGCGCCGCTCGTGGTGTGGCTCGCGTTGACCGGATCGGTGGCGGCCGAGCCGGAGCAACTCAATACGATCAAGGACGTTGTTCTTGCGATCCATCGCTGCTGGCGGCCGCCGCCGGCGGACAAGGCGGCTCCGATCGACATTACCGTCATTGTCAGCTTCAACCGTGAGGGCGCGATCCTCGGGCATCCCAGGATCAGCTATGAATCGCAGGAGGCGACCGACAACGACCGAATTGCGTACCGGGTCGCCGTGATGGAGGCGTTGCAACGCTGCACGCCGATGCCATTTACCGAGAGCCTGGGCGGCGCGGTTGCGGGCCGCCCATTCGCGATCCCGTTCAGGAACAAGAAATATCCACCCCGAAGCCAGGAGAAGCGAGCATGGCTGCTACCGAAAATACTCTGATCCTCGAAACCACGCAGGGCCCGGTCACGATCGAGATGCGCCCGGATCTTGCGCCCGGTCACGTCGCGCGGATCAAGGAGCTGGTGCGCGAAGGCTTCTACGACGGCATCGTGTTCCATCGCGTGATCGACGGCTTCATGGCGCAGACCGGCTGCCCGCAGGGCACCGGCATGGGCGGCTCCGGCAAGAAGCTGAAGGCCGAGTTCAACAAGGAGCCGCATGTCCGCGGCACCGCCTCGATGGCCCGCGCCGCGAGCCCGGATTCCGGCGACAGCCAGTTCTTCATCTGCTTCGACGACGCCTCCTTCCTCAATGGCCAGTACACCGTCTGGGGCAAGGTCACCGAGGGCATGGAGAACGTCGACAAGATCAAGCGCGGCGAGCCGGTGAAGGATCCGGACAAGATCGTCAAGGCGCGCATGGCGGCCGACGCGGCGTAAAATCAAGATCGTCATGCCCGGGCTTGACCCGGGCATCCATCTTTTTAAACGCTCTTCCGCAAGTGATGGATTGCCTGGGCATAGGCGAGCGGAAGCGACGCCGTTCTTCGAACGGCTATGCCCGGCAATGACTATCGCCACCATGCGCACCGATCTCTTCGATTTCGAACTGCCGCCCGAGAGCATCGCGCTTCGCCCCGCGAGCCCGCGCGATTCCGCGCGGGTGCTGGTGGTGCATCCGGACGGCGTGCTGCGCGACGCCACGATTGCCGACCTGCCGCATTGGCTGGAGGCGGGCGACCAGATCGTCGTCAACGACACCAAGGTGATCGCGGCCCAGCTCAAGGGCCGCCGGATCGGGCGCGAGACCGAGCCGAAGATCGAGGCGACCCTGATCAAGCGGCTCGACGGCTCGCGCTGGCAGGCGCTGGTGAAGCCGGCGAAGAAGCTTGCGCCCGGCGACACCATCCGCTTCGGCAATGAGGGCAAGGTCTGCCTGCTCGGCAATCTCGATGCAGAGGTCGAAGCTAAGGGGCAGGAGGGCGAGGTGACGCTGTCATTCTCGTTCCATGGTCCGGTGCTCGACCAGGCCATCGCCGATGTCGGCGCCACGCCGCTACCGCCCTACATCGCCTCCAAGCGCACGCCCGACGAGAAGGACGTCAGCGACTACCAGACCATGTTCGCCGCCAATGAAGGCGCGGTCGCAGCACCGACGGCGGGGCTGCATTTCACGCCGGCGCTGGAAGCCGCGCTGAAGAGCCGCGGCGTCGAGTTGCATCGCCTGACGCTGCATGTCGGGGCAGGGACATTCCTGCCGGTCAAAGTGGACGAAACCTCCGAACACAAGATGCATGCCGAATGGGGCTGCATCAGCGCCGAGACCGCTTCTGCCTTGAACGCCGCGCGCGCAAAGGGCGGCCGGATCGTCGCGATCGGCACCACATCGCTGCGGCTGCTGGAGAGTGCCGCAAATGCCGACGGCACCATCCAGCCGTTTGCGGCGGAAACCTCGATCTTCATCACGCCGGGCTATCGCTTCCGCGCGGTCGATATCCTGCTGACGAACTTCCATCTGCCGCGTTCGACGCTGTTCATGCTGGTCTCGGCCTTCTCCGGCCTCGAGACGATGCAGAACGCCTACGCGCACGCGATCAGCAACGGCTACCGGTTCTATTCGTACGGCGATGCGTGTTTGCTGTTCCGGGCAAAGGCGTAGGGTGGGTCACGCTTCGCTAACCACCCTACGAACTGCGCAGTTCGTCTTCTCACGCCATCGCGCGTTCGGGCAGCAGCTCGGCGATCTGCACCGCGTTCAAGGCGGCGCCCTTGAGCAGCTGATCGGCCGCGACGAATATCGAGATCGAGTGCCCGCTGGGGTCGCTGAGATCCTTGCGGATGCGGCCGACCAGCACGTCGTCCTGGCCGGAGGCGTCGACCGGCATCGGGAAGTAGTTCTTCGCGCGATCGTCGACGATCTTGACGCCCGGCGCCTGCGCCATGATCGCGCGCACCTGGTCCTCGGTGATCGGCTTCTCGCATTCGAAGGTGATCGCCTCGCAATGCGCGCGCAGCACCGGCACCCGCACGCAGGTGACGCCGACCGCGATCTTGTCGTCCTCGAAGATCTTGTGGGTCTCCTTGATGACCTTGGTCTCTTCGTCGTTGTAGCCGGTCTCCGGATCGATGGCCGTGTTGTGGTTGAACAGGTTGAAGGCGTAGGGGTGCGGCATCACCTTTGGGGTGTAGACCTGTCCGTTGAGATTGGCGCGGGTGGATTCGACGAGCTCCTCCATCGCGGCTGCTCCCGCGCCGCTCGCGGCCTGGTAAGTCGAGATGATCACGCGCTTGATGCGGTTCTTCTGGTGGATCGGCCACAGCGGCACCAGCGCGGTGATGGCGGCACAGTTTGGATTGGCGATGATGCCCTTGTGGTCGCGGATGCGGTTGGCGTTGATCTCGGGGATCACCAGCGGCACATTCGGATCCATCCGGAAGGCCGACGAATTGTCGACCACGACGGCGCCGGACTTCACGGCAACAGGTGCGAACTTCTTCGAGATGCCGCTGCCGGCCGAGAACAGCGCGATGTCGACGCCCTCGAAGGCGCGCTCGGTCAGTTCCTCGATCACGACCGGCTTGCCGCGGAAGCTGACGGTCTTGCCGGCCGAGCGGGCGCTCGCCAGCGCCTTCAGCTTGCCGACGCGGACGCCGCGCTTGTCCATGGTGGCGATGAATTCGGCGCCGACTGCGCCGGTGACGCCGACAATCGCGACGACGGGATCGTTACTCACTTTGTCCTCCATTCGAATTTGAGCATGACGCAGGCAACAAAAAAGCCCCGGACCTTCATCAGGCGGGGCTTCGGGTAGAGATTATGCTGTACGACCGACTACGCGCGCACGCCTCCCGAGGCCCCAGAGGGCTTGGTGGTTTTGGTGGTGCGTTTGGTCGCGGTGATCATGGTGCGGACTTATGCGGCAGAGATCGGCGTCCGTCAACGGCTTTTGGGCGAAAACTTGGCAAGGGAGAACCTGGCGGCGCCCGCGCCGAGCTCAGCGCCTGCGCGCGCCGGGCGGCTCGAGGATCACCTCTTTCAGATCGCTGCCCGTCAGCACCACGATGACGAAATTGAGCTTGCCGCCCTCGCGCATCAAGCCGCCGCTGATCGCCTTGCCCGAGGTCGTGTGCTCGGCGACACGCACCGCATCGGCGAGCCGATGCCGGAGCGCCCTGAGCACGACGAGGTTGTCGCGGTCTTCGGCGCCGAGCGAGGCCAGCGGCGAAGGCGGCTCGCCGCCGACCACCTGGCCGGTCGAGGCGTCGATCGCATGCTGCCAGATCCGGTTCTGCTGCATGGTCTTGACCCGGTAGACCGCGGGCTCCGATGCGCCGTCGAAGCTGATGTCGGCGGTGATCGAACCGGCGTGCAGTGCCTCCGCAATCGCCATCGCCTTGCGCAGCGAGATCTGGGCGGACTGGAAGCTGTCGAGCTCGCGGCGAACCGCATGCACGTCGAGCGCGCTGTCACTGTCCTGCGGGGTGATCGCGGCGGCAGCCGAGCTCGAGATCGCATGGGCCGGCGACGCGAAGGGCAGGGCCAGCAGCGCGGTCGCCAGCAGCTGCGTTCCTAATGCCCAATACCTCAGTGCGCGCAATCGTCCTGTCCTCATCGTCGAACCTGTATTGAACATGTGCACGCGCATGACCCGCGCCCGCAGAGCGAGGAGGCGGGCCGAGAAAGGTGCGGCCGACCTTTGTTGGTCACAGGTCGGCCGCCGAACGTTCAGGCGGAGCAATGGCGGCAGCTCCGTCGTGACGGTCGAAGTTTACAAGGCGACGCAAAACCCTTGGGGGGCTGATCCGGGCCCAGCGTCTCTTTGCAACTAAACAATACGGTTTCGTTCTGTTTATTCAAGGTTCATCACAGCAACGTGTAAGACGACGAAACGATCCTATAAAAACGGTCAGCGCGCCGGCCGGCGACGTGCCTTGGCGGCGTCGCGCAGCCGGTCCCGCGGTCCCACGGCACCGGCAAGGAACAGCCGGATCGAGACTTCCATCCGCGTCACGGCGGCCTTCATGTCGATTACAATCCCGAATGTCGCCATCCGGTGGGTGTGGCCGACCACCATGTTGAGGAAGGTCTCGGCCGCGATCGTCGTGTCCTCGAGGTCGAGGGCGCCATTGTCGACCAGATGGTCGAAGAAATCCGCCGTCGTCGACACCGCTTTCGACCAGCCTTCGTCGACGGCAAGCTTGGCGACCTCGGGGAAATTGATCGCCTGCGCGGTCAGGATCCGGCTGAAGGCGATGGAGTCGGCGCTGCAGTTCAGCACCAGCAGCTGGCGCCCGAGCTCGATCAGCCGTTCCTCGACCGAACCATCGCAGCTGCCGCCGGCCTGCGCTTCGGCCGCCGCGGCGGCGAGCGGGGCAAGCCAGCGCTCGATTTCGCGCCTGAGCACCGCGGTGAACAGGCCGCGCTTGTCGCCATACTGTCCGTAGACGGTGGGCTTGCTGACGCGGGCGGCCTCGGCCACGGCGTCGATCGACGTCGCATCGAAGCCGCGCTCAAGGAACAGGCGCGTGGCGACCTCGATCAGCCGCTGGTCGCGCTCGATCGCAGCATCCCGGGTCGGCCGGCCGCCGCGTGACTTGATCACGCCGCGCCTGGCCGTCTTGGCCTTGGTTGCCGTCAATCCCATTGCCCATTCATCTCGTTGTGCGTTCGGACGGGTCTGTCCGGTCTATAACCCGCGCAATGCGGATTCGTCCATTCGGCGGTACCGGGAGCTGGCCCGCTCAGGGCGGCGTCGCGGTCCAGGCCTGCCCCGCGGCGGCCTTCTCGTAGCCGTGCTGGTAGAGCGCGCGCATATAGGCGGTGTCGAAGCCCTGGGTCTCCGGCGCCGGATAGTCGCGCTCGATGTAGGACAGATGGAAGTCCAGCCGGTTGCGGCGGGCGAAATCATAGGTCGAGAGAATGACCGAGCGCGTCTGCGCCTGCGTGATCGCGGAAATGCTGCGCGAGGCGACGTCGATCGTGGAGTTCGACACCAGCTCGAAGTTACCCTCGAGCTTCTTGTTGACGAGGATGTAGATGTTCATGCGGCCGTTGGCGGGCCAGGTACGCTCGCGGAACAGCAGTGCGTCCGGCAGCGTCAGGACCGGCGCGGTCACGCCGCCGTCGACATGCATCTCCTGGAAGCGGCGGCCCTGACCCTCGGCGTCGATCATGATCGGCGGAAACACCAGCGGAATGCTGGCGGAGGCCGCCATCACGTCGCGAAACAGCTGCAGCGCCTCGGGCGTTCCGACGGCGGCGATCCGTCCCATGTCCCAGATCACGGTGCGCTGGGTGTCGAGATCGGTGGTGACGATCAGGAGCTTTCGGCCCTTGGCGTTTTCGCGCGCCACCTCGCTCAGGATGTCCTGGCCGACGTAACGCGCCACCAGCTCGCGCAGCCGCTTGTTGCCGAACAGGCCCGAGCCGAACAGCACCCGCATCAGGCTCGGGTCCTGCAGCAGGCTTTCGGCGATGCCTGATGTGTAGACCTCCCTCAGCGTGTCGTCGTAGCGCGGGCCGAGGAATGCGAAGGGCGCAATCAGTCCGCCGGTACTGACACCGGAGACGACCGAGAAGCTCGGGCGGTTGCCGGCCGCGGTCCAGCCGTTGAGGACACCGACGCCATAGGCGCCGTCGGCACCGCCGCCGGAGAGGGCGAGATAGGTCTTGATCGGGGCGACGTTGTCCTTCTCGAGTTTGAATTTGGAAGCCGGCTCGTCGGCATAGCGGCGCAGCCCGTCGAGATCGAGCACCCGCGAATTGGCGGCGTCGGCAGCCGTGTAGGGCATGCGCGGCAGCGAACTGCAGGCCGCCAGCGCGAAGGCGAGCCCGCACAGCAGCACCGCTTGCCGGATCGCATGAGCGGGTGTCATCCGATGGCGGACGCCGTCAGGCCGGGCGCTGGAGGGTGGGAACATCTCGGCCAGTCAGGTTTCACGCGGATTGCCGTCGCGGCGGAACATTTCCGCCGCCATATTCTTGACATAAAACGATACGGTTTCGTTTTGTTTAACGGAAGGACCGCTTCAAGGCAAGCGTCCGTCCAGCCGTTGGCGTTCACGAAGTCGCGCGGGAGCCGTTACCCGACGGGTTGATCGGGCATCGGCGACACGCAATAAGCAGCGGCATGAATCTTCCCAATCATTTCGAATTGTTGGCGACTGACGGCGCCGCCCGCACCGGGCGCCTGACCACGCCGCATGGCCTCGTCCGGACGCCCGCATTCATGCCGGTCGGTACCGCCGGGGCGATGAAGGGCATGCATTGGCGCGAGGTGCGCGATGCCGGCGCCGATATCGTGCTCGGTAACACCTATCACCTGATGCTGCGGCCGGGCGCCGAGCGGATCGCAGCGCTCGGCGGCCTGCAGCGCTTCACCGGCTGGGGCGGACCGATGCTGACGGATTCCGGCGGCTTCCAGGTGATGTCGCTCTCCGAGCTACGCAAGGTGACCGAGAAGGCCGTGACCTTCCGCTCGCATATCGACGGCGCCAAAGTCGAGCTGTCGCCGGAGCGCTCGATCGAGGTGCAACGGCTGCTCGGCTCCGACATTGCGATGCAGATGGACGAGTGCGTGCGGCTGCCGGCCGAGCGCGCCGACATCGAGCGCGCGATGCAGCTGTCGCTGCGCTGGGCCGAACGCTCGAAGCGTGCCTTCGAGAGCGCGCCGGACGGCTACATGCTGTTCGGCATCGTCCAGGGCGGTGACATCCCCGATTTCCGCCACGCCAGCGCGCACGGGCTGACGGACATTGGCTTTCACGGGTATGCGATCGGCGGGTTGGCGGTCGGCGAGCCGCAGGCGGTGATGCTGTCGATGATCGAGGAGACCGCGCCGGCGCTGCCGTCCGATCGGCCGCGCTATCTGATGGGCGTCGGCACGCCGGAGGACATTCTGGAGGCGGTGGCGCGTGGCGTCGACATGTTCGACTGTGTGATGCCGACACGGAACGGACGCCACGGCATGACGTTCACGCGGTTCGGGCAGATCAACCTGCGCAATGCCCGGCACATCGACGATCCGCGTCCGCTCGATGAAGAGAGCACGTGGCCGGCGGCGCGCAGCTATTCGCGCGCCTATCTGCACCATCTGGTGCGCGCCGGCGAAACACTTGGGGCAATGCTGCTGTCCGAAATCAACGTCGCCTATTACCAAGAGCTGATGCAGGGCATCCGCGACGCGGTGGCAAACGGCACCTTCGAGGATTTCAAAACGAAAACGCGCGCCGGTTGGGCGCGCGGTGACATCGCTCCGAGGTGAGCCTAAGTGATCAGTTGCACACGATCGGTTTCACCGAGTGCTTGGTCACGAACCCGTAACCACAATTGTCGCAGGTCCAGAGATAGCTGATCAAATTGTCGAACAGGTACGCGGACGCTTCTGCCGCGACCATGGAGTCAGCACACACGGGACAGGTCGGCAAATCGCTGCCGCGCGGATCGGGCCTGGACGCTGCGGTCGACAGAACTTCAGCGAGAGCTGGCATGTGACCTCCTTTGCGTTCTGAGCTTCACCTTACCAAGGTATATAGACGCACTTGTTTGACCTTGTCGCAACACAAATGCGTAGGTTTTACGTTATTTGCGCAGGTTCTAGTTTTTTGCGATGCAACGAATTTGCGTCTCGGCGGTTTCTCACTTGCGCGCCATGATGCGCTGCTTCTAATGAGAGAAGACCGCATATTTCCAGCATATCCCCCAACAGGAGCCGCTTGATGGACGCGCCGTCGACAACGAGTGCAGTGCAACCCGGACGCGGCCGCGTCTTCGACTCCATCGTCGATGCGATCGGCTCGACGCCGATCGTGCGGCTGCGCAGACTGCCGCAGGCAAGCGGCGTCAACGCCACGATCCTCGCCAAGCTGGAATACTTCAACCCGGCGGCCAGCGTGAAGGATCGCATCGGCGCGGCAATGATCGTGGCGATGGAGCAGGCCGGCATCATCAACGCCGACACCGTGCTGATCGAGCCGACCTCGGGCAACACCGGCATTGCGCTCGCCTATGTCGCGGCATCGCGCGGCTATCGGCTGAAGCTCGTGATGCCGGAGTCGATGTCGATCGAGCGGCGGCGGATGCTCGCCTTCCTCGGCGCAGAGATTGTGCTGACCCCGGCGGCGCAGGGCATGAAGGGCTCGATCGCGACCGCGGAAGAACTCGTGCGCACGACCCCCAACGCCGTCATGCCGCAGCAGTTCAAGAACCTCGCCAATCCCGAAATCCATCGCCGCACCACGGCGGAGGAGATCTGGAACGACACCGGCGGCAACATCGACTATTTCGTCGCCGGCGTCGGCACCGGCGGCACCATCACCGGCGTCGGGCAGGTGCTGAAGCCGCGCAAGCCGTCCTTGCGCGTCGTCGCGGTGGAGCCGGAGGAGAGCCCGGTGCTGTCGGGCGGCCAGCATACGCCGCACAAGATCCAGGGCATCGGCGCCGGCTTCATCCCTGACATCCTCGACCGCTCGGTGATCGACGAGATCGTCAAGATCAACAGCGCGACCGCGATCGAGACCGCGCGCGGGCTGGCGCGCAACGAAGGCATCCCCGGCGGTATTTCGTCGGGAGCCGCGATCGCCGCCGCCTTGCAGATCGGCAAGCGGCCGGAGGCTGCGGGCAAGACCATCCTGGCGATTGTGCCGTCGTTCTCGGAGCGCTATCTCTCAACAGTGCTGTTTGAAGGAATTTGAGACACAGGATCCAGGACATGGCCGACCAGCCGAGACGACCGCGAACCTTGAACGATGCCCGTAGCGAAGCCGAGGCGGCGTTCAAACGGGCCACCACCAAGGTCGCGGATGCACTGCCAAAGACTGCGGCCGTCCCGGTCCCCGGCGTCCGGGAGCAGGTCACGCTGCGGATCGATCAGGACGTGCTGGCATATTTCCAGGAAGGCGGCCCTGGCTGGCAGGACCGCATCAACGCGGCGCTGCGCAAGGCCGCCGGGAAGTAGCGCGCTTTCGAAGCCCGGCATGATCCCCGGGCTTTGTGGTCGTGCCGCATCGGTATAGCGCTGCGCAGCGGTCATCTTGCGCGCGCCGGCACCTTTGCACCGGGCATCAGGTTCAGGAGGTTGCCTGCCAGAATCATGGCGGCGCCAAGTACCGTATAAGCGTCGAGCTGCTCGGCATAAATCAGCCACCCGACGATCGCGGTCAGCGGGACGCGGACGAAATCCATCGGGATCACGACGGTCGCATCGGCATGGAGCAGGGCGCGCGCCATGCAGTAATGCGAGAAGGTGCCGCAGAATGCGATCACCGCAAGCCAGCCCCAGGTGGACAGCGGCGGCCAGGTCCAGACATAGAGCGCAGGCCCGATGCTGGCGAGCGACTGCACCACCAGCATCCAGAAGATGATCGTCAGCGCCTGCTCGGTTCGCGTCAGCGATTTGACCACGGCGATCGAGACTCCGAAGCCCATTGCTGCTGCGAGCGCGATCAACTGGCCCGGATTGATCGCACCGGTCGCCGGCCGCACGATCACGATGACGCCGACCAGGCCAAGCACGATCGCGACGATCTTCCAGGATGTCATCCGTTCGCCGAGGAAGCCCGCCGCAAGGATCGCGGTCCAGATCGGCATCGTGAACTCGATCGCGACCACCTGGCCGATCGGGATCAGTGTCAGCGCATAGAACCAGCCAAGCTGCGCGCAGAAATGGATCAGGTTGCGCGCGATGTGGACGTGCACGCGCGCAGTCTTCACGATCGCAAGCCCGCCAATGATGTGGACCAGCGGATACAGCATCACGAAGCCGAGCACGCCGCGCACGGCCATCAGCTGGAAGACGTTGACCTCGCGCGTCGCCTCGCGGCCGGCCACCGCCACGATCAGCATCAGCGCGAGCCAACCGGACATCCATAGTGCTGCGCGAGTCTTTGAGGGCGTGCGATCCATGATCGGAACGAGATGAGGAGGGATTCCCGGTATCGGCGAGCCGATATGAATTTGCAACGCGCAATTCTGCCGATGCGTGGTGCGTCAACCGCGTGATCTCTGCTAAGCAGGGCGGGACTAATCACATCAGGAGGATCTGCTCATGCGTGTCTTGCAACCGGCCGAGTGGTCGAAACCCCGCGGCTTCTCGCACGGCGTCGCGTTCGACGCGCCCGGCAAATGGATCGTGCTGGCAGGGCAGACCGGCGGCGATGAGAAGGGCGAGTACGCGCCCGAGATGGCTGCCCAGGTCGGCACGGCACTGAAGCGGATCATCAAGCTGTTGAACGAAGCCGGCGCAGGTCCCGAGCACATCGTCCGCCTGACCTGGTACCTGACCAGCCGCAGCGAATACGAGACCGCAGGCGCCGGTATCGGCGCGGCGTGGAAGGAGACGCTCGGACGCATTTTCCCGCCGTCCACGCTGCTCTATATCGACGGACTGGTCGATCAGCGCGCCAAGGTCGAGATCGAGGTCACCGCGTTCGTGCCTGCCGCATAGAGCGTTTTCGAGCGAAGTGGATACCGGTTCGCGTAAGGAAAACGCGTCAACACAGGAATCTCGCGTTGAGATGTGCGCGGTGGTTGCCGCGCGCGCAACAAAAAGCCCTCGGGGATGACCCGAGGGCTTTTCTCGTCGGCGTATCGATTGATTACTTCGACAGCGTGATGTTGGCGCCGCGGAACTGGCTGTCGGCCCTGATCGTGACAGACTGCTTGTTGCCGGCGGTGCGCATCGCGATGTCGGCATTGAAGCCGGGCGCGCTGGCAACGACCTGGAAGTTGCCGCCGCCGCCGCGACCTCGCAGATCGCCGTTGACGTTGCGGCTGGACTCGCTCCAGGAGCCAGTCACCGCGCTACCCTCGGCCTGCACGTCGGCTGCCAGGTTGAACTTGTAGGCGTCGCTGGCGCAGGTGAGGCTCATGGTCATCCGGGGCCCGCCGACGTGGTAGGTCGCGCGGCAGCGGATGCGCTCGCTTGAACCGTCGTCGAGGGTGACCGAGCCGGCGCCCGACCAGGTGCCCGCCATGCCGGCGAACGGGCTGGACTGGGCATGGCCTGCGGTGCTTGCCAATGCAGTCACGAAAAACGCGGCGGCTGCAAATGCTGGCCGCCGCGCGATGGCGAACAAATTCGATACGCTGGTGATCTTACTGACGGGACGCTTCCCATCGGCCGCTGCACGGTACGCCAGCTGATGCCCCATTCCACTTCCCCGATCCGGAGTTGCCACTGAGTTGTCCGTTCGCATATGCACCATTGATCGAGACTCGCACAAGGCCCCCGCTGCCGACGGTGCCGGAGATCGCCGCGCCCTGTGCTGAGATCTTTCCGTCGATGACATTCACCGTCGAACTGGATGACGGCTCGCAGCTGCCGGTCTTGGTGACGACAGTGACGCTCCAAAGGCCGTCATAAGGCTGCTGGGCGGAGGCGGGAGCAGCGGTGAGGGCGGCAGCCGAAGCGACCGAAGTGACCAAAATCAGGTCGCGAATGCGGATCGAACGCATGAATCAAATCCCTGTCATTTCGTGTGATGACGCGGCTTATCCTGTCACAATGTGTTCAAAATTTGCTGCGTCGCAAGAGACCCCAGATGTTCCTGTGAACTCAAACACATCATGGTGAATTCGGTTCCGGATCAGGAAACGAAGAATCTGTTCCTGCTCCTTGAGGTCGAGGTATCTTGATACCGTGGTTGCGAATTAGTGTTTGCCCGGGCTGAGGTTAGGCGCCTTGGTCGCAAACTGCTCATCCTGCACCTTGGCCGGCAGCGAGCCGTTGACCTTGCCGTAGTCGATGACCTCGGCGAGCAGACGTAGCCCGAGTGGCGCCAGCGCGCGCTCCCACAGCTCTCGCGCGGTCTCGCCCTTCTTGACGAACACCCAGTCCTGGGCGGCGATCGCGCCGGCGTCCATGCGGTCGGCGAGGTGATAGATGCTGCCGCCGGCGATCGGATCGCCTTCCTTGATGGTCCATTCCACCGCTGCGATGCCGCGGTGACGCGGCAGCAGCGACGGGTGGTACCCGATGCCGCCAAGCTTGGCCACGGCAAGGGCCTCCTTGCTGACCCGGGCGTGGCTGTGGGCGGTCACGATCAGGTCGGTGCCCGGCGCGATCTCGGCGGCCGTCACCAGCTTGGGATCGGCCTGGACAACGACCTCGATGCCGGCCGCCCTGGCCGCTGCCGCCAGCCGGTCCTCGCCGTCATGGACGACCACCCTGACCAGCGTGACGTGGTGCTCGCGCAGCATGTTCAAGGTCGTCACGCCGAAATGGCGGGAACCGACGAGGGTAAGGCGCATGGGATCAATTCCGTGGAGGGTTACGCGGGATTTGCTTTGGCTGCCGCTATGCCGATAGCACACCGCGGTCGCCTGTTTTGTTGTCCTGCCCGTTATCAACAGGCCGGCCGGCTGGCAACCTCAGGCGGCCGGCTGCTTGCTCGCCAGCACCTTGTCGATGCGCCGGCCGTCGAGATCGACGATCTCGAAGTCCCAGCCCTGCGCAGTGGTTTTCGCACCGGTGTCGGGGATCGCGCCGAACGCATGCAGCAGGAAGCCGGCGGCGGTCTGGTAGGGCCGCGGCGAGGGCAGCACGATGCCGAGCAATTCGCTGAATTCGAGCGCCGGCATCCAGCCCGAGATCAGATAGGAGCCGTCGTCGCGCCTGACATAGGCGGGCTCGGCCGGACCCTCCTCGGTATGGAAGGCGCCGACGATGGCCTCGAGGATGTCGGCGCTGGTGACGACGCCCTGGAAGGTGCCGTATTCGTCGTGCACGAGGCCGATATGCACCGCGGAGTCGCGCAGGATCGCGACCACGTCGCGGGCGTCGACGGTCTCCGGAATGATCGGCGCATCGCGCGTCAGCGCGCGGATGTCGGGCGTCTGGCCGGCGAGGTAGACGTCGAGCACGTCCTTGGCCTGCACGATGCCGAGCGCATGGTCGCGATTGCCGTCGAACACCACGCAGCGCGAGTGACTGCTCTTTTGCAGCGTCGCCAGGATCTCGGCCACGGGCGCGGCGAGGTCGATCAGGCTGACCTCGTGGCGCGGCGTCATGACGGCGCCGACCGGGAGATCGCCAAGCCGCATCACGCCGGCGATCATCTCCTTTTCGCCGGGCTCCAGCACGCCGGCGTTTTCGGCTTCCACCACCAGCGTCTTGATCTCGTCCTCGCTGACGCGGTCCTGCGCGTCCTCGCGATGGCCCAGCAGCCACAGCAACGACTTGCCGGAGCGGTCGAGCAGCCACACCACCGGCAGCGATAGTTTTGCCATCACGGTCATCGCGGGAGCGGCCCGCACCGCGATCGCCTCCGGATCGCGCAGCGCGATCTGCTTCGGCACAAGCTCGCCGACGATCAGCGAGGCATAGGTGATCACACCGACCACGATGCCGACGCCGGTGGCGTCGGCGACGTTGGCCGGCACGCCAAGCTCGAACAGCCATTGCGACAGCCGTTGGCCCAGCGTCGCGCCCGAGAAGGCGCCCGACAGCACGCCGATCAGCGTGATGCCGATCTGCACCGTCGAGAGGAATTTTCCGGGATCGGACGCCAGCGCAAGCGCACGGCGCGAGCCGCTGACGCCGCGTTCGACCAGCGCGGCGAGGCGCGCCGGGCGGGAGGAGACGATCGCGAGCTCCGACATCGACAACAGACCGTTGACGACGATCAAGACCGCCACGATCGCAAGTTCCAGATATAACACGGGAGTCCCTGAGGTTTGGCGGCGTGAGCCGCTTTGCGACGCCCTATATAGGCATACCGGGGCCGTTTTGCTGTGCCTTGCCGGGCGTCCCTGCACAAGCAGAGGGTGCGTATGCAGCAGGAGATCGCTGCATTTTGGCGCGCTGGTGATTGTGACACCGGCGCGTTTCCTTCACGCGAGGTCGGAATCGGCTTCGGTGGACAACGCTGCTAGGCGAGTATCCGCAGCTCAGGCCTGACGAACGTCTTGCCCGATGCCGCCGGCTGACTCAGCATCTGTTTGGAAGCGGCTTGCAGCTGCACGCGCAAATCGGCGTTGCATTGCTTCATCTGGTTGCGCAGCTCGCGGCGGGAGAAGGCGGTGAGCGAGGGGTCCGCGAGCTGTTGCCAGGCGTTGCGGAGCCATTCCTGCAGCTCGCGAATGTTCTGATCCAAAGTCTTCTGATCCAGGACGCTGGGCTGGGTCATGCAGCCAAATCCCACGAAGTGATCAGTTGCAAAGTAACGCTGATTCGCGTCGCTTCACCTAGCGCTATGTTGCGCAGGCGCGTGTACGGCAGGGGAGATCAGATGCGGCGGGCGCGCCGTTGTCCGCGTCAGCGGACGTTGCCGGGGCCGCTGCGCAGGAAATCCAGGGCGATCGGCAGCGCGAGGAACAGCGCCGCCACCATCGAGAGATGGCGCGTTTGCGCGGCGGTCAGCCCGAGATCGTATTGGGCGAGATAGGCGAGCATGATCGCTGTGTAGGCGGCGACGCAGATCGCGACGGCGATGCTCTCGAAATCGGTCTTGCTGTCGGTCTTACCGTCCATGGCGGCACCACTTCGTTGCGGGAGTGGTGTAGCGTGGCTCACCTTCACCGACTATGAGCTGGATCACGGGCGCGCGCCTTCCGACCGGCTTCGCGCGTCGCGGTGTTCGATCAGGCTGGCTGCCCGCAAGAGACCTAGCGAGGCGGCCTGCGTTCCGGCTGGCCCTCCTGCGGAAGCTTGACCGGGATGTGGGGCGATGTGCTCACCACACGCGGGCTTCCGTCGGAATGGGTCTGGCCGTTGAGCAATGTCTCGAGAACCAAAAAGAATTTTTCAGAAAGCATGGGCGTAGCCCTCGTCGTTTAATGTCCTTATGTCGCCGCGCGCGGCGGAAAATTCGATCAACTAAAAGCGAGTCGCGCCGCCATGGCGATGCTGCGGCGCGGGGTCTGCCCTGTGCAATCCGGGAAATTACCGGCGCCGAAGACTTCAGCGTGCGCGCCGATGGTTGCCAAATTCCTAACGACGGCCGGCGCAGCGCGTGATTGCGTCACACCGTTCCTTCAAGGATCGGCGTTAACGAGAGCGGCATGGATCGGGACCAGGACATCGACGAGGGATTTGGGTCGGCGCTGCGCCGCAGCTACGGCCGGCTCGCCTGGTGGATCGTGCGGCTCAACCGCGTGCTCGAGCCGTCGCGCGCGGCAGAGCCGCCGCGCACTCAATTGCCGCCGCGCACCGCCGTTCCGCCACGGCGACCCATCCCGCCGCGCGTGGAATAGACCTCACCAGAATACCATCGTCTCCTGTATCGGCCGTTCAGCCGGACTGCTATGCATGCGCCATCTGCGGCCCCTAAGGGTCCGCCGTTTTTGACGATGCGGCCGCGAGGCGGCGCAAGCGACAGGAAGGACGAACACAATGATCGAGACGGTTGGCATCATCGGCGCCGGAACCATGGGCAACGGCATCGCGCAAATCTGCGCGGCGGCGGGGCTTACCGTGACCATGGTGGATATCTCGGACGCGGCGGTGCAACGCGGCCTGAAGACGGTCGGGTCCAGTCTCGATCGCCTGGTCTCCAAGGAGAAGATGACGGCGGCCGATCGCGACGCGACGCTCGCGCGGATTAACGCGACGACCGACAAGTCCAAGCTTGCCGCCTGCGATCTCGTGATCGAAGCGGCCACCGAGAATGAGGAGCTGAAGGTCAAGATCCTCAAGGATCTCTGCGCCGGACTGAAGCCGAGCGCGCTGGTCGCGACCAACACCTCGTCGATCTCTATCACCCGCCTTGCAGGCTCGACCGATCGTCCCGACCGCTTCATCGGGATGCACTTCTTCAATCCGGTGCCGGTGATGGCGCTGCTCGAACTGATCCGCGGCCTGCAGACCTCGGACGACACGGTCGCCAAGGCCGAGGCGTTCGCCAAGCGTGTCGGCAAGGTCGCGATCACCGCGAAGAACAGCCCGGGCTTTGCCGTGAACCGCATCCTGTGCCCGATGATCAACGAGGCGATCTTCGCGCTACAGGAAGGCATTGCGACCGCGGAAGAGATCGATGCCGGCATGAAGCTCGGCTGCAACCATCCGATCGGCCCGCTCGCGCTTGCCGACCTGATCGGGCTCGACACCATGCTGTCGGTGATGGAGGTGTTCTACACCGGCTTCAACGATCCCAAGTACCGGCCGGCGCCGCTGCTGAAGGAGATGGTCGATGCCGGCCATCTCGGCCGCAAGACCGGGCAGGGGTTCTACAGCTACAGCAAGTGAAATCTGCGCGCGCTTGACCCCGTAGTCATCCGGGATGGATCGCGCGGGCAAGCTCGCGTAACCACAACACCTGATCCGCCACTGAGGCGGGGGACATCAGACACGAGGCCCGGGCTCCTAGGCACACCGGGCCTCGTGTTTTTTGTGTGGCCCCGCGCCCATCCAGGGCGCCCTGGCTTCCGATGCGCGCTCCCTCGCGCTCGGGTCACACCTTCTTGAGGCGGTGAGCGGAAACCTCGCAGATCTTCCCGGCGTACCTAAATCAGCGGTTGGGTGCCGATCGAGGAAGGAAGCAGGATCATGCGCAGGTCGAATTTGGCAATTCTGGCGTTCGCGGCGCTCGGGACGAGCTGGATTGTCGGTTCCGCACAGCCGGCGGCGGCCGATCCCTATGATTATCCCTGGTGCATCCAGGGCAGGGATGAGGGATATCCCGGCTATTGCGGCTACCAGACCTACGAGCAGTGCCAGGCATCGGCGTCAGGCCGCGATGCCTATTGCGGCATCAATCCGCGTGTCGCGTTCAGCCAGCAACGGAGAGCGCCGCGGGTAACCACCCGGTAAGCGCCGTGAGCCTATCGGCCGGGCGACCATCAGGCATGATGGTTGCATTGCCGATGGTCGGATAATTCCCCCTGCGTTGGAGAGCACATGGGCGAGATCATCAGGTTCATCTCGAAGTCCGAACGCGAGCGTGCGCGTCTGATTCGCGAGGCCCGAGCCAACTACGAGCGCATCTTTCCGTCGGCCGATTCGGCTGACGTGCAAGGTGCCGCGGTCGAGGGCGACGGCAGCGAGGCGTCGTCGAAGCCGTAGCCACCGGTGTTGTGCTCGAGAGGATGTGGACGCGGCGATGGGGAAACGGAACTGGCGGCAACTGTGGCAGACCTTCTGGCGGATTTGGACGATCGACAGGCCGGCCGCGCTTGGCGACTGGCTCTGGCTCGTACTGGTCGTTGAGCTCGCTGCCCTGCTGGATCGGCTGACGTTGCGGAAGCTGATCGCGCTGATCCCGGTCGTCATCGTGATCGGTGCCTATCTGCACCGGATTCCGCTTCCTCCCGAATTGATGCTGGTCGGCGATATGCTGGCCTATATCGACATCTTCTCGATGGTCTTCCTGATCGGGCTGTTCACGCGCGTGGCGACCGTCATGGCCGTCGTCAGACAGGCCGTCGAGCTCGCTCAAGGCCTCGCGCGGCGTGTGCCGATGGCGCTACGCCGGTTTGACACGCGTCATCGTCGCGCCAAGGACAGCGCGCGCCGCCGGCGCCTCACCGGTGCAAGGACCGACGATGATGAGCCCGCTGTCGTCGCGGGCCTGGCGTGGGCTTAGATCGAGGCGATGCGGCGGTGAGGAACGCAATTGCGCCAGCTATCGCGGCTGTCGGGCCTGTTCGTCGCTGTCATCGGCCGCGCCGGTGCGAGCTGGAGAGATCGATTGGGCCCTGCCGGGAGCGATGAAACGCGACACCCATCTGGAAACTCCAGATACCGAACAGCAGCGCGCCGGCCACACAGGCGGCCACAAAGGCCCAATCGCGTTTCTTCATCGGGTTCAACAAAGCCAACTCAAGGATGCGCCGGCCATGGCCTACCGCAACAAGTCCACCAAATGCCCCACCACCGCAATCCTCGCGAGGATGCCCCGCGCTGCGGTCAAGACGTTGCTGCGTCCGAAGCAAGACTCACGCATACTGAAGCGATCGGGCGCGCTTGTCGATCCGCGCAGCACGCACCCGTGCTGGTCACGGAGCAGTGATTATCAAATCATGCATCCGGCAACACTCCGACCAGATCATCCCTCGTCCGCAACAATCCTGCCAAACTTTCACTAGGCCGTTGGCGCACTGAGTTCGAAGATGCAGATGAAATCGGACGAATCGCAATGACCGAACTTGAGGAGCTTCGCTACTTCGAGCATCAGTGCCTGGAGATGGCCAGGCAGTCCACGCTGCCGGATGCTCGACGCGCGCTCCAGATCCTGGCGCGCAACTACGCTACAGCTGCCGAAATCCTCGAACGGCGCGCCCAATCTGCCAACACGGCGCTCGCCCAATTGTTTCGATGCCTGAGGCTGTGATCCGATTGAGAGGCTGGCAAGGGCGCGGCGCGACCGCTTGCGAAGCAGCCGGCTTGCTCGGCCACGGCGGCCGTGAGATCGCTGAGCGCGCCGGCTTCGGGACGACCGTGGTCCCGCCATTGTCGCCAACATCGAGCGCTTGAACGCGCCGGACGAGGCTGCCATCAGAAGCTCAATCTGGGGGCATGGAGCCGTCGGCAGTCCAAGAGGTGTTGCGATGTTCGCGCTGACTTTTCTGGGAACGTCGGCAAGCGTGCCGTCGCCCGAACGCAACCACCCTGGCACTCTCGTTGAGGCAGGCGGCAGTCGTATCCTGGTCGATTGCGGCGAGGGAACGCAGCGTCAGCTGCTGCGGAGTGGCGCCGGCTTTCGACGGCTTGATCACCTGCTGCTGACGCATGGGCATTTCGATCATGTGCTCGGCATTCCCGGGCTGTTTTCGACCCTACGGTTGCGGCAAAGTTCGGATGCGATGACAATTCATGGCGGGCTCGGCACGCTCGATGTCGTCGTCCGCATGCTGGCAGGGCTTTGGGGCGAAGGCCGAGCGCCGATCCCGCTTGATCTCGCGCCATTGACCGAGGGACGAGTCCTCGACGCAGGCGAATTCACCATCGATTGTTTTCCGGTCCGCCACCGGGACACGGACAGTTTCGCTTTCTCCTTTCAGAGCGCGATCCGCCGGCATCTCCTCCCGGACCGCCTGCTGGCGCTGCGCGTTCCTGATGGGCCCGTTCGCCGGGAGCTCGCGGACGGAAGGCAGGTGAGGTTGGACGACGGCCGGACCATCGATCCGGAGCAGGTGCTTGGTCCCGCCCAGGGACGAAGGAAGCTCGTCATTGTCGGCGATACCGAAACCACCGAGGGGCTGGACGACCACGTCAGAGACGCCGACGTGTTGGTGATCGAAGCGACGTTTCTCGCGCGCGACGCGGCCATCGCGCGGGAGTACGGGCATTTGACGGCCACGGAAGCAGCCGCGCTTGCGGCGCGGAGCGCGGTCAAGCAGCTCGTCCTCACACACATCTCGGGCCGCTACCCGGACGAGGACGTTCTGGTGGAGGCGACGGGGACCTTCCCGAATAGCCGGCTAGCCAACGACTTCGACCGCATCATGATCTGAGCGCTGCCAGCGTCTGCGGTCTCGGTGATTGGAACGCGTCGAGGTTCCTCGACATCGCACCGTGGATCGCATCGAACTCACCACGATGTTGAACAGGCGTTCAGGAAAGTTCCAAACTTGTTCCTGCAACATGCGCGGACGCCGGTCGTTATCACGGGGGACTGAAAAGGAGGATGCCATGACGAAGGTTACTTACGCTCTTGCCGCGGTTGCGGCACTCTCGATAGCGGCACCGACCATTGCCAGCGCGCAGGGTGTGGGCGTCTATGTCGGCAGCGGCCACGGCTACTACGGCGATCGATATGATGGTCCGCGCATCGTGTACCGGGATCACGACCGCGGTTGGCACCGCGGCTGGTACCACCACCGGGACTACTACCGCGACCGTGGCGTCGTGATCCGTGGTCGTGACTGGGATGACGACTAACGGGTGCCGGACGCACCACGCGTAACCAAGAGGGCCTCGCTTCGGCGGGGCCCTTCTTTGTCGGCTTTGCCGGCGAGCTCCATCAAAGGGGGCGGCCGCCGCACCGACAAGGTTTCATTAACCCGACTCACCCATGCTCTCGCTGGGCCGTCCGGATGGGCCGCTATGCAGGAGGCTGCCACGACAAGCTCCGTGGCGGCCTTTTGCGTTCCGAGAGTGCTGAGGGAGACGACCGATGGACTACGGCGCCTTCACCGACGCCAGCCTGAAGATGATGTACGAAGCCATCCGCGGCGCGCTCAAGGCCGACGATGAATTCGAGGCCAGCGGCGAAGAGCCCAAATTCCGCGTCCGCGCGACGCCCGAATGGAAACGCCACGCCGGGAGTCTCGAGGCAGAGATGCTGAAGCGAGGGCTCCAGCTCGATATCATCGACTGGACGAACGGTCAGGGCGAGTTGCCGCTGACGGTCGACCCGTGAGCGGGTAGCGGTGACGGCATCTGTGATCGGCTGGGGAAGTGAGGGCACGGCTGCAACTTCGGCTCCGTCATCTTGAACAGCGTGAAATTCGGTCGACGCTGAGCTAGTCGCAGCTATGGGAGCATCCAGACTGTTGCGGGTCGCAGGGGCACTGAGAAACCAATCCCCAGACTATCCCTTGGGAATGGGTTTGCCTCCCGCAGGCCCTATTGGCTTGGACCGGCCAATGGGCGGAGGGCTTATGGATGGAAATGGGATCTGATCTGCTTCGTTGGTTGATTTTTCCGGTCGCTTCTTGGGACGAATCTCATCGTCCAATGATGGGCAAATCTTCTCCCAGCCTGGACCATATGCCGTTTCTAGAAAATCGATCTGATCTGTCTCGAAGGTCTGAACGATCCGCTGCCTACTGCAAGCGGGGACGACTGCGCTTTTTGCATTTTTGCCCAGGGGACCTTTCAGCGAATAGCGCACTGTTACCGGTGCGCCGCAGTGATTGACGACAGTCCACGTCTGCAGCGAGCCATCCTTCGTTTTGATGGGGCCCGTGAGGCAGCTCTGTGCGTTGGCAGTTGCGGCAAGTACGCAGGGCACGACCCAAACTGCGACTGCCCCAGCAAGTTTCATGTGCTAGCTCCTGGTATCGCATTTTGCACATGGAAAGAGGGATGGCCAACGGCCGCGACCGAAGCGCTGCTTGAACGGATGCTCGACAAGATTGCCGGCCTCTGTGCTCAGCGAGACCAACTCAAGCTGCCTAAGCCTAACGGGAAAGTTCTCGGGGACCGTAGTTGGTGAAACGCTACTTCCAGGATGAGGCCGAGCTATCGCCATCCCTCGCCGCGCTTAAATGACGTGCGGCACCAACGGCAAATGGATGTTGCTGCGGGAAGCCTCTGAAACAGCTCGGAAGTCTGGGGAATTGGTGAGCGCGGAGGGACTCGAACCCTCGACCCCATGATTAAAAGTCACGTGCTCTACCGCCTGAGCTACGCGCTCACTCACCTGAACATCGGATCCGGACGCAGGCTTCGCACCGCTCCGGATCATGCTCCAGCCCGCGCTGTGTAGGGGGCAGGGCCCATCGGGTCAATAGCCGAGGGGCGGTCAATTGTGTACCGTGAGGGCGGATTTGCCGTTCCGGTGCCTCAGGTTAGGCCGGTTTCTTGAAGTTAGTCAGCTGTCGTGGCGGATTTCCGATCCGACCGGCTGCGACGGGGCGGCGACCGAGGGCAGGCTGACCGGGCGCAGCCCGATCAGTTCCGCGGTCCGGATCGCGCTGTTGCGCCAGAACGCGAACTCGTTGATCCGCGAATTCTCCAGGATCGCGATGGAGACCGCGGCAAGGAATGGCAGGCTTTGCAGCACCAGCACGCCGGCGAAGATGTAGATCTCGCGCACCTGCTTGTAGCCGTTGGTGACGACCAGCACGATGGCGCCGACCAGCAGTAGCACGCCGATCACGGCCTCCCAGAACGCCTGGAATTCGATCGACATCCGCGACAGGCCGCCCTTCGAGGTGCGGGCGAAGGCGAGATGCTCGGTGATCAGCCCCTGCGCGACTGCGCGCGACACCGTCCATTGCACGCTCATCGCCGCGATCATGGCGCCCAGCATCTGGGCCGCCTTGATGTTCACCCGCAGCCGGTAGAGCACCACGAAGTGCATCAGCGAGACGATGAAGGAGGCGATGATCGGCAGCGTCAGGATCTTGTCGGGGATCGCGATGTCGGCGAAGGCGACGATCGGCACCCAGATCAGATTGAGGATCGCGACCACGACGCCGAGGCTTTCGGCCCCTAGCCAGTTGAGCCAGCCGAGCGAGAATTCGCGGCGCTGGTCGGGCGTCAGGCGGCTGGCGCCAGGCAGGAAGCGCCGCCAGTGCTTCTTGACGATCTGGAAGCCGCCATAGGCCCAGCGGTGGCGCTGCTTCTTGAAGGCCTCATAGGTGTCGGGCAGCAGGCCTTCGCCGTAACGCACATTGGTGTAGTGGGTGAGCCAGCCCTGCTGCTGGATCGAGAGACCAAGATCGGTGTCCTCGCAGATCGTGTCGGAGGACCAGCCGCCGGCCTTGTCCATCGCGGCGCGGCGGATCAGGCACATCGTGCCGTGCACGATGATGGCGTTGAACTCGTTGCGCTGGACCATGCCGATGTCGAAGAACCCGGCATATTCGCCGTTCATGATGTAGTGCATCAGCGAGCGGTCGCCGTCGCGATGCTCCTGCGGCGCCTGCACGAGGCCGACGCGCGGATCGGCGAAGGCCGGCACGAGGTCCTTGAGCCAGTCCGGATGCACGACATAATCGGCGTCGATGATGCCGATGATCTCGGCGTCCGCGGCGGTTCGCTCCATCGCAATCCGCAGCGCGCCGGCCTTGAAGCCCTGCACCTTCTCGGCGTTGATGAACTTGAAGCGCTCGCCGAGCATGCGGCAGTGATCCTGGATCGGCCGCCAGAAGTCGGGATCGGGCGTGTTGTTGATGATGCAGACGCATTCGAAATTCGGATAGTCGAGCCGCGACACTGCATCGAGCGTCTGCTTCAGCATCTCGACCGGTTCGAAATAGGCCGGGATGTGGATCGAGACTTTCGGGAACGTCACATTCTCGCCCATCGTGGCCGGCGCGAGCGGTTCGCTCTTGCCGATCAGCCGGCGCGGGCCGCGGCCGAATGCGACCGCTGCGATCTCCTCGATCCGCGCCATCGCGATCAGGACCAGCGGAACCAGCAGCACGAGGCCCAGGCTGAGCGCGAAGGCCGAACCCCAGACGAAGTAGTGCGTGGTCCAGTACGAAAAGACGGTTGCCACCCAGGCGCCGACGCCGTTGGCTGCGGCCGACAGCAGCAGCGCCTGCATCACGGTCGGCTGGTCCAGCCGCAGGATCGGCAGCGACATGAAGAGGCCGACCAGCACCGCGACGACCGCGATCTTCCAGTAGTTCAGATCGGTGACCGGGCCGGTCCAGGCGAACTTCGCCTCGCGGTCGGCATTGAGGATGCCCCAGTAGGGACCGACGCCGCCTTCAAAGAATTTCCACGGCTGATCGATGGCTTCGACGATGTTGTAGTCCATGCCGATGGCTTCGGCGCGCGCGACAAAGTTGCGCAGCACGGTGGCTTGCTGGAACGGACCGGGTTCGGCGCTGCGCAGATTGTAGCCCTGGCTCGGCCAGCCGAATTCGGCGATCAGGATGCGCTTGCCGGGGAACGAGTCGCGCAACAAATTGTAGCGGTCGACCGCCTGATCCACCGCCTGCTTGTCGGTGAAGTTTTCCCAGTACGGCAGCACGTGCGCGGCGATGAAATCAGATGAATTGGCGAGCTGCGGATGGTCGCGCCAGATGTTCCAGATTTCGCCGGTCGTAACGGGAACGCTGACCGACTTCTTGACACGCTGGATCACCTTGATCAGGCGATGCACGTTGCTTTCGGCGATCGCCCATTTGACGGCTTCGGCCCGCTTGTCCTCAGGCTGCGTTTCCGCGTCGTGCAGGCGCTGCGCCTCCTCGCGGAGGATCCGTTCGGACTCCTCAGGCGGCACTCCGATCTCCGGAACCGAGCCGAGGTTTTCCAGCGGGACCTGCTCGCCGCGGAACACGGTTTCGTTGCCGACCACGATGCCGATGACGTTGCTGTTGCGCTTGGCCAGGTTGATCGCGGCTTCGAGCTCGCGATTGTTGCGGTTGGCGTCCTTGTCGATCCAGGCGCCGACCGTGACCTTCATGCCGAACTCGGCGGCGACCGGCGGCACCAGCTCGTTGCCTTCGGTCGACGAATAGAGGCGGACGGCTTTTGTGAGCGTCGACAGCTTTCGCAGATCGGTGCGCACCTTCTCGGTGTCGGCGGCAATGTCGGCGACGGAGTGGCCGGACTCGAACGGGGCGTAGGACAGGCTCGGCAATGTGCCACGGAAATCGGGCGCCGACTGCTTCTCCTGGAAGAGACCCCACAGGGCGGCGTGGGCGGCGGTGACAAGCAACAGGACGGCGACGACGGCGCGCATCGCGGTTAAACCATACGGGGCCTGAGATTGAGGACTAAGCGAACCCGTCCCCTGGGTTCGACCAACATAGCGGCGGAGGGAAAGATATCTCCGCCATCCGATTTAACAACTGGTGTGCCGCGATGGCGTTTTAAGGGCGCAAGCCGTTCCAGCCGCGAAAAAAATCGCGGCCGGATCCGATCGAGCGACGCGGTTATTTCGATGCCGGCGCCGGTGTCGCCGACGGGGTCGGCGCAGGCGAGGGCGAGGCGGCCGGCGCAGGCGCGGCATTGCCGGCCGCCGACGGCGCCGGGGTGGGCGCGGCGGCGGCTGCCGCGGCCTGCGGCTGGGCCCCCGGGTTGATCCAGCAGGCGTGGATGCGGCCGTCGAGGCTGCCGCGCACCTTGTCGTCGATCTGGGCGCCGAACCGGGTCAGGCAGCGAAAGGCGGCCTGGACGTGGCCGCCGGGGCAGCCGAACCGGTCATAGAGGTCAAGGTGGCGGAACGCGGTATCGAGGTCGTCGTTCCACATCAGGCGGACCACGCGGCGGCCGAGCCAGACGCATTCCGGGTTGCCGGCCGGGCCGTTGATGGCCTGCTGGGCCTCGACGAATTCCTCGACCTTGCGCTGGTTGGCCTCCCGCACGGCGTTGGCATTGGCGTCAGCCTGTCCAGGCTGCTGTTTGGCCTGATCAGGCGGATTCGGCGTGCCGCTCTGGGCGAACGCGCCGCCGGCTCCATTCAGGAGCGCGAGCGCTGTGACGAGGCCTGTTACGGCAAGATGGCGCAAAGCAGTGTTCTTCAACTCAAGCAGCCGTCGACGCATGCATTCCCCGATATGTTCCGGCCCCTGCGGGATCATCCTAACGGCTCGCGTGATGCCGTCCAAATAGGTCTCCAGTGCGGCGGAGACTCTGGCGGAATCCCATGACTGGAATTTGGTATTTTGTCCAGCAAACTCACAACTTTATCGACCCAGCGCAAAACTGTCGCAGGACAACCATGGTATTGACCGATTCCTGGACTTGGCAGACGGGCTGTGACCGGCTAATTCGACGGTCCCCCGGAGGATGGAACCGATTTCGCTTCGTACGCCGCTGGCGCTTCTCCTGATCTCGCTCGCTGTGATTGCATCTGTGTGGTGGTGGCTCGCCACGCCGATTACTCTCGCGCGTGCGCCGATTGATCCTGCCGCAAAGCTGCAATGCGTGTCCTACACGCCGTTCCGCGGCGCCCAGACGCCGCTCGATCCGACCACGCAGATTCCGGTCGAGCAGATCGAACAGGACCTCGCCGATCTCGCCAAGGTCACCGACTGCGTGCGCACCTATTCGATCGAGAACGGCCTCGACCAGGTGCCCGGCGTGGCGGCCAAGGTCGGGCTGAAGGTGATGCAGGGCATCTGGCTCAGCAGCAACCGCTTCAAGAATTTGCAGCAGATCGCGATCGCGGTCCGGCTCGCCAAGGAATATCCCGGTGTCGTCACCTCGCTGATCGTCGGCAACGAGGTGCTGCTGCGCGGCGAGATGACCGCCACCGATCTTGCCGGCAACATCCGCGCGGTGAAGGCCGCGGCGGGCAATCTCCCCGTCACCTATGCCGACGTCTGGGAATACTGGCTGAAGAACCGCGAGATCTACGACGCGGTCGATTTCGTCACCATTCACATCCTGCCGTATTGGGAGGACATCCCGGTCAAGGCGAAGTACGCCGCGGCGCATGTCGACGATATCCGCAAGCGGATGGCGGTGACGTTCCCGGGCAAGGAGATCCTGATCGGCGAGACCGGCTGGCCGAGCGCCGGACGGATGCGGGAGGGCGCATTGCCGTCACGCACCAACCAGGCGCGGGTGGTGTCCGAGATCCTCGACCTCGCCAAGCGCGAGGGTTTTCGCGTCAACCTGATCGAGGCCTATGACCAGCCCTGGAAGCGCAAGCTCGAGGGCACCGTCGGCGGCAATTGGGGCCTGTTCGATGCGGTCAAGCGGCAGGTGAAGTACCCGCCCGGCGTTGCGATCAGCAATTATCCCACCTGGAAGCTGCAGATGGCGGGCGGTATGGCGCTCTCGATCGCCACCTTCCTCGCGGCCTGGCTGACGCTGCGCCGCCGGCCCTGGACGCCGCGACCGTCGGCCTGGATCGCGGTCGCCATTTCAGCGACGACGGCGGGGACGCTGCTCGGGATCGCCGGCGACAAGGTGTATTACGAGAGCTACGGCGTCGGCGGCTGGCTGCATTGGAGCGTGCTGCTGGCGGCCGCGATCGCATCGCCCCTGCTGACCGCGCATGCGCTGATCGCCGGGCGCTCGCTGCCGACCTTCCTGGAACTGGCCGGGCCGCGCGACTATCGCGGCAAGGGTGCGATCGGCGCGTTGCTGGCGATCGTGCTGGTCATCACCACGGTGATCGCAGCCGAAACCGCGCTCGGCTTCGCCTTCGATCCGCGCTACCGCGATTTCCCCTATGCCTCGCTTACCATGGCGGTGGTGCCGTTCGCGCTGCTGACCATGCTCAATCGCCCGAAGGAAGGCATCCGGCCGCTCGCGGAATCCGTGTTCGCCGGCCTGCTCGCGATCGCCGCGCTGTTCACGATCTACAGCGAGGGCACGATCAATTGGCAGTCGGACTGGACCTGCGTGATGTACCTCTTGCTCGCCGCTACGCTGTGGCGGGCGCGGGCCGCGCAAAACCCATGATGAACAGCCCGATCGCGAGCCCCGACAGCACCACGTTGTAGAGCACGATCCCGAGCCCGGCTGCGATCAAGCCGACGGTGAGCAGCACGATCGACGGCCGCGTCAGGTTCAGCACCGCAATCACCAGCGCGGTGATCCCGAACACCGAGTTCTTGAACAGCACGGTCGACAGCGCGCGGGCCTTGCAGAGCATGGTTTGTGTGCCGGCGTCGCAGGCCAGGGCAACGGGCGAGAATTCGATCGCCAGATAGCGCACGTACAGCGCGTAACCGACGGTGACGAAGCCCACGACCATCAGGAACTGGACCTGATAGGGGGAAAGGCGGAACGGAGGTTTTGTCATCGCGGCACTATGGTCGGGAACGGGGTTTCGGACAAGGCTCGGTCAAAGCAGCGAAATCGGTTGAGAATTTGGCCGCAATCCCTTGCCGGACATGATTATTGGCTGTTTCGCCGAAACATCGAGGAGATCGTCGTTCCTTCCGGCTTCTTTTCCTCAGCAACCGGCTGCGGCGGTGCGACGGTGCGCCTCGGCGCGACCCGCCGATGCGGCTGCGGCGGCTTGCTGCCGGCAGGCGGCTCGTTCAGGGCCAGCCGCTGGCCGTCATAGATCGCCGTCTCGCAGGTCCGCTGCACCAGGCTGAGACCGGCGCAAATCTTGGCGGCGGTCCCGGCGTCGTTCAGCGGTCCGGCGACCAGGCGCAACTGCATGCCGAGCCCGTTGCTGTTCTCCTTGATGACGATGATCGGCCGCAGCGCAGCCAGCGGCGCGTTGGCCTTCGACTTCAAGAGGCCGCGCCACAGCGCGCGCAGCCCGTTGACCGAATTTGCCGTGCCGAGATCGACGCCGAACTCGGTGCGCTGGATCTGCGCCTTCGGCGCATCCTCTTCAACTTCGGAGTCCGGATCGGGGGTGATCACCAGCGGCGGGATCGGCGCGGCGTTGACATCGCTCGCGGTCGGCGGCTTGGCCGCTTCGGTTGCCTTGTTCTGCGCGGGATCGCGCGATGCCATCAGCGGCTTGTCCGCGACCGGCGCGGCGGCTTTTGCTTCCTCGGTGCTGGCCGCGGCAGCGGCGCTCATCGGACTGGCAACTGATGGGGCGGAGGCCGTAACCGGCGGCGAACTCTCGGAGGCTGACGGCTTCTCCGCGGCAACCTGCGGCCTGCTCGCGGCGGCCGCCGGTTTCTTGTCGGCCGCCAAGGGCTTCTCGGCCGCAGCAACCGGCTTCTCGGCCGGTGCCGGCTTGCTGTCGATGGATGCCACCACCTTGTCGGTCGCGACTGGCTTGTCCGATGCGGCAGGCGGCGTCGTTGCGACGGTGGCAACGGCTGGTGCCGCCACTGCGGGCGACGGATTGGCTGAGGCGGGCGGCGTAGCAGGCGCCGCTGCCGAGGTTGATGGTGGTGCCGTCACGGCCGCCACCGGCTGTTTCGCGATCGTGCCGGTCACGGAGTCGAGGCCCTGTTCCAGCGTAGTGACGCGCGAATACAGCCGGTCGCGGTCGCCGTTGAGCGTATCGATCGCGGATGCCAGCCGGCGCGTCTCATTGTGGCTCTCCTTCGCCAGCGTCTGCAGCTGCTGGGCCTGGCGCGCGATATCAGATGCAGCGACCTGGTCGCGCCGCAGCGTCAGCGCCGACTGGTTGGCCATCACGGCGATGGCGACGGCGCCGACCGCAGCCACGCCCCACGAGCCGAGCCGCCACAGCATGCGGCGATCGAAAGCATCCTCCTCGGCCAAAAAGCCGGTGGTGCTTTCGGTGTCGAAATCCGCCGCCAGATTGTCGGGATCTTTGGCCAAAGCCCGCTTGGCCCTCCTCAAGGCCCGCCGAATCACGAGGCAAAGATTAACAGGAAATGGACCGGGAACTTGAATCTGAGGGGCCACGGAGGCGAATCGGTTTCTTCTGCCGGGGAAAACAATTAAAGACGGCCTCGAAGAAAGAGTTGCGCAGCGGACTGCGCGAACCGTCGAGGATGCCGAATGACTGCGCGATCGAGCCTGACAGTGGTGCTTGCGGCCGGTGAGGGCACGCGGATGCGCTCATCGCTGCCGAAGGTGTTGCACCCGGTGGCTGGGCAGTCGCTGCTGGCACATGTGCTCGATGCCGCAGCCGCCGGCGAGGGCTCGCAGCTCGCGGTCGTGATCGGTCCCGACCACGAGGCGGTCGCCGCCGAGGCGCGCCGGGTGCGGCCCGACGCGCAGATCTTCGTGCAGCGCGAGCGGCTCGGTACGGCGCATGCGGTGCTGGCGGCGCGCGAGGCGCTCGCCCGCGGCGCCGACGACCTCTTGGTCGCGTTCGGCGACACGCCGCTGATCTCGGCCGAGACCTTTGCGCGGATGCGCGCGCCGCTGCGCGAGGGCGCTGCGCTTGCGGTGCTCGGCTTCCACGCCGCCGACCCGACCGGCTACGGCCGCCTCGTGGTCGAGAACGGCAGACTGGTTGCGATCCGCGAGCATGCCGATGCCAGCGTTGAAGAGCGCAAGATCACGCTGTGCAATGCCGGCGTGATGGCGTTCGACGGCAGCAGGGCGCTCGCGATCATCGAGAAGATCGGCAATGCCAACGCCAAGGGCGAATATTATCTGACCGATGCCGTCGGCATCATCAGGGAATCGGGACTGGAGGCCGTCGTGATCGAAACCAGCGAAGATGAAGTGCGCGGCATCAACACCAAGGCACAGCTCGCCGAGGCGGAGGCCGTGATGCAGGCGCGGCTGCGCAAGCAGGCGCTGGAGGCCGGCGTGACCCTGATCGCGCCCGAGACGGTCTATCTCGCCGCCGACACCAAATTCGGCAAGGACGTTGTGATCGAGCCGTTCGTGGTGATCGGACCGGGCGTTTCGATCGACGACGGCGCCGTGATCCATTCCTTCTCGCACATCGTCGAGGCCCGCATCGGCAAGAAGGTGTCGGTCGGTCCCTATGCGCGGCTGCGGCCCGGCACCTCGCTCGGCGACGGCGCGCGGATCGGCAATTTCGTCGAGACCAAGGCCGCTGTGCTCGAGGCCGGCGTCAAGGTCAACCATCTCTCCTATGTTGGCGATGCCCATGTCGGCGCCAATTCCAATCTCGGCGCCGGCACCATCACCTGCAACTATGACGGTTTCCTCAAGCACAAGACGCTGATCGGCGAGGGCGCCTTCGTCGGCACCAACACCTCGCTGGTCGCGCCGGTGACGATCGGCAAGGGCGCCTATATCGGCTCGGGCTCGGTCATCACCAAGGACGTTCCCGACGACGCGATGGCGCTCGAGCGCAGCGAACAGTCGGTCCGCGAAGGCGGCGCCGCGCGCTACCGCGCCGCGAAGCTGAAGGCGAAGGCCGCGAAGGGGAAGTGAGGGGTTGGCGTGATTGTCGTCACGCCGACGCAACGGCTTCGCCATTGTGCCGGCAGAACGGTGATAGATTTGAGCACGCAATCTCCCCAATCGTCGTCCTGGCGAAAGCCAGGACCCATAACCACTACATGTGATTGTGAGAGGGATTGGGGCCCCAGCGTCGCGCAGCAATTGGCGTAAGGGGTAATGGGTCCTGGCTTTCGCCAGGACGACACTGAGTGTGTTGCACGATATGTGAGCTACCGCGCTATCGCGACATCTCGCCTTGCGCGCCGCGGTTCAGGCCGCACTCTTCACCTCGCCCTGCTTGCTGGCGTTCGGCTGAACCGGTCCGAGCAGGATGCGCCGCTGCATCTCGTCAAAGGCGAGGTCGGCGTTCTTCTCCTGCGTGACCAGCGACAGCAGGATCGCGACCGCGAACGATAGCGGCATGCTGATAATCGCCGGGTTGCGCAGCGACACGAACCACCATTGATGCTCGATCGCGGCCAGCGGCTTGCCGAGAATGTCGACCTGGATGGTCGGCGACAGGTAGATCAGCACAAGCGAGCTCAGCGTGCCGACGAGGATGCTCGCCACGGCTGCAGGCGTCGTGAAGCGGCGCCAGGTGATGGCGAGCACCAGCGAGGGGAAATTGGCGGCGCAGGCGATCGAGAACGCAAGGCCCGCCATGAAGGCGACGTTCTGGCCCTCGAACGCGATGCCGAGAAAGATCGCGAAGATCGAAATCATGACGGTCGCGACACGCGCGACCTTGAGCTGCTCGGCCTCGGAAGCGGTGCCGTTGCGGATCACATTGGTCCAGACGTCATGGCAGAGCGTGGCGACGCCCGACAGCGTCAGCCCCGCGACGACGGCGAGCATGGTCGCGAATGCGACCGCACAGATGAAGCCGAAGAAGGCATTGCCGCCGACCGTGAGCGCGAGCAGCGGCGCTGCCATGTTGCCGCCGCCTCCGGCCTTTGCCACCGCGTCGGCGCCGACCAGCACCATGGCGCCAAAGCCGATGATGAAGACCATGAGATGAAAGACGCCGATCAGGCCGGTGGCATAGAGGATCGACAGCCGCGCGGCCTTGGCATCCTTCACCGTATAGGCCCGCATCAGCACATGCGGCATCGCGGCGGTTCCGAACATCAGGCCGAGCCCGAGCGAGATCGCGTCCCATTGGCCCGAGACCACCTTCGATCCCGGCTGCAGGACCTTGGTGCCGTATTTCTCGGATGCCGCGGCGAACAGCTTGAGCGGGTTCATGTCGAAATGGGTCAACACGAGAAAAGCGAGCAGGATGCCGCCTCCCATCAGCAGCGCAGCCTTCACCACCTGCACCCAGGTCGTCGCCAACATGCCGCCGAACAGCACATAGACCAGCATGACGCTGCCGACCACGACGACCGACCAGGTGTAGGGCAGGCCGAACAGCAGCTTGATCAGCGATCCCGTCGCGACCATCTGGGCGATCAGGTAGAACAGGATGACGGCCAGCGTCCCGACGGCGCCGGCGAGGCGCACCGGGCGCTGGCGCAGCCGATAGGCCACGACGTCGGCGAAGGTAAAGCGGCCGACGTTGCGGAGCGGTTCGACGATCAGGAACAGAATGATCGGCCAACCGACCAGCCACCCGATCGAATAGATCATGCCGTCGAAGCCGTTTGAGGTGACGATGCCGGCAATTCCGAGCAGGGCGGCGGCGCTCAGGAAGTCACCTGCGAGGGCCCAACCGTTCTGCCACGGCGTGACCTGGCCGCCGGCGGCGAAGAAGTGTTCGGTGGTGCGCGTGCGCCGTGCGGCCCAATAGGTGATCGCCAGCGTCAACGCCATGAAGGCGAAGAAGAACCCGATCGAGAGCGTGCTGTTGCCCATCTTTCTCTGCCCGTTCAGCGAAGATTGCGGATGCCGGCATCGAACACCCGGTTCGCCCACACCACGTAGACCAGGCAGAGCGCGAAGGAGGAGATGATGACGAGCGGGCCGAGCACAATGCAGAGCGACAGGCCGGGCACCAGGATGGTGCCGAGCAGCGGCTTGTCGAACGCGAACAGCCCCATGAAGCCGAAATAGATCACGATCATCGCGGCACTGAGCACAAGCGCGACGATCAGCCGCTTCCTGGCCAGTTTCTTGGCCAGGGCGCTGACGCTCGGCGCCGGATCGGGTTTGCCTGGAATAACCACGTTCATGTTTGCCCCCTCAAAACTTCAGCGCGCGCTACCTTGCGCCAATCGGGCGAGCTTCAGCCGGGCTCCGAGCGAAGGGAACTATGGATTTTTGCAATCTGCCGTGCGCGGCTGCGGCACGGCATCGGCCAGCGAGACCTGCATGTCGGGGTCCTGCTTCAAGGTATTTTTCAGAAACGCGCGGACAGCGCGGATGCGGGGCGCAAATTGCAGGTCGCTGTGGACGTTGAGCCAGACCTCGCGAACGGTGCCGGCGAGGGTGGGCAGCACGGGGATCAGGTCGGGCCGGTCGTTGGTGGCAAAGCTCGGCAGCATGACGATGCCGAGGCCGCCCGCCGCGGCGTTCATCTGTGCGATCATGCTGTTGGAGTGGAAGGCGATCTTCGGCTCCTCGATGACGTCGGCGAGCCAGCGTACCGAATCGACCTGGATCAGGTCCTCGATATAGGAGACGAACCAATGATCGGCGAGCTCGCGAAGGCTTGCAGGCATGCCGTGATGGTCGAGATAGCTCTGGCTCGCGAATAGCCCGAGCCGGAACTTGCCGATGCGCTCCGAGATCAGGCCCGGACCGGGTGGCCGGAAGAAGGACACGAACAGATCGGCTTCGCGCTTGTGCACGTAGACCGTCTGCGCCGATGTGACGAGTTCGACGGAGAGTTGCGGCGCGGTGCGCCGCAGGTGCGCAAAGCGTTGCGCCAGATAGAGCGAGGCGATCCCCTCCATGGTGGCGAGCCGCACGGTCCCGACGAGGCCCTGGGTGTCGCTGGCGCTGGCTTCCTCACGAATGGCGATCACCGCGCTCTCAACCCGCTCGGCATGACGCAGCAAGCGCTCGCCGACTTCGTTGAGCTTGAGCCCGGTGCGGTGGCGTTCGAACACCGCAATCCCGAGGGAAGCTTCCATCTGGGCGATCCGCCGGCTCACGGTGGAATGATCCAGCCGCAGCCGCTTTGCCGTCTGACTCAAATTTCCGGCGCGAGCGGCGCAGAGGAAGACCCGCAAATCGTCCCAGTTGATCGTATCGAACATGACCTGCCTCCGGATTTACGGCCCCTGTCAGCAAAGCAATTCCCGTTCCAACGCGTGATGGCTCCGATCCTTCGCAACCGACCTTGCGACAATTCCCATGCATGCCGGGAAGGCAGGGATGATACCGCTTCGCTCACCCATCCTAGCCGGAATTTTCGTCATGCTCCCTCGTTTCAAGGCTGCTGCCGTCCACGCCGCGCCCGTCTTCCTCGACAGCCGGGCGACCACCGAAAAGGCGATCGCCATCATGCGCGAGGCAGCCAGCGCCGGCGCCGAGCTGATCGCGTTTCCTGAAACCTACATTCCCGCCTTTCCGGTCTGGGCCGCGCTCTGGCCGCCGATCGACAATCACGATCTGTTCGTGCGCATGGCGGCGCAATCCGTGCTGGTGGACGGGCCGGAAGTGGCGCGGCTGTGCGCCGAGGCGCGCAGCCTCGGCGTCACCGTCTCGATCGGCATCAGCGAGCGTTCGGCCGTCAGCGTTGGCGGACTGTGGAACTCGAACCTGTTGATCGGCGAGACCGGCGAAATTCTGGTCCATCACCGCAAGCTGGTTCCGACCTTCTATGAGAAGCTGGTGTGGTCGTCGGGAGACGGTGCGGGCCTTAAGGTCGCCGAGACACGGCAGGGCCGGATCGGTGGGCTGATCTGTGGCGAGAACACCAATCCATTGGCCCGCTTCGCACTGATGGCGCAGGGCGAACAGGTGCACATCTCGAGCTGGCCGCCGATGTGGCCCACAAGGCGTCCGGCAGGCGGCGGCAATTTCGACAACGTCGCCGCCAACCGCATCCGGGCCAGCGCCCACTGCTTCGAAGCCAAGGTATTCGGGATCGTCACCGCCGGCTACATGGACCAGCCGATGCGGGCCTTCCTGATTGAACGCGACAGAACCGTCGCCGACGTGATCGACCAGACGCCGCGTGCGGCGAGCTTCTTCGTCGATCCGACGGGTGGTGTGTTTGGCGATGAATTGCAGGACCAGGAAGGGATCGCCTACGCGGAGATCGATCTCAATCGCTGCGTCGAGCCGAAGCAGTTTCACGACGTGGTCGGCTACTACAATCGCTTCGACATCTTTGGCATGACGGTCGACCGCAGCCGGCTGACCCCGGCCCGATTTAGCGATGAAGAACAGCCGACAACGAAAGCGCAGGACGGGGCAATTCTGTCCGTCGACGCTGACGCCGTATCGAATGGGCAGAGGCGCGAATACCGGAGCTGACCAAGAGCTGATTCTCGGACATTGCAGAGCCCGGCGCTTTTGATCGGTGCGGAAACGAGCACCGTTGCCAATGCGGAAATGTATGGCTACGCTTTATCCCAGGTTTGCCCCCAGGCGCTCGTTCGATCGGCCGGACGCTCATGCCCAAATTCCTTCGCATCGGAGTCCATCAATCGAACGTGTCCGGATACACGTCGAAGGCATGGTGCATCCGACGGGCCGGCTCGACGGTCTTCCTGAAATGGGGCGCCGTGGAGGTTCAGGGCGCTGGAGCCGGGCGAAAGGTCTACTGGACGTTTCCACCGCAGGAAAAAACCATTCGCTGCCGCACGGTGCCGCGTGCCCAGGACTACACCAAGGCCGCAATCGCGCGGCGGCGCAGCCATAGCTATGAACCGCTGACGGGAAATATTGCGAACCGGCGCCGGACCGCCGACCGGGGCTCGGAGCTCAAACAGGCGCTCGCCACGATCCTCTTTGTCGACATCGTCCGATCCACCGAAAAAGCCGCGCGGCTCGGCGACGCGCGTTGGGCGACGGTGATGAACCATTATTACGCCGCCGTCCGCCGCGAGCTGAAGGCTTTGCGCGGCAAGGAGGTCGTGACGACGGGAGACGGTGTGCTGGCGACGTTCCGCGCGCCCGCTGCCGGGATCGATTGTGCGACCGCGATCGTCAAGGCCGTGCGCACGCTCGGGCTCGAGATCAGGGTGGGATTACATGCCGGCGAATACAAGGTGAGCGGCGCGGAGGTCATCGGTCTCGCGTTTCACATTGGTGCGCGCGTCGCCGCCAAGGCACGTGCCGGCGAGGTGCTGGTCTCGAGCGCGGTCAGGAATCTGATGCTGGAGTCCGAGATCCGTTTCAAGGATCGCGGCGCCCACCAGCTCAAGGGCGTGCCGGAGCGCTGGCGGCTCTACCGGGTCGAACACTGAGGCGTCCGGCAGGAACTGGACGCCGGTGTTGCGATCGACGCGGACGTGCGACGCGCTGATGACGGCTTGCGCTAGCCCTTGCGGGTCGAGATGCTCTCTCGAATTCGTTCCAGCCAACCGATGATGGCGCCGAGCGCCTGATCGCCCTTGCCGAGAAGTCCCGCCAGTTCGCGCTCTGCATTGCCGCGTCGCGTGGAGTCGGGTTCGGGCAACGGCGGAAGAATGTGGGCGTAGTACGTCTTGTCGAGCAGCCGGTGCAGCAGGCGTTCACCCGGGAATGGCTTGCCGCGCACGAAAATATTCCTTAGCCAGCAGCGGCTAATAATGCTTCATGCGCAAGATTGCCGCCGTCTTTCTATTCGGAATCTTTTGCAGTCTGCTTGCCTATGCCGGCGGCGAACGACTCTATCAGTGGACCGAGACGGGCCAATTGGCGATGCATCGGAAAATGTTCGGAGGGGCGGATTTCGTCTCCTGCAGCACCGATCGGGTCGGCTTCCTGCTCGCGTTCGGTTTCAATCTCTATCTCCTCAAGATGGGACTGCTCGGCATGCTGATGGCGTGCCGTGAAATGTGGCTGCGGGCCCAGGGATGGGAACCGTGATCGATAGTCTGGTTCGCGGCCTGGCCGAAATGTTGTTCGATGCGTTCCTAACCAAGACCGGCCGCGGGCTGTGGGGTCTGGTTGGCCTACGGCCGCACGACCTCGTAGCGATGTTCTGCGGAATGATATTTTGGACCTTCGTGGGCCTGTTCACCTGCGCGATGCTGGGGGAGTGAAGGCTTGGGGACACCGCTGCGTTAGGCGACGTTGACGCGCTCTTGCCAAAATAGTTAGCCCCGATTAACCAGCCTTTCGCATCGACCTTGCCGTTTAAGACTGTCGCAATCGGCAATAATTATTGAGTATCTTGCGGCTGGCGATTCCCGTTAAGGGACCGTGTCGCCGCTTTGGCAAATTTTCGGCGATTTTTGGGGACATTGAACCGCATGTGCGGCATCGTCGGCATTCTTGGACGCGCTCCGGTCGCGGAGCAACTGGTGGATTCGCTGAAGCGGCTGGAGTACCGCGGCTATGATTCAGCCGGCGTCGCGACGCTGGAGAACGGCTCCCTGGCGCGGCGCCGCGCCGAGGGCAAGCTGAAGAACCTCGAGGTCCGGCTGGAGGCCAAGCCGCTCGGCGGCCACACCGGTATCGGCCACACCCGCTGGGCCACTCACGGCAGGCCGACCGAGAACAACGCGCATCCGCACGCCACCGAACGCGTCGCCGTGGTGCATAACGGCATCATCGAGAACTTCCGCGAGCTGCGCGAGCATCTCGAGTCCAAGGGCGCGGTGTTCTCGACCGAGACCGATACCGAGGTCGTGGTGCATCTGGTCGACGATCTGCTCAAGGGCGGTGTCGCGCCGGTCGAGGCGGTGAGGGCGGTGCTGTCACAACTGCGCGGCGCCTTCGCGCTCGGCTTCATCTTTGCCGGCCAGGACGATCTGATGATCGGCGCCCGCAACGGCCCGCCGCTCGCGGTCGGCCATGGCGAGGGCGAGATGTATCTCGGCTCGGATGCGATCGCGCTTGGGCCGTTCACCGATACGATCAGCTATCTCGAGGACGGCGACTGGGTGGTGCTGACCCGCAAGGGCGCGACGATCTTCGACAAGGACAACGCCATCGTCCATCGCGAGGCGATCAAGCACACGACGGCGACCGCTCTGGTCGACAAGGCGAACTATCGCCACTTCATGGCGAAAGAGATCCACGAGCAGCCGGAAGTGGTCGGGCACACGCTCGCCCGTTACGTCGACATGGCGACCGAGCGCGTCGCCCTGCCGGTCAAGCTGCCGTTCGACTTCAAGGACATCCAGCGCATCTCGATCACCGCCTGCGGCACCGCGAGCTACGCCGGCTTCGTCGCAAAATACTGGCTGGAGCGGCTGGCACGGCTGCCGGTCGAACTCGATGTCGCCTCCGAATTCCGCTACCGCGAGGCGCCGCTGCGCAAGGGCGACCTTGCGATCTTCATCTCGCAGTCGGGCGAGACCGCCGACACGCTGGCAGCGCTGCGCTACGCCAAGGCGCAGGGCGCGCACACGCTCTCGGTCGTCAACGTGCCGACCTCGACGATCGCGCGCGAAAGCGAGACCGTGCTGCAGACGCTGGCCGGTCCCGAGATCGGCGTCGCCTCGACCAAGGCGTTCACCTGCCAGCTGATGGTGCTGGCCTCGCTTGCGGTTGCCGCCGGCAAGGCGCGCGGCGAGCTCTCCGATGCGGACGAGGCCAAGCTGGTGCATGGGCTGGTCGAGATCCCGCGTCTGATGTCGGAGGCGCTGACCACCGAGCTGCAGATCGAGAAGCTGGCGCGCGAGATTTCGAAGTCGCGCGACGTGCTCTATCTTGGTCGCGGCACCAGCTATCCGCTGGCGCTGGAAGGCGCGCTGAAGCTGAAGGAAATCTCCTACATCCATGCCGAGGGTTACGCCGCCGGCGAGCTCAAGCACGGGCCGATCGCGCTGATCGACGAGCACATGCCGGTCGTGGTGATCGCGCCCTACGACAAGGTGTTCGAGAAGACCGTGTCCAACATGCAGGAGGTCGCCGCCCGCGGCGGCAAGATCATCCTGATGACCGACGCCAAGGGCGCCGCGGAGGCGACGATCCAGTCGCTGGTGACGATCGTGATGCCGGACATGGGGGCGACCTTCGCGCCGATGGTCTATGCCGTTCCGGTGCAGCTGCTCGCCTATCATACCGCCGTTGTCATGGGCACGGACGTCGATCAGCCCCGGAATCTGGCCAAATCGGTCACGGTCGAATAGCCGCAAGCCGGGCCGTCACACGGCCCCTTCAAAAATGCGTCAGAATGGCTTAGCTGGGTGGTGGGCAACGGCCGCTTCGATGCCGCTTCGACGACCTTGGAACCGCAATGACCTCCAACCAAGTGCCTCCCGTCACGGGTGAATTGCCCCCGGATGCCCCGCGCGGGCTGATGGCGCGTTTCCGCAACTATTTCCTGACCGGCCTGGTGGTGGCCGGGCCGGTTGCGATCACGCTCTATCTGACCTGGTGGTTCGTGAACTGGGTCGACAACCTGGTCCGGCCGTTCGTGCCCACGGCCTACCGGCCGGAGACCTATCTGCCGTTCGGGCTGCCCGGTTCCGGCCTGATCGTCGCCGTCATCGCGCTGACCTTGCTCGGCTTCCTCACCGCCAATCTGATCGGGCGGACCCTGGTCGATCTCGGCGAGCGGCTGCTCGGACGGATCCCTGCGGTGCGCGCGATCTATCGCGGTCTGAAGCAGGTGTTCGAGACGCTGTTCTCCGGCAACGGATCGAGCTTCCGCCGCGTCGGCCTGGTCGAGTTTCCCTCGCCCGGGATGTGGTCGATCGTGCTGATCTCGCAGGCGCCGAGCTCCGAGCTCGCGGCCAGCCTGCCCGGCGAGGAGGAGCACATCTCGGTGTTCCTGCCGTGCGCGCCGAACCCGACCACCGGATTCTTCTTCTACGTGCCGAGAAGCAAGATCATCGAGATCGAGATGAGCACCGAGGACGCCGCGACGCTGATCATGTCGGCCGGCGTGGTGCAGCCCGGCGCCAACGATCAGAAACAGCGCGCCGCGGCGCTCGCCGGCATGGCCAACGCCGCGCGCGTCGCCAACCAGGTCTCGTTGCAGCCGGCCACACAGCCCGCGCCGGCGAAGGTGGAGTAGGGGCCCAACTCCATCCCCGTCATTGCGAGGAGCGAAGCGACGAAGCAATCCATGGCTCCGCACATGCGGAACGATGGATTGCTTCGCTTCGCTCGCAATGACGGTGGGGTAAGGCCGGTGATCCTACTGCTAGATCAGCGCGTCGAAGAGGTCGTTCCAGTCAGGATTCAGCGCCTCGATCAGCGCAATCTTCTTCGCCCGGCTGCCAGCCTTGATCTGCTTCTCACGGGTGATCGCATCGTGCATGGTTTGGTGCAACTCATACCAGACCAGAATTTTGCAGCCGTACTTCGCTGAGAAACCCTTCACCAATCCCTCGCGATGTTCAAACGCACGCTTGGGCGGATTAGCGGTAACGCCCGTGTAAATGGTGCCGTGACGCTTGTTGGCGAAGAAGTAGACGCATGGTTGTTTCATGATGGCCCCCAGCCGCAAGCATACACCGTCATTGCGAGGAGCGGAGCGACGAAGCAATCCACGCTTCCGCATATGCGGAATAATGGATTGCTTCGCTTCGCTCGCAATGACGATTGGGGAATCACCCCGCGCCAATCAGCGGCACGGCCTCGTCGCGCTCATAGAGATAGAGCAGGCAGCGCAGTGCTTCGCCGCGTTCGCCGTTCAGCTTCGGATTGTCCTTCATGATCCGTAGCGCCTCATCGCGCGCCTGGGTGATGAGCTGGCCGTGCACCTCGGAGCGCGCGATGCGGTAGCCGGGCAGGCCGCTCTGGCGGATGCCGAGCACGTCGCCTTCGCCGCGCAGCTTCAGATCCTCCTCGGCGATCCGGAAGCCGTCCGTGGTCTCGCGGATCACCTTTAGCCGCGCCTTCGACATCTCGCCGAGCGGCTCCTTGTAGAGCAACAGGCAGGTCGAGGCCTCCGAGCCGCGGCCGATGCGGCCGCGCAGCTGATGCAGTTGCGCCAGCCCAAAGCGTTCGGCGTTCTCGATCACCATGATGGTCGCGGCCGGCACGTCGACGCCGACCTCAACGACGGTCGTTGCGACCAGCAAGCCGATCTCGTGCGCAGCGAATTGCGCCATCACGCGATCCTTCTCGGTGCCCTTCATCTGGCCATGCACCAGGCCGACGCGATCGCCGAACCGCTTCTGCAGGCTCTCGAAACGCTCGGTCGCGTTGGTGAGGTGCTCGGTGCCCTCGGCCTCGGATTCATCGACCAGCGGGCAGATCCAGTACACCAGCTTGCCGGCGCCGAGCGCGCGGCCGACGCCGTCCATGACATCCTCGATCCGGCTCATCGGCACCGCGCGGGTGTCGATCGGCTGGCGGCCGGCGGGCTTTTCGCGCAGCTCCGAGACGTCCATGTCGCCGAAATAGGTCAGCACCAGCGTGCGCGGGATCGGCGTCGCGCTCAGCACCAGCACGTCGACCGCCTCGCCTTTGGAGGTTAGCGCGAGCCGTTCGCGCACGCCGAAGCGATGCTGCTCGTCGACCACGGCGAGCGCCAGCGCCTTGTAGATCACGTCGTCCTGGATCAGCGCATGGGTGCCGACCAAGAGATCGATCTCGCCGGCTTCGAGCTGGGCCAGGAGCTCGCGGCGCTCCTTGCCCTTCTCGCGGCCGGTCAGGATGGCGACGCGCATGCCGGCGCGCTCGGCGAGCGGCGCGATGGTCTTGATGTGCTGACGCGCCAAAATTTCGGTCGGCGCCATCAGCGCGGCCTGCTTGCCGGCTTCGGCGACGGCAGCGGCTGCCAGCAGTGCGACCACGGTCTTGCCGGAACCGACATCGCCTTGCACGAGGCGCAGCATCCGCACCGGCTGGCGCAGATCCTCCGTGATCGCCGCGACCGCCTGCTGCTGCGATTTGGTCAGCGCATAGGGCAGGGCGTCGATGATCCGGTTGCGCAGATGGCCGTCGCCGGCATTGCGGACGCCGGCGGGACGGCGCAGCGTGGCGCGGATCAGCGCCAGCGCGAGCTGGCCGGCGAGCAGTTCGTCGAACGCAAGCCGCGACCAGAACGGGCCGTCGGGCAGGATGTCGGTCAATTCGACCGGAACATGGACGCGGGTCAGCGCCTCCCTGATCGGCGGGAAGTTGCAGCGGCGCAGCACCTCGGGACTGATCCACTCCGGCAGGTCCGGCAGCCTGGTCAGCGCCTGCGCGATGGCGCGGCGGAGCGAGCCGATCGCAAGCCCCTCGGTCAGCGGATAGACCGGGTCGATGCCGGACAGCTTTGCAAAGCCGGCTTCATCGATGACGCGGTCGGGATGAACGATCTGCGGGATGCCGTCATACATCGCCAGCGTGCCGGAGACGTAGCGCTTCTCGCCGACCGGCAGCAGCTTCTCGACATAGCCGGGCTGGGCGCGGAAGAAGGTCAGGACGACATCGCCGGTGTCGTCGTTGGCATAGACGAGATAGGGCGCGCGCGAATTGCGCGGCGGCGGCGGGCGATGGCGGTCGACGGTGACTTCCAGCGTGACCATGGTTCCGACCGCGGCGTCGCGGATCTTCGGCCGCGCGCGGCGATCGATCACGCTCGCCGGCAGGTGCAGCAGCAGATCCACCAGCCGCGGCGTCTCGCTGCGGTCGAGCAGATAGCGCAGCAGCTTGTCCTGCTTCGGGCCGACACCCTGGAGGGTCGTTACCTGGGCAAACAGCGGATTGAGCAGGCTGGGGCGCATCGGTGTCCTCGTACACACGACTCACGTCATGCGCGGGCTCCTGTCCTCGACTCGATCGAGGATGACCCGCGCATCCATCTTCAAAAGAGGATGGATTGCCGGGTCAAGCCCGGCAATCACGGCATGCGCCCAAAGCATCTCCAAAACGCGGCGAAAGAGGGCTGACATCGGCCGTTCCCATCGCTATATCAAGCCCCGCCCGGCACGTCCGGGCTTTTGGCGTTCGATGGATTCTTGAACATGACCGGATCGACACGATCGAGCAGCGGGCTCGATGACCGCCGCAAGCGGCTTTTGTTTCGCTGCTGGCATCGCGGCACCCGGGAGATGGACCTGATCCTCGGCCGCTTTGCCGATGCGACCATCGCGGACCTTTCCGACCAGGAGATTGGCGAGCTGGAGCACCTGATCGAGGTACCGGATCCCGACCTCTATGCCGCGCTGACCGGCGACAAGGTGCTGGCGGCCGAATATGCCACCGCGCTGTTTGCCCGCATCAAGGCGTTCCGGGTCGCGGATCCCAGCGCATGAAGCAGCCGATGAAATCGCCGGCCGCGATGCTCGCGCCCGGCCGGGTGCTGACCATCGCCAATGTCGCCGAGGGTGCTGAAGGGCTCGTCATCTCCGACCTGGCGCGCGCCATCGCCGCGCAGCCGAAGCGGCCGGCAGTCAGCCTCGCTGTGGTGTGCCGCGATGGCGCACGGATGCAGCAGCTTGGCCGCGCGCTGGAGTTCTTTGCGCCCGATATCGCCGTGATGCAGGTTCCGGCCTGGGACTGCCAGCCCTATGACCGCGTCTCGCCGCATTCGGGCATCCTGGCGCAGCGGCTCACCGCGCTGGCGAAGCTGCCGCGCCTGGTCGGCTCCGAGAAGCCCCTGATCGTGCTGACCACGGTGAACGCGGCCGTCCAGCGGGTGCCGGCGCGCGAGCAGGTCGCAGCGCAGGCGCTGTCCGTTGCGCCCGGCAACGTCGTGCCGATGGACTCCGTCGTGGCCTGGCTGGAGCACAACGGCTACACCCGCTCGTCGACCGTGCGCGAGCCCGGCGAATACGCCGTGCGCGGCGGCATCCTCGATCTGTTTCCGGCCGGCCTCGACCAGCCGGTGCGCTTCGACTTCTTCGGCGACTCTCTCGAATCGATCCGCACCTTCGATGCCGAGACCCAGCGCACGCTGCTCGATATGCGCGGGCTCGATCTCGTGCCGGTCTCCGAATTCCAGCTCACGACCGAAACCATCCGCCGTTTCCGCATGGGCTATGTCGCCGCGTTCGGCGCGCCGGAGCGCGACGACCAGCTCTATGAAGCGGTCTCCGAAGGACGGCGCCATCCCGGCATGGAGCACTGGCTGCCGCTGTTCCAGGAGCGGATGGACACGCTGTTCGACTATCTCGACGGCGCGACGATCGCGATCGAGCCGCAGGGCGAGGACGCCGCGCGCGAACGCTTCACGCAGATCGCCGATTACTACGACGCGCGGCGCGAGGCCCTGGAGCATCCCGGCAGCGGCGCGATCTACAAGCCGTTGCCGCCCGACAAGCTCTATTTGACCGAAGCCGAATGGACCAGGCTGCTCGGCGATGCACCGCTGGCGCGGCTGACGCCGTTCGCGGTTCCGGAAGGCCCGCCCGACGTGTTTGACGCCGGCGCGCGGCAGGGCCGCAATTTCGCGCCGGAGCGCGCCGACGGCAATGTCAACGTGTTCGAGGCCGTCGTGGGCCACATTGGCGCGTTGCAGTCGCAACGCAAGAAGGTCATCGTCGCGCTGTGGAGCGAGGGTTCGCGCGACCGCATGGGCGCGATGCTGCGCGACCACAAGCTGCTCAACACCACCAGCGTCAACACCTGGCGGATCGTGCAGGCCAGGCCGCGCAACGAGACCATGCTGGCCGTGCTCGGCATGGAATCCGGCTTCGAGACCGACGAATTCGCGGTCATCAGCGAGCAGGACATTCTCGGCGACCGCCTGGTGCGGCCGCGCAAGGCGAGCCGCAAGCTCGACAATTTCATCTCGGAGGTGACCAGCCTTGCGACCGGCGATCTCGTCGTTCACGTCGAGCACGGCATCGGCCGCTTCGTCGGCTTGCAGACGCTGGAAGTTTCCGGCGCGCCGCATGATTGCCTCGAGCTGCACTATGCGGCGGAGACCAAGCTGTTCCTGCCGGTCGAGAACATCGAGCTGCTGTCGCGCTACGGCTCCGACAGCGCCAATGTCGAACTCGATCGGCTCGGCGGTGGCGGCTGGCAGGCGCGCAAGGCGAAGCTGAAGAACCGCATTCGTCAGATCGCCGGCGAGCTGATCAAGATCGCCGCCGAGCGGCAGCTGCACGAGGCGCCGAAATTCCCGTTGCAGCCGCACGTCTATGACGAGTTCTGCGCGCGCTTCCCCTATGAGGAGACAGAGGATCAGTTAGGGGCCATCACCTCGACGTTGAACGACCTCGAGATCGGCCGCCCGATGGACCGCCTGATCTGCGGTGACGTCGGCTTCGGCAAGACCGAGGTGGCGCTGCGCGCAGCTTTTGCCGTGGCGCTGGAGGGCCGGCAGGTCGCGGTCGTGGTGCCGACCACGCTGCTGGCGCGTCAGCACTCACGGACCTTCACTGAGCGCTTCAAAGGCTTCCCGGTCAATGTCGCGCAGGCGTCGCGGCTGGTGTCGACCAAGGATTTGAACCAGACCAAGAAGGGGCTCGCCGACGGCAACGTCGACATCGTGGTCGGCACCCACGCGCTGCTCGGCAAGGCCATCAAGTTCAAGGACCTCGGCCTCCTGATCGTCGACGAGGAACAGCACTTCGGCGTCAGCCACAAGGAGCGGCTGAAGCAGCTGCGTGCCCAGGTCCATGTGCTGACGCTGTCGGCCACCCCGATCCCGCGCACGCTGCAACTGGCGCTGACCGGCGTGCGTGAGCTCTCGATCATCGCCTCGCCGCCGGTCGATCGCCTCGCGGTGCGGACCTTCGTCGCGCCGCACGATCCCTTGATGATCCGCGAGGCGCTATTGCGCGAACGCTACCGCGGCGGGCAGGCGTTCTACGTCGTGCCGCGGATCGAGGACCTCGCCGGCGTCAAGGATTTCCTCGACAAGAACGTGCCGGAGATGAAGGTCGCGGTCGCCCACGGCCAGATGCCGCCGACGGTGATCGAGGACATCATGTCCGCGTTCTACGACGGCAAATACGACATCCTGCTCTCGACCACGATCGTGGAATCCGGTCTCGATATCCCGAACGCCAACACGCTGATCGTGCACCGCGCCGACATGTTCGGTCTCGCCCAGCTCTACCAGCTGCGTGGCCGCGTCGGTCGCTCCAAGCTGCGCGCCTATGCGCTGTTCACCTTGCCGGCGCAGCAGAAGATCACCGCGCAGGCGGAGCGCCGGCTGAAGGTGCTGCAATCGCTGGAGACGCTGGGCGCCGGCTTCCAGCTCGCCTCGCACGACCTCGACATCCGCGGCGCCGGCAACCTGCTCGGCGAGGAGCAGTCCGGCCACATCAAGGAAGTCGGCTTCGAGCTGTACCAGTCGATGCTCGAAGAGGCGATCGTCAACCTCAAGGCCGGCGTCGCCGAGCCCGCCGCCGACCGCTGGTCGCCGCAGATCACGATCGGCATGCCGGTCCTGATCCCCGAGGACTACGTCAACGACCTGAGCGTGCGGCTGTCGCTTTATCGGCGCCTCGCCGATCTCGAGACCGACGACGAGATCGACAGTTTCGCCGCCGAGATGCGCGACCGCTTCGGCGTGCTGCCGGACGAGGTGCGCTATCTGTTCAAGGTCGCCGCGATCAAGGCCTACTGCCGCAGGGCCAATGTCGGGAAGGTCGATGCCGGCCCGAAGGGCGCCGTGATCGCGTTCCGCGACAACAGCTTCGCGCATCCGGAGCGGCTGGTGACCTTCATCCGCCAGCACGGCCAGGCCGCGAAGGTGCGGCCCGACATGAAGGTGGTGTTCTTCCAGGACTGGGATACGCCGGAAGAGCGGCTCGCCGGCACCACCGAGATCCTGCGCCAGCTCGCCAATCTCGCGGAGAGCAAGAAGGCGGCGTAGGCCGCCCCCCGGAGACGGGGATAGGCTCATGGCGAGCGAAGCGAGATATGAGCCGGCGTGGATGACGGTAGCGGCGCCCGCAGGTGTGGTGTGTCTATTCCATGTGGGCGGGCCGTCAGGGTCTGCGAGCGGGAGGCGCACCGGCGGGCTCGACGAGCGACTATACGGCTGCGCGGGCCCGAACTATTCTCAAATTGCTTTTCTGCTGATTGGGTCCGAAGAGCTTGGAGGCGAGCATGAGAACTCTGTTCGTCGCAGCGTTGCTTGCACTATCGGCGAGCAAGACTGCGGTTGCCTACTATTGCGAGGGCGGTCAACAGGCTGTTCCGCCAGCTGTCGCGGCCCGCATGGCGCTGCCGCTGTGCGGTGCAGCGGCCACGCAGCCATGGGGGCCAAACGGTTGCCAGCTCTGTGACCCGCGGAACGTCTATCCAAGTCCGTTTGGTCCCGATGCTGGGCTACGACCAGTGTTCACCCGGGCACCCGCTAAGCCGCCGTCCGGTTACTGATTCCCCGGTGATTTGCTGACGATACTCGAAAGATCTGCGACCTTATAAGGTGGCGTATTGCTTGTTACGACGCCGCGCGCTCCGGCGTCCCGAACAAGCGCCCCAACAGGGAAATCGCGGAGTCACCCGGCATCAGCGTTGCGACGCTGACGGCGGGCTCGGAGCGGACGTCGCGGCGGCCGTTCTGGGTGTGGCGCATCACGCTGGCCAATCGCCGCGTGATCGCCTGCGCGTTGCGCAGATCGGTGCCGGCGAAGGCCACGACGAGTGAGCGGTCGTCATGCACGGCGCCGAAATCGGTCTGGCGCATCAGCCGGCTGATGATCCGCGCGCCATCGAATTGCGCGCGCGGTTGCGTGTTGTCGAAGGTGAACCGCGCCACCGAGAGCGCGCCGCCGCGTTCCGCGGTCTGGTAGACAGCGGTCGCGAAGTCGCGCTCGAACGCTGCCTTGGTGAGCAGGCCGGTGCGGGGATCGATCAGGCCCTTGGCGTCAATCGCCTTGAGCATGCGGCCGAGCCGCGCCTCGAAGGCATGCTGGCGGATCATGGGCAACACCATGTCGCCGACGCGTGTCGGCCCGGCCGTGACGATCTCGAGATTGGGCAGCTCGTAACGCGGTGTCAGCTCACCAGAGGCGACGATCACCGGCAACGGACGGAAGCGAACATCCTCGGTCAGCACCGTCAGGAACGCATCCATCACGCGCGGGGTGAAGCCTTCGGCCAGCACGATGCCGTCGATGTCACGGTTGGAGAGATGTTTTGCAGCCGCCTCGATGCTCAGCGCACCAACCACGCCGGCGCGTTCGCCGAGCGCGACCGACAGGGCCGGGTAGGCGCCGCCGCGACCGATCAGGAGCGCGGTGGCCTCTCCGACCGGATCGATATCGGACAAAGCGATCGGTGCGGGCGGCACCAGGCGACGCATCACGGTCGCATGCAAGGCGCGAACGCGTAAGGACGCGTTGAGCCGGGCGAGCAGGCGATCCGGCATGCCCTTGTGCTGGAAGAACGCGATCACGGTGTCGGGCAGGGTGGTCGCGGGATCGACCGCGATCAGCGGCAGATAGGGTGCGCGGGCGGCAGCGCGCTTGGCCAGGCCCGCCAGGGTGACGAAGTCGACGCCCTCGGCGGCCGCGATGATCGCTGCCGGCTTGACGTGCTCAATGGCCCGTCCGGCCTCGTTCCAGTCGGTGACCACGACCGGGAACAGTTTTGTCTCATCGAGGACAGCGGCGAACGACGGCTTTGTCGACGCCGATACGATGAGGACCGGACCTTGTTGAGACATTCGAACGCTCGAAACCAATGCTTAAGATCTGCAAACGGTTACGATGCTAGTTGGCATGGCTTAATGCGGCGTCAACACAATGCTAAGACTAACGCAATGATAAGATTTTAAGGCATTCCGGTGCCGCTGCGGTCGCGAAATGCTTCGACCATCAACGGGTTAAGCCCAAGTTCTGTCAGGGCGTCGCGGGCCCGCGCATTGTCCTGAGCGCGTCCGGCCAGCCGGTGGCCGCTCAGGCGGTCGGGCAGTGCCGTCAACAATGCGCCCTGGCCGAGGCGGCGCGACCACTCCTGCAGCTCCTGGGCAAGAAAGCGGTAGCCGCCGACCGTCATGACCCCCGACGGCGGGGCGGTGATGTTGACGGCGCCGGTCGCGCGGTCGATCCGAGCGGCATATTCGGTGTCGACGTAATCACGTGGCGGTGGCGCAATCAGGTTGTCGCCCGGCGGCGGCGGCGGCGCATAGGCGGCGACCGGCACCATCGGGCCGCGCAAGCCGAGCGTGCCCTTCGGGGTCAGCAGGATCTCGCCGGCGATCGATGCGCCGGCAGCCTCGCGCGGCGCGCTGTGCGGACCGGGCTTGATCGGGGCCGGTGATCCATCCTCGGCGTTACGGCGGGCGCCGAACAGCCCGGCCTCGCCGAACAGATAGACGTCGGTCATGGTCACCCGCCGCGACCTCCAGTGCGCACTGGAGGCGACCTGCTCCGGCGTCCGCCAGAGGCCGATCGCGTTGCGCAACGTGGGCAGGCGCTCCGACAGGCCGCACTCGTCGAGCCGCAGCGCGAGCTGCGCCGGCACGATCAGCGTGTCGCAGCCGTGATCGTTGAACTGGGTTTCGAACGCTTCCTCGTCGAACGGGTGATGCATGACGAGCGTTCCGCCCGACAGCAGCCAGGTCACCAGCGACGAGCAGATGCCGGCAAACGACATCGGCGCGAATGCCGACATGATAGTCGCGCCCTGTGCCAGATCGCTCTCCAGCGACATCGCGAGCCCGCCGGCGATCAGACCGAAATGCGCGCGCGGCACCGGACGAAAACCCTCGCTGGTGACGTCGAAGGAGATCAGCGCCGGCTTGCGGCCGTCCTGGATCATCGGGCGCGAGGTCCGGGAGTCCTGCAGGATCGCGTCATCGAGCGAAGCCATGCCTTCGGGCAGATCGCTCCCGAAGCCGCAGACATGGCGGATCGAAAAGGCTTCCGCCGCGGCGTTCATGGCGATGTCGGCGTAGGAGACGCCGTCGATCCTGCCGCAGGTGACGATCGCCCGCGCCGCGGTGCGGTTGAGGACGGACGTCAGCTCGGCCTGCCGCCACAGCAGCGGCAACGGCGCCACCACGAGGCCGACCCGATGGGCGGCGAGCACCGTCAGGGCGAATTCGATCGTCGAGGGAAGCTGAACCGCGATCACGGTATTGGCCGGCAATCCACTCTCGACGAAGTGGGCGGCGATCGCCGAGATCGCGCGGTCGGCCTGAGCATAAGTCAGGCGCTTGCGGGTCTGTCCGGTGACGCGTTGCTTGTTGATCGGGTCGACCAGCGCCAGCGCCTCGGGCTGCCGCGCCAAAGTGCGCTTGAACAGCGTATCGAGCGTGGGCGAGGTGATCGACTGATTCACAGGTTCAACGTCGGTTGCATCGCTTCGATCAGACCGGACCATGCCGCGTGGGGTCGCAAATCACTGGTAGCTCAACTTGGCAGCTCAATTGGATTGCGCGCCGGGCTTCTGCCACCAAGTCTCCGGCAGGTAGCCCGTCAACGCCGTGGCCGAAGGCCGTTCTATCCGATTCCAGCGCGCGATCCATTGCTCTCCCAAGTTAAATAGGGGGATAGCGTAGAAGCCGGACATCAGGGCCCGGTCCAGCGCCCGCACCGCCGAGACGAAGGCTGGCCGCTCCCGCGTCGCGAGCAGCGCGGCGATCGTGGCGTCGATGGCCGGATCCCTGGCGCCCATGTAGTTGCGGGTGCCCGGCACATCGGCGGCCTGGCTGCCCCAATAGAACCACTGCTCGTTGCCCGGCGACAGCGACTGGTCCCAGCGAATGGGGATCATGTCGAAATCATAGGCGACCCGGCGCTGCTCGAACTGCACCGCGTCGACCACCCGGACCGCGGCGTCGATGCCGGCCCGCTTCAGGTCGCGCTGATAGGCGAGGGCGATCCGCTCATGCTCGCGGGTCGTCACCAGGATCTCGATCCGGAGCGGCGTCCCCGTCGAGCGCTGCTTCAGCACCGTGCCGTCGAGCGCGTAGCCGGCGTCCGACAGGAGCTTGAGCGCGTCGCGAAGGATGGTGCGGTCGCGGCCTGAGCCGTCGGTCTCGGGGAGGCGATAGCGGCCCTCGAGAATGTCGGGCGCGATATGCGACAGATACGGCTTCAGGAGCTCGCGCTCGCGGTCATCGGCCGGGCGGCCGTAGGCCGACAATTCCGAGCCGGCGAAATAGCCGCCGGCGCGCGAGTAGAGTCCAAAATAGTAATTGCGGTTGATCCATTCGAAATCGAACAGCATCAGCAGCGCTTGGCGCACCCTGACGTCGGCAAACTTCGGCCGCCTGGTGTTGAACACCAGGAATTCGGACGGATCGGGCGTGCCGATCTTGATGGTGTCGCGGATCACTTCGCCGTTGTTCGCTGCGGGGAAGTCGTAGCCGTCATGCCAGCGCAGCGGCTCGGGCTCGGTCCTGAAGTCATAGAGGCCGCGCTTGAACGCCTCGAACTGGCCATTGGCGTCGCGGTAGTAATCGAGCCTGATCTCGTCGAAATTCCAGAGGCCGCGGTTCACCGGGAGGTCGCGCCCCCAGTATTCCGGATTGCGGGTGAAGGTCACGCTGGTACCGGGCTTGACCGCCGTCACGCGGTACGGGCCGGAGCCGATCGGCGGCGCCAACGTCGTCTCTTCAAACTTGGAGACGTCGGTGGCGTGGCGCGGCAGGATCGGCATCAGGCCGAGGATCAGCGGCAATTCGCGGTCCGCAACGCCGCCGAAATCGAACCGCACCGTGAGCGGGTCGAGCACCTCGGCCTTTGCGACTTTCGAATAATACTGGTGATGCAGCGGACGGCCGTGATCGCGCAGCAGCTCGAGCGAGAACACCACGTCGTCGGCCGTGACCTCGTGCCCGTCGGAGAAGCGCGCGCGAGGATCGAGGCGGAATGTCACATAGCTTCTGGCATCGTCGGTCTCGACGCTGCGGGCGAGCAGGCCGTACAGCGTAAAGGGCTCGTCATTGTTCCGCACCAACAGGCTTTCGTAGACATAGCCGCGCTCATAGGCGTAGCCCCGGAGCTGCTGCACGGCGAGACCCCTGACAATCAATGGATTGAGGCTGTCGAAGGTGCCCTCCCGGGGGCTCAGGACAAGACGGCCGCCCTTGGGGGCGTCCGGATTGGCATAGGGCAGGTGGCTAAAGTCAGCAGGCAGCGCGGGTGCGCCGTGCATCGCGATGGCGTGGCTCTCGGTGGCGGCCGCAGGGGCAAGTGCGGTCGTCAGGAATCCCAGGATGGATGCCAGGACAAGCCAGATGGCGGCCGACGCGGTGCGCCAAACGTGACCGGGAACACGTGCATGAGGCGCCGGATTTGATTCGCGAAACGTCACGCCCAAAGGTTTATCACAGGGCGCTGAAACTCGCCGTGACAGGTGCGCAAATGCGCTTGTCGGCATTGATCTTTCCGCGCGCCGCTGTATTGAAGGCGTGCAATTCGAGGGCGGGAACGCCTGTCACGTATCCGCCTCAATTGACTAGGAGACAGCCGCCCAAACGGCTATGTGTCGGCGCCTGCAGCGGTTTCGGGCGCTGCCGTTCAGAAAGGGTTTTCCGCAATGAATTTCCGTATCTTGGCCGCCCCGGTCCGGCCGCATGGGCGAATTGTTGCCCTGATGGCGGCGACGGCATTCTCTGCAGCGCTCCTGGTTCCTGCCGCTCAGGCCCAGCAGCCGGCAGCGCCGGCGCCTGCGGCACCGAAGGCTGCGCCCAAGGCGGCACCCAAGGCAGCTCCGAAGGCGCCGGCTCCGGCAGCCCAGGCACCGGCCGCCCAAGCACCGGCCGCAGGTCAGGCGCCCGCCGCGGCCGCCCAGCCGCCCCAGGATCAGCAGATCCAGCTGATCTACGCCCCCTGGACCAAGTTCTGCCTGAAGGGCCAGGAAGCCAACGCCAAGCAGGTTTGCTTCACCGGCAAGGACGGCCGCATCGAGTCGGGCCAGCCCGTCATTGCCGCCGTGATCATCGAGCCGGAAGGCGAGCCGAAGAAGATCCTGCGCGTCACGCTGCCGCTCGGCATGCAGCTGGTTCACGGCACCCGCATCATCGTCGACGGCAACCCGCCGCAGCAGGCGCCCTATGTGATCTGCTTCCAGAACGGCTGCATGTCCGACTATGAAGCAACCCCCGAACTGATCGCCAATATGAAGAAGGGCCAGAACCTCGTGGTCCAGGCGATCAATTCCAACGGCGCGCCGCTGACGCTGCCGCTGCCGCTCAACACCGAATTCGCCAAGGCCTATGACGGCCCGCCGACCGATCCGAAGGTGTTCGAGGAAAACTCGAAGAAGCTGCAGGAAGAGCTGCAGAAGCGCGCCGAAGAACAGCGCAAGAAGCTGGAAGGCGCGGGCGGTGGTGCCGCTCCGGCGGCTCCGGCCAATCCGGCGGCCAAGTAACAACGTCGATCGCGCGTTCAAGAAATCGCGAGATCATCGCAAGCAAAGGGCGCCCGCAAGGGCGCCTTTTTTTGTCATGCGAAACAGACTGGCTGATGGCAGCCTGCCGCGCTGGTGATCGTCCCTATCGTGTGCGATGGTCGCGCAAGGCAAATCGATCGCGCCAAGCTGCATCGTCATTGCCTTGTCCGGACAAGTCCGGCGTCGAAGCACAATCATAAATCCGTCACGGGAGGCCAGACGAAAGCGCGGAACGCGCGCCTTCGATGCGCAAATGCGCGCGTGGTTCGCTGCGAACCCTGGCCGCTGTGCGGAAGCCTGATGGCGCGATGCGCACGGACCTTGCCTGGGTCGCAAGCCCGTCCGTCGTTCGCATTCATGGAAGTCTCCCAATGTCCCAGCGAGTCAACACGCAGCGGCGGGAACCGCTTTCCCGGCGTTCGGAGCAGCCGAGCGGCCGTGCTTCGGTCGATGCTGGCGGGCGCCTCAACCAGGACAACGCCCCCGGGAGCTTTCATCCGGGCATCGTTCATCTCGCGCTGGCGATGGGCGGGTTCGCGATCGGCATCGCCGAATTCGCGACCATGAGCCTGCTGCCGTTCTTCGCCCACGATCTGCACATCAGCGAGCCCCAGGCCGGCCACGCGATCAGCGCTTACGCGCTCGGCGTCGTGGTGGGCGCGCCCGTGATCGCCGTGCTGTCGGCGCGCATGACGCGGCGGACGCTGCTGATCGCGCTGATGGGCTTCTTTGCGCTGATGAACGGGCTCTCCGGGCTCGCGCCCGACTATCACACCATGCTCGTGCTGCGCTTCCTCGCGGGGCTGCCGCACGGCGCCTATTTCGGCATCGCCATGCTGGTCGCGGCATCGCTGGTCCCGATCGACAAGCGCACCGCGGCGGTCGGCCGCGTGCTGCTCGGCCTCACCATTGCGACGACGATCGGCGTTCCGCTGGCAAATGGCGTCGGGCAGGCGATCGGCTGGCGCTGGGCATTCGCGATCGTTGCCGGCCTCGCGCTCCTGACCGCCATCCTGGTCCTGATCTTCGCGCCGCGTGACGTCGCCGACAGCAATGCGAGCCCGTTGCGCGAGCTCTCGGCGCTCGGGCGCAAGCATGTCTGGCTGACGCTCGCGATCGGCGCGATCGGGTTCGGCGGACTGTTCTCGGTCTACACGTATCTGGCGTCGACCATGCTGGCAGTGACGCACACCTCGCCCGCGCTGGTGCCCGTCACGCTCTGCGTGTTCGGCGCCGGTCTCACCGCCGGCAACATCATCGTGCCGCGCTTTGCCGACCGCGCGCTGATGGCAACCGCGGGCGGCCTCTTGCTGTGGTCGGCCGCGACGCTGGCGCTGTATCCGCTGGCGGCGGCCAATGTCTGGACGCTGAGTGCCGACGTGTTCCTGATCGGGCTGGGTGGCGCGCTTGCCACCGTGTTGCAGACCCGGCTGATGGATGTCGCGGGCGAAGCCCAGAGCCTCGCCGCTGCGCTCAACCATTCCGCCTTCAACGTCGCCAATGCGCTGGGGCCGTGGCTCGGCGGAATGGCCGTTGCAGCCGGCTACGGCTGGACCTCGACCGGCCTCGTCGGCGCCGGACTGGCGCTGGCGGGTTTTGCGGTCTGGGCGATTGCGGCGGCGCTGGCCGCGCGTGAGGGGGTATGAGCAGGCCGGAAGCCGCGCCGTCGCGTCCGTCGCCGGACAGACGCCGCGCGTCAGTTCAGCGAGGGATTGCGCGGACGGTAGCCGCCCGACTTGTCCTTGATGAAGATCTCCGCCACCTGCGAGTGCCGGATCGGCTCGCCGGAATCGTCGGGCAGCAGGTTCTGCTCGGACACATAGGCGACGTACTCGGTCTCCGAGTTTTCCGCGAGCAGATGATAGAACGGCTGGTCCTTGTGCGGCCGCATGTCCTCGGGGATCGACAGCCACCATTCCTCGGTGTTGTTGAACTCCGGGTCGATATCAAAAATCACGCCCCGGAAGGAGAACACCCGGTGACGGACGATCTGCCCGATCTGAAACTTGGCGGTGCGCGCTTTGATCATGGTTCGTCGATAGACCAACATTGTGGCCGATGCTAGGGGCTAAGCCTCGAATTAACCCCCGGTTTACCGATTCTAGCCGGTGCAAAACGACCCGAAATCCGGCCGAGAAACTACTTTCAGAATGATCGATATCCTCAATCTGGCGTTGCCGTATTTCGGCTTGATCTTCATCGGCTACGCATGCGGAAAAGCCAAGGGTTTGCCCGAGAGCGGGCTCGCCTGGATGAATTTCTTCCTGCTTTACGTTTCGTTGCCGGCGCTGCTGTTCGGGATCATGTCGAAGACACCGTTCGCCGAGTTGAACAACCCGCCATTCCTGATCGCCACCACGCTCGGAACCGTCATCGCGTTCTTCCTGTCGATGGTCGCAGGCAGACTGATCGGAGGGCTGTCGCTGCGCGAGGCCACGCTTGCGGGTCTGTCGGGCGCCTACGGCAATATCGGCTACATGGGCCCTGGCCTCGCGCTCGCCGTGCTCGGCGCCAAGGCGGCGGCTCCGACGGCGCTGATCTTCTGCTGCGACAGCATCTTCCTGTTCTCGATCGTGCCGCTCCTGATCGAACTCACCGACCGCGACCATCCCTCGCTGCTGCACGCGTTCGGCGTGGTGCTGCGGCAGATCGTGCAGAACCCGCTGATCATGTCGGCGGTGTTCGGGGCGCTGGTGGCGGCGTTTCATATCCCGATTCCGGTCGCGCTCGACCGCACCATCCAGTTCCTGCAAAACGCCGCCGCGCCGACGGCGCTGTTCGTGCTCGGCATCACCGTGGCGCTGCGGCCGTTCAAGCGGGTGCCGTGGGAGGTGCCGGGCGTGGTTGCGATCAAGCTTCTGGTCCATCCGCTGCTGGCCTTCGGACTGATGCTGCTGTTCGGTCCGTTCGCGCAGCCCTGGGCTGCGACCGCGGTGCTGATGGCCTCGCTGCCGCCGGCGCTCAATGTGTTCGTGATCGCGCGCCAGAACGACACCTGGATCGAGCCGGCATCGGTCGCGGTGCTGATCGGCACCTTCGCCTCGGTGGTCACGCTGACCAGCGTGATGTGGTTCATCCAGAGCGGACGGCTGGTGTTTCCGTAGGACAGGTAGTGGCTATCGCCGCCATGACGGCGCGAGGCCCTCGCGCATTGCCAGCCGCCGCAGCGGGCCGAAGGCGCCGAGCAGATGCAGGCCGGCAGCACGCGCCGTCTGCACGCCCAGGAAATCGCTTAGTAGCGACCGGTTGGCTATATCGATCGCCCAGGTCCGGCTGGCGACATCCGGACGCCGTGCCGCCTGGTAGCGCGACAGCACATTCGGCGCGCCGGGATCCTCGCCGCGGCCGATCGCCTGGCCTGTGATCTCGGCGATATCGGCGGCATCGCGCAGCCCCATGTTGAGCCCCTGCGCACCGATCGGCGGCAGCACATGGGCGGATTCCCCGACCAGCGCGATCCGGTCCTTGGCGAATTGCCGGGGCCGCTCGATGGCGAGCGGAAACACGTGACGGCCGCCCTGGACCTCGACACGGCCGAGAATCGAATGCGACTGTCGCTCGGCCGCATCGGATAATTCGTCATCGCCAAGCGCCTTCAGCCGTTCGGCCTCCCTGGGCGCCGAGACCCAGACCACGCTGCTCCGGTTGCCGCTGAGCGGCACGAACACGCAGGGGCCATGCTCGGTGTGAAACTCGGTCGAGATGTTGTTGTGCGGCCGGGTATGGGTGATGTTGAAGGTGAGGGCGGATTGGCCGAGTTCGCGGCTGACCACCTCGATGCCGGCGGCCTCGCGCGAGAGTGAATTGCGTCCGTCGGCGCCGACCACGAGCCGGGCCGAGAGCGTCTGGCCCTGCCGCGTCACCACGGTGACCGCAGCCTCGTCCGGCTGCACCGAGGCGGCCTCGTCGTCGAACCGCGTCAGCGCCGCCATCTCGCCGGCGCGGTCCTCGAGGGCTGCGACCAGCGAACGATTGTCGATGTTGAAGCCGAACTGCTCGCGGCCGATCTCCTCGGAGGAGAACCGCACCTCCGGCGCGCGGATCAGGCGGCCGGTGTCGTCGACGAGGCGCATGGTCTTGAGCGCCGCGGCTCTTTCGCTGCAGCG
>NZ_CANSMR010000001.1 GCF_947648125.1 uncultured Bradyrhizobium sp. | reverse complement strand
CTCCCCTTGCGGGAGAGGACAGCGCCTCCGCCAGCTTCAACCACGCTTGGGTGAGGGGTTGCCTCCCCAAGCACGCCGTGTCGAGAGAACCCCTCACCCGTCGTCGCGGAGTTTATCATGGGGCGGCGCTTTGCGCCGACCCGTTGGCGACGCCACCCTCTTCGACAAGGGGAGAGGGAAAGAACGCCGCACTTCGGGTTAGCACATGAACATCCAGTTCCTGATCCAGCTCCTCGTTAATGGCCTCGTGGTCGGCACGCTCTATGGCGTGGTCGCGATGTCGTTCGTGCTGATCTACAAGGCGACCCAGGTCGTGAACTTCGCGCAGGGCGAATTGCTGCTGGTCGGGGCCTGGGTATGCTGGGCGCTGCTGACGAAGTACCAGGTGCCGTTCTGGATCGGCATGCCGATCACGCTGGTGTTCATGTTCATCTTCGGCATCGCGATCCAGGTCGTGATCCTGCGGCCGATGATCGGCGAACCGATCATTTCCGTGATCATGGTGACGATCGGCCTCTCGACCGTGTTCCAGGCCGCGCTGAAGTGGATTTTCGGCGTCAACCCGCAGCCGTTCCCGCGCGTATTCCAGAGCCAGTCGGTCAGTCTGTTCGGCCTGCAGATCCAGACCGTCTATGTGATGAGCCTCGTGGTATCGCTCGCCATGATGGTCGGCATGGCCTGGTTCTTCCGCGCCTCCAAATACGGCCTGGCCATGCGCGCCACCGCCTTCAACCAGCAGGTCGCGCAGTCGCTCGGCATTTCCGTGAAGAGCGTGTTCGCGATGGCGTGGGCGATCTCGGCCACGGTCTCGGCGGTCGCCGGTGTCGTGGTCGCCGTGGTCAACGGCGTATCGTCCGGCCTCTCCGCCTACGGCATCAAGGTGTTTCCGGCCGCGATCCTCGGCGGACTCGACTCGGTCGGCGGCGCCGTGCTCGGCGGCATCATCATCGGGTTGTTGGAGAACGTCGCCCAATATGTCGACAGCGAGTATCTGCACTGGGGCAATCTCTACGAGATCGCGCCGTTCTACGTCCTGATCATCATCCTGATGATCAAGCCGTACGGGCTGTTCGGCACCAAGGACATCGAGCGGGTCTGATCAATGGCAACGAGCACCCTCATCCCGTCGGGCGATTTCCGCACCAGCTACGCGGCCGACACCACGATCTTCCCGACCGCGACCAGCCGCAACTTCGCGATTGCGGGCATTGCGCTCGCCTGCTTCGCGCCGATGCTGCTGTCCAATTATCTGCTCAGCATCGCAATCCAGATCGGCATCTTCGCGATCGCAGCGCTCGGCCTCAACGTCCTGGTCGGCTTCACCGGCCAGATCTCGATCGGCCACGCCGCGTTCTTCCTGTTCGGCGCCTTCACCTCGGCCTACATCTCCAACAACGCGCCGATCCCGGTGTTCTTCGCGATCCCCCTCGCCGGGGTGATCACGGCGCTGGTCGGCCTGGTCTTCGGCGTGCCGGCGGCACGGCTGAAGGGGCTCTACCTCGTCATCGCAACGCTCGCCGCGCAGTATATCCTGCTCGACTTCTTCTCGCGCGCCGACTGGTTCTCGGGCGGCTCGGTGCCGGCCAGCGCCAACCCGTTCTCGATCTTCGGCTACACCCTGCGCGGCGACCGGCAGTATTTCTACGTCGTGCTCGCCTACATGGTGATCAGCTATCTGCTGGTCACCAATCTGATGCGCACCCGCGACGGCCGTGCGCTGGTCGCGATCCGCGATCACTATCTCTCCGCCGAGATCATGGGCATCAACTTGACCAAGTACCGGACGCTGTCGTTCGGACTGGCCGCCTTCTTTGCCGGCATCGCCGGCGCGCTTTACGCGCATTATCAGCTCGTGGTCTCCCAGGAAGGCTTTGGCATCGAGCGCTCGGTGCTGTTCCTCGCGATGGTCATCATCGGCGGCACCGGATCGGTGATGGGCACCCTGATGGGCACGGCCTTCGTGGTGCTGCTGCCGGAATCGATGGAATGGCTGAGCGCCTGGCTGAAGGGCAGTGCCATCGACAAGGTGCTGCAGCTCAACAACAACATCACCTTCCTGCGCGAGATCGCGATCGGCCTGATTATCATCGGCTTCCTGATGTTCGAGCCGGACGGGCTCGCGCATCGCTGGCGGCAGATCAAGGCCTACTGGAAGCTCTATCCGTTCTCGCACTGACGCTTGGAACAACTCAAATTCGGTTCAACGAATAAAAGCAGGAGGAAACAACAATGACGATTAGATCCCTTTTGAGCTCGGTCTCCCTCGCGCTGCTGGTCAGCAGCGCGGCCGCCACCGCGCAGGCGCAGATCGCCATCGGCCATCTGCAGGACCTCTCGGGCGGCACGTCCGACGTCGGAACGCCCTACGGCCAGGGCGTCGCCGACACCTTCGCCTGGGTCAACAAGAACGGCGGCGTCGGCGGCAAGCAGCTCAATGTCGACAGCAACGACTATGGCTACCAAGTGCCGCGCGCGATCGCGCTGTACAAGAAGTGGTCGGCATCCGACGCCAAGGTCGCGGCGATCATGGGTTGGGGCACGGCGGACACCGAGGCGCTGACCGGCTTCCTCGCCCAGGACAAGATCCCCGACATGTCGGGCTCCTACGCCGCCGCGCTAACCGATCCCGAAGGCACCAGCGGCAAGGCCAAGCCCGCGCCGTACAATTTCTTCTATGGCCCGAGCTACTCGGATGCGCTGCGCGCCGAGCTGACCTGGGCGGCCGAAGACTGGAAGGCGAAGGGCAAGCCCGGCAAGCCCAAATTCGTCCACATGGGCGCCAACCATCCCTATCCGAACGCACCGAAGGCGGCCGGTGAGGCGCTCGCCACCGAGCTCGGCTTCGAGGTGCTGCCGCCGCTGGTGTTCGCGCTGACGCCCGGCGACTACTCGGCGCAATGCCTGAGCCTGAAGAGCTCGGGCGCCAATTACGCCTATCTCGGCAACACCGCGGCTTCCAACATCTCGGTCATGAAGGCCTGCAAGACCGCCGGCGTCGACGTCCAGTTCCTCAGCAACGTGTGGGGTATGGACGAGAATGCCGCCAAGACCGCAGGCGATGCCGCCGACGGCGTGGTGTTCCCGCTGCGCACGGCGGTCGGCTGGGGCGGCAATGCGCCCGGCATGAAGACGGTGATGGAGATCTCGAAGATGTCCGATCCATCGGGCAAGGTCTATCGCCCGGTGCATTACATCGCCGCGGTCTGCAGCGCGCTCTACATGAAGGAAGCACTGGATTGGGCCGCCAAGAACGGCGGCGCCACCGGCGAGAACGTTGCCAAGGGCTTCTACCAGAAGAAGGACTGGGTCCCGGCCGGCATGGACGGCGTCTGCAATCCATCGAACTGGACCGAGAAGGATCATCGCCCGACCACGAAGGTCGACCTCTATCGCGCCAAGGTTTCCGGCGCGACCGATGGCGACATCAACGACCTGATGGGCAAGGGCACGATCAAGCTCGAAAAGGTGAAGACCGTCGAACTGCCGCGCAAGCCGGAATGGTTTGGCTGGTAACTCAGGAAGTCGTCATCCCCCGCGAAGGCGGGGGATCCAGTACGCCGCGGCCTCTCGATTGATCGCTGGCGCCTCTGGAATACTGGGTCACCCGCTTTCGCGGGTGACGACAGTGGAGAGTGATCAAGACCATGAACGAAACCCTCGAAGCCACCCGCCCGGTGCCGACGGCCGTCCCGCCGCCGCCACTGCTCAGCATCAACAACATTGAGGTCGTCTATGACGACGTGATCCTGGTGCTGCGCGGCCTCAGCCTCGAGGTGCCGAAGGGCGCGATCGTGGCGCTGCTCGGCGCCAACGGCGCCGGCAAATCAACCACGCTGAAGGCGATCTCCGGCCTGCTCAAGACCGAGGACGGCGAAGTCACCCGCGGCGAGATCCTGTTCGAGGGCCAGCGCATCAACGGCATCGATCCGGACAAGATCGTCCGTCGCGGCATCTTCCAGGTGATGGAGGGCCGCCGCATCGTCGCCGACATGACCTCGCTGGAGAATCTGCGGCTCGGCGCCTTCACCCGGCGCGACGGCGAGGTTTCGTCCGACATCGACATGGTGTTCAAATATTTCCCGCGCCTGAAGGAGCGCACTGGTCTCGCCGGCTATCTCTCCGGCGGCGAGCAGCAGATGCTCGCGATCGGCCGCGCGCTGATGGCGCGCCCGAAGATGATCCTGATGGACGAGCCCTCGATGGGGCTGTCGCCGCTGCTCGTCAAGGAAGTGTTCGCGATCATCAAGGAGATCAACCGCGACCTCGGCGTCACGATCCTGCTGGTCGAGCAGAACGCCCGCGCCGCGCTCTCGGTCGCGAGCCATGGCTACATCATGGAACAGGGCAAGGTCGTGCTCGACGGCTCCGCCGACGAGCTGCGCGACAATGAGGACGTCAAGGAATTCTACCTCGGCGGCGCCGGCGACCAGCGCAAGAGCTTCAAGAACCTGAAGAGCTTCAAGCGGCGCAAGCGCTGGCTGTGAGGATACCGGGCGTTTTCGGGCGGAGTTGCGTGTGCAGAAAACGCGTCAGACCAGGAAGGCGGTCCTATCCGAGCACCTGCTCAGCTTCAGTGACCGCGCAGAGCACATGGTAGAACGACGACGCCGGGATGGTGGCGACCAGCGATCTGCCCTCGCGGTCGAATTGGTCGTACCAGCCGCCGGCCACCGGATGGCTGAGATAGTGCCGCTCCAGCAGCACCAGCGCCGCGCGGGCCTCGTCCGCCGCGCCGGCTTCGCCCGACTCGGCCTGCGCGATCCAGGCCTTCGCCAGCTCGCTCTGCGGCCACAGCCGCCTGCTGTGGCGGCGGATGTTGCCCTCGGCGTCGCCCTCGTCGATCAGGCAGCCGGTGGCGTCGCGATAGCGCAGCGCAGAGGCCAGGAGCTCGCCGCGCGGACGCCCGGTGGGGCAACCGGTGATCCGCTCAAATCCCTTCAGCAGCCAGACCCATTCCGCGAGGTGCCCGGGCTCGACGCTGACCGGCGGGATCCTCGACCAGTCCTCCTCGAAATATTCACCGAGCGTGTGGGTCTGCTTGTCGTAGAGGTTGGCCAGGAACAGCGCGAAGAAATCGCCGGCGCGGTTCTGGAACGACAAATCATGCGTCGCGTCGAAGCAGGCGATCATCGCCTCGAACAGATGCATCTGCGGGTTCTGCCGGCGCGGCATCGACGGCGGCAGGCCTTCCTGGAAGCCGCCATGGGGCGAGCGCAGCTGGGTGTCGAGGAACGACAACAACGCGTCGATCTCGGCGCGGATCTGGGCGTCTTGGTCGAGGCCGTAGGCGGTCGCCAGCGCAAGCAGCACGAAGGCATGGCCGTAAGTGTCGCGCAGCGGGTCATGCACACCGCCTTCCGGCGTCAGGCTGAACACGAAGCCCGGCCGGCCATCCGGTGCCTTGGCCTTGGCCAGCAGGTACTCCAGCCCCTTCAGCGCGATCGCGCGGCCTTCGGGATACCAGCCCATCTGGGCCGCCTTGGCGTAGCAATAAATCTGGCGCGCCTGCACAAGCAGGCGGCGCGGCGCGGCGTTGTCGGCTGTCCCATCCTGATGCAGCCGGTCGACAAAGCCGCCGGCCGTGCCGTCCCAGCCGACCGTCGACCACAGCGGCAAGGCGTGGTCGATGATGCGGTGCTTCAACCTCGCGACGACGTCGGCGGCCCCGTCCGCCGCAACGCTCTCTGCCTCAGCCATCGTGCTCCCTGGAACCGTCCCAATGTCAGCGGTCACCGTCTGATAGCACGGGCGGACCGGCACGCCACCTGCGCAAATCCTCTCAAGGACCTGCCATGACCGACCATTACGATGCCCTTGAAACGCGCGAACCGGCCGAGCGCGAGGCCGCCCTGTTCGCCCGGCTGCCGGATGTGCTGCGCAGGGCGATGGCGGCGCCCGCCTATGCCAACCTGCTGAGGGGCACCGACCCCGCCTCCATCACCAGCCGGGAGGCGCTCGCAGGACTGCCGGTGCTGCGCAAATCGGAACTCCCGGCCCTGCACAAGGCCGCCCCGCCCTTCGGCGGCTTCGTCGCCGACAAGCCGGGCTCGTTCGCCCGGCTGTTCACCTCGCCCGGACCGATCTTCGAGCCCGAAGGCCGCCAGGCGGACCCCTGGCGCGGTGCGCGGGCGCTGTTTGCGGCCGGCTTCCGCGAGGGGGACGTGGTTCTCAACACCTTCAGCTATCACCTCACCCCCGGCGGCTTCATCTTCGACGCCTCCGCGCGGGCGCTCGGCTGCGCGGTGATCCCGGCGGGCCCGGGCAATACCGAGCAGCAATTCGAGCTGATCGAGGCCTATCGCCCGGTCGGCTATAGCGGCACACCTGATTTCCTGAAGATCCTGCTCGACGCCGCCGCAGCGGGCGGCCGCGACGTGTCCTCGATCAAGCGCGCTCTGGTCTCCGGCGCCGCCTTTCCGAAATCGTTGCAGGAGGAGATGAAGTCGCGCGGCGTCGAGGCCTACCAGGCCTTCGGCACCGCCGATCTCGGCCTGATCGCCTTCGAGACGCCGGCGCGCGAGGGGATGACGGTCAATGAGGATTTGATCCTGGAGATCGTCAAGCCCGGCACCGGCAATCCCGTTGCGCCCGGTGACGTCGGCGAGATCGTGGTGACCTCGCTCGATCCGCATCATCCCTGGATCCGCCTCGCACTCGGCGATCTGACTGCCGCCCTGCCCGGCGCGAGCCCATGCGGACGCACCAACATGCGCATCAAGGGCTGGATGGGTCGCGCCGACCAGACCACCAAGGTCAAGGGCATGTTCGTGCGCCCCGAGCAGGTCGCGGAAATCGCCAAGCGCCATCCCGAACTCGGGCGGCTGCGCCTCGTGGTCACGCGCGCCGGCGAGGCCGACGCGATGACGCTGAAGGCCGAATGCGGTTCGCCGTCCAATGCCCTACAGGGTGAGGTTGCGGCCACGCTGCGTGCCGTGACAAAACTGGGCGGCGCCGTCGAGCTGGTCGGCGCAGGCTCGCTGCCGAACGATGGCAAGGTGATTGCGGACGAGCGATAGCCTTGAGGCCCACCCGGGGCGTGCTCGGTCCTCATTGTCGCGCGCGGCATTGTGAACTATTGAGCTGGCTCATGCTTCGTGGAGACGGGATCATCACCTCATGAGCAGCGCTTCCGAAAGTGAGCCGCGACGACCGGCGGTTTTCTTCGATCGGGATGGCGTCCTGAACCGGGATATCGGTTACCTGTTCGAGAGCCACAGGCTGATCTGGATCGACGGCGCCCGCGAGGCGGTGAAGGCCGTCAACGACATTGGTTATTTCGCGTTTGTCGTGACCAACCAGTCAGGCGTGGCAAGAGGCCTCTATGAGGAGGCGCACATCCAGCAGCTCCACGACTGGATGGCCGTCGAGCTCGGCAAGATCGGCGCGCATATCGACGCCTTTGAGTATTGCCCGTTCCATCCTGAAGGGACCGTGGAGCGATATCGGCAGGTCAGCCCCCGACGCAAGCCGTCGCCGGGCATGATCACCGATCTGCTGACGCGCTTTCCGGTCGATGTCGAACGAAGCTTTCTGGTCGGCGACCAGCCGACCGATCTCGAGGCAGCCCGTGCGGCCGGCCTGAAGAGCTACCTGTTCTCAGGCCCTAATCTGGAGATGTTCCTGAGGCCGCTGCTGCAGCGAAGCTGAGCTCCGCACCCCGTGCGAGGCCACCATCGGAGATCAGAACTTCCGAACCAGGTCGATCACCTCATCCTGCTGCTGGCGCGTGATCTCGGCGAAGATCGGCAGCGAGAGAATCTGGCCCTGATCGCGATGGGCGTTGGGAAATTGCTCCGCCCGATGGCCAAACCGTGCATAGGCCGGCAGGAACGGCAGCGCGGTGGGGTAGTTGATCGCGGTCTGCACGCCGTTGGCGTTCAGATGCGCGGCGAGCGCGGCGCGGCGCGGATGCCTGATCGTGTAGAGGTGATAGACGTGGCTGCGCGCCGGCGCCACTTCGGGCACCACAACGTCCTCGATCTGGTTGAGGCCGGCGTCGTAGACCTCGGCGGCGGCCTGCCGGGCTTCGGTCCATGCGGTGAGATGCGGCAGCTTGGCCGAGAGGATCGCAGCCTGCATGCCGTCGAGCCGGCTGTTGACGCCCTCGATGTGGTGCTGGTGCTTCACCAGCCCGCCATGGCGCGCCAGCATCGCCATCTGCTCGGCCAGCGCCGCATCGTTGGTGACGACCGCGCCGGCATCGCCCATCGCGCCGAGATTCTTGCCGGGGTAGAATGAATAGGTCGCGGCCTCGCCGAACGTCCCGACCATGCGGCCCTTGTAGCGCGCGAGATGAGCCTGGGCGCAATCCTCGATCACCCAGAGCTTGTGCTTCTGCGCGATCGCCATGATCGCGTCCATATCTGCGGGCTGGCCATACAGATGCACAGGGATGATGCCAACTGTGCGCGGCGTGATCGCCGCTTCGATCGCGGCCGGATCGATCGTGAACGTCGCGTCATCGGTGTCGCAGAACACGACGGTGGCGCCGGAATGGGTGATCATCGCCGCCGTCGAGATCCAGGAATGCGCCGTCGTGATCACCTCGTCGCCCGGCTTCACCTTCAGCGCGCGCATGGCGAGGTAAAGCGCATCGGTGCCGTTGGCGCAGGACACGCAATGAGCCACCTCCGCAGCCGCGGCGAATTCGCGCTCGAAGGCGTCGACATAGCTGCCGCGGATGAACGCGTTGTCGCGGATCACGCCGGCGATCGCGGCATCGATCTCGCCCTTGATGGATTGGTATTGCAGTTGCAGATCGGCAAACGGCACCGGCATCGATATTCCCCTATTGGCTCGCCAGCAGCCGGCGCGCCGGATTGCCGGCATAGGTGCCTGATATCGTGATGTCCTTGGTCACGACAGACCCTGCGCCGATGACGACGTCATCAGTGATCCTGACCGGCATGATCGTGGCGTTGGAGCCGATCGACACCCGGTTGCCGATAACCGTCTCGCGCCACAGCTCCTTGCGCCCGCGCGCCGGGCCGCCGGTTGAGAACGTGTCGTTGACGAACATCACACCGTGCCCGACGAAGCAGTCCTCGCCGATGGTGACGAGCTCGCAGACGAAGGCATGCGATTGCACGCGGGTGCGGGCTCCGACGACCACGCCCTTCTGGATTTCGGTGAAAGGCCCGATGAAGCAGTCGTCGCCGACCGTGCAGCCATAGAGATTGCAGGGCTCGACGATCTTGACGCGTTCGCCGAACGCGACATCGCGCACGCTGGCCTGATGCACTTCCGGCCGATTCACGAAACGACACCCAGCCGGCTCAACCGCGGCGTGAAGCGCAGCGCAACTTCCTCTCCGGTCTCGATCGACTCATAAAGGGCCGAGATCAGCTCCAGGCTCTTGCGGCCCTCGAGCCCGTCGACCAGCGCCGCACGCTGGTTCTCCAGGCAATCGACCACGTGATGATAGTAGGCCTGATGGCCGAAGCCGTAGACGTTGGGCGGGTTGACCGAGAACTTCTCCACGACGTCCTTGTCCGACGGCAGCTCGTTGACAAAACGCCAGTGCCGGATCTGGTTGACCGCAAAACCGGAAATCTCGACCGTGCCCTTTTCGCCCAGGATCGACAGCGAGCCTTCGAGATCGGTCGGGCGCGCCGCGGTGGTCGCCTCGATGATCCCGAGCGCGCCGTTGCGGAACTTCAGCGTGGCGACGGCGGTGTCCTCGGTTTCGATCTTGGCCAGCGCCGTCGTCGCGCGCGCATGCACGCTCACCACGTCGCCGAAGAACCACTCCAGCATATCGACATGATGGCTCGCCTGATTGGTCAGCACGCCGCCGTCATAGGCCCAGGTGCCGCGCCAATCGTCCTGGTCGTAATAGGCCTGGTCGCGGCACCAGCGCACCCGGACCGTCCCCAGGATGAGCTTGCCGAAGCGGCCGGCATCGAGCGCCTCACGTGCCTTGACCACCGGCACGTTGAAGCGGTTCTGCTTGACGATGAACATCTTGATGCCGGCCTCGTCGCAGGCCCGGATCATGTCGTCGGCATCCTGCAACCGCAGCGCCATCGGCTTCTCGACCACGACGTGCTTGCCCGCCCTGGCACAGGCGATCACATGCGCGGGATGCAGCCCGCTCGGCGTCAGCACGGCAACGGCGTCGATATCCTTGCGGCCTAAGAATTCGTCCATGTCGTAATGGGCGGGAACGGCGAACTTCCCGGCAATCGCATCGGCACGCGCACGAAGCGGATCGCAGACCGCAACCAGGCTCGCTCCCGCGATGTGATTGCCACCCAGGAGATCGGAATGGCGCTTGGCGATACGCCCGCACCCGAGCAGGCCAAATCTGATCATGCAACAGGCCCTGTCTTGTCTCGTGACCAGCCATTGCAGCCAGCCGAAGAGCCGAGGGAACAAGCGGCCTTGCGAGCCGCAGCATAGCGTCCATTACCCAGAAAACTCGGGATAAGGCAAGGCCTTGCCCTGATCGGACAACACGACCGACAGCGGATTTGTGACGCAAGGTAACGCCGCTGCATCACCGGGGCTGGAAAAGCGGCTCGAACACCAGCCTGTCCTTGTCGTCCCACCAGCGCCGTGCCATGTCGTTGGGTCCAGGAGACGTCATCGTGTGGCGATTGTTCGGGCCTAGCCTGCTCGAATACGATCACCAACGAGACAGTCCAAACGCGGAGCCCGGTACGGCGGCAAATGAGAATGAACGATCGCATCATGCAGCTGGAGCCGGATTTGGGCCGGCGCCAAGCCAAACTTGCCCTGCTCGCCTATGCCCACGTCGCGATTTGCTGCATTTCGCTGTACTGCATCACGATCACAGATTCGTTCCCGGGCGTCATCGGCTTCGACAAATCGCACCTGACATCTGCAATCCTGAACGTTCTGCTGTTCAGTCCCGTCGTCATCCTGTTCGCATTCAGCCGCTTCAGCTTCGGCTATCTCGTCGGCTTCTACTTCTACATCATGGTTCTGGGATATCTCTGGCTGATCGAGTTCTCGCTGCTCGACTATGATCACCGCCTGGCGCTCATCTCGATCGTGCTGTCGGCGTTCGCCTTCCTTGTCCCCACGCTGTTTATCACCTCGCCAATGCGGCAGGTTGTCGTCATGCCGGCCCGCGCCTTTCACATGATGCCTTCCGTCATCCTGATCGCCTCGGCTGCAATCATCGGCATCGGCGCCCTCTACAACCTCAAGCTGGTCGACCTCAACGAGATGTACAAATATCGCGCGGAGTTGGCGTTGCCAGGCGCCCTGCGATACGCGGTCTGGATCGTCTCAAACGCCCTGTTGCCACTCGCCTTTGCCTGCTTCGTCACCAGCAAGCGGTTTTGGCAGGCAGGGATCGCTCTCGTTCTGATGCTTCTGTTCTACCCGATCATGCTGACCAAGATGGCGCTGTTCGCACCGGTCTGGCTGCTGTTTCTCGCGCTCGTCTGCAAGCTGGCGGAGGCCAGGGTTGCAACGATCCTGTCGTTTTTCCTGCCCGTCCTGATTGGCATGATCCTGTTCGTCCTGGTCAAGACCGACTTGTTTCCACTGACCCCCGGACTGGTTTATTTCGGCACCGTCAACACCAGGATGGTTGCGATCCCGTCGCTCGCCCTCGAAATCTACAACAACTACTTCTCGGCACATCCGCTGACCCATTTCTGCCAGATCAACGCGGTGAAGCTCGTGGTCGCGTGCGCCTACGACGAGCCGATATGGGCCGTCATGGCCCGGTCGTACGATCTCGGTGCCTTTAATGCCTCGCTGTTCGCCACCGAAGGCATCGCTTCGGTCGGCCTCGTGCTCGCCCCGGTGTCCGCACTGGGCTGCGGCCTGATCATTGCTCTCGGCAATCGCCTCTCGTCCGGATTGCCGCCGCAATTCGTGCTGCTATCCGCCGGGCTGCTCCCGCAAGTTGTCCTCAATGTACCGCTTTCGACAGCCCTGCTCACGAACGGCACCGGGCTGCTCTTCCTGCTCTGGTACGTCGTACCGCGGTCGGCCTTCGACCAGACGGCAGCGCCGGCAGTCGCAGTGAGCGACCACCGACCAAATGCTGAGGCTGCCTAGGCGCGAATGATATTGTCCGCCGGCTGAGGAAACTTTCCGCGACAATCGACCAGCAGCGGCGCATGCGCGCCGAGCAGTTGATAGTCAAACTTGTCGTGGTCGGTCGCAAGCAGGACGCAATCGAATCGCCGCAGATTGTCCTCGGTGAGCGCGACACTGGACAGGTCGAACGAATGCGCCCGCATCTTCGGGAACGAGGGCACGTGCGGATCGCTGTAGGACACCTTGGCGCCGAGATCACGAAGCCGCTCCATCAGCGCCACCGACGGCGATTCGCGGACGTCGTCGACATTCTTCTTGTAGGCGATGCCGAGCACCAGGATCGAGCTGCCGCTGATCGACTTGTGCCTCTGATTGAGGGCCAGCGAGATCTTCGACACCACGTAGTCCGGCATCGCGGAGTTGATCTCTCCGGCAAGCTCGATGAACCGAGTATGCATACCGTACTCCCGCGCCTTCCAGGTCAGGTAGAACGGGTCGATCGGAATGCAGTGGCCGCCGATGCCGGGACCGGGGTAGTACGGCACAAACCCGAACGGCTTGGTCGCCGCGGCGCGGATCACCTCGTGAATATCGATCCCCATCTTGTCGGCAACCATCTTCATCTCGTTGACGAGACCGATGTTCACCGAGCGATGGATGTTCTCCAGGAGCTTCGTCAGTTCGGCGGCCTGGGTCGAGCTCACCGGAACGACCTTGTCGATCACCTGGCGATAGAGGGCGATGCCGGCCTCGAGACATGCCGGCGTGCAGCCACCGCACACCTTCGGGATCGAGCGGGTCGAGAAGTTCTGGTTGCCGGGATCTTCGCGTTCCGGCGAGAAGACAAGAAAGAAATCGCTGCCGACCGTGAAGCCGCACTTCTCGATGCGCGGCTTCAGCTCCTCTTCGGTCGTGCCGGGATAGGTGGTGCTCTCGAGCGACAGTACCATTGCCTGATGCAGGTACGGCAGAAGCGACTCCGTCGTATCCAGCACGAAGCTGAGATCGGGCTCGCGATATTTGTTGAGCGGCGTCGGAACGCAGAGGATTAGCGCATCGACTTCCTTCGCACGAGAGAAGTCCGTGGTCGGCTCGAAGCCCAGCTCCGTCGCCTGCTTGATGCTGGCGCTCGAGATATGCTCGATATAGGAGCGCCCGGCCCGAAGCGCATCGACCTTGGTCTGGTCGATATCAAAGCCAATGACCTTGTAACCGACCTCGCTGTAGCGAAGCATGAGCGGCAGGCCGACATAGCCCAAGCCGACGATGCCAATCCTGGCGGTCTTGCGGTCCAGCCTGTCGATCAGTTCGGAATTCATGTGTAACGCCCGTACGCCTGGTTGTGATGATTTCTGCGCGGCAGATACCATCCGGTTCTAATCAGTCAGCCGAATAAAATGCGCCGATAAAGCTTCTGGTGAGGTGGCTGCATAGACTTGTTGCGCTTGGCCGGCAAGCCCAAACGCGGCACAGCGTCCTATCCTGGGGGCCCCCGGTCGCGCCGCGGCGGGGTTGCCGCACCGGCCAAGCCTTCATTCCAGTGATTTGCGACAGGTCCAATAGAGATCGAGTCCGCAAAGCCGCGGAACCGGCGATGCCAGCAACCGCTCGCGGCTCCAGAACCTGAGTGGTCCCTCGCTGGCCGCATTCTCCGTGGCCGCGTCGAATTCGGATAATCCGGCACAGTATGACCGCAGCGACCTCTCCGAGATGAATTCCGTCGCCGGCGCAAGCGCGCCGTCGCGGGACCTGTCATAGGCCGCCGTCTCGCCATCCCGTAGCGTGCCGCGGTACCCGTTCAGCTCCCGCAGCCAGTAGCCGATTGTCCGCCTCGGCTCGAGCCAAAGCCGGCGGTATGAGTAGCTCCAATAAACCATGCCCACCAGCTGTCCCCCGGGACGCAGGAGTCTGCGGCAAGCTGCGATCGCGGCCTTGAGATCTCCGGTGTGGTGGAGACAGCCAATCGCGATGATTGCATCGAAGGAACTGGCAGGTAATGCACAGCTCAGGATGCTGCCCTGCACGGCCTCGCCTGCTAGCCCACTGCGCCTGAGCCGCTGGTTCACCATCAGGACCGGATTGGCCGCGATGTCGAGCCCGGTAAACACCGCGCCGCTCTCCGCCAGCTTTTGCGAGACGCTGCCGTAGCCAAGCCCGATTTCCAGCACGCGCTTGCCTTGCAGCGCCTTCCAATTCACGCGGCGCTCTAGATACGGATAATACCGGAAATAGTTCTCGTCGTAGCGACGCAGGGACTCCATCGACGAATCGGTGATGCCCCATGCTTGAGCGGCGGCTGAGCCGCAAATCTCATCCCAGAACGAAGCATTCGCGTCGTCGATCGACTGCTGCGCTGCAATCATGGCAGGGCCTCCACGCGAGTGTCCCGACGTATCCTCAGCGTCCCAATCTTCGCAGGCACGCTTGAACGACAGGACGTAGCTGTGTCTGAATTATTGCCGGCGTCAGCCTCCAAAGCGGCTTGCCGTACCTAGTCGCCAACTCCATGACGCCTGTCGCGCTAGCGCCTTGCTGCACCAGCTCGACGACGGTTGTCGCATAAGAGCTTTGCACGGCGGCCTTTTTTTGCACCACTGCGCGATCGAACCGAAGAGCTGAATGACCCCGCACGCCCTTTTCGTCGTGCTTGTCCAGCGCGGCTGCCATCTGATCATAGACAACCTTGCTGGTCGCTTCCCAGTTGAACTTCTCGAGGAAATACGCGCGGCTGGCGCCCCTCCTCCCACTCAGCGAATCCGGATCCCGCGCCAGCGCGTTGACCTCCTCGACCAGCGAGGTCATGTCGCGCAAATCGAATACGCGTCCGAAGTTGTTGTCGGTCACAATGCTCCGCACGTATTCGAGCTCGCTCGTCAGGATTGCGAGCCCCGCCGCGAGATACTGAGACAGCTTGTTGGGACAGGCAAACTTGTATCCGAGATGAACTGATGGATCGTACGGAATTATCCCGACGTCGGCCTCCGCCGCCGCCGCAACCAGGTCCTCTTCCGCGACCGCCTCGGGAAAGAATATCCTCGTACCCAGCAGCCCGGTGCCCCTCGCAATCTCGATCAGTTCGTCCCTGTACGACCAGTGCGGGCCCCGAAGCCACAGGATCGCCTTCTCGTCCGTTCGCGGCCAGGCATCGATCAGCTTGCGAACCGGACGTTCCGGATGGAAGTTTCCCTGAAAAAGGAAGACGACCGAGCCCGGCTTCAAATCGCTGCGATCGACAAATCGCTTGCCGATCCCGGCTGCGGCGGACACCAGCTCGCAGTTCGGTACCGCAGCGAAGGGCTTGCCATATTCGAGTTCAAGCTGATCGGCCAAAGGCGGCGAGACGGTGCAGCAGACGTCGGTCAAGCTGACAAGCCTTCGCTCGATGCTCCCCCAGAACTCGAATGCCCACGAGCTATCGATGAAATTGCCTTTCCAATATTCGTGAGAGTCGTAGACGCATACGGCATTCGATTCCTTGGCGAGGATCAGCGCTGCCGGCAAGGCATCGAGGTCCGCCGCGACGACCACGTCGTAAGTGCCGATGGCCCGGGCCGCCCTCAACAAGGAGGAGTTGACGTCATAGAAATAGCCGCAGTACCACGTGAATCGATCGATCTCCGTCGTGGTTTCAAATGCACCCAGGCGCTCGGCGAGCGTTGCCCGGTTCATCTTCGAATATGCCCGCAGCATGAGCAGGACGTGTTCGGGGAGATGGTCGCCTTCACTGCCGAACTCGACGGGATTCGATACCGCATCGTCGGCATGACTTGCCCGCTCCACCCGAACCCTCGTTCGACCTCGGCCCAAATCCTCGATCGCTGGACCGAGCTTGGCCTCGCTCTTGATCCCGAGTTCGATGACGTCATAGTCGCGGTTGGTCAAACCGGTGCAAAACCAGTCGATCCTCGGATCCACGGATGGCTCGTGAGCCATCACCATCAACGCCCTTCGGCGCGGCGTCTTCGAAGCGGACGGTGCCGGCGCATCCTCGGATCCGGCAGATGATGCCGCCTGCCGCCGCGACGTCCGTTCGTTGATTTCCCGTTCCAGGGCAACATCGACCTTCTCGACGAAGCGGGCGTAGCTGAGATCATCATTCATCACGATCTCTTCGAACGCGGCGTCCGTCAGCTGCTTTGCCCTCGTGTTGTCGCCAGTGACCTCCAAAGCCTCGTCCAGATTCGAAAGGTCCCGCTTCAATGAAATGTAGTGGCGGCCGGGAACAAAGATTTCCGAGTAGCGTCCTTCGTACAGCAGCTGAACCGAGCGCGTTGCGGCGGCTTCGAAATGCCGGGGCGAGATCTGCGCATAGTCGACGTTTCCTTCATACTTGTGGAGGAACAGCTCATGAGCGCGCAGATAGAACTCCTCCGAGTCCCGAGCGCCCTCTCGGTTCAGATTTTCGTAGCCTTGGCACCATTTCTCGACGGAGCCATCAAAGTCGAACAGGTTCGATCCGCTCTCGACACCGAGGCTCACTCTCGAGTTGGCCAGGAACTTGAACCAGTTCTCGCCGCCTATCCGGTCTTCCCATCGGCTCGAGATATCGATCTTCCGATTCGAGCCCGACACCGCCTTCGCGACATCGAATCCAATCTTCCGCTTTTCAAACCCGAGCCTGCCAAACGACAAGGGCTGCACCGATCCACGATAGCCGATGTCGATGGTGCGATCCGCCAGAGGCGGACTGCTCAACGAGCGGAGGAATGGAGACACGAATCCGGTGAGCGCATGGACCACCGAAATGTTGCCGACAGTCGAACGGGGGTACACTTTTTCGAGCTCGGCCGGCGGCACGCACGTGATCAGCACGTTGAAGCAATTGTCGCGGATGAATTCGGCCCAGCGCGCCGAATGATAGTGCTCATCCTGCTTGGCGAGCACCTTCACGCCGTCATAGTCTCGGAACTTCAACGCCAGGCGGCTGTCCAGATTGAAGAGATTGGCTGGAAAATATGCGGTCGTGTTGTGAAGAATGATCCCGTCATAGGCCTTGAGATCCACGGTATCCGGCATGGCCAGACTGCCACCCCCTGGGTTGGGCCACAGATTCAGGAGGTGAAAGTCAAAACGAGTGAAGGACTGCCAGCTTGCGATCTGCTCGCCGACGGTGTTGATGCCGTGCGGGTCGAAGAAAGCGACAAGCAGGAACTTTGGTTCGCTCTTGCGGTTGGGATTTCCGCCGTAGACCGGACGGTTCTGCAGAAACGAACTCATCCTGCCTTCCTCAATTCATAGCACCCGTCGATACCCGTGACCTTGCCATCGACGTAAGGAACACCTCTGTCATCGAATACGATCTTTGAAAGAAACTTCCTGCTCTCGATCCGCAACGATGGATTCATCATCGGCGCGAACCGCTGAGGAAGCAGCGTCATCTCGAACAGCGAGATGCAGTTGCCGATGTGCTTGGCCTGAAAATTGGCCGCCGCGGCGACTGCGAACATCTCTTCGACGGTCCAGTTCCGGCTGATCGGGCAATCAAAGCCATCCGTGGAGCGACGGAACGCCTCCTCGGCGGGCAAACCACGGTACCTTTCGTCTGCCGCAGGCAGGATGTGCGTGGCGTAGAGGTGAAACCAGAGGCTGTCGCGATTGTACACCATCAGCCGCGCGTACCCCGACGGCTTCAGGATGCGCCAGAATTCCTTGAGAACCCTCTCCGGATCGGGGACGTGGTTCAACACACCGCTACAATGCACGTAGTCAATCGAGTTGTCCTCGATCGGTAACCGTTCGGCGGTTTCGCTGATCTGAATGAGCTTGCACTGATAGCCGTGCAGGTTGAGGCGGGATGCAGACTCCGCGAGGGACGGCTTAGAAACATCAAGCCCGTAGACCAGAGCGGGACGGGAGTTGGCCATGAAGCCAACCAGATCGTGCCCCGGCCCGCACCCGTAGTCGAGAATAACCTCGCCGTCGTGCGACGCTGTGGGCAGAAACTTTTCATAGTCGATGTACTGGCTATTTCGCCAATCAAGGTATTCGAGTGACTCGGTCACGCTGGAGAACTGCTTATGGAGCGTGACGTTGTGGTCGCTCCAATAATTCTCCGATGAAGGTTCGGCAGCTGTCGCGTCGCCAGCAGTGTGCGACGTCACCAATTTGCTCATCAGCAAGTTCCTCAGCTTTCTAGACATAGTTCAATGTTCGACCAGTTGAATTTTGTGTGACGATCAATTTCGATTCCCGCCGCGGCCTGGATGTTGTCCGTGGCTGGCAAAGCCGGCGGGAACTTTAAAATAGGGAAGGCAGGAAAAACCACCTTAGCCGCTCGGCGTGCGGTTTTAGTTCAGTGACCTCGGCGGAAGCTGGTTTCCGTCGGGGGCAACCCGCGTGTCAGCCGTTCATAGACCAGTTCGAACCGCTCGGCGCAAGCATCGGCGGAATGCCATTTGAGCGCAAATTCGCGACTGGCCTTGCCCAAAGCACGGCGCCTTTCTGCGTCCAGGAGCAAGTCCTTCAGCACGGCGTAGATCGTCTGTTCAGTCGCAGACACGATCGGGCATTCCTCGAGGAAGCCGAGCGTGCTCACTCCCGGCGCTTCGTCCTTTTTCATGAAGCAGATCGTCGGCCGGCCCAGCATCATGGCCTCGCAAGCCTGCGCACCGTATCGGCCGTAGTTGAGCTGATCGACGAACACATCGGCCTGCGCCTGGATGAAGCGCACATCCTTGCTCGGCACGTTGGTCACGAATTCCAACCGTACCGGCATCCCCTCGCCCCTCAATCGATCTATCGCAGCCAATATCGCCGGAGTTCCCTTGATGTTTCGGCCATTCCGGGACCTTAACTCGTAGTTCCCGACCGCATGGTAGACGATCAATTCGCCTTCGGACCGCTCCAGCTTGTACTCGGCGGGGATCTCAAGATCGGGTCGCCAGAGCTCTGCGTCGACTGCCGCCGTCAGCGGATCGCGGAAGACGTTGTCCACCGTTCCCTTCCAATCGAGAGCAGGCGATCCGCCAGTATCCACCACGTCGCACATGGTATGGATCTTGCGGCCCCATGCGAGGTTTGCGGCGTCCGAACAGACTTCCGGGTGCTCCTGCCAAACGCATTTGTTGCAGGCTCCGCTCCAGTTGACGATGCTCGATTGAGCGACACCGTCGTTGCACCCCGATACTGTGTAGCCGATCTTGATCCCTCGCTGTCTCAGGCGAAGGAAATCGACCGGCAGCCCGTCGTAGCTGCGCTGTTGATCGAAATATGCCGGGAAGATCGACATGCACCCGACCCCATGGAAGTGAACCATGCCGAACCGATCCTCGACTTCGGCAAAGAAGTCGAAGAGCCTGCGCTGAAACCGTTCTGGATCCGGGTCGAACAGATTCAGGTCTTCGCCATGATAGAACTTCGCGTTCGGCCCGTTCGGGTTTTCGATGCTGGCGGAGATCGCGTCCCACCCGCGCCTGCGCAACGCCGCGGCAAGGTAGAAGTAGTTGTAGTAGCAATTGTGGATGAATAGAACGCTGCGGCGACCGGCTCCGCTGCCAGCATCGCGACCAGTTTCCCGGGATTTACCAACCTCACGCTCAAATTCCTGGAGCGGCTTAGCGACCCTCTCGAGGTCGAGAGCACGCATGACTGCAACCGGACCAAATTTGAGGACGGAATGCCTGCGGCCCTGTTCGGAACCCTGCCCGGAGATGATCCGTACGCCCCGGCCGAGGGCGTCGAGGTCTGATGCAAGTCCGATGATCAATGGACCAATCTTCACGGCACGGGCTACGCTATCGAACATCGAGGGCGGCCGAGCGACCACGCCCGATTGATCGAGCATCAGCGTCGTCGCGGCCAAGCGCCCGCGCTGCCAGACACGAGCAAGGAGGTATTTCATACGGGCAAGAAACAAACTCGACTCCTATTTGCCGCCGGCATTGCGTCGGCCCGCCAGCGCCAAACGTCTGTCATAGTCGTCGCGGAGCCGACGCGCCCGGCCGAGCAGGGCCCGAGTGATGCGTTCGGACGGAGACATCGCGTCGGGTGTCCACCAATCCGGATGGGTCAGCAGGTGAAGGCGTTCGTGCCCCATGGCGATCACCTCGCCCATCGGCTTGAAACGCCAATAGCCGTTGGAGTCTGAGCAATAGACGTAGTCGCGCCGCAAGGTTCCCGAATACGCGTTCGACAAGCCGGCAATCTCGCTGTCCTGAAAGTCCAGCAGGTTTGACTGATCGGGATTGTGCCAGCTCAGAGCCCGGATGGGCGATTGCAGCAGCGTCTCAAGCAGGGCCTGCTCTCGACGCACGGCTGCGCTCAATGCGTCCTCGCTCCAGGTCCTGGTGGCGTAGGCGCTGGCATCAAAATGCAAGCCGATCTCATGGCCGAGCGACTGGATCCGCCGCAGCATGGCTTCGGTTTCAGGCTCAAAGATGCTATAGAAGCAGGAACGTGGATTGATGAAGTAGGTCGAAACGACGCCTTCCTGGTGTTCAATCTCTGCCAGCCGGACCGCGCGATTCATCGAGACGTCGACGTCATGCCGCCAGATGACGTGAGACCCGGAGGATTGATCGCCATAACGCGCAAAGCGATAGCCTGCGCTCTTGAGCTGGCGCAGGATGTTCTGGAACCCCGCTTCGGTGAATTCCGAGAACTCACCCAGACCGTCGTCGATGGCCGCCGCCCGGTCGATTTTGAAGATCTGCCCGTGAAGCTCCACCGTCAGGTTGCTGTGGGACGTCGACGCGCAAGCACGTCGACGCAACTCGAACTCCTGAGAGGTGGTGAGAGCGTTCACGCGGCAGAGCTGCAGGAAATCGCTGCGCCGCGTCTTAATCGGCCCCCAGCGGACGTCGGGGAGCGCCCGCATCGGCTTCCGCTCCAGCATCCGCGCTCCGCACCGCTCAATCAGCCGGAGTGCCGCCCGGTTCGCTTCGGCGAGCAGGCTGTCCGGCGTCGCATCCGGCTTCACGTCGAACATCTCCACCGCGACAATAGCGCCGTCGTCGACCCGCTCCGTCATCAAGTGGAGCGTGGCGCCGTACCTTTGCGCACTGCGATAGATAGCAAAATGATGCGGATCGCGGCCGGGAAACTCCGGTGAGGCCGCGTGCAGATTGTAGGCGGGCTTGGTCAGGCTGGCCAATAGATCGCCAGGCACGATCACACCCGTGCCGAAGCAGATCAGGCTGGTGTCCCGATCGACTGGAGCCGCGCGCAGCGACTCCAGGTCGCGGACCACCGCGATCGATGCCGAAGGCCCGAGGGCTTCCGTTACCCTGTCCAGGGCCCGCCCGGTCGAGCTCGTGAGCAGAATGATCTTTTGCGTCATGGACCCTTCGCGGCCTCCGCGAGCGGACGGCCATCCCACATCAGGTAATCGATCACCGAGAGCCCGGGAATGAACCGGGACGGCTCGCAATAGGCCTGCTGTACGAAATTCAGCTTGACGAGACCGAGACCGTTCTCTGCAAAGAGCTCATCACGCTGATATCCGGCCGCACCGTCGCCTGACAGATAGGCCGAGCCGTCGACTGCCTTCACCAGCGAGACCAGCAGGTCGGTGGCCTTGCCCGAGTATTGTAGCGTCGATTGCAGCACAAATCGGGTCGACAGGCCGAGGTGAGCCGCAATCGCCTTGATCGCGCGAATGTTGAAACTCGCGAGGTTGCTCTCGCTTTCAAGGATGAGCGGTTTCAGCACCGCCATGCCGGCGTCAAACCGCGGCGCCTTGCCGTAGTTTGCTTCCAGGGTCCGCACCAGTTTGGCGCGCCAGGATTGCGCGTCGTCAATGCTCACCGCGCCGATCGGAGTACCGAGAGACACATGCTGGAGCGGACAAGTCACCCAGCGCGCCTCGCCCTGCACCGCCAGGCGCACCCGGTTGCACCAGGACCCCATGCCGCCCGAGCCGGCGCGCGGATAGGCCACCGCATCGAGGAACACCAATGCGTCGGCGCGCCGGATCTTCTCAAAGTAGCCGAGCCACGGAAAGAAATTCGGCTGATGAATCGCAATAAGACCGGTCACGGCGGCTCACAGGCGCGCGTCGAAGAACGATTTGAGGCGACGAAACCACATCAAGCCGCCCGCAAAGACGGCGGTCGAGACCACCGCCAGGTAGATGAACATCCACAAGGGAGGCAAGGCACCATCGATGATCGGCGCGCGAAACATTGCCGCGATGACGTAAAATGGATTGAACTGAAGCAGCTTCGCAATTCCGGCCGGATAGGCGCTGAGCGGATAGAAAATCGGGGATGCGAACAACAGCAGCGTCAACACATTCGGCAGGGCCAGCGCGGTATCGCGCACAAAGACGTTCAGTGCGGCCAGGAAAAGGCCAAGTCCGGAGACGAAAAGCGTGCCGAGGAAGAGCGAGACCGGCAGGAACAGCAAGACCGGGTTCGGGGTTTCACCCGACACCGCAAAGAGAACCACGATGACGGCGAGCGATACCAGGAGCGGGAAGAGCCCGGTCAACGCGCCGACCACCGGAAGGAGTTCGGATTTGAAAGCCACGTTTTTGACGATTCCGGCATTGCCGACGACCGACGTCGTCGACGCGGAAAGTCCCTCGCTGATCGCGAGCCACGGGCCATAGCCGCTCAGAAGCCAGACCACGTAGGGGATTGCGCCCTCCCGGCCCGGCAGCCGCCCGGGAAAGACAAACGTGAAGACGAACGTGAAGATTCCCATCAGGAACAGAGGTGACAGCACCGCCCAGATCAGTCCTAGACCGGAACCGAGATACCGGTCGGCGACAGTGAGCTTGAACAAGCTCAGGAGCATGCCGAAATCTCGGCGATCAAATCCGGCAATGTTCATGTGCTGGCCGCCACGATCGCGCGCCCCCTGATTTCCGGCGAATACAGCAGCAACGGCTTGCCACCAAACTGCCCTTCGACATCCACGACTTCGAACACCCGCGTCGAGCTGTCCAATTGTCCTCTCTCATCGCTCAGCTCGACATCCAGTTGATAGAGATCGGCTCCGAGAATGAAAGGGTCCATGGCGACGCGCACCTCGAATGATGTCGAAGCCGGCAAGTCGAGCCCGGCGGAACTCGAGTCCTGTCGCCAGACAGACCGGCCATCCACTCTCACGATCGAGAGCAATATTCGGCAGCGCCCAACGGGTTTGCGCAGCGTCCCCGCGACCCGCATCTCGAGTGGATGCATCGCAGTCAACGCCCCGCTTTGATCCTTGCCGTCCTGGACCAGGTTGACTGCCGTCAACTCTCCCCCATCCCGGCGATCGCTCCGAGCGGAAGCCGATTGCCCGAACTTCTTCATCAATGTCTTTTCGTCCGCTTCACGTATCGACTGCTCATATGCCGTAACAACGGTCTTTGGATCGCCATCCATCACGATGCGACCGTGATCCATCCACAGACAGCGCGAGCACATCTGCACGATGGCCTTCAGCCCGTGTGCAACCACGATGACGATGCGTCCTCCGGCGGCTACTTCAGCCATCTTCTTCGAAGCCTTCTGGCTGAAGAAGTAGTCGCCGACGGAGAGCGTCTCATCGATGATGAGGATATCGGGCTCGATGAAGGCGCCCATCGAAAACGCCAGGCGAGCCTTCATTCCCGATGAATAGGTGCGCACGGGCCGATCGATGAATTCCCCGAGCTCGGTGAAATCGATGATCTCCTGGCGAACCGCGTCGATTTCGGCGCGGCTGCGGCCGTGGATCGCCCCGTCGAGATCGATATTCTCCCGCCCGGTGAGATCGTCGCGCAGCACCGCTCCGATCGAGAGCATCGCGTGGACGTCGCCCACCACCTCGACGGTGCCCGACGTGGCCGGCATCAACCCAGTCAGGACCGATAGCAGCGTCGTCTTGCCGGCTCCGTTCGGGCCGATGATGCCGACCCGTTCCCCCTGAACAATATCGAGCGAAACCCCTTCGAGCGCCCGCACCTCACGCACGCGACCTTCGCTCTTGCCCGCGCGCAGTGCCGCCAGCAATGAGACCGGACCACCTCCGTGCTCGGTGAGTGCGAATGTCTTGGTCAGATCGGTGACCTTTATCGCCGCGCTGCTCATTGCAATGTCCATCGCGCCGGAAGCACCAGACTTCCAGTTGCTTGCCCGACGACCTCAAGGGCAAGTCCGGTACCGTCGAGCCAGCTGTAGCCATCAAGGCCGATACGCTTGCCGGTCTCGTCGACCAGCATGAGGCCGAGCCGGCACTGATAATGGCCAGGCTCGAGCGGAAACGCGGGCACTGAAGCCTCAACTGCGTAGCGTCCGGGTGCATTGCCCACCAGGACGGGGGCGCGCGACATCACCGACGTTTCCCAACCGAAGCCGGGCTGGAGACGCTCGATGGTGAATGTCGAAAACACCTCGGAGGGCTGAAGTATCTCGGCCTCGGCCCGCATGATAAAATCTTCGCCCTGCCTTATCGTCGGCGGATAGGACGGTGGCGCATTGAATTTCGCAATGCCTGCGACGTATTCGTCCCCCCCCTGATCGCTATAGAGGTATTGCCGCACGGCCCGGTCGGCCGGCCCCGAGAAAATCACCTTGCCGCCCTCCAGAATGCGCGCGGTTTCGCACAAGCGCAGGATCGCAGCCCAGTCGTGGGTCACGAGAATTCCCGTTGCGCCTCTGGACAGCCTGTCGCGCAGCCGCCGCCAGCACTTAGACTGGAAGTGCTGATCCCCGACCGACAAGATCTCGTCGAGCAGATAGACATCGTACTGGCCGGCCGTCGCCGTTGCGAAATAGAGCCGCGCTCCCATGCCAGCCGAATATGTCTGCACGGGGTCGTCGAACCGGTCTTCGAGCTCCGAGAAATCGTGGATATCGGCGATCATCTCAGACCGCTCGCGGGCCCCGAACCCATGCACCATCAGCAGACGATCGGCATACTGGCGGCCGGTGAGTTCCCGGCTCGCCACGACGCCGAGCTCGTAAAGTGCCGACATTGCCCCCCTTACGGAGATGCGTCCGACGTCCGGTGCATAGGCGCCACCGATGATCCGCAGCAGCGTCGACTTGCCTGCCCCGTTCCGGCCAAGGATGCCGACAAACTGCCCCTTGGGCACGTCGAAAGTCACATCTTGAAGCGCCTTGAAGCGGGCCACCGATGCGTCGAGCCCAAACGCGATCCGCCACGCATTGCCGCGATCGATCAGCGCAAAGCTCTTCGAGACCCCCTCGCAGGTGATGGCTACGGCGCGACGCATTCTCGTGAAATTCCTTCGGGCAGGCCGGACGCTGAAGCTCAGGTCGCCGCGAGCGCGCGGCTCAACGCCTCGACGACGATGTCGATATCCGACATCGTCATGCCGGGGAACAGCGGCAGCGTGATCGTCGTATCCTCGGCCCTGATTGCATTCGGAAACTGATTGGGATCGAGACGATATTTGTCCCGATAGTATCCCAGCCCAGGTACGGCGTGCGTTCCCGGTCGGGTCTGAATACGTTGCTCGGCGAAAGCGGCCATCACCGCATTGCGACGACGGCGACCGCCATCGGAAATCCGAACGACGAAGGACTGATAGCTGTGACCCGCGTCCTGGGCTGGTAGCACGATGTCGGGGATGTCCGACAGACGCTCCCTGTATGAAGCCGCAAGACCGCGACGCTCCGCCAGGAGAGTGTCGAGTTTGGCCATTTGCGCAACGCCGACCGCGGCCTGAATATCAGACAGGCGCAGATTGTATCCGATGCGATCGTAGTTCGCCATCGTCCACGGCCCAACGCCTTCGTCCTCGATGATGCGCTGGCTGCCGGCACCATGATTGCGCACCGAGCCGATGATCGCGGCAATCGAGTCATTGTTGGTCGTCACAGCTCCGCCCTCGCCCGTGGTCACGACCTTCCGCGGGTGAAACGAGAAGCAGCCGATATCCCCGAGCCCGCCGACGGGCTTGCCACGATAGGACGTACCGATCGCGCAAGCCGCATCTTCGATAATCGCGATCCCGTGGCGCGATGCGTGCGCGCGGATTTCATCCATCGGCGCGGCCAGCCCGAACAGATGCACAGCAACGACTGCCCGTGTTCTCGGCGTGATCGCCGCCGCGAAGGCTGCGGGATCAAGGTTGTATGTCGCGAGATCGATATCAGCGAACACCGCCTTCGCTCCGACATATTCGGCGCAATGGGCACTCGTCACCCATGTGAAGGCCGGCACGATGACCTCGTCTCCCGTCTTCAGTCCCAGAGCCATCGTGGCAAGGTGCAGGGCGGCGGTGCAGGACGTCGTAGCGAGCGCGTGTTTCACGCCGTGCCGTTCGGCAATGAGCCCCTCGAACTTCTGGGTCATCGGCCCTTGCGTAACCCAGCCGGAGCCCAGACAGGCGCGCAACTGCTCGATTTCGGCTTCGTCAAATTTCGGCGCTGTAAGCTGCATCATGGTGCCAGGAAGAGAGGAGTGGTCAGAGAGCGAACGACAACAAGTCGGGACTCTCGTAGGTGTGACGTTCGTCGGACTGGGTTTCGCCGAGGAAGAGATCGAGATAGGGAAGATATGAGTCTGCCCCGACCAGAACAACCTCTATCTTTCCGCGCGTTCGCAAACCGTCGAGTCTTCCGGCGACCTTCTCCCGGTGCAGTCTGCGCAGCGCGCCTTGAAAGGCAAGACCGAAGCTCGGACCAAGCATCTGCGGCAGAACCCGCCAAGAATAATAGGCCAGCAGGAACGACGGATGCCGTGTTCCAAATTCGAGATCGTGAGGGGCAAACAGTTTCTGCCAAGGAAGCCGGATATCCTTCTGAACCTTCGACAGCGGTCGCGCTCCCGGAACTTCGTGATGCTCTTCCAGCAAAACCGGGAGGACGCGCGTGCCGAGGCCGTGCTCGTCGATATATTGCCTCAGCCCCACGCACGTCCCCATCGTGCCCGACGCCACGGCTACCAGCGAGACTTCTCCGGTCGCCGAAAAAAGCTGCGGCGCAAGATGGGTCTTGTGCGCCCAGGGATTTCTCCAGTTGTCGTACTGGTCGAGGGTGTAATTTCCCTCCTGGGCTCCCTCGCGACGGGCGCGCTCAACCGGCGTTTCTGCGGGGTCGCTGTGCAGGACGACCTCGACGCCGCCCCCCATTACGGAGATGGCATTGATCTTGCCGCGCGCCGTACCGGCCGGCATGATGAGCTGGCAGCGGATGCCGAGCGCCTTGCAGATCTTGGCGATGCCGTGCCCCGTATTGCCGCTGGTCGCCTCTTTCACGATGGTTCGTTGCGAGATCAGACCTTCGGAGATCGGTCCGAGCAGCAGTTCACGCGCCATATACGACTTGCTGTGCTCGACCTCGCCTGGAATCGACGCCGCCCGGATGACGACGCCATCGCCGTGGAATGGATTGAGCCATTCCGGAAACGGTGCGGAAACACGCACCAGGCGGCTGGCTGCCGGATCAGTCGCAGCAAGAAACGGATGATGCGCAAGGCTCATGGCTTGTCACCTTCTTGATCAGCAGTAACGAACTGCACGGATTCGACCAGTCTTGCGGCGCGGTCGCGCGCCTCCGCGTTCGATTTCGATCGCACCAGCACATAACCCGGGCGTGCCAGATCGTTGTGAAGGTCGAGTCGGGCCTTGCCGACCTGTTCGTACATCTCGGCATCGACCACGTCTGGGAGATCCTTGATCCCGCGGAAGCCATCGATGGCCCGCAGAATGCCCTCTCCCCGCGGGAAATAGTGCCACACCAGATGCTCGGATGCTTTTCTCGTGAAGTCCGGCAGGCCACCGGTCAAGATCGCCGCGAGCAGTCCCGGGTAGTCATAGCCGGTCGATATCTCGCAGATCGGATGGAAATTGAGGCCACCGCCCGGACGTCCTCCGACCTCGAGCAGAAATGCCTCACCATTACGGATCAGGACTTCGAAATGCGTCGTGCCATCGGTCAAGCGCATCGATGCACAAGCGGCAAACACGAGGCGTTCGAGCGCTGCCCGGTGGGAGTGACCGATAGGTCCGGGGAAGTGGAGCTTTTGCACCACCGTATCGTTCCCGGGATAGTTCTCCTTGTCGGAGATCGACAACAAGGTCGGGCTTCCGCGGCAAATCAACACCTCCAGTGTGTGCTCGGTTCCCTGGATGAATTCCTCGATGACCACGTCGCCGTCGAGATAGGTCTTCTCGACGTCGCTCAGACGGGCCTGCACCTCGTCCCAGCCGCGGGCGACAAACACGCCGCGGCTTCCTCCACCCGAAAATGCCGGCTTGACCACGGCCGGCCAGCTCTCCCATTGCGGAAGCTGCCCGGCCGCAAGTTGCGCCACCGTGCTGAACACGCAGCGCGCAGTCGGCAATCCGCCCTCGATCCAGCAACGCTTCATCGCAACCTTGCTGACGAAGCAAAGCTCTGCAAATTCGTTCCAGCCTGGCAGACCGCGTTCTCTCGCGATACTGGCTGCGGCGCGGATGGCAAAGTCGTTCAGCGGAATGATCCCGTCGAATGCGACCTCTGCCAGCGCTGCCGACGTCGCGGCAACGTCGGAGAAATTCTGCTGGACAAACAGGTCCGCGACGTCACGCGCGGGGGCCTCTGCGCTGCCGTCGACCGCAACGACACGATAGCCATGTTGCTGGATCCGCTTGATGGCCGGGCATGCCATCTGATTGCCACCGAGCAATACAACAGTCTTCATCGGTTTCAGCTCCAGCTGCTTCCCACGCGTCGGCGACTAGCTAGCGGCCCATACCGCGCCATCGGCCGGTTAATTCGGCGAAGCGCTCCTGTTGGGCAGCGAAGATGAAATTGTCCTTGTCGATCGCATTGTCCTTGTACGCGTAGATGGCGTACTCGTACGGCATGTAGTCATGCCTGACCGTAAATCTGTTGGTCAGGCCGGTAACGACCCGAAGCACGTCTGCGAACGGCGGCCTCGCGTGAACCGGGTGGGTGTAGTCGACCAGCGGGCTCAGCAGATTGAAGACGAGGCCCTTTCGGCAGAGCCCCCACATGATCCCCAGCATGCTTTCAAAATGATCCATGAAGGGCACGGCTTCGGTTGCACTGCTGAGCGCCTGGCAGCAGAAGCACCAGTCCCAGACGCGATCCGGCGGCGTCTTCTGGATATCGACAACAGCGAGCTCCGCTTCGGGATAGACACGCTTTCCTTCCTCGATCAGCTGCGCGTTGATGTCGATCCCGGTGTAGACGCCCTGCCAACCCGTGGAGCGGAGAAAATCGAACAGGTCGCCGTAGCCACAGCCGATATCGACGATCGAATCGGCCGCCAGCAAACCGTCAACCTGACGCAGGATGTCAAAGAAGAACGCCTGTCGATGCTTGGGTTCGCCGAGTGCGGCGGCGCCATGCCCGATCTCGTCGATACGGCTCGCGTAGCGCGCCAGGATCTTTTCCTTGTCAATATCGTGCATGAGTTCGCTCGGTTGGTCGGGAGTTTCAGTTAAAGACCGGCTCGTTCAGCCTGCGGCGCCTTGGCCCGTATCAATTCACCGAACGCGTCGCCGTTGACGATGCCTGATGCTCGGAAGATTGCTGACGCAACGCATATTCGACGTTGATCAGCGACCAGATGAGCAGGCGGCGATTTTCGCGACCGTCGAGATGATCGCCGATCAAGGCGCGCAGCGGCTTGGGGTCGAGGTAGCGGTAGATTTCCGCTTTATCGTCGAACAGGATGCTGCGGACGAAATCGATGCTCTGCCCCTTGAACCAGCTTGCGTCCGGACCGGAGAAACCCTGCTTGCCCCGTTCGGCGACTTCTTGCGGAATATGGCGAAGCATCACGTTTCGCAGCAGCATCTTGCCGTCGTGAGCCTTGTGGAAATATGCTGCCGTCTTCCTGCCCAGTGCATTCTCGTCCAGTGCGACGACCTCGTCGAGCTTGCCGAGTTTCATCCGGACCGGCAGCTTCATGGCGAAATCGACAAGATCGTTGTCAAGAAACGGCACGCGCGTTTCCAGCGAATGCGCCATCGACAGCTTGTCCTCCACGGTCAGCAGCCCGTGGAGAAACGTCTTGGCCTCCAGATAGAGCGAATGATTGACGTAGTCCTCCGGACGGGTCAGGCGCTCCGCGTGCTGGCTGAACATGTCCCGGAAGATATCGCGCGTCCAGACACCCTGCACCTCGCTCCAGATCGGCGCGAAGACACGCTTCAGCACGCTGTTGGGAATGAGGCGCTGCCAGTAGTCGTAATACTTGTCGATATACTCCTCGAAGCTCTGGTTCACCACGGCACGATAGTAACGCCACGGATAGCCGCCGAAGATCTCGTCGCCGCCGGTCCCCGCCAAGACGACCTTGTTGAACTTGCTGGCGAGCTGCGCGACGTAATAGTTCGGATAACTCTGTCCGACCCGCGGCTCTTCCAGATGCCAGGTCAGCTTGGGAAGTACGCGCTCCATGTCGCCCGACTTCAGCACCATTTCGTAGTGCTCGGTACGAAACAGATACGACATTCGCTCCGAGGCAGCGCGCTCGTCGTACTGCAGCTCCATGCCGGACACCGAGCTCAGGTCGAAGCCGCACGTGAAGGTCCGCATGTAGCTGAGCGACTGCGCCGCGATCGCCGTGACCGTTCCCGAGTCCAGGCCGCCCGAGAGATACGCCCCGATGTCGACATCCGATACGAGCTGCCGCTTCACGGCCTGCTGAATCAGATGGTCGAGCTCGTCCTGGTAGTCAGCTTCGGACCGGCCCGTCTCCGGCTCCTGAAAGGCATAGTCCCAGTATCGGGTCAGCCTTGGCTGCGTGCCGGGTGCAGCCTCGGGCGATACGGTCAGGTAGCAACCCGCGGGCAGGATACGAACGCCCTTGAGCAAGGTGCGGTCAGTGAAGAAGTTCTGGAACGTGAAGTACTCGAACAGCCCTTCGGAATCGAGCTGTGAGCTGAAGTTCGGAACGGCACGGAAGGCCTTCGATTCCGATGCAAACAGCAACTGGTTGCCGCCGGACCAGTAGTAAAGCGGCTTGATGCCGTAGCGGTCCCTCGCGAGCGTGAGCTTGCGCTCCTTGCGATCCCATAGGGCGAAGGCGAACATGCCGTTGAAGCGCTGCAGGGCACCCAGGCCCCATGCAGTGATCGCTTGCAGCAGGACTTCGGTATCGCTGGTCGACCTGAAGCGATGCCCCTGCGATTCAAGCTCGGCGCGAAGCTCCCGGTAGTTGTAGATTTCGCCATTGTAGGAAATCACAAACCGGCCGTCGGCCGTGTGCATCGGCTGCTCGCCGGTCGGGCTGAGGTCGATGATCGCAAGCCGGCGATGTCCGAGACCGATCGCGCCGTCGATCCATTGGCCTTCGCCATCCGGACCACGATGGGCGATCGCCGTCGTCATCGCACGCAAAACATGCGAAGAGACCGGCCGCTGGTCGAGGTTAAGAATGCCTGCGACGCCGCACATGCCTAAATCCGCCTGATCCCGGACCGCAAAGCCTTATTCAAGGCCGGCCTTCGCACGTCGGCGCTCGAGGCCGGTCCGGTGCTTCGACCGCCATTCGATCAGCATCTGCAAGCCCTCACGCAAATCGACTTCGGCAGTGAAGCCGATCTCCTCTGCGGCTCGCTTCGTGGAGCCGACCCGATTGCGGACGAACGTCGCATTGCTCCGCGGCGCATACTGGATCGGCTGATTTGACCCCGTCAGCTGCAACAGCAATTCGGCGAGCTGCTTGAGCGAGGTGCGCTCGCCCGTGCCGACATTGTAGTAGCGGGCGACCGTATCGGCCGACATCGCGCAGATGTTTGCACGCGCACAATCCAGCACCGACACGAAGTCGAACGCTTCCGAACCATCTCCCAGGATGGTCGGCCCTTCGCCGCGGTCGATCGCATCGAGCATCTTCATGATGACCGCGATGTAGGCGCCCTGATAGTCCTGACGCGGCCCGTAGACGTTCATGTAGCGCAGGCCGACCGCCGGAAGGCCATAGCGGTGACAGAATGCGGTCGCCATCGCCTCGCCCGCAATCTTGGTCGCTCCGTAGAAATTCTTGTTGTTGAAGGGATGATCCTCGGTCATCGGCTCTTCCACGGCATCGCCGTAGACCGAAGCCGACGACGAATAGACGAGACGCTTGATCCGGTTTGCGACGCAGGCTTCGAGCACGTTGAACGTACCGCGGATGTTGGTGTCGAAGGCCGCCCGCGGAAATTCATGACATTGCAGCAGCCACAGCGCGGCAAAGTGGAACACACCATCCTTGCCCTTCATCGCGGCGTCGAGGATGTCGGGTTGGCAGACATCGCCACCCGCTTCGAATATCTTGACCCGCGGATCCCTGAGGATCCGGTCGAGGTTCTCGAGGGAACCGCGCGCGAAATTGTCGAAGATCACGATCTCGCCGACGTCGTGCTTCGCGAGCTGCTCGACTGCATGGGAGCCGATCAATCCCGCTCCGCCGATGACGAGGAATTTCTTGCCGTTGATTTCCAAGGCTGACCTCTTGGACTGGAGTTTGCGCTTCACCACGAGCGGACAGATTGAGCTCGAGGAAAAATCATGATGACTGTGAAGACGACCGGCACGAGAGCGACGGACCCAATCCGTCGGCGAGGACCTCAACCCGCTGCACGTAACGGGGCTTGATCTCGCAGCAGTTCCGCTATCTCGAAAGCTGCCCGTCCTCGCCCGTAGTCGGTGATTTCGCTCCGCACCAGATGCGCCGGCCCCTTCCAGAGCCGATTCCAGCCGTTGGTCACCGTCTCGGTCCATTCGGTTTCATCGCGCAGCGTAATGCATGGCACGCGATGAAAATAAGCTTCCTTCTGGAGACCGCCCGAGTCCGTATACACTTCCGCAGCGTGGTGCAGCAGCTTCGCCATGTCGAGATAACCGACCGGGTTAATGACGCGCAGCCCTTCCAGGCTCACGCCCAGCCGCGCGGCGGCGCCCCTGGTGCGCGGATGCAGCGGCAGGACCACGGTGCGCCCGCGCGACTGCTCTAGCAGGAACTGAACGACTTCACGGAGCCGCTCTGGATCATCCGTATTCTCGGCGCGGTGTACGGTTGCGAGCGAATATTGCTTGGGCCGCAGCTGCAAATCGGCCAGGATCGTCGAACCGATCTCGGCCTTCTCCAGCGCGAACACGGTGGCGTCGTACATCACGTCGCCAACGTGATAAACGCCGTTCACCACACCTTCGGTCGCGAGGTTCGCAATGGCCGTCGCGGTGGGGCAGAGATGAAGCGTCGAGAGATGATCCGTCACGATCCGGTTCAGTTCCTCGGGCATGCGCCGGTTGAAGGAACGGAGCCCGGCTTCGACATGGGCCACCGGAATGTGGAGCTTGGCGGCGGCCAGCGAACCAGCCAGCGTCGAATTGGTGTCGCCGTACACAACGACCCAGTCCGGCCTTTCGGCAAGCAGGATCGGCTCGATCGCCATCAGCATCCGCCCGGTCATGTCGCCGTGACCACCGCCATTGATGTCCAGATGATGCTTCGGCTTCGGGATCGCCAGCTCCTCGAAGAACAGATCGGACATGTTCGCATCGAAATGCTGACCGGTGTGAATCATCACTTCGGCCAGACCATCCGTTTCACGGATCGCCCGGCTGACCGCTGCGGCCTTGATGAACTGCGGGCGCGCGCCAACAACTGTAAGAATCTTGATCGACATCAGGAATACTTCGCAATGTCCGGCACATGCGCGACATGGTTGTGCATGCAGCCGAGGATGCGGCCGCGATTTTCTCGCGTCCACGCGATGGTCCGCCTAAGGCCTTCCTCATGCGCGACGCGCGCGACGAAGCCGAGCTTCTCGCGCGCCTTCGCCGGATCGCCGAAGCGCTGACCCGACCTGTCCCAGTCGCGCGCCGGCGTGAGCGCGATCGGGGTCTGGTTGCCGGTGATCGAGTTCACCCGCTTCGCCAGATCGAGGATGCTGGTCTCGACGCCCGAAGCGAGATTGTAGATCTCGCCGGGGTCACCCGAGAGGGCGCAAGCCATCAAACCGCGCGCCATGTCTTCGACGAAGATGAAGTCGCGCGAGGCTACCCCGCCATTCTCGACCGGAAGCGCTTCGTCGTGCAACGCCTTCCAGATGAAGGTCGGGGTGACGTTCCGCCAAACCGTGTGAACGGTGCCGCGCCAGCGGCCCGCACCCAGGATCTCTCCCGGCCCGTACACGTTCTGGAAACGAGCCTTCACGAAGGGGAGCTTGTACCGGGTGAAATAGTAGTTGCCGTACATCTCCCCGATCAGCTTGGAGATCGAATAGGGGCTGTCGTGGTACAGCGAGACCGGAGCATCCTCCGTCGTCGCCGAAGCGCCGTCGAAGGTCTTCTCGGCCACCGCGCAACCGGCTGCGGCATACACCACCTTCTGCAGTGAGCGGATGGCCTTGAGCCTTTCGAACAGCTTCAGGCTGGTCAGCGTGTTGTTGTCGTGATCCGCCATCGGATCGGCGATCGACGACTGGTTGCCGTGGAAGCATGCCAGATGGAAGGCAAAGTCGAGGTCATCGGGCAGTGCGGCGAGCACGGCGTCATCGGTGATCGGACGCGAGACGAACTGGATCCGGGGATCATCCGGCACGTTCGAGGCGTCGGCCGACAGCAAATTGTCGACGACAATGACCTTGGCCGGCGCTTGTTCAAGCAACAGCCGCACGAGATTTGAGCCGACAAATCCGGCTCCGCCGACGACGAGAATGGTCGATCCGTTAAATGACTTCATGATCAGCTCTTGGGTGCCACCAGGTGACTGTAAACGTCGCTCACGCCATGGGCGTCGTACCAGGCAAGCAGCCGTCGAATGGTCTCGTCGAACGGCACTTTGGCCTGCCATCCGAGACGCTCGCGGGTCCGGCTTGGGTCCGGAACGACCGACGGCACGTCGTCGTCGCCCACCGGCACCACCTTCACGTCGGGATCGGCCGGCAGGCCGAGGTGGGCACGCACGAGGTCGTAGATTTCCTTGATCGAGTGGCCGATCCCGCTCGATACGTTGAAGACGCCGGTCGGCGCCTGCTCGGCCATCGCGAGATCGACCGCAGCCAGGAAGTCGGACATATCGAGGAAGTCGCGCTGCGCGTCGCTGCAGAAGCAGCCCTGCCCGGCCTTCAGGCGCTTGTAGAAGGTCGGGATCGGACCGATCGCCAGACGGGGACCGGTCACGTTGGCAAGTCGCAGCGACATGTAAGGCAGGCCGCTCATCGCCAGATACTGCTCGCCGGCAACCTTCGAAATGCCGTAGCTGGTGAACGGCCGCAGCGGATGCTCGACCGGGATCGGCGTGGTTTCCGGCCGGCCATAGCACAGCACGGTCTGGAAATTCAGGATCCGGCTCGCGCCGGCGGCACGTGCCGCATCGATCACGTTCACGGTGCCATCGACGTTGGTTACGACGTCTTCCCGCCAGTTCGCCGGATCCTTGTAGGACGCGGCCGAATGCACCACATGAGTCGGCCGAAACCCCTCGAATGCCGAAGTGACGAGGTCCCGATCGGCGATCGAGCCTTCGATCAAGGTCAGGCCCGGAAGCGCAGGCACAACCTCGCGCTTGCCGGTGGCGAAATTGTCGATCACGAGGATCTCGTGACCTTGCGGCAGCCAGTGCTCGATCAGGTTCGAGCCGAGGCAGCCCGCGCCGCCGGTGATGATGATGCGCATGTCGCCGTTCCGATCAGGTGCGGATTTCCGCACGCGCTTCCTTCAGGTGCGTATAGCCGCCGACAACGCCTTCCTTCTCCCAGCGCTCGACCGACAGGCGGGCGATCTCATCGAGCGAGGTGAACTCGACGGCACCGAAATCCATGAAGGTGCGTGACGGGTCGAGCAGAATCGAAGGTGCATCGTCCGGGCCGAGCGGCTTCACTTCCGGCTCCGGATAATCATTGATCTTCATGGCCCGCACCACGGAATCGTAGAGCTCCTTGATGGCGACATCCTTGCCCGACGAGAAGTGATAGGTGCCGCGGCCGACACCACCGGCGGCCTTGACGACGACGCGGGCAAGATCGCCCGCGTAGCAGAAGTCGCGGCGCGCCGGCGTGACGAAGCACTTCTGTCCCTTGGCCAGCCGCCCGTAGAAGATCGGCAGCGGCCCCGACACGTTTCGCGGCCCGATCACGTTGGCAAGGCGGAACGTCACCCATTCGACGCCGGAGAACTGCACGTAGTGCTCGCCGGCCGTCTTCGAGATCGCATAGCTGGAATTGACCGGGTTGATCGGGTGGTCGAGCGGGATCGGCGACTGCAACGGCTTGGTGCCGTAGCAGAGCGCCGTCTGGAAGTAGATCAGACGCGAAACTCCGAAGGTCTTGCAGGCCTTCGCGATGTTGGCGGTCCCGACCGCGTTCACCAGCGCATCGCTGCTCCAGTCCTCGGGATCCTTGTAGGACGCCGCGGTATGGATCACGACCTCGGGCCGGAAGTCCGAGAACAGCTGATCGACCACCGCGGCATTCGCGATCGTGTCCTCGACCAGAGTCAGGTTTGCATGCTTGGTGAGGTTGTCCGCCCGGCCGGTCGCATAATTGTCGATCGCGACCACCGTGTCGCCGCGCGACAGCAGCATGTCAATGACCGTCGATCCGACCTGCCCGGCACCGCCGGTTACAAAAATCTTCATAGCCACCGTCCAGATTGAGAAGTTTAAGCCTTAACCATCGCGCGGAACTCGGCCGCCCGGTCATGAAACCGCTGGTGCCAGAGCTCCAGACTGAGGAGACCCCAGGTCTTTCGAGAGAAGCGGGATTGCCCGCCGAAGCTGGAGAGCACAACGTCGCTGTTGAAGAACGGCCGATGCTTCGAGCGCTGTTCGCCAAAGATGTCGAGCACGAAGTCCTTGAGCTCGCCGTCGAACCATTCCTTCAGCGGCACCGGGAAGCCCATCTTGTCCCGTCGCTGCAGCAGCGCCTTGGGAAGGGTGTCGCGATAGGCCGTCTTCATGAGTTGCTTCATCTGCCCGCCCATGAACTTCACGTCGGCTGGCACGGTCGCGAGAAACTCCACCAGCGGATGATCCAGCAACGGCACGCGGCTCTCCAGCCCGTGTGCCATGCTCATCCGGTCCTCGACGTGAAGCAGCGCCGGCAACAGGCACTTGAAGTCGAAATGCGTCATCTTGTCGAAGTACGCTTCCTTCTTCACGTTGTCCTGGTTGTTGAAGATCGCGCGGAACGACTCGAACACAGCTTCCTTGTTCAGCGCACTCCAATCGACCTCACCGACCATGTCGGTCGAACGATCGACCAGGCGGAAGTACCTCTGATCAAGATCCTCGAACAGGCCGGCGCGCCAGAATTCCTTGATCATGGGCTTGTATTCGCGCAGCAGACCGAGATTCGGCACAATCGACTCGATCGTGACCACGTAGTGGCCGCTCTGGTAGGTGCCATCGATCGCAGCTTTGATGCACTGCTCGAAATAGGCCACCAGGTAGCGCGCATAGCCGCCGAGCAGTTCGTCGCCGCCCTGCCCGCCGAGCACGACCTTGACGTTCTTGGCCGCGAGCGCGGACACCATGTATTGCGGGAACGAACCCGGCCCGGCGACCGGAAAATCCAGATGGTAGATCACGTCGCCGATGCTGTTGCGGAAGTCGGCGGCGGTGATGTCGACCATGTGGAGCGACATGTCCGCCAGATCGGTCACCGTCTTGGCGTAGCCGCTCTCGTCATAGCCGGGGAATTCGAGAAAGCGGCCGTGGAATGCATCGCGGCTGCGGTGATCCAGTTTGGACGCCATCAGCGCGACGAGGCTGGAGTCGAGACCACCCGACACGTAACCGCCGACCGGGACGTCGGAGCGCAGATGCACCTGCATCGAGTCGGACAGCAGTTCGGTGAAGCGCCGCTCGAAGTAGGCAGGGCTGCGATCGAAATCGACATCGTACTGCACGTCCCAGTACCGGGACGTCACGACGTCGCCGCCCTCGAGCCGCAGCAGATGGCCAGGCAGCAGGGCGGATATCCCCCTGAACAGGGTCTTCTTGCCAATCGTGTACTGGAATGTGAGATACTCACTCAGCGCATCCGCGTCGGTCTCGATGTCGCTCAGGAACGGCAGCAGCGCCTTGGCCTCCGAGGCGAAGTAGAAGACCTCCTGCTGCACCGTGTAATAGAACGGCTTGATCCCGAAGCGGTCGCGGGCGGCAAACAGCTTCTTGTTTCGATCGTCCCAGATCGCAAAGGCGAACATCCCGCGCAGATGATCGACACAGCGCTCGCCCCATTTGGCGTAGGCGGCGAGGATCACCTCGGTGTCCGAACTGGACTTGAACGTCCAGCCATCCGAGAGCTGTTCCCGAAGCTCGATGAAGTTGTAGATCTCCCCATTATAGGAAATCACGGTGCCGTTCGCGCCCTTCATGGGTTGGGCACCGGAGGGGGTCAAATCGATGATCGCGAGCCGGCGGTGAACCAGCCCGACGGCTCCGGCTTCATCGCTCCAAAGCCCCGAACCGTCGGGCCCGCGATGAGCGATCAGGCTGCTCATCGCATTGAGCGACGCCGCGCCCCTTGCAACGGGACGACCGGACAGAGATGCGAATCCTGCAATGCCACACATGAAGTCAGAAAACCCCGATATTCAAGCTCGTCGAAGAGACCACACTATCCGCGAATTCTACGCACCAGCGAGAGCATCTGGCGGACAAGCGCAACGACAATTGCGTGAAAGAAATTGGGCAGCAACCTGATTTCCTTCACATCCTCGATGTGATGTTGATGCGCCTGAAGAATGGCGCGGGTAAAAGATTCACGTAAGGCAAGCTCGTCTGTTATCGCACCAGGCGGCGGATCGCAATCGGGCAGTCGCCGCCCCTTTCGGATCGCAGCATCACGAACTTCCGCTAGCAGGCCTGCCACGAAATTCCTATAGCGGAACTTCGGATCGTCGACCAATGCACGGTAGCACGCCTCGATCCGCGCCTGGTTTGCGCTCTGGTCCTGCATCTGCTCGTAGACCTCATCGGCATTCGAGCAATCAGGCGCGAGCGCGATGTAGTGCTCACCCGCCTTCAGGGCGCCGGCGTAGTTGCCTGGCGTCAGGATCTGACAGGACCGCGCGATCGCCGCCTCGAACAGGCGCGGCCCGGCCGCAGTATACGCCTTCTTCATATCCTGACCCGGAAAGCACGCCTGCTCCAGTTCCTCGAAGCTCGCCGCCGGATTGCGCTGAAGCTGCCTCTCGACGCGTTCCCTCATCTCCCCTCTGGGATCCAGCAGGGAGCTTCCGCTCTCGCAGCCGAGGGTAAACCTGCTATTGCCCAGAAACTGCAGCCAGGCGTCGCCGACAAGAGCGTCACGCGCCTGCGTCGAGATATCCAGCTTCAGCCTGCGATCGGCCATTTTCGACCGGAAGCGATCGCCCAGTTCGGCCTTCACCTGGCCGACTCTTCCGTAATAGGCGGGCAACGCTCGCGCCCTGTAGCCGACGTCGATCGCCCTGTCGTTGAATGGTAGGGCAAAGCGCTGCATCAGACCGATGTCGACATCGTCAACATATCCCGTAAGCGCCTCGAGCACCCGCGCCTTCTTCTGCGCCCGAGGATAAAACTCCTCGCGGTGCTCGTAACATACCGAATAGACGAGATCGACGTTCCAGTCCGCGAGCCAGCTGTCGAGCACTTCGGCATGGTCGTACTCGTCTTGGGGCAGCGCCACCTTGACGGCATCCGACTTCCCGACAAAGTCGTAAGCATCGAGGATCCGATCCAGCCATAGCGACTTCGGCCGCGCCCATCTCCAGCACAAGAACGTGGTGTCGAGAACGATCGCATCGAAAATCTGTTCGCGCAGACGTGCCGTGACGGGTTGGCGCGCGCTGTGCAGCGTGTACTCATGCTCGGGAGCATATTTGACGAGCGCGAACGCATGATTGATCGACGTGCGTCGCGCCGACGCAAGATCGTCGAGTTCGTGCAGGATGAGAATTCGCATGACCGAAAATCAATCCTGCACCCGGCGACACGGAGCCGCGAGCGTCCTGCAGCGGATACAACGCTGTTGGGTGTCTTCCATCCCAATCCAGCGCATTTCATTCCTCTCGTGGGATGAACGGGTGCGGCCCATCACGAGATCTTCGGCCTTGTCCAACGACGCAGCGGGGCCCGAGCGAGGCGCGCAAACACACCAAACGTCCTCACCACAACAGTCCCCGCCGTTTTGGTCGGACGCCGGCGGCCTCGCTCCAGACGCTGCAGCGCTCTTCGGATCGTGGCCCGGCGACGTTCCTTCCTCATCAGCGCAGTGAGTTCTGCGTCGGCATACGGCGATTTGGCCGCAGCCATTTCGGGACGGAATGCGCGGTCAATGACGCGATCGACCTGCGCAACCATTGCCTCGAAGCTGTTGTCGGGATTGAGGGCAACCTCGCGATAGGCCCGATCGATGATCTCCTGGACCCGCGAGCGGTCGCGCAGCACACCAACGACCTCGGACATGTTGGAATGATCCTTTCTCAGCGGCACGTAGTGCCGCCAAGCCTCAAGTCTTCCGGAATAATGGCCGTCATAGAGGATCATTAATGTTCGCAACGCGGCTGCTTCGAAACAGCGCGGCGAAATGACCGAAAGAACGATCTGACCGTCTGCATCCTTGAAGTAGAGATCGCGCAGCGTGTCGAAACCTACCGCCGGGTCACGGGCCACATGTCGTTCGACGTTGCGCTGAATCTCGCCGGTGAAGTCACAAATGCTCGAGCCGCTTTCGGTGCCGAGGACGGCCTTGCAGTTCGCGAGAAACTCGATCCAGCTCTCGCCGTATATGCGATCTTCCTCGCGCGTCGACATGTCGCAGATCAGCCCGTACCCGGCGGCATCCGCCTTGAACCGATCCGCAATCAGCCACTTTTCCCGGGCAAAGCTTCCCAACCACGCCGGAAGCTTTCGCGCGCGATAACCGACATCTACAGCGCGATCCTCGAATGGCGGGACCGTCCTGCCGAGCAATTCAGTTGGAACGTAGCCGGTGAGCAAGGTTTCCCGGACGACACCCGGCAGTCGCTCCTGGGGATATACGTCGTCCATGATCTCCGGCGGGACGACGCTGAACAGGACGTGGATACCAAGCCCCCTCAAGGCGTCAGTAGTCTCATTCGTCCATCGATACTCGTCCTGGACGAAGGCGGCCTTCAGCCCCTTGAACCTGCTGATGGCCGCACGCAGATTGGGACCAATATAGTCGTCCATGCAGGCGACGAGAGAATAGTGGATTAGGACGCCGTCAAACCGGTCGAGCTCAAGCGCGTCGGACAGGTCGCCTTTCGAGTTGAAGATATGGATCGCGTGCCGGGATGATTTCCTCAGACTCATCACATGGTCGATGATCGTAGAGGCACTTCCTCCCGCGAAATCGCAAAGCAGCAGCAATTGAAGAGACCGCCCAGACGTGGGCGCCTCGACCGCCCGGCGCGAGAAATCGGAGACTGGGTGCATCTGTCTGTATGACTGAAGTTGATTTGGAAGCGCAGGCTAGTGCGGCTCTTTCAGAAAACATCGACCGTCGGCTTCGATGTAAGCCTCACCCGACCGCGGACACACAAGATCCACCCCGAGCCGCTCGCCGGCCCTGCTCATCCAGCCGATCCGTCTTGCCGGATTTCCTGCCATCAATGCAAACGCAGGGACATCCTTCGTGATGACGGCGCCGGCCCCGATGAAGCAGTATTCGCCCAGCGAATGTCCGCAGACGATGGTTGCATTGGCACCGATGCTGACGCCGCGCCCGATCGGCGTCCTGCGAAATTCATCTTTCCGCGACACGTCGGCGCGCGGATTGTTGACATTGGTGAAGACGCAGCTCGGGCCGCAAAATACGTCGTCGGCGAGCTCGACACCGTCATAGATCGAGACGTTGTTCTGGATCTTGCAGCCGTTTCCGATCCTGACATTGGGACCAATCGTCACGTTCTGGCCGATCGAGCAATTCTCACCGATCACTGTGCGCGACAGGATGTGACAGAAGTGCCAGACCTTGGTGCCGCGTCCAAGCACGGCACCGTCGTCGACGTAGCTCGACTGATGGATCAGCACGCCGGGGAAGCGCGGATCCTCGCGCATCTCGCTCATTTGTGCATCGCCTTCTGGGCGAAGGCGTGAACGCCATTGCTTCGAACGATCGGCGCATGGCGGAACGTGGACACGATATCGATCGAGGGGCGCACTTCGTCGAGCCTGAAGCCGCGGCCGGCGATGATCTCCTCGTAGCTTCGCGTGTGGAGATCGGTGAACCCTTCGGAGAACTCGACCTCTTCGCCATCGACGGTGATGGAGCGGAAGGTCGTCTTCTTGCCCTTCACGCCCTCCGGCAGGTCGTTGCGGTCAAGCGAAAGGAACCAGCTGACGTCGGCGCGCTCGCATTCCAGCGAGCCTGCCGCCCGCTCCGCCTCGCGCAGATGCGCCTCGTTGCGGCTGGCGGGTCCGAACACGAAGCTCAACATGTCGAAGAAGTGCACCCCGATGTTGGTCGCCACGCCACCGGACCGGTCTTCTGCGCCTTTCCAGGAGGTGTGATACCAGCGCCCGCGCGACGTGATGTAGGTGAGCTCGACCTTGTGGCGCTTCTGCGAATTCGCGAAACGATCCCGAAGCGCAATGATCGCCGGGTGCAGACGCAATTGCAGAATGGTGGATATCCGCCGGCCGGTATCGCGCTCGATCGCCGCCAGCCCGTCGATATCGCCGGGATTGAGCACCAGCGGCTTCTCGCAGATCGCGTCGGCCCCGGAGCGCAGCGCGAACCGGCAGTGCGCGTCGTGAAGGTAGTTCGGCGAGCAGATCGTCATGTAGTCGATTTTCTTGCCGTCGCGCTGCATCGCGCCGACGTAACGATCGAACAGCTCGAACTCCGTGAAAAACTCGGCATCGGGAAAATGGCTGTCCATGATTCCCACGGAGTCGTTGGGATCGTAAGCCACGGCGAGCTTCCCACCGGTGTCGGCCATCGCCCGCATGTGACGCGGCGCGATGTAGCCGGCCGCCCCGATCAGCGCGTAGTTCGTCATGAAGTCCCTCTCTTCGAACGTTCTGTTTGCTTCAGGCAAGCTACCGCACTCGGGGTGAATCAGCGTCACACCCGAGCCAAAATATTTCCGTCACGCCCGCCGGACAGCAGAACGCGCTCAAGCCGCGGCGATCAGATCCGCCCCGACGAGAACGCGCACCTTGCGGCCCAACAGGTTCAAGAGAACGGCCACACGATGGTGGTCGCTGGCATTTTCCACAAGCGCAAGACTATCGACGAATGCGCCATCGACAATTCGTACCGTGTCGCCGGGCGAGAAAGCCGCTCTGCGCACAAGCGTGATGAAGCCGGCCTCATCCTCGCGCGACTTCAAGGCATCGATGACGCCGTGTTCTACCACGGCCGGCCGATCGCCGACGCACACAAGATGCGACACGCCGAGCGTCGACTGGACTGCACGCCATCGCTGGGACTCGACGTCGATCCCGACAAAGAGATAGCGCGGAAACAACGGACGCGGCACAGTCTCCACTTTCCTGGCGTGACTGCGGCGCTTCATGTAGCGGGGAAAATAGATAGAAAACCCCTGCCGTTCGAGATTGGCGGCGGCCTTCACCTCGGCATTGACTTGCGTCTGCACAACGTACCAGTGGAAACCCGGCTCCATGGCCATCACGCTCCCTGTGGCTGCTTGGGACACAAGCCCAGCAGCCCCGGCGCGAGCACCCTCTCCGCCCCGAAATTGCTAACCGCCTGATCGAAGACAGTTCGCGCGGCCGTCAAATGGGTCACCACAACCGCATCGAACGGCTCGTCCACCAGCGCGTAGGAGGACACCACCTTTACCCCGATGAACCGGCTCGCGGTGGCGTCGGGATCGACGATGGCGAGGATCGCGATCGGGCCGTCGACCGCACACAGGATCGCGATCTCGCAAAGGTCCGACTGTCCGGCGAGCACGACCCGCCTGAAGCCGCGCGCCTGCGCGTCCTCAAACAGCCGAGCAAATTCCTCCTTCGCCTTGCGGAAGAGCGAAAAGGAGTCCGTAAGGAACTGGACGGTCAGGCGCGATTTTTCGGAGAAGCCTTGCGGGGTGAGGTAGTAGGCATAGCGCCGCGCAGGCGCCGACCCGACCTTGACGAAGCCTTTCTTGATCGCCCGCTTCAGGTAGGCATTGACCAGCCCGAGCGCGACGCCCAGTTCGGCCGCGATGTGCCGCTGCGATTGCGCGCCATCCGCCTCGAGGGAGCTGAGCAGTCCCAGCACAAGCCGGTCGCTGTCACCCTCATCCGTCGGTAGAATGCCTGCCATCACGCCTATCCCCACTGGAGAGGCTGATAGCGCGTTCACTCGATGAACGTCAAGCGAATTCGTTCACGCAATGAACACGTCAACTATCTGATTATAAATGGATTTTATTCACGCTTATGTGTCGGGATGGCCACACTTCAGGCCCGATCATGCCGTTCCAGCCAGATATCGCGCCGCGAGCGCTGAATAGCTGTAGCGCTGCGCGACAGCGATGCGATCCCCCCGGGGGCGGGCCGGACCGTTCAGGGCCGCGCACAGCGACGCTGCGAGCGCACCGGGATCATCCGGCGCGCACCGCGCGGTCACCAGGTCTCCGAGCCCGGCGAGCGCCGGCTCTTCGCAGGCGATGACGCTGCGCGGCGCGAACAGGCAATAGTCGAACAGCTTGTTGGGGCTGATGCCATGATAGTAGAGCGCGTTCTTGTGGAAGGCGACCACCGCGCAATCGGAAGCGTGCAGCATGCCGTGCACGACCGATCGATCGATTTCATCGTGAAATTCGACATTGGCAAGCCCGGCAGCCCGCTGTTTGAGCGCCTCGCGCGAGGTGCCCGACCCGATCATCACGAAATGAATCTCGGGGCTCGCTTTGCCGAGAATGGAAGCGGCGTCGAGAATGGCTTCCACGGCATTCGGGGGGCCCATGCCACCGGCGTAGAGTACGACGCGCCTGCCCTGTTGCTTCAGCACATTGATGCGGTCGATCAGAGGGTGAGCGAGATTCTCGATGGTCAGCGCGTTCTGGATTTCGTCGTCGGACACCCCGTTGGGAATCCACAGGAACTTGCCGGCCGCCAGGCCGCGCGCACGCATATGGGCTTCCGCGCCCGCCAGCAGACAGATCACGCGATCTGCCTCACGATAGGCGGCGCGCTCTTTCCAGCCGAGCACCTTCATCAGGGGATGCCATGCCGGGGTCATCCCAAGGGCAATGATGCTCTCCGGCCAGAGGTCGCGGATCTCGATCCAGAACCTGGCATCGAAGCGCCGCGCGACCTGATGCGCCGCCGAAATGAAGAACAGATGCGGGCTCGACGCGATCATCAGATCCGGTTTGCCGAACTGCGCGGCAATTGCCGACGCTGCCGAGCTTACGGCGGGACCAAAGCTCAGATTGTTGCGAAGCCGCCCCAGGCTGCCATTGCCGTAGCGCGGCGTGTCGAGGAACCAGAAGTCGACGCCATTGATCCGCTGCGGTCCCGGCGCGCGCGGTTGCCTGTGCAGATGATGGAAGCCGGCGCTGACCACCACCACCCGATGGCCCATCTTTGCCCAGGCGTCGGCCAGCCAGAACGGACGATAGTGACGGCCGAGGCCCGGACCGCCGGCAAAGGGATGCAGCAGCCAGATGTTCATGCCACGCCACCGGGCGCCGCAAATCGCCGGTAGAGCCGGTTGAGCTCCGCCGCGTCGTGCTGCCAATTGTAATTCCGGGTGACCGCCGCCCGCCCCGCCAGCCCCAATGCGATCGCGCGTCGAGGGTCGTCGGCGAGCCTGGAAAGGCTGTCAAGTAAGGCCGCGCGATCGTCGAGCGACACGACAAAGCCGCATCCCGCCGCCTCGACGATCTCTTTGGACTTCGGCAGATCACTTGAAATGACAGGTAGCCCAGCGGCCATATATTCAAAAAGCTTGGTTGGAAGTGACAGCAAATAATTAGGTTCGGGCAACAGCAGATTGAGCCCGATGAGACTTTCGTTGAGCAGCGTCGCGATCTCACCACGCCCCAGCGTGCCTCTGTATGACACGTCCGTGGACGTTTTCTCAAGCCAGGCCTGTTCCTCGCGGCCGATGCTCCCCGCGAGCACGAGCGGCAGCCGGACCGCCGCACATGCCTCCACCATCTCGACCAGTCCGCGGTCAAAGCTGGTGCGCCCCACATAGACCGCCTGACGTCGCCGCGCGGTCGTCGCCGTCGGCGCGATGAATTCGTCCAGCCGCACGGTGTTCCGGACCAACGTGACATCGGCACCGTAGGCACGGAAGCGATCGGCCATCGCCGGCGTCGCGGCCACGATCGCATCAAAATGCCGCGCGGCGTTTCGCTCCACCAGTTCCATCGCGCGTGCCACAGCCGGCCGCATCCAAGGCCAAATCCACCGCTTGGAATGGATATCCAACGGCACGTCCTCATGGACGTCGTAGATCACCTTGCAGCCGCGCCTCTTGAGCCGCAACGCGAACGGTATCAACTCGGGGTCGTGGAATTGCACGACATCGGCTGTGGCCGCATGGGCGAGCGCAATCGCTGCCCTTCCCGCCACCCAGGGACGCTTCCATCGCGCCATCGGCGGTATCTCGATCAACTTGAATGCAATGCGTCCCGGGTCACTCGGGCGCGGCGGCCGCGCCACGACGGTCACGTCGTGACCGGCCTCGGACAGGCTTCGCGCCTCCTTCTCAACAATTCGAATGTCGTTGGCGGAGTGGACGCTCGACAGCATGCAGATCTTCATGGGGCTCCAACCCGGAAGCGTTCACCCCAAAGCGCCACGCAGTAGAGCCGCCAGCGCATTCCGAGGTCGAGCCGGTGGAACTTGCGCTTCACCGCCACCATGTCGACGTAGCGGGCAAGCAATGTGCTGCCGACCACCTTCTCATACATCGCCGGCGAGTGCCGGTTGAGCCAGATCTGATCGGGCGCGGCAAAGCCGATCTTGTCCTTGCGCCAGGAAATGCTGGCCGGAAGAACCTCCTGCATGGCTGCACGGAGCGGCCATTTCGTCCAGCCTTGGTTCAGCTTGATGCGCGTCGGCAGACTCAGCGCAAACTCGACAAATCGATAGTCCAGAAACGGCAATCGCGTCTCGATGCCGAACCGCATCGAGTTCTTGTCCTCGAAACGCAGCAACATCGGCAAATTGGTTTCGGTGATCTCCAACACCTGCATTTGCTGCGCATCGCGCGTCTCACGCGCGAAACGGCGAAGACACTCCGGCAGGTCCGGGCGCTTCAGGAAGGTGTACTGCCAGCGGTAGAATGCGCTCCGCAGCGCCGCCGAGCTGGCGCCGAACAGGTACATCAACAGGCGGCGCGCCGATACGCCGGCCTGCGTGGCGGCACGAAAGGCGGAGAGAAATCCGCCGACACCGGCGTGATCGAGCCGATCGCGGAGCCAGGCCGCATAATAGCGGTGATAGCCCAGCAGCGTCTCGTCACCGCCCTGGCCGTCGAGAAGCACGATCACGCCGTTCGCGCGCGCCGTCTTCATCACCTCGTATTGCATCATGATCGAGGGTCCGCCGAACGGCTCCTCCTGCACATCGAGCAAGGCTTCCGCGGTCGACGCGAAATCCTCGTAGCTCGGCTTGGTGCGCAGCCAGTTCAGCTCGGCCTTGGCCACGACATCGGCCGCGTAGGCTTCCTCATTATTCGTCGTCTCCTCGCTGACGGCCGTGATGGCAAAGAACCGCTCGTTGGAATTTGCCGCATAGCGCTTCGCAGCCAGCGTCGCGACGCTGGAACTGTCCAAACCTCCCGACAGGCAGGTGCCGACGCGAACGTCCGAGCGCAGGCGCAGCCGCGTCGCATCGTCCAGCAGCTCGGCCAGCGACCTCGTGGCATCCTGCTCGTCCGCCACGGCCGCGCGCGGCGCCAGCGAATAGTAGCGCTCTATGGCGATCCGGCCGGTCGAGACGTCGACCCGCATCTTGTGTGCGGGCAGCAGCTTCTCGATACCCTTGAAAAAGGTCCGATTGGTGTGATCACTCAAACCGCAGACTAGGAAATCCCTGACGAGATCGTCGTCCGCGATCGAACGCCCGATCAACGGAAGCAGTTGGCGGATCTCCGAGCCGAAGGCGAACTGGGTTGGCATGTCTGCGAAGTAGAACGGCTTGACGCCAAAGCGATCGCGCGCGCAGAACAGCGTGTTGTCGCGCTCGTCGTGAATCGCAAACGACCACATGCCGTTGAAGCGGTCGAGGCAACTCTCGCCCCAGTGGATATAGGCCGCCAGCAGGACCTCGGTGTCTGAGGCCGTGTGGAAGACATGTCCCAGCGCCTCCAACTCGGCGCGAAGCTCGAGGTAATTGTAGATCTCACCGTTATAGGTGATCCAGATCGGGAGCAGACGGTCGCGCATCGGCTGCGCGCCGTCTTCCGTCAGGTCGATGATGGCAAGCCGCCGGTGCCCTAACCCGACATTGCCATTGATCCTGACGCCGCGACCATCCGGACCGCGGTGCGCGACAAGATCCGTCAATCGATCGACCTGACCGGCATCGACGAGCCCGTTCTTGGCGACTAGGCCGAATATGCCGCACACGGTTTGATGAGCCTAATCCGCTTGTGTTTCGTGATCGGTCCGACAGGCAGCGCATCTGAGCTGCCGCGTCCTGCGCGCAAACACTTCGCGTCTGTCGCGAGGAAATGCCACGCAGCACCCAAGCGCCTCTCTAGCCTGTTCACGCGATGAACGTCAACCTTACGGCGCAAGGGATATCGCGGGCGGCGCGCCGGACCGAATGGGCACCGAACATCCAGCGACACGGTCGTTCAAACTAACACCGAGCCTGGATAATCGGCAGACCCGCGCAACACTGGTAGTTGTTCTGACGTTCCCGATCGTCTACCAGAGCGAAGGAAGGCCACGAGGGCGTGACTATGGACCATGGCGAATACGTCTCGAAGACCGCGGCGCATTACACTGAACAGTGGGGCGCGGACCTGAAATTTGGCGATTTTGTCAAGCAAAACCCTGACGCTGCCAAGGCCATGCCCTCCCGTCAGCTACCATGGCAAAGCGTGTTCGACAGAATCCGAGACGAAGCCAGCCAGCGTACCGTGAGGGTCTACGACGCAGCCTGCGGCTACGGCGACATCATGAATGCACTGACAGCAACGCCGAATCCTAACGGCCTTCGCTATTTCGGGATGGACCTCCACGGTTCTCTGGACGACATCGCGCGCCCGGCTAACGCTTCGCTGGTGCAGGGCGACATCACGAAGCCGGCTGATCAAGGCCTGTTTGATTTCGTTCTGTGTCGTGCGGCAATCCATCACACGCCGAATCCACAGGCTACCTATCGGACGCTGGTCGACCAGCTTGCGAGCGGTGGCACGATCGCGATCACAGCCTACGCAAAAAAAACTCGAATGCGGGAGGCGATCGATGACGCTCTGCGATCGGAGATCATCGCTATGGACACCGGCGCGGCCTTTGCAGTAGCCAACCAGGTCACCAAGCTCGGGCGTGATCTTCAGGCGTGCGACGGCGTCGTCACAATCGCGGAGGATCTGCCGTTCCTCGGCATCAAGGCCGGCCGCTACCCTGTGCAATCGTTCATCTATCAGCATTTTATGAAGTGCTGGCACAATTCGGGATTCTCCGAGCGACATTGCGACCTGGTCAACTTCGACTGGTATCACCCGCCCTATGCGTACCGCTACGAAATGGACGAGCTAAGGCAGTGGTCAGCCGAGTGCAGTTTGGTGGTGACGAGGACCGCTTCTACCGAGGCACAGCACTATCTGGAAGCGACCAAACCCTAGCCGAGGTTTGATTTGTGTCGTGAGCGGCCGGGGCAGCTGGTTTCCGTGCACGGCGGTCTACTGGTCGTGACTTGCCGAAACTCCGCGGCCGACCACCGCTCAACCTTCACATCAATTTTGCGGCTGGTTGATCGATATCCCGGTGAACTGCCCGCCGCATGGCATCGGCGAAGCTCGCCGCGAAGGCGCGCACGCGATCATCCTGCTGCGGAACGATGTTTCTCACCACCTGTCCGTGGCATTGTCCCGATAATTGCGCCAGATGATCTGCCAGCGCGGCTGGATCATCGACACCGAAATAGCGCGCAGCTCCTTCGGTCTGTTCCCGATGCACGTCGATATCGGACAGAATCATCGGCACGCCGAACGACTTCGCCTCCTCGACCGTCGAACTCCAGCCTTCGAAACGCGATGAATTGATCATCGCGGTCGACGCCCGCAGCAGCGCGTAGACGTGCGCCAGCGGAATGATGCCGACGTGGCGGAAAGATGAATCCAGGCCGCGCTTTTGGATCTCCGCTTTGACGAGCTCGTAGTAGCCGGGTTCGCGCCGATCCTCGGTGCTGCCGGACGCACAAACGGTTACGTTCACGCCACGACGCTTCAGGATGGTCAGCGCTTCGACCACAAGCTGGTGGTTCTTGTGGCGATAGAACTGGTTCGGCAGATAGAAGTAGTTCTCCGGCAAGCCATAGGTCGCGATGACCTCGCGCGGGTCTTCGTTGAGAAGCCCGGTGGGCGGCTGGGTCGCGAAGCGAACCACGTAGACCTTGTTTCTAACCCGCGGATAGTAGGCTTGGAAATCGCGCAGCGCGCTTTCGCTGCTCAGCAATATGGACCGCCCGGAGGCGATCTGCATACGGAAGCCGAGTTCGCGGCGCCAACGTGCGGTGGCTGGAAATAACTCCGGCAAGGATCGGTGCTGCAGATCGGGGATCCAAGCCACCGCCGGCAGCGCGAGCCGCCAGCCGAAGAAGCGCGCCGATTCGACCACCGCATCAACCCGCGCGTTTCGAAACGCCTGCGCTGCACCACGATCCAGGCCGCGCACCAGCGCGGCGGTCAGGCCCGGCTGCCCGTCGAATGCCGCTGAGCGCGCGATCTCGACACCCGGGATCGCGGCGAGTTCGGCAAGCTCGTTCGCATCGGCCTGATGCCCCGCGAGGACGACCGGAACGAATTCGCCGGGATGAAAGCGGGCCAGCGCCGCAAACAGATTGCGCTGATAGTTGTACCCGCCAGCCCAGAGCGGACGCGAAATATGGTTGAACGCAAAGCGTACCGGGCCGGCAATCGTCACGAAGCCTGTCCCTTGAACCAGGCGACGTAGTCGGCAAGGCCGCGATCGAGCGGAATCCGCCAGTCGAACTTCATGCGACGCAGACGCGCATCGTCGGCCAGCAGGCTGACCGGATCGCCGTGCCGCGCAAGGCCCGAATAGTGCACGACAGTGTCGCTGCCCCAATGCCTGATCAGCCCGTCCGCGATCGCCGTCACGCTGGTTCCGTGGCCGGAGCCTCCGTTGATCACGGAGAACGCCTCCGACGATAGCTGCTGCGCGACACTTGCCAGCAATCTGGCGACGTCGCGCACGTCGATCCAATCGCGGATTTCAGCGCCGGTCCCGCCGAGAGTCAGCGGACTCTGGCCCGCCTTCAGCCGCGAGCAGATATCCCACAGCAACTGCTTGCGCAGGTTGGGTCCATACACCGAAAACAGCCGCACAACGGCGGAGCGAATACCGAATGACCGGGCGTAGCTCTGGCACAATTGCTCCATCATCAGCTTGTGCTGGCCATAGGGTGACATCGGCGTCAGCACCGCGTCTTCCGGAATCGGCCCCAAATGATCGGCCCCATAGACCGCCGCGCTCGATGCCACGATCAGTGCGGAGTTTGGCGCAGAGCCGCGCAACCATTCCAGCAGGCGAGCGGTGCTCGCCACGGTCCGGGAAAAATCCTCAAAAGGCCGTTCGATCGAGACACCGACGGACGATCCGCCGGCCAGATGAAAGATATGCGTCGGCAGCCCATGCGCCGTCGCGAGTGCATTCAGATTGGCCGCATCGATCTCGCCGTTGATCCAGCTCTGCAAACCGAGCCGCCGGGATTCCGTTGCGTCAAGCGCGCCGTGTCCGACGCCGTGCACCGCGTGGCCCGCTCCCGCCAACTCATGCACGAGATGGCGGCCGATAAACCCGTTCGCGCCTGTAACCCAGACGATCATCGCTCAGGCCTTGTGACAGACAAAGGAGTAGAGCCGACCAGGTCGATTGTCGAAACGTTCGGCCATCGACAGCAGCGATCCGAAGACACGGCGCGATCCAAGCGCGGTTCGCCACAGCGGCGCCACCGGAATCTTTTGCGACAACCTGGTCACGATCGCGGCTTTCAGGGTCTCCGACGTATAGGGAAACAGGTTGATCGGACTTTGCAGCGGCGCCAGCGTGTCGACCGCGGAAAACCCTGCCTTGGTCAACGCGCCGGTGTAGCGATCGAGCAGGAAGGCATGTTCGCCGCCGTAAAGATGGTGCAACGGGTGCTGCGCAAGGAACTGCGGAAGATCCGCCTCCTTGCTGATGACATGCTCACGCGCCGCGATCAGCATGCCACCGGGCCGCAGCACGCGAAACATCTCCCGGCACGCGCCCTCGAGATCGCGCGTATGGTGCAGCACAGCGCGGGCGAAGACGAGATCGAACGTCGCATCGGCGAACGGCAGCCGCTCGGAAAACTCTTCGACCACCTGGATCGGCAATTGCGTCTGTTGCGCCAGGCCGCGGATCGCCGCCCCGCCCACGATCGCGCTGGGGTCCGGTTCGAGTGCCGTTACGGCAAAGCCGGTTCGGGCGAGCGCGTAGCTCGCGATGCCGCGACCGGCTCCAACGTCGAGCGCGGCACCTGACCGGCCGGTGAGCAACGTGGCGACCGCTTGCCACTCGGAACTCTGGAAATAGCGCTCAGCAGCGCCAACCAGCGGATCGTCGTAGAACGCGTCGAGCACAAGCTGGCGCTGCTCCGGCTGATTGCGCAGCCAGACCACCGCGTCCTCCCAGGTGGTAAACTGGCGCTCACCGTTCATTGGGGCCAAGCTCCCTTACCAGCACGGCCGGATTGCCCGCCACGATCGAAAACGGCGCGACGTCCCTGGTCACGACCGCGCCGGCCGCGACGATCGCGCCCTGCCCAACTGTCACACCGCGCAGCACCATCGCAGCCGCGCCGATCCAGGCATCATCGCAGATCTTAACCGGGCTCTCGTCAAGCGAGATATCGTTCGGATGTCCGCGCGTGAAAATCTGCCGGACCTGCCGGTGACGCTCCGCCGAACGCAGCGGATGCGTGAGATTGTCGAAGATATTTGCCGAATGCGAGATCAACACGCGGTTGCCGAGCTCGATCGAGGCGGCCGACCAGATCCGGGTTCCCTCGCCGACGTAGCACCACTCGCCGATCTTGATCTCGCCGCCATGCGCGAAGGTCAGGAGTTCGCCTAGGATGCGGCTGTTGCGGCCGACGACGATCTTGTCGGAATCGCCCCGGATGTTTCTGATCCTGGCAGAGCGGCCGAGCGCCGCGTCCGGCTGCAACCGGCACGTCGCACGACCGATCAGGCGCTGGATCAGATAGTCGATATTCATGCCGTCAACTGCAGGCATGCGACGGCGCGCGACGACGCCGCAAGGTCGTTGCCCCGCCCCTTGCCGGTGTGGGTGTCGAAAACGGTGGCGTCAGCGAGCGCCTCGGCGCTCTGGCGCGACCAGCCTTGTCTCGAATAGCCGAAATAATCGACATGGTGAGACGCCGCCCCGAATACCTCGATGATCCGTTCGATCATCGCAAGATCGAACACCTGATACCAACCGAGATTCTCGCGTTTGCCGAACGGCACGGAGATCAGGCAAGTCCCGCCGGGCTTCAGAATGCGCTTGAACTCCTTCACCGCGGGAACAAAGCCGTCCCGATCGGTCTCGGCGTCGCGCGGATCGCCCGTGTAAAGCATCTGATTGTCGAGGCCGATGTGCTCGATCGTCGAGATGCTGGCGACGGTGTCGAACACCTGATCGCCGAACATCGTCTTGCGGAGATCACCGAACACATAGGAGTAGCCGTCACGCCAGTAGCAGCGCCGCTCCGGCGCCAGCGTCATGATGGTGAGATCAGCGCCGCGCAATGGCGGACGCTGCAGCAGGAAGTCGTGGTTGAAGGTCGATCCCGCATCCAGCATCTTGCCGACATTGCTCAGCCGGCCATAGACCCACGGATATTCCACCACGCGCTCGTCCATGGCGACGCCGTAGCCGGGCGGAAGCTCCTTCCCGGCTCGAAGCAGGCCCGCGTCGATGGCCGCGGTGATCGTATCGCGCTTGACCGTCTGATAACCCGGGCCGAACGGCCGCGGCCGCAACCTGAACAGCGGCACGGCGAGCCCGTCGGCCACCCATTTCAGTTGATGGATCAAGTCACTTGCAGACATCATCTCGGCCCGATCGCCCGCCCACCGGCCGGCACTGTGCACCCTCTAGAGCCTTTTCCGTTCCGATGGAATCGGAACAGGGCTCCAGATTCTCGTTTCGGCGTATTTTCTTTACGCGAAACAGCATCCACTTCGCTCGAAAAGCCCTCTAGCACGGCTCAATCCGCGCAACGAGATCGATAAACTGGGCCCATTGCGAGGCCTTGCTGTAGGTCTGCCGCACCCGGCTTCGGCCGGACGCGGCGATCGCGGCCCATTGCGGCCAATCCTGCAGGCTGCTTGAAATCGCCCCGGCGGCCCTTTCAGGCGCGTCGTAGGTGCGCATCGTGACGCCGTCCTGCATCGCCTCCGGATAGTTGCCGGAATCCGACACGAGCAGCGCTCCGCAGCCCATTGCCTCGAAGCAGCGCATATTGCCGCGATCGTTGCCGGCCATGTCGATGGCGCCGTTGAGCACGATCTTGGCGGACCCGAACAGCTCGTAGAGGTCCCGGCCGAACAGCGGCAGTCGCGCTATTCGCGCGATGACGTCGGGCCTGCGGTGCTTTTGCAGCGGCAGCAACCGACCGACCGCGCTTTCGGCAAGCCGTGTCAGCCGCGACGCATCGAGGCAGAACACGATCTTGCGTTCAGCGGCCAGAGCCGCGACCTGTTCGAGCGTCCTGCCGCGCGCGCTGTGATGCCGCGAATATCCACCGACAAACGCCACATCGATCGGCCGTTCGCCGTGGCCGTACTGCTCCATGACAGGATCGATCGCGGGGAAGAACAGCTCCGCCCGGCAGCCCTTGCTGCGCCACGCCTCGAGGATCGACGGGAAGTTTCCAAGCACCGCGCCGTAGGCGGTCAGGTCGGCATTACCGGAAGGCGCCGCGCGCCAGCACAATGTCTTCTTCACACAGCCCGGAAGCCTGGCGATGAACGCACTCGGATAACGCACCGGATCGAGATTGTAGAACACGTCGGTCATGTGATGCTCGATCTGCGCGAGCAGAATGGCTTCGAGCGTCGGCGTCCCCTTCATGCCCTGCTCACGCGCCCACTGGCGCTGCAGCACTTCGTCGTCGCCATTGGTGAAGAAGGCTTCGGGTGCACCGTCGAGCACGGGCTCGAGAAAATGTGCCGCGCCGAAGCGATCGTGCAGGAACACATCGCGACGTGCCGCAAAGGTTGACGCTTTTGCCGCAAGCTGGTTCAGCCGCGGCAGATAGGACGGATAGAGACCGCTATTCTGGAACAGACGCATTGGTTATACGGACCTTGCCAACATCCATTTCATGTTCAGGTATGGCCAGATCCGGCCGACGGATTCCCAATCCCAGCTCTGCGATGCCGTCAAGTGGCCGACGGTCTTTCGAAGCGGCGCTTCGTCGACGAACTCGGCAAACGCCGGGACATTGCGATTGAGCAGCTCATTGGTCCAGCCCGCCAATGGCCCGTTCAGCCATTCCGGCATCGGCGAGTTGAAGCCGACCTTGCGGCGCGCGGTGCGGATACTCTCAGGCATCAGGTTTGCCATCGCCTGCCGCGCGACCACCTTGGTCATGCCATCGGCCGATTTGCTCGTTTCCGGCAGCGCCATCGTGTAGGTCACCAGCCGCCAGTCCATGAACGGCATGCGCACCTCGATCCCGTGCGCCATCGAGAGCCGGTCGAAATTGCGCAGAATGGTGGGCAGCGTGGTCGAGTGGAACATCCGATAGAGACGCCGGTTCAGCGCGCCCCACGCGTTCGGCAACTCATCATCCTCTGCGACCAACGGCAGCGCTGCGGGCATCGCCGTCAGGCCTCCCCGCAGGAAATAATGCCCCTGGCGCCTGATCATCTGCGTCCGCAGGAAGTCGATGCCGCGTTGCGCCAACTGCGATCGTGACGTGAGCGCGGCTGCGGCGTTGCGGATCCGGAATGCGGTGGACTGCCCCTCCTGCAGGTAGGCGCCCATCAATTCGTCCGCTCCGTGGCCATCGAGCGAGACAGTGACGTTCTGGCGCCGGAGTTCGCGATAAATCAGCCACGGCGCACTCGGCAGCCCGATATAGACGTCGTCGTTGTCGTCAAGGATCCGATCAAGGTCAGTGAGCGCATCGGCGCGCCCGATCTCGAGAAAGCTCGGCGCCACATCGGCCCACGCCGCCGCTTCCTCCGCCATCGGCCGTTCGTCGTTGCTGGCGCCGGGAAAGGTGGCGACAAAGGCGTGCCGCCAGGCGGTCGAGTCGCGCGGTCCCATGCCGGCCTTCTCATGGGTCGCCATCGCGCAGATCACCGCAGACGAATCGAACCCGCCGGACAGGCAGGTCCCAATCGGAACGTCGCTGCGCATGCGCAGCGCGACGGAATCCTGAAACAGGTCGCGAAAGCGCTCGATGCGTTCGGCCTCGGTATCCGGGATATCAGGCAGATGATCCACCGTCCGCCACCAGCGGCGCACCTGCACCCGGCCCTGGCGCAACCACATGCAGTGCCCGCCCTGCAGGCGCCGCAGTTGCGCGAACAGAGTGCGCTCGCTGCCTTCGATCCCGAACGGGTCAAGCAACAGCCGCCGCGCCACGTCGACATCGAGCGACGTCTCGACCAGCCCGCTCCGCGCCAGCGCCCGCTGCTCGGACGCGAACACGAACCGCTCGCCTGACAACGCGTACAGCAGCGGCTTGATGCCGAACCGATCGCGCGCGAGGAACAGATCATCCGTGACGGTGTCGTAGATCGCCAGCGCCCACATGCCGTTGAAGCGCAGCAGCATGTCCTCGCCCCACGCCTGCCAGGCGGCAAGGATCACCTCGGTGTCGGACTGACTGCGGAAGACCGCGCCCTTCGCCTCGAGCTCGCGGCGCAGTTCGAGAAAGTTGTAGATCTCGCCGTTGTAGACGATCACATGGCGGCCATCGCCCGATGCCATCGGCTGATAGCCGCCCTCGCCGGGATCGATGATGGCGAGCCGGCGATGGCCGAAGGCGACGTTTCGCTTCGCGTTGAACCAGGTGCCCTCGCCGAACGGACCGCGATGCGCGATCAGGCTGGTGAGCCGCGAGATGTCGGCTGGGTCCACGGGGCCGCCGCGCAGATTGACGATGCCTGCGATACCACACATGTCTAGGCGGCCTTGAAGGGCAAGAAGCGTGCGACGATGACGCGAAGATCCCGCCAGCAGATGGCGCGATAGGGACCAAGTTGCGACACGGCGACGGCGGCGACAAAGATCGCCGCCGCCGACACGCCGTAGAGCGACACCACATACCACCATGACGGCGCGTGGTCGAACGGCGCATGGCCAAGCTGCGCGCGCAGCACCAGCGCAACGGCGATTCCCGTGCCGAGCGGGATCAGGACGAAGTGCATCATCCGTGACCACATGGCCGAGAGCCTGAAGGTTCGTCGCAACAACAGCACCGTGACGACCATCTGGGCAACCATCCCGACGCAGGAGCTCCAGCCGGCCGCCTGCCAGCCGAAATACGGCAACGCAATGGCGCTGGTCGCCAGCGTGAAGGTGCCGGTGACGAGCGAGATCAACGCGTTGAAACTGGAGCGTCCCTGCGAGAGCAGATAGAACGCGAACACGTTGGCGCTCGACCCCAATATCCCGCTGATCGCAAGCACCACCAGCACGAGCTGCGCCTCGGCGGCGACCTCGGCGCCGGTCCATCGATACAGCAGCGCGCCGGCAACCGGGATCAGGCCGCCAAGCGCGCTCGCGGCAAGCACGTTGAGAATCCAGGAGGAGCGAAGCAGCAGGTCGACCTTGCGATCGTCATCCTCTTTCTGCAGCGTGCTGAAGAACGGGAACAAGATCTCGCCGATCTTCAACACGCCGATATAGACCGCCTCCTCCAACCGCTGCGCGACGCTGTAGAAGCCGACGAATTGCGGCTGCAGCAGCGCGCCGAGCAGATAGCGGTCCGCCTGGCCGGCAAACAGCGCGCCGCTTTGCGCCGCGACCTGCCAGCCGCCAAGTTTCACGAGTGCGCGCAGCGCAGTGCGATCGAGCGCGGGCCGCACCAGCCAATCGCTGATCGCGTGCCGCGACCAGGCGAAGGCCATCAGCAGATTCGTCGCGAAGCCCAGGGCCTGGCAGCCGAGGAAGGTCGAGGCGCGTGGGGCGTATGGGATCAGCAGCAGCATCGACATCGTCGTCACCACCGTGCCGGTGATGCTGATCGACGCGATCCGCCGATAATCCTGGCGCGCCGTGAACAGCGAGAGGAAGACCGCAAACAGGCACTGGAACAGCCAGCCGGCGCCGGCCAATGCAAAGGCAAGCCCGAGGTCATCGGACGCCGGACCACCCAGGTGAAATCCCAATCGCGCGAGCGGCGGTCCGGCAAGGATCAGCAATGCCGAGATCAGGCTGCCCACGGCGATCGCGAGCGCAAGGGCGGTCGCGAAGAAATGCCGTGCCTCGTCACGATCGGACGGTTCCAGCCTTTGCGCGAGCTCGCGCGCCGTCGAGAGGCCAAGCGCATTGCTGAACATCAGGGCAGGCGCGACGCAGGCTGTCACCAGGCCCGCAACCCCGAAGGCGGCAAGGCCGAGCCGGAAGATCACGAATGGTAGAATCGCGAGGTTGAGCAGAACCGCGACCGCGAACGCCGTCGCGTTCCACGCCGAATTGCCGAGCAGATGGGATGGGCCCTTTTTCACCGCCATGCCCGCTTTCGGTCGATCGCCTCGATGCGCCTCAAGTGCCTCTTCCATAAGGGCAAAAACTCACTCGGATGGCGACGGGCTAGCAGCCGGCGCAGTGATTGTCGAGGGTTGGCGGATGGCAGGGCCTGTAAGCAGGTGTGGGGAAACCTGAACGACGGCCGAGGCGGGGGCCGATATTCACGGAATCATGCCTGTTTGTTTCCAGCCCGGCTTGTTGCCCGGGTAACAGTTGGAAAGGTCAGCCAAATTGTCTATGGCAGATAGGCAGTAGCCCCAGAGCGGCCCGCCAAACAAGAGGTGTCTCAATGCCCTTTCCCCGCGCATCCCAAGCCCTGTCCCGGTTCACCGTGCTGGATTTGACCCGGGTCCGGTCGGGGCCGACCTGCGTGCGCCAGCTCGCCGACTGGGGTGCCAACGTCATCAAGATCGATGCGCTGCTGGAGGACGGCGGCGGCGAGCAGCCGGGCGGCCCGCGTGGCGGGTCGGATTTCCAGAACCTGCACCGCAACAAGCGTGCCATGACGCTGAACCTGAAAGATCCCAAGGGGCTCGAGGTGTTCAAGCGGCTGGCCGAGCAAGCCGACGTTATCGTCGAGAACTTTCGGCCGGACGTAAAGGCCAAGCTCGGCATCGACTATGAGAGCGTGCGCAAGATCAATCCGCGGATCGTCTACGGCAGCATCTCCGGGTTCGGCCAGGATGGCCCCTATCACAAGCGGCCGGGCTTCGATCAGATCGCGCAGGGCATGGGCGGCCTGATGTCGGTGACCGGCGCGCCCGGCGAAGGACCGATGCGGGTCGGCATTCCCGTCGCCGACCTCACCGCGGGGCTGTTCTGCGCGATCGGCATCCTCACCGCGCTCCTGGAACGCGACGTCTCCGGCGAAGGCCAGTGGGTGCAGACCTCGCTGCTGCAGGCGCAGATCTTCATGCTGGATTTCCAGGCGGCGCGCTGGCTGATGGAAAAGGAAGTCGCGAAACAGGCCGGCAACAACCATCCGACCTCGATCCCGACTGGTGTGTTCAAGACCACCGACGGCTACATCAACATCGCCACGACAGGCGGGCGGATCTGGGAGCGCTGCGCACAGGCGATCGGCGCGCCCGACCTGGTCACCGACCCCGATTACGCGACCGCACCGGCGCGCTCGAAGAACCGCGACGCGCTGAATGCACGAATCAACGCGCTGACCGAGAAGAAGTCGACCGAGACCTGGGTGCAGGAGCTGAACGCCGCCGGCGTGCCGTGCGGGCCGATCTATTCGATCGACCAGATGTTCGAGGATGCCCAGGTCAAGCATCTCGGCATGGCGCAGCACGTGCCGAATGACGAGAACCGGCACATCCAGCTGGTCAGCCAGCCCGTGACGCTGTCGCGGACGCCGAGCAAGATGGCGGCGCGCCCGCCGGAATTCGGCGAGCAGACCGAGGAAGTGCTGGCCGAGTTCGGCTTCGGCCAGGACGAGATCGCCGAGCTCAGGCAACGCAAAGTCGTCTAGAGATTCTAGTCTTGACGCGTTTTCTTCACGCGAACCGATATCCACTTCGCTTGAAAACGCTATAAGGCCTCACGTCTTTGCCGGCCGCACCAGACGCGCGACGCCGGCAAAGGCCCGATCGATCACCGGCCAGAATAGCAGCACGATCGCCAGGGTCGTGATGGTGCCGACCAGGCCGTTCGACCAGAACACCTTCATGTCGCCGCCGGCCCCGATCATCGAAAGCCGGAACGCGTCCTCGGCGCGGCTGCCGAGCACCAATGCGAGCGTGAACGGCGCAAGCGGGAAGCCGATCTTCTTGAAGACGTAGCCGACCACGCCGAAGCCCAGCATCAGCCAGATATCGAACATCGCATTCTGGATCGCATAGGCGCCGATCGCGCAGGACACCACGATCATCGGGGCGACGGCCGCGAACGGCACGCGCAGAATCGAGGCGAAGATCGGCACCGTGGTCAGCACCAGCACGAGACCGACGACGTTGCCGAGATACATCGAGGCGATCAGGCCCCAGACGAAATCCTTGTGCTCGACGAACAGCAGCGGCCCGGGGTTGAGGCCCCACACCATCAGGCCGCCAAGCAGGATCGCCGCTGTGCCCGAACCGGGAATGCCGAGCGCGAGCATCGGCAACAAGGCCGCGGTGCCCGAGGCGTGGGCGGCGGTCTCCGGCGCGAACACGCCCTCGATGCGGCCCTTGCCAAAACTTTCCTGATCCTTGGCGAAACGCTTGGCGAGGTTGTAGCCCATGAAGGACGCCGCGATCGCACCGCCCGGCGTGATCCCGAGCCAGCAGCCGATCACGGACGAACGCAGCAGCGTCACCCAGTACTTCGGTAGATCCTTCCACACCGAGAGCACGACGCGCAGGCTGATACTGGCGGCGTGCCCGCGCAGCGCCAGGCGCTCCTCCATCGTGAGCAGGATCTCGCTGATGCCGAACAGGCCGATCACAGCGACGAGGAAGTTGATGCCGCGCAGCAGCTCGGCGGAGCCGAAGGTCATGCGCAGCTGCCCGGACACCGTATCCATGCCGACGCCGGCGAGCAGCAGCCCGAGCGACATCGAGATCACGGTCTTGTGCTTGGCCTCGCGGCCGAGGCCGACGAACGAGCAGAACGTCAGCAGGTAGACGGCGAAGAATTCCGGCGGGCCAAACTTCAGCGCGAACGACGAGATCATCGGCGCCAGGAACGTGATCAGCAGCACCGCGACCAGCGAACCGATGAAGGACGAGGTGAACGCGGCCGTGAGCGCTTCGGCCGCCCTGCCCTGCTGCGCCATCGGATAGCCGTCGAACGTGGTCGCGACCGACCAGGCTTCGCCGGGGATGTTGAACAGGATCGAGGTGATGGCGCCGCCGAACAACGCGCCCCAATAGATGCACGACAGCATCACGATGGCGGATGTCGGATCCATCGTGAAGGTCAAAGGCAGCAGGATCGCGACGCCGTTGGGGCCGCCGAGCCCAGGTAGCACGCCGACGAAGATGCCGAGCACGAGGCCGACCATCATCAACAGCAGCGTCTTCCACGTCAAAAGGACGGCAAAGCCGTGTAGCAGGAGACCGAAGGCTTCCATGTCTCGAAATCCCGTCGGTTACTAAAGCGCGATGAAATGAGGTCGAATTGTCATCGCGCTTTAGCTCCTTGTTTGAGCATGATCTTTTCGGAAAACCGCATCACACTTTTCCGGATCATGCTTCAGTAGCCGAAGGCCGCTTCGAGCGGCCCCTTCGGCATGATGACGTCGAATGCGATGTCGAAGGTCACGAACATCGCGGCGGTGAAGATGAAGGCGGTGAGCAGCGACTTCCACAGCGCGATCTTGCCGACGAGGCGCATGAAGCCCGCGATCAGGAGAAAGCTCGCGACATAGAGGCCGAGATATTGGGTGGCGAGGCAGAACAGGAATGTCGGCACGAACACCGCCATCACCCGGCGAAACTGGGCGCGGGTGACGAAGGTCTCGGCGGCTTCCCGGCGCGAGACGAAGGCGGCGCCGAGGCCATAGAGGCTGGCGGCGCCGAGAATCACCGAGAGATAGAACGGAAAATAGCCCGGCTGCGGCCCGGTCGAGTCCCACGATGCGCCGGTCCGCCAATTGTCCCAACCGAGCACCAATGCGAGCGCAAGCAGCAGCAGCGAGACGATGACATCGACGACGCCGGTAGAGACGACGGCGGGCGAGTTCTCTTCAGGCGCGGTCGGATCGTCGACGACGATCTCAAGTTCGGTATTGGACATGGATTGGACGGTCTGGGTTGCGAGGGCAACGATTGGGATAGCGTGCTGAACCAATCACCGTCAATGCAGCCTTCAGCTAACGCCCGGAACGTTCGGGAAATGCGCTCGCAAGCGCAGCACGATCAGCGCCGAGGACGCCGCGCTCGGTGATCAATCCCGTAACCAGCCGCGCCGGCGTGACGTCGAAGCCGAAATTGGCGACGGAAGAGCCGTCCGGAACCACGCGCACGGTCTCGATCCGTCCGTCCGCCGTGCGCCCGGTGAGGTGCGTCACCTCACTGGCGGCGCGTTGCTCGATCGGAATCTGCCTGACGCCATCATCGATACTAAAGTCGATGGTCGGCGACGGCAGTGCAACGTAGAACGGCACATCGTTGTCGTGCGCGGCGAGCGCCTTCAGATAGGTCCCGATCTTGTTGCAGACGTCGCCATTGGCGGCGACGCGGTCGGTCCCGACGATCGCAAGGTCAACCATGCGATGCTGCATCAGATGGCCGCCGGTGTTGTCGGGGATCACCGTGTGCGGCACGCCGTGGTGACCGAGTTCCCACGCGGTGAGCGAGGCGCCCTGATTGCGCGGACGCGTCTCGTCGACCCAGACATGGATCGCAATGCCGCGATCATGCGCCTGGTAGATCGGCGATGTCGCCGTCCCCCAGTCGACGGTTGCAAGCCAGCCAGCATTGCAATGCGTCAGCACGTTGACCGGCTCGCCCGGCTTCTTGGTCGCAGCGATTTTTTCGATCAGGCCGAGCCCGTGGCGGCCGATCTCACGGTTGATCTCGACGTCCTCGTCGGCGATCTCGCGGGCGCGGGCATAGGCCGCTTCCGCCCGTGCTGAAGCTGCGAGCGGCGCGAGCGCGCGTTGCATCTCGTCGATCGCCCACTTCAGATTGATCGCGGTTGGCCGGGTCGCAGCCAGCATCTTGCCGGCCCGGTCGAGCGCCGCATCGGAGGAATCGGCGCGCATCGCCAACGCCATGCCATAGGCCGCGGTCGCGCCGATCAGCGGCGCACCGCGCACCAACATCGAGCTGATGGCCTCGCCGGCCTCCTCAGCCGTCGTGATCTTCGCAACGATGAATTCATGCGGCAGCCGCCGCTGATCGATCGCGCCGACGGACCAGCCGTCGGACTCGAGCCAGATGCTGCGAAAATGGCGCCCGTCGACTTTCATGCGCTCAGGATCCTTCCTGCGACGGCATCGAGCTTGGCAAGCAGCTGCGGATCGCGGGCCGTAGGCGCCGTGATCAGCGCGGTGTCCAGCGCGCGATCCGAGCCGATCGGACAGGGCTCGTGCTCGCGCGGAAAATCCCGTGCCAGACGCGCGACCAGCGCCTTGGCCTTCTCGGCGTTCGAATTCAGCACCCGGATGATATCCTGCACCGTCACGGCATCATGCGCCGGATGCCAGCAGTCGAAATCGGTGACCATCGCCACGCTGGCGTAGCAGATCTCGGCCTCGCGGGCGAGCTTGGCTTCGGGCATGTTGGTCATGCCGATCACCGAATAGCCCTGCGCCTTGTAGGTCAGGCTTTCGGCGAGCGAGGAGAATTGCGGTCCCTCCATGCAGAGATAGGTGCCGCCGCGCGCGAACGCGATGCGCTCGGCTTCGGCAGCGGTGGCGAGATGCTTCACCAGCAACGGCGAGACCGGATGCGCCATCGACACATGCGCGACGCAGCCCTTGCCGAAGAACGAACTCTCGCGCTTGTGGGTGCGATCGACGAACTGGTCGACCAGCACAAACGTGCCCGGCGGCAGCTCTTCCTTGAACGAGCCGCACGCGGACAGCGCGACCAGGTCGGTGACCCCGGCCCGCTTCAGGACGTCGATATTGGCGCGATAATTGATGTCGGACGGCGACAGCGCGTGTCCCGGGCCGTGCCGCGGCAGGAACACGATCGGCAATCCAGCCATATCGCCACGGCGCAGCGGCGCCGACGGCTCGCCCCAGGGGCTCGCGATGGCTTCTTCGCGGACGTTTTCCAGGCCCGGCAGATCGTAGATGCCGGATCCGCCGATGATCCCCAACACGGCTTTGCTCATGATCGCTCCATGCGGTCCCGCAACGGCGACGGAGGGGTGACCCAGCCCGATCGGGCTCGCCGGACGTTCGGCCATACTGCGGCGCAATAATCACTGCGCCGCTGCCGCTTGCAAGCCTATTCCGGCGAGAGGGTAAGCAAAACCGCGACCGCTATTTCGCAACAAAGCCCGCGGCGTTCATCAGCGAGGCATTCTGCTTGTCGTCATCCTCGAGGAACTCGACCATGTCCTTGCCGGTGAGGAAGATCGGCTTCAAGGCCTGCTTCTCCATGTAGTCCTTGTACTCAGCCGTCTGCGTCACCTTCTGGAACAGGTCGACATAGAACGCCTGCTGCTCCTGCGTGACCTTGCCCGGCAGGAACATCGCGCGCAGCATCAGATACTGCACGTCCAGCCCCTCTTCCTTGCAGGTCGGGATATCGTTCCAGGATTGCGTGTCGGTGACCTTGGTCTTGTAGGAGATGCGCTCCTTGTCGAACACGCAGAGCGCGCGGACCTGCCCGGCGCGCCAGACCTCGAGGTTTTCACTGGGATTGTTGACGTTGGACTCGGTGTGGCCGCCGACCAGTTGGGTCGCAGCCTCGCCGCCGGACTTGTAGGGCAGATAGGAGAATTTCGCGCCGGTCTTCTGCTCCATAAAGACAGTCAGGACATGATCTTCGCGCTTGGAGCCGGTACCGCCCATCTTGAACGGCGCGCTCGCCGCCTTGGCGGCCGCGATGAAATCCTTGACGGTCTTGGGGCCCGACGCATTGTCCCACAGCACGAACTGGTCGAGCGCGATCACCGACACCGGCGTCAGGTCGCGCCAGTTGAACGGAATCTTGGCCGACAGCGGCAGCATGTAGATCAGCGAATAGGCGATCAGCACCTTGTTGGGATCGCCCTCGCTGGACTTCATGTACATCAGCGCTTCCGCACCCGACGCGCCGCCCTTCAGCGAGACCACCATCGGCTGCTTCATCAGATTGTTCTTCTGGATCGCCGCCTGCATCATGCGCGCCATCTGGTCGGATGCGCCGCCGGCGCCCGCCGCAACCACGATCTCGACCGGCTTGCTCGGCTCCCAGCCGGCGAAGGCCGGCGCGCTCAGCAGCAAGGCCGCGATGGCAGCCGTGGCTTTCACAATCTGTCCCACGTTCTTCTTCCCTATCTATTTGTTCGGCTTGGTAAAACCGTTGCGGTGGCGGGTTGGCGTCATTGTGCCGAGAATGCAGGTGAGTTCAAGCCGCCGAACTGCCGCATGGCGTATGACTTTGGAATGAGGTGAGTGTCGTTGCTCTGCTCGCATTGACAAACGGTGTCATCGCCCGGCTGACCGGGCGATCCAGTATTCCGGTGGCAGTCGTTATTGAACCGATGGGCCGCGGCGTACTGGATCGCCCGGTCAGCCGGGCGATGACAGCGGTGGTTGCGACATAGCTCGCCCCGGAATGACGACGGAGAGCCCCCCGCGCCTTGAGCCAACTCGCCGCCGCTACTTGCCCTTGAAGTTCGGCGCGCGCTTGTTGAGGAAGGCGTCCATGCCCTCGCGGAAATCCTCGCTCATATAGGCGCGCAGGATCAGGTCTTCGCCCTCGTCGCGCGACAGGGTGCGGCGGATGCGGCGGACCGCTTCCTTGGTCACCTCTATCGTGATCGGCGCATGGCCGGCCACGAGCTGCGCGGTCTCGGTGGCACGGCGTTGCAAGGTTTCCATGTCGGGGACGACTTCGTTCAGCAGCCCGAGCGCCAGCGCTTCGGGCGCCTCGACCAGACGCGCCTTGAAGATCAGATCCTTGGTGCGTGCCGGACCGACCAGCGACACCAGCCGCGAGATGTTGGACATCGACAGGCAATTGCCGAGCGTACGTGCGATCGGGAAGCCGATCCGGGTCGCTTCGGTGCCGATGCGGATGTCGCAGCATGCGGCGATGCCGGCGCCCCCGCCGGTGCAGGCGCCGGCGATCGCCGCGATGACAGGCACGCGGCACTGTTCGAGCGTTCCCAGCACGCGGTCGATCCGCGCCTCATAATCCAGCGCATCCTGCGCCGTCTTGAACGCCCGGAACTGCGAGATGTCGGTGCCGGAGGCGAACGCCTTCTCGCCGGCACCGGTCAGGATCAGCGCCTTGATGGAGCGATCCTGATTGATGTTCTCGCAGATGGTGGCCATCTGCTCATACATCGCAAACGTCAGCGCGTTGCGGGCCTGCGGCCGGTTGAACGTGATGCGCGCGATCCCGTCCGCGACGGAGTAGATCAGGTCTTCGGTCGGTGCGACAGGCGCGTTCATGTCTCGCTCTTTCTGTTCTTTGCGATAAGATTTCAGGCCAGTCTGCTCAAGCAACGGCTTTCGACGCCTGCGCGGCGTCACGCCCCTTCAGAACTTCCATCGCCGCCAGCACACCGCCACTGCGATGCGCCACCTTGGCGAGATCGAGACCCATCTCGACGCCGGACAGCGTGCCCATCAGCATCAAATCGTTGAAGTGGCCGATATGTCCGATCCGGAACACCTTGCCCTTGACCTTGTTGAGGCCGGTGCCGAGCGACATGTCGAAATTCTCGAGCACGACCTTGCGGAAGTGGTCGGCATCGTGGCCGTCAGGCACCCGCACCGCGGTCAACGCCGGCGAATGCGCGCCCTGTTCCTGACACTGCGTCTCCAGCCCCCAGACCTTGATGGCGGCGCGCGTCGCTTCGCTGTGGCGCTTGTGGCGGGCGAAGACGTTGTCCAGCCCCTCCTCCTCCAGCATCTTCACGGCCTCGCGCAGACCGAACAGCAGGTTGGTCGCGGGCGTATACGGCCAGGTGCCGGCCTTGTTGATGTTGATGACCTCCTGCCAATCCCAATAGGAGCGCATCCCCGGATTGGCCTTGGCCACGGCAAGCGCCTTCTCCGACACAGCGTTGAAGCCGAGACCGGGCGGCAGCATCAGCCCCTTCTGGGAGCCGGCGATCGAGACGTCGATGCCCCAGGCATCGTGCTCATATTCGAGCGAGCCGAGGCCGGAGATGGTGTCGACCATCAAGAGGGCGGGATGCTTCAAAGTGTCGAGGATCTTGCGGACGTTAAGCGGATAGGTGACGCAGGCGGTCGAAGTCTCGTTATGGACCACGCACACCGCCTTGATCTTGTGCGCCTTGTCGGCGGCAAGCCTTGCTTCGATCTGCTCGAGGTCGGCGCCGTGGCGCCAGTCACCCGGAATGAAATCGACGTCGAGCTTGAACTTGTCGGCGATGCCGTGCCACAGCACCGCGAACTGGCCGGTCTCGCACATCAGAACCTTGTCGCCCGGCTGCAGCGTGTTGACGATCGCGGCCTCCCAGGCGCCGGTCCCCGACGAGGGGTAGATGATCACGGGCTGCTTGGTGCGGAACACACGCTGCATCGCAGAAAGCACGGCAAAGCCGATCTCGGCGAATTCGGCACCGCGATGGTCCATGGTCGGCATGTCCATCGCCCGCAGCACCCGGTCCGGCACGTTGGTCGGTCCCGGAATCTGCAGAAAATGCCTTCCAGTATGCACGGTCATGAGCGTCTTTCCCGGTCTTGTCTTGGTCGTGGTGAGCCGCTCGCATATCACTATCCGGAAATTGAAGCCAACCATATCAGCCCATAACGGCCCACATGGCTTAACCTTTCTTGAGATAGCTCAGTGAGTTGACCCGACGTCCGATCCCGCACATTCAGCCCGGGAAGCGCTCGAAGGCCGGAAGATCGTGAAGCGAACCCACCCATCCGACGCGTTCGGCCGTCTGCACCTGAACCCTGGGCGCGATCGCATTCGGATCGTCAAGCGCGGCGATCCTGACCTGCATCATGCCCATCTGGTCGAGAATTCCGTTGCTGAAGAACAGCCCCGCGCCGCATGCCGGGCAGAACGAGCGCTGGCCGTTCTCTGAAGACGAATAAAGCTTCGGCTTCCCCTGGATCGAGACCGCGGCCCGCGGGACCATTGCCCATGCCAGCATCGGCGCGCCAGATTGCTTACGACAATCGTGGCAATGGCAGACGGTACTGAAAGCCGCCTGATCGGGGATTTCGAACCTGATCTCACCGCAATGGCAGCCGCCGCGAAGCATACCCAAGCTCAAACCTCCCGACCTCTCTTCAAGATCGCATCCATGTCACCATTTTCGCCGGGTTTGTTCTCCTCCCGGCGGGGGGCCGTCATGCATATCTGACGGCGCTCCGCCGAGGCCGGCAGCCGCTCATTCGGCGGCCACCACCTTCCCCGTCGTCGCCAGTTCGCTCGCCTCTTCGAACGGACGCTCGGGGTGCATCAGGAACGCCGAGAAACCGCCGAGCAGCAAGAGGCCCATCGACATCAGGAACGGCAGGTACCAGTTGCCGGTGGCGTCGATGACGAAGCCGGCAACCAGCGGCGAGACGATCGCCGCAAACGCCGAGCCGGTGTTCATGAGCCCAGCCGCCGTGCCGGAATATTTCGGCGCGATGTCCATCGGGATCGACCACATCGGGCCGATCACGAGCTCGGCGCAGAAGAAGCCGGCCGACAGGCAGAGCGCGACCACCGTGATGTCGTGAACGAACAGGATCGGCATCAGCGAGAGCAGCGCGCCGGCAAATCCCACGATCGTGACGCTGAGCCGCGCCAGCCGCACATTGCCCGTGCGCTCGAGGATGCGGTCAGAGATGACGCCGCCGATGCTGTCGCCGACGACGCCGGCAAAGAACACGCCGGATGCGAACAGCGCCGAGTTCTTCAGATCGAGGCTGTAGTTGTTCTTGAAGAACAGCGGCAGCCAGTTGAGGTAGAGCCACAGGCACCAGCCGTAGCAGAAATAGGTCAGCGTCACCGGCCACATCCGCTGCAACAGCGGTCCCCACGGCACTTTCGGCCGCTCGCCCTGCGGCCGCGGCGGCAAGGTCGCAAGCTCGGCCGCGGTGATGGAGCCATGGTCGCCCGGCTCGTTGCGGAAGTACCAGACCCACGCGACACCCCAGATCAGACTGACAACGCCGAGCACGACGAAGGCGCCGCGCCATGTCAGCCAGAGGATCAGCAGCGCGACCACCGGCGGGGTCACTGCGTTGCCGAGCCGTGCGAAGGCGTGTGTCAGGCCCTGCGCGAAGCCGCGGCGGTTCGCGGGCGTCCAGTACTGCATGGCGCGGGTCGCGGTCGGGAACGTCGCGCCTTCGCCGAACCCGAGCGCGAAGCGCGCGATGAACAGCGCGGCAAGACCATGGACAAAGCCGGTCATGATGGTCGCCGCAGCCCAGATCATGCCGCACCAGAACAAGGTCTGGCGCGGCCCGAAGCGATCGCCGACCCAACCGCCGATCACCTGGAACAGCAGATACGGATAAGCGAAGGCCGAGAACACCAGGCCGAGCTCGGTGTTCGACAGACCGAGCTCCTTCTGGATCTCGCTGGCCGCGGTGCCGATGTTGACGCGGTCGACATAGGTGATGAAGTACATCACGCAGAGCATGGCCAACACGACATGCGTGGCCTTGAACCGAAGCCTCATATCCCTCCCCTCCCTAGATCCGCGATTTTTCTGAGCCGTTGGCGTGCGGTATGCCGTTGGTCGGCGCTTAGGTACCGACCACCTTCAGATGCGACGCGTTGCGTTGATCGCGCTGCTCCAGCAGCCGCATCGCCGCCTCGACGCCGCCCGAGCGGTGCGGCACGCCGGCAACCGACAATCCCATCTCGACGCCGGTGAGCGCGCCGAGCAGCGTCAGCTCATTGCATTCGCCGAGATGGCCGATGCGGAACACCTTGCCGGCGACCTTCGACAGGCCGGCCCCGAGCGACATGTTGAAATTGTCGAGCACGGCCTTGCGGAACTGATCGGCATCATGGCCGGGCGGCATCAACACCGCAGTCAGCACCGGCGAGAACTCCGACGGCTCCTGGCAGAGATTCTCGAGCCCCCATTGGTTGACGGCCGCGCGCGTGGCGGCGGCGAGCCGCCGATGGCGGGCGAACACGTTGTCGAGCCCCTCCTCCAGCAGCATCGCGATCGCCTCGCGCAGCCCGTAGAGCAGGTTCGTCGCCGGCGTATAGGGGAAGAAGCCCTTGGCGTTCGGCTTCAGCATCTCCTCCCAATCGAAATAGGAGCGCGGCATCTTGTTGCTGCGGGAGGCGGCGCGGGCCTTTTCCGAAATGGCGTTGAAGCCGAGGCCGGGCGGCAGCATGAACCCCTTCTGCGAGCAGCTGACGCTGACATCGACCTTCCACTCGTCGTGCCGGTAATCGACCGAGCCGAGCGAGGAAATGGTATCGACCATCAGCAGCGCCGGATGCGCGGTGCGGTCGATGCCGGCACGGATGTCGGCGATCCGGCTGGTCGCGCCGGTCGAGGTCTCATTGTGGACGACCATCACCGCCTTGATGCTGTGCGCGGTGTCCTCGGCGAGCCTTGCTTCGATCAACGCAGGATCGGCGCCGCGCCGCCAATCGCCGGCGATGAAGTCGACCTCGATGCCGAAACGGCCGGCGAGCTGCCGCCACAGCGTGGCGAAGTGGCCGGTCTCGACCATCAGCACCTTGTCGCCGGGCGACAGCGTGTTGACGATCGCGGCTTCCCAGGCACCGGTGCCCGACGATGGGAGGATCACCACCGGGCATGTGGTCTGGAAGATCTTGGCGCTTCCTTCGAGCACGGTGCGGCCAAGCGCGGCAAACTCCGCGCTGCGGTGGTCGATGACCGGCATGTCCATCGCGCGAAGAATGCGATCCGGGACCGGGCTTGGGCCTGGAATCTGCAGAAAATGGCGTCCTTGATGCATGAGAACCTCCCAATCGCCGGATTTCGGCCTCGCCGTCAGTCATTTTGCATTCATTTTTTGTATTTTCAATCCAATTTTGGTATTCGATTGTGGAGATCGACGCGACCGCGCCGGCAAATTATTGTTCAGAATATGAAATCTGCGATTCCCGAGATTGGGGCTCCGATCACCGAGCCAGCCGCCGGCAACGGCGGCGACCGCCAGGAGGTCTCGCTGCACGGCGAGATCCTGTTGCGGCTCCGCGACTACGTCGTGGAGGGCAACATTCCCGAGGGCGGGCGCGTTCCCGAACGCCAGCTCTGCGAAATGCTGGGCATCTCCCGGACGCCGCTGCGCGAGGCGCTCAAGGTGCTGGCCGCCGAAGGCCTGATCGAGCTATTGCCCAATCGCGGCGCCCGGGTGCGCCAGCTCAGCCAGCGCGACCTCGAGGAATTGTTCGACGTCATGGCCGGGCTGGAGAGCCTGGCCGGACGGCTGGCCTGCGAGAGCATCACCGACGAGGAAATCGCCGCGATCGAGCGCCTGCACTACGAGATGTACGGCCACTATTTGCACCGCGACATGCACGGCTATTTCCAGAACAACCAGCAGATCCACGAGAGCATCGTTGCGGCCGCGCGCAACGAGACGCTGAAGACGACCTACGCCAACTTCGCGGGCCGGATCCGCCGCGTGCGCTACTCCGCCAATTTCGCCCGCAAGCGGCAACGCTGGGCCGAGGCGATGCGCGAGCACGAGGCGATCCTCGATGCGCTGCGTCGCCGCGCCGGCAGCGAACTCAGCGACATCCTGTTCGCCCACCTGCGCAACAAGCGGAGCGCCGCGATCGAGCACCTCGCCGAGGGAGCGGATGGCACCCAGGAGGCAGCGCCTCACGGCAGCTAGTTGCTCATTTTGAATTCATAATGTAATTCTCGGCGCAATCGAATGAATAATCCACGGGCAATATGGGTTGCGCCGCGGATCACATCGGATCTGGGATGAAGAACGCCTCATCGCTCGAACAGCGCCTGCGGTCCGACCTGACCGGCGACGTGTTTTTCGATGCCTTCAACCGCGGCCGCTACGCGACCGACGCCTCGTTCTACCAGATCATGCCGGCCGGCGTGGTGGTGCCGCGCACCGTCGACGAGGCGCTGCGAACGCTTGCGATCGTCCGCGACGCCGGGCGGATCGTGACCCCGCGCGGCGGCGGCACGTCGCAATGCGGCCAGACCGTCAATGACGGCATCGTGGTCGACCTGTCCAAGCACCTGAACCGCATCGTCTCGCTCGATGTCGAGAACCGCATCTGCGTGGTCGAGCCCGGCATCGTGCTCGACGATCTCAACCGCCAGCTCAAGAAGCATGGGCTGTGGTTTCCGGTCGACGTCTCGACCGCGTCGCGCGCCACGATCGGCGGCATGGCCGGCAACAATTCCTGCGGCGGACGCTCGCTGCGCTATGGCACGATGCGCGACAATACGCTGTCGATGGATGCGGCGCTTGCCGACGGCACGCTGCTGCATTTCGGCGAGGTGCCGCGCGACCTGACGCGGATCAACGCTCCCGACAGCGGATCGCAGCTATTCCGCGACATGCTCGATCTCGGCGAACGCGAGGCGGCCGAGATCGCGGACAAATTCCCCAAGGTGCAGCGCCGCGTCGGCGGCTATAACCTCGACGCGCTGGTGCCACGCAACGCGCCGAACAACATGGCGCATCTTCTGGTCGGCTCGGAAGGCACGCTCGCCTTCACCACGCAGGTCGAGCTGAAGCTGTGGCCTGTGATCCGCAACAAGGCACTCGGCGTCTGCCATTTCGGCAGCTTCTACGAGGCGATGGACGCGGCCCAGCATCTGGTCAAGCTGCGGCCCATTGCCGTGGAGCTGGTCGATCGCACCATGATCGCGCTGGGCCGCGAGATCGCGATGTTCCAGCCGATCATCGCAGCAGCCGTGCGCGGCGATCCGGACGCCATCCTGGTGGTCGAGTTCGCCGAGGAAGACCAGGCCGACAATCTCGCCCGCCTGAAGCAGCTCGGACAGCTGATGGGCGACCTCGGCTTCGGCTGGGACAAGCCGCAGCGCAAATGGGGCGGCGTGCTCGAGATCGTCGATCCCGCACTGCAGACCGGCATCGCCGATTTCCGCGCCGCCGGGCTCAACGTCATGATGTCGATGAAGCAGGAGGGCAAACCGGTCTCCTTCGTCGAGGATTGCGCGGTGCCGCTGCCGCATCTTGCCGACTATACCGAAAGGCTCAACGCCGTGTTTGCCAAGCACGGCACCCGCGGCACGATGTATGCGCATGCCTCCGAAGGCTGCCTGCATGTGCGCCCGGTGCTCAATCTGAAGCTCGAGAAGGACGTCAAGGCAATGCGTGCCATTGCCGAGGAAGCCTTCGCGATGGTGCGCGAGTACAAGGGCTCGCATTCCGGCGAGCACGGCGACGGCCTGGTGCGCTCGGAATTCCACGAGACCATGTTCGGCGCGCGCATCGTGGCGGATTTCCGCGAGGTCAAGCAGCGCTTCGATCCGACCAATACGCTCAACCCGGGCAAGATCGTCGATCCGCCCAAAATGGACGACCGCTCGCTGCTCCGTTTCTCGCCGGAGTATCGCGTCGGCGAATTGAAGACCGCACTCGACTGGTCGGCCTATCCCGGCGCCGGCGGCGGTTTCCAGGGCGCGGTCGAGATGTGCAACAACAACGGCGCCTGCCGGAAGCTCGAAGGCGGCGTGATGTGCCCGTCCTATCGGGCGACGCGTAATGAGAAGGACGTCACCCGCGGCCGCGCCAACACGTTGCGGCTGGCGATCTCGGGCCAGTTGGGGCCGAACGCACTCGCCTCCGACGAGATGATGGAGACGCTGAAACTCTGCGTCTCCTGCAAGGCCTGCCGCCACGAATGCCCGACCGGCGTCGACATGGCCAAGATGAAGATCGAGGTGCTGGCCGCGCGCGCCGCGACGCACGGCCTGTCGCTGCGCGACCGGCTGGTCGGCTATCTGCCGCGCTACGTCGATCTCGCCTCGCGCCTTGCGCCGGTCGCGAACTGGCGCAACCGCAGCCCGCTGCTGCGCGTGCTGTTCGAGAAGGTCGCCGGGATCAGCGCCAAGCGCGCGCTGCCGGCGTTTCGCCGCGACACCTTCCGGCCGGACGCCGAGATGCTGGGTCCGGCGGATGGCCGCGAGGTGGTGCTGTTCGTCGATACGTTCAACCGCGGTTATGAGCGCGAGAATCTCGACGCCGCGGTCGAGGTCCTGGTCGCCGGCGGCTATCGCGTGCATCTGCCCAGGCCGTCGGACGGCGGCCGCCCGCCGTGCTGCGGGCGCACGTTCCTGTCGGCCGGGCTGGTCGAGCAGGCCCGCGCCGAGCTCGACCGGCTGGTTGCGACCTACGCGCCGTTCGCGGCGCGCGGCGTGCCGATCATCGGCCTTGAGCCGAGCTGCCTGCTAACGCTGCGCGACGAGCTGCTGTCGCTGCGCTCGGACGACGCTGCGGAGACCGTCAGCGCGCACGCTCTGCTGCTCGAGGAATTTCTGGTGCGCGAGGCCGAGGCCGGGCGCCTCGCTCTGCCGCTCGGCGCGGTCGCCGGCAAGGCGGTCGTGCACGGTCATTGCCACCAGAAATCCTTCGGCGCGTTCAAGCCGGTGGAGAAGGTGCTGCGGCTCGTGCCGGGCCTCGACGTCAAGACCATCGAGTCGAGCTGCTGCGGCATGGCCGGGGCGTTCGGCTACGGCGCGGACACCTATCAAACCTCGATCGAGATGGCCGAGCTGTCGCTGTTGCCGGCAGTCCGTAGCGCGGATCAGGACACGCTGATCGTGGCCGACGGCACCTCATGCCGGCACCAGATCAAGGACGGCAGCGGACGCACGCCGCTGCATGTCGCCAGCGTATTGGCGATGAGCCTGAAACGTGCGACATCGAATTCCGACCAATCGTTACCGACAAAGGAAGAGGCCCATGGCTGAGCTCACTCTCGATATTGCCCGCAAGATTCTGGATGCCGCGCTCGCCAAGGGCGTCGAGAAGAAGCTGAAGCCGCTGGTGGTCACCATCCTCGACGCGCGTGGCGCGGTGAAGGTGACGGCGGCGCAGGACGGCACCAGCCTGATGCGGGCCGAGATCGCCCACGGCAAGGCCTATGGCGCGCTGGCGCTCGGGATGGGATCGCGGGCGCTGTTTCAGCGCGCGCAGGAGCAGGCCTATTTCATCGACAGCGTGAACACGCTGGCGCAGGGTCGGCTGGTGCCGGTCCCCGGCGGCGTGCTGATCATGAACGGAGGCACCCTGCTCGGCGCTGTCGGCGTCAGCGGCGACACCTCAGACAATGACGAGATCTGCGCTGTGGCCGGTATCGAAGCCGCTGGCCTGAAGGCCAACGCGGGTTAGATCCCGCCTCATTTGCTGATACCCTCAGGTATTATGGCGGGGCCATAGCGCTGGGCGATGTTCTGCGCACGGGGCAATGAGGGCGCAACTTATGTCGTGGGGGTTCGAGTCACGAAACCCACTATTTTGGACGCTCAGTTTTCTTACCGCAGAGCGGTATGACTCGCGAGGCGGCTCATTGACAGTTCGTCAAAGCTGCCATTTTCGCGCGATTCTTCCCCCCAGAATAGTGCCCGAGCAGGTTCAAATCCCGGACGTGCAACCATCTCAAATTGCTGTTTCAGGCAGTAGCCTGACTGAACCCCGCCTCGTCTCCTGGCCAGTGCGTCCCGAACGCAGTGAGCATCTTCTAAGCTATTGATTTTTCTTGCGTGACATCCGTTTTCGTACCGTTTTGTTCACGGTCGTTTCACCCCAATTCGTTGCGATTTCGTTGCGGAGTTTCTCAACGAGAACTGCATTCGCTGCAGCGTTCGGGCTTTCGGAGACTTGGATAGCTGGTCGGAACTCGGGCAAGGTCCACCCGACCAAGCGGTCATTGCCAGACCGGCTCTCCGGCGCGACGGGCACGAAACTGAGGCCATCTTGCACGAAGCGGTGAGTCCTCTGTGAGCGGTCGGGGTTCGAGTCAGTGGTCGCGGAACGCTTTCATGGCAGAGGCCGAGCCTGCAGCGCCACCCAACAGGATTTCTGGGCGTGGTCGAATAGGCCGAGGTGCTCGGCGATGGCCTCGGCGGCCAGACTGGTCAGGTCGGGTCGCGGTAAACGCACGAATGCTTCCGCCTCGGCGCCTGACACAGCGATCTTGAGACCCTGCTTGCGCGCCAAATGCATCATGGCGACATTCTCGACCAGGCAGTTCATGAACATCACGCGCATACCCCAGTTGCGGGCACGCGCCGTGCAACGTTCGAGCAGAGCGCCGCCGATACCTTGGCCTCGGCTCTGCGGCAAAACGGAGATGCCCAACTGCGCATGTCCGTCCTCGCGAGCGAGGTGGGCCGCACCAATGATTTCGAGATCGTTACCCGTGACGACAAAGACGACGTCACGGGTCAAGTCGATACCTTCGACGTAGTGGCGTATACCATCGTCGGACAGCATATGCGCGAATCTGAGGTGGCGATCTTCCACGTCAAGGGCCAGCAAATGGGTGAGCAGTTGCGGCCGTTCGTTCGCGTGTAGTTCACGCGTCAGTGCGCTCATTCCCAGCCAGATCCCTGGATCATTCCCATGGCCAGATCCCTGGATCATTCACATGCGTTCGCGGGCCGCGCGTCCCTCAATGCGCGGGCGCGGCCGCCGGTAGACCTTTGGCGGAGGCTGGACGTATCGCCAGCAACAGAAGCGCCCCCGACAGCAGGTACAAAGCCATCACGAAGTAGATGCTGTATATATTGTCGCCGGTGCTTCTCAGGATCAACCCGTTGATTGACGGGCTGACCGCCGGACCGAGATTTCCAAGGCTGCTGATGAGAGCAAGACCGCCGGCGGCGGCCCCGGCCGACAAATACTCGCTCGTCAGCGCGAAAAAGAGCGGAGTCGCCGAGGCGATCCCGATGACGGCGACGGCGAGCGCCAGGATCGATCCGACCAAATTCCCCTGCAACAGGGTGGTTGTGAAAAGACCGATCGCCGCAATGACGACGCAGACCGCAAAGTGCCATCGGCGCTCATGTCGCTTATCCGAATGACGGCCAATCAGGATCATGCCGATGATCCCGGCGGCATTCGGGAAGCTCGCGTAGATCCCGACGAGGAACAGATCCTTGACGCCCCAGCTCTGGATCAGGGTCGGCACCCAAAACACCATTGTGTAAGTGGCGCCCAGCAGAAAGAAATAGACCAGCGCCAGCGCATAGGCCTTCGGATCCTGCAGCATCTGCACAAAGGTTCCGTCAGCCTCGCCTGCGACATCCTTGACGTCATGCCGGAAGGCATCCTCGACCAACCCCTTTTCCTCAGTCGAGAGCCAGGGGGCTTGGTCAGGTTTGTCCTTCAGCAGGAGGTAGACCAAAAAGCCGAGAACAATCGCGGGCAATCCCTGCGCGAGGAACAGCCATTGCCAGCCATGAAGACTGGCGAAACCGTCGAGGTATTTCAGAATGAATCCGTTCAGTGGTCCCGCCACAAGCGATCCTATCGTGGTGGCCGACATGAAGATCGCAATCACCTGCCCGCGCCGCGCTGACGGATACCAGTAGGTGAAGTACAGAATTACGCCCGGAAAGAAGCCCGCCTCAAAGACGCCAAGCAGAAATCGCACAACGTAAAACTGGAGAGGCGTTGATACGAACATCATGGCGGACGCGGCCAGGCCCCAGAGCACCATGATGCGCAGCAACGTCTTGCGCGCGCCGATTCTGTCCAAAAGAAGATTGCTGGGCACTTCAAAGAGGAAATATCCGATGAAGAAGATGCCCGCGCCGAGGCCGTAGACAGCATCGTCGAACGGCAAGGTCTGCTTCATCTGCAGCTGCGCATATCCGATGTTGATACGGTCCAGGTAGGCGACCATGTACGCAACGAGCAGCAGCGGCAGGAGACGCCAGTCGATCTTCGAGAACACGGCCTTGACAGACGGGTTTTCCAGCGCCGACGACGCGACGCTATTTGCAGGCTGCAAATGCATATGCTTCCACCCGATATTCCTGGACTCTGGTGACCCGCGCGCGGCATTCGCCCGCCGGCCCCGGCGAGATATTTTGGGTCAATCCCGCCGCGGCGGCGTTACCTCGCCGCTCGTCCGGCCGCTTGCGGTTTCTTCTGCCGCCGTCGGGCCCTGATGCGCGGCTACGGGAGGCGCGGGCCTTATCGATGCTCCCTTCGTGGAAACCTCGACAGGCTCGTTCGACGCCATTGTTGGCGGCGTGGCCGTCGCGGCGACGGATGGCAGCGCATGAATCTCCCGCAACGCCGCGCGAAAGTGATCGATCAACTCATAGGACTCGTCCTGCGAGCTGCGGCCGCTGCGATGCGCTTATGTTCGGGACCACTATACTCGGGCGAGTGGTCGACGTAGCTGCGCGGAATATCTTTTCATCCAATGTCAGTGCAGCCGGTACAACCTCGAGATATGCCGCATGCGCATAATGCGCGCGCCGTCATCTACTCGTTCGTCTGTCAAACACCCGAGACCGAAGCTGCCTTCATGTTGCCTTCCGTTTCCGTGTCGACCTTAAAGCCCCTTGCGGATAAATCACGACCCAGGGTCTCGGGAAGCAGAAGTGAGGAGAGAATGAAAATAGCCGCAGCGGGAAGGGCCACGGCCACCATGCCGTTCAGCAGGCTTCCGCCTAAATGCCCGGCCGCAAGCGGTACAATCACGGGGGCGATGCTGCCGAGCCCTCGACCTCCCATATAGAATGTAGACACCGCCGTCGCACGCAGGTTGACCGGATAGAGTTCGGAAATCCAGACGCCTGTCACACCCAGCGCCACGTTGCCAATGCCGAAACCGATGTAGAGCCAGAACATCGGCCATTCGGTCTTCGATCCGGCGTAGAGCTGACTGCCCCATACGGCCATACCGACCAGAGACCCGACCCAAAACAGCGCGGGCACGAGAGCTCCGAAGCGGCGGCCGGCTCTGTCGTTGAAAAAGCCGTTCGCGAGGTAGCAAATGCCGCTGACTACGGAGAGCAGGACGGCCGTCGTACGGACGACATCACCTGGCGTATGCATATCACGTAGAAGCAGCGTCGGAATAAAAGAGACGACGCTGTAGTAGCAGAGCATATAGCTCATCAACCATACGAAGCCGATGACGGTCTGCCGTGCCAGCCCGTTCCGGAAGAGATCCGCGAGCGGAAGTGTGCGAGCTTCTGCCGTGGCCCGGCTGGCCTTGCGTTGCGCCTCATACTCCAGCCAGATCTTGGATTCAGGCATGAAGAAGCGAATAAAGATGATCAGTAGAATGGGCACGCCGCCACTCAGCAAACCGATGCGCCAGCTCCACTCGTCACTGAACGTTGCAATCAACCAGATGCCAACGATTGAAGCCGTGGACGACGCGATCACGGCGCAACCTTGGAGCGCGGCCGCCCCCAAACCTCGGCTGCCTTTTTTCCAGGCCTCGTTGAAGAGCACCATGCCGACGCCGTACTCGCCGCCGAGACCGATGCCGGTGATCAAGCGCAGCGCGGCAAGAGACCAGTAATTCCATGCGAACGCCGAAACAATCGCGGCGACAGAAAACAGTGCGATTGTGAGCTGAAGCGAAGTCTTTCGGCCAAATCGATCACCGATAACGCCGAATAGCGCTCCACCGATGGCCGATCCGAACAATGTAAGCGCTTGCAGCGAGCCGACCTCGGTGAGCGATAGCGACATCGATCGCTGGATCGCAGGCAAGAGGAACGGGAATATCAGAACGTCATAGAAATCGAGTATGTAGCCCAGCATCGCCGATATCATGATCGAGTACCGTTGCCCCGGGGTGTAGTCTTCCGAACTCGAGGTGGCTGCCGACATGTGACGCGTTCCTGTTGGAGGATTGAGATCGATAGAATTGCCGAGACGCTTGCTGCGTCTTTGAGGGTCGAACGGCGACTCCGGCATTTATTGGAGGGCACAAACGCGACCCCGGTATCATTCGGAGCGCATTCGCGACTCCGGACTTGCGCGCGTGATGCGCAGGGCCTAGCGGCCCGGTGCCTTCAACTGCGGATAAGCAAAATCGCCCTTGTCGAGGATGTGAATATCATCGAGCCACAGGCTGCAGCCGCGAAGCGGAATGTCCAAATGACACGGCGTGTCATTCGTACCGCCGAGCTCCGTGTTCGGACCCGTCGAGAACAGGACGTTCCCGTAGAAGGAGAGCGCATTCATGATGTGCTCCGACGAGAATTCCTGGGAAGCGGCGATGTGGTGCCAGGTGGCACGCTCGTTCGCCCCCCAGCCGATATGCGAGATCGCCCAGCCGCGCGTATCGCCGAAGCTGTCGATATAATTCTTGATGAGCAACGCATCGGTGCCTTCACCCTTGAGGTCGACGATGTAGCCATCCTTGATGGTCAGCGTGACCGGCGACTGGATGTAACGTTTAAACGCGCAGAGGATGTCACCGGGCATCAGCACCACAGTGCCGTTGACCTCGCCGTCGGTCGCCTGGGTAAAGGCAAAACCTGACGGGAAGTGATCCCAGCGCCCGGGCTCATCCGTGTATCCGTATTCGGAAATGACCGGGTATTGCTTCAGGCCATAGATGACGTCCGTTCCGCCCGGTGACGTGATCCGCATTTTGCTGGCCGACTGCAGCAGGGTTCGCGAGAGCTCTGTTCGCCGGCGCAGATCTTCGGTCGGGAACATTTTCTTGAGGATGTGGAACGGTTCCATCACACGCAGGATGCGCGTGCCTGCCTCCTGAATTTCGAGTTGCTCACGGGAGAACAGCAACCCCAGAAGATCGATCACCATATCCACGCGCTTGAGCGTATCGATCGCCGGCTGGTTGCCGGCGAGCGCATGCCGGCCCTGCACGCCCGCGACCTTGCCCTGGCCGTACTTGGGCACGTTGAGATGAAAGGTCGTTGCGCCCAGGCTTTGCGCAGCGAGCATGAAAGCCTGGGCGTATTCCTGCTGATCCTCGCCGCCGCTCAGGACCGCAACAATTTCGCCCTTCTTCACCTTGCAGAGTGTCAACTCGGCCTTGAAAAGCTCTAGCATGTCAACATCAACGATTTGTCGGGACATCTTCACTGATCTCCTGTTTGCTGGACGTGGACGCGCGACGGTCGAACCGGTCGCGCTAGAAGCTCTTCAACGATCGAAAGAAAGCCCTCCGTATCGTCGATCTGCATTTGGTGCCCCGCGCTCTCCAGCGTCCTGATCGCGATCGACGGCAGCAATCTGCGAATTTCTGTTTCATCTTCGGGCCGAATGACCCCTCCTCGCCCCGCAACGATTAATGCGGTCGGAACGCTGAGGTGGGCGAGGTCGCGATGAATGTCATCGTGATGAAAGCCCCTGTGACCTTCGATGAGCGCGCGCTCGTCGCAAGTATGCATCCACTCCGCCCTGGCGCGGATGTGCTGCTCAGGCCACCGAGGCGCGGAAGGGCTGCGCAGAGCTGCGTCGATCTCGCCACGCTTTGCGCTATGAAGCAGTTTGAGGAGGGGTTCGATCGGAATCGGGTAGGCCCGGCGTCCCGGACCAGAGACCGGTGGATCGATCAATATCAGCTGTTCAACAGATGATGGCCGCCAGCGTGCAGCACGTATTCCGATGCGGCCGCCCATTGAGTGGCCCATCAGTGTGTACGGACCAAGTCCGAGCGCCCCAGCGAACGAGACGAGATCGGATGCGCACGCGTCGAGAGAGTAATTGAGATGCGGGCCACTTTCGGACAGGCCGCGGCCGCGGACATCGAGCACGTATACGTCGTGTCCGATGCACAATCGCTCCGCGATGAAAGCCCATTGCGCCGCAGTCGTCGATATGCCCGGCACAATCACGATAGCAGTTCCTGTTCCGCCGAAACGCAGATAGTGCTGACGGATGCTGTTGGCGCGCACATGTGCCCCGTACAGAAGTCCGGATGCTGGGGCGCGGCTCACGTCAGCTGATCCTCTGTACGAAAGTCCGACAGCGGACGAAGGCGCTCGATTGCGACGTCCGTCGGCACCACGTCTGCGTACTTGCTGGCGATATCGAACAGGTTGATGGCGTGCGACGTGGGCGAGCGGTCATAGACCGCATCGCTCGGCACGATTGATTTGAAGTTCAACGCGCACGCATCCACGACCGAGGCCCGGACGCAGCCGCTTGTCGTGCAGCCGGTCACCACAAGCGAGTCGATGGCGGCCCCGATCAGATACGTCGCAAGCGGAGTGCCGAAGAATGCGCTTGCCTGCGTCTTCGGCAGCAGTAACTCGCCGGGCTCCGGAGCCACTTCACGGACGAACTCATAGCCCTCGGGCGGGATCCGCATGATACCGGGGATCTTTGCGGAGAACGCGCCCTGGTCCTGGCCCACCTTCCGCGCTACATGCGGGAAAATCACCGGCCATTTTCTCTCGCGAAACAGCCGCACCAATTCGGCGATATGTGCGATGGCATGCCAACCCGCTTCGCCGCAGCTGGTGGGATATTGCTTGATTGCCTCGCGGATCGGCATCGGCCTGTCGCCGACCGAGCGGTACTGCACATCGATGACAAGAAGCGCAGGTCGTTTGCCAAATCCAGCCGCGCCACCTAGCCCTGCGAGCACATACGTCTCGCGCTCTTCGAGAGGCAGCACATCATCCCACGGCTGCTTTACGGCAGTCATTGCCCGCTCCAGTTATGTTCGTCGGCGGAGTGAAGAGGAATGGTGGTCGCGTCGTACCGGTAGATCCAGTCGTAGCGTGCGGATGTTGCTTCCGATGACCACTGCGTCTTGATGTAATCACCCGCCGTCTCCGGCTTGCACAACGCCTTGTTATGGAAGATCGGCAGCATGCCGGCCGCCGACTTCACGACCTTGCTGGTGCGATCGAGCCGGAGACTTTGATATGCCTCGAATACCGCCGCGACGTCGTTGGGATTCTCATCGAGGCAACGGGCGAGGACTGATGCATCCTCCAGCGCCATGTTCACGCCCTGCCCGAGGTACGGCAGCATCGAATGGCAGGCGTCGCCAAGCAGGGTAACGCGCCCCTTCGACCAGCTAGCCAGCGACGGCCGCACGAATAGGCCCCATTTGTTCAGGGTATCGACGTTCTTGACCAAGTCGACGATGTCCGGATGCCAACCCTCAAAGTCCTTTAGGCATTCCTCGACCGAACCGCTCTCCGACCAGGATTCGAGAAGCCAATCGTCATGGTCGACCTGGCCCGAAAAGGTCATCATCACCGTGTTCTGCCAGCGGACCGGGTAGGCCGTGACATGCGCGGTGGGCCCAATCCATGTTGCCACCTCGGGTTCGCGCTGATGCGGCGCAAGGCGGTCGACCGGCACAAGGCCGCGCCAGGCGATGGTCTTCGTGTACTGGCTCTCGATCTTGCCGATAAGGCCAAGACGGACCTTCGAATGAGCACCGTCAGCGCCGATCAGGGCGCGCCCTTCGACTTCGGAGCTGTCAGCGAGCTTGGCCCGTACCCCTTCGCCGTTTTGACTGAACCCGACAACGTGGGCGTTCAGATGAATGGCGCCCGGCTTCAACTGGCGCACGCCGTCAACCAGGATCTTCAGCAGGTGAGCGCGCAGCAGCAGATAGGGTTGATTGCGCGCTGCATCGGAGCTGCGGTTGTAGAGCGGCCACCTATCCCCGGTGTTCCACAGCCGAATCGAGCGTCGCTCGGCCGCTATGCAGTTTTGCTCGACCTGTTCGGTGAGGCCAAGATCCCGAAGAACGCGCACGCCGTTCATGGAGATCCAAAGGCCGGCTCCCACCTCGCGCAACTCGGACGCTTGCTCAAGTACGTCACAATCGATGCCGCGACGGAGCAGTGACAGCGCCATCGCTAAACCGCCGATGCCGGCGCCGGCAATGAGGACGCTTGATTTGCTGACCTGTTCAATGCTCATGACATCTCCAAACGATAATTGCGCTGTCTCGCAACGGATTAAGCGGCATCTTCGGAGACTTGCCCGGCGGCAAGGCTCCTTACGGCTACGAAAATCTTGGTGTATCCCGTGCAACGGCAGAGGTTGCCGTGCAGGTAGTGACGGATTTCTTCATCGGTCGGGTGCGGCGTCGCCTTCAGCAATGCTGTGACCGCCATAATGAAGCCCGGCGTGCAGAAGCCGCACTGAAGGCCGCCGTGAAGTACGAACGCCTTCTGAATCCGTGATAGGCCATCGGGCGGCGTCACGCCCTCAATTGTCGTGACTTCCCGCCGATCGACATCGACGGCGAGTGTGGTGCAACTCGATATCGGTTCACCGTCGAGCAGAACGGTGCAAGCGCCGCACACTTCCATGTCGCAGGAACGCTTGGTCCCCTTTAGGCCAAGGCGATCGCGGATCAGATCGATCAACAGCGTATGGGTCGGAACCTCGATCGCGGTCGCCTGGCCATTCAACGAGAATGAAATTGGCAGCGCATACGTCATGTCATGCGCACCCGCCTGCTGCGATGGCCTCTTCGGCGTTTCGCAGCAGCAAGACACCTGCAAGATGGCGCTTATAGTCGGCGCCGCCATGCCTATCCTCATTGACTTCAAGCTCATCCAGTGCCGTCGGGAGCACCGCCTCGATAGCCGGGCGAACCTCGGCGACGGATATGCCCTGGAGGGCTTCTTCAACTGCCTTCAAGGGCTGAGGTCGCGAACCGAGCGCTCCGACCCGCACGCGGGCGCTTCTGATCCTCCTTCCGTTGGCGTCCAGCGACCAGGCCATGGCGACGTTCACCGAGGGCCTCTCACCGTGCTTGAACCGCCGATAGGTCACGGGCCCGGCAGGGCGCGGAAACACCACGCGCGTCAGCAACTCGTCGGGCTCCCGCACCGTTTCCAGCTCGCTCCGGATAAAATCGTCGGCGTGGACCAAGCGGGTGCCGCTCGGACCTTGAAGCACCAGCCGCGCATCCAACGCCCCGAGCATCGTTGGCGGATCCGCATGCGGCTCGCCGAAGCACAGATTGCCGCCGATTGTTCCGACGCTGCGGACCCGGACGTTCGCCACATCGGCACAGAGCGAGGCCAGCGCCGGCACATGTTCGCGAATGACGGGATCGCCCGCGATCTTTGCGTGCGTGCAGCGCGAGCCGATTTCCAGCTCGTTCGCGTCGTTCAGGACGATGCGATCGAGGCCGGGGATTCCCTTGATGTCGATAAGCCGCTCGGTATGGATGACGCGCATCTTCATCGCCAGCAGCAATTCGGTGCCGCCGGAATAAAACATGCCGTCGCCCTCCTGCCCGACCGCCCTGATGGCGTCGGCGATGGTGGATGCCCTCTCAAATTCGAAAGGAGTCGTCAGCATGATCAGGCCGCGCCTAGCAGGTTTTTGAGTCGCGCCTCGAATTCCTCGAAATTCTGGTCAACGCGGCGTCTGATGATCCCGAGTCCCATGGTCGCCAGGCGCCCCTGGATGTCGACCTTCGCGTCGACGGCCAGCTTGGAGCCCGAGTCTTCCGGAATCACGCTGACGTCGAGGATGACCGCGAGCCTGGTCCCGGTGATTTTGTCGCGGCCCGTGGCACGAGTGCGGACGTGAGACGGCTCCGTCACCGACTCGACAAGGATCTCGGCCGGCACTTCGAGCTTGAAAGGCCCGATCTTCTGCTTGACCGTCGCCTTGTAGGATTCCAGCCGCGCGATCTCTTCGACGTCCTCGCATCCGGGGATACAGGACGAGATGCTGGGCACGTCAATCAACGTCTTCCAGAGATCCTCTGGCGTCGCCGGCACCAGCATCGACATATTGAATTCCATGAATTCACTTTCTCTTCTGCAAGGCGCGCCATACCTTTTCAGGCGTCATGGGGAGATCCGTAATTCGGATGCCGTAGGCCGAGAACAGCGCATTGGCGATCGCCGGCGCGACGGGCAGGATTGCTCCTTCACCCATTCCTTTGGCGCCGCCCGGGCCCGGCCCGTCGCCATTCTCGACCAGGATGGTGTCAAACACCGGCGGCACGTCCGAAATGCGCGGGATCATGTAGTCGATTGGCGTCGCGTTGATGGGTTGACCGTCCTCGAATTCTAGCTGTTCGTAGAGCGCGTGTCCGAAGCCCATGGTGGCGGCGCCCTCGTCCTGGCCTTCCGCGGCGACGCGATTGATCACGCGCCCGACGTCGGCGGCGCTCGCGTAACGTGGCACGCGAATCTCGCCGGTGTCCTCATCGACGACGATTTCGGCAAGGCCCGCGGATGTTTCCCAGAACAGCGGTGACTCGGCCAGCGCGCCTTTCTTCGAACGCGGCGTGATCGCGCCACGCCCGACGACCTCCCCGGAGTCGACGCCGAGCGTGCGGTGGAAGATCTGATGGAAGGTCAGAACCTCCGACCCGGTAGAGACCCCCCCCTCGACGAGCGACAGACTCTCCTTGGGAAGCTCCCAGACATCCATGACCATGTCGAGGATCTGATCGGCGGCATCGAGCGCAGCATTCTCGACCGACAGGCCGACCACGACGGTCGATCGGCTCGCGCCCGTGCCCCAGTCGTATGGGGCGACGGCCGTATCTGCGCGCAAGGTGCTGACTGCGGAGAACGGCTGCTTCAGCGTCTGCGCGGCGATCCGGGCCATGGTTGCATGCGCGCCCTGGCCGACTTCGACGCTGGAGACCGAAACCAGGATCGATCCATCGATCTTGAGACGGACGATCGCGTTGGCGATCGGCGTGTTCGCCGGATCGGTCGCGGCGACCGCCATTCCGCGAGGCCGCCGATTCGAAGCCTGCGAGTCCGATGCGAACGACTGGGTCACACGGCCCATCAGCTCACTCATGTCCATGTCGAGCGCACGGAGATCGGGCCGTGTGCGCTCACCACGGGCAGCGAGGTTCTTCAACCGGAACTCGGCCGGATCCATGCCGATGGCCGCAGCGACATTGTCCATATGGGATTCTTTGGCCCAGACAGCCTGCGGCCCGCCGATAGAACGGAAGGCGGCGCCGGGAACGGTGTTGGTATAGATAGCCGAGGCCTCGAGGCGCAGGTTCGGCACCGCATAGGGGCCAATGATGCGATTGGCTGATTTGGTAGCGACAGCCGAACCCGTGTCGGAATAGGCGCCGCCATCGAGTAGCAGTTTGGCGCTCTTGGCGAGGATTCGTCCCTTTGCGTCCACGGCCGTGCGAATCGTGACGTCGGCCCCGAGCCTTCGGCAGGTCAGCATCGAATCGGAAATCGATTGGGCCACGCGGACAGCGCGCTGCACCTTCCACGAAGCGGCCGCCACCAGCGGCTCGATCTTCACTGAGGCCTTGCCGCCGAAGCCGCCGCCGACGAAAGGGACGATGACACGGACCTTGGCCAACTGCAGACCGAACAGGCGCGACAGCACCTTTTGAACCGCGGTCGGCGTCTGCGCACCGGCCCAGACTGTGAGGGAATCGCCCTTGAAGTCCGCGATGACCGTGTGCGGCTCCATCGCAAAGTGAGAGATGGCTGGAAACGTGAAGTGATCCTCGTGAACGTAGGCAGCGGCCGCCTCGGCGGCGTCGACATCGCCGACATTGCTGCGGTAGGTGTGGAAGATGTTGCTACCTTGCGTCGGCTTGGCGCCACCCTTGAAATAGAAGTCCTGAAGATTTTCGTGGCGTTCATGGATCAGCGGCGCGTCTTCCGCCATGGCCTCCTGGATGGTCGTCGCGCGCGGAAGCTCATCGTATTCGATATCAACTAGTTCTGCGGCGTTTTCCGCGATCTCGATTGTTTCAGCGATCACCACGGCGACGGGTTCGCCTACATATCGCACACGGTCGGTAGCAATGATGGGCCGGTCCTTGAGCACAACGCCCCAGCGCCCGAACGAGGCGACATCCTTGCCGACAAGCACGTCCACGACGCCGTCCATCGAACGGGCTGCGCTCGTGTCGATCGAAACGATGCGGGCATGAACGGCCGGCGAACGAACCACAAATCCGTGCAGCATCCCCGGGACCGTCAGGTCGGTAATGTATTCGGCGCGCCCCGTGACCTTCTCGATCAGGTCTGGTCGAACGGAGCTCATTTGGTCAGTTGCCGACATTCGTGAAGCCGATGGTGCCTTGGTGCCCCGCTGAGGCGATCTGAGGACACTACGGCATTTATCACTTGTATGCAAGTGCTGCACTTGTACACATGATCTATGATGCACCGCACCGCGAATGAGGGGAGCCCGTCCAACAGCTCGCGGCCGAATGTTGAGCGCCGCACGGCTTCAGTCCTTAAAGCTGTAGATGTCCGCCACCCGGACGACCGAGGAGCCGGGAAACGGGCAGCTCGTGCCGGATCACCTCAACACGGCGGTGGGACGATAAAGTCGGTCTCCGGCCAACAAAGATGGATTCCTGAGTTCAACGAATGTAGACCAATGATCGGCGCCGAGGACTTCGGAGTCGATCAGCCAAAGCTCTCTCGGCGAGATGCGGCAACCGCAAGGGAACGAAAGTCGTGCAAACGAAAACGAAGCGGCGCTCGGTGGAAAAGAAAAAAGAAGCTGCACAGTCATACAGGCTGGATGACGCACCGGGCTTCTTGCTGCGCGTCGCGCTCCGTACTCACACAGCCATCTTTGCCGCGAAGATGATTGAAGAATTGACGGCGCCCCAATTCTCAACGCTGGCGAAATTGAGGGAGGTCGGACCTTGTTCGCAAAACCATTTGGGACGCCTTATACACTACGACTCGGCTACCATTACCGGCGTTATTAATCGTCTCAAATTACGCGGCCTTATAACGAGTTCCGAGGATCCTTTGGATCCGCGACGGCGGGAGGTCGATTTGACCGACAAGGGCAGACGAGTGGCGGACGCCGCAATCGAAACGGTCGGTGAGATTTCAAGCGAGACGTTCGCTCCCTTGACCCGGGAAGAATTTCGAACACTTACCGAAATCCTCAAGAAGATCATACGCCGCTGAGCCCGTTCCCGTCCGGGGTCGAGGATTTTGCGCCTGATCCGGCACGCGATGCCGCCTCCGAAAAAAATCGGCGGCCCACAGGCCGCCGATTGGATCGCAGAACTAAGCAACTAGCCCGCAGGCCCCGCGACCTCCAGGATTGGGCCGAACAGCTCCCAGCGTTCGCCGTTGAACCGCATCATCTGCAACCGTTTGTGGAGGCGGTAGTCGGTCGGCGAGGTGTCGATCGTGATCCCGGGCAGCGCGAGGTCGCCCGTGACATTCTTGAGCGAGGCCGCCTGCTTCATGACGTTCTCGCGCGTCAGGTTGTCGCCGCACTGCTGCAGCACGTGGACCAGAAGCTGTGCCGCGCTGTAGGCATAGGTGTTGAAGTTCGAGCTCTTGTCCCCGTCCGGATCGTACTTCTCCATGAAAGCCAGATAGCGTTTTATGCCCGGATCGTCCTTCCATTGCGGATCGAGCGGCTCCTTGCCGTAATTGGTGCTGATGAGACCCTTGGCGTTTTCAAGCCCGGCCGGTTTCAGGACGCTGCCGACCGAGCTAGCCTTCATGTCGACGATCTGGACCGGATGCCACCCGATCTCAGCGGTCTTCTTGATTGCCTGCGCCGTCTGCTTCGGGGTGGCGGCGATGAAGAACAGGTCGGCGCCGGCATCCTTGATCCTGAGGACTTGCGAGTCGACGGCCGGATCGGTCACCTCGTAGGCAGCTTCCGCGACCACCATCTTGGCGGCATTGTCTCCGAGCCCCGCCTTGATGCCGTTCAGATAATCCTTGCCGAAGTCGTCATTCTGATAAAGCACGCCGATCCTGGCGTCCGGATGCTCCTTCAGGATGAACTGGCCGTAGATGCGCCCCTCGACAAAGTTGTTCGGGTCATAGCCCATGGTCCACGGAAAGTCTTTCGGATCGGAGAACCTCGAGGCGCTGGCGGCCGCGAACAGCTGTGGCACCTTCCTGGAATTGAGATATTTCTGCACGGCTGCGTTCGAAGGCGTGCCGAGGATCTGGAAAGTCAGGAGCACCTCGTCGCTCTCAATGAGCTTGCGCACCTGCTCCACCGCCTTCGGCGGCGAATAGGCGTCGTCATACTGAATCAGGTTGATCTTGCGGCCGTTGATACCGCCCTGATCGTTGATCATCTTGAAATAGGCGGCCTCTGTCTTGCCGATCGAGGCATAGGCCGATGCCGGCCCCGAGAATGGCATGGTCTGACCGACCTTGATCTCCGCATCGCTGGCGCCGGGGTCGTATTTTTTCTGGGCTTTCGCCGGTGAGACCGTCAGCGTAATCGTTAGCACCATTGCGATGACCAGATGCAGAAACCCAGTCCTCATTCTCATTTCCTTTCCGATGCAATTCTTCATGTAATGTCTCCTCCAGTGCATCAAGGGATTCGACATTCATCCTCGCTCCGCAAAGCGCTTCCGCTTCTCTGCAAATGCGGCCACAGCTTCGCGTCGCTCTGGCGACGTGAAAGTCAGTGCCTCCAGTGCAACAGACGTATCGAGCAGCAGATGCGCATACTGCTTGATAATCTTGTTGATGCTGTATTTGGTCCAGATGATTGACTTCTGCGGACCGCCGGCGAGCATCTCGGCATACTCGATGGCTGCGTCCTTAACGTCCCGGTCAGAAATGACTTCGTTGATCATCCCCATGGACGCCGCCTTCTCCGCGGAAATGAACTCGCCCGTCATGAGATAGTGTTTCGCTCGCACCGGTCCCATCAGCAGCGGCCAGATCACGGCACCACCATCTCCGGCCACCACGCCGGCCGTCACATGGGTATCGGCAAATCGCGCAGTCGGGCTTGCGAAGATGACGTCGCAGAACAATGCAAGTGTTGCACCTAGACCGACAGCAACGCCGTTGACGGCGCCGATAAGTGGCACCTCCACCTCAAGCATATTGCGGATGAGGTGGCGTCCGCCCCTCGTTGGCGACGGACCCTTGCCCTTGCCGAGCCCCGTGTCGAGCGACTTCTGATCGCCCCCCGAGCAGAAGCCGCGGCCTGCACCGGTCAGAACGATCGCACGGACGGACTCGTCCTTGTCGAGATCCACAAAGACCTGCTCCAGTTCCTCGTGCATTTCCCAGTTGATCGCGTTCAGAATATCCGGCCGGTTCATCGTCACAACGGCGACGCCGCTGTCGCGCTTCTCGATGATCAGATACTTGTAGCCATGCTGTGTCATTGATCTTTTCCTTTTGTTTCCCTGTCGGTTACGTCTGCGGCTGCAGCCTTCCGAACTCGCTGCGGTGGAAGATGAGGGGCTGCCCGCGGCTATGGACGACGACGGCATGGAGTTGGAGCAGCACGATGACGTGATCGCCCGCCTCCAACTCCTCGCGGACAGTGCAGTCATACTGGGCGATCCCCTCGGTGAGCATCACCGCACCGCTATCAGTGATCTCGAAGGCGATGCCGCTGAACCGCTCCTGAGCCGGGCCGGCGAGCTGGCGGCACAATGCGCCGTGGTCTTCGGCGAGCACCGTGACACCGAGGTGCTCGGCTTTGCGCAGCTCGGGCCACGTGGACGAGCCTTTCGCAACACAGAATGACACCAGCGGGGGTTCGAGAGAGACCGAGGCGAACGAGGAGGCCGCGAGACCCATCAGCCTCCCGTCGACCTGCGCCGCCACCGCCACCACACCGGTCGGGAATGCGCCGAAAGCGTCGCGCAGCATCCTGCTATCCATCTGCTCGCTCATGGATGGCATGCGACTCACGCTCCGTACGCGGTGGCGTACTCGACCACGAGATCGGTCACGGCATCCAGTGCGGCGTGGCCGATCGCTGTCGAACTCCCTTTGGGGTCGCCGAGGACACCGTTGGGCGAGACCGCGTCGATGCCGTCGACGAACGCCCGATGCAGAAATTCCTCGTCGACCGTGCCCAGGTATCCCGCCGCCGCCCGGTCTGCCCGAACGCTTTCGGGGTGCAGGACGAGCATCACCGAGGTCTCCGCCACGTCTGCGTGACCACCGACGTGGCTTCCCAGACCAGCGACCGACTGCGCGGACCTCCGCCACGCGTCCAGAATCGCGGCACTGTCTCTATAGACGATGACCTGAAGTGTCGGGGTGAGCGCCGCAGCCAGCCGCGGCTCGAAGTCGCGCATGATCGGATAGTTGCCGATATGACCGGAGAAGAGGACGACGCGGGTGAACCCGTGCGCAGCCAGGCTGCTGCAGTAATCCATACAGATCGCCTCCAAGGTGGAGGGACGCACCGAGAGGGTACCGGCGAAGCCGAGGTGGTGGGGCGAGTACCCCACCCTGACCGTGGGCAGGACCAGTGCAGTGCCTAGCTTGTTGGCGATGCGAAGCGCGAGGGCGTCGGCGTGATCGCTGTCCACTGACAGCGGGAGATGAGGTCCGTGCTGTTCGATCGCGCCCAGCGGAAGGATCGCCGTACGGGCGCCGCCGGCGATCGCCTCAACGATCTCGGCGCTGGTCAGATACTCCATTCGCAGCTCCCTCGGTCGCCTGGGATACTTCATCTCATGTCCCTCCTCAGCCCTGGAGCCGCGCCTGGCCAGCGAACTCGTTGCGCTCCGCGGCGCTGTACATCTCGTCGACGAGCGCGCTGAACGAGGTCAGCACCGCAGCTCGACGGATCGTGCCCTTGGACGTGAGCTCACCCGCGCCGGGCGAGAGCGCACGTGGCGCGATACGGAAGTCCTTGAGCTGAAGGGGACGCGCGAGTTCGGCGTTGAGTTGCTCGATCCAGGATCGCAGGCCCTCATGCAGCGCATCCCTGTTGAGCCTGCCGCCCTTCTCGGTCGGCCAAATGAGGACGGTGAGGTAATTGCGGCCATCACCGACAACCACGGCCTCCTCGACAAGGGGACTTGCCTTGAGGCGCACCTCGATGGGCTGCGGGCTAATGGTCTTGCCGCCACTGGTGACGATGATGTCCTTGGCCCGACCGATGAGCTTGACCTCTCCGGAGGCGTCGACCTGGACGAGGTCGCCAGTGCGGTACCACTCCCCATCCATCACTGCCGCGGACGCCTCCGGGTCGTTCCAGTAGCCGCGGAACAGCAGGGGCCCCTTCACCATCAGCTCGCCCTCGCTGCTGATCTTGATCGCGAATCGCGGATCCGGCATCGCCTTGCCGACGGATCCCGGAGGTGGGAAGGCGCGGTCCCACTGCGCGAGGACCCAACCGCAGGTCTCGGTGGTGCCGTAGAGCTCGCGCAAATCCAAGCCCCACATTTGCCACAAGGCATGCACCTCGGGGGTCATCGCTCCCGACGCGGTCCAAGCGACGTCGACCCGATCCACGCCCAACTTCGCGCGCAGGGGCAGGAACACCTGCTCCTGCGCCTTGTCGTAGCGTGCTTGCAGTTCGGCAGGCACGATGTCGCCGCGCCGGCGCGCGGCGGCGACCTCTCGAGCCACCGCCATCGCGTCCTCGTAGGACTTTTGGAAGGATGCCGGCGAAGCTTTGATCGCCGAGAGTGCGCCGCTGAGCAGCTTCTCATGAAGCCGCGGCGGCCAAACGATCCCGGTAGGACGTACGCCGCGGAGGGCCTCGGAGCTCTGGTCCAAGCGGCAGAAGGTCACCACCGCCCGGGTCATGATCGGCGCAAAAACGCCGGACAAGGCCGGAGAGACGTGTGACAGGCCCAGGAAACTGACTGAGTCTCGGCGGCTCTTGGTCAGTTCGGGGTTGAGAACGACGGAGCCGAGTATCGAGTACTGCAGGGTGCGGTGGGTATGGATGACCCCCTTGGGGGTTCCTGTGGATCCTGAGGTGTAGAACAAGGCCGCCGTTTGATCGATGCCCCCACCGTCGAGGAGGAAGTCGAACAGAGCCGGGTTGGTTTCGTCGAGGGCTTGGCCGGCCTCGCGCAGGTCGGCCCAAGTCTTGCTGGCGACCGTCTCGGGCAGCCCCGACGGAGCGCCGTCGAAGCTGATCACGGCCCGCAGCGCGGGAAGCTCCGCAGCGACCGCGGCAACCTTTGCGACGTCGGCATCGTCTCCGACGACCATGGCGACAGCTTCGCTGTGCCCGGCGAGCTGCCTCACCTCCACGGCGGCGCTCGTGGGGTAGACGCCCACCGGGATCGCCCCGACGGAGAGGATGCCGAGCGCCGTTATCACCCACTCGCCCCGGCCTGGCGCCATGATGGCGACCCTGTCCCCGCGCGTGACGCCGAGGGCGGCCAGGCCGAGCGCCACCTCGCGCACGGCCGAGGCATACTGCGCCCACGTGGTCGGGATCGCGCGCGTACCGTCCCATTGACAGAACGCGACCTCCTCGGGTTCGATCTCGGCTCGGTCCTGCACCATCTGGGCGAAGGTTCGCTCGACGGCCTCGAAGTTGGCGACGCCGCTGTCGACGACGCCGCTCAGCACTGGCACCTGCTGTGTGCGGGCGGCGGCTGCGGGGGCGGGATTTGTGACCATTGTCATCGCTCCGGTTCGTGAAGCAGACCTGCCGGGCCTGCGTTCGGTGTGGTGTTCAGCGCTGGCGGCCTTCCGTCGGAAGGTCGCGACAACGCACGACCCTGCCTCCATCCTTCACGGAGGCTCCGGGCCACGGGGTCATTGAACCAGGAGGCAGCCTTGGCGAGCGTCATTTCGGCTCGCTGTTGATTCTCAATGTCGTCGTAGTCGTTCACGGTATGCTTGAGCGCCGCATAGAGGACAGGCGCGCGTCGTCCGGCCTCGCGGGCTCGGCCGAGCGCTTCCGCCACTAATCGGTCCGGCTCGACGATGGCGTCGACGAGACCCAACCGCGCCGCCTGGTCAGCGCCGATGAGCTCCCCGCTCAGCAGCAGGTCACGCGCGGCCCGCATCCCGATCAGTCGGACGAGCCGCTGGATGCCTTTATCCGCAGGCAGAAGGCCATGTCTGATCTCTGGAAATCCGAACCTGGCGTGAGGCACGGCAAGCACAGCGTCCGCAAAGAGCGCGTATTCCACGCCGCCGCCGACGCAGTCGCCGTTGACGGCGGCGATCACCGGAGCCGGGTATCGTTCCATCGCAACCAGCAGGTTGTGGAACGCCCGCATCCGGTCCGCGATCGGGTCAGCGGCGAGGCCATCCGCCTCCTTGATGTCGCCGCCGACGCAGAAGAACCGCTTTCCGGCGCCGGTGATCACCAGCGGCGGCGGATCGCTCTCGCCACGATCCCCGAACAGCGCCGTCATGGCGAGCAGCAGCGGACGGTTCAACGCATTGGCCGGCCTCCTGTTGAGCGTTGCGACCACGACACCGTCGTGGTCGACCGTCAGCAGCCCGGTAGCCGCCTCGCTCTCGTTTGGCGTGGATGGAGCCGTCATCTGATGCATCGCTCCTCTAGTTGCTCGAGCGTGTGATCATGACCGAACGGTCCTCATCGCGGGCCGATGGAAGCGCGAGGGTCGCTTTTCACGGAAGGCCTGCCGGCCTCCGCGAAGATGTCGTCGTGGGGCAAGTTGGTCATCGGGTCTCTCCCACCATGGCGGCGCCGACGGCCTTGTCGGCTTTCTTGGGAGCAGTCTCGTCGGTCTTTCCGGCGGCGCGCTGGTGGGCCTCGACTTCGGCATAGTGGGCAGGGCGAGCGGTTCGAATGTCGGCAAGGATCTCCTCTGCCCTGCGCACCACCGACCTGGGGTTCTTGAAAGCAGGGATAACGTAATTGCCGAAGAGCTCGATGGACTTCATCAACTCCCGGTGCGGGAGACCGTCGACGCGCATCGCGATCGCGTCGATGCCTATGTCGACGAACCGCTGAACCTGGGCGATGCAGGTCTTGGGATCCCCGACGATGAAGCTGGCCGACTCATCAAATAGGTAGCGTTGGTTTCTGAAGTCGACGTTCTTGATCTTTCCGAGGCTCGCATAGTCGCTGGACAGCTTCGAGAGCCGCTCGTAGGCGTCGATGGACAGAGCGACGCTCTCGGCCAGAGTGGCCGCCCACCGCTCCGCCTCCTCACTCGTCTCAGCGCAGTGCATTCCGCCGGACACGACCGCTACCTTCTGCGCCTGCACCGGGTACACATGCTCGGCGCTCGCCAGCTCCTTGTCGTAGAGGTCGGCCATCCTCTGCACGGAGCCGAATCCGCTATAGCCGCCACCCATCATGGCGCCGATGCCCATCCGGGCCGCAGCAGTGACCGACTCCGGGCTTCCGGTCGCCATCAGGATCGGCGGATAGGGCTGCTGAACGTGCTTGGGAACCAGGCTGCGCGGCGGGATCTTGTAGTGCTCTCCGACGAAGGAGAAGACGTCGTTCGCGAGGGCTCGGCGAATGACCTCGATGCCTTCGATTTGCTGGCCCCGCGTCTCGTCGGGGGAAACCTCGAAGGCGCGCAGCGCGAGGGTGGTGTTGCCGCGTCCGACGCCAAGCGCGACGCGGCCGTTGGACAGGATATCCTCGGTCGCCAGCCGCTCCGCAACGCGCAGCGCGTGGTTGATCTTCTTGGGCAGCGGCGTGATCAGGTGGATGAATTGGATCCTGCTGGTCAGCGCCATCAAGTACGGAAAAATCACTTCGGGGGCTGAGGTCGAGGCCGTGCCAATCGCGACGTGTTGTTCCGAGCACCCGAACGCATCGAAGCCCACTTTTTCCGCCAGCAGAACCTCGTCAATGAGCTCGCGGTAGCGCCGCGCGTGGGTATGTCCCGGTGGGGTCTCCCCCTCGCTAAAGAAGACAAACCGCATGCGTCGCGCCTCCATTTGAGTCCAAAATGTTAATCTGCACTAACATTGAGCTCAGTGAATCGCCTTGTCAACAGCCTTCAGTCAGCCGGGCCCTTGAATAGAATATTTCTAGATTTCTCGCAAAAATATGAAATGCTGTAAAGCAAAGCGCGTACAACAAGGTGCCGAGGCCCTTACCCGAGGCCAGGCGACGTCGCAAAAAAGTTAGGCATGATTTACATTCCGATGAAACGAGATGTTTACGTGATCCGTTCATTCAGCTTGGGACAGACGACGCGGGCGCGAGGGATGGCAAGGTGCTTCGTGTGCGCTGCGTGGTACGGTTCGTCCCGATGAGCATCCAGCCATTACCGATCAAGCGGGCATACAGCAGCGGGCGGCGCGCACAGTTGATCGCGGTCGCCGCCGAGCTCTTCCTGCAGCACTCCTACGACGCGGTCACTGTCGAGATGATCGCTGCACGCGCGGGCATCACCGGCCCCGGACTTTATCGCCACTTTCAGAACAAGCAGGCACTTCTGATCGCGGTTCTGGAGGAGCCGACGCAGATCGTGCACGGGATCGCAAAGCGGATCGCGGAAACGACGACGGAACCTAAGGCGGCCATCGTGGCGATGGTCGAGTCGCACATCCGGTTGATTCTCAAGGGACCACCCAGCACGCTCATCTTCACAAAGAACGAGCACGCTCTTCCTGAACACGACCACAGAAGGATCCGGCGCGAGATGGCGTTGTACGCCGAAGAGTGGGTTTCCGTCGTAATGCCGCTTCGGCCCGACCTGTCCGAACCGGAGGCGCGACTGCTAACGCAGGGCGTGTTCTCCATGCTCAACACGGCGGCGACACTCAAGAAGGGCCTAGACGAGGCGTCAATCGTCTCCATCATGCGGCAGGCTGCGCTACACGCGCTGCTCGGCCGCGGCGACCTCTAACCTACGTCTGGCCTGCCTGCGCAAACCCTATCAATGAGACGGTCCTCGCGTCCGCAGAATCCCGCGTATCGCCGTTGCTGCACATGAGAGATCCGAATGTGATGGGCGAGCCCCGTGCGATCCAGGCCTTGATTAGTTCCCTTCGGCGTAGCTGCAGAGACGTGTGGCGCTTGACGTTAGCAGGCTTTCCGTCAGCCCGACGGGCAAGGCATCCTCAAGCGCCGCACCGCGACGACGCTGCGGTGGGTCGCCTACAAGGCTAATGCGCATACTGATCTGGGAGAGAACATATGCATCAGGTATTCCAAGAATTCATTGATGCAATAGTCGGCGCCGAAGATGCCGCAGGCTTCTCCAACGCGCTGGCGAAAACAGCATCCGCTTTGGACCTATCGTGTTTCGCTTATCTCGCTCTCAAGAGCGAAGAAAACAAGCATCCCCAACTCATCTCGACTTATCCATCGCGGTGGACGGCCCATTATCTACACAACAAGTATCAAATCATCGACCCCGTCATTAGAGAAGCGCTTCAGAACCCAGAGCCCTTTCGATGGGGAGTCGATTTTCGATCACAAACCACTTCGATGGCGCAGCGGCAACTATTCGACGAAGCCGCGCAATTCGGAATCCGGTCTGGCTTCACGGTTCCCATTCACGATGGGTATGGCCCAATCGCTGCATTGACTTTCGCCACCGACGAGCGCCGGCCACAGTTCGAGAAGTGCATTGATTCGTACGCGCGTGTTCTTCAGCTCATGGCAATGTATTTTCATGCTCACCTTCGTCGCAAGCTCGGGAACGAACATGGTCTCGACGGAATTCGACTGTCGCGCCGCGAAGTAGAATGTTTGGAGTGGGCGGCTCAAGGAAAGAGCTCTTGGGAAATCGGCTGCATTCTCGGTATCTCGCGCAACACAGTTGCGTACTACCTCGAGAATGCGAAGGAAAAGCTGGGCGTTCGCACGATCGCGCAGGCGGTGACGCATCTAGCCGCTGCTAGCAAAAGAAAGCAGAATTAGGACGCACGCCCCCTACAACCACAGGTAATGACTCACATCAACAATCTCGCTTCAAAGGAGTGATGATCACCTTTGGAGGGATTATGATTCAACTGATCACGCCACCTTCGTATGGGGAGTTTTCCGGCACTCTCGTTGAAATGCATCGGTTGAGGCATCGTGTCTTCAAGCTGCGCATGGCATGGGAAGTCCAGATCAGCGGCGACATGGAGATCGACGAATTCGATGCGCTGTATCCTGACTATCTAATCCAGATAGATGAAAACGGCCAAGTGCAAGGTTCCGTTCGCCTGCTTCCAACTCTTGGCCCGACCATGCTTCGCGACACCTTTCCAACGCTCCTTGAAGGCCGACCCACGCCATCAACTCCTCTCGTCTGGGAAAGTAGTAGATTTGCAATCGATGTTGCTGCCGATGCCCCAAAAGGAGATCACGGTATCACTCGCGCTGCTTACGAGCTATTTACGGGAATGGTCGAGTTCGGGCTTTCTAGGCAGCTCACGGATATCGTTACCGTCACGGACGTCCGAATGGAGAGAATCCTCCGACGAGCTGGCTGGCCGCTGCGACGTATTGGCATTCCTTCCACAATTGGCAACACGTTAGCCGTGGCGGGTTACCTTCAGGTTTCTCGCGATACTCTGGTCAGCCTTCGTAAGGCCGGCGGTCTCTCGGCACCGGTCCTTTGGACGCCAGTAATCTCCGCGGCCGTCTAGAACGATCTATGCCAACAAGCAATATGCACGTCCCGCCTTAAGCGGGACGCCGTGTCTTGCGGTTTGCCTACTGGCTATGAACATGACAGAGAACAATCGACGAAACGCGGCGAGCGCCGTTAACCTGCAACAGCTTCGATTCGCCGTGGTTGCCTGCGACTACGGCAGCTTTCGACGAGCCGCTGAAGTGCTTTCGATCAAGCACACTGCCCTGAGCCGATCCATCGGTCAGCTTGAATATCTAGTTGGGACTTCGCTGTTCGAGCGCTCCAGCGGGGGAATCAAGCCCACTGTCGCTGGCCAAGCGGTTTTGCGAATTGCGCGGCTGATCCTGGAACAGGTCGACACGCTCGTTGACACTGGGAGGTCCGGTGGTCGCGGCGATGCTGGCCATCTTGTCATTGGCTTCTACACGTCGGTGTCCACCGGAAATTTGCGAACAACGATAGGTGAATTCAAGAAGCTGCTCCCGCAGATCGAATTGGCAACGATGGAGCGCTCTCGCTTTCATCTGATGACCGCGCTCCGTAACGGGACCGTCGATGTCGTCATTAGCCCTGGACGTCTGGTTTCAAAGGATGTCAACTCACGGCTGCTCTGGAGCGAACGCATCTTGATCTCGTTGCGTCAGGATCACTGGTTGGCGGCACGCGAGATCATTTATTGGGCCGATTTGCGTAACGAAAAGATACTTCTAAGCAAGATTGATCCTGGACGAGAGCTCGAGGATCTCTTGATTTCGAAGCTCGTGTTATCTGACGACCGGCCCGCGGTAGAGCGCCATGACGTAAGCCGCGGCATTATCAAAAATCTGACGAATATGGGCATGGGGCTCACTCTGGTGATGGAATCGGATATCGGCGCAAGTTTCGCTGGCCTGGTGTACCGGGAATTGCAGGATGGAACGGGGCCAAGCCAGGTGGACTTCTACGCGCATTGGCGCGGCGACAATGGGAATCCGGCTCTGAAGCGTTTCCTCAGCCTGTTGGCGGAACGCTATCCCTCACCTCCCACAGCTCTCAGGCTGTGACCGGCTCGCCTCGCCTTTGCAAATCCACGGTCCGTGGCCATGAAGCGCGCCAACATAGGCGCGATCAGCCTCGCCGGATCGATGGACTGCCCACATTCGCGTGCCAAAACCTCTGCATATGCGACTAGATCTCGATGAACTGAAGCTGAAAGCTCAGTGGTGACCTTGACCGGCTTATCGTCGGGCAACGCTCCTATTTTAAGCTTGGGCATGGCACTACCCTCCGTATGGTGCGAGTATGAGGTCGCGGTTGACAAGAACGCGAACCGGGAAACCAGGTCGTATGGTCAAAGTGGGTTGAATATTGAGGCTACGCCGAACCACCTGCTGTCCAGTTTGGTTCAATGAGTCGGAGGCGCCATGCCGCAACGCCTGAATGATGGCGCTGTCGTTGCTATTTGTGTCGGATCCTGCACCTAGTTCCGTCCCGACAGCCAAGAACGTCGACAGCGCAGCCGCCTTGAATAACTCACCCCAGTGATTGTCGACCTGGTCTTCGAGGCCTGCATAGCCGGCGGTGTCAGCGCCAGACTGCCGCTCAAGAACGATGGAATGTCCATTCGGCATGATCAGCCTCGTCCAAACAAGGAGGACGCGGGATTGGCCAAAAGCGACCTGGCTGTCGTAGATGCCGATCAGACGCGCTCCCTGAGGCACAAGCAGATAGCGGCCAGTTGGCGTGTCAAAAACATTCTCTGTCACCTGCGCTGTGATTTGGCCTGGAAGGTCCGATCGGATCCCGGTGATCAGGGCCCCCGGAATGACCGTCCCGGCCTGTACAATATACGGTGAAGCCGGCCTGGAGATTCGGTCAGGGCTCACCGTGCGACGATCCACAGCAGCATTCACGAAGGCAAGCTTCCCGTCCTGACCGTTCTGCAAAAATCCGTCGGCGGCGGTGCTCGCTGCGTTCGGTGACCCGACACGGTCGCCTACAGCAGCCGCAGCGGCGGGCGGACGCACCTCTCCTCCATTGGTCGCAGCGAACAAATGGCTGATCCGGGCTGCTTCGGTCTCTTGGTCTCGGCGCTGCTGTTCCGAGTCAGCGCCGATCGTCGACGACTGGCCTCGGGAAGCAAGGATTGGTCGACCGAGGTCACCAGGGAGCGGCGGACCTAGCTGCGGTACCGCCTGACGTGGAATGCCAGTGTAGTCCTTCGGCAGCGTCGCTATGCCGTCGGCAACATTGTGGTGGTCGGTGCTGTAAAGCTCATCGGTCGCCTGGTTTCGGGCACGATTGCTCTGCAACGACCACAACATAGCTCCGCCGATGACGAGCAAGGCAACCGCGCTTCCTCCCGCCAGAACCTTCCGCGACAACCGTGTCACGCGCGGATGGTCCGCTCTTAGCCGGAAACTTCTGGACGCATCGTCCTGCGTTTGCGGAGGAATCGCCTCTTCGCGGTCATTTCCGTTCTGCGTGTTCATTACGACGGCCTCCCGTCGGTCCTGACAACTCTGACCTTCTGCTGGTGTTCACCCCCGAGCCGCAGTTCCGCGGCAGCAAACAGTCGATCCACAATCAACACATTGCCGTAGGCGCGATAGTTGACGAGTTGCGTCTTGCCGTCGGGGCCGATGACGAAGAGCGGAGGCATCTCGCCTTGGACAATCCCTTGTGGAAATTCGACGTAGACCTTACGGCCGTCGTCATATGCGGCAAGCGGCCGCCAGGGTGGGCTGTCTCCTTCGATCGCATAACGAAAGACACGCTGGGCTGGATCGGGAAGGACGGGTCTGAGCGTGGCCGATCGCGATCGTTCGCGAACGGTTTCGGGATAGTACCAGGCGACGGATGGCATGTAGGGCCGCTCGCGGGAGCGGAGCTCGATCAGATAAGTACGCTGGTCTGTATTGACGACAAGGTTGGTTTCGATCGACGCGCGGGTCGGCTTCACCAGGATATGGACGCGTCGCGTGTCACCACTTCCGCTCTCGGTATCGCCTACGACCCAGCGCACTGTGTCTCCGGCCGCGATTGGCCCCGATCCTGTCAGTTGCTCTCCCTCCTCGAGCGCAATGTCCGTGATCTGACCCGGGGCCGCGTAAACCTGGTAGAGCGCTCCCGGACTGTAAGCGTAGATCTGAGCCGCGTTGAAATATCCCCGCTTACGCGGTTCGACGCGCGCCGCGCTGTTTGCGGCTTCAACCCGGCTTACAGGTTCGGCCTCTTCCTTCACCCCCGACTTGCCGCCGAGCACTGGTTTCCAAAGCGGAGGAACGTGAAGCGATTTCGATCTGTCGTCGACGGGCACTGGAGGCGCCGGCAGCGCTGGCACTTCCGCGTCATAGCTGATCTCTGGTGGAATATAGGTCGCGCAACCTCCGAGGGCCGACGTACAAAACAGCAGAGTGGACAAGATCGCTCGCTTCGAGGTTACGAACCCGGCGTTGAGCCTGCTGTGTCGAATAGAAGGCTTTGCACAAGCGTTTGACGTCGTCTTGGTCACTGACCCAGCTCCTTCGACCAGTTGATGGCGCGGACGTAGACGCCAAGAGGATTTTTGCGCAGGCGTTCGGCATCGCGCGGCATCTCGATGACGACCGTGAGTATCGCGGTCCAACGTTCGGTCGAGCTCAACGAGCCGTTGTCGTAAATGCGCTGATTCCACGCGACCCGAAAGCTGTCGGGTGAGGCACGGATGACGCTCGAGACCTCGACGGAAATCTGCGTTTTGCCCAACTTGGCAAAGGGATCGTTGTTGCGCGCGAAGTCGTTGAGGGCGACCGCGCCGCGATCGGTCGCAAAGTCATAGGCCCGAAGCCAATTCTGGCGCAGCACGATGCCATCGGCGGGAAGGCCTCTGACATCCTCGATAAAGCGCGCTAAGTGATAGGCGATCTGTGCATCAGTGGGTTGATAGTCGACGCTGGCCGGAGCGACCCTTTGAGCCTGGCCGAGACGATCGACCTCGACCACCCAAGGCGTGATCGACCCCTGCGCAGATTGCCAGACAAGTCCGCTTGCAAGACCTGCCGACAGCATGAGACAGCCGAACGCCATGAAGCGCCAGTTTTTAGCCTGCACGCGGGCGGATCCAATGCGTTCGTCCCAGACCTGTGCCGCCTTTTGATAAGGCGTAATCGGTCCGGGCATGCGCCCGTAATGAACGGAAGATCGTTTGAACATCGATGTTGCCCCAGTGGATCGAGTGATCGGTGTCAAGTCGCGCGGCTTTATGGTTTGAGCCGTCGCCGCCTGCGGCGGGTGGCTAAGGCGATGCTTGGCTGCGTTTCAGCGCTCTCCTTCGGACAAATCGACGGAGGAACCGCTGCCGCCATGATCGCCGGAGCGGACCGCGTGGCCGGCGGTCGCCGCGCCATGTTGGATGGTCTGGGCACGTTTCAAGCGCCGCGCCCAATCAGGCTGCCCGTCCGCGGAAGCGCTCGCAGCCGGTTCATTCCCCTGGCCGTTGCTGGTGAATGCGGCGACCGCCCGACGTAGCGGACTCATGGCGGTCGAGCTACCGGCTTCGGCGACGCCGGCAAGACCACCGCTTCGATAAGCTGCGGTTGCTCCACTTAAGACAAAGCTCCCACCGCGCGCAGCACCGGCTATGGCTCCGCCGGCGAGGCCGGCACCACCAGCAGCAAGGCCCGCGCCCGCTGCAGCGACGCCGCCAGCGGCAAGACCCGTTCCGATCGCAGCGCCAGCGCCGACTTGCGGTCCGCCGGACACCAGGCCATTTGCGATTCCGGGACCGAAGATACCGAGGCCCAACAACGAGAGCGCCGCAAGTACCAACGTCATCGCGTCCTCGATGGTCGGCTGTCCGCCGCCGAAGCCTGAGGTGAACTGCGAGAACAGGGTCGAGCCGATGCCGACAATCACGGCCAGGACCAGAACCTTGATTCCGGACGATATGACGTTGCCCAGCACGCGCTCGGCCGCGAAGGCAGTCTTACCAAACAAGCCGAAGGGAATGAGCACGAAGCCGGCGAGTGTCGTTAACTTGAACTCGATCAGGGTGACGAAGAGCTGGATCGCCAAGATGAAGAAGGTGAGCAGAACAACAACCCACGCGAACAAGAGAACGACGATCTGGACGAAATTCTCGAAGAAGCTGATGTAGCCCATCAAGCTGGAGATCGAGTCGAGCAGCGGTCGACCAGCATCGAGCCCGACTTGCGCGATCTTTCCCGGTCGCAGGAAATCTGCCGAGGAGAGGCTAGCGCCAGATGCTTTCAGCCCAAGACCGGCAAAGCTCTCGAAGACGATGCGTGCGAGGCCGTTCCAGTTGCCGATGAGGTAGGCAAAGACGCCAACGAACAGCGTCTTCTTGACGAGGCGCGCGATGATGTCCTCGTCCGTTCCCCAACTCCAGAACAATGCGGCGAGCGTAATGTCGATCGCAGCCAGGGTTGTTGCGAGATATCCGACATCGCCACCTAATAGCCCAAAGCCATTATCGATGTAGCGGGTAAACGTCTCCAGAAACTGATCGATAATGCCGGTACCGGTCATGGCCTGCTCGCTTCAGGTAGCGCCACGGATGGATACCCTTGCGGCATCCGGCTCTCATCCTTTGGCGTGGGCGACAGACTCGAGGCCAGATCGGGACGCCGAGACGCGGCACCACCGCCAAAGAAGCGACGCCGGCTTTCGGCCCAAACTTTTTGGCAATATTGATAACCTGCCGCGTCCTCCGAAGTGACGGTACGGCAGCGGGCTAGGTCGGAACTGTCGACGTTCGAGGTCTGCTCCGCCTTTGGCGGCGCAGATGTCTCCTCTCCGCCACGGAGCTGGATCGCGCAGGCTGCGACGACCAATATCCCGGCGGATACGAGCAGCGACAACGCCTTGAATGGCCCTGTATCGCTCATCAGTGAAACATCTGCACGTTGGAGGATTGATAGCCCTGTGCCGGCGTCAGAAACCGCCTGAGTTGCTCTCGGCCCTGGTCTTGCGCCGCAGCGCGCTGTGCCGCTTCAAGGCTTTGCGCCCTGCCCTGTGCCGCCACGGCGGCGGTAAGATCCGCGAGTTGCTGCGCTTGAAGCGCAAGGATCTGGTTGCCGGCCTGGGTTGCCTGCAGCGCGCCGCTGGCATCTTGACTGGATGTGACAAGTGCCGATGTCTGGATGCGGTTGGTGTCGAGATTGCTGACGACTCCGGCCTGGACCCGGAGCGAGTCTTGCAACGCTGCGACAGAATTTTGCCACCGCGATTGAGCGTTGCTGGTCAGCACTTGGCTCGACTGGCTGCCCGTAGCTGGCGCATAGCTGGTCGAGAACGCGCGATCGATCTGCTGGACGTCGTAGGCGATCCGCTGAGCCTGGGCCAGCAATTGCTGGGTCCGTTGGATCGATGCTTGCAATTGCTGCAAGGACGAGTACGGCAGGTTTGCCAGATTCCTGGCCTGATTGATCAGCATCTGCGCCTCGTTTTGCAACGAGGTGATCTGATTGTTGATCTGCTGCAGCTCGCGCGCGGCGGTCAGGACGTTCTGGACGTAATTGCTGGGATCGAAGACGATCAGCGCCCGCGCCGGCGCTGTGGCGCCAAGCGCCAGGGCAATAGTGCTGGCAGCCAGCAAACAGTTAAAGCGGCTCATAGCGATCTCTCTAGGTTGCCGAGATTGGGGATCAGATCCGTGGCCCAGGCGACGCCGCGGTGCTGGAGCCAGGCGGGCACGAAGCCGTCACGTCCGTGCTCGGCAAGGAGCCGTTCGATGGCAGCCTGGTCCGTCTTGGACGAGGCCGCCGTAAAGGCGAGGGCCACCTCGCCAAGCCCAAGTTCGAACATCCGGTTGCCGCGGCGGGACTGGCAGTAGTAGTCGCGCTTGGGCGTCGCCCGGCTCAGAAGCTCGATCTGGCGGTCATTGAGGCCGAAGCGGCGGTAGATAGCTGATATCTGCGGCTCGATCGCCCGCTCGTTCGGCAGCAACAGCCGCGTTGGACAACTTTCGATAATCGCCGGCGCGATCGCGGAGCCGTCGATGTCCGAGAGCGATTGGGTGGCGAAGATGACCGACGCGTTCTTCTTGCGGAGCGTCTTCAGCCATTCCCGGAGTTGGCCGGCAAAATCCTCATCATCGAGGGCAAGCCAGCCTTCATCGACAATAAGAAGTGTGGGCCGGCCATCGAGACGGTCCCCGATTCGATGAAAGAGGTAGGCCAGCACGGCCGGCGCCGCGCTCGTTCCGATCAACCCTTCGGTCTCGAACGCCTGGACAGAGGACTCGCCAAGGCGCTCGAATTCGGCGTCGAGCAGACGACCTGACGGACCGCCCAGGCAATAAGGCTGGAGGGCACGTTTCAGGGAATTGGATTGCAGCAAGACTGAAAGGCCCGTGAACGTACGTTCCTCCCTCGGCGCTGAAGCGAGAGACGTCAGCGCCGACCACAGATGGTCCTTGACCTCCGGGTTGATCTCGATCCTTTCACGCGCCAGGATCGCGCCGATCCATTCGGTCGCCCATCCTCGCTCAGAAGGATCGTCGATCCAGGCCAGCGGTTGCAGCGCGACAGGGTTTTCGTCTCCGTCGGACAATGCACCGCCGAGATCATGCCAGTCGCCGTCCATCGCGATCGCGGCCGCCCGGATCGAGCCACCAAAATCGAACGCAAAGATCTGAGAGTTCGGATAACGCCTGAACTGTAGCGCCATCAGAGCGAGCAGGACCGATTTGCCAGCTCCCGTCGGTCCCACCACGAGAGTATGGCCGACGTCACCGACGTGGAGAGAGAATCGGAATGGGGTCGATCCCTCGGTCTTGCCGAACAGGAGTGGCGGACCCTTGAAATGCAGATCCCTCGCTTCGCCTGCCCACACGGCCGACATCGGAATCATATGAGCGAGGTTGAGGGTCGAGACCGGCGGCTGCCGCACGTTGGCATAGACATGTCCCGGCAGGCTACCGAGCCAGGCTTCAACGGCGTTCACCGTCTCGATCATGCAGGTGAAATCTCGCCCCTGGATGACCTTCTCGACAAGCCTCAGCTTTTCATCGGCAGCACCGGGATCACTATCCCAGACAGTGATGGTCGCCGTGACGAAGGCTTGTCCGATCTGGTCCGAACCCAGTTCCTGCAGAGCGGCGTCGGCGTCGATAGCCTTGTTGTGGGCATCGGTATCGAGCAGCGTCGACGCCTCGTTGGTCATGACCTCCTTGAGAATGGCACCAATCGACTTTCTCTTTGCGAACCACTGGCGGCGGATCTTAGTCAGGAGCTTGGTGGCATCGGTCTTGTCGAGCATGATTGCGCGGGTCGACCAGCGATACGAAAATGCCAGGCGGTTCAAGTCATCCAGAATTCCCGGCGTCGTCGTGCCCGGGAAGCCAACGATCGTGAGAACTCGCAAATTGGCTGAGCCCAACATCGGCTCGAGCCCGCCAGTGAGCGGCTGGTCGGCCAAGAGTGCATCGATGTACATGGGAATTTCGGGCACTCGAACGCGATGACGCTTGGTCGAAATCGTTGAATGCAGGTAGGTCAGGGTGTCCTGATCATCGAGCCAGCCACATTCCGGCATGAACCCTTCGAGGAGCTGAAGCACGCGGGTGGTTTGATCGGTGAACCCGCGGAGTACCTCGCGAGCGTCTGCTCCCACGGTCCGATCGCGTCCCTCATAGAGCAGTCGCTCTGCCTTCGCCGCCCCCTCCTCCGGCGGCAAATAGAGGAAGGTCAGGAAATAGCTCGACTCATAGTGGGCGCCTGCCTCTTCGAATTGCGCTCGGCGCTCGGCGTCGACCAGTGCAGACGCGACGTCCGGAAAGGTGTTCGGCGGGTAAACACCTGAAAAATGACGCTGCGCCTCAACGAACACGGCCCAGCCGGATCCCAGACGACGCAAAGCGTTGTTCAGACGGCCGGCGACGGCGACAAGTTCAGCCGGCACTGCGCTGTCGAGGTCGGGGCCCCTGAATTTCGCAGTCCGCTGAAACGAACCGTCCTTGTTCAGAATGATCCCCTCATCGACCAGCGCTGCCCAAGGCAGGAAGTCGGCGAGGCGAGCATTGGAATGGCGATATTCGGCAAGGTTCATCATGACTGAGCTCAAGCGTTGAGGTGACCGGGAATGCGCAAATGTCGGCGCACCACATCGACGAAGGCAGGATCGCGCTTGGCGGCCCAGACGGCGGCCATGTGACCGATGAACCAGAGAACGAGACCCGCGATCCACAGCCGCAGTCCAAGTCCAAGAGCGGCCGCCAACGTGCCGTTGATGATCGCGACCGATCGCGGCGCGCCACCCATTAGGATGGGCTCGGTGAGTGCGCGATGCACGGGCACAACAAAGCCTGCGACTGGCTCATCCATCAGATCACCACGCCGCCGCCGAAAGAGAAGAACGACAGGAAGAAGCTCGAGGCTGCGAACGCGATCGACAGTCCGAACACGATCTGGATCAGCCGCCGGAAACCACCCGATGAATCGCCGAACGCGAGCGTGAGCCCGGTCACAACGATAATGATGACGGCCATAATCTTTGCGACCGGACCTTCAACCGATTGCAGGATCTGATTGAGTGGCTGCTCCCACGGCATGTTCGAGCCAGCCGCCCGTGCCGGCGCGGCCGTCAGGAGAATAGCGCCAAAAGCTCCCAGTGAGGCGGCTTCTCGAAGAAAGCGAAACTGCGGACGCATATCAGTCTCCTGCTGGTGAAAGGCTATAATCGCCAGTGGCTCCAAGCCCCGTGACGAGGGCGAGCTCGGCAAGGCGACGATCGGCACCGCGTCCCGTGAGCACAGCGACGAGGTTGATGGTCTCGGCGATCAGCGCCCGCGGCACCTTGATGACGGCTTCCTGGATGAGTTGCTCAAGCCGCCGTAGCGCACCGAGCGCGGTGCCGGCATGGATGGTGCCGATGCCGCCGGGGTGACCGGTGCCCCAGGCCTTGAGCAAGTCGAGCGCTTCAGCGCCCCGGACCTCGCCGATCGGGATACGGTCAGGACGCAGTCGAAGCGAGGAGCGGACAAGGTCTGATAAGGTGGCTACCCCGTCCTTTGTCCGCAGCGCGACAAGATTGGACGCCTTACACTGAAGTTCGCGCGTGTCTTCGATCAGCACGACCCGGTCAGAGGTCTTGGCCACCTCGGCCAGGAGCGCGTTGGTCAACGTGGTCTTGCCGGTCGACGTCCCACCAGCGACGAGGATGTTCTTGCGCGCAGCGACCGCAGCCCTTAAGGCGCTGCCATGATCTGATGTCATGGTTCCGGCAGCGACATAGTCGTCGAGTGTGAACACGGCGACGGCGGGCTTGCGGATGGCGAAGGCGGGAGCGGCAACGACTGGAGGCAACAGGCCTTCGAAGCGCTCCCCAGTTCCGGGGAGTTCGGCCGAGACGCGTGGCGAGCCGGCATGCACCTCGGTGCCCACGTGGTGCGCTACCAGGCGTACAATGCGTTCGCCGTCCGCCGCGGACAAGGTTTCGCCAGTATCGGTGAGGCCAGTCGACAGCCGGTCGATCCACAAACGCCCGTCCGGATTGAGCATGACCTCGATGATTGCGTCGTCTTCTAGGTAGCCGGCAATCGCCGTACCAAGTGCGCTGCGGAGCATTCGCGCGCCGCGCGAATTCGCCTCCGATTGAAAGGAATGGATTGCCACCGCCGTCCTCACCAAATGAGGGCGTCTAAAGAACGCCCTCAGATGGGATGATTAGAAAAGCCACCGATCGACCTAGCGCAACAAGCGCTTTCATCGATCGTAGACTGGCGTAGAAAAAGGAAAGACTAGATACAGATACTTGACGTCGTCTGCTCGAACGTTGCGGTCGCTGCTCACCACTCCACATCGCCATCCGCTGGGATTAGTACGACCGCTTGGTCGTATGGAATGACCAGCTCGACTGCGTCGGAGACGCCAACCCCCTCGAAGGAGGGTATTGAACCCCTTCTCCAGGCAAAGGATCGAAGCCATGGTAGCGCAAACCAAACGAACGCCGCTATCTGTGCTGCTACGTTGAGACCGAACGCGACTTGATAAGCCAGGATGGCCCGATGGCCATCCACCGTGGACCACTGGTCCAGAACCAGGCCCGTCCCATATTGGGCGAGAAATGCCCAACCGAAGTGCAGCAGGTTCAACGCACCGTTTGCACGCCCGGCAAGCTCTGGCGGAAAGTAATCCGCTATGACCGTAAAGCTGACCACTGTCGCAGTTCCGACAATTGCTACAACGGACCACGGCAAAAGGGATGGCAAAGGCGCGCGCAGGATCAAGGCAAGCTCGGCGACGATGAACAGCACTGCGACAATCGCTAATATCGTTTCGGCTCCCACCCCTCTTCGTCTTAGATAATGAACCGTGGTACCGAATATCCAGGCACCGCCGCAGAGTGCCGTCGACATCGTGAACAGCTGTCCGACAAGGCCAGCACGATCAAATCCCTCTACGTCCGTCAGCCACGACGACGCCCATAATCCCTGCAGAGACCAGGCGGATCCCACACAAGTCGCTGACAACGGGGCAACGCGCCAGAAACGCCTGTCGCCAAAAACGGACCTAAGGGTGGCGGGATTTGATGCGGTTGGTGGGATGATGGCTCGTTCAGGAACAGCGAGATAGATGAGCACCGCCGTCGCGCCGGTCGCGGCCGCCAGGATTTCAAGGAGCTGTCGCCAGTCCATCCAGGCGAGCAGGTGTTCAGCGGGAGCAGTCGCGGTCACCGCGCCGAGCGACCCCAACATGATCATGTAGCCATTCAGCAAGGCTACCCGTTCCCCAGGAAACCAGAGAACGATGGATTTCAACCCGGCCGTCAGCGCAGCCGCAACTCCAAGGCCGATCATTGCTCGTGAAATCAAAAGCGACGGTAATCCCGTCGACATCGCGAACAGACCGGCACCCGCGGCGGCGACCAAGAGCAACGCACTTTGGACGCGGCGCGGGCCAAAGCGGTCCAGCAATATACCGATGGGGATCTGAGCCGCCGCGAACACCAGGAAATAGACTGACGTGAGCAACCCGAGGTCGGCAGTCCCGAGCCCGGCATCCGAGACGAGACGGCCGGAGATCAAAGCGTTGATCGTTCGAAACAGATATGAAAGATAGTATGCGGCGGTGAATGGAAGAAAAACGCGCGCGACGAGACGCCATGCCACTGAAGTTTGCATGCTGGCCCCCTTTTGCTCCTCAGCTCATTCGAGCCGATAGCGCGTCCAGCTTTTTGTCGGCTTGGCTAAATTACTACGGTCGTGGACTGGCGTAGAAAAAGGAAGACCCGCGAACAGCGTGTCTCGTCATTCAATCAGGTTTCGTTGCCAGGTTCCTGACAGACGATATCTTCCGGAATCTCTCGTAGAAAGCTCTGCCCCTTTTGCAGGCGGCGCCCGAGCGCCTCGATAAATCCTTCAAAGCGTTCCCGGCCCTTGAGCTGCGCGGCCGCCTGTGCGTCGTTGGGCAGCGGTGGCGTGATGGTCAGCCAGAAGCGGATGAATAGGGCTAGGGTTTCGGCCGTCAGGCCAACGTCACGCTCCAGCCTCTGCATCTGACGCGATAGACGGTCCAGGCGACGGGTGAACGCCGCCTCCCGCCTGTCCGCCCCGTCTGGTGACAGAAAGGACGCAACGGCCGCTTCCACGATCGCAGACCTGGAAAGATTCTTACGATCGGCGAGATCTGCGATCTGCTTCAGAAGCTCCGGCGGAAAGTACACATTCATGCGGTCGCGCATGTTGGCTCACAGCTCCATGCCGTCATTCGGGTCCATCGCGACTTGACGGGGGACGCCACGCATCTGCTGACGGAGAAGTCGGGACTGGCGTACCGCATCATCATCGTCGTCAAGAACAACGGAAAATTCTTCTGCCGGCGTTGAATCGATCGTCTCCTTCACGATCGCAACGTGATCGGGGAGCTCAGGCTCGCGACGGAGCCCGCTGTTCGCCGTGTCGTCCTCTGCCTGCTCCGCCCTGCTGGTTGGAAGCGCTGCCGGCGTAAGGGTTCCAAGCGTCGACCATCCGTCCGTCCGCGATGAGAGGCCAGAGGCCGCAGGATCCGGCGGCGACAAGACGCGTTCGGAGAACCGCTGATCCTCGTAATAGCGCACCTTCTTGGCGCGGATCGGGGGTGTCCCTGCCACCATGACGATTTCCTCCCGCGGCGGGAGCTGCATGACCTCACCAGGAGTCAAGAGCGGCCTCGCCGTTTCCTGACGCGAGACCATGAGGTGCCCCAGCCAGGGATTCAACCGGTGACCGGCATAGTTCTTCATCGCCCGCATCTCGGTCGCCGTACCCAGCGCGTCTGAGACCCGCTTTGCGGTCCGCTCGTCGTTGGTCGCGAAGCTGACTCGGACGTGGCAATTGTCGAGGATCGCGTTGTTCGGCCCATAAGCCTTCTCGATCTGATTGAGCGATTGCGCGATCAGGAAGCTCTTGATCCCATAACCAGCCATGAATGCCAGCGCGGACTCGAAGAAATCGAGACGTCCAAGTGCTGGGAACTCATCGAGCATCATGAGAACTCGGTGCCGGCGGTCGCTGGCATGCAAGTCTTCGGTCAGGCGGCGGCCGATCTGGTTCAGCACCAGGCGGATCAACGGCTTGGTCCGCGAGATATCGGATGGCGGGACCACGAGGTAGAGCGACGTTGGTCGGCCATCAGCAATCAGGTCGGCGATACGCCAATCGCACCGCCGGGTCACCCGTGCCACGACGGGATCACGGTAAAGCCCGAGGAACGACATCGCCGTGGAGAGGACGCCGGACCGTTCATTCTCGGACTTGTTGAGGAGCTCGCGCGCAGTCGAAGCGACCACCGGATGGGCGCCCTGCTCGCCAAGGTGCGGCGTGGTCATCATGGCCTTCAACGTCGCCTCGATCGACCGCTTCGGATCGGACAGGAAGGCCGCCACACCGGCCAAGGTCTTGTCCGCCTCCGCATAAAGGACGTGGAGGATGGTACCGACCAGGAGCGAGTGACTGGTCTTCTCCCAGTGGTTCCGCTTGTCCAGTGAGCCTTCGGGGTCAACCAGGACGTCGGCGACGTTCTGGACGTCGCGCACCTCCCACTCCCCGCGCCGGACCTCGAGAAGCGGATTGTACGCTGAAGACTTGAGGTTGGTCGGATCGAACAACAGGACGCGGCCATTCCGCGAACGGAAGCCGGCGGTCAGTTGCCAGTTCTCTCCCTTGATGTCGTGAACGATGGCCGATCCCGGCCAGGCCAGAAGCGAGGGAACGACGAGCCCGACGCCCTTGCCCGATCGTGTGGGCGCGAAACACAACACGTGTTCCGGTCCGTCATGGCGAAGGTAGTCCTCCTCGAGCTTGCCTAGCACCACGCCATCCGGACCGAGCAGTCCAGCAGCTCTGACCTCCTGCTTATCGGCCCAGCGCGCCGAGCCATAGGTCTCGACATTCTTGGCCTCCCGCGCCCGCCAGACCGACATGCCAATCGCCGCGGCAATCGAAAGAAATGTTCCTGACGCCACGATGAGGGCTCCCTCGACAAAAACCTGAGGCGCGTAGGCGTCGTAGACGAACCACCACCAGAAGAAGATTGGCGGGTAATAGACTTTCCAGTCCGACAGTTCGAACCACGGCCGCCCCAGCTCCGGCTGGTACGCGAGCCGCCAGGCCGTCCACTCGGTTGCTCCCCAGACGGCCATCAAAACGATCAGGCCGACGACGATCGACTGGCCCCAAAGGATCTTGGTTCCGGACATCTCGAAGGTCCCTCCGCAATGGGGTTATCGTGATAGCTAGAGGCCCAGGTCGCGCTTGCGGCCAAAGCCCCATTCGATGCCGCCGCTATCCTTCGCGACGCCGGTGACGTGTTGGCCCAACTTCTTCTCAAGCTCGCGCGACCACGGCACGAGCTGGAAGCCGAGCCCGTTGTCGATCATGGCGAAGCGTCCCGAGGCGAGCGTCAGCCGCTGGCGATACGTACCCGCCACATGCTCTCCGGAAGCCGCCTTCGTGTGAGGCAGCCCTGTGTCGGCCGAGACCTTTACGGCTACCTCGTCCAGTTCGCGTCGGCGCAACGTATTCAGAAGGTCGCGTTGCAGGATGATGCGCTGGCCCTGCCGCCGCGCCAGTCCTTCCTCAACCAGACGCTCGGCGCGAGCTTCCATGGCCTCTCGAGCCTCGCGACCAAATCCTCCCATGGCGAGCGGCATCGGATCACGTTCGACCAGCCGATGGTCGAGCCAGGTCGCTCCCTTGGCAGTAACCTGCTCAGCCAGATCGAGATCTGAACGGGTCGCGAGTACCAGGGTGGGACGCGGATCACTGGCGTGACCGAAACTTCGGACTTCAACGATGCCGCCGACCGGCGGCGCATGGTCGAAGGCCTCGATTCCACGGAAACGAACGTGGTGCGCGCGTCCGTCTGTTCCGTCGATCAGGGCGTAGGCCTCGCCCGTCAGTTCGTCATGCAATCCCCGATCGACCAACCGGCCGGCTGTCTGGGCCGACGGCTGTCCGCCTTCGATAACGAAGTCGGCAACTCCGCGCGCCTCGCCGCGCTCGGTGAAGGCGCGGTGCATGGTCTTGATGATATCGCCGCGCATACCGAGATCCCGGAGGTTGCGCTCCGCCTCGAGCCCGACCATCCATTCCCCTGGCGACGCTGGTGCCGCGAGGCCCATCTTCTCCAGATGCTGGAGGCGACCAACCATCAGACGTCGGATCTCAGGATCGGAGCTACCGGGATTCTCGGGCCGAAGATCGATATAGCCGGTTTCATCGGCTGCCCACCGGATCTCCCGATCGAGCCGCGTCCATCGCTCTGCCGTGACTTCCCTATCCAACGCGTTACGAATCGCGTGCTCCCGCTTAGGACCGAGTTCGATGGAGACGAGTTCTTCAGCGCGTGAGCGGAGGCCTCGGCTGATGTAGTCCCGGGAGATCACGAGGTCAGCTCCTTCCTGATCGACTCCTCGAACGAGAAGATGGACGTGAGGGTTGTCTGTGTTCCAATGATCGACGGCTACCCAATCGAGCCGCGTGCCAAGGTCGGTTTCCATCTGCTTGGCGAGGTCGCGGGTGAAGGCCTTGAGGTCGGTCATCTCGCCAGCATCCTCGGGCGAGACGATGAACCGGAAATGATGCCGGTCGCCCTCACACCGTTCCGCGAAGGCCACGCCATCGGCACGGTCGCTGCCGGCGTCGAACATCTCGGCCCGCTCACCGCTCCGAGTCACGCCATCGCGCCTCAGATATGAGATATGGGCAGTCGGCGGCGCCGAACGGAACGCTCGCCCTTTGTGTCGAACGACGCGCGCCTTCATCACCACACGCCGCGTCGGACTGAACAACCGGCTGCGGCTAAACGCGAGCCTGCCGCGTCCAAACGTCGAGCGCCCATAGGCTGCGGAACGCTTACCATACGCAGCCTGACCCGAGGTGTGCCCGGCTTTGTTCGCCGCGCGGAGCACTTGGTTGATGAAGCTCTTCGGCTTGGGCGCGCGGGTGCTACGGATGCGCCCTGGCCGAATACGCAGTTCACTGTCGCGTACGATCATGGCTGGGCCCCGAAGAGCTCAAAAGCGCCTACAGTGCCGAAAATGTCCTTGATTGCATTGCTCAAAACGCAAGGCGCGGCACGCGCCACGACCGACCGGCACGGAAGAACCCAAGCCACGTCAGTGGCTTGCTGTTCGACCGGCGAGCCTCTTTTATCTCGCCGTCCTGCCGTCGTGGTCTCCCGGTCGCCGGTTCCCCAAAGAGCCGCCGCGACTTGGCAGCCAACTCGCGAAGCCCCCACTGCTTCCGAGCGCTTGCGATAGCGATCGTTACCCGAAGGGCCGAGACACCCGAAGGGTGGCTCGGTGAGGAGCAAAGCGACGAGTAGAGCGCGGGCCGAAGGCATCGCCCGTATGCCATCAGCACGTGCCACTAGCTTTGTGAAGCACGCCAAGGCTTGCGAACTCGCACAGTTGGTCATTGCGATGCTCCCGAATCCGATCGAGGGACGAACATGCCAATCGGCTTGGGGACCATGGCTGAAACATCGGGCGCCGAGATTGCGGTCGTGACACCGCTCGACGGCATGAGCGCCAGCAACCGATCGCGCGTTTTCATGAGATCGGATCGCCCGACGAATTGCGTCGCCGCCGCTGATGATTGGCCGATGAACGCCCACCTCGGCGGCAGTTCGATCGCAAGCAGATTTGCTAGCTTTGCAACGTATGTTCGCGTCTCTTCTGGCAAGGAGCCGTCAGCGAGATGCTCTTCGTAGCGAGATGGTCCCGCGTTGTACGCGGCAAACACGCCAGGCGAGCCATACCGATCGAGCAGTTCGCGCAAGTAAGCCGTGCCGGCCAAGATGTTGTCGTGCGGGTCGTAGGGGTCGTTCCCGAGATTGTAGCGCTCGCGCAGTTCAGCCCAAGTCGCCGGCATGATTTGCATCAGGCCCATTGCGCCTTTCGGCGATCTGGCGTGCACGTCACCAGCACTCTCGATACTTTGGACTGAACGGATCCAGTTGGGCGGAATTGCAAAGCGTAGTGAGGCTTCATTGATGAAGCGGGCAAATGAGTGAGCGGTCTGACTGATCGCCGGACGTCCCTCTGATGCGCTCTGGGCAAAAGCATCACTGTCGGGCGCGGTCAGAAGAAGCAGCAAGGGCACGACAGAACAAACGCGCGTGCCCAACCGACCCAAGCACGCGGTCGGGCTCGCGCCAGCCTTGCCGACATCGATCGAGACGGAGGTGCGATCCCGTGACCGATCAAACAAGGGAACGGGGAGGATAACACGTCGAATACGCACCATCACTCCTCCCACGACCACACCGGGATCGCGCGGCCGATCACGCTAGATGCCGGAAGAAATCCAAAATACCGGCCATCAAAAGAGTCGTCCGACTGCCAGTTCATCAGAAACAGCTCGCCGTCGCCGACGACGCGGCAGCCCTGCCATTTCGGCAGCCGCCTGCCTCGTCTGTCGTGATCCTTCGCCTCGCCCACCGCGAGGTCGTCGACCGAAATCGTGAGGCCGGATCTGCAAACGCTCTGCCCCGGAAGGGCGAGCACGCGTTTCAGCATGGGGACGCCAATGGGCAAATAGCCATTAAGGTCGAGGAAGGTCGCGAGCGGCTCCGGCGGCTGCACGGCGACCAATTCAGTGACTTGGAATTGGTCCGCCGGCCGGAGGCGGTAGAGACCGATCGGCACGCTCGCGGATGCGTTCCAGATGTAAAGCGGAAGCGGCTCCAGGATGATCGTCGTGACGAGCGCAGTAGCCGCCCCAAACGTCGCGGTCAGCGTCTTCAAGCGGCCCGTCATCGCATTGTCCTCTGACGGTGAAGCCAGGCCTGATGGCGCGCTTTCGTGTATGGGCGCGGGTTTTCGTTGACGGACAAGCGGTTATGGACGTGATGCCAATGATCAGGCGCGACATCAGCTGGATCGATGCCGAGTGCCTCAACGGCATCGGTTATTTGCAGCACTCGCTCGACCTTCGGCCAGCTGGACAGGCGCAGCAGAATCTCACCGCCGGGTGTCACATAAGGGACGGTCGAGCAGCGCTGTCCCGGAGCGACCGCGCGCAAGATGTCGATCCGCGAAATGATTGTCCCAAAGTCGTTGGAGGTCCAACGGACGAAAGCAAAGATGCTGCCGGGCGCAAATGACAGGACGCGCCGATGGCGATCAAGCTTCCGTTCCTTCACGATACGACCGAACCGAATGCGGTTTTCGATGCGTTTCTCAAGCCACAGCACTTCTACTTCGGTAAGATCGCTCACGCCGCCGCTCCCTGATGCTGGGACGGAGTGCGGTGAGCGTTGAGGCCGATGAAGGACTGGCGCGGCTTCTGGCGGCGAGCAGGATTGACGGGCCCCCGCTGCCAGTCACCTCCAATGTGGCTGGTCGTCTGATCCGTTAGAAGAAATCCGAAGGATTTCTGGTTAGTAAAGTTAGAGGGTCTAGAAAGCGCGAAGAAACAAGCTCTTAGGCTCGATTCCGGTCCCCGATAGCACGATGATTGGGTCCTCCATAGCACGAGGGTTGCGGTCCCCGATAGCACGAGTTGATTCACAGGTTGTCCTCCGAATTTGGAACGAGACCGCGCCGGCGCAGGCGTGCCGTTAAGGGAGCAACAGGCGTAGGAGCGAAGTTCAGCCGCTCGGTACCGTTCGGATCGCGCGTCAGCGCGAGCTGATAGCCGGGCAATGTCTGGCGCTGGACGATCTGGCGGACGTCGTAAGAAAAATGCTTAAGCGGCGAGAGAATGCCGGACTTGGCATGGAGGTGCAGAAGATCAAAGCTCCAGCCGCTGTCCTGCCGACCGCCATGCTTGCGCACGAGCCGATAGAGCCACCGCTCAAGTCCGCCCGTCAGATCGAAATAGGCGCGATCGATCGTCAGCACGAGCGCTTCATCGATGACGCCAGCGTAGAACCAATCCGGCAGGATCAGCTCGATCCCAAATGGACGACCGTTTGCATCGGCCGTCTCCTTCCATTCGTTGATCCAGGAGAAGCGGTGTCGCCGTCGTTCTGCCGGCTGACGGATCGACGTCAGCACGGTCGTTGACTGAAGTCTGTCAAGACCAGCCTTCAGGCGGTCATAGTCACGTGCGCTGGTGCCGCGGCCCACGAACGTCAAAATCTCGTAAGGCGTTGCAGCCATCAGGCGCGAGGTCTTCAAGCCTGCGTCACGGGCTTCGACAATCTGGGACGCGGCCCAAATCAGAACGTCTGCATCCCAGATGGTCGCCATGCCGTGTTCCGGCACCGGTTCGACACGAATTGCGATCGTACCCGCGCGGAAATCGATCGGCACGATCCGCTTGGTCTTTGCGAGCGAGAAGAACGGATAAGCCATCAGATCCTGCGCTTCGCGGGGCGCGAGATCACCGGGCAGCGTTCGAAAGAGCTCAAGCTGCTCGCGCTCGGAATGGTGTTTGCGCCGCATGGTCATTGCTCTCACGCGGCGATCAGCGACGTTCCTGGCCCGCATACGGGCGCAGCACCGGATGCTTCTTGGCCGGCAGCACAGTGCCCTTTCCGGGATCTGACGTTGACGTTTTGGAGCCGAGATCGGCCCACGCTTTCAGGTCATCGACGGCGTAGACGACACGTCCGCCAATCTTCCGATACGTCGGTCCCGTGCCGTATGTGCGGTGCTTTTCCAGCGTACGACCGGACAGGCCAAGATAGCGCGCGGCCTCAGGTGTACGCAGGAAGCGCGGGGGAAGACCGGCCATTGGATCGGGCATTTGGGAACTCCAGGAGGACAGCGCATTACGCTTGGCTAGGCCGGCGTGCGTGCGGTCATCATGGAGGAGCAGGATCTCGGAGGGGGATGCTGAATGTTGAGGGTACGATTTTCGGCACCCCTCGGGGACTGCCCTACTCGTCCCTGCGCCCGGGCCGCAGGAGTTTGCGGTAACCGCCGCGCATCAACGCGAGGCCGCCTTGCACCAGGCGGATTGTTCGATTGCGCAGATCATGCGTTTTCCAGGCGCGATCAGGGACGCGCTTTTTGCCGAAGAGCGCCTCGGCGATAACGCGATAGCTACCGCCGGCGCGGTGAGCATCGAGCGCCCGGATCGCAGCGCTCAGGCGTTCGCGCCGGTGTTTAGGTAATTGGTGAAAGGCAGGGCCTGGCGCGCGTCCATTCATCGCGCGCCATAGCCGTCGGGCTGCATACGCACGTGTGTCGAAATCGCCATCGAACGGCAATTCGGCTGCGTATGACGCGCCGAGCACCGGCGGCTCTTTGGACCAGACACGATGATCTACCGCGCCAATACGCAGCACGGCATGCCAGCCGTCGGCAGCGCGGCGCATCTGGCCCGCCGTAAGATCGAGCAGTGGCCGAGACGGCGCCCTGCCATCGTCGGCCATTGCGACCTTGACCGGAACGACCGCCGCTAAAACTTCGGGCGTCCAAAAGATCGTCTGCTCGTCGAACGACCTCTGCGGATCATGGGCGAAAGCAGATACCCCATTTCCTCCTGAATTCCTCGGTCACTGCACCATCTGAGTTGCTTGCGATCATCGCCGCGTACTCGCGTCGATAGTCCGCGTTACGGCGAAGACATTCCCAGGCGATGTCGGTGATTTCGGCGTCTTGTAGGCTCTTGTAGGAATCCGGCGACCGCCAGTCGAATTCAGGCATTGCTTCCGCCCCATTGCACGCAGCTAACAAGGATTGCGGCGCAATAGGTATGAACGAGGCGGTTGTAGGAAGCCCCTAGTTTGGCACCACGTGGTGCACCGGAATGACCACCCGTCAGCAAAAGAAAATAGTTCTGCCTGCAAGTCGGCAGCCGGCCATTTTCTTCTATTTGGAGCCAGTGCCACGTAATAGGCGGCCCTGCTCAGTTACCCATTTGGCACGCGCAAGGTGGCTCTGATATGCGCTCCGCGCACGGTCCGGCTCTCGCTCGGGGTCCATATGCAAGACCAATCGAGCCACTTCGCGCCAGTCCGCCCCTTCACCTTCGGCCTGCAGAAGGCGAATGTACGTGACGACATGCTGTTCGTCATAAGCCGTCAACGTCGGCTCGTTCGGCGCACTGTCAGCTACGTTTGGATCTAGGGATGGCTTCTGCATCATACCCCGCTTTTAGAACGCCTATAAGCTACGCCATGGTTTGGTCGCAATCCAGACTCCGTTGCCCGTTGGAATCCTGGATAGTCGTTCGGTAGATCGGTGGCCGAGCTCGGTCGCGTACGTCCCGTCGCCACAGTCGATAGCATGTTCGGACACGAATAGGAACGATCGTTCCTAGAACGATCGTTCCGGCTCAGTTCCCATATCGCCATGGATCTCAAAGAGATCATGGCTGTGAACCTGCGTCGGAAACGCCACGATCTACAAATGACGCAGGAGGAGCTGGCCGAGCGCGCGGGTTTAAGCGCCCGCTACGTCGGCGCCATCGAGCGCGGTGACGTATCAGCAAGCGTCACCGTGCTCGGGCAAATAGCTGAAGCATTGGGGGTCGAACCGGGGGACCTGCTCAAAAAGGCTGCGCGGCTTAGCAAATCGTAAGCCGCCTCAGGCCTGCCGCGAAGCGCCCCGCCCGGCGGACCGGACGGGGCTTGGTGGGGCGCTCTTACTCGCCGGTCTTGCGTGGCCGCGACCACAGGAGATTGTAGCCTTCACCGCCCTCATCATCGAACAGGTTCGCGTAGATCGGAGCGTTGAAGGAGGGGTCGTCGAGCTTGAGCGAGAGGTAGTCCCGGCCCTCCTCGGAGCGCTTCGACCAGGCAGCCCCGATCTCGGCCCGGCCCACGTAGATGCGGTGGCTGGGCGCGTTGTCGTTGGACCGGTTCGTCTCGGCGACGATGCGGACGCCCTTAGCTTGCAGGCTCAGGGTGACGATCTCGCCCTGGAAATCGTTGCCGACCTTCTTGAAAGAACCGATGTTAGCCATGTCACTTCTCCTGTTGTGTTTCGAGCCCGCGACCACCGCGGCCTCGATGGCGATCTGCAGGCCGAAGACGATCGGCGACGCACCCGCTCGCGGGCCGGAGCACAGCGGAGGACGCCGTTGTGGCGACTTTCTTGCCTCGCGAGGAATGGGCGAAGCCCAGGGGAAGAAAGTCGCATCAACGGCGTTGCGGCTCAGACGATCGAGGCGAAGCCGGTCTTCGGCCAGATCAAGCCATCAATGAGGCCACGTGCGTCGCGTGCTGAACCGCAATCTCGGGAGAAGACGTGGCGTATCTCGGTTGTGCTGAACAAGAGATGGAAACGATTCGGCGCAGAAAGAGAAACAACCTGCTGCAAAGGGTGGTATCGTCTCCGAAGAAACGATCGAGACATCGCTGCTCCGCCGCAGGCTTAGTGGGCCCGGCCGAAAATGGGGCGCTTGGTCAAGGCCCCGAGGGGGACTGCCCCTCCCCGCTCAGGTCCCGATCATCCCTCGTTCAATGCTTCGATCTATGCGAGCCTGCTCGGCGACGAAGGCGGTGAACGGTCATCCCTCGCGCGTAGCGGCTGGAAGAACTGGGTGTGATGGATTCTCCACCAGCCCAGCCAGTTCGAGCGGGCGTGGCTCTGCAAAAGCAGTCAAGCGTGTCCACGTTGTGCCTCCAATACAGACCGCGCCCAGGCAAGCGAGGATCTCTCGCCAAGCCAGCGAGGGCATACCGATCTGGGACAGAGCGAACGCCAAATGATAGCCGGCGACGGCGGCGGGAATAGCGAATGCTGTCGCGATTGCGATGCGCAAGGCCAAGGACCGAGCAACGGCAACCGCGATCTGGCCGAGGACGAGCGTCAGCGCACCGCCCGCCGTTGCGATAAGCAGCGCGCCAATGAGGCCGGCACCGCTCTGTAACGCCATCATCCCGATAGTGAGTGCGACGAAAAACGGCAAGGCATACACAGCGAGCGCAAAAATCGCCCAGCAGAACAAGCCGATGCCGAGTGTGTTGAGAACAAGCCCAATGGCGAGCATGGTGGTGGCTCCATGTGCATAGATTTGAGAGTCGCGCCTTCCACCACCACCACGGCGCAACCTGGACATAAGATCGAAACGAGGCGGAGTTGCGGCGCACCCCGCTTTGATGGTTGGAGGCGAGAAGACGGCGCTCACGCGCCGCCGAACCTCCAAACGGGAATACCGAGGCGCTTCGCCTTGTCAGCGAGGTTGTCCTGAATTCCCGTGCCTGGGAAATGCATGACTCCGATCGGAAGAAGTTCGAGCATGGCGTCATTGCGCTTGAACGGTGCCGCCTTGGCGTGCTTCGTCCAGTCGGGCTTGAAGCCGATCTGAGGCACTTTGCGGTTGATCGCCCATTTGGAGGCGATCAGTTCGGCTCCTTTCGGGGAGCCGCCGTGGAGCAGCACCATGTCTGGATGCTTGCCATGAACCTTGTCGAGGCGGTCCCAGATGAGGTGATGGTCGTTGAAGTCGAGCCCACCGGTGAGTGCGATCTTTGGTCCCGGTGGCAACATGACTTCCGTCTCGGCCCGACGCTTGGCTGCGATGAAGTCGCGGGAGTCGATCATGGCCGCGGTTAGCGTACGGTGGTTTACCAACGATCCCGATCGGGGGCGCCAGAATGAGCCGGTGTGAGTCTCGAAGCGCTCTATGGCCTGATCACGGAAGAGCTCCAGGCAGTTGCGGCGCTCAATCAACGTGATGCCTTCCGCCGTGATGCGTTCGAGTTCGACGGATCGAATTTCGGAACCGTCCTGCTCGCGCTGACTCTTCTGTTGCGCCTGTTCGTTGTCGTCGAGTTGGCGACCGATGCGGTCGACGGCACGATGGAACAGGTTGACAGTCGACCAGAGCAGATCGTCGAGGTCCGGCTCGAGCCGCGTGTCGCTCAACGTGGCGACCAAGGCATCGAAGATGTCAGCGACGGCACCGGTAATGATCCTGCCCTCGGGAAGCGGCCGTGGATCGGGCTGGTCGTCGAAGGGGCGGTAACCGAAGAGCTGCAATTCGGTAAGAACGTGTTCGGTCGCAGATGCGGCGTGCGGCGGTTCGATGTCATCGTGGTCGGTCATGGAGGCGATCCTTTGCCGGATCGGCCGCGACCATCGCGGCCTTCGTGGCGATCACTCAGACGGCAAGCGGAACGGGCCAGAACCCGGAGCAGAGCGGAGGGCCGAAGCTCAGCGGAGGATGGCGGAGGCCGGCTATTTTGCTTCGCGATGCAAAGCGCGCTCGCCAGATGGCTAATGTGACTTCTCGTCGCCGGCGCGCGGCGGAAAATAGCCGGATGCAGCCATTGCCGGCCCGAGCCGCTTGCCGTCCGATCGCCCTCTAGAAGGCCGTGGTCGCGTCCTCTTCCGGCAGTGGCGGCACCGCGACCGACCTGTCGACGCCCATCGAATTGCCGGGGCTATTCCGCGGTTGCCATCGACGAATGCAGGAAACGGACGACGTCCTCCGGTACGAGTTGAAGTAGCAACGCTGCTCGTAGGGCCTCAAGGCCGAAGATGTGCAGATCTTCGTTGAAGTCGCCCAGCCGGGGCGACAATGCGATCGCTTCAATGCCGGCGGCTTCTGCGCGCTGGGTGAGAATAGCCTGTACGGCATCTCCGGCGGCATCTGCGTCACGGGCGATATAGAGTCGGCGTAGGCCAGACGGCAGCAACATGGCTGAGAGGTGATTGGCCGAGAGAGCAGCGGTCATGGGCAAGGTCGGCAGTACACAACGCAGCGACAGCATGGTCTCGATCCCCTCGCCCGCAGCGAGCACGTCGTCCACCACGCCGAAGCGAACGGCGTTACCAAGCAGGTCGCCCATGGCCCGTCGTGGCGTGTCGATCGGGGCCTTGCCGAGCCGCACGCGATCAAAGCCGTGTGGATCTAGCCAGGTGCGATGCACGCCGGTGATCCGTCCCTCGAGGTCCGTGACAGAGCCTATCATCGCCGGCCAGGTTTCAGTCGGCAAATGCTCGTCCGGTCGGTAGTAGCAACGTGGGTGGAAGCGCAGGCTACCACCATGGTGGATTTGGCTTATTCCACGACGTTGCAAATACGTTTCCACCAACGTCCCTTCGATCGGACCGGATATCGCAAAGAGTCGACGGGCGGCTTCTTGCGATCCGGCCGGCACGACTGGACGAACGGGTCTCGGGAGTGATTGCTCCTCAGAACGAGGCAGCTTCAGAAAGCGCCTCGCCTCCTCGGCGACCTCGCGGAAGTCTCGCAGGGAAAGGCTTTCGCGGATGATGTCGAGGAGATCGCCATGCCCCCCGGTCGCGGCGTCGGTCCATTTGCCGGCGGGGCCCTTCGACGATTCCTGGAGCCGCACAAATAACGAGCGGCCCGGAGTATTGTGGACGTCGCCAACCACCCAGTACCGCCCCGCCCGCTTACCATTGGGGAGATAGTGTCGGCACACCGCCTCGGCCTCGCGCGCGAGGCGGCGTGCCAGCTCGGAGACATCGCCGGACATCACGCGGCCTCCCGCTCACTGACGCCCGTAACAGGATAGGTGTCGAGCACCCTCGACAGGACTTCAATGCCGCTCGCGTCCGTGGGTACGAACATGCGCAGCTTCCAGGAGATGATCTCCCCAAAGAGGCCGTAAGCACGGAGGCGATCGCGCATCGTGTCGTTGAATCCCGACAGCTCGATGCGATATGCACCCATCACCCGAACTCGACGAAGCTGGAGCCCCTCCGTTAGATCGAGGACGGTCCGTCCTTCCATCAGCGCGGCAAAGGCAGCATCCGGCGTCAGCGAAGGTGCGTCCGCCGCAAGGACGCTTGCGACCCAGACAGCAGAGACCTTGCGTCCGATGATGCGTTCGCCCGCATCGGTTTGGAGCCGATAGACGCGGGTCGACTCGTTCGGCAACCGCTTCCAGATCGGTAACAGCAAGCCCGCCACAACGTGGATCGTGCTTTCCGTGAACTCGGGTACCTCGGCAAGCTCCGCCAGCCAGGTCGAGGCAAAGCGTTCACGATCCGCTTCGTCCCAATGACTTTCGGCCATGGTGGTCAAGGGGACCGTGTGCTGATCCATCGGCCGGATCAGACGGACGCGCTGCTCGATCTCGCCGTCATCGAGCATGATGCTCGGGGCCGGAACCTGCACGGCGGCTCGTCCCGAGCGCTCATTGACCAGCAGGACGGCCTGACGATCGGAAAGACGAGCAAGAGCATCATCCAGACTCACCGGATGATTGCGCTGGCGCTGGGCGACCGTGAGCAGCCGGGTCTCGGCGCCGGTCCCCGGATGGTCATAGATCGTCCGCCGGTCGGTGACGACAAAGCTCTCGGCACGGAGGGTTTCCAACCCCACTTCGTAGGTGCCGGATGCAACCGCGCCTTCGATCCGAGCGGTCAAGAGCTGCTCGAAGGCGGTGAACAGCACATTCTGTAGGTCAATGGTGAGCGCCAATAACCTGTTCAGAAAGGTCGTGATCGGCGGCAGGTCATCCCTGAGCCCATTGGCATCCATGAGCTTCAGACCGGTCGCATCCTCGAACCTCCCAAGCGAGCAACCGTCGACCTTGCCTCGGACGAGCAACATGTAGAGTTGACGCAACGCGTCACGCCCATACTGACTTTCGAGGTTGTCCTCGGGCCGGAACAGCCCCTGTCCTCCGGTCTGGCGCTGGCCGCGCGTAATGGCTCCCAAGGTGTCGAGCCGTCGGGCGATGGTGCTGAGAAAACGCTTTTCGGCCTTCACGTCGGTCGCAATGGGGCGAAACAGCGGGGGCTGAGCTTGATTGGTCCGGTTTGTCCGGCCGAGCCCCTGGATCGCAGCATCCGCCTTCCAGCCGGGCTCGAGCAGATAGTGGACCCGCAAGCGGCGATTCCGCGCCGACAACTCGGCATGGTAGCTCCTCCCGGTGCCACCCGCGTCGGAGAACACGAGGATGCGCTTGATGTCGTCCATGAAGGCCGATGTCTCAGCTAGATTGGCCGAACCCGCGCGATTTTCGACCACCAACCGGTCGCCCTTACGAATGATTCGGCGCGAGCGGCCAGTCACTTCAGCGACCATGTCGGTGCCGAAGCGCTGCACGATTTGATCCAGCGCCCCGGGTACCGGAGGCAGCGAGGCGAGTTTCTCGATGAGGCGGCCGCGTCGTGTTACGGCTTCCCGGCTCTCAACCGGTTGGCCATCACGATAAACAGGCCGAGAGCAGAGGTTGCCCTCCGAGTCGGTAAAGGGCTCGTAGAGCTGGACCGGAAAGGAATGGGCGAGATAGTCGAGCACATACTCGCGCGGGGTGATGTCGACCTGGACGTCGCCCCAGTCTTCGGTCGGGATCTCGGCGAGCCGGCGCTCCATCAGCGCTTCGCCCGTTGAGACAATCTGGATGACAGCGGCATGGCCGGCGTCGAGATCGCGGTCGATCGATCGAATGAGCGACGGCGTCTTCATCGAGGTCAGCAGATGGCCGAAGAAGCGCTGTTTGGCGCTCTCGAAGGCGGATCGGGCCGCGGATTTTGCCTGCCCGTTCAGCGTTCCGGTTTCGCCGGTGATGTTGGCGGCCCGCATCGCCGCGTCGAGGTTGTTATGGATGATGCTGAACGCATCTGCATAAGCGTCGTAGACGCGAACCTGTTCCGGCGTAAGCTGGTGTTCAGCGAGTTCGTACTCGACGCCCTCATAGGACAATGAGCGGGCAGCGTAGAGACCAAGCGCCTTGAGGTCGCGCGCCAGCACCTCCATTGCCGCAACTCCACCCTCCTCGATTGCCTCAACGAACTCGGCGCGTGTGGCGAATGGGAAATCGGCACCGCCCCAAAGGCCGAGGCGTTGGGCATAAGCGAGGTTGTGGACCGTGGTGGCGCCAGTCGCCGAGACATAAACCACGCGAGCATTGGGCAAGGCGTGCTGGAGCCTCAGGCCCGCACGCCCCTGCTGAGAGGCCGCCTGGTCGCCGCGCTCGCCCTTGCCCCCGACCGCATTCTGCATGGCATGGCTCTCGTCGAAGACGATCACTCCGTCGAAGTCGGAGCCCAACCATTCTACGATCTGCCGTACACGCGAAAGCTTTTCGCCACGCTCGTCGGTGCGTAGCGTGGCGTAGGTGGCAAAAAGGATGCCTTCCGAAAGGCGGATTGGGGTGCCCTGGCGAAACCGGGACAGAGGTGTAACGAGCAGTCGCTCCATGGCGAGCGCGGACCAGTCGCGCTGGGCATCTTCGATCAGCTTGTCGGATTTGCTGATCCAGACCGCACGGCGGCGATCCTTAAGCCAATTGTCGAGCAGGATTCCGGCGACCTGCCGCCCCTTGCCCGCGCCGGTACCATCGCCGAGAAACCAGCCGCGGCGAAAGCGGACGGCATTCTCTGCGTCGTCGCGCGCGGCAGTTACAACATCAAACGTCGCGTCGACCGTCCAGGAGCCCGCCAGAAATTCGGAATGCGCCTCGCCGGCATAAATGACGCTCTCCATCTGGGCGTCCGACAGAACTCCATCTGCCACCAGGGTCGACGGCAGGTGCGGACGGTAGGACGGCTTCGGCGGCGCAACGGACGCCATCGCCGCGGATTGCACGAGCTTGGTCGGATGCGCGCACGATCCGGGAATACGGATCGACTGCAATCCGTACTCCTCATAGAGCGCGTCGGTTAGCCGGGCGCCTTCCGGCGGCGACCATTCGACCGTCTCGTACGTTAGTTCGACGCCATTTGGCGCTGCACTTTCCGAAGTGGACGACAGACGTGATGCGGAAGCGCCCGCTGATCGAGACATTGCACGCCGCCTGACGACGTCGGCCACGACCGGCGCGGCGAGGGGCAGCCTCGGAGGCACATGCTGGGTTACCCAATTGAGCAAGGTGGCGACATCGCCGGCCATGCCTTGCGAAGCAGGAAAAGCCTTCAGATCGGCAGCGGGCAGCTTGTCGATCACAAGCAGCCGCGTGTCCGTCTGAGTGCCGTGCTTGGCGTAGACGGCGCCGTCGATCGCGGCAGAAAACACGACCCGTCCGCGCTCCTGGAGGCGAATAAAGGCCTCTAGCCACGCTGGGTTATCCGGCGCAAGGCCTGCGCCAGCGATGGCGACGAGGCGTCCACCGTCGCAAAGACGCGCGAGTGCCGAAGCGATGTGCCGGAAGGCGGCGTCCGCCATCCGTCGATCGACATTCGCTACCGCGGAGAACGGCGGGTTCATCAGAACGACGCTTGGTACTACCCTCGTGTCGAGATGATCATCGATCTGCGCGCCGTCGAACCGCGTAACCTCAATGTCGGCAAACAAATGGTCTAGCAACGCCGCTCGGCTATCGGCCAACTCGTTCAACATCAGAGAGCCACCGGCGAGCTCGGCAAGGATGGCGAGCAAGCCGGTCCCCGCGGATGGCTCCAGAACGCGGTCGGCAGGCGTAATGCCGGCCGCGGCGCATGCGGTCAGCCCAAGCGGGATCGGCGTCGAGTATTGCTGGAGCGCCTGACTGTCCTCGGAACGCCGCGTATGGGTCGGCAGACAGCTCGCGATTCTCGCGAGCATTGGCAGCATGGCAGCCGTCGAGCCAGCCTTGGCGCGCATGGCCGGACCAAACTTGCGCAGGAAGAGAACGGTTGCCGCCTCGCAAACGTCATAGGCGGTCTTCCAATTCCAGGCTCCGGTTGCGTCCGAGGCACCGAATGCAGCCTCCATGGCGCCACGCAGGACGGCGGCATCGATGCGACGTCCGCGTTCGAGATCAGTCAATATCTGTCGGGCGGCCTTGAGGGCGGCAGAGGTGAGAGTGGCAGCGGCATGCATCGAGAGCGGCGCGGCGGCGGCGCCGCCAGCGAGGGATTCGGTCATGGCAGGATTTCTCGGGAGAGCAGGAACGGGTCGAACCATCAGGCGCTCTCCTTTGACCCAACGGCTCAAACCCTTCCCGGCCCGACTCTCCCTCTCAGCGCTCGCCCACAAAAATGGGGACCGGCGCTGCACGCCGGTCCCCAAGCAACTGCAGGACGGCCGGAGCCGTCCCGCTCATGTCACTCAGCCGCGTCAAGCTGTTGCGGGTCGTCGTCGCTCGCGTTCTCCCGATCCTCATCGTCGGCGAGGAATTCGGGCAGCGGGCCCGCTTCGCCCTCCTGCGCCACTGGCGCCGCATCGGGATCGACGAGACGCAGCGGTTCCGGTAACCAACCCGAGCCGTCGAGAAGCCGCTCAGCCTCCTTGGCCATGTCAGCTTTCTTCAGGTGGTCGATCAGTTGCGCGGACGATTCACCCCGTGCTTCCCGCACCGCCTCCAGAATGCGAGGCTTGGTGACCCGGCCGAGATAGTTGTCGGCGGTAGGTCGCCAGCCGGCCTGCACCATGTCGAGCCCGACCGCGCGCGCCAGCACATTTGCCTGGTCGAGACGCGTTCGGACGCCGTGGGCGGAGACACGGCCCTGATTGTAGCGGTTGGCTGGCTCGTAGAGAGCGTTGATCGCAAATGAGGCACAGTGAGCGAACAGGGACGCCTGAGCGGCACCGTCGAGAGCTGTGAGCGCATCCCAAAGATCGTTCTCGCCCTTCGGCAACCGTGCTTTCCAGAACTCGTGCCGCGCCTCAACGGCCTTCGCGGACGCGCTCTCCCTCAGGCCGGGGGCTTGAGCGGGAAAGGTCGGCGTGCGAAGTCCGATCTCAAGGGAGCTCCCAGACGACGAGAACCGGTAAAAGGCCGTCAGCACGAAGTTGTGCAGCACTGCCTGGAACGCGATCGCGGGATTTTCTGCCAGCGCATCTCGCAATGCCAGCGTGCGATGCGCCGTCAGCTCGGTGATAAGCCGATCTGGCAGAGGCTTCCTCGCGTCCTCATCATCTTCTTCAGCATCAGCAGCGTCACCAGCGACCGCGATGACCGTGTGCTGGACGGAGCTACCTGCCTCCTTCCCCTCGATCGACGGTGTATCGGCGCCCTGCGCGACGTCGGGATTGACTGCGGCCATGTCGTCCTCCGGACGGACATAACCCCGGTCCACCTGGAGACGCCCTTCGGAATCGACGCTGACAAATACACCGGCATGGACGATCTCGGCCGGATCGTAAATCATCGACCGGTCCTCGAACGCCATCAACACCGCCTCGATTTGGCGGAGACGCTGATCGATCTCGTCCGGCAACTCGTCGGCATCCTGGTAATCGGATTCAAGCTTGACCTGCTCGGCGTTGAGGGCGTCGATGGTGGCCTGCTCCTCAGGAGAGAGATCGACAAGTTTGCCGTCGAGTTTTCTGAGACCCCTGGTGTGATTGAAGGGGAAATCGACGGCCACCGATATCCACCTCCAACCTTCGGCGGCAATGGTCTCAGCCTCGACTTTGAGCTTTTCCGTAACGAGGCGGTCGAGCAATGCGATGTCCTGAAGCCAGCCGCCGTCATCGTGCTCAAACAGGTCCCGCAGAACGCCGCCGCCGGCTTGCTCGTAAGCAGCCAGCCCAACGAATTGCACGCGTCGATCAGATGCGCGGGCGGTGCTTTCCGTCAGCATGCGTCGGATCTGATAGGGCTCGTCGCAGCCGGAGCGACTGACGTTGTCCCAAACTTGCTCCCGTCGGGCGTGATCGCCGGTGACCGAGAACGCCATGAGCTGTTCGAGGGTCATGCGGTCGTCGGCGTAGAGCTCGTGCAGCTTCTGCGACACCGACGCCAGGCGCAATCTCTGCTTCACGATGGCCGGCGTCACGAAATGCCGCGCGGCGATATCTTCCTCGCTCAACCCGGCGTCGCTCAACGTCTGGAAAGCTCGAAACTGATCGAGGGGGTGCAGACCGACCCGCTCGTCATTCTCTGCGAGCGAGTCATCTTCGGCAATTCCCCGGTCACGCACGATGCAGGGAACGGCTTGCGTCCTGGCCATGCGCTTTTGCTTCACAAGCAGTTCGAGGGCCCGGTAGCGCCTGCCACCTGCCGGCACTTCGAACATGCCAGTTTCGTTTCGTTCGGCATCAAAGACGGAACGAACATTGAGGCTCTGCAGAAGCGTGCGCTGCGCGATACTTTCAGCGAGCTGCTCGATGGAAATTCCCGCTTTCACACGACGAACGTTGGACTGGCTCAGCACTAGCTTGTTGAAAGGGATGTCGCGCGAGGGAGACAGCGTGATCTTTTGGACAGCCTTAGTCATGTCGATACTCCACGACGGGCGGCCGAAAGCCTCTCTCTCAGCCTCCAACCCGTCGCTCGACAAGGCTCCGCCCTCTAACTCTCACACTGGCCCTTGGGGCAATCTCCCAACCGCCCCCGAGAGGAAGCCCTCTCCCGCGCGAACGACTGCTTGGGCCTTGTGGACCATTGCAGCGGACCTCTTGCCTCGACACCGCAATCATCGAGAAAGGTGAGCAGACTGCCACAGGCCGAGTCCTGCCGATGCGCCTTGTCCACAAGGCAACACATTGTTTGGCCCGAGCAGTCGTTCCATCGCCTCAAAAGTGACCTCAGCGGAGCGAAGCGAAGCCAACAAAGACGCAGCCGGCGAAAGGGCAGTGATAGCGACGCGGGCATGAAATGACCGCGGGCACCGAGGAGACTGCAGTCGCGAGACCGGTTAAAAAGGCACCCGCGTTCGGGGCAGTGATAACGGCGCCGGCATGGAATGCCGGCGGCCCCTAACGCGAGAGCCTCCGGCGAGCGACACATTTCCTCTCTTTCCAAGAGCCGGACGCTAGGTGTCACCCCTTTTTGGGATTTCAGCCAAGCAGCCATGGCGCCAATCAGAGCCGTCAGCATACCGGGCTGAGATACAGAAATGCTCCGAGTACAACGCCTTAGCGCTTGCGAAAATCACCGCTTCTGCGAGCAATTTCGACGAGGTCTGAAGACCTCATCTGATGATCTATCGTCACGTCTCACCTCATGCTTAAGGGATTACGATACGAATAAGCTGGCCATTGCGTCAGAACTTTCCATTTTTCAGAATATTGTGATCGCGTTGTGTAGCGCGAGGGACCGAAGCCTGCAAAGGCCGTGACGCGAAGCGGCACGGTTCATATGTGGACGGCCCCCGACTTGCAAGGATTGGATCGGTCAGCATGCTCGGATCGCTTGCGCTCATATGTCCGGCCTATTTTCGGATCTTACGACCCTTGGCCAAGATGGGCTTCGCGGACAGTGAGTTCCAAACACGAGAGCGGCATTTGCTGCCGGTAAACCGAGCGGAGTGTCTCACATGACCGGCTCGCGCCGAACGTACCACCTCTTCCTTTCCTGCAAGTTCCGGCCTCAGCGTCAGGTCTAGCCGTCTGACGCAAAGCTCTGCTTGTCGTTCAAAGTCTATGTCGGCGATGGGATCGGCACCGCGCTCGCAGCCCGGTACCGTTCGCCGGTGACCATCAGTTTCCAAGCTATTCGCGCCAGCTTGTTTGCTAACGCTATCGCCACCAGCTTCGGCGGCTTGCGCGCGATGATGTTTGTCAGCCAGGGCCAAGAGCGGCTCCCGCGTCGTCGCACATCCGCGATCACGGCTGTCGCGCCAGCTACCAAGACGGTTCGCAACATGCCGTCACCGGCGCGCGTGATGACACCGAGTCGATTCTTGCCGGCCGTGGAATGATTTTTTGGCGTCAGGCCAAGCCAAGCGGCAAAGTTTCTTGCCGATTTGAACCCGCGGGCATCCACGACCTTGATTGACAGCAGCGTCGCGCCGATTGGCCCAATTCCTGGAATGGTTGCCAGTCTTCGGCTCATCTCGTTGCTCCGATGGATTTGCGTGAGCTTCTTATCGAGAGTAACGACCTGATCATCGACGCGCGCCAGTTCTGCAGCCAACGCCTCTATCAACTCTATCGCCAGGTCCGGGACTGTCGCATCAGCCTTGATATCGATCAGCAATTGCGGAAGCCGCGAAAGCACCTTGGGCGCGGTAAAGCCGAACTCAGCGGCGTAGCCGCGGATCGAATTGGCGAGCTGGGTGCGCCTACTGATGAACTGAGCCCGCACGCGCGTCAGCATCTGCGCGCCCTGCTGCTCAGGACTTTTGACCGGCACGAAGTTCTTGCGCAGTTTTGGCCGGCTTGCCGCCTCGCAAATCGCCTCGGCGTCCGCAGCGTCGGATTTCCCTCGCTGCACATACGGCTTGACATATTGTGGCGGGATCATCGCGACCTCATGTCCGAGCGATCGTAGCTCCCGCGCCCAATAATGCGACGCGCCACAAGCTTCCATCGCGACAAACGCTGGCGGCAAACGACGGAAGAATTCCAGAACCTGGCCGCGCCTCAACTTGCGCCGCAAGACTGGTTGCTCCATCCCGTCAACGCCGTGTAGCTGAAATACGCTTTTTGACGTGTCCAAACCGATTCGAACAATTGCCACGGACGGCTCCTTTGTTTGAGGTCATCGACGACCCCATCCTGCCACGCACACCGGCGGAAGGGGGCCGTCCACCCCAACACGAGAGCCCGGCCGCCTCGAGCGGCGCGCAAGAGACCGCAATTCGAGCATCCGGTGAGAGGCCATCCATGTTGCAAGATCTAGCCCTTACTTCAGGATCCATTCATAGACGAAGCTCTCCGGGCCGCGAAGCGATTGGAAGCACCAAGATCGTCAGACCGCTGCTAAGGTGACACTCCGCGCGAGGTGTGAGCCGAAAATCGCATGAAATGGGGAGCCGACCGACGACGGCGTGCTGGGCCGCCTGACCTGACGGTTACGTCCAGCGATGTGCACAACGACAGCGACGTCAGCGGCCGCTTGCCGCGCGGACTCACACCCACCTCGATGCCGGCTATTCCGACGACCAAGGCATCTAACTATCGTGCGATGCGCTTACTATCCAACACGGTTGTCGGAATAGACGCACATAATGTGTGCGATTCATATGCCTCTCGATAAGCGGCTAACATTGTAAACCGAGCGCAGCGTTGAGGGGAGCGGCGTCGCAGTTCGCGATCATCGGTTAATCAAGCTAGATCGGCTCTTCGGGTCTGCCGACGCCGACATCGGCGGATAACCGAATTGTCGTCTACCGACCTATTTACGCGCCAAAGCCGCCGATTACCACATTGGAGAATTGATTCGCTTTTTTGCCCGCTTTGCGAGCTCCGATTGGAATGTTCGCTTGATCGGGTAGGTGATGCTCATGACGCACCGTGCGACTATTCCGGCTCGCTATCCGCCTATCGGAGCGTGGCCCGCCCTCATGCTAGCCGACATGGCAGCAGCATACTTGGATTTCACCGATACTCGTGAACTTGCGCGAGCCGTAAGGCGCGGAGAAGCACCACCACCAGTCGCATATCGTGGGATCGGACGGGCTCGGCAACCGGTTTGGTCCAAGGCCGCGATCGATCATTTCACAAGCCCGCGTTCCAGTATCAATAGAGATGGACCGGCAGGCGAGGATTTAGCCACCCTCGTAAGACCTCGAGCTGTGTAGCATTGAAGCTTCCCCGATACTGCCGGTTAAGGCCATTGAAGAGCGGTCAATGCGGATATTACTTCGAGCCGCCTACGTGGGCGCGCCATGAGGGATGCCCGGTCCATGCCGAACCATTGGGGCGCGATCACGCAGTCGCTGTCGTCAGAGCCGAGAACATTCTCCTGCCGGCCTTTGACAGCTGGCGATCTAACGGTTTGAGCGATATGGTCCCAGCTTCCCCAGTGCCCGGCACATTCGATTGGCTGGTCAGCATCTTTAAGGCGCACCAGAAATGGGCCGAGATCGATTTCAAGACCCAACGATTATATGGCCAAGGGCTAGCGCTCTTCGCAGACTATGAATTGAGCGATGGTAGCCGCGCAGGCTCAAAGCAACTCGCTGATTTCACCAAGGCATATGTCGACGCGATCTATGCAAACCTGCTCATCGTCGAGGATAAGGACAAGGGCGGAAAGATCGTCAAGCGTGAGCGTCGCCGATTCGCAAATGCGGCCATGACCGCTTGTAGAAGAGCCTGGTTCGTTGGCCAACGCGCGCAAGAAGCGAGAGTTCCGCCGGTCAACCCGTTCGCGCGGATGGGTCTAAAGTCGCGCGGCCCCGGGCAAACGGTGCGCGAGACGCCAACGGCGACTTGGGAAGAGCTTGTGTTGTTCAGGCGAGCCGCAAGCAGATTGGGATACCATTCGGTCGCAACCGCTGCATTGCTCGCGTGGGAATGGTTGCAACGCGAGGAACATATATTCGGCGCCTTCGAAATTCCTCACTATCGGCCGAAAGAACGGCCCAATAGCGTGAGGATTGTACATCCAAAAAACGGCGAGGAAGCCTGGTGGCCGCTGTTCGACGAGAAGGGAGATTCACTATTTCCTGAGTTGATGGCAGAGCTCGACGCTCTTAACGAAAGAATCTCCTCAGGCCTGGTCTTTCGGCGTGATCATGCTCATCGCAAGTCGTCCAACCTGGTTCCGTGGATTACCGAGCGAAAGGATCTGCGATACCTTCGGCACGTCGTCAAAAAAATAGTTTTAGCAGCTGGACTGCGAAAAGAGCTGTCCTTTACGTCGTTTCGCCATGGTGGGTTCACGGAAGGCGCCGACAGCGATCTCACGGATGCTGAACTACGTAGCGCCGGTCGTCATCGCTCGAGCCAACAGCTTCCAACCTACGCCAAGCGGACGCAGAAACAGTTGATTGCCGCCGCCAAAAAGCGCCGCGAGGAACGAGCCAGAACGGCGGCTCTGGCAAGTGGCACTCCTGCTGCTCATTCTCCGATCGATTCGAAAATCGACGCTGCCGACATCTGATCTTTGGGGCGCGCGCTCAATTCTCAGCTGAAGGAGCCAATGCCTTCGGCCTAACGTCCAGTCCATGATGGCTTGCGCTTCTCGCCGAAGGCCTTGAGGCCTTCCTTGGCGTCCTCGGTCATCGCGAGCAGCGCGATCTGGCTTTCGGTGTAGGCGATGCTTTCGTCGAACGACATCGACGCGATCGCGCGCATCGCGTACTTGCCGCGACGGATCGCGGTCGGCGACTTGTCGACGATGCGGCCGATCAGCCAATCGACCTTGGCATCGAGCTCGGCCGCCGGCACGACGTAGTTGAGGAGACCCGCGGCCTGCGCGGTCTTGGCGTCGAACGGCTCGCCGGTCAGCGCCCATTCGTTGATGAGGCGTGCAGGCGCGATCGATTGCAGCAGGCTCAGCACCTGCATCGGAAACACACCGACCTTCACCTCGGGCAGACCGAAGATCACGCCATCGGCGGCGACCGCCATGTCGGTCATGCACAACAGCCCCATGCCGCCGGCCATGCAGACGCCGCCGACCCGCGCGATCGCGGGCTTGGTTGCGTTCTGCGACAGCCGCAACAAGTCCGCGTAGTCGACATTCGGGCGCGAGAAATCCATCGAGAATGCCGCGCCGCTGTTCTGCAGATCGGCGCCGGCGCAGAACGCCTTGTCGCCCGCGCCGGTCAGCACGATGACGCGCACGTCCTTGTCGTCATGCGCCTCGCGATAGCCCTTGGCGATGCCCGCGATCACACCGGCATTGAGCGCGTTTCGCTTGTCCGGGCGGTTGATGGTGATCCAGAACGCCTGCCCGCGCTTCTCGAGAAGAACGCTGTTGTCGGTCATGTTTCCTGCCTGTTTTCTTAGCCGTGCGCCGTTGCCAGCCGACATTTGCGGCAGGAACGGCGCCGACTGCAAGCAGGATTTAAGCCGCGGCGGACGCCTTCCGGATCCAGACCTTGTTGTCGTGGAACGCGGCGCCGCCAAGCGGCGCGACAGCCTCCGCCCCAGTCAGCATGTTGATGCCGCGCCCGCCGATGTGGGACTTGTTCGGATGGATCGACTCGGCAATCAGCACGCCGCGGCGAACGCCATCGAACAGTTTTGCGGTCAGCGTGGTCTCGCCGCGCGTGTTGCCGAGCGTCACGGCCTCCCCGTCGGCGATCGACAGCGCGACCGCATCGTCGGGGTGGATCATCACGGTCGGCGCGCCCTCGCGGGCCTGCGACGACGGCGTTTCGTTGAAGCTGGTGTTGAGGAAGCTGCGCGACGGCGAGGTCGCGAGCCGGAACGGATGCTGCGCGTCCGCTTCCTCGATGATGGTCCAGTGGTCGGGCAGCGAGGGCATCTTGTCCCACGCACCCATCAGCCCGCCGACGCCGACCGGGACCTTGCCCCAATCGACCTTGAAGTGGAACTTCTTGTCGGCATGGGCAAAGCCGTCGAGATAATGCGAGGTGCGGAAATCCGGCTGCAGGTCGCGCCAAATATCGGCCTCCAGCTTTTCGATATCGCCATGCCCGCTCTTCTTCAACGTCGCATCGATCAGCTGGCGCGGCGTCATTTCGAAACCGGGATGCACCGCATTGAGGCGGCGACCAAGCCCCTGCAGCACCTCGTGATTGGAGCGGCACTCGCCGGGCGGATCGATCAGCTTCGGGCCGACCGAGATGTGCTGGTGACCGCCGCCGTAATAGAGGTCGTCGTGCTCCATGAACATCGTCGCCGGCAGCACGATGTCGGCCATCTGCGCTGTCTCGGTCATGAACTGCTCATGCACCGCGACGAACAGATCCTCGCGCGCAAATCCCTGCCGCACCAGCGCCTGCTCAGGCGCCACCGTCATCGGATTGGTGTTCTGGATCAGCATCGCCTTGACCGGGCCGCCGCCCTTCAGCGCCTCGGCATCGCCGGTCAGGATGCGGCCGATCTTCGACTGGTCGAGCACCCTTGTGGTGGGATCGATCGCATCGTGGCCCTCGATGATCGACTCGTCGAAGCGCCAGATGCCGGCATTGTTGAAGAATGCGCCGCCGCCCTCATATTGCCAGGCGCCGGTCACCGCAGGAATGCACAGCGCGGCGTGCATCTGCGCGGCGCCGTTGCGGCTGCGGGTGAAACCGTAACCGAGACGGAAGAACGAGCGCTGGGTCGTCCCGACCAGCCGCGCGAATGCTTCGATCTCCTCGACCGGCACGCCCGAGATCGCGGCGGCCCATTCCGGCGTGCGAGTCTTCAGATGCGCTTCCAGCTCGTCGGGGCAATCGGTATAGCGCGCGAGATAGTCGCGATCGGCAAATCCCTCGCGGAACAGCACATGCATCACGGCGCAGGCGAAGGCGCCATCGGTTCCCGGCCGCAGCAGGATCTTGATGTCGGCCTGCTTCATGGTCTCGTTGTTGTAAACGTCGACCGCCGCGATCTTCGCGCCGCGCTCCTTGCGCGCGCGCGATGCGTGCGTCATCACGTTGACCTGGGTGTTCACCGGATTGGTGCCCCAGATCACGACGAGGTCGGAGACGCCCATCTCGCGCGGATCGACACCGGCGATCTTGCCGGTCCCCGCGGCGAAGCCGATGCGCGCGATGGTCGAGCAGATCGTGCCATAGAAGCGCGAATACTTCTTCACATGCGACAGCCGGTTGAGGCCGTCGCGCATCACGAGCCCCATGGTGCCGGCGTAGTAATAGGGCCAGACCGACTCGGCGCCGAACTCCCGCTCGGCGGCGTCGAAACGCGCCGCGATCTCGTCCAGCGCCTCGTCCCAGGAAATCTGCGCGAACTGGCCGGAGCCCTTCGGGCCGGTCCGGCGCAGCGGAACCATCAGCCGTTCGGCATGGTGAATCCGCTCGGCGTAACGCGCGACCTTGGCGCAGATCACGCCGGCCGTATAGGTCTGTCGTTTCGAGCCGCGCACCCTGCCGATCGAGCGTCCCTCGATGACCTCGACGTCGAGCGCACATGCCGAGGGGCAGTCGTGCGGACAGGTGGAATGGCGGATGTCGACCTTGGCATGCTGGTTCATGGCCGAATTGGTAACATCAAATATCCGCTCCGCCGAGGGGCATTATTGACCCAATCCGGGCGAAAACCGCGCATAAGCCATGCGGCAAACGCCCAAATGCTCGGCTACCGGCCCACTGCGTCCGTCAAACGCGGAAGATGCGGGTGTAGTGCGATTTGATCGATTCCCCTTCCCTCTCCACCGCCGCGGGGTCGTCCTTCATCGTCTTGATGTCCTTGAGCGGCTTGCGCCCGGCTTTCTCTTGAGCCTGCGCGTGGACCGACCTGAGGCCGCCGATCTCGACGTTGAGCTGCTGTCCCTCGCGCCCGAGCGCGAACGATTGAAACAGCCTTGCCGCATTCGGATGCGGACAGTCCTTGAAGATCCCATCGGGGCCGACAATGATCGGCGACCCTTCGGTGGCGTAAACCGGCTCGACCGGTCGGCCGGCCTCCTTCAGCTGAAAGATGTTGTACTCGTTGCCGTCGGCCATCACCGCGCGCTCGCCGAGATCGAGCTTCTTCGGTGGATCGGTCGAGGACTGCACCTGCATGATGTTCTGCTTTGCGAGCTGCTCGAAGAAGCTCCAGCCGAGGTCGCGCTGCATCTGATAGGTCGCCGTCATGATGGTGCCGCTATAGCCGGGGTGCCCCTTCACGATCTTGCCCTTCCATTTCGGATCGAGCAGATCGGAAAAGCTCTTCGGCGCATCCTCGGCCTTCACGAGATTGGTGTTGTACGCAATGATCGAAAGCCAGACCCGGAAGCTTGCGAATTGCCCGTCCGCGTCGCGATGCTCCTCCGGATAGTATTTCGCGACCTCCTCCGGGACATAGGACGCCAGAATGCCATCGCGCTTCCACACGATGAAATGTGCGGCGTCGGAGGAATTGACGACGTCAACCGCGTGAATGTTGCTGGAATATTCTTGGCCCACCCGCTGGAACACACGCTCCGCGCCGGTGCGTTCGACACGCACGGTGATCCCGGCATATTTCGCCTCGAACGCCTTCGCCAATTTCTCGGCGACCGGCAGATCGGTCGAGGTGTAATAGACGACCTGTCCCTCTTTCTTCGCCGCCTCGATCAAGGTCGGCGTCACCGGTTCCGCAGGTGGTGCGGCGGCGATCACGCGCGTTGAAAAGGCGGTCCCTGCCAGCACGGCACTGGTGCCCTTCAGCAGATCGCGGCGCGACAGCCCAGGATGTTTCCTCATGTGATCCCCGCACGCGATGGCGAAGTTTGAGTACGATGTCTGTCGTCGACAGATGCTTCAGGTTGCAGCTAGACTTCTGGTCAAGAAAGAAGACTAAAGTTGGGGGAGACGATCAATGGCGGGCTTTCGGTACGCCTTGATGTGTGTCGCGGCATTGCTGACCGTGTCGATGTCAGGCTCGCATGCCGACGCCGAGGACGCTTGCGGTCCGCACCGCCGATCCGCTGCCCCGCCGAGGACGCTGCTGGCCTGCGCGCGGTGCTGCTCGCTGCGGACGCGTTCTTCTTGCCCGACGCCAAGGCATCAACCGCCGGAATTCACGTCGCCAAGGTGCTGGGTCAACTCGACATCGCTGGTGCCGTCGCCAGTCGACTGAGAATCTATCCGAGCGGCGCGACGGCCATGCGGCATCTGGCCGAGTCCAGCGACCGGCGGCCGATTGGTTGCACGCAATCGACCGAGATCATCAGCACCAAGGACGTCGTGCTATCGGGCACCTTGCCGCCGGGATCCGGCTCGCGACCATGTATACGGCTGCTGTTGCGACACAGGCCTCCGCTGCATCGCATGCGCAGCGCCTGATCGCACTGCTGACGTCACCGCGGGCGGCGCCGCAAAGCGGGCTTCGTCTCCTAAAGCGGGATGGGGTTAGGTTGAATCGATTTGGGATTCCCAAATCAGTGTGTTTCTGATTCACCATGCTGGCTGGACGGGAGGCCAGCATGGATGGGTAAGCCTTATTTTCTGGATCTGCGTAGGCGTGTCGTGTCCGCGATAGAGGGCGGGATGTCGCGCAATCGGGCCGCCAAGCAGTTTGGGGTGGCGATCAGCACTGCCATCGGCTAGATGCAGCGGGTCGAGGAGACCGGCAGCGTTGAGCCTGGCCAGATGGGCGGTCACAAGCCGAAGGCGGCTTCGGGAGACCACGCAGTCTGGCTGTCACAGCGGATCAAAGACGGCGATTTCACCATACAGGGGCTCGTTGCCGAACTTGCCAGACGCGGCCTGAAGGTCGACTACCATTCGGTGTGGGACTTCGTGCATGCCGAGAAGCTCAGCTTCAAAAAAAGCGTGGCGGCTGGCGAACGCGATCGACCCGAGGTCGCGCGGCGGCGAGCCCAGTGGACAAAATATCAAGGTCGCGTCGAAATTGAACGGCTGGTCTTCATCGACGAGACCTGGACCAGGACTGATATGGCGCCCTTGCGGGGATGGGCGCCGCGCGGGCGCAGGCTTCACGCCAAGGTTCCCCACGGCCGCTGGAAGACCATGACCTTCCTGGCGGCCCTGCGCCATGACCGCATCGATGCGCCCTGGTTCATCGAGGGGCCGATCGATGGCGTGAGCTTTCGTACCTATGTCGAGAAGGTCCTCCTGCCGACCCTTCGACCCGGCGATATCGTCATCCTGGACAACCTCGGCAGCCACCGGAGCAAAGCAGTTCGCCAATTCATCCGTTCGGTCGGCGCCAAACTCTTCTTCCTCCCAAAATACTCGCCCGACCTGAACCCGATCGAACAGGTCTTTGCCAAGCTCAAGCACCTTGTCCGAAAGGCAGCCGCGCGATCCGTCGACGCGGTCTGCGCCGCAATCGGCCTCGCACTCGATGCCTTCACCTCCGAGGAATGTGCCAACTACCTCAAAAACTCAGGCTATCGAACGTAATGCCATCACGCTTTAGGTGGTGTGGACTCTAAGGATTCCCTTTTAGGAGCAAATCAGATTCAAGGCTGCTTTTGGGGAGGTAGCCATGGGTGTGATGGACCGTTTGGTATTGAGCGACGCGGCGTGGGAGCGGATAGCGCCGCTGATCATAGGGCGCCCCGATCAGAAGGGCTCCACCGGGCGCGACAACCGGATGTTCGTGGAGGGTGTGCTGTGGATCGTGCGAACGGGGTCTCCCTGGCGCGATCTCCCGGAGGTCTTTGGCGATTGGAACAGCGTGTTCCGACGCTTCAGCCGATGGAGCATCAAGGGCATTTGGTGGCGGATCTTCGAGGCGATGTCCGATGATCCGGACTTCGAATATCTGATCGTCGATTCCACCATTGTTCGGGCGCATCAGCACGCCGCCGGCGCCAAAAAGGGGGGTCTGAAGATCAAGCGATCGGTCGCTCGCGCGGGGGCCTGAGCACCAAGATACATATGGCCGTTCGAGGCTTGGGATGTCCGGTGCGGTTCACGCTTACCGCAGGTCAGAAGGGCGATGCACCGCAAGCCGCCGCATTGATCGAAGGCTTATCCGCCGAGGTCGTCATGGCCGACACCGCCTATGACGCCGATCATTGCGCCAAGCCATTGTTGCCAAAGGCGCGATCGCCGTCATTCCCAACAACCCGTCACGCGCGCTCAAATATCCGCTCGACAAGCACCTCTATGCCCAGCGTCACCTCGTCGAATGCTGCTTCTCAAAGCTCAAGCAGTTCCGACGCGTCGCAACCCGCTTCGAAAAGACCGCCCGAAATTATCGCGCCGTCGTCACCCTCGCAGCCATTGTCCTATGGATGCGCTAGTGTCCACACCACCTAGAGCGCGCCGCGAGCCGGCTCGGTAGGTGCGTAGGATGGGTAGAGTCAACGGGGCCGCGCAATGCGCGGCCCCGTTGACTCTACCCATCCTACGATCGTTGCTCACCACTGATAGCGCACCACGCCCTTGCCGGCGTAGCTGGTCGTCACGCTGGAAAATTCGCCATCGAAGGTCGCGGCCACCGACCAGTTGTTCAGCCATCGCATCTCGACGGACGCCGTCGTCAGGGCGGATTCGCTGGCCCGGGCGGCGCCGTTGACCACGAAGGACGCGCCGGGCAGGGCCTGGAACGTGCTGGCGACCGAGCGGTCCGGATTGAAATCATGCGCCCAGGCAAAGCGGCTGCGCAAGGTCAGCACGCCGTTCGATAGCGCAAGCGATTTGTCGGTGCGGATGCCGAGCTCGCTGCTTGTATCGGTCACGCTTTTGGCGGCATAGGCGAGCGCAAAGGTCGACGCGCCGGTCACGGCGCCCTCGGCATAGGCAGGCAGGTTGAAGGTCGTGAACTGGCCCGCTGCGTAAGGCGTGATGCCAAGCCCGCCGATCCACGGCGTGACGAAGCGGTAGCCGCTCTCGAGGCGGCCGGAATACGCATTGGCATTGAATTCGGCGCGAAGCTGATCGACGCCGGCGACCGTGACTGTGCGATTCGTCGTGATGTCCTGCCAGCCGTAGGCGAGGCCGGCCGCGACGTAGGCAGCACCTTCGGTGTGGCGCACATAGGCGCCGGTCTGGAACAGGTCGGAGCGGCCGGAGCCGCCATTGGTCACCGAAAAACTCGTGCCGCCGCCGGCCAGCGCGAAGCCGGCGACGGTGTTGGGCGAGAACTGGTAGTCGGCGCCGACCGCAGTGCCATAGATGCTGCTGCTGGTGTTGTTCGATCCCGTCGCTGTGTTGCCGTCGGTCGATTGCGAGCCGCCGAAACCCGCCACCCACACGTTCCAGCGCGGCTGGAGCGGCGCCGCACGCGGCGCCTTGATGAACATCGCATAGGCGTCGTTGCTCTTCCCGGCCGCATAGGCGCTGGCGCTCTCATCGGCGAAGCCCGGCGCGCCCGGCATGACATCGGCTCCGCCGCTCCGGTTGGCGAAGGGATCGGTCATCACCCCCATGAACTGGCTCATGGCGTCAAATGTCGTCTGCTGCGAGGCGGTCGCGGTCTCGCCGGAGATCTGCGTCAGCGCATTGGACAGGTTGGTCCCGGTCAGTGCGAACAAATTGAGGAAACCGGGCGGCAGCGTGCCGCCGCCGTTGAAGAAGTTGTTCAGCGTGTTGGCGATGCCTTGCTGATTGCCGTTGAATGCCCCTGGCGCTATCCCGCCGCCACCACCACCGCCATCGCCGCCGCCAGGGGTCACGGGCGGAGGCGGGCCGAGCGTCGACACCAGTTTGAGCACGACGTCGGTGTTGGTATAGCTCAGGCTCGCGACGAAGTTGGCCAAATTGACGGTCTTCAGCGCATCGAACGTGGTGCCGCCGAGCCCGGCCGAATGCAGGATGGTGTATTGCTTGCTCAGGCTGCTGCCGGCAGTGAACACCGCCTGCACGTTGCCGGCCAGCGCGGCCGTGCCGTTGACATTGACGAGCGACGCCGTCGCGCCGTTGACCTGCACCAGATAGAGCGCTCCGGACGTGAAGGCGAGATTGCCGGCGACCGTCAGCGTGCCCGGCGTACCGATGAGCGGTCCCGGCACGGTGATGCCGAGACCTGGAACCACGGTGCCGGGTGCCAGGATGCCGCCGTTAATCAGCGTCGTGCCGACCGTGCCGGTACCGCTGAGCACGCCGGGGATATTGAAGGCGCTGTTGACCGTGGTCAGGGCCGAGCTCGCAATCGAGCCATCCACCTCGAGTGTGCTGCCCACGGTGGTGTTGCCGGTGTATGTGTTGGTCCCCGAGAGAACCACCTTGGCGAGCGATGACGGAGAGGAGGGCACGACGAGTGAGCCGGTCCCGGAGAGCGCCGCGCTGATATTGCCCGACTCGATGTGGAAGGTCCCCGACGAGGCGAGGGTGCCGTTGGCGATGGTGCCGCCGAGCATGTACAGACCGCCGTTCTGCGTTTGCGTCGTGCCGCCGAGATCGAGCGTGGCCCGGGGGCTCAGCAGCTCAAGCGAATTTGACGCAAGGCCGAGGGTCCCGGCGCCGACCAACCGCAAGCCCCCGGTGGCGAGCGTGGTATCGCCCGAATAGGTGTTGGCACCGGAGAGCGTCAGGGTCTCCTCTGAATATTTGGCGAAGTAGCCACGGCCCGAAATGACACCGGAGAATGTGGTGTTCGCCCCGGGGAAGCCGGTCAGCCCGAGACCTCCATTGCCAAGGGTGACGTTGCCTGCGCCGGCGAGCGACGCAACATTAACGCCGTAGCCATTGAGATCGAGGGTGGCACCCGCGGCGACCGTGACTGCGCTTTGCGGTGCGAACGCGAAGTCAGCGCCCGCGCGCAGCATTCCGGCGAGGACATTCGTCGGCCCGCTGTAGCCGTCTGTGCTCGCTAGCAGCCTGAGCGTGAGCGTCAGGGTGCCGGCCCCGGTCTTGGTCAGACCGCCGGTTCCGGTGAATGCGCCTCCGAAGCTCACGTCATTGCCGTTGGTGTCGAACGTGCCGCCGCCTGCATTCATCGTCACGGCGCGCGTTGACGCGAGCGTGAAGCTGTTGGTGAATTGCAGCGTGCCGCCGTTGAAGGTGAGGCCGCCGGTCGCCGCGCCGAGATTCTGGTCGGCCGACACGGATAGCCTGCCGCCGGTCAGGGTAGTGCCGCCGGTGTAGCTGTTCGCGCCGGTGAGGCTTGTGCTGCCCGCCAGCACATTGACCGAGCCGGCGCCGCTGATCGTCGGGGCGAAGACGTAGTTCGTCGATGTGTGGTTGAAGTTGATCGTGCCGGTGCCGGCGCCGAACGATACGCTCGCGGTGCTGAGCGTGCCGGGTGCAGCCACCAGGCTTCCGGCACCCGCCCCGATATTCAGCGTCGCGCTCGACCCGGCCTGCACCGCCAGCTGGAGCGCTGCCGCCGTCACCGTGCCGCCATTGGCAATCGTCAGCGTTCCGGCGCCGCCGCTTCCAACGACGATGTTGCCGGTCGACGTCCAGGTCGAACCGGCGCCGGTCACGGTGACCGCGCCTTGCGAACCGGACGAGAGACCGAGCGTGCCGGTCGAACTGGCCAGCGTGCCGCCGCCGCCGATCGTCAGCTGTCCGACGCTGGACAACCCGACTTGCAGATTCGTCGTCGCGGCACCCGGCGTTCCGATCACCGTCGGATTAGGCGTGACGGTATCCAGCTTCGCGTCGGTGCCGGCTGTCGGAACGCCGTTATTCCAGTTGCCGGGGGTGAACCAGTCGGTGGAGGTCGTGCCGGTCCAGACGGTCTGTGCGAACGCGGGGTCACTCGCCGCGCACAACACGATCAGGCCCCCAAACACTTGCGCGCGCCGCAACTTCATGATGCCCCCGCGGAACGGCTTCGGGCCGTGATTCCCGTTCATCGCCTGCGTCCCAACCTTTAGTTGAAGGTACTCTTCGAGGGTCACAGAAACAAGATGCCTACGGCGACACAAACCGTGAGGCGTTGTCATCCCGCGGACATAAACCGCAGCGATTCGAAATGGCACGCGCGTGCCACGAGGCGGCTGGGTAGGATGGGTAGAGCGCAGCGAAATCCATCATCTCATACGCGGCGCGAAGCCGATGGGTTTCGCTCGCGCTCTACCCATCCTACGGATCGGCCATCCCGGCTATCGCCATGCCCAAAACTGTCATCGCCCGCGAAAGCGGGCGACCCAGTATTCTAAATTAGCGCCAGTTATCTGAGGCCTGTCGGTGGTTCATCGACCGCGGTACCGCCGCCGTCGACGAACAGCGTGCTGCCGCTGACATAGCTTGCCGCGTCAGATGCAAGATAAGCGACGGCGGTGGCGACTTCGTCGGCGCTGCTCCAGCGATTGAACACGGTGTGGCCGGCATAGAGGCTGCGCGTTTGCCTTCCGTGGCGGCTTCATATACTAATATATCAATTCTGGGAGCAAGAATGCCCGCCCGCTCGCCGAAAAAGTCGGAGCTCCGCACCCTCGCCAGCCACCGGCGGACCGGCCGTCCGCGGACCGCAACTGCGGCGGCGCGGATCTATGCCGAGCTGCGTGCTGAGCTGGTGTCGTTGCAGCGCAGGCCCGGCGATCCAATCATCGAGGCCGAGATCGCGCGCGCCTATGGCGTCAGCCGAACACCGGTGCGGGAAGCCATCCTGCGCCTGTCGGACGAGGGCCTGGTCGAGATTTTCCCGCAATCCGGCATCTTCGTGTCGCGCATTCCGCTCGCTGCACTTCCGGAGGCGATCATCATCCGCAGGTCGCTGGAGGAGACCACGACCGGCATGGCAACCGAGCGCGCCAGCGCCAGCCAGATCCTCAGCCTGCACGCGATCCTCGAACGTCAACGCGAGGCCGAGATGGCCGGAGATCGCGAAGCATTCCATCAGGCCGACGAAGCCTTTCACGCCGCCATCGCCGACATTGCCGGACATCCCGGCATCTGGAAGCTGATCCTGCAAGTCAAGGTTCACGTCGACCGCTTCCGATGGCTGACCCTGCCCCAACGTGGGCGGATGGCCGAGGTTATCGCCGAGCATGAGGCCGTGATGGCCGCGATCGAGGCGCGCGACCCGGCAGCCGCTGGAGCTGCGATGGCGCGGCATCTCGAACGGCTTCTGGCCGACATCTCGGCCACCCAGCACAACAATCCGGAGTTCTTCGACGAGCAGAGCCAGCCGGCATGACCGCGGCCGGACTCCGGCCAGGCATTTTTGGAAGGAAACAACATGAACCGTACAGATCGAGCACAGCAGCGCGGTGCCGGGCTCAACCGTCGTGACCTCATCAAGATCGGCGCCGGCCTCGGCGCAGTCGTTGCGACCTCGGCGCAGACGGCCCCCGCCCAGTCGAAAGCGGTCTTCAAGGCGTCGGACGTGCAGCCGCCGGGCTACCCGACCGTGGTCGCGACGGAAAACCTCGGCAAGAAGCTGGCGGCGGCGACCAACGGCCGGCTGTCGCTACAGATGTTCCCCTCGATGCAGCTCGGCGGCGAGAAGGAAACCATCGAGCAGACCCAGATCGGTGCGATCCAGATGCTGCGCGTCAGCGCCGGCTCGATCGGCCCGATCGTCGATGACATCAACGTCGTCAACATGCCCTTCCTGTTCAAGAACATGGCGCATGCCGAGCGGATGATGGACGGCCCGATCGGCCAGGAGCTGCTGGACAAGATCACGGCAAGCCCGAATGCCGGGCTGGTCGCGCTGTGCTGGATGAATTCCGGAGCACGCAGCCTCTACAACACCAAGCACGCGATCAAGACGATCGCCGACATCAAGGGCCTCAAGTTCCGCGTGATCGGCAATCCGATCTTCATCGACATGATGAACGCGCTTGGCGGGAACGGCGTCGCGATGGGCTACGATCAGGTGTTCAGCGCGCTGCAGACCGGCGTCATCGACGGCGCCGAGAACAATCCGCCGAGCTACGTTTTCAGCAATCACTACACCGCGGCGAAACACTTTTCGCTCACCGAGCACCTGATCGTTCCCGAGGTGCTGGTGTTCTCGAAACGCGCCTGGTCCGCGCTGTCAGCCGATGACCAGACGCTGATTAGGAAGCTTGCCCGCGAGGCGCAGATGGAGGAGCGCGGGCTCTGGACCACCTACGAGCAGCAGGCGATGGAGAAGGCGAAGGCTGCCGGGTGCGAGATCATCGAGATTGCCGACAAGGCGCCATTCCAGAACGCAGTCAAGCCGGTCTGGGACAAATACGGCCCGAAATATCAGGACATGATCGCACGCATCCAGTCCGCCTGACGCCACGTCACAAGGGACATCAACATCTTGCAGGAAACGGGCATGGCCGGATCGTATCGCCGCGCGATGGACTATTTGTATCTTGCCTGCGTCATCACGGGCTCTGCCGCGCTGATCCTGATTTCAGCGGTCATCCCCTGGGCGGTGTTCACGCGCTATGTGCTGAACAGCGCCGCATCCTGGCCCGAACCTCTCGCGGTGCTGCTCACCATCGTCGTGACGTTCATCGGTGCAGCCGCCGGATATCGGCTCAATCTGCATATGAACGTCGCATATTTTGCCAACAAGCTGCCTGCCCCGCTGCGCAATCTGACCGACCTTGTCGTCCAGCTGCTGATGGGCGTGATCGCACTGTTCATGATCATCTGGGGCGCTCGGCTCGTCGAGGTGACCTGGTACAACACCATCGCCGACTTCCCGTCGCTTTCGGTCGGCGTCACCTATCTTCCGATTCCGATCGGCGGCGCCTGTCTGCTCCTGTTCATCATCGAGCGGATTTTTCTGGGTGCCCCGCCCGACCCGATCGCACCACACCGCGACTTTTCCGCCGACTGATCGCGAGAGGCCCCGATGGATATCCTCATTCTGCTCGCGACGATGCTGTTCTGTTTCCTGATCGGGATGCCGATCGCCTATTCGCTGGCGATGGCGGCCATCGTCGGCGCCTTGTGGATCGGCATTCCCCTGGAAGCGGTGATGCTGAAGATCTCCGACGGTGTCAGCAAGGTCGCGATGCTGACGATCCCATTCTTCGTGCTGGCCGGCGCGATCATGGCGGAGGGCGGCATGGCCCGCCGCCTGGTTGCGTTTGCCGACGTGCTGGTTGGACTGACGCGGCTGCGTGGCGGCCTCTCGATCGTCAATGTGCTGGCGACGACATTTTTGAGCGGCATTTCCGGATCGGCCGTCGCCGATACATCCGCCATCGGCTCGGTGATGATCCCGCAGATGGAAAAGAACGGCTATCCTCGCGTGTTCGCGACCAATCTGACGATCACCTCGTCGGTCCAGGCCCTTCTGGTGCCGCCGAGCCACAATGCGGTGCTCTACTCGCTTGCAACGGGCGGAACGATTTCGATCAGCGCCCTCTTCATGGCCGGCGTGTTCCCCGGGCTGCTGCTCGGCTTCTCGTTGATCATCCTGTGCCTGGCCGTCGCCTATCGCGAAAAGCACCCGCACGGCCAGACCGTGCCGGCCAAGGACGCAATCCGGATCGCCATCGATGCCTCCTGGGGTCTCATTACCCTCGTCATCATCCTTGGCGGCATTCTCGGCGGCATCTTCACCGCAATCGAGGCCGGCGCCGTCGCCTGCATCTGGGCCTTCTTCGTCACGATGTTCATCTATCGCGACTATCGCTGGCGCGACCTGCCGGTGCTGCTCCATCGCACGCTGCGCACCGTCGCGATGGTGATGACGCTGATCGCGTGCGCCTCCAGCGTCGGCTACATCATGGCCTTGACGCAGATGCCGGCCAAGATGACAGCCTTCTTCCTGTCGATCTCCGATAACAAGTACGTCATCCTGCTCCTGATCAACGTCCTGCTGCTGGTGCTCGGCACACTCGTCGACATGGCGCCATCGATCCTGATCGCGACACCGATCCTGTTGCCTGTCATGAAGAACTTCGGCGTCGATCCGGTGCATTTCGGCATGATCATGCTGCTCAATCTCGGCATCGGCCTGTGCCATCCACCGGTCGGAGCAATTCTGTTCGTCGGCTGCGCGGTCGGCAAGGTGACGATCGAGCAGGTCATGCGCAAGATCTGGCCGTTCTACGCGGTGATGTTCTTTGTCCTGATGTGCGTGACCTATCTGCCGGAAATCTCGCTCTGGCTGCCGCGGCAACTTCAGGTGCTGCACTGAGGGCAAGCGGCACCTTGCAGAACTGCTGCCGTCACCGGAACCCATCGACATCATCGCCAGGGCCGGGATCAAGCCGCTCTGAGCAGATCAACATTGCGCGACACGCACAGCGTGTGACCTTGCGACCGTTCGCCGGCATCCCTAGGCTCCCTGCCCATAACAAACAAGACCAGGGAGGCGATCGTCATGACCACAAGGCGGGATTTCCTGAAAGCGGGAGTAAATGCGGCGGCAGGCATCGTGTTCTGCGGCTGCGGGTTCGTCCACCATGCGAATGCGCAGCAATCGCGCCGGAAATTGCCAGTCAGCGTCGACGGCAAGCGCATCAGGACGATCGACATTCACTCGCATTGCCACTTCCGCGAGGCCGGCGCGCTGCTCGGGGCAGACGCCGGAAAATATCAACTGCCGCCGGTCAACGGCGCCGCCGAGGCCTTTATCGAGATCGACAAGCGCCTCGCTGCGATGGACGCGCAGGCCGTCGATATGGAGGTGCTCTCGATCAATCCGTTCTGGTACGACTGCGATCGCGACCTTGCCGGGAAGATCGTGAAAATCCAGAATGAAAGGCTCGCCGAACTCTGCGCTTCGAAGCCCGAGCGGTTTGCGGCTTTCGCCTCGCTGACGCTGCAGGCGCCGGATCTTGCGGTGCAGGAGCTGGAGACGGCGGTGAAGAAGCAGGGGCTGAAGGGCGCGGCGATCGGCGGTGTGGTCGATGGCGTCGAATTCTCCGATTCCAGGTTTCATCCCGTATGGGCCAAGGCCGAGGAACTCGGCGTTCCCCTGTTCATCCACCCGCAAGGCGTGCCTGAGCTCGGTAAGCGGCTCTCCGGCAATGGCTGGCTCGGCAACACCATCGGCAATCCGCTCGAGACCACGATCGCACTGTCCCATTTGATCTTCGAGGGCACGCTCGACCGCTTCCCGGGATTGAAGATCATCGCCGCGCATGGCGGCGGCTATCTCCCCTCCTATGCCGATCGCTCGGATCATCCCTGCCTGGTCGGACCTAAGGGATGCAATCCGGAGACCAAGCTCCAGAAGGCGCCGACCGAATATCTCAAGCAGATCTACTTCGACTCTCTGGTCTTCACGCCTGAAGCGATCCGGCATCTCGCCGCCCAGGTTGGCGCCGGCCAGATGGTGCTGGGAAGCGACTATCCCTATCCATGGCAACTGGCACCGGTCGACCACGTCTTCGCCTGCTCATCGCTGAGCGACGACGACAAGGCCAACATTCTCGGCCGGACCGCAGCGAAGCTGCTCGGCGTTGCCGCGTGACGACGGTGCCAACGATCAATTGGCCTTGACCGTCCGCGTCTCATTGCGCGGCAGCGCCGTGGGCGCCGGCTGCGCGATCCTGGTCAATGGATCGGCATCGACGGCGTCGGTTCCCGCGAACTCCGCTTGCGCCGCGTCCGATATCCATTTGACCGCGGCGGGGTGGCTGACCAGCATCCCGATCAATGCAACGATCACGAGCACCGGCAAAGCGATCAGCTTGATGCTGAAGCTCCCGTAGTTGCCTTCCGGATCCCGCTGCCGGTTGTCGAAAGAGCCCTGCATGGATTCCTCCACAGTGCGAGTGTGCTCCACCGAAGCGTCACTTACCGCAGGGCACGCAAGGCCGATGTGAATGGTTTCACAGGCTTTGTCCGGTTCACCATTTCGTGAAACGCCGGAGCGACCGCGCAGACGGGAGAGCGACTACTCGCCGTCATCAGCCCCGGCGTCGACCAGCGCCTGCAGCGACTCGGGCTTCAGCACGACGATCGCGCCATGTTCGAGCCTGACCCAACCGCGTGTCGCCCACGCGCGGAGCTGCTTGTTGATGCTCTCGCGGGTCATCCCGACCATCTCGCTGATCTCCTGCTGGGTGATCGAGATGGTGCGCCCCTGCGGCTTGTGCTTGTCGCTCAGGCGCAGCAGCGCGCTCGCCAGACGGCCGGGCAAGTCCTGCAGGATCACCTGTTCGACCTGGTCGCTGGTCCAGCGCAACCTTGCGCAAAGCAGCTCGATGAACTTCATTGCAAGCGTCGGCTGGCTGCGCACGAACGGAATGAACTCGCGCCGGTCGATAACGAACAGCTCGCAATTGGTGTTGGCGGTGGCGTCGGCCGTCCGCGACAACCCATCGAGCAGCGCGATCTCGCCGAATATCTCCCCTGCCTCGATCAGGTTCAGGATCGCGTTGCGACCATCCGGCGACGAGATGCTGATCTTCACCGTGCCCGAGATCACCGCGATCAGGCTGGTACCCGGATCGCCCTTGGAGAAGATCGTCGTTCCGCGTTTCAGCGTGGTGTGCTTGGCATAGCGGCAGAGCTGATCGAATGCCTCGGGCTCGAGATCGGCAAAGTAAGGATGCTTGCGCAGCACCGATAGCTTGTTGTTTGAAAACAACGGCGCGCCGGCAGTTCGTTCTATGGGCAGCGCACCGGTCATTGTGATCCAGACTGATTGTGTTGCGTTCGATCGGCGCGCCAGCAGCGCGACACACCGACAAGCCATCGATCAATGAAAGCGGAAAGGAGTATAGCCCCACCGGGGGCCTACAGCAACAAAAGGTCCAGGCCGGTGAGATCGGGCCAGAAGGCGACCAAGATACAATTTGGGATAAATATGCGCCTAGTTGCAACGCTCAATTGCAGCCGGCGATTGTCCGTGATCTGGAAAACCCGGTCGATCAGCGACAATCTCGCCTGGCAAGACCCTTTCAGGTCATCGCCACCCACTCACAGCAGCTTGCCGTCCGGCCCAAAGAACGGATGCGGCCCGTCAAACTGACCGATGGGGATCTGGTGCGTGACCAGCTGTCCAAAGTCCTGCCCGGGAAACCATGTGTGCAAATGAAATGCGGGCGGTTCCACCTTGAACGATGGTTCGCGGAGATGTCCGAGGTCCAGGTCAACCGCGTGGTTCGGCGCGGGGCATATTGTCACGGCAATCCCGGCGACGGTGGTCAGCATCGCGCGATGGACGTGCCCGCACGCGATCAACCGCACACGCGGGTGACGCTTGACAATGTCCGCCAATGCGTCGGCATTGAAGAGGTCTTGCCGGTCCATATGCCAGATGCCGCCCTTGAATGGCGGGTGATGCAGGAAAAGCAGCGCCGGTCGGTCGGCTGCCGTTGCCAGCGCCGCGTCCAGCCATTGCAGCGTGGATGCTTCGAGCATACCGTGCGGCTTGCCGGCAACGCTTGAGTCAAGCAGCAGCAGATCGAGGCCATTCACTTCGATCTTCTGGTCGAGCGGACCTGTTGGGTGAACATAGGGCGCGGCCGGAAACGCGTCGCGCATCCACTGGCGCGAGTCGTGATTGCCGGGAATGCCGGCAAACGGCAGGCGCAGCGGCGCAAGCAATTGCTTGAGATAATCGTATTCCTCGACCGACGGCGTATCGACAAGGTCGCCCGAGATGACGACGAAATCGGGCGCCGGCTCGAACGCTCCGAGCGCCGCCACACAGCGCTCAAGCGCCTTCGCGGTATCGACCCGGCCATAGGCCAGCGCTCCCGGCGGCTTGATGTGGAGGTCGGATATCTGTGCGATGAGAACCGGTTTCGGCGGCATCGATCAATCTCAGGGTTCGGAAGGGAGCAGACGAACGGCGTCGGCCGCGATCGAAAGCCCGATTCGATCGCCAACCTTGGCCTGGACTGTGTTGGGCGCGTCGACATTGAGTGGCTTGCTCGATGCACCACTCACGACGAGCCGCTGCCGGTCGCCGACGAAGCTGACGGAATCAACTGCTCCCGAGAGCAGCCCTGCCCCGGCGTCCGTCACGCGAATGGTTTCGGGACGGATCATGACGGTCGCGTTCGCAGCTGTCGCGCCACCCTCGATCGGCAATCGCCCGCCGGGCAGGATCAGTACGTCGTTCTCGATCGGAGCTTCAACAATATTCGCCGCTCCGATGAATTCCGCCACGAAGCGGTCCTTCGGTGCGAAGTAGACCTCGCGCGGCGTGCCGATCTGGGCGATCGCACCTTTCCGCATCACCACGATACGGTCACCCAATTCCATGGCTTCGGACTGATCATGGGTGACATAGATCGTCGTGATACCAAGCGCTCGCAACAGCCGGTTGAGCTCGCCTCGCAGCCGATCCCGCAAGGCGGCATCAAGCGCGGTCAAGGGCTCGTCGAGCAGCAATATGCCCGGCTGGATCGCGACGGCGCGCGCCAGTGCCACACGCTGACGCTGTCCGCCCGAAAGCTGGTCGATGCGGCGGTTCTCCAACCCCGTGATGTTCGTGAGAGCCACCAGCTCGGCGACGCGTGCGGCACGCTCGCCCCTGGCGACGCCGCGGATCTTCAGGCCGTAGGCGATATTGTCCGCCACCGTCATGTTGGGGAACAGGGCGTAGGACTGAAACACCATGCCGACATTGCGGCGCTCGATCGGGACCGAGGTCATATCCTTGCCGTCGAACAGCACCTTGCCGCCCGCATCCGGCAACTCGAGGCCCGCGATGATGCGCAGCATCGTGGTCTTGCCGCATCCGGATGGTCCGAGCAGCACCAGCGTCTCACCGCGCGCGATGTCGAGGGTTGCGGGATCGAGCGCCCGCGTCCCATCGGCAAAGGTCTTGCCGCACGCCTCGATCCGCACTGCTGCACCGTGCCCGGTCGTATTCATCGCTTGTGATTCCTGTCGGCCAGCAGTTGCATCGCGACCAGCAGCGGAATGATCATCACGAAGAAGATCAGCGTGTAGGCCGAGGCCACTTCGAGCCGCATCGAGGCGTAGCTGTCGGCGAGCCCGATCGGCAGTGTCTTCGTTAGCGGCGTATGCAGCATCCAGGTCAGGTTGAACTCGCCGAGCGACAGCGTGACCACCATCAGCGCGCCGGCCAGAATTCCCGGCAGCGCATTCGGCACGATGACATCGCAGAATCGTCGCCATGGCGATGCCCCGAGTGAGGCAGCGCCTTCATCGAGCGTCTTGATGTCCACGGTCGCAAACACCGCCATGACCGAGCGCACCATGAACGGCATGGTGAAGATCACGTGGCCGACCAGGATGAAGAGCCAGGAACGGCGAAACCCGCCAAAGCTCCCATACGTGAGCAACAGCGCAAGCGCGATCGCAAGCCCGGGGATCGCCAGCGGCAGCGTGATGATCTCCTCGACGATGCGGGCAAGGCGGCCTCCCCGCGCATGCAGCGCGTAGGCCGCAGGGACGCCGGCGAGCAGTGTAACGGCAAGCGTTGCGAAGGCGATCACGAAGGAGAGCAGAATGGTGCCGGCATAGAGCTCCCAGACCTGCGCGACCCATTGCAGGGTCACGCCGGATTGGATGCCCCGGAAATAATTCACGGTGACGCCGGCCGAGATCGAAAGCCCTGCGGGCACCACCAGGAAAGCCGCAACGAGCAGCGTAAAGATGAACTGGCCGGTGAAGATCAGGCGATCGCGCATGCTTTTCACCCGGCCGCCGCGACGGCACTGCCGCTGAATGTGCGGGCGAGCGCAAGAATGAGCCAGGTGATCAGGCCAAGCCCCACCGACAGCGCCGCCGAGGTCGCGAAATTGGCGGCCAGCGTGAATTCGGTGTAGATCAGCATCGGCAGCACGTCGATGTTCGTCGCCAGCGTGAAGGCGGTGCCGAAGGCGCCCATCGCGGTCGCAAATGCGATCGCACCGGACGCGACGAAGGCCGGCGCCAGTGCCGGCAGCACGACGTCACGCTGGACCGCCCAGGGGCTAGCGCCGAGCGAACGCGCGGCCTCCTCCAGCCCGACGTCGAGCTTCTGCACGGCCGCCATGATGGTGAGGATCACGCGCGGGATCGAGAAGTAGAGATAGCCGAGGAAGAGCCCGTAGATCGAATAGGCGAAAACGAACTTCTCGCCGAAGATCCGGTTCGAGAGATCGCCGATCAGCCCTTGCCGGCCTGCCAACAGAATGATCATGAAGCCGACCACCACGCCGGGAAAAGCCAACGGAAAGGTCAGCATCGCAATCAGCACGGCCCGCCCGGGAAAGCGGTGCCGCTGCAGAAACATTCCGGCGATCGTCGCCACGATCAGGGTGACGGCCGTGGTTGCCGCCGCCAGCAGTACGGTGTTGATCAGCGTCGCGCGATAGCGGGCTTCGGTCAGGATGGCGAGATATCCGGCAAGCCCGTGCGGCCCTTCGGCGCCCGCGACCACCAGCCGTGCCATCGGCAGCAGGAAGAACGCCGCGGTCACCAGCACGAGCGGCAGCAGGCAGAGCCAAACGAAGGATTTTTGCGACATCGGAAGAATGGTGCCCCGTCGAAGGCACCATATTGCCTCAGCGGACCTCGGCGAGATAGCGGTCGACGAAGGCTTTTTGCACGTTTTCCATCTCGCCCCAGTCGACGCTCTTGGCGCGGGCATAGTCGCTGTCGGGGAGGAATTTGCCCTTCACGGAGGCAGGCAACTCGATCGGGCGGGCCGGACGCAGATAGGCATTGGTCCAGATCGCCTGCCCCTTGTCGGACAAGAGATAGTCCATCACCTTCTTGGCCTTCTCCTTGTCGGGTGCGTTCTTCACGAGACCAACGACATAGGGAAACACCACCGACCCCTCACAGGGAATGACAAACTCGAAGTTGCCCTTCTCCGAATATTTCGCGCGGTAGGCGTTGAAGTCGTAGTCGAACAGGATCGGCATCTCACCGGAGACGACGCGGGCATATGACGTCTGCTTGGGCACGATCGGATCGTTCTTGCGCAGTCCCTTGAAGAAGGTGATCGCCGGATCGAAATTGGTGGACGAGCCGCCCAGCGCGAGATTGACGGCGACCGCGCCGACATAACCGACCGCCGCCGACGACGGATCGAGATAGCCGACCATGCCCTTGTAGTCGGGCTTCAGGAGGTCCTTCCAGCAGGCCGGCACCGGCTTGCCGCCCAGCGCGTCCTTGTTCACGAACAGGCCGAGCGTCCCGGAGTGGATCGTGGTCCAGTAGCCGTCCGGATCCTTGAGGCCGGCGGGCACCTGATCCCAATGCGCGGGCTTGTATGGCTCGAGCGCGTCCTGGGCCTTGGCCTTCATGCCGAAGGTCACGCCGAAATAGCCGATATCGCCGACCGGATTGCTCTTCTCGGCGAGGATCTGGGCCAGCGCCTGGCCGGAATTCTTGTTGTCATGCGGGATATCGTAGTTGAGGTCCGCCTTGATCGCCTTCAGCATCGAGGCCCAATCCGCCCATTCCGGCGGGCAATTGTAGCAGATCACGTCGGCCGCCTTGGCGGATTGCCACGGCGCGATCAGTGTCAGCGCCAGCAACGCAAGGACAAGGCGGATCTTCATGGGAGGCTCCGGTCTGGGAGAGGATGCAATGCGGATTTCAACATCAACGGGGGACCAAGTATAGGCCGCGCATGAAGGTTTTGCGACGCGCTTGCTGCCGTGCAGCAAATGCAACAGCCGGGTGCCAACGATCGGATGCTCGCGGCAGACCGCCGTTTCGCGCTAGGCTGAGAGCTAAAACAGGAAGCGCCCATGTACGAGCCGCCCGGCGTCAAGACATCGCCCGATCTTCCCGTCCCCGATCTGATGAAAGCCTGGGTCCTTGGTGACCCCGACCAGCTCCTGCTTCGCGACAAGCCGACGCCGGTCCCGTCGCGTGCCGAAGTGCTGGTGCGCATCGACGCGGTTGCGATCTGCGCCACCGATCTCGAAATCATCCATGCCGGGTCGCCGGCAAGCATTCAAGGCGGCGCGCCCTTCAACAAGAACTTTACGCCGGGTCACGAATACATGGGCACGGTTGCCGCGCTTGGCCCTGATGTCGACGAGTTCAAAATCGGCGAGCGGGTCAGCGTCGAGATCCACGCCGGGTGCGGCCAATGCAAACGCTGCCGCCAGGGCATGTACACATCCTGCTTCAACTATGGAAGGCCGGAGAAGGGTCACCGCGCCAACGGCTTTACGACCGACGGCGGATTCGCCGAATACGCGGTGAACCACATCAATACGCTGGCGCACGTCCCGGATACCATGAGCGATGCGGAAGCAACGCTCGTGGTGACTGCCGGGACGTCAATGTATGGCTTGACGGAATTGGGGGGATTGGTGGCCGGCGAGAGCGTCTTGGTGATCGGCCCAGGGCCGATCGGACTTCTCGCAGTTGCTGTGGCCAAGGCGCTTGGCGCAAGCCCGGTCATCCTGACCGGGACGCGCAACAAGCGGCTGGCGATCGGCGGGGAATTGGGGGCCGACCGCGTCATCAACGTCAACGACGAAGACGTCGTTGAGGTCGTGAAACAACTAACAGGGGGGATCGGCGCGGACTATGTCGTCGAATGTGCCGGCACCGAAGCGACACTCAACCAGGCCATTCACATGACCAATCGCGGCGGCAAGATCTGCCTCGCCGCCTTCCCGCACGAGGCCGCGACGCTGGACGTTGCGCACCTCGTTCGAAACAACATCTATGCCTATGGCATCCGCGGCGAAGGCCGCAGCGCCACACACCGCGCGATGGAATTGATGGCAGCGAAGCGGTTCGACGCGACCAGGATCCACACGCATACGTTTCCGCTGGCCGACTTGCCGACCGCGCTCAGATATGCGCGGGACCGCGTCGATGACGCGATCAAGGTCGTCGTCACCGATCGGAAAGCCGACGCGATCGCGAGCGCTGCGGAATAAAGTTCAGTACGTGCCGGTGGCACGCGCGCTGATCCGAGAGCCTGCTCACACCGAGCAGTAGCGCTCCTTGATCTCGTCGTCGGCGAGCAGCGCCTGCGCGGAGGCCTGATGCACCACAGCTCCCTGGTCCAGCACATAGGCACGATCGGCGATGCCGAGTGCGAGCTCGACGTTCTGCTCGACCAGCAGAACCGTCGTTCCCTGCGCCTTCATGCTGCTGAACAGCTCGAACATCTCGTCGACCAGGACCGGCATGATGCCCTCCGACGGCTCATCCAGCATGATCAGGTCTGGCTTTGCGATCATCGCCCGCGCGATCGCCAGCATCTGCTGCTCGCCGCCGGACATCGTGACCGCCTCTTGATCCATGCGCTCGGCCAGCCGGGGGAAGATCGCAGCAATCTCGTCGATCAGCTCGGCTTCCCGCTTCTTCTGCTTCGAGGCGACCAGCCCGAGCCGCAAATTCTCCCGCACGGTCAGTCCCTGCACAATCCGTCGTTCCTCCGGAACGTAGGCCAGTCCCAACGCGAAGCGCACATGCGCCGGCTGGCGCAGCAGCTCTTCACCCTTGAAGGTGACCGAGCCGCGCGCGCGCCCCATCAACCCCATAATCGATTTCAACGTCGTCGTCTTGCCGGCCCCATTGCGACCGATCAGGCAGACGATTTCGCCCTTGCTCACCTCGAGACTGATGTCCTGTAACGCGTGACTTGCGCCATACCAGGCATTGAGCTTGCTGATCTGCAGCATCCCGTCAGTGCTCCCGCTGGCCGAGATAGACCCGCTTTACCGCCTCGTTCTGCCGGACCTCCTGCGGCGTTCCCTCGGCCAGCAGTTCTCCGTGGTGCAGCACGAGGATGCGATCGCTGATCCCGAGCACCAGCTTCATCTTGTGCTCGACGAGGATAACCGTGCGCTCCCTGGCGAGTTTCACGATCAAATCCATCATGGTCCGGGTTTCTTCCGGGCTCATGCCGGCCGTCGGCTCGTCCAGCAGCAGCAAGCGGGGCTGGCTGGCAAGCGCCATGCCGATCTCCAGTGCCCGCTGCTCACCATGGGCCAGCGTCTTGGCCGCGCGTTCCCGGGATTCCCACAACCCGACGAGCGCCAGCAGCTCGTCCGCCCGCTCGACAAGTTCGGTCAGGCGCGCACGGGGACGCCAGATATCGTATCGCGACACCAGCGCCTGCAGGCCGACGCGGATGTTCTCTCGTGTCGTAAGCTGTGGAAACACGCTGGTGATTTGAAAGGATTTCGCGATCCCCATATGCGCGAAGCGGTGTTGCGGCAGACCGGTGACATCCTTGCCCTCGAACTCGACGTTGCCTTTCGTCGGCGGAAAGGCGCCACACAGCAGGTTGAAGTAGGTGCTCTTTCCAGCCCCGTTCGGACCAATGATGGAGGTGATCGCTCCCCTGGAAAACTCGGCCGAGATATTGTTGAGGGCGACGAACTTCCCGAACGTCTTGCCGACGCCGCTGGTGCGCAGAATGATTTCTCCGGCCCGGCCTTCTGTGGCGCTCATCGTCTGCCCCGCGCGATCAGCGTGCCCCAGATGCCCGCCGGGAAGAACAGCACGCATGCGATGAAGATCGCTCCAACGATCAGTTGCCAGTGAACGGTCCACACCGAGACCACATTCTCCAGGACCAGGAAGACAGCGGCGCCGATCATCGGTCCGAAGAACGTCCCCATGCCGCCGAGGAGAGCGATCATCACGACCAGGCCCGAGGTCTCGTAATGCAGGATTTCGATCGGAACGATCGACAGGTGCAAGGCCTGCAACGCACCCGCGAGGCCGCAGAAACCGCCTGACAGGACGAAGGTCAGCAATCGCGTCAGGGTCACGTCGTAACCGGACGCGCGGGCACGCCCCTCGTTCTCGCGCACCGCTTCGATGACGGCACCAAAGGGCGACGCCAGAATGCGTGACATCACGAAGAACGCGGCGATCACAAAAGCCGCGATGACGTAGTAGCGGGTCATCGGATTGATGAAATCGATCCGCAGGCCGAACAGATCGATGATGCGGACGTTGATGCCGCGAAGGCCGTTCTCGCCGCCGGTCAGATCAACCGCCTGGTAGAAAAGGTAGTAGACGCATTGCGACAGCGCCATTGTGACCATGGCGAAGTAGATACCTCGGGTCCTGATCGCGAGCACGCCGATCAACAGCGCCATCAACAATCCGCCGGCTATCCCGGCCGCGATCGCCGCATACCACGGCCAGCCGAAGTGCACGATGGCGATGCCACAGAGGTAGGCACCGGTCCCGAACAGCGCCGCATGACCGAACGACAACAGACCCAGATATCCAAACACGAGGTTGAAGCCGAGAGCATATAGCCCGTAGATCAGGATGTTCACAGCCAGAGCTGTAAACGGCATCACCAGCGGGAAAACCAGAATGACCGCTGCGACAATGCTGGCACGATGCCGCGTCGCGAACTCGTACAAACCGCCCGTCGCGGCACCGGGCTGTTTGATCGATTGCGTGGTTTCGGTCATGCCGGGCTCAGCTCATCAATCCGGCGCGGCCGAAGAAGCCCTGGGGACGAACGATCAGAACGACCGCCATCAAGGCAAAGATCGAAACCTTGGCCATTTCGGGCGCGAACAACGAGGTCATGCTGACCACCACACCAACCAGGAGGCCTGCCAGTACGGCGCCGCCGATCGACCCCATCCCTCCTACGACGGTCACAACGAAGGCTTCGGCGAGGATCGTGCCGCCCATCTCCGGAATGACGCCCTGGAGCGGCGCGGCCAGCAGGCCGGCAAAGCCCGCGATCGCGGTACCTATCCCGAACACGATCAACCAGACCTTGGAAACATCGACCCCAAGGACACGGACGATTTGCGGATCGCGCGCGCCGGCGCGGATAATCAGCCCGAAGCTGGTCTTCTCCAGAAACAGCCAGAGCGCCAGCAGCACGACGGCCGTCGCGCCGATCACGAACAGGCGGTAGAGCGGGAAATAGCCGACGCCAATGTCGACGGCGCCCTGCAGAACCTCGGGCGTGTCGAAAGGATAGCCGGTCTTGCCAAAGGCAATGCGCACACATTCGACCATCACGTAGCTCAGCCCGAAGGTCAGCAGCAGCGGATAGTCGATGCCGCGGCCGTAAAGCGGCCGGATCAGCACGCGCTCGACGGCAAGGCCGAACAGTCCGATGGCGATCGGCACAGCCACGAGGCAAATCCAGAAATTGCCCCCGATCGAGATCAGATAGAGCCCGACATAGGCGCCGACCATGTAGAACGCGCCATGGGCGAAGTTGACGACCGTCAACATCCCGAAGATCAGCGAGAGGCCGATCGCAAACAGCACGTAGATGGCGCCGAGCGCCAGCCCGGCAAACAGTTGCAGCGCGATCAGGTCAAAGCTCAGGCCCGCCATTTGTCCCCCTCCGCACGGCGCGCACCGCCCCGTGGCGCACGCCGTCGCACGAGCTCAGCTCTTGTGACCGAGCGCCTCGCAGGTGCGCAGGTACTTCTCGTTGGGTTCTTCGGTCGACAGGACCTCGAACACGTCGGACTCGTTCCTCAGATCCTTGGACTTCGACTTGATCACGAGCACCGATTGCACCGACTGGTGGTCGCATTTGCGATAATATTGCGGCCCCTTGTAGTCGTCGTACTTCAGCGCTTCCAATGCCGCGACGACCTTGTCGGTCTCCACGCTGCCGGCGCCCTTGACCGCCTCCAGCACCGTCCGAACACCGCCATAGCCGAGCGCACCGTAGTCGGTGGGCAGCTTGCCGTCGTACATCTTGCGGAACGCATCGTTGAATGCCTTGGTCGAGGCGAATTTGTCCTCGATGCCCCAGTAGAACGAGCAGCCGCCGACGACGCCTTCGAATGCCTGGGGGCCGGCCGCGACGCGGCTGGCATGCGAGAGCAGCGGCGCGATGATCTGGATCGACTTCTTGATGCCAAAGTCGGTCGCCTGCTTCAGTGCGATCTGCTGGTCGCGGCCGAAATTGCTGATGCACAGAATATCGGGCTTCAGCGCCTGGAGACGCGGCAGCAACGTGGAGAAGTCGGTCGTTCCCAGCGGATGGCGGACGTCGCCGAGGTTCTCGACGTTGAACTCCTTGCCGACCTCGAGGAAACCGCGAACCATCTCGTGACCGTAGGCGTAATCCGCCGTGAGGAACGCAACCTTCTTGCCGAATTTGGCGAAGGCATAGCGGCCGACCGCGCCTGACGTCATGTGCGGATTCAGCGCTTCGTGGAATGTGTACTTGCTGAAGTCGGCCGCCTCGTTGATGGCGTCGGACTGGCTGATCGAATTGAAGATGACGCCGCGCTCTTTGGTGACGTTGTTGATCGCAAGCTGAACTGCCGCGGACAGACTGCCGACGACGAAATTCACCTTCTCCTTCTCGACCAGCTCCAATGTCCGCGTTGCCGCCTCACCGGGATTGAGCTTGTCGTCGCGCACGACGAGCTCGGCCTTGCGGCCGTTGAGACCGCCGGCATCGTTGAATTGGGCAACAGCGAGCTGCCCCGCCCGCACCTGGTCCTGCGCCTCGGCGCCATACGGACCGGTCAAAGGAACCGGGAAGCCAATCTTGATCGGGGCTTCCTCAGCCTGGAGCAGATTGATGCGAAAGGGCGAGACGGCGAGAGCGGCGCCGGCGCTTGCCGTCGTCAGCAGACGACGCCGCGATATCGATCCAGCTTTGGTGACCTTGTTCGTCATGACCTATTCCTCCCCAAGAACTGTCTGTGTTTTGCTTATCGTGTTGTCTTTGCCCGAAACGTCTCCACTCAGATTCGTCCCAAGGCCGTCAGGATAACCTGAGGCGTGAGCGGAATCTCGGTAATTGTTGCGCCGAACGGCCGCAGCGCGTCATTGACCGCATTGGCAACCGCAGCTGCTGCGCCCGCCGTGCCTGCCTCACCTGCCCCTTTGGCTCCGAGCTCCGTTTCCTGCGTCGGAGACACCACGTGACCGATCTCGATATCGGGCATCTCGCCGGACATCGGGACCAGGTAGTCCGCCATATTGGCGTTGGTCAGCTGACCGCGCTCGTCATAGACGCATTTCTCGAACAGCGCCGCGCCGAGCCCCTGCACGACTCCGCCCCGGATCTGCTCGTCGACCAGTTGCGGGTTGATGATGGTGCCGCAGTCTTCGACGACCCAATGCTTCAGCAGCGTCACGAACCCGGTATCGGTATCGACCTCCAGCCATGCGGCCTGAACCCCGTTTGTGAACGCGAAGGGATATTGGCGCGGCACGAAATGACGGGTCGCCATCAATTCGGGCTGGATGCCCGGCGGGAGGGTATCCGGCCGAAAATAGACGATCTGCGCGAGCTCGTTCAGCTCGATCCGCGGCGCACCGTCGTCAGCGTTGACAATGCTGTTGTTGACGATATCCAGCCCGGCCGGCGTCGATTGCAGGATGGCCGCGGCGACATCAAGGATATTCTGGCGCAGGGCCTTGGCGGCCTGCAACGCGGCTTCGCCGCCGATGCCGGCACCGCGCGAGGCCCAAGTGCCGCCGCCATAGGGCGTGTTGTCGGTATCGCCCAGGGTCACGCGGACCCGCTCCATCGAAACGCCCAGCACGCTGCCCACGATCTGGGCAGTCAGCGATTCCGACCCTTGCCCCTGCTCCGTGATGCTGGTCTGGCAGATCACCGAGCCTTGCGCGTCGAGCCGAACCGCAACGCCATCCTGCGACGAGATTTTCGCGCCGCCGACGCCGTAGAAGGCGGCACTGGGATTGGTCACCTCGATGAAGCTGGCGATTCCGATACCCCGGTGAATGTTTCTGGCGCGCGATGCCGCTTGCTCGGCACGCAAGGCGTCGTAATCCATCATCTGCAGCAGCTTGGCCAGCGAGGCGTGATGCGAAAGCTGCTCGAATTTCATCCCGGAGGGGGATGCACAAGGATAAGCATCGTCGGGGATCAGATTGCGCCGGCGGATCTCCACAGGATCCATGCCGATCTTCGCTGCGGCAAGGTCGACCAGACCCTCGGTGACCGAACAGGCAATCGGGTGTCCGACTGCCCGGTACTGACACATCACGTTCTTGTTCTGGAAGACGACCCGCGCTCGCGCCCGATAGTTCGCCGTGACATACGGCCCGCCGACGAGATTGACCACCTGATTGGCCTCGATGGCGCTGGTGCGCGGATACATCGAATAGGGACCGATCCCCGTCAGGTCGTCGATCTCGAAAGCCGTGATGGTGCCGTCCGGCCTGACGCCGATCCGGCCCCTGCATCGATGATCGCGGGCGTGAATGTCCGTGTTGAAGCTCTCGACCCGGTCGGCCACGAACTTGATCGGCCGCCGTAGCAGCTTGGACAGCGCATAGGTCGCCATTTCGTCGGCGTAGATGTGGACCTTGATGCCGAACGAGCCGCCGACATCCTTGCAGACCACCCGGACCTGCGCTTCCCTCAGTCCGAGATGCAGGGCTGCGATGTTCTGTACCATGTGCGGCGCCTGTGTGCCCTGATAGATCGTCAGCCGCGCCTCGGCCGCATTCCAGTCGGCAACCACCGCCCGCGGTTCAAGCGTCACGCCGGTGTGGCGCCCGAATACGAAGTCGGCCTCGACCACCTCCGACCCCGACAATGCCAGGTCGACGTCGCCGGCGTTGAGGGTCCGTTCAAATGCAAGATTGTCACCGAGCGCGGCGTGAATGACAGGCGTCGCCGGATCGAGCGCGGTGCGCATGTCCGTGACCGCCTCGAGTTCCTCGTAGTCGACGGCAATTTGCTCCATTGCATCTTCAGCCACCGCACGGCTGGTTGCGACAATCGCCGCGACCGCCTCACCCTGCCAGCAGGCCCGATCGACCGCGATCGCGTGCTGCGGCGCCGACTTCAATCCCTTCAGATGCGAGAGCACGCCGACCCACGGCGTGATGACAGCCTCAAGCTCTCGACCGGTGACGATGGAAATGACACCGGACATACGTCGTGCCGCGTCGGCATCGATCGCCACAATTCTGGCGTGGGCATAGGGCGACCGTAGAAAAACCACGTGCGCCATCCGCGGCAATTCCAGGTCGCTGACATACTGTCCACGCCCTTGCAGCAACCTGTCGAGGTTCGGCCGTGGCACCGTCTTACCGATATAGGAATTCGGGCGATCGAGCACCGAAAGGGTCTCTGCTGGCGCACGGGTCACCGTCATGCCGGCCGCTCCGCGCGCGTCTTGGCGGTCGCCTCGACGGCGTCCACAATGGCTTGATAGCCGGTGCAGCGGCAATAATTGCCGGAAAGATGCTCGCGGATCGCTTGACGATCAGGCACGGGCAAATGCTTCAGCAAGTCTTGCGCCGTCATCAGCATCCCAGGCGTGCAATAGCCGCACTGCAAGGCATTGCGTTCGCGAAAGGCCGCCTGAAGGTCGGCGATTTCGCCGCTGTCGGACAGCCCCTCGATGGTCTCGACTGACGCCCCCTGCGCCTGGACCGCCAGCATCAGGCAAGAGCGGACGATCTCGCCATCGATCCGGACCGTGCAGGCACCACAAACGCCGTGCTCGCAACCGACATGGGTTCCGGTCAGCTTCAGGTTCTCCCGGAGGAAGTCAGCGAGATTGAGACGCGGCAATACAAATGCATCAATGGGCTCGTCGTTGACCAGAAGCGAAACCGGCACTGGGGCGCTCACCTGGCTACTCCCGCTTCCAGCTCGGGCCGCGCCAGCAATGCGGCCACGCAGCGCCGGAGCAAAACCGTAGCGAGATGTCGGCGCATCGCCGTGGTGGCCTGCTGATCCTCTAGTGGATCGAGTTCATCGGCCAACGCTGTCGCGGCTTCTGCGAGCACGGCTGAGGTCACGGATGCATTGATCAACTTGTCTGCGGCCGCCGCCAGCAGAGGCCGGTCGCCAACCGCAAAGAAGCCGAGCCGAAGATCCGTGAACCTGCCAGTTGCAACAAAGGCACGCGCGGCGAGACCAACGACGGCGTAATCACCATGCCGCCGGGCATACTCCTGAAAGAAAAATGTCGAGCCCTCGCCCGCGACCGGCACCTCGATCGCGACAAGCAATTCGTCCGGCGACAGCGCCGTTTCGTAGATGCCCTTGAAAAACTCGGTCGCAGCAATCCGGCGCTCGCCCGTCGGACCGCGAACAACGATCGTGGCGTCAAGCGCGATAACACAGGCCGGCAGCTCCGATGCCGGATCGGCATGCGCAAGGCTACCGCCTATCGTTCCGCGATTACGAATTGCAGGATGAGCAACGTGGGCAACGGCATCCCGCAAGAGCGGCGCGTGCAGCGCAATCTCCGGCGATCTGAGCAGGTCGACATGCCGCGTCAGCGCGCCAACGGCCAGCACGCCTGCCCTCACGGCGATGCCGCGCAGCTCGGCGAGGCCACCGATATCGACCAGAATGTCCGGGGAGATGAGTCGCAAGTTCATGGCCGGCATCAGGCTCTGGCCACCCGACAGAACCTTCGCCTTGTCGCCATGCGCGGCAAGCAACTCCAGCGCATTCACGACGCTGGTCGCGCGGGCGTAGGCGAAAGCCGCAGCTTTCATGTGGGCGTGGCCTCCCGGCCCAATTTTGGTTTGCCCGATTAGAGGGCCGGCCCCTTCAAAGGTCAAGTTTGTTTATCGAGTGATTATTTGTGCGGCAGGGCTTGTCTTCACCTTGGGAAGGCCGCAGGTTCCTTGCCAACTAAAGTTCAACGCGCAGGGAGGCGGATCATGAAGCTCGGATTCTTTACGATGCCGATCCATCCTCTCGAAAAGGATTGGCGGCAATCGCTCCGGGAGGATCGCGAGGCCTTCCTGCTCGCGGATGAGCTCGGGTTCACCGAGGCCTACGTCGGCGAGCACGTCACTGACAAAGCCGAGAACATCACCTCCAGCATCGCCTTCATTGCCTGGCTCGCGGCTGCAACCAAGCAGATCAAGCTTGGGACCGGTACCATCAACATGCCGAACACTCATCCTGCAGCGGTCGCCGCATCCGTCGCCATGCTCGATCACATGCTTGATGGCCGCTTCATACTCGGAATAAGCCCCGGCGGATTGCTGTCCGACGCGGAGGTTTTCGGCAATCTCGATGCCGACCGGAATGCGATGTTCCTCGAGGCGATCAATCAGGTTCTGGAGATTTGGGCTGGCAAGCCGCCCTATGATTTGCAGGGCAAGTATTGGAATGTCTCGGTCGAGCGAACCCTGATCGAGGACATTGGCCAGGGATTGATAGCCCGCCCATTGCAAACCCCTCACCCGCCGATCGTGGTGACTGCGGTCGCGCCGTTCTCAAAAGGCGTCACGGAAGCCGCTGCGCGCGGCTGGGATCCGATCTCGGCGAACTTCCTGATGCCTGCTTGGGTAAAGAGCCACTGGCCCAAATACGTCGAGGGTTGCGCGCGTGCGAACCGGGCGGCAGACCCTGCCAATTGGCGCGTCGCCAAGAGCGTGTTCGTGGCAAACGACGCGGCAACGGCGAAGGCCTATGCCACGTCGCCCGATAGCCCCTACGTGTACTATTATCACCAGCTGTTCACGAAGCTGAAGCGCAGCGGCCGGCTCGAACTGTTCAAGACGAGGCGGGATCAACCAGACTTGGAGGTCACCCTCGAGTCGATCTGTGACAAGCTGATCATCCACGGCACGCCTGAAAGTGTAGCCGATCAACTGCTGGCATTCCAGGAAGAGATCGGCACCTTCGGAACCTTGCTCTATGCCGGCAAGGACTGGAAGGATCGCGAGCTTGGCCGTCAATCGATGATCCTGATGGCCGAAAAGGTCTTACCGCGCATCAACGCCGCCGCCGGATCATCCGCGTGACCAAGGGAGTTTTGACGTGGCTTTCACCGATCGCATTCCGTACCAAGCTCAAATCGACCGACCGAAACTGACATTGCCTGACGGCAAGAAGCTTGCTGTCTGGGTCATCCTCAATGTCGAGGAATGGCGCATCGAAAATGCGATGCCACGCACCGTGCTGAGCCCACCAATGGGCCAGCCGCTGCTGCCTGACGTGCCGAACTGGTCGTGGCATGAATACGGCATGCGCGCCGGCTTCTGGCGGCAGTTCAAGGCCCTCACCGACCGAAAGATACCGGCGACGCTGGCTACGAATGCCAACGTCTGCAACAGCTATCTGCGCGTGGCATCGGCGGCGCGCGAAGCGGGCTTCGAATTCATGGGGCATGGGTTCGTGCAGGGCCCAATGCACAAGGTCGAGAACCAGGCGGATGCGATCAAGCGTGCTGTCGACACGATCGCCGCATTTACCGGCAAGGCGCCGCGATCGTGGGAAAGCCCCGGCCTGACCGAGACCGAAGAAACACTCGATCTCCTGCGCCTCAACGGGATCGAGTACGTGGCCGATTGGGTGATCGACGATCTTCCTCAGGACATCGCAACACCGCACGGAACTGTGACGACGATTCCCTATTCCGTCGAGACCAACGACATTGTCATTCACGCGCTACAGCACCTGCCCTCGGAGCAGTTCCTGACGCGCTGTACCGACCAGTTCGATCGGCTGTATCTCGAAGGCGCCGAGAACGCGCGGATCATGGCAATTTCCGTGCATCCATACATCACGGGGGTACCGCATCGAATCAAGTACCTCGAGGCGCTGCTCGACTACGTGATAGGCCATGACGGCGTCGCGCTCATGACGGCGAGCCAGATTGGAGATTGGTATCGAGATCAGATGGCGGCAAAGTAATCCGCGAGCAGTTCGAGCAATATCAACGTCAGTTTTGAATTCCGGGCCAATTCGGCGTCCAATCGGATCAATAGGTTAGACGGCAATTCAGAATGCTTCGTCGCCTGCCAGCAGGCCTCCGGGAGTCTCGTCGGCGCTCCGCCACCGCCTTGCTGTAGTCTATTGCGCAGTACGGACTGGGGTTTGCAGCCGGTCCAGCGCCATCCAGCATTCGTGTTGTTCCATCCGGGTCGGATCGCTGGGAATAGTTCACGACGGGGAAGTTTGGTACGAAGCGCCCGCGGCAAGATCTGATTCAGAAATTCAAGAACCAGTTGAGCGCCCTCGATGCGTCAGCTGCTGGCTATGACGCCGGAAAGGAATGGGAAGCGGAGCGACTCTCAGCGGCCGTTTTCACTTTGGTGCATGACCATGGCAGCATTTCCTCACTGCCCAGCCAGCTGGGAGTGACTCTCAGGTTTGTCTCGTCAGGCGGCGTGGTTACTGGCCATGGCCTACCGGCGCCCGCCATAGCGTTCCCAAGCCTGCTGATATTTGAAGGCGACACCGACGGCCGTGATTTGTCCCCAAGCTCGACGGTGAACCACGACTTGGATCCGGACCGCCAGATTATCCCTGCATTCCGTTCGACGATTGGTAGGAATACAGGTGAATCTATCAAGAGGGGCAACTGCGCACATCAACCATGCGAATGCTCCGAGCACTAAGCAGGAGTGCTTGCGAAACTCGCGGCATCGGGCTGAGAAGCCGACGACGAAACTGGACGCATACCGGAATTGCAGACCATCGTGGGATCTATGCCGCCGTCGCGGTGCTCATCGAAGAGCTGCTGCTGACCCGGAACACTTAACTCATGGCCACACTGGCCGAAATCGCAGCCGCATCAACCATCGCGCAGATCAGCTATCTGTCTCCGGACAGCGATAAAATGACGAGGGAGGCCGCCTTGGCTGGCGGCCTCCTGATTCTTCGCGGCGTTTCTTCCTTGCGGCCTCGAGCCGAGCCGGCGCTCGGCCCGATCCGACCCACGACGTTCAGCTACTGAAGCGTATATCGCCAATACCTGAATTGATGGTCATCGTTGACGTTTCTGGCATTATACTGATTGCCGGAAACAAAGAGGTCTAGGAAGGGCACCGACGTCATGCCGTTGCTGTTCGGCTGAGCGACCTTGACACTCGTGCCAGGCCCAAACAGGGTGGCGATGTATTGGGCCGGAGCAAACGTCGACAGATCTTTCGACCACGTCACGCCAAAATTCGGATAAGTCATGGGCAAGCCAAAGCCGGCTGGTCCGCGGTTGTTGGCAAAGATTACAAAGTTGCCGTTGTCCAGTTTTGTCATCGACATCGCATCAATGTTGCTTGAGTACGTAAAATACGACGTGAACAGCGTTCCGAGATCGGCAACGATGACCGTGCCATCCTTGTACAATTTAAAGCGGCGATTCCAGTTGGACATGGCATTGGAGCCCGCCTTGTTATTTGGATCATAATTTGTCAAATCGGTCGCTCGCTCGATCGAATAGATAGAGCTTCCGTCGCTGAAATGAGCAAGTGGAAACCGCTCGCTGGCCCAATAGCAGCTGTCTCCATGCCCATCAGGACCGGCGTCCGGTGCGGCATCGCTCCACGTGCCAGCGATTGCCCCTCCGAATTTTCCCTCATAGTTCACAACGTCCTTATAGGTTGTTGGAATGAGCCCATCGTCCGGTTTGCCAGGATCTACGCAAGGGGCACCATTGGAAAGCACCGCAAGTATGCTTATTGTGCCACCAGTGCTTGGTGCTATCCCATCACTTCGGATCGCGACATGCGGATACACCGGATTCCAATACGCTGGTGAATCAGGATACGAGGTCACAATCTGGGAAGGCGCCCAGGTTGTATAGCCGCTCGCGGCAGTGACTTTTGTTAATTCCAGCGTCCGAGCATTTGGCCTTTTGCCATAGCCTGCGATGACGATGTCACCGGTTTTCGGATCCATCGCACCTCCGAGATAATTGAAGATGTTACCGACATCGCCGACATAACTGCTGACCGCCGTCCAATGAGGCCCGGGCGGAGCAAAGGAAAACAGTTGAACGAGCGAACGCCCGTCAGTTGTGAAAACCCAGAATGCCAAATAGATCGTGCTGGTACTGCTGTTGAAAAAGAGCATGGGAGGTTGGTACGCCTCGGCACCCGCGAGACCATTAGGAAGGGCGGTCTGGCCCATAATCATCGCGTCAGATGCAACCACGCCGTTCTTGGTAAGATAGACGCAGTAAAAGGACTTGGGCACCCCATTCGAGTTGGTGCAGGAGTAGAAAACGAGGGCATATTGGCCGGCGTTTGGACCGCTTGGGATGGTTACGACCATTGGATCCATGTAACCCCAGCCGACAGGGATTGATGCGTTCATATATTGGGGATCGCCAGCGTAGGACGCTGTAACATCTTGGTGCCACTGAAGCGTCAACGCATCAGCATACGCTGTCACTGATAGACCCAGCATAATCAAAGTAGCGCACGCAAAAGCGACCGCTCGTCGCATCAGACTGGTCGCTTTAGCTTTGGTGTTGATCCACATCATTGATGCACCCATGCTTGGTTGGCGAGTTCAGCGGCGTTGCCACACACAAGTTTCGTGTGTCCGGTGGCGAGACTAAAGAAGATAGGTCGCGTGCATGACCGATCTACGACAACCTGTATGAGTGGCACGAGGCGTGCGAGTGATCACCTTCGACGATTATCGCGGGCTGACATATCACCTCGTCCGATGGCGCCGCCTGCCTGGGAGCGAACGAGGTCCACGCCCAATCGGCCAGCGGCCTGATCCTCGCTGCGGCGATTGCGGCAACCACGGCCCTTCTCTACCTTCGCGCGACCGACGTCCAAACACTCTTCCAGTCAAAGCCCACCACCCCAGCCCAAAACCCAGCCGTCGTCGCCCAGCGGCGCCCGCTACCAATCCAGCGCATCCTCTTCTTCGCGCCTGCAATCGCTCGCCCATCAGTCGCGGGGATAAAGCAGTAGCTCGATCGAACGCCCGGCCTGCTCAAGCTTGACGCCACCTTTATCGACCGACTTGACCTTCCATCCCTGAAACGTCTCGCCTTCAGCACTCCACCCGGCGCCCATACCCGCCTCGCTATACAAATAGGCCTTGCTCGAGCCGTTCCTGATCATCACGCCGCCGACCGCAAGGCCAGGATCAGCCAGAACGACTGGCGGTGGTGCTCCTGGAGACGGCCGTGGCGGAGGTGGTGCAGGAACGAAGGGCTCGCGCGACTTGAAGAACACAGGATGCGCCAGAATCCGCTGATAGCTGTCGAGCGGCTTCTGATTGGTTACCTTCGCACCGATGTCGGACCAATTGACGGTCCATCGACTGCTGTCGATGCGGGTTGCGTTGTTCGAGGCAGCCAGACTCCAGATCCATCCCACGAGGCCGGCATTGACTCCCAGCAACATCAACAGACCGCTGGTCCGGAACGGAGCGCCTTGCCATCTCATGGCTGACCTCCAAACTGGATGGCACCGAAAATATCCAGTTGCGCCTGGATCGCGGGCTCCTGAATCCCTCCCTGCCCGGTTGCGGGGACCATCTTCAACGTCGCACTGCTGACAAACAGATACGGCTTCGCATTCTCGATCGTATGAACTGCACGGAGAATGGATTGAAGCGGTCCAAAGATCTCGATCCGTGATCCGCTGTATCTGATCTGATCCGAGACCTTGACGGGGAGCGCCTGAACAGCACGCAGGCGCGCACCTGCCGCTTCGGCGAGCGCCTTCAGGCGTGTCTGGAGATCAGCACTGATCACGCTCTCATTCGGCCCGGTCAGGAACTCTCCACCCTGCATCTGAGCCTTGGTATCGGACACCATCGACTGCACCGCCTCAGCCTGGGCAGAAATCGCCGACAGCCGCGCAAGTACTTTCTGTTGTTCTGCAATCCGACTATCCCGATCGGTGAAGAACGTCACGATCGGCATGACAACGATACCGGCTACGAGCGCACACGCCGCCAAGTTTCCCGCTATGAACAATAGCTGCCGACGGCGACGGCCATCAGTGAGTATCTCCTTCATCGCGGGATATCCTTGATCTCGGAGCGCCTCACCTTCGCCTGCAGCGCAAAGCGTTCGCGGCCTTCAGATGCATCGAGTGCGATGGGAGAAGTCAGCGTTGCGTCAATGAACAGCGGCGAGCTATCGACGATGCCAACCAGGCTCGGCGCCGCGCCGGAGAACCCCGTCAATGACAGCTGCTGCTCGTGCTTGTCTGCGGTTTCCGTCAGCCGAAACTCGGTCAGCCATGAATGCGATGGCAGTATCCGTGTCGTCTCCCCCCAAAGATCACCCAATCCTGGAGCCTCACTCCGTTGCAGCCGCAACCGAAGAAGGGAAGCACGCTTCTCCTGCAGCTGATCGACCTGACCACGAACCTGCTTGGCTTTCGCGCCTGCTGTCACAATCTCTGCTTCGAGGCTATCCAGCATGACTTGCTGGTTCCAGTACTTCAGGCCGAGTGCGACGAGGAACAGTAATACCGCGCTATAGCAGAGAATAGGCGAGAGCCGCGCGGTCCAGGACGAGTCGATCTCCGCGCCCCGCCGCAAGCTGACGAAGGGCACCGGCTGCGTGGCCCCGCTGCTGTCCGACAAGACGAAATTGACATCCGCCATTCCGAGCCGGAGCGGTGTCAGAGCAAGATCAACAAATTGACGACAGACGACCCATTGCCAGACTTCAAATCGCCCATCCTCGGTGTCGTTCCCCGCAGAATGATCGGTATAGACGTCATCCATTTTGAACGGCGTCTTGTTCGTAAGATCTCGGACAACAACTGCTTGGACATCGTTGCGCGCTTCCGCCGGCAACACCAATCGTCTGGCAAATATGCTTTCGGGCAAAAGCCGGAGTCCGATCTCGACATCGCGCCGATCAAGGCCGCGGTCAGTCAGGAATCGATCAATGCATGCCGATGCGCCGCCATCGGACATTGCGATCCGATCTGATCCGATCAACGACCGCCTGCCGTTCATGAGTTCAAGGATAACCGTCCCTTGGTCTGGAGCGACAACCAGAAGCCGCTGTTCATGGCGCGAAAACAGCTCCACCAGCCTTCCAGGAAGCAACTGCAGGAGCTCGCTTACCCACCAGCCAACGAAGCGATGCCCGTATTGTCGCACTCGTCCAAGGCTGAGCTGGTTTGCCGATAGCCGCATGATTGCCTCTTTAGCCCGTCTCTCCGGGGACGCTCATGGTTGGTCATCCCATCCGCGTCGCGCGCAGGACCTCGTCGATCGTCGTCTCCCCTCGCCAGACCCTCGTAGCCCCCATTTCATACATGTTGAGCATGCCCCGCGCGCGTGCCGATTTTCCGATCTGGTCATCTGATGCATTGGCCAGTATGAGGCCATGAAACTCGTCGTCGATCATCAGAACTTCGGCGATCGTCGACCGGCCCGAGAAGCCGGTTCCGCCGCACTCCGTGCAACCACGCGCTTCAAGAATGTTTGGCTTACCGAACGCTTCGATCTGAGGAATGATGCGGACGAACTCGTCCTCCCAATGCCGCGCCTGCCGGTGCTCGCAAGCACAGTGCCGGCAGATCTTACGGACCAGCCGTTGCGCCACGACGCCCTTGATCGTCGACCCCAGCAGATAGTTTTCGACCCCGATATCGATCAACCGGGTAATGGCAGCCGCGGCGTTGTTGGTATGAAGGGTCGAGAGGACAAGGTGGCCGGTCAGTGAAGACTGAATCGCGATCCGGGCCGTTTCCAGATCGCGGATCTCACCGATCATGATGATGTCCGGATCCTGTCGCAAGATGGCCCTCAGCGCGTGCGGAAAGTCCATTCCGATTTCCGCCTGTACCTGGACCTGATTGATGCCTCTCAACTGGTATTCGATGGGATCTTCGACAGAGAAGATCTTGCGATCCGAGCTGTTGAGCGATTTCAATGCGGTGTAGAGCGTGGTCGTCTTGCCGCTGCCTGTCGGACCGGTCACGAGGATGATGCCGTTGGGCTCATGCAGCAATTGGTCAAATACTGAGATCTGACCGGCCGAAAATCCGAGCTCGGCAAAGTCGAGCGTGACGCGCGAGCGATCGAGGATACGCAGCACGACGCTTTCGCCGAAGATCGTCGGAATCGTCGATACTCGAAAGTCAATGTCGATGCCTCTGATCGCAATCTTGATACGTCCGTCTTGCGGCATGCGCCGTTCCGCAATGTCCAGCTTGGACATGATTTTGAGACGCGAAGTGATGGCCGCGCGCAGCGCCGGCGCCAGCACCTGCGTCGTTCGTAGCATTCCGTCGACGCGGTAGCGCACAACGACATGGTCGACATTGGGTTCAATGTGAATGTCGGAGGCTTGTGCCTCCACCGCGCCGGCAATGATCTGATTGACGAGCCGGATGACCGGCGCCTCGCTTGCGATGTCGCGCAAGCGCTGGACGTCGAGTTCGCTAGCTTCGCCGTTGCCAAAGGACCCGTTGCTGGCGTCCTTGGTCCGGACGGCATAGAGGGTGTCAAAAGCCTTCTCGAAATCGGCAAGCGCAAAAAGCCTGACCTCCATTGTCAGGCCGGTGAGATAGGCCAATGCCCGTACCGGCTCCGGATTGAGCGGATCCACAACCCCTACTGAGAGGGTGTTGCCGGCGAGAGAGATGGGCAAGATGCGGTTGCGGCGTACGAAGTCGCCCTCAATGACTTCAGGAAGTACGCATTCAAGAGGCAGATCAGCCGCCAAAACCAGATCGAGGCAAAGAAATTTTGCGAACGTAACGGCAAGTTGATTCTCGGCAACCAGTCCGAGCTTGGTCAGAACCCGATCCAACCGCTCTCCGGTCTTGCGCGCCGCGTTGGTTGCGCGATCGAGGATGATATGGTCGACCACGTTCTCCGCAACGAGAAAACGGCCAAACTCCTCCTCGAACCGGACGCTATCGGCGAAGTGGGGCACCGGCGGCGCCACTCCAGCTATCGCTTCGGCGCTCGTTTGACGATCTTGAACCGTCGTCGCTTGTTCCACGACTAGGTCCTCACCGCGACGGCTGCCAGCCAGCATGCGATCGTGCCGATCCCAAGGAACGGCCCGAACGGCAGCCGCGATGTGCGGCCGAAGCCGCCTCCTTGTGTAGATCTGATCGCCACGAACAACAGAGCCGAGCAGGAGGCAACCAGCAGCATCGAGGGGATTGCATTCCATCCGATCCAAAGTCCTGCCGCTGCCGAGAACTTCTGGTCTCCGAACCCGAGCCCGTCGATACCGCGAACCCTCCGGAATAGGAATGCGATCGTCGAAAGGACGGCGAAAGCGAAGGCTGCTCCCAGAACCGCGTCAACTGGCCGAGGCAAGCCGAGGAAGATCGCCTGGCCGGCTCCGCCGGCCGCCAGTAACCAGTTGAGGCTGTTCGGCAGGATCATATCTCGCACGTCGATGACCGACATGACCAGGATCAGACTGACAAGAAGGCAACCAAACACGGCTTTCGATGCGATCAGCATGTGCAAAAAAGCAGGGATCATCTGGACCTCCAGTCAAGCAGCCAATAGGGCTGATTTGGGTTATCCGTCAGCCGCACGATCGCTTCGTTCACGATCTTTCTGTTCGACCATTCGAATTCAGTGCGGATCGCAAACGCACGGCCTCGCAGAGAGGCCGCGATGTCGGCTCCCAATGCTCCCAACGACACTTGCTGATTGGCCCGGGAAGCCAATAGCGCTTCGACGCCCTGCATCGACATATTGGGGAGCGCCAGTAAAGCGGCGCGAGGCGCCAGCTGCGGATCGATGAATTGCCGGCCGGAATAGACCGTCAACGCTGGTTCAATCCGCCGAAGCAGCTCCGGCGTCATATCCATGACGAGCAAGAGCTCATCGACACTTTGGAACGGACCGTTACGTGGAAGATATGTGCTTCCGCGTGCGCGATAATCTTGTTCCTTTGCGCCATTGAGCCGCTTCAGCTGGGTTGCCGTCCGCCAGTCGACGATCTTGTCGGTCAGACTGCCGGCAGCGCTCGCATCAAGGCCTGCAGACCTGAGTAGACCAGCAAGCAGCGTCGGCTCAGCCTGATTGAGGTCGATCTTGCCGAGCTCGTCCTGAACCGACACCTTGATGGGAACGCCATCAAATTCGAAGCTTTGGACGCCTCCATCCGTCCGCCATCTTCGATCCGTCTGTGGATCGAGCAAAGCCGCGACCGCACGATTGATGCCGGCATCGACCGTCGCGTTGACGCGGGCCATCTCCAGGCCATTTTGTGCAAGCCGGTAGGACTGAGTGCCGTTCCACAGCAGTGACAGCGAAATGGCCGTCAGCAAGCCTAACCCCCACAGCACAGAAACGATCGGCATCGATCCCTCCGTCCTAGCGCCCGCGGCATCGCATGGTGATCGGCTCATAGACGCAAGCGACGTCGGCCTGGATGCGCGGAGCGATCAACAGATCTGGCCACAGTTCGGGGACGCCGGGAGCTGCGATGACACGGATGCGGACAAGGCTTGGGATATCGGTTCGCTTCGTCCAGCTGTCATTCCACTGCGGACCCTGCCCCGGTGACGGAGCGCCGAAGTAGGCAAACTCGGCTCGCTCAATTCCGGAGAGCAGGATGGTTCTCGTCGCATTCGACGATACGTTCGGGTCCGAGAGCTCGGGCGCGGCGTTCACGACCAGACTGGTTTCGCCGTGCGGCCTCTCGACAAAGACCTTGAACCGGAAGCGGCCACCGTTCGCGACCGTCGGCGCGTACCCCAGGAAGCTGATGGCCTCCTTTGCTCCGTCGAAGTCGATATAAGGTTGGATCGCTTCTCCTCGCACGAGCATGGGGTAGAAATTTCCGATCGCACGCCGCAGAAGATCCTGGGAGATCATGATGCGCTCGAAGCGCTCGGTATTGACGCGGCCTCTCTGCCAGGCCTGCAAACCAAACCGCACGCTGCCGAACAGCATCGTTGCGAGGAGGCTGAACAGCGCCAACCCAACGAGCAATTCGACCAGCGTGAAACCTGCCTCATCATCCGTGCCATGGCGTGCTGCTACAGGGATATCCCGGGTCATCGCCGCGTAACCCTTGGACCAAGCCGCAATGTCGCAAGCGCAAAGGAGCGCGCGTCCGCTCCCTCCCCCCATTCCACCTCGGTGGATACGGCGTAGAGCCCAAGACGTCCTTCGCCTTGATTTGCCTCGGCCAACGGCTGCATTCTGACGCGCCATCGGTATCCCTCGGAGTACTTGCCGTCACGCTCCTCTGGTCCGACCGGCAGCTCAGTCCCTACCTTGGCCATGAGAGACTGCGCGATCGACCCCGCCGCAGCCATTTTCTCGGCGGACGCGGTTCTCTGCAGCGCGCTGGATATCATGCCGAGAACGAGGCTCAATCCAGCCGACAGGATTGCAAGCGCTACGATGATCTCAATCAAAGTAAAGCCGGCCTCGCCCTCCACGGAGCCCAATCGGCGCCCGCGACGCCCCGCCCGACTTCGCATCGAGCCCAGCCATGCCTCGGCGGCCCAACGACTGTTAACCGTCGCGGCACGAGGATGAGCCCTCCCCTGCGATGCCAGCCGACAGCGCATCGGTGTCACCTCACTGCTGCGAATTGGAAATCGACGCACCCGCAGATGCATCGCCCTCGCGCCCCTCAGGCCCAAGCGAGACGAGGTCATAAGGCCCGTGCTGCCCGGGGAACTTGTAAACATAGGGCCGTCCCCACGGATCGTTCGGCACAGCCCCACCACTCAGATAAGGACCATTCCAGGCAGCGGCTCCATCCGGTCGCTTGGCCAACGCCCCCAGTCCTTCCGACGAATTCGGATAGCGCCCATTGTCCAAATAGAACAGATCGAGCGCCGACGAGAATCCCTGAATTTGAATCCGTGCGGTCTTCACCTTGGAGTCAGAGAGGTAGCTCAGAACGCGCGGGCCAACGAGCCCCATGATGAGGCCTATGATCGTGATCACGACAAGCATCTCGACCAGCGTGAAGCCCGCCTCCGAACGGCGCGAACGGTAATCACAGCTGCCGGCCTTCCGGCGCTTACCGAGCCTTGCCAACAAGGCAGCAACACCTGTCTTCATTTTGTCAATCATTCCCTTCATGCTTCCCACCCCTATGACCGCTTCAGCAGGCTGACGCGGCGCGCACAGTTCCGGTCAACCAATCGACACACAACTTTGTCTGTTTGCCTCGCATTGACAGTGTCACATCCCCTCCCGTTGATGATCCATCGGGAAAGAACCTGAACTCCCCTTCCGATCCTCTCGATCCTATTCCCGCTGCGAAGGTGAGCTTTGCGTCAATGCCGGCATCGAATGTGCGCTCGGCAACGACTGACGACTTGAACCTTCTCCGATTGACGTCGATCGTCAGGGCCGTGGGTCGATTGCTTGTAATGGCAGCCGATCGCGTTACACGCAGGGCGTTCGTCAATTCGCTGGTAGCCACGTCCAACCGAACACCCTCCGAGCCGCTCGATAGCATTGGCACGGCGAACGTGGCGGCCAGCGCCAGTATGGCCAACACGACCAGCATCTCGATCAACGTGAACCCCGAGATCCGCCGCCAACGACTATTCACATGCGCCCTCATCGTCCGGCTAGGTCGTTGATGCTCAAAACGGCGTTCATGACAGGCATGATCAAGGCTCCGACCATGACCGCTATGGCGACCGTCAAGGCTGGCGCAAGTGCTGCCATGAACCGGTCGATGCTGCTTTGAGTCTGTCGCTCGAGCATGGTCGCGACCCGCATCAGCATACGATCGAGTTTCCCCGCCTCCTCACCTACCGAGATCATCTGAAGGGCGATCGCAGGCAAGACGGCCTCATTCCGGAGCGCGCGGTGCAGTGCGCTTCCCTGGTGAACAGCCTCGATCGCGCGGCTCAGCGCCGATGCAACGTAACAGTTCGAAATGACGCTGCTCGCCGATTTCGTCGCCTGAATCAGCGGCACACCGGCTTTGAGCATTGTTCCAAGCGTCCGAGCGAACCGCGCGGCTTCCTGTTGAAGCAGGAACGCGCCAATCACCGGGAGCTTCAACTTGAGACGATCGAGCTCAACACGGGCGTCATTCCGGCGCATGGCGACGGCAACACTGGCCCATGAGCCTATCGCAACGACGGCCATCCCGCCGACAACTTGAGCCCAGTGATCCCTTAAGCCCAGCATGAACTTGATGGTGCCGGGCATCGGCTTGCCGCTTTGGCCGAACACGGGCGCTATCGAAGGGATAAGACCGCCGATGATAATCGCAAGCGCACCAAGGCTGAGCGTGACCAGCATGGTCGGATAGATTAGCGCCGACTGGACACGCGACCGGATTTCCGCCCTATGCTCGAGCAGTTCAGCCAGCTCGGTCAGCACCTCCGAGAGCGTGCCGCCGGCCTCCGCTGCCCTCACTACGGCAATATAGTCCGCCGGAAACACCTTGACCTGCTTTTGCATCGCGTCAGACAGCGGCGCGCCGTTCAGCACCTCGGAGAGCAGCCCCTCGACCAGTGCCCGCAGTCGCGACGACGACGCCTGCGTTTGCAGGATCCGCAACGCATCATCCAGCGCAATATCGGCTGCGCTCAACATCGCAAACTCGCGCGTAAATGCGACGAGGTCGGCCCGCTGGGAGCCGCCTCCGATCGTTATCTCGCGATTCCACCATTTCGTGCCGCCCTCGGCAGATGCACGCATCTGGAATGGTGTCAGCCCTTGCGACCAGAGCATCTCACTGGCCGCATTCACCGATGCGGCGTCAATCGCCCCTTCGGCAAGGCCACCATCCAATCCGTAGGCCCGGTAGCGGAAGGTCGGCATTAGTCAAGTATCCTGCGTCCCACCTCTTCGGGACTCTGGCGTGATTGCCTGCGCTTATGCGGCCCTTCGATTGCCATGTATCGGCGGTACTCGTCCGTGATGGATCTTGCCTCGTCAAGATTTCGAACGACGTGCGGCCGGATCAGAATGATCAGCTCCGTCTTGTGAATTAGATTGTCCTTGTTGGATGCGAGATTGCCGATGACGGGAATATCGCCAAGTATCGGTATCTGCGTTCGCGTGGTCGTCCGTTCATCCTGGATCATTCCCCCAAGCACCAAGGCGTCGTTGTCGTTCACTACGACACTGGTCTGGATCTTGCGCTGCCGGATGGTTGGCGAGTCTATGTTCGACGTCGTCGTTTGCGCAACGTTGGAAACCTCCTGCTGGATATCGAGCAGGACGCGTCCGCTCTCATTGATCCGCGGTATGATCGACAGAATGACGCCAGTGTCCTTGTAGCTCACCGAATTGACGATTGGCGCTCCGGGAGTAATGACACCTGTCGCCGATTGGGTCGTAATCGGCACCTGATCGCCTATCTGGAGGATCGCCGGCTTGTTGTCCATGACAGTCAGTGAGGGCGACGAAATGACGTTGACCCTCGTAATGTCACTCAACGTATTGAGTGTCGCAGCAACATTCGCAGCGGTCAGCGCATAGGAGAATCCTGGGAATACTGAGCCGATAGCGCCGGAAGCTGCGTCACTGAAGGTGTATCCGGCGTTCTTTTGCTGCATGTACCAACGCACGCCGAACTTCAGGTCATCGTTCAGTGTAACCTCGGCGATGGTTGCTTCGATCATCACCTGGTTCGGCATACGGTCGAGCCTTCCCATCACGCGCAGGATGCGCTGATAATCGGCCTTCGTCGCCTCGACCAGAATCGCGTTTTTGGCTTCGTCAGCCACGATCTTTACGCGAGGACCGTCAGCATCGCCGTCTTTGCCAAGCTGAACGGTCGTCCCGGAGCCACCAGGGCGTACCGATTGCGGCGCTGACGCGCGGATTGTGCTGCCGCTTCCGAAGCCGCCGCCCCCCGATCCAATGGCTCCGGTGATGCCGCCCGACGCCTGTGAACCAAAGCCCTGCGATTGTTGCGGCGGCGTGGATTGAACGCTAGCCTCTTGATAGTTTGGCGCCACATTGCGCTTGGCCGTCGCAGTACCCGTCATTTCATTCGAGAACATCGACTGCAAGACGTCGACCAGCTCCTGGGCGCGCCTGTTCTGCACCGAGTAGGTGAAGAGTTCCTTCTCGCTGCCTTGGGCCTGCGCATCCAGACGTCGAATCCAGGTTTCGGCGCGGTGAAGATACTCAGCCTGCGGCGAAATCACGAGGATGGCTCCAAGCCGCTTATTCGGCACAAAGCGAATCATGCCGGTCATCGGTCCTTCGCGTTCGGCCGCGAAAACAGTCTTCAATTCCCCGGCTATCGCGTCTGGCTGCGACGTCTTCACCGGAACGATCGCAAACGACATGCCCTTCATGGTATCGATATCGAACAGCGCAATTGCGTCCATCATGGCCGCAATATCCTGTCGATTGCCTGACAGAGTGATCAAATTGCGGGCGTCGTCGACGCGGACGATACCGTCCTTGGGTGCAATCGTCTCGAGCACCCGACGGATTTCAGAAGCAGAAACGTATTTCAGCTGCACGACTTGCAAGCCCGAACCGATCATTTCCGTATCTGGCGCGTCGTCCGTTCGGAAGCTGCTGCCTACGGCAGTCTGGCCCGCAGCGACGATCCGGTAGATCCCCTTGTTGTTGACAATGGCGGCGTTGTTCGACCGCAGCGCCGCCTGAAAGAGATCGATGACGCCAGACCTTGCTACTGGCTTCGGCGTCTGGATCGTGATCTTGCCTTCAATACCAGGGTCGACGGTGTATTTTACGGCTAAGATATCGCCCAGAATCGTCTTGGCAGCCTGCGGAGCGGGAACGTTGACCAGATTGATCGTGACGCCATCAGTCACATCTTCAGAGGTACGATCGACTGAGCCGGTGGGTAGCTCGCCGACAAAGCGACCTGAGCCCTCGATGACGGTAGAGCTGCCTCCGCGCGTCTCGGCGAGCAGCAGTGTACCGCCCGACAGATCTGGTTGCGGCTGCCTACCGCTTGATCTTGTTACAGGCTGCGGCGTTGATTTGCTCGACCATTCGGACGCGGTGGGCGTATCCGTGATCGTCTGGCATGCCGAAAGGGCAAGCGCGAACAATGGCACCGAGATCCGAAGCTGGGCTGCTCGGAAACGCAACGTAACCGCTCCTAACCATGCATCAACTAGTCAACGTTCTCCGTACCTCTGTACACATTCCTGACGTGTAGATGTCGATGGCTGCAATCCAACGCCAACTAATGCACACGTTTCTTTGGAATTCAGTCTCGGAAGCTGCCTTCGATCGAAAGCCCACTGGGCCATGGAGCGCACAGCCGACCCAAAGCCCGCGTTGGTTCTGAAGAACGCTCGCATCAAGAGCGATCAAGCACTCGGAATCCAAGACACCCGGCACTAGCGCAGCATCTAAACTCGTATCGGCGCGCCTCGACTATCGCAAGAGTTGTGGACAGGAACTGACTCAGTTCTCCACAACCTGATATTGTAGAGGATCATTCGATATGGAGATGTCTTCGCGACCTGTGCAGCCAGCACGTTGATCAGATTAATAGTGACGCCATCCGTGACCTCCTCAGGAGTTCGACCGATCGCACCAGTCGGCTGTTCGCCGACAAAACGTCCGGAGCCCTCGATCACCGTCGATTGACCGCCACGCGTATTGGCCAGAAACGGCGTGCCGCTCAATCGGTGGGCCCGCCCCTGTCTTTCGCGCGTACGCGGAGCGAACCCCGCCGGCTCAAAATTGTAGGCCACCGCCGCGGAGCCATCTTCCATCGTCTGGCAGCCCCAGTGCAAATGAGAGCATCGCAATCCAGAACTGGCAATTCCCAAGACGCAACGCAAACGCCCCACAAACATGTCCGAAACGCGGATCCGTTCTCAATCTCCGGTTGTATAAATTCTGCGCGGACCGACATCACCAGGTGCAGCTATGCCAACTGCAATTCACGTGAATCTTTGGATTGTGCGCTGGGTTGCTACGGCAGTTGGGCTACCGTACCGAAGTCCAGAGAGCCAACCAGTGCTCATCGTAGCGTGGTCACCTTGGTGGTCTTGTTACCCGCATGCCGATCAGCGCGCCGCCGGCCCTCAAATAGTCGGTCCACCGCGCCGCACCGCTGTTGCTCTTGAACCGGTCCGTAAGGCACCGAACGCCACGAGATAGGTCACCGTCCCCGACGACGTCACCAGCCGATAGCGTTGATGGTCCGCAGGTGCTAGAGTTCATCGTGGCTGCGCCGCGCGATGCCCACGGGCTGGTTGCACGACGTGTAGCCGATCGTCAGCCCGCCCCCGTCAGTTGGTTGCCGTTCTGTGGTCGGCCGGAGTGACGTGGTGCAGATGATTTGGGGGCGACGATAGAGGCGAGACGGGCATGCCACATTCGGTGCGCCGCCTGCTTGATCAATTTAGTGCACTGCCACCGAAACTCGTTCCGCTGCCCACGACATTTGCCTACCGCAAGGCAGTTGCTTCCCGCTATTCAAGGCATATACGAGCTTTCATCCCTCATGAGTAAGGAGTGTGCGACGCGCCGTTTGAAGCGCAACAATCACTTGATCTAGCTCTTCACTTCCGAACACGACCTCAATATCTCCGTTCTTTCGAAGTGATAAAGCTAATCCCACCGAATCTTCCAGCACGCGCACCAGTACTACTCCCTCGTCACCGCTACCGCGGTCGACAAATTTGATGGGGGCAATACTCATGACCGCTCCTCACAGTTCAAGGCAAAGGATCCCCTGGCAAAAATCGCTGGTGGGGAGCTCCTGGAGTATCCAGATGCCAATGGGGATCCGTATGGTACGCTGGCGCGTTAGGGTGATATGGATGAGCTTCATAGGTAATAGTTGTATCCTCGTTTGGCGTCCAGACTATTTTGCCTCGACCAGGCGTCGTTGGTCCGTCGGGAATGCTTCTTCCAGGCACCCCAAGACCGGCTTCCATTTCTGCCGGAGTACTTGGCCAAATCTTACCGCGCACCCAATTGCTTAGAACCTTGCCGAGGTCAGCTAGATCAAAAGGTTCTCCTCCACGAGAAGCAACACCTCCTCCGCCGCCTTCAAGCAGCCGCGTGCCCGGGCCGCAAACGGGATCTGGATAACGGGTGCCGGCGCACAAGTCGGAATTGTATGCGTCCTTCCAATCCCGGCGCGCGTCTTCAACGCTCAGTCTTGCCAAATACGCAAACGCTCCAGTCACAGCGCCGTTTGCGAATTTTCCGCCACCAGCGACCGACGCGAGGCCCCCTGCGGTCGCCTGAACGATGGTACCGCCAATTCGCTCCCCGATGTCGGCCTGAGCATTCTGGAACACTGATGATGTAATTGGCGACAACGCTGACCCGACGGCTCCCGACAGCGCCCCGGACCCACAGGAACCGCCGGAAGCAACCGACGAAGCGCAACCAACTGCCGCGGATCCCGCCACATTAGCTATGTATGTACCGGGGTTTGTGGCAATTGATGCGAGCGATGGCGTGGGGCCAAGACCACTGAATGCGAAGTAGGTCGCACCTGCTATTGCTGCTGCTTTCAATATCTGTCCGAGATTGCCGCCGGATAGCCCGGTCGCGATGGCGGCACCTCCGACTGCGGCTAGAGCTCCGACCAATGCCCCTGATCCAGGAAGGACGATATTGAGGATTATCGTCGCACCGATCTGGAGGATGGATCTTGCGATCGCATTGGTCTGGAAGAAATGCGTGACGTCGCGAGCAATGCCGCTGAAGAAGTTGCCAACGGAGTGGAAGAAGCTCGAGAACCAGGAGAATCCGTTCGGATCAGTAAAGGCGAGCGGATCGTTGCCGACGTAGGAATATCGATTCCACCCTTGAGCATTCATTGGATCGGTAACGGTTGGATCCGCGGACGTGAATCGCGCCAGCAGCGGATCGTAGACACGACCGTTCAGATGCACGAGGCCGGCGACGGAGAGCTCCTCCTCGCCGGTGAAGCCGCGCGTGGTCTGGCTGGTGATGCTGCCGGCGGTATCGTCGCTGCCGTTGGCATTGCGCCGCTTGCCCCAGGCGTCATAGGAGAGCCGCTCTACGATGGCGCCGGTCTCGTCGGTGATGACCGAAATCGAGCCAAGGTGGTCGGTGTGGAAGTAGCGCGTGGTCAGCGTCTCCGAGGCGACCTGCAGGGTGCGCATGCCGACCTTTTCGTTGCCGACCGAGAGATATTCAGTCCACTTGGCCGAGCTAGTGCCGGGATTGCTGACCTCCGCCAGGACGCCGAACGCGGCGACATAGAGCGTTGTTCCCTCCGGGGTCACCTGCTTGAAGCGCTGGTGCTCGGTGTCGTCCTGGAAGCTGATGGTCCGCGTGCCCTGGGTGATGCTCGCGGGCTTGTTATAGGAGGTATAGGTGATCGAGCGGCCGAGCCCAGCAGTCTGGTTGCCGTTAGGGTCATAGGTAAAGGTAGCGCTGATCGCCCCGCCGCTTATGCCGGCAACCGCATGTGGGAGGGGTGAACCGGCTGTCGCGTAGCTGTAGGTGCCGACGTCGGACTTCGAGATGATGTTGCCGATGGCGCTGTAGGAGAAGTTCTTGATCAGCGGACCCGCGGCCAGGTTGACGGTTGCCGTGGTCAGGCGGTTCAACGCGTCGTAGCCGAAGCTTTCGCTCAGATTGGTGTTGGCATCGCTGCGCGACAGCGGGTTACCAAGCCGATCATAAGTATAGGAGAGATTCTGGACAGCGCCGGCGCTGCCGGTCACGATGGCGGAGAGCCGGCCGGTAGTCGCGCTGAAGGTGCGGACGGTGGCGAGGCCGTTACCCGCGGTCTGCTGGGTCAGATGACCTTCCGCGTCCATCGCGTTCGTGGTCCAGTGCACCTGGCCGGTGGCGTCATCGAGCAACTGGTTGGCGTAACCAAGACTGTTGTAGCCATAGCGAGCGGTGAAGCCGGACGGATAGGTCACCTTGGTGAGACGACTGTTGCTATCATAGGCAGCCGCCATCACATAGCTTGCGCCATCGATGGTGGTCGATACCTGCGCGGGGCGGCCCAGCACGTCATAGCTGATACTGCGGGCAAAGCCGTTGCCGGTGCCTGCGATGATGGCTGATGAGGCGAGCTTGCCGATACCATGCGCTGCGGTGTCGTAGGTCCAGACACTGGTCATGTCAGGTTCGGCGCGCTGCACCATGCGATTGAGCTTGTCGTAGCTGATCGTCGTGACCTGGCCCTTGGCATCGGTCTGGCTGACCGCCTGCCCAAGCGTGTTGTAGGAGTAGGTCCAGTAACCTAGATCAGGATCGAGGCTCGAGATCTTGCGGCCCCGCAAGTCGTAGCCAGCTTTCACCACATTGCTGTCGGGATCGGTGGTCTGCACCATGTTGCCGACGGCGTCATAGGCATAAGTCATGGTCTTGCCGAGCGCGTCGGTGACCGACACCACCTGGCTCTGGCTGTTCTTGATGACCGTGCGGGTCTGGTTCAGCGCGTTGGTCGCGGTGACCGTCAGCCCGTGATAGGCGCTGGTGGTCACGCTGCCATCGGGCTCAGTCTGGGTCACCACGCGCCCCAGCGCATCATAGGTATACGTGGTGTATTGCGGCGTGCCGCCGGAGGCAGCATAGGGCCTGCTGGTGAGTGAGACCCGGCTGAGCGCATCGTATTGTTTGACGGCACGCACGGTGCTGCCATCAAAACCCTGGGTCTCGCGCGAGGTCTCGCGCTCGAGCATATCGAAATAGACCGTGACAGTCGGCGCGTTCAGCGTAGTGCCGTCAGCCGCGTAGGACGACGTCGTGATCAGGTAGACCGCACCGGCCGGACAGGTAGCGGCGCCACCGGCGTATCCGCTGCAGAATTTGTAGGCCAGCTTGGCCTGGGTGCCGTCGGCATGCACCTCGCCGATCTTGCGGCCGAAGCTGTCGTAGCTGAAGGTTGTGGTCAGGCCGTTGGGCCCGGTCTGGCTGGTCGACTTGCCTAGCCGCGCATCGTACTGAAGGCTTTCGCTCTGGCCGAGCGCATTGGTGTTGGTGGTGACGAATTGGCCCTTGGCATCGAACGTGCTGCTGCTGCCGCGGCTCGCGATGTCGGCGCCGCTTACCGTGACGGTCAACGTGTTGCCAAAGGCGTCGTAAGTGTAATCGGTCTGCAGCCGCAATGCCGGGGTATTGGGCTCCACCACTTCCTGATTCAGCAATCCGGTGGAATCATAACCGAACGATGAGGTGCGCGTGATGGTGTCGGCCCAGGCCTGGGTTGACAGCATCACGACGGCAGCTGCCACCATCGACGAGGTCGCGATCTTGCTCATGGCATTATTCCCCAAAACCCCAAAAGGAATTCTTTACGTCTGGATTCGCACGCAGCTACGCGGGACGCCAACGGGCGCCGAACTTGATCGACAAAACGCGCGCGACAGAGAGAGCTTAGCGCCGCACGCTACGGCGCGACGCTGGTGACCGAGGCCCGAGTCAGCCGGCCGAGATACCAGTTGGTGTAGTCATTGGTGTAGGTATTTGTCGTCGTCTTGCTGAAGCCGTCCGGCGTCGACACCACGACCTGTGTCGCATTGTTGTAGGCGTCGTACTGGTTCGTCGTGGTCACTGCCGGCAGTGCTGAGCCATCCAGGTCGAAGCCAGTCGAGACGTTCTGCGACAACGACACCCGGTAGGGCGCGCTTCCCGGGCTGATCGCTGTTCCACCGAGCAGGTTGCTGAGTTGATAGGTGTTGGTCGACTGCCCCAGCGTCTGCGTGCCGATGGTCCGTGTCGCCGACGACACCAGCCCGATATACGGGAAGTCCTGCCGGTACGTCGTCGAGTCGGAGATGTTGGTCTGAAGATCCTTTACCGTCATCTGCCGGAACCCAAGGAAACCTCTTCCGCTCAAATCGAGCTTTGCTCCAGCATACCGATACGTCGAGCTATACGTTCCCCCGACGCCGTTCGAAACACCGACCTGCGACACCACATTCATCGCGGATTGCCAATCCACCTGCGGATAAACCGCGGTCGTATCCTTGCTGTAGACACCGCCGTTCGACAGCGGCAAGTATGAGATCGCGGTCTTCGCACCAAGGCCAGTCGTTATTGTGCCAACCAAATCCGGCGAGACACCATCACTTAACCACATGCTCCGCTTGCCCTGCGAAGGGACGTTGGATTGATTGGGCGTCGCCCCCCCCATTGCGGCCCATTGGGCCTGATTGGCGTTAGGCTGCGTACTGACGTTAGATAGCGTGCCCGGATCGACCAGATTCCAAAATACATCCGCCTTGCCATCGCCGTTGAAATCAGCGAGCGCCGGGAACCATCCGTTGTAGTAGCTATCGAACCCGCCAACGTTGGAGTTTATCGAAAAGGTGCCGTCGCCGTTGCTGAGCCACAGAATCCGCTGGCCCAGAGACCGGCCATCCGCAGACTCATTGTCCCACAAAATGTCGGCCTTGCCGTCACCATTGAAGTCTGCAAACAGGCAACGCCATCCGACATAGTAGCCATCGAGCCCTGCAACGTTCGAGATGCCCGCAAACGTCCCGTCCCCCCTGCTAAGCCACAACACGCGCTTCCCCGACGAACGGCCATCATTGTAGCCATTTTGGTAATCCCACAGGATGTCGGTCTTTCCATCGCCATTGAAATCAGCGAACAAAGCTCGCCACCCAATGTAGTAGCCGTCTGCACCGGCAAAGTTATTGGTCTGAGCGAACGAATTGTTCCCGGTGTTGATCCAGAGAATCCTGGTGCCGGACGATCGACCATCCGCATAATTGCTGTAGTCCCAGACAATGTCCGTCTTTCCATCACCGTTGATATCTGCGAACTGTGCACGCCACCCAATGAAGTAGCCGTCCGCCCCCGCAACATTGCCGATGGTGGAGAACGTTCCGTCACCATTGCTGATCCAAGCATTCCGATTGCCCGACGAACGGCCATCTGAATAACCGGCCTGATTGTCCCACCAGATGTCGGTCTTTCCATCTCCGTTCAGATCGACGAGGTAAGCGCGCCAGCCGATATAATAGCCGTCTACCCCGGCAACGTTGCCAATGATGTTGAATGTGCCGTCACCATTGCTGATCCAAAGTATGCGATGGCCAGATGACCTGCCGTCCGCATAGCCGCCCGCGTCATCCCAGAGAATGTCGCTCTTTCCGTCACCATTGAAGTCGCCGAACAAGGCATGCCACCCCTTGTAGTAACCATCAGCTCCAGCGACATTGGAAGTTGCAGTAAACGTGCCATCGCCGTTGCTCATCCAGATGATGCGATTGCCAGACGACCGACCGTCCGTGTTGGGGTACTGATTATCCCAGAAGACGTCGGTCTTTCCGTCCCCGTTAAAATCAGCGAAAGTCGCCGTCCAACCGATGTAGGTGCCATCGGCGTTCGCAAGGTTCAACAAATTCTGAGTTGGCGCCGATGCGCCGTTCTGTGCCGCGAAGACAGTTGAGGGAAGGCAGTTGCCACTCCCATCACACACTGTCACATTCGTTAGCCGGCTGGACTGAGTGGATGGGCTTCGGTCGTAAGCAAGTTGATAGTCTGTCGTGAGGCTAGCTCCGGCATAAGTTTTGACGTCGGTCAGGCGGACGGTGGTCTGAGACAGCGATCCGGCCTGATAGCGCGGAGTGATATCTGGCTTAGCTGCATAAACGAACTGCACGGAATTGTAGGCGCCAACAGACGCTGTTACGTTGCCGGTATAATCGATCCTGCTCGGATAATATTGGCCATTAATCGTGTCGTTGATGTAGGTAACCGCGAAATAGTTGGTCTTGACGTCACTCACCTTGTTGACCGCCCACAATCGCGCGGTGGTCTTTCCCTGAGCCAGAATAAGCGAATCGGTCGTACGTCCGAACTCCATCACTTGGCCGGACTTCGTATGCACTTCGAACCAGGCCGGCCCGCTGCCCGCGGCGCCGTGGGAAATGACCTTCGAGAACGCGTCAATCTCAGTGCGATACTCGGTGCCATCGGCTCCATAAACGCCGTTGAAAGCGACGAGCCGCTGCCCATCCAGACAAAAGCGATCGTTAGCATCATAATTTACGCTACCGACCACACCATCCTGCGCCAACGTTCGCGGACAGCGCGCGATCGACGGCAAGCCGGCGAGGGTCCACCCCATTCCCAGCAGACCGTCGCCATCTTGACTGCTGTATTGGAGAGACAGAGTCGGAGCCATGCCGGCCGTTCCTGGCGGCACCGCGATAGGAATACTGTAGGTGCCGGCCCCACTCTGACCAACTGTGAACTGGCCCTGAAGCGCCATCGTACCTGAAGAGGCGCCAGTTGGAAGCAAAGCTAGATGAAAAGCAGATAGAGCAAAAACCGCCTTGGACACGTACGCAAACACGCGTTGGCGACGGCCAACGATGCTATCCACCTGCATCCCCCAACTCCCCTTCCAATCGGCGCAAAACTCGGCAACAGAATACAACCTCTAGATACAAAACCTGTGCGAGCCGTCAACCAGATCTACAACTTTTCCAAAACTAACTTTCTTTTTGCAACATAGGCACGCCGGAATGGCGCTGAGAGCACATCGGTTTTGTCGCGCGACCGCTCTCCAAACATTCGCCCTCACCGGGATTAGAACGTCTAACCGGTCAGACCAGCAGCAAGTAAGCCGCAGCGGTGCTGCGAGTTGAAAGAGCCTGAGTGGAAGCCATCCGCAAAGCAGCGCGGCACCCGACTGGCATGCGATGGTCGATGGCGTTCGAAATCCTAGCTGGCTTTGGACCTCTTGCGCGTCACGCGACCGGACGACAACGAATCATGCGCAGCGAGCGCCTCCCCGGAAGCTTCCACTCGTTGCAAAGCTTCCAGTGGTGTTACGCCGGTGCGGAGTACCGTTCTTGCGCCAGAAACAGCGTCACGGCAGCAAAGAAGATCCCGTTCTATGAGCCCAAGGCCGGCGGCTTCGAATGGCTCACCGCGATACCTCCCCCCAGCACGCGCGCGACCTCTGGATGGAACTAGCTTCGCACACGCTCCGTCCCGATGATGCACCGGGCCGGGCCAAATAGCTCTGCCGGAAACACAGCCGCGACTACCCAACGATTGCGCGCGGTCGGATAGACGCACCATTGTCACTCGACGATCCGACCTACTTGGAAGGTATGATGCTCCGAGGTGAGACTGTGTCGGAGCGCTTGCAAGAGCGACGGTAGCGAGCACACCACCAGGCGGCAGCGGCGCCGCCTAGTGCCTCACCGCTACTCACAACCCTCATGCCTATTTTACTATACATCAATCTTAGATTGTCACACGTTTGGCGAAGTTCGCATGTCAAGTGTCGCCGTGGCGCAATCGCCCACAAGCTAATTAACCTAGGGAACCACCTCAATGCCATGGCAGACCGCGACCAATGTCCTGATACCTTCACTGTCCCCCGTCGAATTCCCCGCTGTCTTTCTCAATACTGCTACTGGCGTTTTCCAACTATGCGGCCAACCCGCAGGTGCGATCCCAACCCCGAACGCATGGCACGACCTAGACTTGAAAAGCATCGGAGTGCCAGCGACGGCGCTCGCGGTCGATATTCGGGGTTTTTTGATCATCACCAGCGGGACAGGAACAAGCATCGCCGACCTTGCGGTGGCATTCCGGTCACCCGCATCTGGCGCTTCCGTGTACACACCCGGCAGTTATGTTAACCAGACAATCTCGGTATTACCTACTGGCGGGTCGCGCACGAATGGCACCGCGATCGCTCCCTGCGTCAATGGGGTAACGCAGTGGGCGTGGCTCCGCGGTGATAATGGCAAGGGCGAATGGCCGGATCAGCCCATTCCTCCCTATCCGACCGGTGCATCCTACGGGTTGAATCTGAGCGTGGCGCAGATATTCATGCCGTAGACTGGCGTTGGGGGAAGTTTCCGACGCGATCTCTACAGACTTGCGCTAGATGTGAAGAAGCCATGGGCGAGTGGCGGGAGCGAGCCAACAAGCGCAGGTCGCCCCGTTGTCGCTCGACATGCCAGCCTACCTAGACGGGCACAAGGCTCCGAGGCGAGATCGCGTCGAACGGATTGCGCGGAGCTAGCTCACTCGCGCTGCGCTAGGCGGCGGTCTCCGCCGTCTGGCGTTCGCAGCATCCACTTATTGTAATCTTCATCGGAAAGGTACCAAGGATGACCGCCGCAGCTTCCCAATAGGTGGCCAGCGGATGCTCATTGCAGGACGATCGGTTTAAGAGTCTGAACGTCGGGCCTCGGTCGCGTCGGCAGCCGGCCGATCAAGTTCGTTACCCCGCTGGGCGCGGACAAGTTGTACGATGCATTCGTCAGAGGTGGGAAAGGCAACCGGCTGCGGACCGCTGAAAAACTGGTCGTGTTATGCCGAAAGGCCTGGCGCGTCGTTCATCGGTTGCCTCCCGCCGAGTTCCCAGCGGACATACCGAACCCCTGGCTGGGCGTCACGATGGCAACCCGGGTCAAGCAGGTCAGACACGCCGTTACGCGAGAGAGCAGACCTACAAGTTCGCGCACGGTTGCCTGGAGCATGGTGAGCCGGAGTATGACGCTGCAGCGGTCATCTGCTTCGAGTAGTTGCAGCGCCCGGAGAACATGATTGCCGGCCACATCAAATGGACTAGTTATCGGACCGGGCAAAAGCCAACGATTCGAATCGAACACCACAAGACCGGAGCCCGTCATCGACCATCCCCTTTTTTGGAAGAGCGACTTCCAACCGGCGAGATTGTCAGATTCTATGAGGAAGCCGAGGCGGTGCAGGCGAAGCTCGTACGTCGCGGCGTACCCATGATTCTACTGGAAGTCGAGGAAGGCGTTTCCAGCCCACTCCTTCTCTGGCATGCAAAAGATTGTCCAGCGCATGAGAAAAGCAATTGGCCTGCCCGAAGAAGTTCGCCCTGGACGCCTGTCGGCACGGGGTATGACCGAACTCGATGGGGCGGAACTGACCGAGGGCCAAGGACGCGCCCTATCTGCGCACCGCGCCCGGGAAAGCAATTCGGGATGCGCCAAGCGCACCGATGCCCGGATGCTTTCGGCGACCTAGAAGCGCCACGCCCACATGCTGGCGAACCAAGTGGCAACAGACGTTCAGAATGCGGCATCTGACACAGTTCAGAGTGCCGGATCGGACTGGCTGGGCGGGAGGATCGAAGTTCCGAATGGCGGAATCAAAATCCGGCTCAGCCGACAACCTTGATCGACGCCGCCCGACGATCGGTCGCGCTTTCCGCCATCCTCTCAAATCCCGCAAGAAAGATATCCAGCGCATCACTGATCATCTGCGCCTTGTCCTCGAGGACGGGCGCTTCGTAGATGTACTTGCGTACGCCGTAATAGAAGATCCCGCCGTGAAACACCCAGGCCAGCTCCAGTTCGGCGGCGCTGGGCCTGCTTTGGGTCGCGAGGCCGGCGTCGTGGCGGCATTCCCTGAGAATGCGCGTCAGTATCTTTTCCTTGACCATGCCGACATACCAACGGTTGATATCGAGTCCCTTCAGGCCGGAGTAGAGATAGATTCTGAGCCATCTGCGGTTGAAGATCGCATCCGTGTAAACTTCGTAGAATTCCTGCAGCCGCACACGAATCGGACGCGACCGATCCGAGAGCAATTTCTCCCAACCGATCTCCAAGGGTTCCAGATAGACCTTGCGGTAGACCTCCTTGATGAGCTCATCCTTGCTCGGAAAGTAGCGGTAAAGCAGCGGCTGGGTTACGCCGAGCTTGCGCGCCAGGGCACGCGTACCGCCGCCAAATCCTTCCTCGGCAAAGAGCTCGGTTGCCTTGGTGACGAATTCACTGCGACGATCATCGGCTGATAACCGCTTATGCTTGGCGCGCGCTCGCTTGACTGGCGCTTTTCGATTCATGATGTCTTGTCACCGTCGTGAGCCTGGAACCGGCCAAAACCTCCTCGGGCGAACAACAGCGGATTGTTCCGGTTATAGGCGTACGCTTCCACTGCGCCCAGGAAAATGACGTGATCGCCGCCGTAGTAGCGGTTAGCAGCCCGGCATTGGAAATTTGCGACCACGTCGGCAAGCACAGGAGCGTTCCCGAGGCCTGGTGACCAACTCACACCGGCGAATTTGTCACCCGATGATCTGGCAAACTTTATCGCCAGCGTCTGCTGCGACGCGTCAAGAACGTTGACCGTGAAATGGCTGGCATTCTGGAAGATCGGCAGTCCCTGCGAAAACATCCCCAGGCTCCACAACACGAGTGGAGGGTTGAGCGACACCGACGCAAAGGAATTGCACGTAATTCCGTACGGTCGTCCTTCGGCCGACATCGCGGTGACGATCGTCACACCGGTCGCAAACATACCGAGGGCATGGCGGAAGTCACGGGGATCGATCGTCGAGCTGTCGCTTGCGAGTTCACTGGCCGGATCCGGCGGATGTTTGGGTGAGTCGGACATCCCAGCCTCAAAGCGTCAGGTTTTCAGACGGCAGCCCAAGAGCCACCCGCCCGTAATTGGTGCCCGCCGCGTCGAAATTGAAGGCGAGATGTGCGTTCACTGCATGCGCATCGCGAAACTGGCGCTGTAGTGCACCCGAGGTGAACAGGCTGCGCGCCCCGCTCGCTGCAAACAGAAGAGAGACGGCTTCGGTGCACAAATTGACCGCGAACGCGCCATCGCGCCGGAGCTTCGTCTTCGCCGCAATGCTGGGGATATCACCACGCCGAATCTCTGCAAGCACATCAACGCAATTCGTGCGCATGATCAGCCGTGCGGCATCTATCTTCGCAGAGGCCTCGGCGATCTTGATCTGTGTGCTCTGCAGGTCGCCGAGCTTGGCCCGATTGTATGTCGAGGCACGGTGTCGCGCGATCTCGACGTAATCATCCAGGCACGCCTGGGCATTTCCCAGACCGACCCCAGACAGCACATAGGGGAACAACGAGAAAACCGGAAGCATGTAGAGCGCGTTCGGATTGACGACGCTGCCTGGCGTTGCGCCACCCGCAAGATCGCTGACGGCGACCGTCATATGCTCGGGAACGAATGCGTCAGTTACTCGCACATCGTTCGATCCTGTTCCGCGCAGACCTGCCGCGTTCCAGGTGTCGTCGATGCTGTAGTCGCGCCTGTTCAACAGGAAGAGCCGATACTCGACGCCGTCGGCCTCATCATCCGAGGCAACCACGCTCGCGAGCATGTTCCACCCGCAGGCTTCCACCCCGGACGAGAACGGCCAATGACCGCTCAGTAAATAACCGCCACGTGCCTTCCTGGCCCGTCCTGCCGGGAAAACAAAGGAAGACGCGATCAGCGTATCGGGATTCTCGTCCCACACGGCGCTCTGCGCCTCGGGCGCGAACATACCCAGCATCCAGTGGTGGCTCGCAAGATTGGCAAAGTTCCAGGAGACCGAGGCGTCGCCCTGCCCCAGGGCGTCGGCGCAATCGACCAGCGCAACATAGTCGAGTTCGCTGCCCCCGACGCGCTTGGGCTGCAGGATTCGGAAAAGCCCACTATCGTGCAGATCCCGCTCGGTCTCGGGCGGCAAACGGCGCAATTCTTCGGTCCGCGCAGCCCGTTCACGCAGAGCCGGTGCCAGCGCTCGGGCTCGCGCGACCATGAGCGAATAGTGATCCCGATCTGACCCTGGCGGCATCTTGGTGTCGAGCCCGCGGCCAACCTCAACCATGGTCTCTTCCTTCGTTCGATCTCCGAAACATTCGCGCGACGGGTCGTTCGGTTCAGTTTATCGAGCGATCACCAGAGATCAAGACGCGCAAACCTGCGTCCGGCGAATCAAGGCACAGAGTTCTCAACTGCCGCCACCGGGCGTCCAGTGGCGGGAACGCTCTCAGCCATGTTCCGTCCGCGCGGCACAGGGCACCCTAGCATTCTCCCACCCAAAATTCGATGCGAGGCCAAGCTCCGGCTAACGACCGCAGCTTACCGAAGGGTGCGGCCTACGAACCAGAAACGCCAAGAAGCCCGGCGGCCAATCGACCACCGGGCGCCCTACGTCGTCAAATTGTCGGCAACGGTCAATTCCACCTCGCAGGAACTAGACGAGCTGCTTCCGCCAATACAGCGTGTGCTGCCATGCCCAGGGCGAGGCAGGTTGGAAGAGCCGATACCCCTGCCGGATGAAGTTGTTGGCTGAGAAATGATTGAGTGCGCTTCTTGTATGGCTCCGCGCAAGCGAGCGGATCTGCGTGATCGTCTTTGCCAAGCTATTTCTCCTCCCAATCGGACGGGAGATATTCGCTCGGAGCCGTATCGACATCATGCGTATCAGGATCGGGCAACGCCGAGCGAAATGCGATCGTGGGAAAATCCGTTCGCTCGCCTTCGTGACGCGGACGGGGGATGAACTGTATGATCTCTGCGCTCATGTAAACTCCAACAACGCAATGGCGATCAGGCCGGCGAGTGCGAGCGATATCAAATAAGCAGTCATGCGAACCTCGTTGATCGGCCGTCCGCGCGCGATGCGGCCATCGAATGGAATGTGCGGCAGATCGCGCAGCGGGCGGCGATCTTTGGGGCGCGAACCTTATCCCTGACGAGTGGGGCCGCGGGCGACGCCGGCTTTCGCCGCGCCGCAGGACCGGCGCGTTCGCGCGCACCGGCCAATTTCACGCTCGTTTCAATGGGTTCGGACGGCGGCTCGCTTGCGACGCTCAGGCGACGGGCTGGGAGGATGTGGCGTCGTGACGTTGCGGCCGCCGTCCGATTGGTGAAACGGCAAAGAAAAAGCCCGCGGCGGATTGCTCCGCGCGGGCTCAACAATTTCTGATTTTCGGATTATGCCCCTGAGTTGCCCGACGTGTCAAACGTTTTTGCGAACTGAATGCGATCGGTAAAATGTGATGCGTCGGCTTCGACGGCGGGAAACCGCTTTGACCGAAACTCTGCGCATGATCCGGAATCGCAACACGAGCCGGCGCCGATCGGCCGTATGCTTGTTGCGATGATGTCAGTGTGCCGCTGAGTTGCCCGACGCGTCAAGCGGACAAGCGGCTCACAACATTTGGATCGACATCAGGACAGTTTTGGCTCGCGTCGGTCGACCCGAGCCGCAGTTAGATTGCAAGGAGGAAGCCTCGATGTATTTCGTTGCTGCCGTGCTCGCGGTCCTGTCCGGCCTGTTCTATGCGGCGGGCCATCATGAGATCGGTTCGATCGGTGCCACCATGTGCCAGTATGGCGGTATCTTCTGCGACAGCCCGGTGCTGGTTCTCGTCGGTGCCGGGTTCGCTGCGGCGTGGGGCATGCTCGTCAGCGTGCGCTGATCGTCCCGCAGTATTTCGACTATAGCTTTGTGCCGCTGATTTGCCCGACGGGTCAATTCCTGCACTTTGCGTCGGATGCAATCTCAAGGACGCCCCGTGTCTGCTACTGCGTGCTCGGATTTGCCGGCTGAGCGGGCTTTGGGCCGGGTGGATCAGGCTCAATCGGTGTCTTGGGCTCGGTCGGCATCACCTTTGCGCCGGCCGCGCGTGCCGCCTCGCCCGTCGTTGAGTAGTTGGCGGAAGCGGCGGGCTGCACCTTCGGCTTGCTCCACGGACCGTGGTCGACCATCAGCATGCCCAGCACGCCGAGGATCGCAACCAGGGCCGCGATCAACAGCGGCGTTCCGCCGTGCCGATTTCGATGCTTGACCGAACGACCATCCGATATGCCATACGCCTGCATTGTCATCATCGTCTCCTCCACGGAAACAAGCCGCAACCGGCGTGTAAGTTTCCGGTTCCGCGATATGAAAGCGAGGCATGTTGCTGGAACCAATCCGCAGCTGCTGAATTTCCCGATATGTGGACGTCGCCACGCGCACGCGCGGATAGCCAGGGTAACGGCCACCCCACCTTTAGTGAAATCGCGGCACGGCACATGAGCTCTGAAACACCCGAGTCTCCGCTTCAGCCCACACTCGGTGAGCGCGCGATCGACACCGCGACGGACGTTTCGCGTACCATCACGGAGGTGTCGGACGGACTTCGAGCGGCGGCCGATCGCCTCAGCGACGCGATCGCGACCTCACGCCGGCCGGGCGGCGTCCTCGCCACCGTGAGCGCGGTCACGCGCGAAGCGCCGCTCGCAAGCCTGTTTGTCGCGTTTCTGCTCGGCGTCGCGGTCGCACGCCGGCGCTAGTGGCCGCCCCGCCGCGAAGGCCGCCTGCCCTAGAACTTGCCCTTGGTGGCGTCCTTGGTGGCTGACATCACGCTTCCGCTGATCTGGCGCATATGTTCGCCGGCATTGGTGAACTGGCTGCGCAGAAATTCCGACTGGATCCGCATCGCCTCCTGCAGATCGGTCGCGTGCACGAGCTTGCGCGCGTGCTCGAACGCCGCCTTCATGTTCTGCTCGGTGAACGACAGCGCCTGTTTTGAAATCTCGCTACCCGTGCCCGGCATCGCCGTCATCGACTTGCTCGCGGCATCAAAGAACAGGCTGAAGGCCTGTTCGGCCTGGTCGATGGTCTTTTCCGCCAGATCGCGCAACTCGGCGGGAACTTCTAGCTTCGGCTCAATCATGATCGCGCCCCCTGAAAAAAGCGTCTGCCAAGGTTAGCATAGATTGTGACGGCGTCAGCGCCGTATCGCCAAGTCTTGAGAGGCCCACTTGTTGCAGCCAAGGAAAATTTACCTAGCAGCGACTGGACTGCACCGCAGGCCGATTCCAATCGTGTCAGCACTGTGGCATAGTGATTCGGCCTCGTCGTTGGTCGCGTTCGCGTCTCTTGTGGGGAATAAGGGGATCCGATGCTGCGCGCCGTTCGTCCAACACCGACCTGCACCCGCTTCAAGACCAGCATAGAGATGCCGTGCATGAAGTGCGGCAGGCAAATGCGGCTCGCCTTGATCGAGCCGCGCGACCAAGTCTACGACGTGCTGACCTATCAGTGCGCGCCGTGCAATTCCGGCGAAAGCTTCCTGAACGCGCGCTAGGCTATCGGCTCGTTCAGTCGTTCAGCACCGCGGCCCCCGCCTCCGTCAGCTCGGGCTGGTCGTCATACAGTTCGACCAGACCAAGTTCGATGAGGACGCCCAGATCCTCGTCGCTGACCGGCGACAGTTTGAGCCGGCCGGCCTGGATATCGCGGAGGGTCCAGCGCAAGGCGATCGCGCGTTCAAGTGAATATTCAGCGAATGGATTGTTTGCCATTCGCTTCGACTAGTGCGGCATTTGGATCAGACTTTGTCTTTGCCGCGGCGGCTTCATGGACACCACAGATAGACGGCGAGCCGGCGCGATCGAGGTACCGGGCGCCCCGACCGCGTCATCGCTCCATATGGCTTCGCAGCGCGCGGCTCAGTAGCGGTAGGGATCTATGTCGAGCAGCGGAAATGCGCTGAACACGCTCGGCAGATTGGTCGGCGTCGCCGGATGCAGATAGGACTTGTCCAGTTCGGCGAAGCTGGTGACGCCGAGCAGACCGAGGCAGCGGATCACCTCGTCCTCCAGCAATTCAAGCATCCGGACGATGCCTGCCTCGCCGGCCGCGGCGAGCGCCCAGCATTGCAGACGGCCGATCCCGACGAGATCGGCCCCGGAGACGATCGCTTTCACAACGTCAGTGCCGCGGCAGATCGAACCGTCGACCATGATCTTGGCGCGGCCGGCGACGGCCTGAACGATCTCGGGCAGGACGTGCATGGATCCGCGGCCGTGGTCGAGCTGCCGTCCGCCATGATTTGAGACGTAGATCCAGTCGACCCCGTGGTCGAGGGCGATCTTGGCGTCTTCCGCGGTGGCGATACCCTTGAGGATGAGAGGAATCTTGTACTTGTCCTTGATCAATTTCACCGTCCGCCATTCCAGCCCCTTCTGGAAATCGCCGCCGGTGGCGCGGATGCGGCTTTCGCGGACATAGCGCTTGGCGATGTCGCGTTCACGCCGGCTGTAATGGGCGGTGTCCACGGTGAGGCAGAACGCAGCGTAACCATTGTCGATGGTGCGGCTGACCGTATCCTCGACGAACGCATCGTCGCCGCGCACATAAAGCTGGAAGATGCGCAAGGCGTCGGGCGCCGCCTTGGCGGTATTCTCCAGCCCAGGCTCCGACACCGAACTCAGCATATGCGCCGCGCCGAACGTCCCCGCTCCGCGCGCGACGGCTGCGCCCGCATCCGGATCGAAGATCTCGAGCGCGCCGACCGGCGCGATCATCACGGGAAGCCGGAGCTTGCGGCCAAATACCTCGGTGGATGGATCCACATTGATGACGTTGCGCAGCACGCGCGGCCGGAACGCGATCTCGTCGAGCGCCATTCTGTTGCGGCGCATCGTGGTCTCGGTTTCCGAGGCGCCGACGATGTAGTCCCAGGCGTTCTGGTTCAACCTGGCGCGGGCCTTTTGCGCGAATTCGTGAAGGTTCTGGAATTCTTCGCCGCTGGCGCCGAGTTCAACATTACGCGCCTGCCGAATGGGGGTCCCGTCATTCATGGTCGTTTCTTCTCCCGATTTGGCCGGCACATTAGCCGCAGATAAACCGGAAAAGCTACCACCTTGACCCACGAAACCGGCCAGCGAAGGCCAGCTATTCGCTTGTGAGATAGATCGGATTTCGACGCCTCCGAGCTGAGCCATCCAACACGCGCTAGCTGCCCGAAAATCGGTTTCGATACTCGGTCGGCGACACGCCGAGGTGGCGCAGGAAGGCCCGCCGCATTCGTTCGTCGTCGCCAAATCCCGCGCGCTTGGCGACCTCGACCACGCCACCGATCTGGCGGCTTTCGAGCAGCAAGCGCGCCGTCTCCACCCGCAGCGCCTCGACGCCGCTAGCAGGTGTCATGCCGGTGCGGCTGACATAGGTTCGGGCAAAGGTGCGCGGCGTCATCCCGGCCTTTTCAGCGAGGGTCTCGACCTTGAGGTCGCTCGTGATGTTCTCGATGATCCAGGCATGCAGCGCGCTGAACCGTCCCTCGACGTCCGAGGCCTGGGCCGCAAGGACGGTTGAGAACTGGCTCTGACCGCCCGGCCGCTTCAGAAACACCACAAGTCTGCGCGCGACATCGAGCGCGATGGTGTGGCCGAAATCCTCCTCGATCATCGCGAGCGCCAGATCGATGCCGGCGCTGACACCCGCCGACGACCAGACATGTCCGTCCTTGACGAAAATCGCGTTGGGCTCGACGCGAATGTTGGGAAAGCCGTCCTGCAAACGCGGACAATAGCGCCAGTGCGTTGCAGCACGCTTGCCGTCCAGAATCCCGGTCCAGGCCAACGCAAATGCGCCGAGGCAGACTGATGCAATGCGGCGCGCCTTTGGCAGCGCCTCCGCAATCCAGTTCATCAACTCGGCGTCGTTGCGGATCTTCCAGATGCCGGGTCCGCCGGGGATCACCAGCGTGTCGACCTCGGCGGGCGCAACACTGGCGATCGGCGCCGTATCGATCATCATACCGACATCGGTCGGCACCAAGCCGCCTGAAGTCGACAAATAGGATAGCGAATAGTCCGGCCCGGGCAGTTCGATCGCCTCCAACTCTGCGAACACCTGAGCCGGCCCCGAGATGTCAAGCAAGGTCACGCCCGGAAAGGCAACGATCGCAATCCGCCGCGTCGCTTTCTTGTCGCGCGGCTCCGGCCGGGGCGGCTTGGCAGTTTTCGAGGGCATATTGTCCTTTAAGCCATTCGAGGCTGCCCTGTATAGCTTGCAATGGAATTCTGGAGTTCTGCCATGTCGCGAAATCTGGGCAGCGGATACGAGGCGATCAAATCGCCTTGGGCGGATTACGCGATCTACAGTCTACCCGATGCCTCCCGGATCGAAGCCCGCGACCGCCAGCCGCTGATGGACGCCATGAACGGCATCATTGCCGTCAATTGGCAGGCCACCGAGCCGCATTGGACGGCAACCTCCTCACCCTTCGACCAGAAGTACAGCCTGATCCTCGTCTATGACGGCTCCGGCCTCGTGGCCTTCTCGGTCTACCGCATCCTGCAGATGTCGGCCGGACTTGGAATCTATCGCAGCGGGACAGAAGTACTCCCGGCGCACCAGGGCCACGGCCTCTACGGTTTCTTTACGTCGGAAGTTCTGAGGTGCTCGGGCGCCGCCGAGAGGGCCGACGGCAACGTGCTCTACGGCTGGCGGACCCGCAATCCGATCGTCTGGGCAGCGAACGCTAAAATTTGCGAAAAAGTGACTCCATCGTTGCTCGATGATGCGCAGGACCCCGCATTGCAGGCGGCCTGTGTCGAGATGTGCACCTCGCTCTATCCGGGCAAGCCGCTGGAACTGCCCGACATGATCATGCGTGGCGCCTACGGCCACATTAAACACCATCGGCAGGCCTATCGTGGCACCGCGTCGCTGGTCGATGCCGCGATGTCGCGGAAGATTCCGAATTCCGCGGATGCCCTTTTCTCGGTCGGTTACGCGAGGGTGTGATGTCGATGCTCGGACAACAAGCCGTTTACGCCCCGACGTCGCGCCTCACCGACCGTGCCTATCTCGCCTGGACGGCAGTGGCGATCGCCTACGCCATCGCCTTCCTGCAGCGCGTGTCACCGCAATCGGTAAGCCTCAGTTTCATGCACGACTTCAACACCGATGCGGCCGGTGTTGCGATGCTCGCCTCGAGCTATTTCTGGGGCTACACCTTGATGCAGATTCCGGCCGGCCTTCTGGTCGATCGTTACGGCGTCAAGCGCGTCGTCCTCGTCAGCATGATCGCCTCGTCGCTCGGCAGCGCAGCGTTCGCGCTGGCGCCGAACCTGCTCGACGTTTTTGCTGCCCGCCTGATTGTCGCCTGCGGCGATGCGCTGGTCTTCACGGCACTCCTGAAGCTCGTGGCACAAAGCTTCGCCGACGAGCGGTTCGGCATGATGTCTGGTATTTCGCAGGTCTCCGGCTATGTCGGAGGCGTGATTGCGACCACGCCGCTCGCAGCCGCCGTCTCGGGGTTCGGCTGGCGGGCCTGCTTCCTGTTCATCGCTTGCATTGGCCTTGCCAACCTCGCCTTCGCCAAGCTAGCGCTCAAGCCTGATCCGGCATCGCATAGCAACAAGACGCTGAAGGGCGTCGTGATCGCTGCGCGGCAATCGCTGGCCCATATCGCGAACTGGGGTTGTGCAATGACGTTCGCGTCGCACTTCGCGGTTGTGACGACGCTGTCGGGCGTCTGGGGCATTCCGATGGTCGCCCACTTCTTCCATATCTCTCCGACGGCCGCCGGCACGCCGCTGCTCGCCTTCATGATCGGCAATGCGCTCGGCTCGATCTTCCTCGGTCACGTCGCCGATCGCGCCGCAGCTGCGCTCGACCGCGCATTGATCGGCATTTGTGTATTGCGCATGCTGCTGATCGCGCTGCTGCTACCGCCAATCGCCCGAACATTTGGTCTCGCCTACGTCACCGTCGTGTTCACGGCCTTGGGGCTCGTCGCCGGCGGCACCGTCCCGCTGGTGCTGAAATGCGTGAAGAAGCTCTACACCTCTGACCTGATCGGTGTCGGCGCTTCCGTGAACACCACCGCTGCCGGGATCTTCGCCGGCGTCTCGCAGCCGATCATCGGCTTTGCGATGCTCGCCGCCAGCAACGCCTCCGGAACCGACGCCGTGCACAACACGGCCGCGATCGGTGACGGCGGCTACAGCGCCTTGATCGTCATTCTGCTTCTCATGTCGCTGCCGGGCATCGCCGGGCCGCTATTGATGAGAAGCAACTTGATAGCTCGTTAGTGTCGTTATGAGTGTAGGGGGTGTTATGGAGCGCTTGTTCTTGAGAAAAGGCGAAGTCGCGTCAAACTTTCCAGTCAGCAGCTGGCAGAGCGTGATGTTCTCTGAGTTTGAAGCGCAGATGAGCAGCGAGGCAAGGCCGTTCCCTTGCGTGTTCGGGGTGACCGGACATCGCCAGGATCAGCTCCGCTATCTGTTCCTCGACCCGTATGACGTTGCGGTGCTCGGCGAGCAGCTCGCACAATATGTTTCGGAGGCGCGCTCGTTCGGTCCCAACACTTCCTTGATCGTGTTCACGCGGCCCCGTCCCGTGCAAACGCTCGACGCCTATTATCGCAAGATGTGGCTGACGCTCGACCAGCTCGCACGCCTGGACAAGAACCCGTGGCCATCAAACATTCCGGAGCAGATCGACCATCCGATGTGGGAATTCTCGTTCGCGGGCGAGCCGATCTTCGTCGTCTGCACGACGCCGGCCCATGTGATGCGCCAGAGCCGCCGATCCAGCGCCTTCATGCTCACGTTCCAGCCGCGCTGGGTGTTCGATAAGATCCTCGGGACGGAAAAGGCCGCGACCGCCGCGTTTGCCGAGGTGCGCAAGCGCCTGATCCCGTACGACAGCGCGAGCCCCTCTCCGCTTCTTGGCCGCTACGGCGCGACCGATGGCCGCGAATATCTGCAGTACTTCCTGCACGACGACAACAATGCGAGCGGAGGCTGCCCCTTTGCCAAGCTCGCGCAGAACAAGACGCCACCTATCGCAAACAAGGAACAGGCAGCATGACCCAGATCATCGCGGGCACGAAGACCGAATTTGCCATCGATCCGGAGATCCTGAACCTACTCCCGGCCCAGGGGTCCGTCGAGCTGCAGCATGATGCAGCCGGCAAGGTGCATCACTTCCATACCCATCCGGTCGATGAAATCCTGATGATCATCAGCGGCCGGTTGAACTTCATCTGGGACGGCGGTGAGCGGGTCGTCGGCGCCGGCGACACCATCCTGCTGCCTGCCGGCACCCGGCATCAATCCGAAGCGCTCGAGGGCGGTGCAATCTACGTGATCGCGACACGGCGGCCCGCCAGGCCAATGAACAACTGACATCCAGGAAAAACGCGAACACCTCAGGACAGTGAGGGATCGCGCGGCGGTTCAACCGCCAAACGTTCGACCAGCTCGATGACCTCGGAACGCTGGTCGGGCGCAAGTCGAAGGAAAGCCTTCAACAGTCGCAAGCTTTCCAGTGTTTCGCTCGATGGAGCTCCGAGCTTGTTGTGCAGCTCTGCAACGTATGTGGGATTTTTCATCTCGCACCTTAAGTGAGGATTACGAATGGCATACCCAGGTAAACGTGAAGGCTTGGCCCAGAAGGTCGACACCGCAGCGCAAGAGGCCGAACGCCTCGGCCTAACCACGGCAACCCTCATACTCCGGATGGCCCGTCTCGAAATTGATCGAGCAGAGCCCGAGGAAGTTGAAAGTATGCCAAGGAACAACTTGCGCAGCAAGCCGAACTGAGGTCCCGAACGGGCCAGTTCCGGGTCGAAGGCCGCCGGCACGCGTGGAGGCCCGTGACGTCTGAACGACATCTTGCGAGGCGAGAGGTTTCCCTCTCGCCTCAGGTCAGGTGATTGGCGCGCATCTGATCTTGGTTCAGGCCAAACAGCTAGCCGGTGTTGCCTGGCTTGCCGAACGCGCCCGCCTCGGCCAAAGCGGCGATGCGCCGGTCGTCGTAGCCAAGCGTCTCGCTCAACACATCCCGGGTGTGCTGACCGAGCAGCGGAGCCGCAACGGGATCGACCGTCGGCGTCAGACTCATATTGACCGGCGACTCGATGTTCGGAACCGAGCCGGCGGTCGGATGCGCGATCTTGCTCAGGCGATGACGATCGCGCACCTCGGGTGCGTTGAAGCCTTCCTCGACCGTACGCAAATAGCCAACCGGAATATTGGCCTTCTTCATCTTTGCCATCCAGTGCTCGAGCGTGTCGCTTGCAAACACACTGGCGATGATGGCGCGCAGCTTCTCCTTGTTGGCGGTCCGCGCCTTGCGGTGAGCAAACTCGGGGTCGGTGACGAGATCCGGGCGCTCGAGTACGTCGGTCACGAGCCGGCGATAGAGCCGGTCGTTGGCGCAGGCCATATAGAGCGGACCATCGGACGCCCGGTAAACGCCGACGGTCGGCGAACCGTTCGGTGAGTTGCCGAAACGGCCGGGGTTGTTGCCGTTGATGAGATAGGCCATGCCGTAGAAGCCGGTCATCGACACCGCGGTGTCGATCAACGCGACCTCGACCTGCTGCCCGCGACCGAGCCGATCGCGCGCAATCAACGCCAGCAGGATGGCGTTGCAGGCCGACATACCGGTTGCCATGTCCACGATCGGTGGTCCGGTGCGCACCGGTTCGCCGTCCGGAAAGCCGTTGAGCGACATGAAGCCGCTTTCGGCCTGCGTAATCGGGTCGAAGCCCGGGCGCAGCGCGAAATCGCCCTTGCGGCCATAGGCGGAGATCGAGCAATAGATCAGCCGCGGATTGGTCGGCGCCACCGACGCATAGTCGAGGCCAAATTTCTTCATCACGCCGCCGGAGAAATTCTCCACCACGACGTCTGCCTTGGCAATCAACGCGCGCGCGACTTCAAGCGCGGCCGGATTATTGAAATCGAGCGCAATGCCGCGCTTGTTGCGGTTGAGGCTCAGATACGCTGCGCTTTCCCCGCCAATTTCAGCGTGCTCATAGGCGCGCGTGTCGTCCCCGCCGTCCGGATTCTCGATCTTGATGACCTCGGCCCCGAAATCGGCCAGCGTTTGCGTGCAGGCCGGGCCGGCGACGACGCGGGTGAAGTCGACCACCAGCAGGCCATCGAGCGCCGTCGGAACCCCCTCCCCGCGCGGGGCGCGCCCTGGCAATTCTGGTTTGGTCATGATCTGACGCTTCCTCTGTTATTTTGTCAGGCGAAATACGACGGCCCTTGCCAGGACCGGCACTGCCTGCCTTTTAGCGGAAGCCCGTCACCAAAACCAAACCCGGATTTTGCAGGGCGGGACCTTCGGCTGACATGGCTGTCACCGGCAAGGGGTCCCAGTGCCAGCGGCGCCGACGCGGTCGAACGATTCGAATGTCAGGGAAACCCGCCGGATACCGAATCTGTCAGCGCGTCCGGCCGACGGAAGAATAGACATTGGCGGGTAGCGACGCTCAGTCGCCACCCGCTCGAGAACCGTCGCGCTATTCGGCGATCATTTCGCCGGAGCCGCCGAACTCGGCCGGAAAGTCCTTCAGCTTCGGCAGGCCATCGCGTATCGGCAGCACCGCCTCGGAATAGTTGACGTGAACGCCGGGGCTGAACTTCAGCGTTGGGATCGTTGCCGTGAACACGTCGACGAGCCCAAGCGTCGGGTGGTTCGTCATCAGGTGACCGCCGCACTTGGTGCAGTATTTGCGCTGGCTCATCGCGGTCTTCTCGAACGTCCCGATATGATCGGCGCCCTTGGTGACCTCGACCGCCTCGGGCTTCCAGAGGCTGAACGCATTCACCGGGCCGCCGGACCAGGAGCGGCACGAACGGCAGTGGCAGTAGCCCATCGCCTCAGGCTCCCCAGTGACCTTGAGCTCGACGGCGCCGCAAAAGCAGTTTCCAGTGTGATTCATCGCTCGTTCTCCTTGGGTGAGTTGATCGGACTCCGCGCCGGCATCGACCCACGTTATTCGTGATGTTCGCGATGCAGGATAAGATCAAGGCGGGCGTAGCCGCTGCGAACTCCCTTGTGGACGCGAGCGAAGTTACATGAAACTCCGCGCTGCTGTCGACCGTCTTCGACGCAGATAAGAACGAGCTCAGCGTGAGGCAAAGCACAGTGCTGCAATGTACGGTGCTGCAATGTAATGAATCGCCGCCGCGCCGGATGCCTGCGCGGCAACCGGCCCGTGAGCACATCACTTCAAGTCAGCGTTGCCGGTCCTTCACCGGAACCTTGTTCGGCGTGGCAAGCCCGTACATCAGCGCCAGCCGATCCAGGCATTCCTTGAGGCGCCGCGCAAAATAGTCCTGCCAGCGCTGCGTACGCAGTCCGCGCCGCTGCCCCACCTGCTCCATGGTCATGCCGAGGATCAGGACGTCGTGCACCAGCGCCGAACCGTCGGCACCAAGCTCATGCTCGGCGCGATTGAGGCGCAAGGTCGCCTGGCGCTGTCCCTCCGTGATCGACTCACGTTGCTGACCGCCGTCAACATATTCACGTGTCGTATCCACCGCGCGAGGGCCGCGCTCGGCCTTCTCCCAGTCGTTCTGGAAGGCACGACCGCTCCGGTACTGGGTGTCGTCGACCTGCCGGTGTGCATGCAGCCGGCCGAGCGGGTCGTTGCGTATCGAGCGAAAGGCAACGATCTTCTCGCCCGGCTCGAGCGCGAGGGGATCGTCGATCTCGACGGTCGCCACCTCGGCATTGAAGGGCAGATCCTGGGAGCGCCGGTCATGTGTTAAAGTGGGATCGTACGGTTTCCGGCGTTTTGCTCGCGGCATTGATGACCTCCGAAATGTGTGATGAAAGCGCGCGGCGTCGTCCGCGCGACCGCGGTTGTGTGGACCGACATCGATCGGTGATGAGCGGCCTCAGATGGCCCCGATGGCTTGAAGCCAGGCGTCGTTCAGGACCGGCCTCGTCGATGCCTCGGGATCGCGGCTCAGGTGAAAATGCGGCGTGCAATAACTCGCGCCCGGCCGGCACGGGTGACCACAGAAGGTCATGGTTTCGCCGTCGGTATCCCCGCCATAGGGATACCGGCAGTCTCCGCGCTTGAGGTCGAACAGTGAAAGGTGCCGTGGCGCGACCGCCGCGCAGCGAAGTCGGGGCATCTCCACCGTTTCGGTGAAGCTTTTCGGCCAGCGAAGCAGATCGGACCTCAGCTCGGCCCGGCCTTCACGCAAGCGCCCGATCCTCGGTGGCTCCGGCAACGCCGGCTTGGGTGGATCGAGATGCCCTGGCAGGGACGGCTCGGGCCGATCGAGGCCGGCCATCCCCATGCGCTGCGCCCGGCTGAGCGCCGCGTTGCGTGTATAGGCCGTGCTGAAGGTTGCGTTGATCGTGTCAGCGATTTCCGAATAGGACAAGCCGCGGGCGCGCAGGTCCTGCAAGGCAGCCGAATGCTCCGGCAGCCAGTTCACCATATCCATTCCAAATTCCCATTTTTGTCATTCCACCGGCGCCTCGCATACCTTCCGATATTCCGAAGAAAAAGTCAAGCTTGAATTCTGATAATCGTAACGCTAATAATGTGTCCAGCTTTGGAGAGGATGAAACATGCTGGACGCGGCACTTATCGAACGAGCACTGGAAAAGACCGGAAAGAGCAAGGGCGGGCTTGCCCGCGCAATGGGCGTTCGGGCCGGGGCGGTGTCCGAAATCCTGTCGGGAATCCGCTTGATCAAGGCATCGGAGATCGCCCCGATCATGGAATACCTGGAGCTGAACGCGGTGCCGATCGTGGGCCGGGTCGGCGCCGGCGCCTCGATCCAGCCCGAGCTCGAGCAGGTCCCACCGGAAGGCCTCGGCGAGATCGAACTTCCCTTCCCGATGACCGAGGAAACCGTCGCTTTCGAGGTTTCGGGCGATTCGATGCTGCCGAAATACGAGAACGGCGATGTCATCGTGGTGTATCGCGAGCAGCGCTATCCGCTGTCGAGCTTCTATGGAGAGGAAGCTGCGGTCCGGCTGAAGAGCGGCGAGCGCTATCTGAAGACGATCGAGCGGGGCAGCTCGTCCGGCACGGTCAACCTCAAGAGCTTCAATGCCAAGCCGATCAACGGCGTCAAGCTGGAATGGATCGGCGAGATCTGCGTCACCCTGCCCCGCGGCCAGATCGAAAGGCTGCGCGGCAAGACGGCGGCGAAGGGCCGCAAATCCGCCCGGTCGCAGGGCGGACGGTCGTCCGAGAAATAGCGGCGAGGCTTCGGGGGCCGGCCCGACCGATTCGGATGCCTTCGGACCGAATCGGTCGGAGCGACCGCGCCCGAGTTCCGATTATCGTCAATTTCTCTTGACATAATTCCGATTATCGGAAATAATGACCTACGAAAGTCAACGCATCGAACCCGCCAGGCAATGCAGTATTTTGTTGTGATGATCGACTATGGCCGCCGTGGCCGCGAGGCGATCGTCGATCCCGAAATGACGCGGCGAGAGGTCATCTCGCGAGTCGCGTCAGGGGAATACACCAACATCAGCTTCATCCACGAGGTTGCCGAGTGCTCGGTCGAGGATATCACGGACGATATCCTCGCGGAGGCTGCCCTGCCGGAGGTCGCGCCGACGGGTGCAAACCTGCAAGCCAATGCACTGGATCACACCCACGACCTGCGCAAACACGAGCCGGTCTGACGGCGCTCACGCGGTGATTGCGAAAACGTGATCTTTCTTGAGCCGGCCACTTGGCCGGAACCCGAAACAGACTAGATAGGGTTCACGCAGAGTCTATTCGGACCGGGCGTGGGTTCCCACTAGATTAGCGATCGTTTTCCCGGGCCGGCAGATTTCAGTTTCAGATGACTTCGACAACAAACGCCGAGATCGCGAGAGCCGATGGCGATCTCAGGATCGCGCTGCTGCTTGGCATCGCGAACTGGTTTCTGTTCCTGGATCACGTTCCGCACAACGTCGTCAGCGCGCTGACCATGCGCAATTTCGGCTTTAGCGGCGCGACCGACCTGTTCGTATTCGTCGGCGGTTATGCGACGACGCTGATCTACACAAGGATGGCGGTGGAGCGCGGAATGCTGGTGGCGACCACCCGCATCTTCAGGCGTGTGTGGCAACTTTACGCCGCCTACATCGTTCTTTTCGTCATCTATGTCGAGTTGATCAGCTATGTTGCGGCCCGGACTGCGGCACCCGAAATCATCAGCGAGTTCAACATCACGGGCTTCATCGACCACGGTATCCGAACGCTGATCTACGGTCTGTTTCTGCAGGCCAAGCCGCTCAATCTCGATGTCCTGCAACTCATTATCGTTCTGATGGCGTTCCAGCCCATTGTCGTGTGCGGGCTGTTCTATGCACCGAACGCGACGCTCGCCGGCTCCACGGCCCTTTATGCGACCGCTCGCATGCTCGACTGGAACCTGACGTCATACCCGGATGGACGCTGGTACCTTAACCCGCTCTGCTGGCAATTGCTGTTCGTGATGGGTGGCTGGCTTGCGCTTGTCGGCAAACGGTTCGCGCCTGAGATTCGCGCGCTGCAGGTCATTCCAGCGCTGCGCGCTGCGGCCCTGTTGTATCTGGTGTTCGCTCTCGCGATCGTCTCCAGCAGCGACATTCCGGCAGTTGCCCAGATGATGCCGAGCGGATTGAGCGATATGCTCTTGCCAACTGACCGGGAGGACATCGCGCCGCACCGCATCCTGCATTTCCTGGCCCTGACATTCCTGTTCACCTTGCTGGTGCCGTGCAATTGGCAGCACTTGCGATCTTACGCCCTGCAACCGATCATCAAGTGTGGGGAGGAATGGCTCGCCGTATTCTGTGCGGGTGTTTTCCTTTCCTTTGCCGCGCACCTGATCCTGATCACGGGCCCGAACTCGGTGGTCAGGCAGGTCGCGGTCAGCATCGTCGGCATCGCGGCGATGATCGCCGTTGCCTACTACGTCTCGTGGTCGAAGCAGCAGGACAACAAATCGGCCGTCGGAGCTCATTCCTGAACTCGGCGCTCTAGTCGACCAGCGTCGCGCGCCTCAGCCGCGTCTCGCTGTCGTGCAGCATGGCGGCGTCGAGGCCCCCTCGCGCAGCTGCATCCGCAGCGCAAGCGAACAGGCGGTAGAACTGCAACCCGTCATAGGCGACCAGCAACAGATCGACACCCGCGTTCAACGCCTCCACGACCGCGGTGCAGACATCGTGCTGGTAGATCGCGCCCATCACCAGATCGTCCGTCATGACAATGCCCTGGTAGTTCCATCTCTTCCGGATCAGCCCGTCGACGACGGCCTTTGAATGCGACGCAGGCCGTCCCGGGTCGAGCGCATTCACCGCCACGTGCCCGACCATCAGGCGCGCCCCGGTCGACGACAGCACAGCGCGGAACGGACGCCAGTCGGTCGCCCCGAGCTCGCCGGCCGGCGCATTGAGATCGGCGTTGAAATGATGCGTGTCGGCACGCACCCGGCCCAATCCCGGAAAGTGCTTCACGGTGGCATTGACGCCCGCGGACTCGAGGCCGTGAATGTAGGCGCCCGCGATCGCGCTCACCTTGGCCGGATCATCGGAGATCGCCCGCTGATTGATCAGCGTATTGAAATCGAGCCGATTGTGCTTCGCCTCCGGCCGCAGGTCGAGCACCGGGGCAAAATTCAGGTTGATGCCAAGCGACGCCAGCTCGCGTCCGTGGATGCGCCCGAACTCCTCGGCTTTCGCCTTTTGCTCATCCGGCGCCAGCTCGGCCAGAGAGGCAAGCGCAGGCAGCCTCGTGAGCGGCGGAGCGAGATGTGAAACGATGCCGCCTTCCTGATCCGTCGCGACCATCAGCGGCGGCAGCCTCGCGGCCCGCCGCCTCGCCTGCAATGTGGCGATTTCCGCCTTCAAGACGTCAGCCGTCCTGCCGGCGACGTTGCGCCGGGTGACATAGATGCCCGCCACGAAACCCTTCTCCACAAGCGGCGCGACCTCGTCGAACGACCGATAGCCGACGATGAAATGCTGCCCGAGCGACTGCGCGAGAACCGGCTCAGTTTGGAGAACGCGGTGCTTCCGTACCTCGAACACACCATGCGCGGCAAGCGTCGCAAGCGGCGGCACGCACCACAGGATAACCAGGAGCTTTCCAGCCCGTGTCCGCCACGCGGCGCCGCGGACCAGCATCAACACGACGGCGAAGCTTGCGGCCACAAGGAGAAGGTTACCCGTCCCGCGCAATGGGACCAGATACGGATCGTTGATGTTGATGCTCGCGAAGACAAAGACCAACCCGACGATCCAGAGCAGGATAGTGCCGATGCATTTGCTGGCTTGCATGAGACCACGCGTGACTGGAGAGGCCGATCGGCGTCGTCCGTATCAGACGAGATTCGCCGGCGCGAGCCGATAAGTCGCATCTGCACGCAATCTGCATAAGAATCCTGAACTCCTGCTGATCGCATTCTCACCCTCTGCAAATGCATCGCTCAGCTTCGGCAAGCTGCGGGTTGGAGATCATCCGCTCGCGATGGACCAACCCGCACGCGCCCTTACCGACCGTCATGAAGCCGATCCGTTCTTGTCTCCCGCCGCAGTTGCCTTGTAGAACATTTGCAGCAAGCGAGACCAAAGGCGCGGCGAGGACGCCGCATTCGGAGATGCCCGTTGACCCACCGTATTCTCGTTGTCGACGATGACCCGCATATCCGCGAGGTCATCCGCGTCGCCCTCAGGAAAGCCGGCATGAGCGTGACCGAAGCGCGCGACGGCAAGGACGCATTGGCGCGGTTTGCCGGCGAGCGGCCGGACCTGATCGTGCTCGATATCGGCATGCCGGAGTTCGACGGCCTCGACGTCTGCCGCGAGATCCGCAAATCGTCCGACATGCCGATCCTGTTCCTCTCCGCCCGCGACGAGGAGATCGATCGCGTCCTCGGCCTCGAGATTGGCGGCGACGACTATGTAACCAAGCCGTTCAGTCCGCGCGAGCTGGTCGCGCGGATCAATGTCATCCTGCGACGCCTTGCGCCGCGCGCGGCGGGTGCGATGTCGGAGGCGGCGGTGCTCTCGCGGGGACAGCTTTCGATCGACCCCGAGCAGCACCTTGCCACATTCGCAGGCGCCGCGCTTCATCTCACCGCGATCGAGTTCGGAATCCTGCGCGCCTTCCTGACGCGGCCGGTCGCGGTGTTCAACCGCGAGCAGATCATGAGTGCGGCATACCAGCTCAACATCCAGGTTTCCGACCGCACGATCGACAGCCATATCCGCAACATCAGGGCCAAGCTTGCGGCCGCGAACTGCGACAATGTCATCGAGACCGTGCACGGCGTCGGCTTCAAGCTCGGACGCTGCGAGAAGCAGGCATGACGCCCTTCCAGGCCGACCAGAAGTGGCGACCGTCGCTCGGTTTCGTGATCTTCACCGTACTCGCTTTGGTCGCGGTGCTGCCGCTGATGGGCCTGTTCTTCTTCCGCCTCTACGACAACCAGCTGATTCATCAGACCCAGGCCGAGCTGATCGCGCAGAGCCGCGTGCTGGCCGCGATCTATGCACGGGACGTGCAGGCACGGCTTGGCAATGGCATCCCGCTCGGCGCCGCGGTGCCGCCGGAAGCGCTGCCCGATCCCGGCGATCAGGTGACGCCGATCCGGCCCGCGCTCGATCTTGCGGGCAATGACCTGCTGCGGCGGCGGCCCGACGCACTGCCGGCGGCGGAGCCCGCCGATCCGGCCTATGTCGAGATCGGGACCGCGCTCATGCCGATCATCCTGGAAACCCAGAAGGTCACGCTGGCGGGTTTTCGGATTCTCGATCCGCAAGGCGTGGTGATCGCCGGGCGCCAGGAGGTCGGGCAATCGCTTGCCCATATCGAGGAGGTGGCCGCGGCGCTGGGCGGCCAGTACAGCGCTGCGCTGCGCATCCGCATGCCGGACAAGCCTCCGCCACCGATCTATTCGATCAGCCGCGGCGTCGGTGTCCATGTCTTCTCCGCGATGCCGGTGATCGTCAACGACCACGTCGCCGGCGTGATCTACACCTCGCGGACGCCGAGCAACATCTTCGACCATCTCTATCAGGAACGCGGCAAGTTCCTGCTCGCTACATTGGCCGTGCTGCTGGCAACCGTTGCAATCGGACTGATGTTCTCACGCACGGTCACGCGTCCGATGCGCGAGCTCGTCGATCGCGCCGTGCGGATCGGCCGCGGCGATCGCAATGCGTTTCAGCCGCTGCAGCACTATGGCACCCGCGAGCTCGCCCAGCTCTCCGACAGCTTCCTCGACATGGCCCAGCAGCTGTCGCGCCGCTCCGATTACATCGCTACCTTCTCGGCCCACCTGACGCACGAGTTAAAGTCGCCGCTGACATCAATCAGGGGCGCGGCCGAGCTGCTGCAGGATTCGTTTCAAAGCAAGTCGGACACGCTGACCCGATCCGAGCAGCAGAGCTTCATCTCGAACATCCTTGGCGACGTCGAGCGGCTCGATGCGATGAGCCAGCGGCTGCGCGAGCTGGCCCGCGCAGAGAGCGCGCCGCAGAACGAGCAGACCCCGCTCGCCATCGTCATCGCGAACCTGAAGAGCCGCTTTGCGGAGCGGACAATCGTGGCCAGCGGCTGCTTCGACCGCCCGATCGGGATGTCCAGCGAGAAGGCGCTGATCGTGCTGGCGCACCTGGCCGACAACGCGTTCCGTCACAATGCCAGGTCGGTGCAGCTCGAAGCGATCGCTGAGGCCTCGACCGTCAGGGTGACGGTGAGCAACGATGGCGACCCGATCTCCGACGCCAACAGCGACAAGATCTTCGATGCCTTCTTCACCACCCGTCGCGATAGCGGCGGCACCGGCATGGGGCTCGCCATCGCGCAGGCCGTCATGGTGAGCCATGGCGGTACGATCCGTCTCCTGCCCTCAGACCGGGGCGTGGCTTTTGAGCTGGAGTTTCCTGCGGTGTGATCACCAGGGCGCGTCTTGCAACCGCGCAGACGCACTACGGCAACGCCGGCGGGATCACGGCAGAGCCGTCGACACACCGGCGGAATTTGCCGCGCGGTGGACAAAATCGACATCGAGATGGCGCCGAGGGAGACGTTCCATCCTCGCACTAGACCGGAACCAGACTTTGTTGAAGTGCCCCTGATTGCCGCTGCGAGCGCTTTTGGCTCGAGCCAAGCGCATCGACGTCCTCTGGCGAAATCCCTTCCATGGTCGCAATCGCAGCGACGATTGGCGTGCCGCGCTCTCCGGTTGTCCGATCAGGCATGCTCAGCCGAGCCCTGCTTGACGCGCAAATTCGTTTGTGCGCAGCTGCTCAAAACAACAAGGCTACTCAGGGGCAGGAAAAATGGGCGGGCTTCGGCAGGCGCTGGCCGGTTACGGCTTCCTCATCGCATCGATCAATCTGGCGGCAGCGGCGGAGCCGATCAAGCTGCGCGTTGCCGACTCCTTTCCGAAGGGACACTACCTGGTCCGCCTCATGCTCGAGCCCTGGATGGCCGAGGTGCAGAAGCGCACCAACAACGCAGTGACGTTCGAGCACTATCCGGCCCAGCAGCTCGGCAAGGCCGCTGACATGCTCAAGCTGACGCAAACCGGCGTTGCCGACATCGGATATGTCGCGCCCGCCTACGTGTCCGACAAGATGCCGGTGTCCGAAGTCGCGATGCTCCCGGGCGCGTTCGAGCATTCCTGCCAGGGCACGCTCGCCTATTGGAAGGCCGCGCGGAGCGGTGTGATTGCGCAGCAGGATTATACCGCAAACGGCATACGGCTGCTGCTCGCGGTGAGCCTGCCGCCCTATCGCATCCTGACCGTGAAGCAGCCGGTGAAGGATGTCGCCGACATCAATGGACTGAAGCTGCGATCGACCGGCGGCGCGCAGGACCTCACCCTGCGCGCGATCGGCGCGGTGCCGGTGCGCATGGCCGCCCCCGACGCCTATGAGTCGCTGTCGCGCGGCACGATGGACGGCCTGCTGTTTCCGCTCGAGAGCGTCGTCGCCTATGGCGCCGACAAGCTCGTGAAGCATTCCACCGACGGCTTTGGCTTCGCAAGCTTCGTGGTCGCCTATTCGATCAGTGAGACCGCCTGGAAGAAACTGTCGCCGGAGATCCAGAAGGCGATGATCGACACCGCCGAGGAGATCCTGCCGTCGGCCTGCAAGGAAGTGCAGAAGCAGGATAGCGAGACCATGACGTCGATGGAAGCCGCGGGCGTCCACTTCGACACCCTACAAGCTGATGTCGTCGCAAAGCTGAAGGACCTGACAAAGGGCGTGGGCAAGGCATGGGCCGACGGGCTCGATGCACGCGGCAAGCACGGCAGCGACGCCCTGAAGGAATTCAGCGCCGCCGTTGCGGCCGTGCCGGCCCAGTAACGCGGACGGAGCCCAACGTGATCAAGACAAGCCTGAAGGCTCTGACCGCCATCGAAAAGGTGACCTCGGCCATCGCCGCGGCGATGATGTTTGCGATCATGCTCATCGTCTTCTCAGATGTCGTGATGCGCTACGTCTTCAACCGGCCGTTCTCCTGGGCCTATGACCTGATCTCGCTCTACGTAATGGCCGGCGTGTTCTTTCTCTCCCTCTCCGGCACCTATGCGGTGAACGGGCATATCAGCGTCGATATCCTGCTGCCGCGCTTCTCGGCGATCATCCAGCGACTCTGCGTCATCATCTCCAACCTCGTTGGCCTCGCGATCTTCATTCCGATCGCCTGGCTCGGTTATCAGCGGGCGCTCGACAATTATGTGTCGGGCGACGTCATGGCCGGTGCGATACCGTGGCCGACCTGGGCGTCCTCGATCTTCGTGCCCGTCGGTGCGGGTATTCTTGCGCTGCGCCTTGCCGTCCATCTCATTGCCAATACCGCGAGCCTCCTGACCGGCGAGAACTTGCTGCCGCTGCCGGCCATCTCCGGCCATTCGGACAAGGCTGCCGGAGGTTTCGAATGATCCCGACCTTCATCCTCGCGCTGCTGTTCTTCCTGCTCGCGATCGGAACGCCGGTCGCATTCGCCATGGCGTTCTCCGGCGGGCTCGGCCTCTATCTGACCGGCGGCCTGCCGATCCTACTCGGCGTGCTGCAGACGACGCCGCTGTCGGCCGTCACCTCCTACGAGCTGATCACGATCCCGATGTTCCTGCTGATGGCAGACCTCGTGCTGCTGTCGGGCGTCGCCGACGACCTGTTCAAGACCGCCGCAGCCTGGGTCGGACGCATCCCCGGCGGTCTCGGCATGGCGACCGCGCTTGCGGGTGCGGGCTTCGGCTCGATCTGCGGCACCAGCACGGCCTCCGCCGCGACGCTCTCCTCGACCAGCCTGCCCGCCATGATCCGCCAGGGCTACGAGCCGAAAATGGCCGCCGGCGTCGTCGCGATCTCGGGCACGCTTGCGATGCTGCTGCCGACCTCGGTGGCGCTGGTGATCTTCGGCCTGCTTGCCGAGGTCAACATCGGAAAGCTCCTGATCAGCGGCATCATCCCGGCGATCTTCGTCACCATCATCATCATGTCGACGATCTATATCCTGGTGCTGCTCGATCCCACCCGTGCGCCGACGATATCGGCGGTGACATGGTCCGAGCGGTTCAGCCTGCTCTGGCAGGTCAGCCCGATGATGGTTCTGTTCTCGATCGTCACAGGCACGATCTATCTCGGGATCGCGACGCCGACGGAAGCCTCGGCTTTCGGCGCGTTCGGCGCCTTCTGCCTCGCCTGCTGGAAGCGCAAGATCAACCTGACCTCGCTCTACACGACGTTACGACATGCCGCCCAAGGCACCTGCATGATCGTGCTGATCATCATGTGCGCGCACATCTTCGGCTATTTCTTCACCCTTACGCAGGTGACGCAGAACATCGTCGGCTGGGTCGGCGGGCTCGACGTCTCGCGCTGGATCATCATCACGCTGATCCTGTGCGGCTACATCGTGCTCGGCTCGTTCATGGATCAGATCGCGATCCTCGTGCTGACGGTTCCGATCGTGCTGCCGCTGATCAAGTCGCTCGGCTTCGATCCGATCTGGTTCGGCGTCATCAAGATCGTGACCGCCGAGGTCGGCATGATCACACCGCCAATTGGGCTGAATTGCTTCATCGTGGCGCGGTATGCACACCGCCCCGTCGGCGAAGTGTTCCACGGCACGTTCCCGCATTTCATCGCGCATCTGATCGCCATCGCCATTTTCGTGGCATTTCCGGAGATCATCCTCTGGCTACCGAACCATATGCAACATTGAAGAAGCCGTCGGTCGAGACGGCCATTTCTGGGAGACCATGATGAATATCCGTTCCCGTTTCCTCACAGGCGCCGGCGTCGCCACGGTCTTGCTGGCGGCTTCCGCATCTTCGGCCTTCGCCCAGGAGAAGATCACCCTGCGCCTTGCCGACAGCCTGCCCTCCGGCCATGTGATCCACGAGCTTGTCGGCAAGCCGTTTTCGGAGCTCGTCACCAAGCTGACCAACGGCCAGGTCACGTTCCAGCACTTCCCGGCCGAGCAGCTCGGCAAGGCCAAGGACATGGCCCAGCTCACCGCGCTCGGCGTTGCCGACGTCTCCTACATCGTGCCGTCCTATTCGTCAGACAAGTTTCCGCTGACGGCCGTCGCCGAACTGCCCGGCATCTTCGACAGCGAATGCCAGGGCTCACTCGCCTTCTACAAGGTCTCGCACAATGGCGGTATCCTGGAGACCAAGGAATTCGCGCCCAACCAACTTCGGCCGCTGGTGACGCTCGCGCTGCCGGCCTACCAGGTCCAGCTTGCGACCAGCCGCGATGTGAAGACGGCAAAGGATCTCGAAGGCCTGAAGATCCGCACCACCGGCGGTGCGATGGACCTAATGATGCGCTCGATCGGCGGCGTGCCGGTTCGGATGGCCGCGCCCGAGATCTATGAATCGCTGACCCGCGGCACGCTTGACGGCCTGATCTTCTCGTACCAGAGCTCGGCGTCCTATGATTTCGGCAAGATCCTGAAGTCAGGCACCGAGGGGCTGAACTTCGGCACCGCGATCTTCACCTATTCGATGGGCGAGCTGAAGTTCAAGTCGCTGCCCGAGAACGTGCGCAAGGCGCTGGTCGAGGCCGGCGAGCAGACCACGCGCGAGGCCTGCAAGCGGTTCGAAGACGGCGAGAAGGCCGCGGCCGACAAGATCAAGTCACAGGGCATGAAGGTCATCAACTTCAGCGCCGACGACAAGAAGGTGTTCGACACCGCCTTCAAGTCTGTGGCGCAGGATTGGGTGAAGGACGTCGACAAGCGCGGCAAGCCGGGCACCGACGTCTTCAAGGCCTTCACCGAGGCACTGGCCGCCACCCATTGAGCCCGGCACCGACGAGAGACAAACCATCCGCGCCGGCGGGCCCGCTCGCCGGTGTCAGGATCATCGACCTCACCAGCGTGATGATGGGCCCTTACGCGACCATGATCCTCGGCGACTACGGCGCCGACGTGATCAAGGTCGAGAGCCCTGATGGCGACGTCATGCGCCACGCCGCCCCGATGCGCCATCCCGCGATGGGCGCAATGTATCTGCAGGGCAACCGCAACAAGCGCTCGATCGTGCTCGACCTGAAGAAGGCCGGCGGCCGCGCCGCGCTGCTGCGGCTTGCCATAAACGCCGATGTCTTCGTCCACAACGTTCGTCCTGCGGCAATGGCGCGGCTGAAGCTCGGCGCCGGCGATCTCCTCGCCACCAACCCGCGACTGGTCTATGCCAGCCTGCACGGCTTCGGCGAGACCGGGCCTTATGCCGGCCGGCCCGCCTATGACGACCTGATCCAGGGGCTGACCGCCCTGCCCTCGCTGACCGGCAGGATCACCGGCGAGCCGCGCTACTCTCCGGCGACCATGGCCGACCGCATCGTCGGCCTCAATGCCATCCACGCCATCCTGGCCGCGCTGTTCCATCGCGAGCGGACCGGCGAAGGCCAGGCGATCGAAATCCCGATGTTCGAGACCATGGCGCAGTTTGTGCTCGGTGATCACATGGCCGGCCGCAGCTTCGAGCCGCCGATCGGCCCACCCGGTTATTCCCGGCTGCTGTCGCCGGACCGCCGGCCCTACCAGACCAGCGACGGCTACATCTGCGCGCTGGTCTATTCCGACAAGCAGTGGAATGCGTTCTTTGCCAAGATCGGCCTCGCCAATGAAGCCGACCGCGACCCGCGGCTGAACAGCATCTCGGCGCGAACCAGGAACTACGACTTCGTCTACGACTGGTTCTCGCAGATGATGAAGACCCGCAGCACCGCCGAATGGATGCGCTTCTTCGCAGACGCCGACATTCCGCATGCGCCGCTGCACGACCTCGACAGCTTGATCGACGATCCGCATCTGGCAGCGGTCGGGCTGATCCAGCCACTGGAGCATCCGACCGAAGGCACGTTGCGCCTCGCCGGCCCGGCCGCCACCTGGAGCAAGACGCCGCCATCGATTCGAACCTATCCGCCGAACCTCGGCGAGCATGGCCGGGAGATCCTGCGCGAAGCAGGACTTGCGGATGCGGAGATTGCGGCCCTCCTCAAGGATGGCGCGCTGATCGAACCCGACCGCTGACTATTTCCTGCGCGACGCCAGGATCTTCTCGGCGGCGCGCAGATGCGGCTTGTCCAGCATCTTGCCGTCCATCTTGGCGACCCCCGACGGATTGTCGGCGAACGCGGCGATCACCCGCTCCGACCAGGCAATCTCCTCGTCGGTCGGCATGAACGCCGCGTTGACGACATCGACATGCTTGGGATGGATCACCGCCTTGGCCAGGAAACCGTCCTGCCGCGCGGCGATCGCCTCGGCTCTCAGCGCATCGAGATCGTTGATATCGGTGGCGATGGTGTCGATCGCAATCACGCCGGCCGCGGCCGCGCCGATCAGGCAGAGATCGCGAGCAAGAATAAAGGGTGAGTGATAGCGGCCGTCGGTGCGGTTGCGCGTTGCGCCGAGCGAGGCCGCAAGGTCCTCCGCGCCCCACATCATGCCCCAGAGCCGCGGGCTCATGTTCTCGAAGTCGAGGATCTTCAACACCGCCCGCGCCGTCTCGGTCGCGACCGTGACGATCCGTGTTGTGCCCGGCGCGATGCCCGAGGCGGCCTCGAATGCATCGAGATAGAGTGCGAGCTTGTTGACGTCTGCGGCGCCGGCGCATTTCGGCAGCACGATGCCGTCTGGCCTTCCGGGCATCACGGCCGCGAGGTCGCCGAGCGTCAGATCGGTGTCGAGCGCGTTGACACGGATATAGAGCTTCTGGTCCGGATTGCGCGCATCGAGCATCTCGCGCGTGATGCCGCGCGCAGCGACCTTCTGCTCCGGCGCGATGGAATCCTCGAGATCGAGGATCAGGGCGTCGGCCGCGGTCTTCTTCGCACTCTCATATTTCCGGGTGCTGTCACCGGGAACGAACAGGAACGATCGCATCGTCTATGCCTTCGGCTTGCAGTGCATCAGGCCGGTGCGGCGGCAGCTGGCCACCACCTCGCCGCGCTGGTTGGTCATGGTATGCTCGAACTCGACAATGCCCTGGGTCGGCCGCGACTTGCTGGCGCGCTTGCCGATGATCCTGGTATGCGCTTTCAAGGTATCGCCATGGAACACCGGCTTTGGAAACTTGACGTCGGTCATGCCGAGATTGCCGACCGTGGTCCCCAAGGTCGTGTCGTACACGCTCATGCCGATCATGATGCCGAGCGTATAGAGACTGTTGAACAGCCGCTGGCCGAACTCGGTCTTCTCGGAGAAATGCGCATCGAGGTGCAGCGGCTGCGGGTTCATGGTCAGGAGGCTGAACATGGTATTGTCCATCTCCGTCACGGTCCGGCTGAACTCGTGATGAAATTCCTGCCCGACCTCGAACTCTTCGAAATACAATCCAGCCATTTAGCGTCCCTTGTAGTTGGGCGTTCGCTTTTCAACGAACGCATTCAGCCCTTCCTGGCAGTCTTCCGTCGACGCGACCACCACGAAGCTTTCCGCCGTGTTCTCCACCGAACGTCGGAAATCGGCATCGACCGCACGCATGAAGGCGTCGCGGCCGATCTTCATCACGATAGGCGATTTCGCCGCCAGCTTCCGCGCGATCTCGCGGGCCCGATCGAGCGCGGTGCCCTTCGGCACCACTTCGCTGAGCAGCCCCATGCGATAGGCGGTTGCGGCATCGAAGGGCTCGCCGAGGAACAGGGGCCCGAACGCCTGGTGCTTCCCCACCAGCCGCGGCAACTGCACGAAATGGATCGCCGGGATCAGGCCGACATCGATCTCGGGATAGCCGAAGGTCGAGCTGTCGCCCGCGACGATCATGTCGCAGGAGATCGCGATCGTCATGCCGCCCGCGCGCACCGCGCCATCAACCGCTGCGATGGTCGGCTTGCCCATGCGGTACTGCGTATCGTTCAGCGCGAAATACAGCCGCTCGAGGAATGTCTTGGTCTCGATCGCGGGCTTACCCCTGACGATGTCGAGGTCGAGGCCGGCGCAGAACACCTTGTGGGCGCTGCTGACGATGACGGCGCGCACCGCGTCATCATCGCGCGCTTTGGCCAGCGCCGCCAGCAACGCGTCGATCAAGGGAATGCTGAGCGCATTCACCGGCCCGCGATCCAGCGCAATCTCTGCAATCTGATCGCTGACCGAGTAACGAACGAGGTCCGTGCTCATGATGCCTTGCCTCCTGTCATCGCCTTGGCCTGCCGCACTGCGCCCGACAGCAGCAAGCCGTCAATCTCCACCGAACCCAATCCAGCCTCCATCAGCACAGCGCGACTATCCTGCCCAACATCCGGCGCGGGACAAAGATGATCCTCGGACAGGCTCGCAATCCCCGGCGTCCGCGGCGAATAGACCGGGCCGACGCCCGGCGTATCTTGGCGGACCGACGCGCTGATCGCCTCGACATGCGGATTGCGCAGCCATTCGCCGGGATTGAGAATTCGCTCCGCGATGATATCGGCCGCGTGCAGCCGCGTCAGCCAGGTATCGGTCGCCTGCGCCAGGAACACCTCGCGCAGCTGCGGGATCAGCGTGTCGGCCGCGTCCGCACGCCGCGCGAAGTCGGCGAAACGGGGATCACTTGCAAGATCCTCGCGGCCGATCGCACTGCACAGCCGCTTGTATTGCGGCTCGTTCACCAGCGTGACCATCATCCAGCCGTCCTGCGTCTGGTAGGTGCCGGCCGGCACATTGAGCGCGCGCGGGGCACCACCCTCGAGGATGAACTCAGCGACCTTGTGCCCAAGCAGCGCCGACGTCGACTGGCAGAGATTGACGTCGATCCAGCGACCGGTGCCGACGGTCGCACGCGCGAACAGGGTGGTCGCGATCGCCTGGAACGCATAGACGCCGGTGACGACGTCGGAGATCGTGGTGCCGACCCGATGCGGCACACCATCGGCGCCGACATTGACCGAGACCAGCCCCGAGAACGCCTGCGCGACCGAGTCCGAGCCGGGGCGCTTCGAGTATGGCCCGCTCTGCCCGAAGCCGCTGACCGACAGATAGACCAAGCCCGGGTTGTCGCGCGACAGGCTCTCATAGCCGAGCCCGAGCCGCTCCGCGACACCAGGGCGAAATCCTTCAATCAGCACGTCGGCCTCGCGCGCCAGAAGCTGCGCGATCGCGATCCCATCCTTGTGCTTCATGTCGAGGCATAGGCTGCGCTTGCCGCGGTTGTAGACCGCCGACAGCGTCGTGTGATTGCCGTAGGTCGTGCCGAGATAGCGCGACCAGTCGCCTTCGGGCGGCTCGACCTTGATGACGTCGGCGCCATAGACGCCGAGCAGCATCGCGCAATAGGGCGAGGCGATCCCCTGCCCGAAATCGAGCACTTTCAGCCCGCGATACGGCGCTTCGTGCGTCGGCGTCAACTTGCCCGCCATTTGTCCTCCCATGACAATCGAAGAGCCCTACAGCGCCAGATAGCGCTGCCGGATGTTGTCGTTGGCCTTCAGCTCTTCGATGGAGGATGTGTAGACGATCTGCCCCTTGTCGATAACCGTCGCGTGGCTCGCAAGGCCAAGGCAAAAATGCATGTTCTGCTCGGCGATCAATACTGTGGCACCGGTACCGCGGAGCTGCCGCAGCAGTTCGCCGATCCGCTGCACGATGATCGGTGCCAGCCCCTCGCTCGGCTCGTCGAGCAGCAGCAGCACCGGATTGCCCATCAGCGTGCGGGCGATCGCCAGCATCTGCTGCTCCCCGCCAGACAGCCGGCCGGCGATCCGGTGCCGCAGCGGCTCCAGCAGCGGGAACACGTCATAGACGCGGCGGATCGACCATTCATCCTCGCCGCCCGGGCCCTTCTTCTGGCCGATGACGAGATTGTCCTCAACCGTATGCTCGGGGAAGATTTGGCGGTCTTCCGGCACGAAGCCAAGCCCGGCCCGCGCGATGCGATGCGGCCTCATGCCGGATACCACCTGGCCGCGCAGGCTCACCTTGCCGCGGCGCGCCGGCGCCAGCCCCATGATCGCCTTCATGGTGGTCGACTTGCCAGCGCCATTGCGGCCGAGCAGCGCCATGGTCTCGCCCTTCCGCACGGCGAGTCCGACGCCGAACAGGATCTGGCTGGTGCCGTAGTAAACGTCGAGGTCCTCGACCTGCACCACCGGCTGCGCGCTCATGCCACCGCTCCCGCGTGGTCGTCGCTGCCGAGATAGGCCTCGATGACGGCTTCATTCCTGCGGATCGCATCGGGCGTCCCGGTTGCCAGGATCCGGCCGTAGCATAGCACGACGATCTGAGGCGCGATCTTGAACACGATATCCATGTCGTGCTCGATGAACACGACCGTGATCTTCTGCGTCTCCCAAAGCTCGCGCACCTTGTCGATCATGCGCCAGCGCTCCTCGGTGCCCATGCCGGCGGTCGGCTCATCGAGCAGCAACACCTTGGGATCGAGCACAAGCGCGAGCGCGATATCGAGCAGCTTCTGGTCGCCATGCGACAGCGTCGCCGCGGTCCTGTTGCGCTTGCCGGCAAGGCCGAGCAGCTCCATCGCGTGCTCGGCGCGGTCGCGCGTCTCGGCCAGCGGAAAGCGGCGGTGCATCACGCCGGCACGGCGCTGATCGGCGCAAACCGCCGCCAGCATCGTCTCCTCGACCGTCAGCGACGGGAAGATGCTCGCAACCTGGAAGGCGCGGCCGATACCATGGCGCACGATCTCCGGCGGCGCCTTGCCCGCCATGTCGACGCCGTTGAGCAGGATCTGCCCGGCGTCCGGCCGCAACGCGCCCGTGATCAGGTTGAAGAAGGTGCTCTTGCCGGCACCGTTGGGGCCGATCACGGCGGTGAGCGAACCGTCGTCAAAGTCGAGCGAGACGTTGTCGGTCGCCTTGACGCCGCCAAAGGATTTCGAGAGGGCACGAATTTCCAACATGGCTAACCACGCCCCTCGTCGCGACGCTGCGCGAACCATTCGACGACGAAGTCCATCAGGCCCTTCCGCAGGCCGATGGCAAAGAACAGGATCACGATGCCGAGCACGATGCCGTGATACTCGGTCAGGCGGGTGACGGTGTCGTTGAGGATCAGCAGCAGCACCGTTCCGACCATCGGCCCGAGGAAGGTCGTCACGCCGCCGAGCATGTTGATGAAGATGCCCTCGCCCGAGATCGTCCAGTAGGCGAATTCGGGATAGGCGCCGGAGACGAACAGCGCCATGATGATGCCGCCGGTCGCCGCGAACAGCGCCGCCAGCACGAAGATCACAAGCTTCGCGCGCCAGACATCGATGCCGATAAAGCTCGCCCGTGTGGCGTTGTCACGGATCATGCGCAGTGTATAGCCGAATGGCGACTGCGCGATCTGGCGCATCAAGAACAGCCCGATCACCAGCAGCGCGCAGCTCGTGATGTAGAGATGCAAATGGTTCGACATGTCGATGCCGAGAAACGGCGGCCGCGGAATGCCGCCGCGCAGGCCCTGGTCGCCGCCGGTCAGCGATTGCCACGACAGGATGGTCGAATGAATCAGCATCTGGAACGCCAGCGTGACGAAGGCGAAATAGATCTCCTTCAATCGCACGCAGATCGCGCCGATGACGACGGCGACGACGAAGGTCATCGCCAGCGTGGCGACAAAAGCCACCGGGATCGGCACGCCGGTCTTCTGCATCATGAGGCCGAAGCCATAAGCGCCGAGGCCGAAGAACATGCCGTGCCCGAACGAGATCAGGCCGGTGTAACCGACCAGAAGGTTGAGCGACGTCGCGAATAGACCGTAGGCCGCGCAGCGGATCACAAAGTCGAGCAGCTGCTTGCTGCCGAACACCATCGGCAGCACCGCGAGCACGGCAAATGCCGCGAGCGCGATCAAAAGATCGCGATAGCGCTGCGGCCTGGCGTCGATCCGGGGCACTTTGAGGGGCTGTGCGCCCTGCCCGGCCTGCAACTCGGTCATGCGACCTCCTTGCCGAACAGGCCGGTCGGACGCGACACCAGCACGATCACCATGAAGAGATACATAAGCCCCTCGGTGAACAGCGGGAAACCGAGCGATCCGAACGAGCGGATCAGGCCGATCAGGAGTGCGCCGATCAGCGCCCCCAGGATGGAACCCATGCCGCCGATCACGGTGACGATGAAGGACTCGATCAGGACAGAGAAACCCATGCCCGGCGTCAGCGAACGCACCGGCGCGGCCAGCGCGCCCGCCAGTCCCGCCAGCATGCCACCGAGCGCGAACACGCCGCCATAGATCAGCCCGGTGTTGATGCCGAGCGCCGACACCATCCCGGGATTGTGCGCGGCTGCACGGATCACCTTGCCGATCCTGGAGCGCTCCAGCCCCAGGCCGAGAACAACAGCAGCGGCCAGCGCCACCCCGATCAGCAGCAGATAGTATGGCGGCACCACACCGCCGGCGATGAACAGCGGCGGCACCTGGAATGCGGCCGGCATGCCCATCGACTTGAATTCAGGTCCCCAGATCATGCGGACGACGTCGTCGAAGATCAGCACGAAGGCGTAGCACACCAGAAGCTGCATCAGCACGTCGCGGCCGTAGACCCGGCTCATGAACACACGCTCGAAGATCAGGCCGAGGATCGCGGTACCGACAGCGCCGCTCAGGATCGCCAGCGCGAAGCTGCCGGTGAGCTGGTAGGCCGTCATCGCGAAATAGGCGCCGAACATATAGAAGGCGCCGTGGCTGAAATTGACCACCTTGAGCACGCCGAAGATCAGCGTCAGCCCGACGGCGACGAGAAACAGCAGCATGCCGATGATCAGGCCGCTGGTGGTCTGCGTCACCAGGCATGCAGGACTGGTGAGGCAACTGGCGAGCGCGTCGAGGTCCACGAAAATCATCCATTACGGCGGGCCGCAACGCCGGCGCGCGACAAACATCAGACGGAAGGCGGAGGCAGCGGGTCGCTACCTCCGCCCCACATGCGGATCAGGTGTAGCCCTTGCTCTTCTTCCACTCGGCTTCGAGTTCGAAGATGGTCTTCCAGTCGCCGGCCTTCACGTCAGGCACGTAAGGCTCCTGCGGGATCGTGGTGCCCCAGCCGATCGCGTAGCCGACCAGCGTGTGGTCGTCGGCGCGCATCGTGACGGTGCCGTCGGCACCGAACGGGCATTTGATGGTAAGCCCGGTGAGTGCTTCCGCGACCTTCTTGCCGTCGGTCGAGTTCGCCTTCTTGACGGCCTCGCTGAGGAACATGACGGCCGTTGCGTTCTGCCAGGACCAGTTGGTCGGGTACTCGTTGTACTTCGCCTTGTAGGCATCGCCCCAGGCTGCATTCTCCTGCGTCGGCGGGAATGTCTTGATGTAACGATCGCCGGAATGGATGCCCTTGGGCAGGTTCTTCACCACCGTGAGCGCGGTGTAGTCGGCCATGTTGACCGCGAACACCTCCATCTGGGTGAACATCGCGTAGATGTTGGCCTGGTCGATATACGAGGTGAGATCGCCGCCCCACAGGCAGGAATAGAGCGCCTGCGGCTTGGCTTGCAGGATCTTGGTCACCACCTCGGTGTAATCGGGCTGGAACAGCTTTGGCCAGGACTCGCTGATGATCTCAACATCGGGCGCGAACTTCTTCAGGTACAGCACGAACTCGCCGGTGGTGTCGCGGCCATAGGCGTAGTCGGGCGAACAGGTTGCCCATTTCTTCAGGCCCTTGGCCTTGGCGATTCCTGCCGCGTAGCCGGCGCCGACGATCGAGTCATGAATGCCCTGCCGCACGCAGCGGAACGCGTTCGGGATGTGCTGCTTGGGATCGGCGGTCAGCGACGACGCTTCCGAACAGGTATGGATGCAGAGCACGCCAAGATCGCGCGCTACCTCGTGAACCGCGAACGATCCCGACGATGCCTCGCCGTCGAGCAGCATCTCGCAGCCATCAGTGTTGACGAGCTCGCGCGCGATACGCGCGGCTTCCTGCGGCTGCCCCTTGGAATCGCGGATCACCATCTCGATCTGCCGCCCGGCAAGGCCGCCTGCGGTATTGACCTTCTCGACTTCCAGCAGCACCGCATTGCGCGAGGACGTGCCGAGTTGCGCGACGCGGCCCGACAGAATGGTCGGCATACCGATCTTGATGGTCTTGGCCTGTGCGCGCGCCACCCATGGCGCGGCAAAGGTCACCGCACCAGCGCCCATCAGCGCAAGCGTCGAGCGCCGGCTGATGCCCGGTTTCCGGGTCGTTTTCATATTCCCCTCCCTGTCGGGTTCGCGTTCCCAAAATCCCTGTCGGAGATCGTTTCGTCTCCATGGCCACGATGTTTTCAGAGCAAGGGGGGTGACGTCAAGCCAAAGATGAATTACGACTCATAATTCATCTAGGGAGAAAACGGCGCCGGAACTGGCCCGACGGACGGCAAATGATCAATCTTTCCAGCTTCATCGCATTTCACGCCAGGCGGTCTCCGGACCGTTGTGCGCTGAAATATCGCGGCGAGGACGTCTCCTACGCCGATTTTGATCTGCGGATCCGGCAGGTCGGCAGCTGGCTCGCGCTGCAGGGGATCGCGCCCGGCGACGTCGTCGCCGTCCTGATGAAGAACAGCACTGCTTTTCTCGAACTGGTGTTCGCGACCAGCCATATCGGCGCGGTGTTCCTGCCGATCAATTATCGGCTGTCGGCCGATGAGGTCGGCTACATCGTCGGCAATTCCGGTGCGCGCCTGCTGGTGGCCGACGAAGAGCTTGCCGCGATCGCAACCGGCGGCGCGCCGGTGGTGTTGCTGGGTGAAGTCGCGCAGTCCAGCGTCACCAACCTTGCGCCCGACATTGCGCCGGCGCCGATCCATGTGCGCCAGCCGCGTGATCTGATGCGCCTGATGTACACCTCGGGCACGACGGATCGCCCTAAGGGCGTGATACTCACCTACGAGAACATCTACTGGAAGTCCGCCGACCAGACGCTGGTGCTCGGGCTCAATGCCGACACGCGGCTGCTCGTCGTTGGCCCGCTCTATCATGTCGGCGCGCTCGACCTGCCCGGCATCGCGGTGCTCTGGCACGGCGGCATGCTGTGCATTCACCGCACCTTCGAGCCCGAACCGGCGCTGGCCGCGATCGAGCGCGAGAAGCTGAATGCGGCGTGGCTCGCGCCGGTCATGACTACGGCCCTCCTCACCTGCCCGAACCGCGAGCGCTACGACGTCTCCAGCCTGCGATGGGCGATCGGCGGCGGCGAGAAGACGCCGGAGGTCCGCATCCGCGCCTTCTCCCACTATTTCACGAACGCGCGCTACATCGATGCTTACGGCCTTACCGAAAGCTGCGGCGGCGATACCTTCATGGACGCGGGCCGCGAGATCGAGAAGATCGGCTCGACCGGCCGCGCCATCGCCCATGTCGAGATCGAGATCCGCGACGACGCCGGCAAGCGCCTGCCCGCCGGACAGAATGGCGAGATCTGCCTGCGCGGCCCGAAGGTCACGCAGGGCTACTGGAAGGATCCGGAGAAGACCGCATCCGCCTTCTTCGGCGACTGGTTCCGCACCGGCGACATCGGCTATCTCGACGACGACGGCTTCCTCTATCTGACCGACCGCAAGAAGGACATGATCATCTCCGGTGGCGAGAACATCGCCTCCTCCGAGGTCGAGCGTGTCATCTATGAAATCCCCGGGGTGCGCGAAGTCGCGGTGATCGGCCTGCGGGATGAACGCTGGGGCGAAAAGCCGGTCGCCATCGTGGTGTTGGCGGGCGACGCCAAGCTCGACCTGCCCAACCTAACCGAATTCTGCCGTGCGCGGCTCGCAGGCTTCAAGGTGCCGCGGCAGTTGATCATCCGCGACAGCCTGCCGCGCAATCCATCCGGCAAGGTGCTCAAACGCATGCTCCGCGCCGAACTCGAGGCCACCGCATGACGCAAGCGACATCCGCCAAAGTGACAAAACTCAACCGGGTCGAGCGAAACGCCTGGACCAAGCAGAAGATCTTCGACGCCGCGACCAAGGTCGTCGGCAAATACGGCTATGCCGAAGCCTCGGTTGCACGGATCACGGAAGCTGCCGGCGTCGCGCAGGGCACGTTCTACAACCATTTCGAGAACCGTCAGGAGTTGCTCGACCAGCTGCTGCCGAAGATCGGCCTCGACATGGTCCGCTTCATCCATGCGCGCACCGGCACCGCAAACGAGGCCCGGCAGGAGGTCGAGCGCTTCAGCGCCTTCTTCGACTTCATCCGCGAGGTGCCGGAATTCCTGCGCATCCTCAACGAGGCCGAGTTCTTCGCGCCCATCGGCTACCAGAAGCATTTCGACAACATCTCGAGCGCCTATGTCCGGATCCTGCAGCGCGCGCGGGCCGCAGGCGCCACCAACACCTTCAGCGATGAAGAATTCGAGGCCATCGTCCAGGTCTTGATGGGTGCGCGCGGCTATCTCAGCCGCCGCTATTCCTATTCCGAGCAAGGCGTCACCGCGGTGCCCGATTACGTCATCACGGCCTACCAGAAGCTGGTCACGCGCGGCCTGTTCACCACGACCGACAAGGGAAGAAAGTCATGAGCGCCGACGGCACCATCCTCGTCACCGGCGGCAGCCGCGGCATTGGCGCTGCGACCGCAACGCTGCTTGCGGATCAAGGCCATCGCGTCGTCATCGTCGACATAGCGCCCGAGCCGCTGGTCGGAACGACCGCCATCCTCTGGCCGGCGCCGTTCGACGTCGCGAGCGAAAGCGCCGTCGTCACCGGCATCGCCGATATCGAGAAGGCGCACGGCCCGATCACCGGCCTCGTCAACGCGGCCGGCGTGTTCGGCAAGATGCACACGATCGAGCGGGTCCGGATGGAGCAATGGGACCGCGAGGTCAATATCGACCTGCGCGGCACCTTCCTGGTCGCGCGTAGCGTCGGCATCGGAATGGCGAAGCGGCGGCATGGCGCGATCGTCAATGTCGCCTCGGTGGCCGGCATGACGTCGGGTCCGATCCACGCCTATACCGCGGCGAAGGCCGGCGTCATCCAGATCACGCAGACGCTGGCCGCCGAATGGGGCCGTTCCGGCGTGCGCGTCAACGCGGTGTCGCCCGGCTTCACCCGCACGGCGGCACTCGAAGCCGGCATCGCGTCGGGCGCGCTGAACAAGGACCTGCTGGCCCGCCCGACTGCGATGAACCGGCTGGTCGAGCCGATGGAAGTGGCGCAGGCGATCGCTTGGCTGCTCTCGCCGCAGAGCAGCGGCGTGACCGGCATCAACCTGCCGGTCGATGCCGGCTACATCGTCGGCACCACTTGGGCCGCCTATGGCGGTCTGCCCCACGCACCGGCGAGCTGAGGACAACGCATGAATATCGAGCTTTCGCGCAAACACCTCGATCTGTCCTCCGCCATCGCCGAGGGCGATATCCGCGTGCTGCTGATGGTGCTGGTGCATATGACCGGCGACGAGAAGTGGCTCGAGCCGCCGTACAAGCCGAAGCGCGACGTTCGCCTGATCCCCGATCCGGATGCCGGCGTGCCGAAGGAGATCCAGGACGAGATCCGCGCCGCCGTCCTGAACCTGTTCGCGAACGGCACGCCGAAGCCCGTCATCACCGATCCCGGCGATGAACTGATGCTGCGGATGATGCGCGCGACGCTCGGCGAGAATGTCGCGCCGGAATATGCCCCGCTGATGCGAGAAGAGATGGGGTTCGTTCCCCGCGACGCGCGCTGGCGCGAGCGCCCCTCCGAGGCGAGGCTTGCGCAGCAGCACGTGCTGATCGTCGGCGCCGGCGTCTGCGCGATCGCGCTCGGCGTTGCGCTCGGGCGGCTCGGCATTCCCTACACCATCGTCGAGAAGCAGGACGAGATCGGCGGCACCTGGTACGTCAACCGCTACCCCGGCTGCGGCGTCGATACGCCGAACCACTCCTATTCGTTCTCGTTCGGCGCCCGCAATCCGTGGACGCGCTATTTCGCACAGCGCCAGGAACTGCTGGACTATCTGCTCAAGGTCGTGCGCGAATACGACATCCGTAAGCACGTCCGCCTCTCGACCGAGCTGGTCGCCTCGCGCTGGGACGAAGGCAAGCGCCGCTGGATCTCGACTCTGAAGACCGCGAGCGGTGAAGAGACGTTCGAGTCCACCGCGCTGGTCAGCGCGATCGGGCAGCTCAACGATCCCTCGCCTGCCTCTTTCAAGGGCGACGGCGATTTCACCGGCCAGAAGGTTCATTCGGCGCTGTGGTCCGACGATATCAAGCTCGACGGCAAGCATGTGGCTGTGATCGGCACCGGCGCGACCGCGATGCAGCTGGTGCCGTCGATCGCCGACCGCGTCGCCTCGGTCACCGTTTACCAGCGCACGGCGCAGTGGGCGCGGCCGGTGAAGGGCTATTCCGATCCGATCACCGAAGGCGCGCAGTGGCTGCTAGCGCATCTGCCATTCTATGTGCAGTGGTATCGCTTCAACATGTTCTGGCGTTACGGCGACGGGCTACTGCCGTTCCTGCGCAAGGATCCGGCCTGGCCGCATCCGGACCGCGCCGTCAACAAGGGCAACGACCGGCACCGCCAGGAGCTGGCCGACTTCATCCTCTCCGAGCTGAAGGATCGCCCCGACCTGATCGAGAAGTGCATGCCGACCTATCCGCCTTACGGCAAGCGCATCCTGCTCGACAACAACTGGTTCAAGACGTTGACCCGGCCGAATGTCGAGCTGGTCACCGACAAGATCGATCATTTCGCTGCAGAGGGAATTGTCACCACGGACGGCACGTCGCGGCTGCACGACGTCATCGTGATCTCGACCGGCTTCAAGGTCTCCGAGATGGCGGCGCGTCTCAACATCATCGGGCGCGACGGCAAGAACCTCAAGCAGGCGTGGCGCGACGACAATCCGACCGCGTATCTCGGCCTCACCGTGCCTGACTTCCCCAATTTGTTTCTGATGCTCGGCCCCAACTCGGGGCCTGCGCATGGCGGCAGCGTGATCTTCCAGTCGGAATGCCAGAGCCGCTACATCTCCGCTTGCCTCGTCGAGATGATCGAGAACGACATCGCCGCGATCGATGTGTATCCCGACGCGCATGACGAATACATCCGCAACGTCGATGCCGAGCATGAGCAGCTGATCTGGACGCATCCGGGCATGACGACCTACTACCGCAACAGGAGCGGGCGGGTGTTCTCGGCAATGCCGTGGCGGTTTGTTGACTATTGGAAAATGACGCACGATCCGGACTTCTCGCAGTATCGAAAGACCAAGGCGCGACAGGAAAGCTGACCTGAAATACCCCGCTCGTTAACTTGACAGCAGGCTATATCTGCCGCAGCATTTCGCCGACTGCACCTGTTGGGGTGCGGGAGCGCCTGCTCCCCGCGTCGCAGGAATTGACGGACGATTTTGGAATCGGCCGCCAGGCAGAGAAGCGGACAGAGGTCCGTCGGCCCACCCTTGGAGAGGAGCATGACGCCACCGGCGAAAGCCAGCGACCTTGCTCGGCAAGGTCTCGGTGCACGTTGAGGCGAACAGCAGCTGCTAGCCGCGTGCACTGCCGACAATCTGAACATATCCGCAGGACGAGAGCGCAAAGGCCAAGCGCTTTTAGGTCCCGAAACACCACTGGTCTACACCAGAGATCCTTCGCTAAAACGAAGTAGCAGGGCCCCGCGATGCTTGAATGCACCGGGGCCCATTCGCTTGCGCGCGATCTCTCCCTCGTCGCCCCGCATTGCGCCACCGCGCGGGATCGGGAACAATTGTCGCGACAGGGTGAGGAGTGATGATGGAAAAGCCGAAGGTCAGAATATACACCGACTACAAGTCTCCCTACGCCTACGTCGCCAACAAGCGATTGTTCGAGCTCGAGGAGACCTTTGGCGTCGAGCTGGAATGGCTGCCCTACACGCTTCGCATTCCCGAGTTCATGGGCACGGTCGAGGCGCGCACGCCGCATTTCTGGCGCAAGGTACGCTACTCCTACATGGATGCACGGCGGTTCGCCAATGCGCAGGGACTGACCATGAAGGGCCCGCGCCGGATCTATGACGCCTTCTACTCAAGCGCCGGGATGTTGTTCGCGCAACGGCACGGACTATTCCGCTCCTATCATGACACGGTGTTCCGGAGATTCTGGAACCACGAGCTGGAGATCGACGAATTGTCAGAGATTGCCGGCGTGATCACCGCGATCGGCGGTTCCGCCGACGCCTTCGAGGCCTATGTTCGCGGCCCTGCCCGCGCGGAACACGATCGCATCATCGACGAGGCCGAAGCACTCGGCGTATTCGGCGTGCCCAGCATGGTGTTCAACGGCGAACTGTTCTGGGGCGGCGACCGCATCGACATGCTGGTCGAGCGGATCAAGAAGCCGGAGACGATCGCCGCCGCACTCGGGAGCAGGCACCGGACCTAGGCTCACGCCGATTTGAACCTGATTGGCATCCCTGATTGATCAGCCTCCATCCAGGATCGCCCAGCATCCCGTGCGTTCCAGCATGGGCATCAACGCCGCGCGATCTCCGGCATCGAGTGCGGCAAATTTCGCGCGCAGCTGCTGCAGGCACTTGACCTGATATTTGAACGGCGCCAGCGCGTAAGGCAGTCCCCAGACATTGATCTCGAGCCGCTCCAGGCCTTTCGCGAATGCATCCGCATTGGCAGCAAGGAACGGCAGATAGAGCTCGCCCGCGATCCGCAGCAGCGCTTCGGCAAACCCGCCAAGCGCCTGCTCGCGCGGATACCAGTTGCCCTCGACACCGGAGGCATCGTCGAGCCGCCGCACCCAATGATCGGTGAACGGCGCACGCTCGCGCATGATCCGCATCGGCGTCGGGTCGGTTGCCATCTCGCTGAGCTGGCCGAACCAGGCGAAATCCGCCAGCGACGGCCGGCTGCCGAACAGATAATTCGTCATGCCGACATGCGGCTCGAACGCTGCAAGGGTCCGCCGATAGCTCTCCTCCAACAGCGGCCTGTTCTCCTCGGTCGCGCCGAGAATGACCATCCGCGAAATCTGCCGCTGCCGGAACTCCTCGATCTCCGCGCGGCTGCCGGCCGCGGCCTCCGACGTCGACCATTCCTCGCCCGCCCAGCGCGAGACGTAGGCCTGATCATCCGGGTCCCACCAGCGATACAGAAACAGCGGCTTCACCGCCCATTCATCGGCGAGGTCCTCGAGCAGATCGCAGACGAATGCTACGGCTTTATCTTGCGGGATCACCGAGCGTCCCCGGTGACGCGCTTCCAGATCATAAGCCAGCGTCGTGGTCTCGCCGCGATAGCTGCCGTCGGGATATTGCAGCACCGGGATCAGCATCGGCTTCAGATGCGCGGTCGCCGCGCGCAACGCCTTGGTCATAATCACCCAGTCGTGCGGGATGCGCCGGTAGCGCATCAGCGCGCGCAGCTTGATCGCATAGGGCGACGCGGTCGAACCGATCAGGCGATAGCGGCCCTCCGTCATGACGACGCCTCCGAAAACGTATTCTTGCGATCGCTCATTTTGGTTTGCCTCGGCTGTTTTTCCGCATCCTGGCATCGAAGGCGCGGCGCGCCAATGCCGCATTCGGTTTTTGCCCGCCAGACCTGCAAATAAGCAGACGCGCCGCCGCTTGCCGCCGTGCGGATTCTGCTATGGTCCGCGCCAACAATCGGGCCCCGGCCTCGCAGACATCCTCAAGGAGAGAACGCCATGAATCCCCCCGTCAGCTCGCCCGCGATCAAGGTCGTGAAATCCGTTCGCGAGCAGGTGAGCGCGGAGGAGTGGCAGGCCCGTGTCGATCTCGCCGCCTGCTATCGTCTCACGGCGATGTACGGCATGACGGAGATGATCGCGAACCACATCTCCTGCCGCGTGCCCGGCACCACCGACCAGTTCCTGATCAATGCCTACGGCATGCTGTATGAGGAGATCGACGCCTCCAGCCTGATCAAGGTCGACGTCGAGGGCAACACGCTGCTCAACGCGACAGACTATGACGTCAACGTCGCGGGCTTCGTCATTCACAGCGCCATCCACATGGCCAAGCACGACATGGACTGCGTCGCGCACACCCACACCCCCGCCGGCATGGCGGTGTCGGCGATGGAATGCGGCCTGCTGCCGCTGGCGCAGACCTCGATGCGGTTCCTGCACATCGCCTATCACGACTTCGAAGGCATCGCCGACAATGTCGACGAGCGCGAACGCCTGGTGCGCGACCTCGGCGACAACGAGGCGATGATCCTGCGCAACCATGGCCTCCTGGTCGTCGGCCGCACCGTGCCCGCTGCCTTCAACGTGCTGTTCCGCCTCGAGCGCGCCTGCCAGACCCAGGTGATGGCGCTGTCCTGCAACACCAAGCTGGTCTATCCGCCGCAGAACATCCTCGAAGACACCTATGAGCGGATGCTGCCCAAAGCCGGCCGCGCCGCGCGCAACGGCGAGCTCGCCTGGCCGGCGCTGCTGCGCAAGCTCGATCGCGCCGATCCCTCGTATCGGGACTGAGGCGAAATCGCGCCTTCGCATCAACTTTGGGCGTCGCTTGCCCGCTATTTGAGCGCACATTTTGCCGTGACATCGCCGATGCTAGCCGTCGGCGAGACGGCAGGTGCGTGTGATGAAAACCTTCATTCGCGTTGTTGAACTGTGGGTGCCCGATCAAACGCGGGCGCGGCTGGAATTCGGTGGCAGCCTGCACAGCTCCGAGTTCGCGGAATTCCAGGCGGTCAGCGAGCACGCGCTGTTCGCCTACGACGAGGGCCTGCCCGGCAAGGCCTGGGCGAGCGGCCATCCGGTCATCCTGACCGAATTCGCCAACTCCTATTTCAAGCGAACCGACGAGGCGCGCGAGGCCGGCCTGACCTGCGCCGTCGCGCTTCCGGTGTTCGCCGGCGAATTCCTGATGGCGGTCATAGTGCTGCTCTGCGGTGACGACAGGAAGCATGTCGGCGCGATCGAGCTCTGGCACAACGATCCCGAGAAATCCCACGAGATGGCGCTGGTCGACGGCTACTACGGCACGGCCGACATGTTCGAGTTCAACTCGCGCCACACCAAATTCCCGCGCGGCTTCGGCCTGCCCGGCCGGACCTGGAAGGCCGGCATGCCGCTGATCATCAAGGATCTGCACAATTCCAAGGGATTCCTGCGCTGGGAGGACGCATCCGAGATCGGCATCAATTGCGGTGTCGGCATCCCTTACACCACCGGCGACCAGACCTGGGTGGTGACATTCCTATCCGCCCAGGCGACGCCGATCGCACGCCGGTTCGAGATCTGGGTGCCGAACGAAGAGCGGTCGGCGCTGGTGTTCCACTCCGGCGATTGCAGCGAGCAGTCCGATCTTGCTGCGCTCCATGCAGCAAAGACGATCAACCGCGGTGAAGGCAGCATCGGCGGCGCATGGGCCACCGGCATGCCCGCGCTCACCGAACACCTGAAGCAGGATGAATCGATCGCGGCTGCATCGGCGCGCAGCTCCGGCATGAACCAGGTGGTCGCGCTGCCGGTGATCGAGAACGCCCGGCTCAAGGCGGTGCTTGCCTGGTATTTGTGATTGTTGGCTCGCCTACATTCGTCGTCCCTGCGAAAGCAGGGACCCATAACCACCGAAGGTGATCGTTGCGCGACGTTGGGGCCACAGCCCGTTCAACAACTCAACCCTGTGGTCATGGGTCCCGGGTCGCGCTTCGCTTGCCCGGGACGACGCTGGGGTTGGTCCGCTTCAATTTTCAAACAGCTGCACGTTCGCATTCTCGCGACGCAATTCGTCCGAGTCTCGCCTCACGCTCGGCCGTCTCACTTGGCAGAGGGCGCAGGGAAAGCCGGGTGCCGATCGCACCCATGGGTCCGGTGCAACAAAAGCACCGGGTAGGACCACAGGTGTAACCGGAAAACACTCCGGCTTTCCCTGCGCGATGGGTTACGGCTTATTTCGTGCTCTCCCCGGCGAGACTTGGCTTGCTTGTCACCGCTTTCGCAAAAACACTTGCGCGTTTTGCGAGAGGACACCTACCGCTAGGGCGTCAGGACCACACGACTTCACCGTCCGCCCCATGCGCACCCGTCAGTTGCGCAATCGGCGTCAACCGCATCTCACACCGCGTTCGTGACGATCGCGATTCGCCCCTCGATCGGGTGAGACGGGTGCATTGAACATCTGAGTTGGGTCAAACGCGAAGCGGAAAATTGCCCGTAGGGTTAATTTGTCGCACGGGGCGTTCGCCTCGTCTGCTCAGCAATGAGGCCACACGCGAGGCTTGCGGGAGAGCCGTTCAAGGGCATACTTCTATTTGTGTCGGCGATTGGTTTGATTTGCTTCAGGGGGGCTGGGAAGTGGGCAAAGTACACGGTCTCCGCTTTGGAGACCTGATTCTTGACGAAACCTGCCTTTTCGGGCACCGCAACGGGGTTGTAGTTCAGTTTACCAGAAACGAACGCGCCCTGCTGCTCGCGCTCACCCGTAACCCGCAGCGCCTGATGCGCCGCGGCCATCTACTCGATGAGGTCGCCTCGGAATCCGACGTATCCGATCGCAATGTTGACTTTCTGGTCAACAGGCTGCGGGCCAAGCTCGGCGACAGCGCCAAATCGCCGATGTATATCGCCACGCAATACGGCGAGGGTTACGTCTGGATCGCCGCACCGTCTCCGGCGATGCCGACCGACGGATTCCTGGCGATCGGGCCGGCCTTCGGACCGCAGCAGCATCCCTTCGGCGCGCAAGCATCGTCTTTGGTCGATCAGCTTCGCGACAAGATCGCCACCGGCCTTGGCATTAACCACAAGGTCGTGATTGCCGAGAACTCGAACCCTGGCGTCACCGACAAGCTGCGTTATTTCCTTCAGATGAGCTTCCTCGCCGGCGACGGGCAGCTTGATTGCGCGGCCACCTTGCGAGAAATGCCGTCAAAGCGCATTGTCAAGGCGTTCCGTCTCCATCTCGATATCACAGACGCCGCATCGTTCTCGTCCGAGGCGAGTAGGGTTTCGAATGGCGTCATCGGTGCCGTGTCGCAGGCGCTCGTCGATGCTTCCACCGGTCTCGGCATCCCCGCGGACGAACCGCTTGAAATGCGCCTCCCCAAGGCTTCAAGCGTGCTGTCGACGTCAAATCCGGGGTGGCTGGCAAGCGGCGAGCAACTAGGAAAGGCGCGCGAGCAGGATCCTCAAAATGCAGACATCGCCCTGCAATGGTGCCTGCATCTATTCGCGCGCCTCATCCTGACCGGTCCGTTCGGTGGGATGAGCCTGGAAGAACGCTACCGCATCGAAAGCGAGATCGACGCCACGGTGCTGGAATGCCTGCCCGCCGTCGAGCCCAACCCGCTGCTGATGCTGGCGGCGGCCAAGCTGTTGTACTTCATCAACCGGGGTCATCTCGACCTTGCGGAGGACCTGGCCGAGCGCGCCTTCGCACGAACTGCGGACTTTGCCGCCGCCTTGCCCATCATGGGGCAATTGCGCTATGCGCGCGGCCGTTTCGACGAAGCCGTCGGGTTCTTTGATCGCGGCATCGAGATGGCCGAATTGGGCCCCGCACTTCATCTCCACATGAGAGTCCTGAAGTGCATCGCCCTGCTTGCTGCCGGCGACCGCGCCGCGCTGGACGCGGCTGCCGTTGACACAACCAACATGGGTTCGCCTTGTCCACCCGAAATCGCCTTGATGATCGGCTGGATGATGGCGTCGCCGGATCGAACATTGCCGGCGGCGTCAGCGCAGGCACTGGCAGCGCTTGGCCCAATCGGCGCTGCCGCTGCAATCGAATATGTCTACTTCACGTCGGCGCGTCACCTCGTGTCGGAGCATGCACGCGCCAACGTCATGCGCGGCCTGATCGCGCATGTGACGAGGCTGCACGGCGAGCACGCTGTTCCCGCTTTTGTTCTCAGAAGCATCGGCTTCGGCCGCCGCGGCTTGGGCGTGACTGGCAGCGCGCCCCGGCGACGCTCGGCGCTCGACGCGCGGGCACGCAAGAACAAGGCCGAAGCCTGACAAGGCGGCATAACGCGCCGTTCGACTCAACGCCGCGTGGCACAGAAGCCACAACCGGCTTCGCCTCTGCGATCTTCAAATAGTGTCCAAACAATTGCCTGCTAGACGACGACTCCGGCTCAATTTGCCGGTCAGCGTGCAAAGTGGTGGGCAGCATGTTCATTTATTCAGTCCAGATCGAAAGCCGGGCCTCAACTCTTCACAGGCCTCGGCTGGCGGCCCGGCGTTCGCTCGTTTCCCTTTTGTCGGCATCGGCCTCGCGCCGGGTTCTGGCAGCACGTCTTGCCGCGGGCACATTGCTGGCCGCATTGGCGAGCGGCGCGCTTTCTGATGCGGCCGCAGGAGCAGGTCTCGATTGGGTCGCTCCGAATAACGGAGTAGCTGCCAACTGGGCCGTGACCGCAAACTGGAATACCACCGAACGTGAAGATTTTAAGCGATTCCTGAACAATGGCGCTAACCCGCGCGTTTATATCGATAGTCAAGTCACGGAGACTCGTGTCAATTTTTTTGGCGGCCAATATCAGATCGAGATCAGGCCGGGCGGGCTGCTCGATGTTCGCCAGATGACGGCTCCTCTCGTATCAAATTCGGATCGACAGACACAGATCACCAACAACGGGACGCTTCTGGTCAGGGAGGTCCTTGCCGGCTCCCGGTTCTTCAGCGACCAAATCAAGATCTCCAACTATGGTTCGCTTCAATTTCTGGGGGGATCCCTTCAGGGGGCGGTCACCATTGATAACTTCGGATCTATGGTCACGGATACCAGCCTGGGAGAGACCAGGCTGAACAATCAGACGACCGGGACCATCAAGCTCACAAAGAACAGCACGGCAAGCAGGGCGACGATCACCAACCAGGGGCAGATCGAATTCGCAGACCTTGCATCGGCTGTCTTCTCCAGCATTACCAACACCGGCTCCGGTATCATCGCCCTGAAAGACAGGTCGTCGCTTGGAGAAGCGATCGTCAACAACGCTGGGCTCCTCGCTTTTAGCGAGTATGGGTCGATGGCAGCGGCGAAAATCACCAACACGGGAAATATGACTTTCGCGAATTTCTCTGGTGCCGGGAACGCATCGATCGACAATGCGAGCACCGGGGTCATGCGTTTCAGCGACAACAGCTCGGCCGCCAGCGCGACGCTGAACAATGCCGGCAAGGTCTTCTTCGCCGGCTTTTCAAGCGGGGGCAATGCGACCATCACCAACACCGCGTCGGGCAACATCGACATCTCGGGACTGACCGCTGGCGGGATGGCACTCGGTGCGCTCGCGGGAGGAGGCACGGTTTCGCTGGGCAACCATTCGCTGATGATCGGTTACAATAACAGCAGCACGCTGTTCTCCGGCGTGTTGCAGGATGGCGGAGACAGTGGCGGAGTCGGCGGATCACTGGTGAAAGAGGGCACCGGCACGCTGAACTTGACCGGGGTCCAGACGTTCACCGGCGTGACCAACATCAACGCCGGCAATCTAAAGGTGAACGGCTCGCTGACAACCTCGTCGGTCATCAATGTCAACAAAGGCGGCACGCTGTCAGGCAACGGCAAGGTCGCAAACGTCAACGACAATGGCGGCACGATATCGCCGGGAAATTCGATCGGGACCCTCCATATCCTCGGCAATCTCACGATGGGGCCCCAGTCAACATACCATGTCGAGCTCAGCGGCACCGCCAGCGATCTGATCGAGGTCGGCGGCGCGGCGAACATCAAAAGCTCGATCTTCGAGATCGCGCACGACACCGATACCACGTCAGCGCCGGTCGTGCCGGGCAAGACCTATACGATCCTCACCACCCAGGGCGGCCTGACGGTGTCGTCCCCGACCGTCGCGATCGCCGACTTCCCGTTCATCGCCTTCACCCTGAGCGCCGATGCCTTCAACGGCTATTTGACGACCGCGCGCAGCGCGATCCACTTCGCCGATCTCGCCTCGACGGCCAACGAGAAAGCAGTGGCGGGCGCGCTGGACACGGCAACGGCGAGCAATCCGGTGTGGCAGCAGGTGGTGGGCGCCAGCGCAGCCCAGGCACGCGCCGCCTTCACCAGCCTCGGCAACGCCTCGATCCACGCCAACGCCGCCGGCGTGCTGTCGGAGCAGTCGCAATATCTGCGCGACGCCGTCGTCGGCCGGTTGCGGCAGGACTTCGGCTACGGCACGCCGTTGGCACAGGGGGCCGATGTGCTGTCCTATGCGGACGAATCCCCGCGCAACGCCTATGCCTCCCTACCGTTCTACAAGGCGCCGCCGGCCGCCGCTGCGTCGAGGCCGGCGCAGGTCTACTCGGTGTGGGCGCAGGCGCTGGGCAGCCAGGGAACGCTCAACGGTGACGGCAACGCCGCGCGGACCGATCACTCGCTCGGCGGCGTGATCTCCGGCCTCGACGTCACCTTCAACGGCACCTGGCGCGTCGGCCTCGCCGGCGGCTACAGCCAGTCCACCTTCAAATCCCCCGACATCGCGGCGTCCGGTTCGAGTGAAAGCTACCATGTCGCGATCTATGGCGGCGGCCAGCTCGGCGCCTGGGGCCTGCGCGGCGGCGCCAGCTTCTCGTGGAACGACATCAGCACCGCGCGACAGGTCACCGCGGTCAACATCGTGGACACCGAGCGCGGCGATGACGCCCTGAAGACGACGCAGGTGTTCGGCGAGGTCGGCTACACCTACGGGTTCAATGCCGCTGCGCTGGAGCCATTCCTGAACCTTGCCTACGTGCGGGTTGATGGCGGCATCAACGAGCGCGGCCTTGCGGCGATGACCGGATCTGCGAATCTCGACACCACCTACACGACGCTCGGCCTGCGCGGCGCTACGGCGTTGACGCAGGCCCTGACGGCGCGCGGGATGCTCGGCTGGCGGCACGCGCTTGGCGATGTCACGCCGGTGGCGGCGCTGGCCTTCCAATCCGGCGCGCCGTTCGCGCTGGCCGGCGCGCCGATCGCCCGCGACGCGTTCGTCGCCGAAGCCGGTCTCGACCTGGCCGTCGCCGCCAACGCCGCGCTCAGCATCTCCTGGACCGGCCAGTTCGCCGACCAGAGCCGCAGCAACGCCGTCAAGGGCAGCTTCAGCTGGCGATTCTGACACCTCGCCGCAGGTCGTTTGATTCCGATCCCGCTCGTGCCGCTCAGCCTCCAAGCTGAATGGTGCGCTCCAGCGCAGCGGCGAAGCCGTTGAGGGGGACATTGAACACGACGGCCTGCCCGTTGCTGATGTTCTGCGCGGCAACGGTGAGCGTCTTGGCCTTGCTGATGGTGTCGGTCACAACCGTGGGAAAGGATACCGGTAGCAAACAGCCTTGCGCCGTGCAGGTGGAGAACCGGGTCTGCTCCAGATCCTTGCCGTCGAGCTTGAGGACGGCCCCGGCGTCGAACTTCAGCCCGAACGGCATCAGGATGTTGCCTTCGGCCTTTCCATCCCTCGGAATCAGCTCGATGGCAAAGATTTGCTGATTGGTCTCCTTGGAGGTCTGTATCTGTCCCAGGGTGCAGAGCTTGGCACCGCCATCGAGCAGGCATTTGACGATCCAGTCTCCGTAGGTCTCGCTGACCGCAGAAGCGCCCTTGGGAAGCTGGACGGGGCGGACCACGCCCTCCATCGCTGACGTCTGGCTCCTTGTGTCGATCGGAATCGAGACCGTACCCCCGCTGGCATCCGACTTGTCAGACGTTCGAGCGGCCTGCGCCGAACCGATGCCGGCCATGACGACGAGAGCTGCGATCGCCCGAAGACGTCTGTCTGTTGCGCTGACTCTCACCATGCCTTCGCTCCGCCTCGTCACATCTCGAAACCGAGATTCACTTTACGTGGGCATAATTCCCACGTATGAGAGGTACGTGTACTTGGAGAGCCGCCGACATGCAAGAGATTATCGCCGCCACCGTGATTGTTGCGATTGTTGCATTCTGCGGCGGGTATTTCTGGGCAGTTGCGCGTGAAGCCAGGATCACGAACAAGACCCCGAACAAGCAACAGCGGAAATGGTAGTCCGTAGGATGGGTAGAGCGCAGCGAAACCCATCATTCGCGCCCCGAATATGAATTGATGGGTTTCGCTTCGCTCTACCCATCCTACGCCCCACCGTTCCTCCCGCGATTTGCGCGCGGGACGCGTTTTCAACTATGGTCGCCGGATGGACATGCTCGTCAAGCTCTACGCCCTGCCCGATTCCCGGCCTGCCTATGATCGATTGCTTAAGGCCGGAATTGTCATGCGCCGGGCGCTCGCGCCCGAAAAGCACAAGGTCGTGGCCTGGGTGCAGGAAACGTTCAGTGAGGCATGGGCCAGCGAAACCGAGGTCGCGTTCGGTCGCCAACCAGTCTCCTGCTTCATCGCGATCCAGCAAAAGAAGATTTTGGGATTCGCCTGCCACGACGCGGCCTGTCGCAACTTCTTCGGTCCGACCGGCGTCGCGCCGAAGGCGCAGCAGGGCGGCATCGGCAAGGCGCTGCTGTTCGCCTGTCTCGAGGACATGAAACACCAGGGCTTCGGCTACGCCATCATCGGCGGCGTCGGGCCGGCCGAATTCTATGCGAAGGCCGTCGGCGCGGTGGCCATCGAAGGCTCAGCGCCCGGGATTTATCGGGGACTTCTGTAGCCGCGCCGCAGTATCGCGCCAGCTCGTAGAAATGGATGGGCGCGCCTGGCGGTCGCAGCGGTCTTGCGCACCTAGCAGTGCACGTCGGAACATGGCACACTTGCGATCGGTCGCACCTTTCGTGAGGTCTCCTTCAGCTTGACGGTGGCCACGGTCTTGTCGCGCAGAGAGACAGACTGACAGTCCTTTTGTTCAAGAAGGTCGGATAACCCAAAGATGGGCGGCGGGTTGAAGATCACGACCGGCATCATCGCCGCGGTGCTGGTCACTGCGGCGGTGGCTCAGGCACGCAGTGTGCTCGCTCCGCTCGCGGCCGCCCTGTTCATCATTGCGATCGTCTGGCCCATTCAGGAACGGCTCCAGTCGTGGCTACCGAAACTCCTCGCGCTCGCCATCACGGTCGTTGTTACGACCGCAACCTGCGCCGCGTTTGCCTCACTGGCGGCGTGGGGTTTCGGCCGCGTCGGGCGGTACCTGATTGCGGATGCGGCGCGGTATCAGGCCTTCTACGACGCCGCGGTGATCTGGCTGGATGGCCATGGCGTCTCGTTCGCCGGCCTTTGGGCGGAGCATTTCAATGTCGGCTGGCTGCTGCGCACCACGCAATACGTCACGGGCCGCATCAACACCACGTTGAGTTTCTGGCTCATCGCGCTGGTCTATGTTGTGCTCGGACTTCTCGAGGTCGACGATGCGGGTCGACGAATCCAGCGGCTGGAGAATCGCACGGCTGCGCGCGTGCTGCTCAAGGGCAGCAAAGCGACGGCCGCCAAGTTCCGGAAATATATGTTCGTACGGACGCAGATGAGCGCGGTCACAGGCCTGCTGGTCGGCCTGTTCGCTGCCGTGACCGGACTGCCTTTCGCATTCGAATGGGGCGTGATCGCATTTGTCCTCAACTACATTCCTTTCATCGGCCCTTTCATCGCGACCCTGTTCCCCACCTTGTTGGCCATGACGCAGTTCGAGAGTTGGCCCGCGGTGTTTGGTGTCTTCGCCTGCCTCAACGTCATCCAGTTCGTGGTCGGCAGCTATGTCGAACCGCGGGTCGCCGGCTCGACGTTGTCGATCTCGCCGTTCCTGGTGCTGTTTGCGATCTTCTTCTGGAGTTCACTTTGGGGCCTGTTCGGGACTTTCATCGGTGTGCCGATCACGCTCGCTATTCTGACCTTCTGTGCCGAGAGCCCCTCAGCCGCCTGGATCGCTGATCTCTTCGGCGGATCGCACGAAGATGAGCCGGAAATTTCCTAGTTTTTGGCGATTTCCACTCGCTCGGGCTTCGCGAGGCAGAGCTTCCAATCCGGCCCGACCGTCATTCTGTGGATGTAAAAATAGGTGACTGCATCATCGGCGCCCATCACCGGCGACGGGGCCGAGACGATCCTCGACGCACCACATCTACCGATCCAATCGATATGACGGTGACCGTGCATCACGACCGAGCGATCGGAGAACTTTTGCAACCTGCGCACAAACCAGCTGCCGTTGATCAAGGCCGTCCCGATGCGCTCGGCAAAGGTCTTCACCGGCATGGGATATTCCATCAAGTGATGATGTAGCGCGATGGTCCAGTACGCCGTCGGAAAATGACGAATCGCAACTTCCAATCGCCGCGTTTGCGCTTCCGAAACCAATCCGAGCGCGTTGGTGAAGGAGAAATGAGTTTCGGCATTGGAGTTGAGAATGGCGATCCCTAGGCCGCCGTCCTGGTCCGGCGGCAAGATCATTGGAAACTGATCATCGAACAATCCGCGCAGCGCAGCTGCGCGGCGAACGCCGCCGTGCTGCGCAAATTTCGTTATCCGATCATGATAGGGCGCCAGCGCCTGATTCAGCGTCACCGATGGTTTGCCGGAACCGTCGATAACGCGCACGCGATCGCCCTGGACAGCCGCGATCGCTGATAGGGTACGCATCTGCCGTAACCGCTTGCCTGGGCTGAACGGAAGGTCGAGGCGCGCGGGATTGGCGCGGTCTACAACGTTAACGTCATGATTTCCCGGAAGCATGACGACGCGCGCGGCGAGTTCGGGATGACTTGCCAATGTATCAAGAAATTCGGCCCATTCGCTGGGCCGGCCGGCATCCGTCATGTCGCCGCTGATCAACACGTGGTCGAGCGGATCAACGGCGTGAATCTCGGCAAGCCTCGCCAGCACGCGATTGAAGCGTTCGTTTCCCTGCGGACCAGCCGTCCCGCTTTCGATGCGGAAACCGTATCGCTCGCCGACCACGTGGAGATCGGACAGATGTGCAAGGCGCCAGAGACGGCCTCCGGGCGGCGTTGCGTCGAACGCGGCAAGATCAGCCGGTTGGTCCATACTGGCGTCGGCTACGCTCCAGGCCAATGATGCGACCGCAAGATAGCAGGACACGAGCACCACAGCGTTCGCGAACGTCGGCATCACAAGACGATGGATCAGGACCAGGTCATTGATGGTCGCGGTCCATTGCGAAGCCGGCCAAGCCAGGACCGCGACCAAGGCCGCACCAGCAGCGAGCAGTATGCCAGCGCCGACAGAGCAGCCGCGGCGCAGCCTCATGCGCGAGGCAGGAGTTGCGCCAGTGCGCCAAAGCAGCTCCGCCAGATGGCCCAGCGCCTCGCGCGCGAACGCGTAGCTCGGTTGGATCGCGAGCGCGTTGAGTGACCAAAAGCTGGTTTCCGCGATTTGAATTAGCGGTCGGCCGCCGAGCCATCCTAACGCCGCGATCGCAACCAGCGCCAGCACGGCGCCCACTTCGGACAGTGCAAGAACGTGTTGCGAAAGGCTCGAAATCCAGACGGACGCGACCAGCGGCGCAAGGCCGAGCAGCACGCCCGGAAGCAGGATCGAAATCGTCCAGGCAAATAGCAGTTTCGCCGGGCTTATCTCGACGAGAAGGCTGCCCACGATCGCGAACAACGACCGCTGCTCGGGGCTGGCGGCATTGTCCTCAAAGTCGCCGTGGCGGGGATCAAGCAGCATGCCGACGTCCCTCCGTTGCACAGCGCATTCTGTCACAAACCGCTCCAGACCAACATACGCGCGATCGACCCTGGTGGCGGGTTGCGTCGTTGACATCAATGCTTGCCTGGAGGTTTCACTCGGGCCTTGATCGGGAGGCTGAGGCGACCAAAAGCTGATCGATTCAGCGGTCACGACGCGTGCTGCTGACGAATAGGGTCGGCTAACGCACAACATCTCTTGGTGGCGTTGTAGCGGAGCCAGTCCGTAGGATGGGTGGAGCGGAGCGATACCATCATTCGCGCCTCGAATCTAAGTTGACGGGTATCGCTCCGCTCGCCCCATCCGCAGCTAGCGCAGCTTCCCGAAAAACTCCCGCACCTCGCCGACAAACAGCTCGGGCTGCTCGAACGCCGAGAAATGTCCGCCCTTCGGCATCTCGCGCCAGTGCTGAATGTTGGTGAAATTCGTCTCCATCCATTTGCGGACCGGCGTAACGATCTCTTTGGGAAATACCGCAACGCCGGTCGGCACGCTCACCTTGTGCGGGGTTCGCTTGCCGGGCCCAAAACTCTCCCAATAGAGCCGCGCCGACGATGCGGCCGTCTCGGTCACCCAGTACAGCATGACATTGTCGAGCAGTTCGTCGCGGCTGAGGATGTTTTCCGGATGCCCGTCGCAGTCGGTCCAGGCCCAGAACTTTTCCAGGATCCAGGCCGCCTGCCCGCTCGGCGAATCCGTCAGAGCATAACCGAGCGTCTGCGGCCGGGTGGACTGTTGCTTGGAATAGCCGGAATCCCAGTCGGCATAGTATTTGATGCCGTTGAGCGCACGGGTTTCCTCCGGCGTCGGCTGGCCCTCGACATTGGGCCGCGTCGACATCGCAAGCGTGATGTGAATGCCGGCGCAGTGTGCCGCGTCCTGCCCGCCGATCGAGGTCGTGACCGCGGAGCCCCAATCGCCGCCCTGCGCGAAATACCTGGAATAGCCGAGCCGCTCCATCAGGACGGCCCAGGCCCTGGCGATGCGATCGACGCCCCAGCCTGTGGTGTCCGGCTTGGCCGAGAAGCCGAAGCCCGGCAAGGACGGGCACACCACATGGAAGGCATCCGCCATGCTGCCGCCATGCGCCGTTGGATCGGTCAGCGGTTCGATCACCTTGTGGAACTCGACCACCGATCCCGGCCAGCCATGGGTGATGATCAATGGCCGCGCCTCCGGGTGCTTGGAGCGGACATGGATGAAGTGGATGCCGAGCCCGTCGATCTCGGTCGTGAACTGGCTGAAGCGATTGAGCTGCGCCTCGCGCTGCCGCCAATCATAGGTCTCGGCCCAATACTGGCAGATGTCCTTGATCCATTGCAGCGGCGCGCCCTGGCTCCAGTCGTCGACCAGTTCGGCCTCCGGCCAGCGGGTCCGGCGCAGCCGGGTGCGGAGATCCTCGAGGACATCGTCGCTGACGGCGATGCGGAACGGGCTGATGGCGGTAGTCATAGCGTCTCCCCGGGCTCGAAACCTGCCCGGGGAACATAGGGTCGGACCGTCAGCCGATCAAACCGTCAGGTGACGCTATTTGCCGATCGCCGTCTCCAGCAGCGCCTGGGCCTGCTTGGTGGCTTCGGCGAATGCCGGCTGCTCAGGGGCGTGCTGAACGAAGCAGTGCTTGAACGCATCTTCGCCCTGCTGGCGCAGGTCGCCGAGCTTGTCATAGGCCTTCCGGGTGAACTGCTTGCGCTCGAGCTTCTCGGCCGCTTCGTCGGCCTTCTTGTTGTAGTCGGTCCGGATCGCCGTACAGGCCGGCACCTTCACGGCCGGCTCGATCTCGCCATAGGCGATGTAGAACTTGCCGTTGGCGAGCGCGGCGACAAATACCTCGTCGGCGGCCTCAGGGGTTGTGTCCTGTGTGCGGCCGGCCAGGAAACCATAAGTCAGGGTGGCTGAGGCCGGTTTGACGACCGGCAGCTCGTTGAAGTTGATCACCGCGGCATCGGTCGAAATCGCCTGCGTGTACAGGCCCTCGAACTTCAGAGCCGGTTCGATCTGCTGCGGCACGTTTTTGCTGCCCTTGTCCCACCATGTCTTGTGCTCGTGCAGCCAGCGCGTGAATAGAGCTTCGGAGGTGACGATGATATGGGCTTTCGGCTCGACAAAGCCGCCGTCGGCGCGTTTTTCGCCGATCTTGCCGCCGTCCCTGCCCTTGTCCGCGTCGAAGCGCAGGCCGTCCAGCATGCCGAATCCCATATCGCCTTTATATAGAGTGTCGAGATTGAGCTGCGCTGGCGCGAAGCCCGGCCGGACGGGCTGGGACAGGATCGCGATCAACTGCCCCTTCAGCTCGTCGCGCGCGGCCGCCTCGGCCTTGTCGACGGCCTCGTCGATCTTGCCGTCCTTCTCCTGCTTGGCGAATTTGGCGATCGCGGCGTCACGCGCGGCAATGTAGCGGTCCTCCGGCGACGCGGCGCGGGTCGGCGAAAAGACCAGGATCGGGGATAGGACGAGGGCAAGGCGGAAAATAAAATGCATGCCCTGTGGTCGCCCGCAGGGCATGCAAGGTTCAAGGTCACGGGTACTACCAGCATATCCGTCGCCGACAGGCCCTCTGCCGGCACCGGATCTCGTCAGAGCCGGCCGGTCAGACCGCCCTTGTCAGACTGCCTTGGTCAGGCCGCCTTGGATTTCGCCACGTGGGTGGCAATGGCGTCCATCAGCGCCGGCGACAGGCAGTCATAGGGCTCGAGCCCAAGCTCCTTCAGCCGCGACCTGATCCCGGCCATGTCGGCCGGCTTGACGCCGGACTCGATCACCGACGACACGAAGGCGGCAAATCCCGGGGCCGCCGAACCGGACTCCTGGAACAGCTCGGGGTGGATGAAGTCGAGGCCATAGAACGGATGGCCCTTGTTCTCGATCCGGCCGTACATGTGGGTGCCGCATCCGGTGCAGGCATGGCGTTGGATCACCGCGGCCGCATCGACGATCTTCAGCTTGTCGCCGTTCTCCAGCACGGTGACGTTCTCGCGCGGCACGACCGCGACCACCGAGAATGTGGCGCCCGAAGGCTTCCAGCATTTGGTGCAGCCGCAGGCGTGGTTGTGGGCGACATCGCCCTTGACCCCCACCTTGACCTTCTTGTCCGCGCATTTGCAGACCAGTGTGCCGCCGGCAAAACTGCCGGAGCCTTGCTTGACGCCATTGTCGACTGACGGGTGGATATGAACAGTCATTGACCTATCCTCCTATTGCTTGGTGTTTTGATTTTAGAACACGACGACCGAACGGATCGATTTGCCCTCGTGCATCAGGTCGAAGCCCTTGTTGATCTCGTCGAGCTTGAGCATGTGGGTGATCATCGGATCGATCTGGATCTTTCCGTTCATGTACCAGTCGACGATCTTCGGCACGTCGGTGCGGCCGCGCGCGCCGCCGAACGCGGTGCCCTTCCAGACGCGTCCGGTGACGAGCTGGAACGGCCGGGTTGCGATCTCCTTGCCGGATTCCGCAACGCCGATCACGACCGACACGCCCCAGCCGCGATGGCAGGCTTCCAGCGCCTGGCGCATCACGTTGGTGTTCCCGGTGCAGTCGAAGGTGTAGTCGGCACCGCCGTCGGTCAGGCCCACCAAATGCTGCACGATATCGCCGCTCACCTTGGTCGGATTGACGAAATGTGTCATGCCGAACTGGCGGCCCCAATTGTCCTTTGAGTCGTTGATGTCGACGCCGATGATCTTGTCGGCGCCGACCATCTTGGCACCCTGGATCACGTTGAGGCCGATGCCGCCGAGGCCGAACACGACGACGTTGGAGCCCGGCGTCACCTTGGCGGTGTTGACGACAGCTCCGACGCCTGTGGTGACGCCGCAGCCGATGTAGCAGCTCTTGTCGAACGGCGCGTCCTCACGAATCTTGGCCACCGCGATCTCAGGCAGCACGGTGAAGTTCGAGAAGGTCGAGCAGCCCATATAGTGGAAGACCGTCTTGCCCTTGTAGCTGAAGCGCGAGGTGCCGTCGGGCATCACGCCCTTGCCCTGCGTCGCGCGGATCGCGGTGCAGAGATTGGTCTTCTGGCTCAGGCAGCTTTTGCACTGGCGGCATTCGGGCGTGTAGAGCGGGATCACGTGATCGCCAGGCTTCACCGACGTCACGCCGGCGCCGACCTCGCGAACGATGCCGGCACCTTCGTGCCCGAGGACCGAGGGGAAGATGCCTTCGCTGTCGAAGCCGTCGAGCGTATAGGCATCGGTGTGACAGATGCCCGTCGCCTTGATCTCGACAAGGACCTCGCCGGCCTTGGGGCCTTCCAGGTCGAGCTCGACGATCTCAAGCGGCTTCTTGGCTTCGAATGCGACTGCGGCGCGGGTCTTCATCTTGGTCTCCACAAAACATCAAACAGGTTTGTCATTCGCGCCGGTCAGGCTCAGTTCTTGTTGCCCATGCAGGCGTCTTCCGCCTTTCCATAGGCATCCGACTTGTCTTCGTGCTTGGCCGGCCGGACACGCCCAACCGCATCATTGGCGCGGGCGCGCAGGTACACATAGAGGTCGTCCATGTAGCAGGCAACGTTCGGATTATCGCCGAATGCCGGCATGACGTTTTCCTGCGACGTCGATACATTCTTGCGCCCGCTCGCGACCACACCCATGAAGTCGGCATAGCTCATGGTCTTGAGCGAGTCCTTCAACGCCGGCGCGTATGTCGAGCCCATGCCGTCGGGTCCGTGGCAGACGTGGCACTCCGAATGATAACGGCGGTAGCCGGAGTAGGTGTACCAGTCCACCGTACCGTCGGACGTCACCTTGAACGTTGGGTTGCCATCCTTGTCGAGATACTTGCCGTCCTCGGACTTGACGGCGGCTGGATCACCCACGTCCTCGGCGGAGGCAACTCCACCCATTGCCACGACGAAGATCGCAGCACTCACAAACCAGATCTTACGCAAAAGCCTATCCTCGCGTGCAGATTGAAGACGGACCGGCGCATGGAGATCACCCCATGCGCCGGAACGAGCTTGCTCAGCTCACTGCTGCGGCAGCGAGAACACGGTGAGCGTTCCGCCGAGCGCGGTATAGTTGCTCAGCGCGGCATAGCCACCGACTGCACCCAGACCGGCCGTCGGATCAGTCAGACCAGCCGCGAGGCCGATGCCTGCCCAACCGCCAACACCCGACAGCACGGCGATGTACTGCTTGCCGCCGTTCTCATAGGTGGTGACGTTGCCGATGATGCCGGACGGGGTCTTGAACTTGTAGAGCTCCTTGCCCGTCTTGGCGTCGACTGCCTTCAGGTAGCCTTCCAGCGTGCCGTAGAACACCACGCCGCCGGCGGTCGCGAGTGCGCCCGACCAGACCGAGAACTGCTCCTTGTTCGACCACACGATCTTGCCGGTCTTGCCGTCCCAGGCGATGAAGTTGCCCATGTTGGTCTCACCGGGGGGCGGATACATCGACAGCGTCGCGCCGACATAGGGCTGACCTGCGGTGTAGCTGACCTTGAACGGCTCGTAGTCCATGCAGACGTGGTTGGTCGGCACGTAGAACAGCTGCGTGTCCGGCGAATAGGCCGCCGGCTGCTCGTCCTTCGAACCCAACGCCGCCGGGCAGATGCCCTTGACGTTGTGGTCTTCGCCGGCCTTGTCGGTCGACGCTGCGTCAAGAACCTTCGGACGACCATAGGTCGGCGAGCTCTTGTTCATGTCGACGCCGGAGGTCCAATTCACCTTCGGATCATACTTCTCGGCGACCAGCAGTTCGCCGGTGGCGCGATCGAGCGTGTAGCCGAGGCCGTTACGATCGAAGTGCGTCAGCAGCTTGCGCGCCTTGCCGTCGATGCTCTGATCCGAGAGGATCATCTCGTTGACGCCGTCATAGTCCCATTCGTCATGGGGCGTCATCTGATAGACCCACTTGGCAACGCCGGTATCCGGGTTGCGCGCCCAGATCGTCATCGACCACTTGTTGTCGCCGGGACGCTGCTTCGGATTCCAGGTCGAGGGGTTGCCCGATCCGTAATAGACGAGGTTGAGTTCGGGATCATAGGAGATCCAGCCCCAGGTCGCGCCGCCGCCGATCTTCCACTGATCGCCTTGCCACGTCTTCAAGCTCGAGTCCTTGCCGATCGGCTTGCCAAGCTCGGTAGTCTTGTCGTCGACCAGGAGCTGGTCATCCGGGCCTTCCGAGAATCCGCGCCAGACCAGCTTGCCGGTCTTGAGGTCGTAGGCCGTCATGTGGGCCTGAACGCCGAACTCGCCGCCAGAGATGCCGACCAGGACCTTGTCCTTGACGACCATCGGCGCCGACGTACCGGTCGATCCCTTGCTCGGATCGCCGTTCTTGACGCTCCACTCGACCTTGCCGGTCTTCGCATCGAGCGCAACCAGCGTGGTGTCGGCCTGATGCAGGATGATCTTGCCGTCACCATAGGCGACGCCGCGATTGACCGTGTCGCAGCACATTACCGGAATGACGTTCGGATCCTGCTTCGGCTCGTACTTCCAGACGATCTGGTTGTCCTTGGAAAGGTCAATAGCGTAGACCTTGTTCGGGAACGGCGTATGCACGTACATCATGTTGCCGATGATCAGCGGGCCACCTTCGTGACCGCGCAGCACGCCGGTCGAAAACGTCCACGCTACCTGCAACTTTCCGACGTTCGAGGCGTTGATCTGATTCAGCTTCGAATACCGCTGATTGGTGTAGTCGCCGGTCGGCATCACCCAGTCTTTCGGGTTCTGCGCCATCTTGTGGAGTTCGTCATTGGCGTTGGCAGCTCCGGCGGCGAACACCGCCATTGCCCCAAGGCTGGTCGCGTAAAGCAACTTGCGCATCGTGGATTTCCTCCCAGGTTCAAGAGCTCAAGGGTTTCCGCCGAAACGGCCCCACTTCTTCCATTTTGGTACCCCAGTGGTAGTCCGATCGAATCCCGCTGACTTGCCCAGCAGCGAAGCGCCGTTTGCTCAGAAGCGAAGCATTGTCAGATTTTTGCGGTTGGACCGCGAATTGGCGGTAAAGGCTGCTTCATGTTGCAGGGCATCAAACGCCTTCAGTGCTGTTCCAGCGTCGGATAGAATCGGCCCAAGGTTGCGCTTGACGCGCCCAGAACTAAGTCGGAGGATCGCCCGGCTTTGATCGGGAAGAAATCCCGCTGCCTCCCTAAACTATTCAGAATCAGGGAGAAGGCGCATCATCCCGAACCGGAATTAGGCGCGATGGGCAGTCACGTTGGGGATCGAATCGGTGGCTGGAAAGATGACCGACACAGTCCATTCACTCAGCACGAACGGATTGACGCCCAAGCGGCAGATCCAGCGCTGGTCGGATGCGCTCACTGACCTCTGCGGTCAGTTCGACGTCGATGCGCTGGAAGGATCCTCGCTCGAGGGCCGGATCAATTTCACAACCGTATCGCGATTGAAGCTGTGCCAGATCGAGGCAAGCCAGCACCGCATCGCGCATACCATCTCGCGCATCAAGCTGAGCGAGCACCCCTACATCAAGATCGTGTTCCAGACCCACGGCGTCTCGCATTTCGAGCAGGACGGTCTGCACTTCGACATCATGCCAGGCGACTGCTTCGCCTACGACGTGTCGTGTCCGCATACGATCATCAGCCCATCCCTGACGCGTCACGAGGTTGTCATCGTTCCGAAGGACCTGCTCAAGGAGCGCGGTTTCCAACTCTCCAAGATGGCGCCATGCAAGCTCTCGGCGCGTAACGGCACCGGCCGCATCGCCTATGATTTCGTCCATGCCGCGTTCGGCGAGGCGCCGACACTGACCCCGGTCAACGCCGTCGGCGTGGCCGATGCGCTGATCGACCTGCTCTTGCTGCCGCTGCGCGAGACCGGCGCGATGTTCGACCGCGGCAGCGCCGAGGCGACCTATGTGCGGGCCCAGGGCTTCATCCGCGAGCATCTGCGCGATCCGGATCTCTGCATCGACCGCATTTCCGCGGCGCTCGGCTGCTCGAAGCGCTATCTGCACATGCTGTTCAGCGATCGCGGCATGACGGTCAGCGACTACATCTGGAAGGCACGGCTGCAGAATTGCCGGCAGGAGTTGGAATCCCAGAACGGTAAGACCATCACGGACGTCGCGTTTTCCTGGGGCTTCTCGAGCTCATCGCATTTCAGCCGCGTATTCCGGAAGTATTTTGGCATCGCCCCCTCCTCCGTGCACAAGGGTCTGCACGGCGGCATGCCGGTCGATGTGGTACTGGAATAGCGTTTCGCCTGGCGTGCAGGCGCCACGCCATGCCGTCCATCAAGCTGTCCTCAATCAAACTTTCCTCGATCAAAGCTTGGGCGCGCAACCTCAAACGAGACAGCGTTGCGCTGTATCTCGCGTCGCGTGATCCGCGCGTACCGTGGTACGCAAAGGCCCTCGCCGTCGCCATCGCGGCCTATGCGCTCTCACCCATCGACCTGCTTCCGGATTTCATTCCGGTCATCGGATATCTCGACGATCTGATCCTGCTGCCGCTCGGCATCTGGCTTGCGATCTCGCTCGTTCCGGATGATGTGATGGGCGAATGTCGCGCCAATGCCAGCGCCGTCTTGCAACGCCCGACCAGTCGAGCGGGAATGATCGCGATCATCGTGCTCTGGATCGCCGGCGCACTCGCGCTGGCATGGGCCGTCTTCGCATACTGGCCGCGAATCGCGCCCTAAGCCTGCGCGGCCTTTGGCACCAGTGCCTCGACCGTCACGCCGTCATCGCTGGAATTGATCTTGAGCGTGCCTCCGAGCGCGAGGATTCGTTCCTGCATGCCGGTCAAACCGCGGCCAAGGCGGTGATCCCTGAGCAGGCCGCGGCCGTTGTCGCGGACGCGCACCAGCGCGCAGCCGCGGCTGCCGCGCAGGCCGGTCTGCCGCTCCGCAGGCTCGATCGTGATGTCGACTGCCGTTGCGCCGGCGTGGCGGAATACATTGGTGAGCGCTTCCTGGACGATGCGATAGATCGTCAGATCTGCCGTCTCGCCGGTCTCGCCGAGATCGGGCGATATGCTGCTCTCGATCTCCACCTCCGGGTGGGTGTCGCCCCACAGCCGCACCAGCGCGCCAAGTGCTTCCGCAAGCCCAAGCTCCGCCAAACCCACCGGCCGCAATCGCTCCAGGATGCGGCGAGTGAACTGCTGAAGCGCATTGACCTGCTCGAGGATCGCGCTGCCGTGCTTGCGGAGCGCAGCAGGATCGGGCTTTTCGACCTCCGACAGCCGCGTCAGCGCGCCGGCATGCGCGCGCAGCGCGAACAGATAGGGCCCGAACTCATCGTGCAATTCGCGCGCGATCTCCTTCCGTTCGGAATCCTGCAGCGAGACCGCACGTTCGGCCAGCTGCCGCTTGCTGTCGACGGCTTCGCCAAGGGTCGCGGCCAAATGGTTCAGTTTGGCACAGATTGCAGCCAATTCAGGCGATCCGCCGGGCTCGACGCGTGCGTCGTAATCCCCGGCCTCGATACCGGTCATGGCCTGCGACAGCGCTTCCAGCGGCGCAAGTGCGCGGCCAACCACCAGCATGGTCACCAGCAGCAGCGCCGCCGCGATCGCGGAGCCGATCTCGATCTGGGTGACGATGCCGTCCCAGATCTCGGCCATTTCGTCATCGGGATGCGAGGTGATGACAAGCGATTGCGGCTTGCCGTGAACCGAGATCGGCACCCGCACCGAGGTCTGCTCGGGATGAACGAGCGCGACGAACCACTCCGGCGGAGCGCGCGGATCGCCTGCCTCCTCCGGGTGCTCGGGAGACTTTGCGGTTGCGTCATCCTGCCGCGTGATGCTGACGTGACGCAGCCGGCTCAGATCCTGAACGATCTGGTCGAGCCGCGCATCCGGATCCGGCACCTCGTCGAGGCCGGCCACCATCGTCGCGACAAACTCGCGCGCCAGCCGGATCACGCTCTGGTCCTCGGCCTGGACGCGCGGTCCCGCTTCAAGCACGAGGCGCGCAATATTGATGCCCAACCCGAGCGCCAATATCAGCGCCAGCAGCAGGTTGATCCGTGCGCGCAAGGATAGCTTTTGCCACATGACGTTGCCCCCGACCACGACTCCTCCTCCGAGAGGATCGTTGACAGCCAAATTTGCCCGGCTATCTAATCGCACCCTATCGCAATCTCGTGCGAGGTGCACAACCGGTCGGAACCGAGGTGTTCTTCGTGCAAATCGATGTGGACGAAGAGTGAATCGAAGCAGGTCGCCGGAACAACGCCATGCGCATTCTGATCGTTGATGATCATCCCATCGTTGCCTCCGGTTGTCGCACCGTGTTCGCCGACGATCCCGATATCATCCTGCTGGAAGCTGCGGATGCCGAAAGCGGCGAACGCGCGTTCGTCGCGGAGAAGCCCGATCTCTGCGTGATCGACATCAACCTGCCGACCGTCTCCGGCTTCGAGCTGGCCCGCCGTATCCTGACCCGCGATGCATCCGCGCGCCTCATCATGTTCAGCATGAACGACGACCCGGTGTTCGCCGCCCGTGCCATCGACATCGGCGCCAAGGGCTACGTCTCGAAGACCGGCGACCCCAACGATCTGGTGGAGGCGGTGCGCGAGGTCGGCAATGGCGGCGTTTATCTGCCGCCCGCCATCGCACGCAACGTCGCCTTTGCGCGGCCGGGCTTTGCGCAAAATCCACTCTCCAAGCTCACCTCGCGCGAGATGGAGATCCTGCGCCTGCTCAGTTCCGGCAAGAGCCTGTCGGAGATCGCCTGGCTGGTGCATTCGTCATACAAGACGGTCGCGAACACGTCATCGATCATGCGCCAGAAGCTTGGCGTGCGCACCTCGGCAGAGCTGGTGCGGTTGGCGATCGAGAGTGGCGTCGGCTGACGTCGCGCTCCAACACAGAGGAATATGGCAATGCAGACGGTGTCCCAGAACAAGTCGCATGGCGGTACGCAAGGCGTTTACCGGCATCCAAGCCGCGAGACCAAGACCGACATGACCTTCTCGGTGTTTGTCCCGGAGCATGCAGCTGGGGCCAAGCTGCCTGTCGTCACCTATCTCTCGGGACTGACCTGCACGCACGCCAACGTCACCGAGAAGGGTGAATTCCGGCAGGCCTGCGCAGAGCTCGGCCTGATCTTCGTCGCGCCCGACACCAGCCCGCGCGGCGAAGGCATCCCCGGCGATCCCGCCAACGCCTACGATTTTGGCCTCGGCGCAGGCTTCTATGTCGATGCGACCGAGCCACCGTTCGCGACCAATTACCGGATGTGGAGCTATGTCACCGAGGAATTGCCGAAGCTGATCGCCGAGCAATTTCCGGTCGATACGGCGCGGCAATCGATCCTCGGTCACTCCATGGGCGGCCATGGCGCGCTGACGGCCGCGCTGCGCTATCCCGATCGGTATCGCGCGGCGAGCGCGTTCGCGCCGATCGTGGCTCCGTCGCAGGTGCCGTGGGGCAACAAGGCGCTGGGCGGCTATCTCGGCAGCAACAAGCAGGCGTGGCGCAAGCACGACGCGGTCGCGCTGATCGAGGACGGCGCCCGTTTCTCCGATCTGCTGGTCGACTATGGCGATGCCGATGGCTTTCTCACCGAACAGCTGCGGCCCGAGCTCCTGAAGGGCGCCTGCGAGAAGGCCAACATTCCGCTCACCCTGCGGCGACAGCCCGGCTACGATCACAGCTATTACTTCATCTCGACCTTCATGGCCGATCATCTGCGCTGGCACGCCGCGCGGTTGAAGGCTTGAGCGTCACTTCACCGCGGGAAGGGTGCGTATCCCGTCATCCTGCGGAGGCCGCAACGCGGCCGTCTCGAAGGATGCACGGCCCGGCTGGTGGCCGTCGACCCTTCGAGACGCGCGCAAAGAGCGCGCTCCTCAGGGTGACGGAGATGGACTGCCGTCGCCCCATCAACGTTATTGCGAGCGAAGGACTGCTTTACCGCGCTTGCGGCGCGCCGTAGTTCGGCGCGAGCAATCGGTTGCGGACGACGTAGGCAGTGGCACGCGACCATGATTCATCGGTATTGCCGCGCATGTCGGCGCTCGCCGCTGCCACCAATTGCCCGGTATGCACGTCGCGCAGATAGAGATTGATGTTGAGGATGAGGTTGGAGACCTTCTGCACCACGCCGGTCATCGCAAGATCGGCGCCTAGCTCGCCGGCCAGCTTCACGTCGCATCCACCGCAGGCCTGAAGATTGGCGCCGTGCGCCGCAGCATTGACGGGCGCGATGTCGAGCACGTGGAACTTACCGGAATCTGCAAGCTCCTTGCGTACCTGATCGCCGGTCCGGAGCAGCCGCGCCTGTTCGTCGGTCCGCGGTCCATCCACCTCCCCTTGAAGGCTGGTGTCGATCATCTCGAGGTCGAACACCGCGAGCTTGAGCGGTTCGGCGCGCGCCGCCGCAGACATCAGCAGCAAAGATATGACGAAGACGAACGCTGATCTCATGATTGTGAACCAATCGAAATTTGGTACCGCGCAACGACAAAAAGCGGGGTTGCAAGCTAGGCCAATTCCGGCATCTTGCAAGTCAACGCTTGGGCCGGAATAGCGAAGTCGCTTTTCGACAACGCCATGCCCGGTGAAGAATGACTGCGGGAGGAATTATGTTCCGATGGCTGATCGGCACGATCGCGCTCAGCATGGTGGCGACTAGAGCGCTGGCGGCTGATCCCGTCGAGGTCCATATCGGCTATCTCGGCCATGCCGGCATCAAATCGACGCTCTCGCTGGTCGAGCAACCGGCAGACAATGACGGCATCGCCGGCGCACGCCTTGCGATCGAAGACAACAATACGACCGGAAAATTCCTCAACCAGCGCTTCGTGCTCGATGAGGTCAAGGTCAAGGATAGCGCCGATGTCGCCAAGGTCGCGACCGATCTCGCCAGCCGCAACGACTATATCATCACCGACCTGCCCGCCGACGCCCTGCTCAAGGTCGCCGACGCGCTGCGCGACCGCGGCACCGTGCTGTTGAATGCCGGCGCGATCGACGATCGGCTGCGCGAGCAGGACTGCCGCGCCAACGTGATCCATGTCGCACCGACCCGCTCGATGCTGGCGGACGCGCTGGGCCAATACCTGGTGTGGAAGCAGTGGAAACGCTGGCTGCTGGTGACTGGCTCGCACGATCAGGACAAGCTGTACGCCGACGCGCTGCGCCGCGCCGCCACGCGCTTCGGTGCCAAGATCGTTCAGGAACGGACATTCGAGGACACCGGCGGCGCGCGCCGCACCGACTCCGGCGTGACGCTGATCCAGCGCCAGATGCCGGTGTTCACGCAGCAGGCACCGGCTTACGACGTGCTGGTCGCCGCCGACGAGAGCGAGGTGTTCGCGAACTATCTGCCCTACCGGACCTGGGACCCGCGCCCCGTGGCAGGTTCGGCGGGCCTGGTGCCGACCAGCTGGGACGCAGCGCATGACCAATGGGGCGCGGTCCAGATCCAGAACCGCTTCGTCAAGCTGAACATGCGCCGCATGACGGCACTCGACATGCAGGCCTGGACCGCTGCGCGCATGATCGGGGAAGCCACCTCCCGCACCAATTCGGGGGATTCCAAGAAGGTCATCGCCTTCCTCAAGGGCAAGGATTTCTCGATCGCCGCCTTCAAGGGCACGCGATTGACCCTGCGAGACTGGAATCTGCAGCTCCGCCAGCCGATCCTGCTGGCCGATGGTCGTATGGTCGTTTCGGTCTCGCCGCAGGAAGGTTTCCTGCATCAGGTCTCCGAACTCGACACGCTCGGTGTTGACCGGCCTGAAACGAAGTGCAAGCTGCAGTGAGGGAGATGAAACGTATGTGGCGCCGCTGTCTGTTGACCGGGATGCTCGTTTGGCTTGCCGCGACACCGGCGTCCGCCTTCGTTGCCTACGTCTCCAACGAGAAGGGCAACACCGTCACGGTGATCGACACCAACAGCTGGACGGTGACCAAGACCATCAAGGTCGGCCAGCGGCCGCGCGGCATCGAATTCTCGCGCGACGGCAAGTTCGTGATGGTCGCGGTCGGCGACGACGACACGATCCAGGTGATCGATACCAAGACCCAGGAGATCGTCGACGCCCTGCCCTCCGGCCCCGACCCGGAATTGTTCACCCAGGATGCCGCCGGCAAGACCATGTATGTCGCCAACGAGAACGACAACACGGTCACCGTGATCGATCTCGAGAAGCGCGCCCGGCTCGGCGACATCCAGGTCGGCGTCGAGCCCGAGGGTATGACGATCAGCCCGGACGGCAAGATCCTGATCAACACCTCTGAGACCACCAACATGGCGCATTTTATCGACACGACGACGCGCCAGATCGTCGCCAATGTGCTGGTCGATTCGCGGCCGCGCTTCGCCCAGTTCAAGCGTGACGGCTCCGAATTGTGGGTCTCCTCCGAGATCGGGGGCACGGTGTCGATCATCGACCCGGCCAAGCGCGAGGTGACCGGCAAGATCACCTTCGAAATCCCGGGCCTGCGCAACGAGGCGATCCAGCCCGTCGGCATCGGCATGACCAAGGACGGCAAGACCGCGTTCGTCGCGCTCGGCCCCGCCAACCGCATCGCGGTGGTCGACGGCGCGACCCACAAGGTCCTCAAATATCTCCTGGTCGGCCAGCGGGTTTGGCACATGGATTTCACCCCGGACGAGAAGTACCTCATGGTCACCAACGGCGTGTCGAACGATGTCTCGGTGATCGACGTCGCGGCCCAGAAGGTGATCAAGACCATTCAGGTCGGCGAATTGCCCTGGGGGATCACGATCGCACAGCCATGACCGCAACCGACTCCCATATCGCGAGCCAGCCCTCGCCGGATGCAGGCCCTGTAGCAGCCGTGCAGCCGGCGCTGTCTATCGGCAATGTCAGCCACAGCTACGGCCCGCGGCGCGCCTTGATCGATGTCAATTTCACGGTTCAGCCTGCGAGCTTCACTGCATTGCTGGGCCTCAACGGCGCCGGCAAGAGCACATTGTTTTCGCTGGTGACGCGGCTGTTCGGCATCCAGAACGGCCAGATCAAGATCTTCGGCCACGACATCAGCCGGACGCCGGGCGAGGCGCTACGGCTGATGGGCGTCGTGTTCCAGCCGCGCACACTCGATCTCGATCTCTCGCTGACGCAGAACCTGCTGTATCACGCCGCGCTGCACGGCATCTCGCGGCGCGAGGCGCGGCTGCGCAGCGCCGAGGTGCTCGCCCGCATCGGTCTTGCCGACCGCGCCGCCAGCAAGGTGCGCGATCTCTCCGGCGGCCAGATGCGGCGGCTCGAGATTGCCCGCGCGCTGCTGCACCGACCGCGGCTGCTGCTGCTCGACGAGGCCACCGTCGGGCTCGACGTCAAGGCGCGCGCCGACATTCTCGACCATGTCCGCCAGCTCGTCACCGAACAGGGCATCGGCGTGCTCTGGGCGACGCATCTGTTCGACGAGATCATGCCGGGCGACGACCTCGTGGTGCTGCACCAGGGCCGGATGCTGGCGCATGGCCCGATGTCGCGCGTGATCGCGGACGCGGGCGCCCAGGACGTCAACACCGCATTCATGCGCCTGACCGGAACGGCAACCCTCACCGGAAAACCGCCAACATGAGCAGCACGACGGTCACGCCTGAGCGAAGCGGCTTCTCGGTGTCGGAATACATCGTCTGCCTGAACGGCATCGTATGGCGCGAGGCGCTGCGCTTCCTGCATCAGCGCGAGCGCTTCGTCTCGGCGCTGGTCCGGCCGCTGGTCTGGCTGTTCATCTTCGCCGCCGGCTTCCGGCAGGTGCTCGGCATCTCGATCATCCCGCCCTATGAGACCTACATCCTCTATGAGGTCTATATTGCGCCCGGCCTGATGGCGATGATCCAGCTCTTCAACGGCATGCAATCGTCGCTGTCGATGGTCTATGACCGCGAAATGGGCAACATGCGCACGCTGCTGGTCAGCCCGCTTCCGCGCGGCTATCTCCTGTTCTGCAAGCTGCTCGCCGGCACCGCGGTGTCGCTGCTCCAGGTCTACGCCTTCCTGCTGATCGCGTGGTTCTGGGACATGACACCGCCGACCATCGGCTACCTCACCGTGCTTCCGGCGCTGATGCTCTCGGGCCTGATGCTCGGCGCATTGGGCATGCTGATCTCGGCCAGCATCAAGCAGCTGGAAAATTTCGCCGGCGTGATGAACTTTGTGATCTTCCCGATGTTCTTCGCGTCGTCGGCCCTCTACCCGCTCTGGCGTGTGCAGGAAGGCAGTCCGATGCTGTACTATGTCTGCCAGTGCAATCCGTTCACGCATGCGGTGGAGCTGATCCGGTTTGCGCTGTACGGCAAGATGAACTGGGTTTCGCTCGCGGTGGTCGGCGGCTGCACGGTGGTGTTCATGATCGGCGCGATCCTGGCCTACGATCCATCGCGCGGCCTGGCGCGCCGCGGACCCGGCGGAGGCGAGGCATGACAGGCTGGCGGCCAGCACTGGGCGCGGCGCTCGCGATGGTTCTGTCGAACCAGGTCGCGTTCGCTGCCGACCCGCGTTATCCGGACTGGCCTTGCGCGCAGGCCAAGGTGCCCGAGATCTCGCTCGCCGCGGTCTGGGCCGGGCCGCCGCTCGGCGATGCCGAGACCAAGTGGCGGGACGATCCGAAGATCAGCCAACTTGCGACCAAGCTCGCGGCGCGCCGCGTTCCGCTCGAGGATGCGCAGAAGGAGATCACCGATTTCCTGTCGGCCGCCGCGGCTGACAAGGCCAATGCGGGAAAACTGCTGTTCGCGGGCCTGTTCGATACGCTCAACGGCCAGCGGGCCTCGGTCATGAACGGGCTGGAGCGCGTGATGCGCAAGCAGCGCGAGGCCGCGGAAAAGATCCGCGCCGACACGATCGCGCTTCAGGCGTTGCAGGACGCCACGCCGCCGGACCAGGCCAAGGTCGACGAACTCGGCAACCAGCTGGTCTGGGAGACGCGGATATTCGAGGACCGCGGACGCGTGGTGAAATTCGTCTGCGAGGTGCCGACCATCATCGACCAGCGGCTGTTCGCGCTGGGCCGCACCATCCAGCAGGAGCTGGATTAGGCCTGCGGCCGATCGCCCCAGCGATCATCAACAGGCCGCCGGAACAAACTGCCCCGCCCGCTCGTTGTCTCCAACTATATCTGAAGTTGGGAGACCTCGATGAGAGCAGCCAAGATCGTCATGACCAGCCTCGCCGCCGCGAGCCTGATCACCACAGCGGCTTTGGCCCAGCAATCCATGTCGGGAATGGTCACCAAGATTGACCGACTAAGTGGAACCATCTCGATCCAACAGACGCAAACCGGCACGGTGGGCGCGGCCGGGGGCGCCATTCAGGAATACAAGGTGCCCAAGGGACAGTCGCTCGAAGAGCTTCACGCCGGTGACAAGGTAACGTTCACCACCACTGACGGCGACGGCGGCAAGGCCATCAGCAAGCTCGACAAGCAGAAGTAGCTCGCTGGAGCATTTTCCCCAGCCGTGCAAGGACGGGCTCACTGCTCGCTCTCGCGCGGCTCGGGCTCCGCATCCGCCAGCGGCAGGTTGGCACGCTCCCAGCCGTCGGTTCCCTCCGGATACCACGCCACGTTGCGGTAGCCGTAGGAAAGCACGCGCTTGGCGGCGTTCCATGACATCCAGCAATTTTCCTGGCAATAGATCACGAGCAATCTGACCTTGTCGTCGCCGGAAGCACGGGCGAGGCCGCGCCGCAGATAGTCCTCGGTCGATGCGGCGAGCTTGCCGTAGCCGGTGTCGGGCAACCAGATGCTGCCGGGAATATCGCGATGCGGCCGCTCGCGCCACACCGTGCCGGCCGGCAGATTGGGCTTCGGCGCGCGCGGCAGCACGTCGACGAACGCGCCGGACTTGTCGCGCCAGATCGCTTCCGCCTCCGTGGTCGTGAGCACGCGTGCGCCTGCAAGCGTGATCGGCACCGGCGCGCGATAATCCTCGGTCCGGTAGCCCTCGGGCTCTGTAGGCGGGTCCTGCGCGCGGACATGCGAAACGGCGAGCAATATCACCGCAAGCATGGCCGCGAGCTTGATCATGGCGATTTGGTCGCAGTCTCCGGCCCGATCGGACGGTCGTTCTCGTCGAGCAGCGGAACGCCGAAGTCGAGCAGGATCTTGTTGATCGCCGGCTGGTTCTCCTGGATCAGGCGATTGAGCTGCCGCTTCCAGTTCTGATCGGACGCCCGCACGCCCATGCCGATGCGATAGACCAGCTTGGGTCCTGTGGTCTCCTTCAGCAGCGGCGTGACATGCAGCGGCGGGGTCGCCTTCTTGGCATAAAAGCCGGCCATCGGCCCCCACAGGATGCCAGCGTCGATCTCGCCCTTTTCGAGGTCGTTCATCATCGCCTCGGCCGAGGAATCATAGCGCGTGTCGATCATCAGCGGATAAGGCTTCGCATTGCTCATCAGGCCGTTGATGGCCATGTTGGTTGCGGGCGGCGTTCCGGCGACGATGCCGATATGCTTGCCCTTCAGCCGCGCATCCTCGAGCGTCGTGACCTCATCCAGTCCACTGCCCGGCTTGGCAACGATCGCATAGGCCGTGCGGTAATACGGATTGGTCCCCTGCGCGAGGTCGTCGCCTTGCGGAAAGCCCATGATCACGTCGCAGCGATGCGAGCCGAGCGTGACCCGCACGAAGCCGGTCGCCTGCGGGAAATACATATAATCCAGCTTCTTTTGCAGCTTCTCGGCGAACAGCTCGCCGATCTTGTTCTCAAAGCCCTCGCCCTTGTCATTCGAGAACGGCAGGTTGCGCGGATCGGCGCAGATGCGCAGCACCTTGGGATCGACCAGCTCGATGGAGAGTTCGCCCTGCTCATTGACCTGCGCACGCGCGACGTCGCGGCCGGCGAGACAGACGATGAAGCCGGCAAGCGCGAGCAGAACAGGACGGCATCCGATAACTCTCATTGCGCGGTCTCCTCTTGATCGGACAGATTGCCGCCGTCCACCAATTGCCCGGCGCACCATGACGTGCAACAGGGATAATGATCGCGACGGCGCCGCGTTGCTTGTTGCAGCGCAAACGGGAGCGCGGCGACATCGCTCGCGCGTCCGGGAAAAACTGAGGCGGAAACATGGCTCATGGCGGTTCGGTGCTTGCGCTGCTCCTGATGCTTTGGGCGCCGACCATAGCGCGGGCTCAAGAGGCGGAATTGCCTGTGAGCGAAGTCGCCCCCGGAATATTCGTTCACACCGGGGTCACTGCATTGATGACGCGCGACAACGAAGGCGCCATCGCCAATGTCGGCTTCGTAGTCGGCGACAGCGCCATTGCCGTCATCGACACCGGCGGCAGCGTCCGCGAAGGGCAGCAATTGCTCGCCGCGGTGCGCAGCCATAGCGACAAGCCGATCCGCTACGTGATCAACACCCACGCGCATCCGGATCATAGCTTCGGCAACGCGGCGTTCGTCGCTGACGGGACCAGCTTCGTCGGCCACAAGGCCCTGCCCCGCGCGCTGGCGGCGCGCGGGCAATTCTATCTCGACGGCTTTCGCCGGACCATGGGCGATGCGTTGATCGACGAGGTCCGGATCATTCCGCCGACCATGCTGGTCGCGGACACGCTGAAACTCGACCTCGGCGGAAGGACCCTCACCCTGAAGGCATGGCCACCGGCCCACAGCGACAACGACCTCACGGTGTTCGATGAACGCACCCAGACCCTGTTCGCCGGCGATCTGGTGTTCCTCGAGCATATTCCCGTGGTCGACGGCAGCCTCAAGGGCTGGCTGCATGCGCTCGACGACCTCCAGGCTATTCCCGCCGAGCGCGTGGTTCCCGGTCACGGCCCCGTGAGTGCGTGGCCCGCGGCGCTTGCCGACGAGCGGCGTTATCTTGAGATGCTGGCCGCGGACGTCCGCGCGCTGGTCGCAAGCGGCAAGCCGATCACGGCTGCGGCGGAGCACGCCGCGGCGGCCGAGCGGCCACGCTGGCAACTGTTCGACGACTACAACGCTCGCAACGCAACTGCAGCATTCTCGGAAATTGAATGGGAGTAGCTGTTCGTCCTATAATGACGCGGCTGCATAGGATCTCGCGAACATGACTGGACACCGCGCCCGCCTGCTTTGCATCGCCAGCCTTCTGACGATCGCGCTGGGGACACCCGCTGCGTCCGCGGCCGAGACCTATGATCCCTGGCCGGGTCTCGTCCAGGACATCTTCAGCAATCGTCCGATGAATGACGGCAACGATATCATCGGCATCGAGATGCCGGCGCGCGCGGAAGACGCGGCAATCGTGCCGGTGACGCTGCGCACCAAGCTGCAGCCCGGCGACAGCCGCCGCGTCGTCGCGATCACGCTTGTCATCGACGAGAACCCGGCGCCGATGGCCGCAAAATTCACGCTCGGTCCCGACGCCAATGTCACCGAGATCTCGACCCGGGTCCGGGTCAACAACTACACCAATGTGCACGCCGTCGCCGAGCTTAGCGACGGCAAGCTCTACGTGAGCAAGGTCTATGTCAAAGCATCCGGCGGCTGCTCGGCACCGGCCGGCAAGAACGTCGAGGAAGCGAAGAATCGGCTCGGCCAGATGCGCTATCGGCAATTCACAAAGTCCGAACAGGGGCCGGCGACAAGCACACGGGAAGCCCAGATCATGATCGGGCATCCGAACAATTCAGGCCTGCAGATGGACCAGGTCACGCAGCTCTATATCCCGGCCTTCTTCGTCAATGAGCTGCACATCTGGCAGGATGACAGTCCGGTGCTCGCGATGGAGGGCGGGATCTCGATTTCAGAGGACCCCAACATTCGCTTCACCTACGTCTCGAATGGCGCCAAGCACTTCCGTGCCGAGGCCAAGGACACCGACGGGCACGTCTTCGACCACGAATGGAAGGTCGAGAATCCCGGGACCTGACGCGTTCGCGTCGCGCGATAGGCGTTAGAAGCACCTCACTTCGGCTTCCGCCTGCGCCCGCCTGAGGTCGCTGAGCGCGTTGGCGGCCTGCTCGGACGAGCGGAACTGGCCGCCCAGATTGCCGCGCACCTGCGCCATGCTCAGCACGGTCTCGGCGGTGACGTAGCGATCATAGGGGATGATCGAGGCGACCACGTCGATCGAGCAGGAACATTGTTCGATCGACTGCCGGGATTCGCCATTGGACTTCATGCAGCCGAACACATATTCGGCCCGCGCCGAGGTCGGATAGTCGTTGATCTCCTGGGCCCGTACGCTGATGCTCGTCCCGGCGACCACGGCCAAGACGGCGACAATCGGTCGTAGCATGCCAGCTCCTGCCATGGTCCTGCTTCCTCTTCTCTTCCGGCAAGCTATGCTATGGATGTTGATCAGAAAAGAAAACATTCGGGGAAGTGGCTCAACAAACGATGATCATCTCTGTACGCACGGTGTTGGCTGCGGCAGTTCTGGCGGTGATGCAGTTCGGCACCTCGTGCGATGCGGAGACCATCCGCGTTGCAGCGCAGAAGACCGGAACGCTGGCCTGGGAACTGGCCGTCATTCGCTCCCATGGTCTCGACAGGAAGGCCAATCTGTCGATCGATGTCGTCGAGCTCGCTAGCCCCGAGGCCGGCAAGATCGCGCTGCGCTCCGGCTCGGCCGACGTGATGGTGTCGGACTGGCCCTGGGTGTCGCGCGAGCGCTCGCTCGGCGCCAAGCTGCAGTTCTATCCCTATTCGAGTGCACTGGGCGCCGTGATGGTCCCGGCCGCCTCGCCGCTCAAGACGCTGGCGGACCTCAGGGGGCGCAAGCTCGCCGTTGCCGGCGGCGCGATCGACAAGAACTGGCTGCTGCTGCAGGCCGCATTGAAGCAGGACGGCGTCGACCTGAAGTCGCGGGCGACCATCGTCTATGGCGCGCCACCACTGCTGGCCGCCAAGACCCTCGGCGGCGAGATGGACGCGACGCTCAACTACTGGAATTTCTGCGCTGCGCTTGAAGCCAAGGGCTTCCGCCGGCTCGCCGGCATGGAGGAGATCCTGCAAAAGCTCGGCAGCAAGGGCCGCATCGCGATGATCGGCTACGTGTTCGACGAAGCCTGGGCCAGCGCCAACAAGGATCTGGTGGCCCGCTTCATCGCCGTGACGCGCGCCGCGAAGGAGATTCTGGCGACCTCGGATGCCGAATGGGATACGATTGCGCCGCTGACCGGCGCGGGCGATGCCGCAACCCTGCATGCCTATCGCGACCGATACCGGGAAGGCATCCCGCGCCGTCCGATCGCTGACGAAGAAGCGGATGCACGAGTGCTTTACCGGGTGCTGGCACAACTTGGCGGCCGCGAGCTCGTCGGCCCGGCAACCGAGCTCGATCCCGGCACGTTCTATCAAGCGATCCCGGGAGACTAGCGGTGCTGCGCCTCCTGTCATTCGCGCTGTTCATTGCGACCTGGTGGATTGCCTCGCTCTTGATCGGCGACGCAAAGCTGCCGGCGCCGCCGGCAGTGCTGTCTGTTCTCGCCGCCGAGGCGCGATCGGGCGCGCTGTTCGTCAACCTCGGCGCAACGCTGGCGCGCGTCGCGCTGGCCTTCACCCTCGCCATGGCGCTCGGCTCGGCGATCGGCTATCTGATGGGCCGCGTGTCGCTCGCCAATCGCCTTGGCGACCCTTGGCTGATCCTGCTGCTCAACCTGCCTGCGCTGGTTGTCATCGTGCTGGCCTATATCTGGGCCGGGCTGACCGAGGTCGCCGCGATCACGGCCATTGCCATCAACAAGCTGCCGACCGCCGTCGTCACCTTGCGCGAGGGCGCCCGCGCGCTCGACCCCGCGCTCGACGAGATGGCAACGGCGTTTGCTTTGCCGCGCGGCCGTGCCTTCCGGCACGTGGTTCTGCCTCAACTTGCGCCTTACATTGCGGCCGCTGCGCGCTCCGGGCTGTCGCTGGTCTGGAAGATCGTGCTGGTCGCCGAATATCTGGGCCGCCCCAACGGGGTCGGCTTCGAGATCGGCGTCGCCTTCCAGCTGTTCGACATCCCCCTGCTGCTCGCCTACTCGCTGAGCTTTGCAGGGGTCGTGCTGGTCATCGAGACCCTGATGGTGCAGCCGTTTGAAGCGAGGCTAACGCGGTGGCGGCTCCGTGCAGCTTGAGGTCAAGATTACAGGCAAGAGCTTTGCCAGCGCGGCCGGAAAGCGGCACGACGTGCTCGACAACGTCACCTTCACGTTGAACGCCGGCGAGGTTGGGGTGCTGTTCGGACCGTCGGGCTGCGGCAAGAGCACCCTGCTCCGGATTCTCGCCGGGCTCGACACCAACTACGAGGGCCATGTCGCGCGCTCCCCCGGCATGCGCCTCGGCATGGTGTTTCAGGAGCCGCGGCTGTTGCCCTGGCGCACCGTAGAGGAGAATGTGCGGATCGCCGCTCCGCATGTCGACGACGCCACGCTGTCAGCGCTGTTCGAGGTGCTCGAATTGAGCGTGCACCGCAACCACTTTCCCGGTGAGCTGTCGCTCGGCCTCGCCCGCCGCGTCGCGCTCGCCCGCGCCTTCGCCATTGAACCGGATTTCCTCATCCTCGACGAGCCGCTGGCCTCGCTCGACAATGCACTTGCGGGACGGTTGCGCGACCAGGTCGCCACGCTGGTCGCCAGCCGGAAGATGATGACGCTGCTGGTCACCCACGATCTCGACGACGCAGTCCGACTCGGCGACCGCCTGTTCTTCCTGTCGCCGCGACCGGCCCGAATCCTTCACGTCGAAACCATCGCCGCGCCGCGCTCGGCGCGCAGCGAACCAGAGATCGACGAAATCAAGCGGCAGCTCTCACAGTTGGACCTTGCAAATATGTGAGACGCCGTCATCCTCGGACGAAAACGTGAGGAGAGATTGAATGTCGCGTGCGTTGATCGCTGTCGGTGTTGCGTTGCTTGTGCTGCCGGCCACAGTGCTCGCCCAAAGCAAGGGCAAGGGCATCCGGCTGTGGAATCTGACCAGCACCACGATCTCGAGCTTCGAGCTGTCGCCGGCGGGCAAGAACGAGTGGGGTCCGAACCAGACGCTCAACGACAAGGACAAGGAAGTCGACCACGACGAACGCTTGCGGATCACCGGCGTCGAGCCCGGCCGCTACGATGCCAAGGTCGGCTACAGCGGCGCCAGGCAGTGCTTCGTTCGCGACATCGAGATCAAGGCCGATGCGGTGTTTTCAGTGTCCGACAAGGACCTGAAGGACTGCAGCAAATAGCAGCTAGCCCGCCGGCGGCTTGCCGTCCGCGCCGGCGCGATCGTTGCTGTGCGGATATTCGCAACGCCATCGCACCGCGGTCCATTTCGGATGCTCGCCGACCCATTGCGCGATGTAAGGCGGCGCGGCCATGGCGCATTGCTGCAGCGAGCCGTTCCAGTTGAACACCAGATGCTGCTCCTCGCAGGTGGCGGGCGACAGCACGGCACATACGGTGACGATCAGATCAATCGGGTTCATGCATGAAACCTCGCGGGCGTCCTCAAAAGATAACATAAGCGCTACGCCCGCAGCAGCCGGAAGTTTCAATTCCGTGCGAGATCAAGCGGAACTTGGCGGTCACGGCCCCGCATGCACGCCGACCTGACCCGAGCCGGCACCTGTGAAACCGGCGCCTTGCCGTCAGTTCATTTCGTCAATAAGCTGGTTCCCAACAACTGCTAACAGGCTGATGGCTCTTACGGAAACCTCCTGGCGCGGCGTCGCGGTCGCGGTGTGCTTGCTGGCGCTCGCCGCCGGCGCTTGGCCTCTCACGGGTCAAGTCAGGCGCGCAGCTGCGGAGCCGCAGCCGGACAAATCGGATTCGGGCCGCACGGAGCCTTCCCGCACCGCAAACAGCGACCAGGCAGCGGTCAAGCTGACGCCCAGCCAGCAGGGACAGATCGGACTCGAAACCGCGGTTGTGGAAGCCGCCCCGCATCCTGAGCAATTCCGCGCATACGGTGCAGTGCTGGACATATCCCGCATTACCGAGCTCGCCAACAGCTACGCCAATGCGCAGGCTCAAGTCCAGACAGCGCTAGCCAAGCTCGAAGTCGCAAAGAGCGCATTCGACCGGACCAAGAATCTCGTCGACTCCGCCGCGCTCCCGAAAAAGGAAGCCGAGACCGCAGAGGGAACGTTGCGGACCGACAAGGCCGCGCTTGCCGCAGCGGAATCGCAGCTCAGGACTCTCGCCGCAACAGCACAGCAGGAATGGGGGCCGGTGATCGGCCGCGGAATCGTCGAGCGCTCGCCCGCCGTTGTCAGGCTGATCGAGCGCGATCAGTTTCTGGTTCAGGTGACGCTGCCGCCCGGCGTGAGTGTCACCGGAACTCCAGGAGCGGCTCTGGCGCAAGCGCCGACGCGAAATGCGAATATCGATCTCCAGTACGTCTCCCCGGCAACACGCACCGACCCCCGTATTCAGGGATTGAGCTACTTCTTCTCAGCTCCCGGCGACAGCGGCCTGCTGCCCGGCATGAACACCACTGTCTATGTGCCGTCCGGCAACACTTACGAGGGCGTGTTCATTGAAGATACGGCGATTGTGCGATGGCAGGGCCGATCGTGGATTTACCTGCGCGTGAGCCCCGACAGCTTCCGACGGCATCCGATCAGCACGGATCAGCCGGTCTCGGATGACGACTACGTCGTCCGAGACATCCCATCGGGATCCGAAATCGTAGTCCGGGGCGCACAGGTCTTGCTGTCCGAGGAGGCCAAGAGCCAGCTTCGGGGCGGCGATGACAATGACTGACGGCATCGGCTCCAACAGGTCCGGGCCGCAAGCCGCGCTCGTCGCGTTCGCCGTCCGCTTCCGTGGCATCGTGCTCGCGCTTTCGTTCGCGCTGCTCGGCTATGGCCTGTTCACGCTCGGCGAAGCCAAATACGGAGTCTTCCCCGAATTTGCACCGCCACAGGTCGCGATCCAGACCGAAGCGCCGGGCCTCAGCCCGGAGCATGTCGAAATTCTGGTCACACAACCGATCGAAACGTCGATCAACGGCTTGGCTGGCGTCGAAAGTCTGCGCTCGTCGTCGATCCAGGGCCTCTCCGTGGTGACGGTGGTCTTCCACCCGGGCAGCGACATCTACCGGGCGCGCCAATTGGTGACGGAGCGTCTCGCGGTCGTGGCCGCGCGGCTGCCACAAGGCGTGCAGCCGCCGTCGATGACACCATTGACCCCGCTGGCCGGTACGGTGCTGGTCATTGGCCTGACGTCCGACCAGCGCTCGCTGATGGATTTGCGCACCGTTGCGGACTGGACGGTGGCAAGACGGCTTCTGGCCGTACCGGGCGTGGCACAAGTATCCACCTACGGCAAAGATGTCAGGTCTCTGCAAGTGCAGGTCCGCCCGGACGACCTGATCCGGTTCCGGGTCGGCCTGAATGATGTACTGGCCGCCGCGCGCAAGGCCACCGGTGTACGAGGCGCCGGCTTCATCGATACCGCCAATCAGCGCATCACGCTGCAAACCCAGGGCCAGTCTTTGACGCCCGACCAGCTTGCCCGCACCGTTCTTCTGCACGAGGGCGGCGCAAGCGTGGTTCTCGGCGACGTCGCCACCGTCGTGACCGCTCCCGAGCCACCAATCGGGGCCGCCCTCATCGACGGCGTGCCTGGCGTCATGCTGATGGTGAGCCAGCAATACGGCGCGAATACGCGAGAGGTCACCACGCGGGCGGAAGCCGCCCTGCAAGAACTGCGACCTGGCCTTGAAGCCGACGGAGTTCGGCTCCATGCGGATATATTCCGCCCTGCCAATTTCATCGACGCGGCGACCGAGAACGTGCTCAACGCCTTGTTGATCGGCGGGGTGCTCGTGGTCGTTGTTCTGTTTCTATTTCTGTTCGACTGGCGCACCTCGATCATCAGTTGCACTGCCATCCCCCTATCGTTGATAGCGGCCGTGCTCGCACTGCAATGGATGGGTGAAACGCTCAACACGATGACGCTGGGCGGCCTCGCAATCGCGATCGGCGAAGTCGTCGATGACGCCGTGATCGGCGTCGAGAATGTCGTACGTCGATTGCGCGAGAACCGCCGGGCAGCGGCGCCGAGATCGGAGGCTCGCGTCGTGCTCGAGGCATTCCTCGAGGTGCGTACCGCCGTTGCCTATGCGACGTTTGCGGTGCTGCTGGTCTTCTTTCCGATCCTGGCACTCTCCGGCATTGCCGGCCGTCTCTTCGGCCCCCTGGGCATCGCCTACATCTTCGCCGTGCTCGCCTCGCTCGCGGTCGCCCTTACGGTGACGCCGGCGCTCTCCATGCTGCTCCTCGTCGGAAGGACCGGCGGACAGCGCCTGCATGAACCGCCGGCGGTGCGGTGGTCTCGTCGGTATTACCAGGCGTTGCTGCGTCGTATCGGCCGTTATCCGAAGCTGGTGATGACGGCGGCCGCGGCTTTGACGATCGCCGGCGCGGCGATCCTGCCATTCTTCGGCGGGACCTTCCTGCCCGACCTGCGGGAAGGCCATCTGATTCTGCACGTCTCCGCGATCCCCGGCACCTCGCTCGACGAATCGCTTCGTATCGGCAAACTGATGACCGATACGCTCCGACAAATCCCGGGTGTGCGGAGAGTGGCGCAGCATGCGGGCCGTGCCGAGGCCGGCATCGACACGGTTGGCCCGCATTCCAGCGAGTTCGAGGTCGACCTGGAGCCGGGGCTCTCGGGTCGGGCGCAATCCGCAGCAGAGGCCCGCATCAGGACCGCTCTTGCCGACTTCCCCGGGGTTTCCTTCTCGAGCAAGACCTACCTGACGGAACGCGTCGAGGAGACCGTCTCCGGCTTCAGCGCGGCGGTGGTCATCAACATCTACGGGCCCGATCTCGATTCACTCGAACGCGCGGCGCGCGACGTCGCGCGAGAACTGGATGAAGTCGCGGGCGCCGTCGACGTGCAGCAACGGTCCCCGCCGGGGATGCCGCAGGTCAATGTGACGCTTCGCCCGACCGATCTGCAGCGCTGGGGGCTCGATGCGGTCGAAGTGCTCGAACTGATTCGCACCGCCTATCAGGGCGATGTCGTCGGCCAGGGGTATGAAGGCAATGCCGTCTTCAATGTCATCGTGATCCTCGACGCGCATGCCCGCGCCCGACTGACTCAGATCGGTGACCTACCGGTGCGCACGCCGAGCGGCGCTTATATTCTGTTGAAGCAAATCGCCGACGTCTACGAGACCTCGGGCCGTTATCAGATCCAGCACCTGAATGCGCAGCGCGTTCAGACCGTAACGGCGAACGTCAGCGGACGCGATCTCGATTCGTTCGTGGCCGCCGCCAAACGCAAGCTGGCCCGCGAGGTCACGCTGCCGCCCGGTGCTCGTGTCGAATTTGCCGGAGCGGCCGAGGCCCAAGCCCGCTCGCGGCACGATCTCATCGTCAACACTTTGCTGGCCGGGACAGGAATCGTCATTCTGCTTGCGATGGTTACTGGCCATTGGCGAAATCTGCTGCTGGTCATGATCAACTTGCCATTTGCCTTTGTCGGTGGCGTGTTCGCTTTGGCATTGACCGGTGGCCTGCTTTCGCTCGGATCGATGGTCGGCTTCGTGACGCTGTTCGGAATCACGCTGCGCAACTCCATCCTCATGATCTCGCACTACGAGCACCTCGTCCTCGTCGACGGTCGCGTGTGGGGACTGGATACCGTGATCGAGGGCGCAGCCGACCGTCTCGTCCCGATCCTGATGACGTCTCTCGTAACCGGCCTGGGATTGCTGCCGCTCGCGATCGGCGCAGGAGAACCGGGACGTGAAATCGAGGGCCCGATGGCGATCGTCATCCTTGGGGGCCTGATGACTTCGATGGCACTCAGTCTGCTGGTGCTGCCTACCCTCGCGCTTCGATATGCGCGTTTCAAGAACCGCTCCTAGGCACTCGCAAGGCGCGTGACGATCTGAACCGGGTTCGCTTCACAAGCGGCAGCAGCCCCGACCAGTCATTGGCGCAGCACAGTCCGGCAATGGACGGTTGAGCTTTTGGGCGGATTGTCGAAGCCGGCTGAGATGCGGCTCTGCGTGACGAGACCGGAGCGATCAATTCGACAGGCGCCCAGAGATCGAAAGACCGGTCGACGCTGCCACGGCTTCGACGGCGTCCGCCATGGAAGCCGCGGCAGGTCGTCAGGTGGTCTTACTTGCGCGCTGCGCAGGCGTACATGTTGATTTCCATGCCGACCGGCACTTCAACGATCTTCGGTGTTTTCCAGGCCATTTCCTTCTCCCAAGTATATGTTGGCGCAAGCGTCGCGCCGCGCGGCAAGCTAGGGCTGGCCATTCCAGGGCGCAAGCCGGCCGGGTAAGGACCCGACTTCGCTGCTGGACATGCCGAAACGGACGACGGCTCGCTGACGTCCGTCCGGCCTTGAAACGGCTGGGAAACCCCGACGCTGATCTGTCAGGCATTTTCCGGCTTCCGGACGGCGACGCACGGATAAGCAGACCCGATTGCGCCGGCCGAGTCTTGCCCAAGAGCGAAATCGCAACTTTTTTTGTTATGCGCGGAATCCAGCACCAATAACCAGAATCCGCCCGGCGAGATGCGCAGGCACCGACCTATTTGAGCAGGCGCAGCAGCGCCCGGCCGGCGCGCGACTTCAACTCCTTCGCATCCAGCGTTCCGTCATTGTCGGGATCGGCGGCCTTGAAGCGCTGCTCGACGACCGCGAGATACTCGTCGAGCGTCAGGGTGCCGTCGTGATCCGGATCCGCCATCTTGAGCTCTTTCGCAGTCAGCCGTCCGCGCAATTCACGCACATCGAGCGTGCCGTCGTGATCGGAATCGAGCTTCGCGAACAGATCGGCGGCAGCCTTCTTGGCTTCGGCAAGGTCGACCGTGCCGTCATTGTCGGGATCGAGCATCTTGAGCGCGCTGCGACCGCCCGATGCGGCCAGAGCAGGACCTGACAGCACGGCCATGGCCAAAGTCAAAGCAAGCGATCGGCGCGAAATCATCATTCGTCTCCCTTGAGTGCCGCTCCGGCAAAGATACCGGCCCACCATAGCAGCTTCGGCGAAGCTTCCCACAGCTAGTGCAACCCGCGAGACCAGTCGGGTTTCGGGTGGAAAGAAACTTCCTCACGGATCATCTGTGGTGCTCGGATGGCATTGCACCGGAACGAGCGAGGTGACCCATGAGCGGCATTTGCAGGACCACGTTGGGCTGCCTCGTTGCGCTCGGTCTGACCGCGCCCGCGTCCGCGCAGAACAAGGCCCCTGCCCCATCGGCAGAGGTTGTCCAGCAGCGCACGCTCACCGGCAAGGAGCGGCTTGGACGCAAATGGACCGACGAGCAGCGCATCGACAATTGCAATGTGCCGCCGGACAAGCGGGGCACCAAGCCGCGCCCGAGTGCCTGTCCGCATACGCCGTCTAGCTGATCGAACCGTTCGCGCCGCGGCATAGCGGCGGGTCACACATGGCGTTGTGTATTCCACGTGGCGGTAAGCTACGGGCGCATCAGCGAAAACCTGAGGCTTTCGACCGGCCTCTCGAGGCTGCTGGGGTTCGTTCACGTTTTCGTATTGACCCGTTTTGGTTTCGGGGGGATGGTTCCGTCCGCAACGTCAGGAATAGGCGTGCGGGAAAAGGTTCATTGGGAGGATATGATGAGACGCATTGCGCTGGCCGCAAGCCTCGTGATTCTTGCATCTTATGGTGCAAGCGCTCAGACCAACGAGCAGTTGGTCAAGGGTGCGACTGATACATCGAACGTTCTCAATTATGGAATGGGCTACAATCTTCAGCGCTTCTCGACGCTGAACCAGATCAACAAGGACACCGTCAAGAATCTGGTCCCGGTCTGGAATTACAGCTTGAACGACGACCGCAGCGAGGAATCGCAGCCGCTCGTCTACCAGGGCGTCCTTTACGTCACCACGCACAACGCGACGATCGCGATCGACGCCAAGACCGGCAAGCAGATCTGGAAGACCAAGGTCGAATATCCCGCCGAGACGCCGCGTATCGTCTGCTGCGGCATCATCAATCGCGGCGCGGCTCTGTATGACGGCAAGCTGTTCCGCACCACCCTCGACGCCAATGTGATCGCGCTCGATGCCAAGACGGGCAAGGAGCTGTGGCGCGAGAAGGCCGCGGACATCAAGGAAGGCTACTCGATGACGGTGGCGCCGCTGGTCGCCGATGGCGTCGTGATCACCGGCATCTCCGGCGCCGAATTCGGCACCCGCGGCTTCATCGACGGCTGGGATCCGGCGACCGGCAAGAAGCTCTGGCGGACCTACACGATCCCGACTCCGGACGAGCCCGGCGGCGATACCTGGAAGGGCGACACCTGGAAGCTGGGCGGCGGATCGACCTGGATCACCGGCTCCTATGACGCCGAACTGAACACCGTGTATTGGGGCATCGGCAATCCCGGACCGTTCAACTCGGCGGTGCGTCCGGGCGACAACCTCTACACCTGCTCGGTGCTGGCGCTCGATCCGAAGACCGGCAAGATCAAGTGGCACTACCAGTTCTCGCCGAACAACCCGTTCGACTATGACTCGGTGGCCGAGATGGTGCTCGCCGACATGAATGTCGAGGGCAAGCCGACCAAGGTACTGATGGATGCCAACCGCAACGGCTTCTTCTACGTGCTCGACCGCACCAACGGGAAGCTGCTCGCGGCCAATCCTTATGTGAACGTCAACTGGGCCACCGGTGTAGACCTGAAGACCGGACGGCCGATCGAGACCGACGTCGTCAAGGATGCACGTGACGGCAAGAAGGTCACGGTCTATCCGTCGATCCTCGGCGGCAAGAACTGGGAGCCGATGTCGTTCAATCCGCAGACCGGCCTCGCTTACGCCAACACGCTCGCCTTCGGCGGCAAGTACAAGTCCGAACCGGTGACGTTCAAGCAGGGCGAATGGTATGTCGGCATGGACCTCACCGATCCCTGGGAATGGGGCACCGGACCGCGCGGCCATCTCAAGGCGATCGATCCGATGACCGGCAAGGCGAAGTGGGAAGTGCCAAGCGACATTCCGCGCTTCTCCGGCGTGCTCTCCACCGCCGGTGGCGTGGTGTTCTCCGGTCAGCTGACCGGCGAATTCGAGGCATTCGACGCCGATACCGGCAAGAAGCTCTGGCAGTTCCAGACCGGCTCGGGCATCGAAGGACAACCCGTGACCTGGCAGCAGGACGGCGTGCAGTATGTAGCCGTCACCTCGGGCTATGGCGGCGTCTATTCGCTGTTCTCGGGCGACGAGCGGCTTGCCAAGGTCCCACCCGGCGGCTCGCTGTGGGTTTTCGCGGTCAAGAACTGAGCGCGGAGCACACGTGACTGAAAGAGTAACTCTGTTGACGGCGGCGATCTTCGCCGCCGTCGCGGCGCCCTTGATCACGTTGATCCCGGCGGCCGCACAGCAAGCCAGTGCAATCGACCTTCAGGGTCAGGCCGACCAGGGCAAGGTCACTTACGCCAAGAACTGCTCGCATTGCCATGGGCCCAACATGGTCAACTCCGGCACCATCACGCCGGACCTGCGCGCGTTTCCCGACGACAAGACGCGCTTTGTGACCACCGTGAAGCAAGGCAAGAACGGCAAGATGCCGCCCTGGGCAGATATCCTGAGCGAGCAGGAGATCGCCGACGTCTGGGCCTTCCTGTCGAGCCGGAGGACTCCATGAGAGCGCCCGTGAGAGCCGTCCTGGCGGGCGCAGCGACAGCTTTGCTTGTCGCCATGACGGCGGCAGCGCATGCCGCCGACGCGCCGCTCAAAGTATGCCTCGATGAGGATCTGCCGCCGTTGTCGGCGCATCACCGCGGCAAGCCGGATGCCGGCTTCGATGTCGCGCTCGCGCAAACCATCGCCGAGCGGCTCGGACGGCCGCTCAAGATCCAGTGGTTCGAGAGCAAGCTCGACGAGGATTCGAGCCCCGCGCTGGAGGCCAATGCGTTGCTGTCGGACGGGCGATGCTCGCTGGTCGGCGGCTACGCCCTCACCACGGACTCGCTGAAGGCGCCGGGTGTCGCGACAGCCAAGCTGCCGGACTTCGATGGCGCCACGCGCGACGATCGCCGCCGGCGGATTCCGATCGGGGTGCTGGCGCCAAGCCAGCCCTACATCTATTCACCGATGACCGTCGTGCTCGGCCCCAAGGCCCGGGACCGGCTCAAGGACCGCAAGGTCACCGATATCGGCGATCTCGCCGGCCTTCGCCTGACGATCGAAAGCGGCACGCTGGGCGATGCCATCCTGATGACCTTCGACAAGGGAAAGCTGATCGAGGACATCACCCACCTCGTTCCAGGGCGTAGCGATCTCCTGGGAGAGCTCGAACGCGGTGAATTCGACGCCACGCTGCTCGACCTGCGCCGGTTCGACGCCTACCGCGCTGATCATCCCGACACCAAAATCACCGCCTCCGGCTACTACTATCCGATCGGCGCCAACCGCGGCTACGTCGCGCTCGAAACCGACAAGGCGCTGCTGGAGGCCGTCAACAAGGTGCTCGCCGATCTGCAAGCCAAAGGCACCATCGCCGAGCTTGGCAAGGCAGCTAGCCTCACCTGGCTTCCCCCGCGCGAGCCGATCATCCTCGGCGATGTCTGGCTGAAGATCCTGAACCGCTGAGCCGCTCGCCGCGGCCACGCTATTTCAGATAATTGGCCAGGTTCATGCTCTGGATCTTGGCGATCGCCGAATAGGACGCCGTCAGCTGCGCCTGGTATGTCGACAGCTGCGCTGTCACCGCCGCGACGTCGACGCTGGTGAGGTTGGTCGACAGGGTCTTCGCAAAATTCTGGTAGTCGCTCTGGTTCGTGCTGGCGGTCTCGATCTGCGACGCCGCGGTCGAAAGCTTTGCCTGCACCGTGGATGTTGCATCCAGCGCAGTGCTGGCGAGGTCGAGCGCCTGCGAGATATCGCTCGACGACAACGTCGTGCTGTTGCCGACGTATTTCAACAGCCGCATGACCTGCTCGAACGCAGGATTGTCGGCGGTGACGCCGTAGGAAACCGACTGGCTGTCCGAAACACGCACCGACGCGATCTCGCTGTCACCCTTGTAGTAGCCGGTGTCTGATGTCGTCAGCGATCCGGTGCCGGTGTCATAGCTCGACAGATCCACAGGCGCAGCGTCGGTGCGGGCGCCGCTGAAGACGTATTCGCCGTCATACTGGGTGTTGAGCAGCCCCTGCATCTGCGAGATCGCCTGCTGGGCATAGTTGATCACCGATGCCGTCGCTGTGCTGCTGCCGGTCGTGGCGGCGCTGAGCTGGGTCCGAAGCTGCGTGATGATATCGGTCACCGAACCGACCGCCGAATACATCGCCTGCACCTTGTTGTCGGCAAGATTGCTGGCATCGATATAGGACTGGGCGCGCGTCACCGAGACCTGCAAATTGATCACGCGCCCGGCGCCGGAGCCGTAGCCGCCGAAATCGTCGGATTGCAGCCCAGAGGACTCCTGCACCTGCTCATTGGCCATCACCGACTGCACGCGCAGCGCGCTCGATATCATCTGCTCCGATTGCGCGAAGGTAGCAACACGCATCATCATGACAACGCCCTCACACTCAGGCTGCGCTCATCGCGGTCATCAGCGCCGAGAACATGGAATTGATCGTCGTAATGATCTGGGATGCGGCAGCGTATTTATTCTGCAACGCACTCAGATTCGCGCTTTCCTGGTCAATGTTGACGCCGGACTGCGACGACAGCGAACTCGCATAGGTCGACTGCGCGGTCTGCTTGGATGTGTAGGTTGCCGACGCCTGGCTCGCCTTGCCGGCGACGCTGGCAACGATCGCTGCCGCATAGTCTGTGAAAGAGCCGGTGGTGGCGCCCAGCCCACCCGCCATCGCGAAGTTGGTCGACCCCGTGAGCGCGCTCGAGAGCGCGTTCACCACCGTCGCCGAGCCCGACGACAGCACCGAGTTTCCGACCGTCAGGGTGGACGACGCATCGAGCGTCGCCGTCGGCAGCGTCGCCGTGCCGCTCGGGATGTCGGCGCGCACCGCGATGTTGGAGGCGCTGGTCCCCGTGATCAGGTCGTTGAGCCCGAAATACTGGGAAAATCCCTCACCGCCGACTGAACTCGTCATCTGGTTGATGGCGATGCCATTGCCCGACCCGGTCGCCGAGATCGATAAATGTCCGTTGGCGTCGACCGATGCCGATACGCCGGAGATGGTGTTGATCTTGGCGGCAAGGGCCCCGACCGTGGAATACGCCGATAGATCAATATCCTGATACGATACGAGATTGCCGCTCTTGTCGGCGACTGCGATACGCACCGTGCCGGTGCCTGCGAACGATGTCGAATTGCTGACAGTCGCCGTACCGGTCAAGCTCGTCGGCGGCGGCACCGATGTGCCCTGGTTCGATACCGCATTCACGCTCGAGGCCAGCTGTTGGGCAAGCTGGTCGAGCTGCGACTGCGCGGCCGGCAAGGTCTGGTCGCGCAGGGCAATCAAGGCGCTGACCTTGCCGGAGGAGACCTGCGAGGTGATGTCGACCCCGTTGACGGTGATGCCGCTGAAGCCGCTCGTCGCCGATCCCGCGGTATACGTTGTCGACGCCGTGACGCTGGGCGCCGCTGTATAGCTCAGCGGGTGTGCCGTGCTGTCGACCAGCGCCTGCCCGGAACCGGTATAGACCTGGAGATCTCCGCTCGACGTGGTGAAATAACTCACATTCATTTGCGACGCGAGGTCCTGCAGCGCGCTGTTGCGCTGGTCCTCGAGATCGGCGGTCGGCTGGCCTGCGGCCGCCTCCTGCTTGATCTGCTTGTTGAGGTCGGAGATCTGCTGCAGATCAGAATTGATGTCGGTGACCGACGAAGCGATATCCTGGTCGGCGTTGGAGCGCAGCTTCTGGATGCCGCTCGAGGTCTGCTGCAGCTGATTGGTGACCGCCGCGAGCGCGCTGACGGCGTTCGATTGCAGCGAGGCGCTGCTCGGGGTGCTGGCGAGCGAGGACAGCGCCGATTCGAATGCCGCGATCGTGTTGGCCAGCGAGGTGCCCGTCGTGGAACTGCCGCTGCTCGACGTGCTGCCATAGAGCTGCTGGAGCTCGGTCAGATAGTTGTTGTTGGTGTCGGCGGCGCCGAGATCGGAATTGGCCCCGACCAGCGACTTCAGGAGCAGCTTGTCGACCGCGCTGGTGATCCCCGAGATCGTGACGCCAGTGCCGACACCGCTGGTGACGCTGCTGCTCTGGTTGGCGGTCTTCTCGGTATAGCCCTTGGTGTCAGCATTGGAGATATTGGCCGAGGCTACGCTGATCTGCACCTGCGTGGCTGACAGGCCGCTGAATGCGATGCTTCGTGCAATATCGAGCGACGACATGGCCAACTCCCTCCGGCGACGGCCCGATCAGGCCCGCACGTTGGTGCCATAGGACATCGCGGATGTGACGCGACGGCCGCCGGCCCCGTAAGGCGATACGTTGGCGATCTGCTCGCGGATCGTCTGCATGATCGCCTCGATCCTGCGGTTGCTGGCATCGATCGCCGCGCGCAGCCGCATCACGTTCTCGTCCATCGCGACCCGGAGCTTCAGGATCCGATCCATCAGCTGCTCGCGCAGCACGCGATCCTGGACGTTGAGGTTGGCGGCCTTGCCGACGGCCTCCGCCACACACTGCTCGAACAGCGTCGCGAGGCGGTTCTTCTCGTCGACCTGTTTCAGCCGAGAGGCCGGCAGGCCCTTGGCGAGTTCGACGTTCTCCTCGTTCACGATCTCGATCAGATTGTCGATCAGCGCGATCAACGACCTGGCGCGCTCGTCATTGCCCGCGGGATTGATCTTGATGTTGCGTTCCGGTGTCATGTCATCGCTCCCGTTCAAGCTAGTGTCCGCGACGCAGGGCGCGAACCGATTGTGCGCTGCGCCCATACGCGGTGATTGCCGTTACCCGGACCGAGGCCCGGTTGAGTTCCTGGTCGAGCCGCGCGCATTCGCGCATCAGCAGGTCGCGCAATGCTCCGACGTCGTCGAGCAACGCAGTGAGTTGCGCCCGATCGTTCGGCTGAACCGAGGCAGCCCTCGCCTTCAGCCGCTGAAGCCTGACCAGCAAGCGGTCATTCTTCGCTGCGGTCATCATCGCGACACCGCCGAAATCAGCGTGTCGAACATCTTGTTGACGGTGGTGATGACCTGCGACGCCGCCGAATAGGCCTGCTGCGCCGAGATCATGTTGGAGAACTGCCCGCTGGTGTCGGTGGTGCTCGATTCCAGCTCGCTGCCGTAGATCGTGCCGGCGCCGTTGGCCCCCGATGTCTGCAGCGTGGCGTTTCCGGAGGCTGCCGTCGCGGAGTACAGGCCGTCGCTGGCCGCGCTCAATCCGTTGGGGTCGCTGAAGGTTGCGACCGCAATCTTGTAGATCGCGATCGTCTGCCCGTTGGAGTAGGTCGCATCGACCACACCACCCTTGCCGATCGCGATGCTACTCAGCTTGCCGTAGGGAAGACCGTCCGACGTGATGCTGGTGAGATCGACGGAGGGCGTGGTCTGCCCCGACGAATATTGCGTCAGGCCGTCGGTCTTGCCGGCCGTACCGAGATTGAGCGTGATGGCCGTACCGTTGGCGGTGGAGCTATCGGCCGCGCCGTCCTTCCAGCCGGTCACCGAGATGGTCGGCGGACTCGGCACCGTCGAGTTAAGTGAACCATCGGCGTTGAAGGTGATCGCTACCGTATCGGTGATCGCGTTGGCGCTGACTGCGCTGGAGTTCGACGCAAGCTTTGGCTGCTCAAAGCTGGCCTGCCAGGCATTGTCGGCGGTCTTTTTCCAATCGATCTGGATCGTGCTCGCCGTTCCAAGCGAATCGTAGACCGTCATCGAGCTGTTGAACGTCGCGCCGATGGCGGCATCGGCCGGCAGGTTCGCCGCGACGGTGGTCTTGGTGGTGGCACTGCCGCTGGTCGAGGCCACCTGCGTGTTGATCGGCCCAAGACTCGCGGCCGACGCATTGCCGAGGATGTTGCCTTGCGCGTCGGTGCGCCAGCCCTCGAGGTAGTTGCCGTTGTTGACGAGATAGCCCGAGTTGTCGGTGGTGAACGCACCGTTGCGCGTATAGGAGGTGGTGCCGCCGGTCGTCGCATTGGTGGTGACAAAAAAGCCGCTACCCTGGATCGCAACGTCGGTGGCGTTGGTGGTCGCGGCCAGCAATCCCTGCTGGCTGATGTTGGCGCGGCCGGACACGTTGACGCCGCCGGACGTGTACGAGGTGGCGCTGTTCGACGCCGTCACCAGATCTTCGAACATCGCCGACGTGGTCTTGTAACCGGTGGTATCGGCGTTCGAGATGTTGTCGGAAATCATTGCCAGCGACTGGCTCTGCGAATTGAGCGCCGAGATCGCCGAGGAAAGTGCACCAGTAAGACTCATGATGATACTCCGGAAGCAATCAGGACGTGACGCCGATGATGTTGGCTGCGCTGACGGGGACACCGTTCACGAGCAGCGAAGGTGTCGAGCCGGACGCATCGATCCCGGTCACCGTTCCCGTCATCGTGGTGTAGCTGAGAAGCGAGTTTCCGGCGGAGTCGGTCGCGGTCACCTGGATGGTGTACTTGCCGCCATTGCTGAGCTGAGTGCCGTTCGTGGTCTGGCCATTCCAGGTGAAGGTGTTGGAGCCCGCCGTTCCGGTCCCCTTGCCGCTCCAAACCGTGTTGCCCGCGGAGTCCTGGATCGCGATCGCAACGTTGGAAGTGGCCGAAGTGAGCGAGTAGCCGAAGGTCGCCGAGCCGTTGGTCAGCTCTGCCGTGTTCGTCTTCGCCTCGACGGTGTGGCCGATATAGTTGACCGAGTTGAGCGTCACGAGGCTCGAGAACGAGCTCGCGAGCGACGTCATGCTGGCGTTGGTCGACTGCTGCTCGGTGAAGTTGGCGTAAGAGGTGAGCTGATTGATGAAGTCGGTCGTGCTGGTGGCGTTCAGCGGATCCTGGTTTTGCAGTTCGCTGACGAGCAGGTTGAGGAAATCGGTCGAGCTCATCCCCATCGACGCGCTGGTTGACGAACTCGACGACGAGCTCGAGGCGGCGGAGGCAGCAGCAGAGGTTGCCGAGGAAACGGTCATGACAAGGCTCTCTTCGTCGCGGGCTAAGGCGACGGAACGCGGTGGAACATTGGGATCGTGAAGTCGTTCGCAGATAAAACGGATGACGCGGCGATTTCAGGCGCGGATTCATCCGCGCGGAATCATTTGATTAATCGGCAGAATTTGCCGATCGGCCACGGCCCCGCGGCGCGCAAATGCGCATGCAGCCCAACCCGCCGCGGAAGGGCGCGGAGAACTGCAAAGGGAATGCGGAGAGCTTAGAGCGAGAGGCTGATTGGCAGATCCGGCTCGCCGAGCATCAATGCCGGCGGCGCCAGCGCGGGCAGCACGCAGAGGGCCAGCAACAGCGCACCCAGCACCTTGCCTTGCTGAGCGGAATCGCCTTGAGCCTGCGCATCGTTCGGCTGCTCCTCGGGGGAGGCCGGCCCCGAGGCCGGCTCTTGGGGCAGTTCCTGTTGGGGCAGTTTCGCCGCCGCGGTCACGATGCGGTCGAGAAGGCCCTTTGGCGCGCGAACCGGCGGCACCGTGAGCGCCCGGCGGACCGCGCTTGCCTGCTCATAGAGCGTCCGCGCCTCGGCCGAGGATGCGAGCAGCTGGACGGCAGCAAGACGTTGATCATCAGGCCAGCGGGACAGATCCTCCCCCAGCCGGTCGATCAGGTCTTCGAATGTCGCAACGTCCATCCCGCGCGCAGATCCAGCCTCGTCGCCAAGGCTGTCATAAAGCATTCGCGGGACGGCGGAAATCAATTTCCGCCGCCGTAGCGTCAGGTCCAGCATGGTGCTCACCGAGCGGCCTTTTTCCCCAACAGGACGCCCGCCCGAGCGCCCTGCCCCCTCCCGGCGAAACGGGGTTCGCCGTCCGATTCGCCCGCTCAGCGGCCGGTGGCTGGTTCGAGCGTCTTGCCGAGCGTCCTGGCCTTGGCGGCCTTGCCGGCGGTCGTCTCGACGAACTTCCAGGCGTCGCGGAGTTCCGTCAGGCTGGCGATGATGCGCCGGAAATTCTCCCTGGCGTGCGGCCGGCCGTAGGAGCGCAGGCATGCCATGATCAGGGCGTTGTAGGTCCGGAACAGGCGATCGGCCATCGCGCCGCCGCGGGTGACGTCGAGATGGTGGCTCAGTCCGCGCAGGATCGCAGTCGCCCGCGTCAGATAAGCGTGCCCTTCCTCGAAGCGCTTCGCCTCGTGCGCATCCAGCGCCTTCTGCAGCAACGTGATGGCGCCGTCGCACAGCATCACCACCGCCTTCAACGGCGGAACCGCCACCGCGGCGGATCGATAGGCATTATTCGCAAGGTAGGCCGTAGCATTCTGTGTCATTATTTGCTCGATGATGCGTTCAGGAGGGCACTCAGGTAGCCCAGCGTGTTGTTCGCGCTTTCGATGGCGGCCTGATAATTGGCGTATTGAAGCTGCAGCTGCGCCTTGAACGTCGCCGCATTGCTCTGGATGTCACTGACCTGGGACTGCAGATCGGTATCACGCGATTGCAGGTTGGTGATCATGGTCTGTAGCTGTCCGCTCGTCCCGGAGTTGGTTTGTGCGAGCTGATAAAGTTGTGCCGCAAGCCCGGACGATGACGTCACGGTGATCGATTGCGAGGTCGAGCCGGTGTAGGTGAATGCCATGCCGGCGTAGATCGTGCCCGAATTGCCGATGATGGAGTCGCCGACCACCGAAAAGCCGGAACTGTCGCCGCCGACCGAGGCGCCGGTCAGCGTGCCGGTCGAATCCACCGCGACGTCGAGCGTGAACGATTGCGGCGACGTGCCGGTGTTGACGACGTTGAGCTGGCTGGACGAGGTCGTCGTCTGCGCGGACAGCAGCTTGGTGACGCCGGCCAGGTTTTGCGTCAGCACGGTCGACAGCGTACCGGTGTCGAGCTGCAGCTCGTTGTTCTGGTTGAACGACAGGCCGAGGTCGGCCATCGTCATGCCGCCGACGGAGCCGCTGAGCACCTGCTGAAGCTGGGTCATGATATCGCGCATCGTACTGTCGCCGAACAGCACCGCGCTCGATGACGCCGTGCCGTCGGAATTCTGCGCGGACTGCGCGATCACCTGGTCGCGAAAAGCGTTGTAGTTGGTGACGAAGGTCTGCAGCGCCGAGGTGATCTGGCTGGTGTCGGTCGAGATGCTGATGTTCAGGCTGGTACCGCTCGGCGTCGGCTGCAGCAAATCGAACGTGACGCCCGAGAGAACGTCGGAAACATCGTTGGTGTTGCGGGTGAGCGCGATGCCGTCGAGGGTGAATTCGGCGGATTGCGCCTTCTGCAGCACGTCGGTGAACGCCCCCGTTGTGTCGGTGACGCCGAGCTTGTTCAGGATGTCGTCACCGGATGTCGATGAATAGGTGATGTTTGCGGCGTCCTGGGTTCCCGTCAGCACCATCTCATAGGACCCGCTCGATACCTGGACGATGGAGGCCTGGACGTTGGTGCTCGAGGTCTGGGCGTTGATGGTGTCGACGATATCCTGCATCGACATGCCGCTGGTGATCGAGATCGCCGTGCTACTGCCGCCGGCGAGGCCCAGCGAAAACGTCCCGGAATAGCCGAGTGCGGTCGAGCTGCTCGACTGCGAAGTGCCGATCACCTTCTGCGCGGTTGCGAGCTGGGTGATCTGGAGCGTGTGATTGCCGGTCGCCGAGCCGCTGTTGACGCTCATCGACAGTGCCGAGGAGGCACTGACGTCGCCGGTCGACGAAATCGTCGCCGAACGTGTGGCGAACGCATTGGTGGCGATCGAGTTGATGATCGACGTGCTGAGCGACGACAAGCCGGTTGCCAGTGTCGACAGCTCGGTCTGCAAGGATTGGTAGGCCGTGACCTTGGCCTGGTTCGCCGTAATCTTGGTGGTGATCGTGGTCGCCGCCGTGAGCTTGGCGTTGACTTCGGCATCGATCAGGGCAGTCCAGTCGATACTGGCCGAATTGGTCGTGCCTGTCGTCGTCACCGTGCTGGCAGAGCTGGCGGCACTCGACGATGTCGTGCCTGATGTGCTCGAGGTGGCGCTGCTAACCGTCATGTCGACGCCTCCGCCGTCGTGAGAATCGGGCCGGCAAGATGCCGGCCCGATCTATCGTTCGAATTAGCCGAGCAGCTTCAGCAGGTACTGCGGCATCTGGTTGGCAGCGGTTTCCGCCGACACCGCGGCCTGGGTCTTCACTTCGGCCGACGACAGCGTCGCCTGCTCGGAAGCGATATCGACGTCCTTGATCGCCGAATTCGCGGACTGCAGATTCTGGGTCTGGGTCGAGATCGAGTCGGCGCTGAAGTTGAAGCGCGATTCCTGGGCACCGATCTCGGCGCGGGCGGACGACACCGTGTCTATCGCGCTGTCGAGGGCCGACATTGCGCTGGTGGCGCTCGACAGGCTGGAGACGTCGAGCGAGGTCACGCCGAGCGAGGACGCCGTCAGGCTGGTTAGCGTAATCGTGATGGTGTCGGCCGAGGTCGAGCCGACCAGCACCGAGACGCCCGAGGAGAACACGCTCGAACCATTGAGCAGGCTCTGGCTGCTGTAGCGGGTGCCGGAGGCGATGGAGTCGATTTCGCCCTTGAGCTGCGTGAATTCCGAGTTGATGTAGGCGCGGCTGGAGTCAGCCACGGTGCCGGAGGCGGACTCGGAAGCCAGCGACTTCATGCGAGCCAGGATGTCGGAGATGTTGGAGGCGCCGCCGTCGGCGGTCTGCAGGATCGAGGTCGCCTGCGCTGCGTTGGTTGCAGCCTGCTGCAGCGTCGTGATGTCCGAGGAGATGCGGGTCGAGATCGCGAGGCCGGCAGCGTCGTCGGAGGCGGAGGTGATGCGCGAGCCGCTCGACAGCTTCGACAGCGCGCTGGTTTCCTGTTGCGAGTTGATGTTGAGGTAACGGACCGCGGAGTTGGCGGCTGTGTTGGTGGAAATTGCGGGCATGAGTAGCTCCTGTGCTGATGGGGCATGGCATGCCGCATCGTGAGAAAGAGAGGTGACGCGGATCCAGCCCCCGTCCGACCGGTCAAACGGGTCGGCCGCCGGTGGTCAGGCGCGAAATCTTCAGAAGCTGGAATTTATGGTTAGCAGTCGGTAAACGCGCCGCGCAGGTCGCGCTCGTGCCGCTTGAGCAGCTCGCGCAGCTGTTGCCGCCCGCGCTTCAACAGCGACTCGACCGCAGCCACGGTCGTATCCATCACCTCGGCGATCTCGCCGTTGCTCATGTTCTCGTGGTAGGAGAGGATCACCGCGACGCGCTGCTGCTCGGGCAGCCGCTGCATCGCAAGCTCCAGAAGATTGCCGATCTCGTTGCGCTCGATGACGGTAGAAGCGTCGAGCTGCGTGTCGGCGACCTCGGGCACGACATCGACATTCTCGGTGCGCGGCTTGCGGCGCAGATCGATGCAACGGTTGCTGACGACGCGATAGAGCCAGGTCGAGAACTTGGCGCGGCCATGCTGCCAGCGGCCGCGATGCGTCCAGACCTTCAGCATGGTGTCCTGCACCACGTCTTCGGCATCTGCAGCGTTTCCGACGATGCGCAGCGCGATTGCGTAGGCGCGATCGACGTGGCGTTCGACAAGAGCACGAAACGCCGCCTCGTCGCCGGCGGCGAGGCGGTCGAGCAACTCCTTGTCCTCGTCCTGGATCTCGACGGTGTCGAGCGGGCCTGCATCGGCAACCGTGGGGACGTCGCTCCAGGCAGAAGTCGCTTCGACCGGCGCAGCCGTGGCCGCCGTGGCTTCCACCTCGACCGCTGCCATCACATCAAGCGCGTAACTCATCCGCCGCTCTCCAACCAACGCCGCAAGCACACATCGCATGCGGCTTCTGAGCGTTGAACGGAGGGGCCAGACAAACCAGGCGAACTTTTTTCGTTATTTTTCAAATGCTTAGCTGGATTTTTTTGCCGACCGCCCGGCAAAAGCTGCCGCTGCGCGGAAGCGCAGGCAGCAATTCTACGGAGTCTGGAGCAGTCGTTCAGCATCGCCTTGCATGCCCGCGGAAAAATTTCGTCGCGCCGGAAAACGCTGTTGTCACATCAACTAACGCCACGCGAACACATGCATGCGCGGAGCATGCGAGTGATCCATTGCCGTTGGTCGCCATCTTGCATTCGACGATTGCGACTAGGCAATTTTTTCCGAATCACCATTTCGACGTTATCGGATTTTTTGAATCTGTCAGTCGCGAAGCGCGCGTTTTCGAATCCCGCATCAACTTTTTTGAATCATCGCGCCTGATTTGTCTCACGCAGGCGTTCAACGCATGAGGACTGGCGGGAATTTTGCGCATGACGATCATGACGGTCGACGCAACGCGTCGAGCGCAGAATGTTTCTGCATGTTCATTCGATGTTTTCGATACATTTCTGTTGCGCGCCTGCACGACACCGGATGGCGTATTTGAAAGGGTTTTTCAGCTTTCTCGCATTGCTGAAAAATTTCCGAATATGTCCGTCAGTTTCGTTCAGCATCGAATCCAGGCGGAAGCGCGCGCGCGCAAGCTGGCGCTGGAGCGCAGCGGCTCCACTGAAGTGCGTATCGCCGACATCTATAAGTACTTTCCGTTCAGACTGTTCGGCCTGAGCCGCGATGCGTTGGGCGATCTCGCGCAGATCGAATTCGAAGCCGAGCTTGAGCTGTGTCGCGCCAACCCGGAAATGCTCGAGCAATATCTGGACATGAAGCGCGGCGGCCTTCGCGTCGGCTTCATTTCAGACACCTATTGGAGCACCGACCAGCTCGCGCGGCTGCTGCGCTCCTGCAGCCCGGGACTGACCTGGGATTTCCTCTACGCATCCTGCGATCACGGCTCTGGCAAGAGCGAAGCGCTGTTCGAGACCTATTTGGCCGAACAAGGCATCGATGCGGCAAGCTCGTTCCATGTCGGCGACAATCACAACGCCGATATCAAGGGCGCCCGCCGTCACGGCATCCGCCCGCGCTACTATCCGCAGGCCAGCGCGCCGCTGGCGTCGAAGTTTCAGCGCGAAACATCGATCTTCGAACTGCAGTGTCCCGATCAGCCGTCGCGGCTCGATTGCGGCGCCCGCACGCTACGGCGCGCGGTGACGGCACGCAGTGCGGAGCATTCTCCCGCTTTCAACGTCGGCGTGACCGTGCTCGGCCCGGTGATGGCGGCGTTCGACGCCTTCATCGAAGCGCGGCGCGCTGCGCTGGCGCGCGAGGGCGCGCGCGTTGCGATCGGATTCCTCGGCCGCGACGGTCTGCTGCCATATCGCGTTTGGCAAGCAAACCGTGGCGAGACCGGCGCCTATGTCGAGATCAATCGTCGCGTCAGCCTGGTCGGGTCCGCCGACACGCTCGAACCTCTCAGTGAGCTGCTGAGCCCCGTCGTCAAGATCGACGCCGCGACCTTTGTCGATATCGTCAAGGTGCAGCCTCCCGCCGTGATGAAGTTCTTCGCGCAATATCCTGACGGCATTGCGAGCGGCCGCGAACTCGCGGACGCCCTGCCCGATCTGATGGACCCGCTCGAAATCACCGACATCGCTGCCGGTGTCCGCGCACGCCTGCTCGCTTATCTTCGGGCGAAGATCGCGGAATTCGACGGCTGCACCGACCTCATCCTCGTCGACCTCGGCTATTCCGCAAGCGTGCAGAAGTCGCTGCGGCGCATCTTCGATCGCGAGGGCATTCGCATCCGCCTGCATGGCGCCTATCTGCTGACGCTCGACGATGCCTTCGACGACATCGCCGACGACGACACCGCAGAAGGCCTGATCTCGGATCGCATCGTCACGCCGCACGTCAAGCGCATGTTGATCCGCAACGTCGCCTTGCTGGAACAGCTCTGCTGTTCCGATGAAGGATCGGCGCGCGATTATCACGGCGGTGAAGTATTGCGCGAGGGCGATCAGCGCCCGGCCGCTCAGCTGGCGCTCGCGAACGAGGTGCAATCCGGAACGCTGGCCTATGCGTCGCGCGCTCGCGCACTGGCACCGCACTATGCATTGCAGCCCGACGCGGATCCCATCGTTGCGGCACGCTGGGCCGCCGCCGTGCTCGGACGCCTTCTGCTGCTGCCCGACGATGATGAACTCGCGCTGCTCGGCGGCATCAAGCATGACGTCAACCTCGGCACGCAGGCGCTCGCGCCGCTGCTCGACGCCGGCTTCATCAATGATTGCATCGTCGCCCGCGGCCTCTTGACCGCCTGCACGGCGCCGGCGCCGCCGATGTGGCTGGCCGGCAGCTTTGCCGCGCTGTCGCCGTCGCACGCCTATCTCTACACATTATTTGGCGCCAATCGCCTGCCAGCGAACGTGTTCGGCGAGGCGCAATGCGGGACGCTGCAGGTCGGCCTGTTCGGACCGGACAGCCAGGCGTCGCTGGAGGCCGTCAGCGTCTATCATACCGGGCTCGGCGACCTCCGCCTGCGGATTCCACTGTCGCGCCGCATGGCGGTTGCGACCATCGCGCTGCCGCTGGCAAAGCTCACTCGCGGCGGGATGCTCCACGGCATCACGGTCCAGTACGGCGAGAGCGCCGCGAAGGCTGCAGAGAATTCGAACGTGAAGGCGATCCCGGAGGGACGGCTGATCGATGCCAGCCTCGAGAGGAGCGGCCGTCAGTTCCGAGCCACTACTGAGGACGGCATGCTGCTGATCCCGGTCGACGGCTTCGAGGACGATGTTGCGATCTATACCGTCGCGCTGACGGCCCTCGACCATGACCGTATCCTTGCGGTCGAGGACCGCGACGGTAATCGGGCCCCCTCGGCCACGCTGACCTGGCGCAGCGCCAACGATGCCCAGGCAACCAACGGCAATTGATTTGTCCGCCTGATCTGGCCGCCCCGCTCGTAGAAGGTTAACGAGGGGTAGTGCGGGCATGATTTCGGCTGACACGGTGCAAGCGGACGGCTTGCAGACGAATTTCGACCAATTACTGGCGACCAACAACATCCGGCTGAGCGCGGCACAGCGCCGGCGGGTCGTATGGCTGTCCGAGCGGCTCGGACGCGCGACTGTCCACGACGCCGGTTCGGTGCCGGGGCGGGACCATGGCGTCATCATCCTCGTCGAGCCGCCGAGCGGCCCCGCCGCCGAATTGCTCTACCGGTCGCTTCGCGCCGATTGTGCGGTCGTTATCCCCTTCGGCGAGAACCCCGCCTTCGATTTCCTGAAGTCCAAGCTGACCGACTTCGGGACCATCGGGCCGAGCTTCGACGGCCCGCACGAGATGTGGTGGGGCGGCCTCAACTGGCGGCCGATCGCTCCGGAAGGAGGCTCCCGCCCCGTCGCGGCGCTGCGCGTGGTCTCCTGCTATCCCCGCACCTGCGGCGACGATCACGCCCGCGCGCTCCGCGAGAAGCTGGCCGAATTCGAGATCGCCTGCGACATCGTGACGATCGACACTGTTGACGGCCAGCACATGCGCGCGTCCGATAAGTCTGCCTTCATGCTGCGGATGTGGCAGGAGCACCGCGAGCCGCTGCTCTTCATCGAGGCCGATGCAACGCTCAGCGAGCCGCCATTGCTGCCGTCGTCCCTCGATTGCGACATCGCGCTCCACAAGTGGAACCGGTGGGAGATGTCGGCCCGCACCTTGTATCTCGGCCGCACCCCAGCCGCCGAAGCGCTGCTGCGCAACTGGCATCACATCGCAACCGCATACCTTGCGGTCTGGGAGGGCTACCTGCTCGACCAGGCCTGGAGCCTGACGTCGTCGCAAATGGCGCTCGACACCGCCTGGCTGCCGCGGTCGTACCATGCGCCTGCCGAAGATGCCGGCACGCCCCGCCACACCACGGTCGTCCACAATCTGCCGACCGACAACCGCGATCTTGGGCCCGATGCCGAATTCGGCGTCACGATGCGGGCCGCGCGGCGCGCCAGCCGCAGCGGCGGCCGCGACGCCATGATCGTGATCAAGTCGCAGGCAGCCTCGAACAACGCTATCACCGTGATCATGCGCGACATCGCGACCAGCGACGCACGCGAAATGGCCGCCAGCATCGAGGCCGTCACCGGCGCGTTCGCCGCCGATTGCGGCGGGTTCGGCCGGCTCGAGCTCGCGCTCTGCCCCTGGCAGGACGATATCCGCGCGGCGAAATCGGCCGCCGCCAGCGCGAACAACCGGATCATCGAGATTGCACCCTGGCAAGCATTGCCGGCCGATCTGTTCCGCACCGTGGGTCAATCCCGTGATGCCGGCAGCGTCCTCGTCATGGCCGGGCAGCGCGGCTGATCAACGGTACAATAACCAGGCAAGAGAAGGACATCGACATCATGAAGACCATCATCCTTCTCACCGGCGTCGCCAACCAGCAATTCGCGCTCACCGAGCTGTTGAAGGCGCACAATCCGGCGCTGTCGTTCCGCTGCGCGGTGACGGCCGAGGACCTCGCGGCGATCGAGCCCGAGGTGTTGCGCGAGGCGCGGCTGCTGGCATTCACCACCAGCGTCATCGTGCCCGAAAGCATCCTCGCGGCGCTCGGCCATGGCGCTTACAATTTCCACCCCGGCCCGCCGCAATATCCCGGCTGGGCGCCGGCGCATTTCGCGCTCTATGACGGTGCACGCACGTTCGGCGCGACCGCCCATGTGATGGCCGCGCGCGTCGATTCCGGTCCGATCGTCGGGGTCGAGTCCTTCATCATTCCCGACAAGATCAGCGTGCGTGGGCTCGAGCAGATCGCCTATGTGCGGCTTGCCCATCTGTTCTGGCGGATGTCGCGCGATCTCGCCCGCGATCCCTCGCCGCTGCAGGAATTGGAAATCGCCTGGTGCGGCATCAAGAGCACCCGGCAGACGTATCGCGACATGTGCGAGCTTCCCGCCAGCATCAGCGCCGGCGAGCTGGCCCGCCGGATCCGCGCCTTCCACGACGACTTCCGCGCCATCCCGCTGACCATCTCCGTGCACGGCATCCGCTTCCAGCTGGCGACGACCGCCACGCAGGCCCCCGAGGCACCGCAGGTGGCATCGCCGCCGCTCGCAGCCGCGTCCTGAAGGGCGACGAGATCAGGTTGAAGAGTCATCACGCTCGCGCTGTTCAAGCACGGCCCTTTCGCAAAGACGCTTCGCACGTCTCCGGATCATGCTCTAATGCCGCCAAGGCTCTCCCTGGGGATCGGCAAGCATTCCGTTCAGGAGCGCTTCGGCCCGATGCAGCAACGGCTTCGTGCCACTACTCGACGCAATCGCGATCGCTGCGCGCAACTGGTGCAGAATGGAAGTCCTGTCGTCGGCATTTGACGCCGGCGATACCGTCGCCTCTCCGAACAACGCCTCGGCTTCCAGGCCAGAAAATCCCTGCTGCCGCGCGGTATTTCGCGCCTCTCGCAGCATGTTCAGCGCAGCCTTCGCATCGCCGAGCCGGCTGAGAGCCAGAGCCAGATAAATCGAGGTACGCAGCACGATCGAGGTATAGCCCACCGACCTGGCTTCCTCTCGGGCTTCGACGAGTGTCACCCGCGCCTCAGCGAGACGTCCCTGTTCCAGATAGGCAATACCGAGATGGCAGGTGATGACGGGTACAAAGAGGCGAATTCCATACTTTTGTGTGATGGCAAAAGCGTCCTCCAGGATCGCCGCTGCTTCGCCGGGGTTGCCTCGACCGAGCGCCAGACAACCGCCGCTATAGCCGGCACCAACGCGATCAAATGGCCTGTTGCTCTCATTGGCAATGGCTATCGCGCGCCAATGAAACTCAGCCCCCGTGTCGATCTCTCCCAAGGTCGTGTGGGTCACGCTCTTCATCATGCAGCATAGCAGCTCGAGGGTTTTCGGGGTCGTGCCGGGCGGCGCGCTGGCATCCGGCCCCGACAGGCGGAGGCAAGCCTGTCCCAGCATCTGCTCTGCGTCGCGATAGCGCCCGGCAATGAAATAGGCTTGGCCAAGGCTGTATTGAGCCAGGTTGAGCCAACCGGGATTGCCCCACTCTCCTGCCAGGCGAGCAACCTCCTCGCCGGTTTCGATGGCCTCGACCGGCGTGCCGTAGAAGTTTTGCGCCCCCGACCTGACCGCCATCGCCGCGACCTTCCGCCCGATATCATCGATTGCGTTGGCGCGACCCTCCGCGTCCCTTCCAAGGTCGAACCATTCGGCGACCTTGCCCGCGCTCATGAACGCGGTGCGCGCCTCGATGCGAAGGTCGACCGCATCCGCTTCGCGCGAGCGAGTGAACGGCGTCTTGTCGAGTGCGGTCATCGCGATCTCGAAGTAGTTGGCTGCGTCGGCGAATGCCGATCGTGCCAGGCTCTTCCGCGCGGCAGTTCTGCCGTAGCTGAAGGCTTTCTGCCAATCCTTCGCTCGCTGTGCATGATAGCAGAGCCTGCTGGGCTCATCGTGCGAGCTTCCATTGCCCTCCAACGTCGAAAGAATGCGTGCGTGGACGCCTTCACGCACTTTTTCGACCATCGAGTCGTAGATGACCTGGCGGACCATTTCGTGCGGAAACTCGAGCAATCGATCCGGCTCGATATCGATTTTCACTAGAAACTCGGAGCGGTCGAGTACCGCAAGGCAGTGCTGCAGCACGGGCTCGGGGAGGCCGGACGCCTCGCGCAAGATAACTTCCGTCGAGCGTGGGCCCAGCGCTGCCGCGATCTGCAACAGGGAGCGTTCCTCCCTCGACACCCGATCCAGACGCGCTGCGATCACACCCTGGATGCTACTCGGGATACCAAGCTCGCCCACCGGACGCACCAGCGCCAGATCGCCCCAATGCCCCCGCAGAATCCCGCTGTCCTTGAGGCCCCGGCAGACTTCCTCAATGAAGAGCGGCACGCTTGCCGTATGAAGGATGACGCGGCTCTTCAGATCGGCCATGTTTGCGGACCGCCCCAAGATATCGTCCAGCATTTCCCGTCCGTCATTCTCGGCGAGCGACCGCAACGCGGCGATCTCGGCGTTGCACCGCGCGATCCAGTCCGGAATTCCGTTGGGCCTGCTGGTCAACAACACCAGAAGGCCAGAGATCTGCAGCGACGCGAGCGCAGCGATAACGGCTTCGCTGGCTCGATCGATCCAGTGCAGATCCTCGACGAGGATCACCGTGCGCTGGCGAGCGACCAGGCTCTCGAGAATCGCGCAGCTCGCGTCGCTGATTGCGCGGCCGCGCGCGTGTGGCTCCAACTCGCCCCACTCTGGATCCGATATCGGGCGGTCCAGCACCGCACTGATGGCGGAACGTGCAATCCCGGCCAGAGCCGTTGGGGACTCGGTCAGGATATCGGCGTCCGCCGCAGTCCCTTCGAGCATCGACAGCATCAGCGCCTTCAGCGCGCTGAACGGTGCACCTTGAAGATTCGGACTGCACTCTGCGTGGACCGGGCGCCAGCCCTCGCGCTTGAGCTCGTCGACAAACTCGTGCACGAGCCGCGACTTTCCGATGCCGGGATCACCGATCAAGAGAGCCGTTTGCCGGCTCGCCCCTGCATTTTGAGCCAGCTGCCTGAGCAATCCGGTCTCGTCCACGCGGTTGACAAACCTTGCAACGCTTCGCGCCCTGCGTACCCGCCAACTCGAGACATTGGTTGCGCCGGTCACACGGTAGATCGGCACAGGCTCGCTGAACCCTTTGAGCCGTTTGCGACCCAAATACTCGAACTGGACATTGCCATCGGCGAGATTCTGACAAGCCTCGGACGCGTAGATCTGATTCGGTCCGGCGACCGCTTCGAGGCGCGCCGCGAGATGCTGCGCTGCCCCTCCGATCTCATAGACCTTGGAATATTCGCTGGCGACCATGTAGGTCACCACGCGCCCCGAATGGAGCCCCACCCGAACCTGGAGCGCCGGATCACCCAAGCCTCCGATACGTCGAACGAGCTCGATCGCAGCGTGGCAAGCAAGCGGCGCGTGGTTGTCGTCAGCGATCGGGGCGCCAAAGACCGCAGCGAGCCCATCACCCAATTCCTTGCTGACGATGCCGCCAAACTGGCGCACCGCTCCGCGCATGGCAGCCAGGGCCGGCTCCAGGCGGGCGACCGCCTCTTCCGGATCCAGGTCCGCTACGAGCCCCGTGGAATCGACCACGTCGGCGCGAAGGATCGTCACAAATCGCTGTTCGCTGTCGGGATCGACGCGCTTAGCTACGGCGGCACCGCATTGGGCGCACCAATTGTCGTCCGCTCCGATCGTCGATTGGCATGCAAAGCAAAGCATTCCTGCTCTCAAAGGCTGCTGCGGTCTCGCCAGCTCAGCATCCCGGTGAGCAGCTCAGAGTAGAGATTACCCATCGGGACATGCTTATCAATCCGGACGTGCAATCCGTCTGCATCCGCGCCAACCCGAGAGGTTGCTAAACTGGACGAAATACAGTCTTGAGTGGTAGGCCGAGGCGCGAGAAATCAGACGGCGCAACTCGAGCCGTGCGATCTATTTCGTTCGACATCCCCGCGTTGCATAACTTACGTATAGCCAGAGCAAGCCAAGTTGTAATGAAAGGGAAATCCTATGGGCGGAAGAGTATTCAATAACCAGCAATTCAAAGATCATATCAACGCGCACTACTATCCTTTGGACAACATGATCAAGAGCGTCGCTATACTTAAGGCGTCGGATCTCATCGACATCGAGACGCTGGAATATGGCCAATACCAGCCGATCCTGTCACCCAGGCACCAATGGCCGGGCGGAAGCGGCAAGTTGTGGCAGAAGGAGATGGGCAAGGCGCGCCTGGACCTCGCCACTCAAGCAAGCACCGCAGCCCTCTCCAAGGACGAGGCTAGCGTCGTGCCGCTGACGAAATGCGCGCTGCTGGATGCCGCCGTCCGCAAGTGCTTCAACTCCCAACCTCCGATCCCGATGAAGATCGATGTGAAGGAGAAAGACAAGAATGCGCCGAACGCCGATCGGCACGACATTCTGCTGACCTGGGAGCACGCCAATGGCGACAATCAGCCGCCAACGCTGCTGCTGCTGACGATGGTCTGCCCGGCCTGATCCTCGATCGCAGGCGGTACTTTCCGCATGACGGTATTGCACATCACGCGGCTGCCTGGTGGCAGCCGCAGCAACCTTGGCGCGCCGACGATGCTATGGGGTGATCTACGACGCCGGGCGGCGCTGCAGCAACAGCGCCCTCACCGCACGCTCCGCGGCGCGAGCGGAGCCGAAATAGCCGCCGTCAAGGCCATCAAAGGTGCGATCCGAGGAGAAGAAGCAGAAGCCTCTGGCGTCGCTGACCACGATACCCGCGGTTCGATCCGATACTTCGATGACGTAAGCTTGGGAGTTTTGGACTTGGGACGTTTGGGCCTGGGACATGCGTGCTCAATCGCCGAATGACGGCGCTCCTGTCTGATTGTCGGGTGCTTGGGATTTTTCTTAAGCGATCAACAACAGACGCCGGTCGCCGCCGAGACGCAGCGATGCTGCATGCGCCTTCGCATGTCGGACATCAAGCTGCGGCGGTAATGTCTCATGGTGGTGGCCTTGAACAGCGCGGGTTAGCGCGGATCAATATCCGGCCGAATCGCGCGGCGGTCAATGAAATGACCGACCAAAGATGACCGCCCGGCGCGATGCCTCATTCGCGCCAGCCGGTAAAACAGCACAGTTTTGGTGATGACGGTTGCAGTCAGCGGAAATTGATAGACGCTGGCCGGGGCACCGCGTGTCCTGGTGCCCGGCCATGATCGCTCAGGGCAGGATCGGCGGGTGATAGGTGAAGGTCGCCATCAGGATCGCGGCCAGCAGCATCACAATCGGGAAGTGGATGAAGAACTGCACCGAGGTATAACCGATCAGGTCCTTCGACTTCAGACCGAGGATACCGAGCAGCGGCAGCATCCAGAACGGATTGATGAAGTTCGGCAGCGTCTCGGCGATGTTGTAGACCATCACCGTCCAGCCCAGATGCGCGCCGATGTCGTTGGCCGCCTTCATGATGTAGGGCGCCTCGATGATCCACTTGCCGCCGGCCGACGGCACGAAGAAGCCGAGCAGCGCCGAATAGATTCCGACCAGGAATGAGAACACGGTGGAATTGCTGGAGGCGCCGACGAACCAGTGCGCGATCGTGTCCGACAGCGTGGTGCCGCTGCTGTTCGGCACCTTGGTCAGGATCTGCGCGATGCCGGCGTAGAACGGAAACTGCAGCAGCACGCCGGAGACGCTCGGCATCGCCTTGGAAAAGGATTCGATCAGGCTGCGCGGCCGCCAGTGCAGCACGATGCCGAGAATGACGAAGACGAAATTGTAGGTGTTGAGCCCCGACAGCGTGATCAGCGGATTGCCCGACTGGAAAGTCTGCCACAGCCAGCCGGCGGCAAGCAGGGCGATCAGGATCGTCAGCAGCGGACTGAACTCCAGCCAGTCGCCCGGACGGGCCGGCTTCCTCGCCTCGATGCGATCATCGCCGAGCGCAACGCCGAGGTCTTCCGCCGTCTTCGCCTGCTCGGGCGCGGGCGTCGTGAAATAGCAGATCGCCGCCGACACGACGCTCACCATCGCGACGGTGACCATGTTCTGCCAGGTCAGGATGGTTTCCGAGAAGCCGATCACGCCGGTGATCGGCAGAAGCGATGCCGGAATGCTGCCGGCATTGGCCTGGAGCTGCGCGGCCGACGACGTGATGCCGAGGGTGAAACCGCAACCGAGCCCGAGATAACCGGCTGCGCCGGCAGCGCGATAATCGAGCCGGATATCCGTGCGCCGCGCGATCTCCCGCACCAGCAGACCGGAGAAGATCAGACTCAGACCCCAGTTCAGCAGCGAGAGGAAGATGCTCAGCATCCCGACGAACACCACTGCGCCGCGCCCGGTCTTCGGCACGCTCGCGAGCCGCGCCAGCACGGCCGCGACCGGCGGCGACATCGCCACGACGTAACCGCCGATCGCAACCAGCGCCATCTGCATCGTGAAGGGAATCAGATTCCAGAACCCGTCGCCAAACGCGCGGCTGACCGCGAGCGGCGAACCGCCATGCAAGATCGCGCCTGCGGCAACCGCAATCACGGCGATCAGGACGAAGACATACGCATCCGGGAACCAGCGCTCGGCGAACGCCACCAGGGCCTGCGAAAATCGCGCCATGATGTTGTCAGCGACAGGTTTTCGCAGGCTCACGGTTTGGTCGTGCGTTGCATTCGTCATCAATCTGATCCCCTTCCGGTGATGCGGTTGGCCTTCAATCGTGTTTGGTCATCAAAGCGCGAGCGTGAGGTCGGTAAGCGGCACGGCCTGGCAGGCAAGGCACTGGCCCCCGCTCGCATCGGCTGGGCCGAGATGGGTGAATTCCCCATCGACCACCTCGACCATGCAGCTTTCGCATTGTCCGACACGGCAGCCGCTCGGCAAGGCAACGCCCGCCGCACTTGCGGCGTCGAGCAGCGTCCCCTGCTCCGGTCCCCACGAGAAACTTTGCTTGCTGCTCGCAAGCCGGATGGTTCGCGGTGCAAGGTCGCTCGGCACCGATGGCGGTGACACGAAGCTTTCAGCGAAGATGTCGAAGCGTGGCACGCCGAGCGCGGTCACGGCCTCGATCTGCGCCGCGACGAAATCCGGCGAGCCGCAGATGTAGACGAGAGGACGGCGTGCCAACAGCGGCTTGACCTGTTCGAGATCGAGCCGCCCCTTGCGCAACGAATGCGAAGCGACCGGGTCCTGCGCGAGCGGGGCTGAATAGAACGTCATTCGCGTCAGCTCCGGCGTGCAGGCTTCCAGCTCGGCGAGCCGCCGCGCGAACGGATGCTCGCGGCTGCTGCGGCAGCCGTGCAGCAGCAGGATTTCGGCTACACGATCCTGTTGCGCAACCTGTTGCAGCGTCTCGAGATGGCTGATGAACGGCGTGATGCCGATGCCGGCAGCGAGGAAGACCAGCGGCCGCGACCCCTTCAATGGCGGCGTGAAAATGCCGCCTGGCAGCTCCAGCAGAACCTGGTCTCCAACGGCAAGACCATGCAGACGATCCGGCATGAAGAACGGCGCATCGCCGCTACGCGCCTCATTGAGGAAACGTCCTTTCACCGCGATCGATAGCGTTTGCGGCAGATTGCCGGATCCGGTCAGCGAATAGGCACGCGCCTCCGCAGCGCCAGACAACGCGGTCATCACGTGCTGCCCCGGCAGGAAGTCGGGCAGCGGACCACCGTCAAGCGGCAGCAGGCTGAGGGCGATGACGTTGCCGGCCTCGGCCCGGCGCTCGCCAACCACAAATCGCCGCTGGCCGCTCCAGAGACCGCGGCTGGCCACGCCGTCCCGCCTGATATCGCAGACGATCGCGCGCAGCGGAACGGAGCCGCTGACCGGATCGCGCGCATCGTCGTGCAGCACCGCGTTGATGTTGCGCGTGAGGCTGCCTGATGTCGCGGAACGATCGCGGCCGAGCGGCGGACAGTCTTCCCACCAGCCGAATTCGGCGACGACGACCCGCGCGTCGAGCGCCGCATTGAGGCGTACTTTCAGACGCACGGCACCGCCTTGTGTTTCCACCACGGCCCAGTCGCCGTCCACAAGCCCGCGCCGCTCGGCGAGTTGCGGGCTGATCTCGACGGCCGGATCGGGTGACTTTCGCCGCAGCGAGGCGACATGTCGCCAGGAGGAGTGAACGAACCAGCCGCTCTTGGCGGTCGAGAGCACGAGCGGAAAGCGTTCGTCCGCCGCTGTCGTGAGCGGGCTGCCGACCGGTTCGACATGATCTGGCAACGGGTCATGCCCGTGTCCCAGCATCAGCTCCGAATAGATCTCGACACGGCGAGTCGGTGTCGCAAAGCCCGCCATCGTTCCGTCCTCCCGCATGACGGCGTATTTTTCATCGCGGAAGACCTGCGGGAAGCGGCGTCCTTCCGGATGTTCGCGCAGATCCTCGACACCGATGCCGAGCGGCGCCAGTTGATAATTCCAGCCGGCCTTGATGTCGCCGCCGAAGAACAGGTTCCCCATGCCGAGCTTGAGCGCGAGCGCGGCGGCGATCTCGTAATCGGCCTTCACTTCACCGAGCGGCTCGACCATGCGCGGGCGAAACTGCACGGTCTCGACGGCTTCCTGCGTGATCTCGAACCCGATCTTCAGCGCATCGCGCTCCCACGGCGTGCTGGCCGGCAGAACGAAATCGGCGCTCTCCGCGGTCGGGTTCATGAACATGTCGATATGAACCTGGAATTCCAGCGCGTTCAGCGCTGCGCGGTTGCGCTCCGAATGGCCCTGCGAAACGACGAAGTTGGTGCCGAAGGCGACCAGCGCGCGCACCCGGTAAGGCTCGCCCTCCAGCACCGCCTTGCTGAAATCGCGCGCCGTGATCCAGCCCTTCGCCGGCGGACCGAGCGGCAATTCGGCAATGCCCAGCGCCTTGGCCTGCTGCTCCGGCGGCAGGATGTTGTAGTCGTTGAGGGGACGCGTCGGCGGCGGCACCGGCCAGCGATTGCCGCCGGGCCGATCGCAAGCGCCGGTCAGTGCGTAGAGCGACGCGATCGCGCGCTCGATCGCGGTGGCATTGGTGTGCTGACCGACGCCGGTCCAGGAATGATAGGCGAGCCGTGGCCGGGCCGCGAGCAGCGCATTGAATGCGTCGATCTCCTCGACGCGCAGCCAGGTCAGTTCCGCCACGCGCGCCGGCGTGTAGGGCGCGGCTCGCTCGGCCAGCAATTCGAACGCGGTTGCCGCCGAGATCATCCGGCCGTCGCGCGCACGGATCGACAGCGCGCCGCGAAGCCGGCCGCCGCGCTCCGGCGCGTAGCGGGTGTCGCAAGCCACCGGCGACCCCGACGTATCGAGACGAACGAAAGCCTTAGGCACGCCATCCGGCCACAACGCGTCGGCGCGCAGGAAGCGCCCCGTCGCGCGATCGACCAGCAGCGATCCATTGGTCCATTGGTCGACGAAATCCGCGTCGAAGCTGCCGGTCGCGATGAGATGACGGATCGCGCCCATCGCAAGTGCGCCATCGGCGCCCGGGCGAATGCGCAGCCAGAGATCGGCCTGCTGACCCGAGCCGTTCGGCTTGGGATCGACGACGACAACCTTGGCGCCGCGCCGTCGCGCATCGGCGATCCGCGTCGCCTGGGCGAGCCACGTGCGCGCGGGATTGTGGCCCCACAGGATGATCGCATCGGCATTGTCGTAATCGGGAAAGCCGATGCCGCGGCCGAAGGTCAGGGCGTGCGCATAGTCCTTGTGCCAGCCGCAGATCTCGACCGCATAGATCAGGTTGGGGCTGCCGAAGCCGCGGATGAAGCGCTCGACCCACTCAAAACTGTCGACCATCGGCGTGCCGCTCGGCGTGGTGACGCCGAACGCAACCGTCTCGGCGCCGCTCTCGGCGCGGATCCTGCCGAGCCGGTCGGCAATCTCGGTCAAGGCCTCGTCCCAGGAAACCTCGACCCAGCCCGGATCGGCGGCATCGCGCGGCCGGGTCCGCTTCAACGGGACGGTCAGACGGCGCGGGCTGGCGACGATTTCGGGTGCGGCCCGGCCCTTGGCGCAAAGCGCGCCGCCGGTCGGATGGTTATTTAATACCTCTACACCGACAACGCGCCCGTCCTCGACCACGGTGATGGCACCGCAGCGCGAGCGACAAAGCGTGCAATAGCCGGGTATCCGCTGTTTCACCGCCGTCTCATCATCAAGTCAGCCCGCGTGACGCATTTTAGTGATGCGTTACACATTTACGTCATACGCTACCGGCCCCGTCAAGGCTAAGTAATAATCAGGGACGAATCGGAGTTCGGAGCGAGAGGCGGCGCGACCACCCCATGGACCAGAATTTGCGCGAACAGGTGCTGCAGCGGGTGCGCGCCGAGATCATTTCCGGGCAGAGCCTTCCCGGCACGATGTATTCGGTGCCGTCACTCGCGGCGAGCCTCGGCGTGTCCTCGACGCCGGTGCGCGAGGCGCTGCTCGAACTCAGCCGCGGCGGCCTGGTCGAGCCGATGCGCAACCGTGGCTTCAAGGTGGTGGAGCCGTCGCTGACCGAGCTGCGCAATTTGTTCGACATGCGCGAGGTGCTGGAGCTGCACGCCGCCGTGCTGGTCGCCGCCAATCCTCCAAAGGATCTACCAGTCGTGCGCGGCTGGGCCGATGAGATCGCCAAGGCCGTCGAGACCGACGACGTCCAGCTCTATCTCGAAGCCGACCGCAACTATCATCGCGAGTTCATCGCGGCCGCCGGCAACGAGCTCTTGACCGACATGGTGATGGGCCTGCGCGACAAGATGCGGCTCTACGGCATCAGCTCACGCGCCGGCCTCGAGCGGCAGCAGGCCTCGGTGCCCGAGCACTACCGGCTGATCGAGCTCGCGCTCGCCGGCGAGACCGAGGCGCTGCCGACCCTGCTTCGCAGCCACATCCGCTCCTGGGAGCCGATCTTCGTCGACGCATTGATGCGCTCGAAGGAGTATGCGCGCGAGCCGCTGCGGCAGGCGCGCGGATAACGCGCGGAGCGAAATAGACGGTCGGCCGCGGTGACCGGGTCGCGGTGACCGGCTAGTCCAAGATGCTCTTGTAGTGCTCCGAGAAGACATCGCGGCCGATGATCAGCCGCATCACTTCGGAGCTTCCCGCCAGGATCCGATTGACGCGCGCGTCGGTGAACATGCGGCTGATCGGATATTCATCCATATAGCCGGCGCCGCCGTGCAGCTGCACGCCGAGGTCGAGCATCTTCCACTCGACTTCCGACGACATCATCTTGGCCTTGGCGCCCATATTGCTGGTCAGACGTCCGGCATTGTGCTCGGCCACGCAGTGATCGACATAGACCTGCACGAGGTCGATTTCGGCATCCATCTCCGCCATCCGGAACTGGGTATTCTGCTGTTCGGCGAGCGGCTTTCCGAACAGCTTGCGATCCATCACGTAAGTGCGTGTGATGTCGAACGCCTTGCGGCCGTTGGCGATCGACCCGACCGCGGAGATCAGCCGCTCTTCGGCAAGGCCTTCCATCAGATAGTAGAAGCCCCTGCCCGGTTCTCCGAGCACGTTGGCCTTCGGCACCTTCACATTTTGGAAGAACAGTTCGGCGGTGTCCTGCGCCGGCATGCCCATCTTCTTGAGATTGCGGCCGCGCTCGAAGCCTTCCATGCCGCGCTCGACGATCAAAAGCACCATGGCGTGCTTCTTCTCGGCACCCGCGAGCCTGGCCGCCACGATCACCACGTCGGAATTGATGCCGTTGGAGATGTAGGTCTTCGAGCCGTTGAGCAGGAAATGATCGCCCTTGTCTTCCGCCGTCGTCCGCATGCCCGCGAGGTCCGAGCCGGCGCCAGGCTCGGTCATCGCGATCGCCAGGATCGTCTCGCCGCTGACGCATTTGGGCAGGAAGCGGTCGCGCTGCTCCTCGGTGCCGAAGCGCTTGAAATAGGAACCGACCAGGCGGCTGTGCAGCGTGTTGAACCAGCCCTTGCAGCCGGAGCGCGCGGTCTCCTCGATGATGATCTGCTCATAGCGGAAGTCCTCATCGCCCATGCCGCCGTATTTTTCCTCGGGCCAGATCATCAGGAAGCCAAGGTCGCCGGCCTTCTTGAACGCGCCGCGATCGACGATGCCGGCCTCCCGCCACGCCTCCATATGAGGCGCGATCTCGCTGGCGAGGAACTTGCGGTACGAGTCGCGGAAAATGACCTGGTCTTCGGTAAAGCTGCGCATCATTCACCCAATAGCGCTCTCAAGCGGCGCGGAAACCGGCCGGCGTGCCGCGCGGCACTCACAAAAAAAATCGGAGCGCCGGTTCTGCTTCAATCAAAACCGGCGCTCCGTTGTCGAAACAGGCGACGCCTTACTTGCCCTTCCAGTTCGGCGCGCGCTTTTCTGCAAAGGCAGCCGCACCCTCGCGGGCATCTTCGGACACGAAGACGGGACCGACGATCTCCTGCTGCTTCTTCCACATCTGGTCTTCCGGCCAGAGCCGGGATTCCACGATCACTTGCTTGGATGCCTTGACGGCGAGCGGGCCGTTGGCGCCGATCGCGGCGGCAAGCTCGAGCGCGGCGTCGAGGGCCGGGCCATCGGTCACGCGATTGATGATGCCGAGTTCGTAGGCGCGCTGTGCTCCGAAGAACTCGCCGGTCAATGCGAACTCCATCGCCACGCGGAACGGCATCTGGCGCGGCATGCGGATCAGCCCGCCGGCCGCAGCAGCCAGCCCGCGCTTCACCTCGGGGATTCCGAACTTGGCATTGCGGTTGGCGACGATCATGTCGCACGACAGCGCGATTTCCATTCCGCCGGCGAGCGCGTAGCCGTCCACCGCCGCGATCAGCGGCTTCTTCGGCGGCGCCTCGGTGAGGCCGGCGAAGCCACGGCCGGTGATCGAGGGCCGTTCGCCCTTCAGGAACCCCTTGAGGTCCATGCCCGAGCAGAACGTGCCGCCGGCGCCGGTGATGATGCCGACGCTGAGAGCATCGTCGGCGTCGAGCCGGTCGATCGCCGCGGCCACGCCCTTGGAGAGCGCGAGGTTGGCCGCATTCTTGGCTTCCGGCCGGTTCAGCGTGATGATCAGTATGGGTCCGCGGACTTCAGTGAGGACCGGCGTTTCTTCGGACATCGCATTCGTCTCCTGTTGCCGTGCGCGATCTTTTAAAGCGCGATGAGATTGAATCATCATCGCGCTTTAGTTCATTGTTTGAGCATGATCTCCGCGCAAACGCGTTCCGCGTTTGTCGCGAGGGAAAACCGCTTCGCACTTTTCCGGATCATGCTTAGCGCGGGGCCATGCGGATGGCGCCATCGAGGCGAACGTCTTCACCGTTGAAGTAGCCGTTGGTGATCATGGTCAGCGCCAGCTGCGCATATTCCTCCGGCATGCCGAGACGCTTCGGGAACGGCACCGAGGCGCTGAGCGCGGCCTTGACGTTCTCCGGGGCGCCCTGCAGCAGCGGCGTGTTGAAGATGCCCGGCAGGATGGTGTTGACGCGGATGCCTTCGGCCATCAGGTCGCGCGCGATCGGCAGGGTCATGCCGACGACGCCGGCCTTCGAGGCCGAATAGGCCGCCTGCCCCATCTGGCCGTCTTCGGCCGCGACCGACGCCGTGTTGACCACCGCGCCGCGCTCGCCGTGCTCCAGCGGGGACAGCGACAGCATGCCCTGCGCCGACTTGGCGATGCAGCGGAAGGTGCCAACGAGGTTGATCTGGATAATGCGGTTGAAGGCGTCGATCGGGAAGTGCGTGGGTTCGCCGGTCTTCTTGTCCCGGCCGGCGGTCTTCACCGCGTTGCCGGTGCCTGCGCAGTTCACCAGGATGCGCTCCTGGCCGTGTGCCGCGCGGGCCTTGGCGAAGCCCGCATCGACCAGTTCGTCGGAGGTGACGTCGACCTTGCAGAACACGCCGCCGATTTCCTTGGCGATGGCTTCGCCCTTCTCTTCGTTGAAGTCGAAGATCGCGACCTTGACGCCTTGCGCAGCAAGCGCCCGCGAGGTGGCTGCGCCGAGGCCGGAAGCACCGCCGGTGACGACGGCGGCGACCGATGAATCGAGTTTCATGGCGATATCCTTTCGCGATCAGAGGCGTTCGATGATGATGGCCGGCGCCATGCCGCCGGCGGCACACATGGTGACCAAGCCATAACGTCCGCCGCTGCGCTCGAGTTCGTCGAGCGCCGTGCCGATCAAGATCGATCCGGTCGCGCCGATCGGGTGGCCGAGCGCGATCGAGCCGCCGTTGATGTTGACCTTCTCGCGATCGAGCTCGAGGTCGCGGATGAACTTCTCGGCGACGACCGCGAAGGCCTCGTTGATCTCCCAGACGTCGATATCGTTCTTGGTCAGGCCGGCCTTGGCGAGAACCTTCTTGGCCGCCGGAACCGGCGCGTTGAGCATCAGCGTTGGATCATCACCCTGATTGGCATAGGCCACGATGCGGCCGCGCGGCTTGAGCCCGTGCTTTTCGGCATATTGCTTCGACGTGATCAGCACCGCGGCGGCGCCGTCCACCACGCCCGAGCTGTTACCGGCATGATGCACGCCCTTCCACTCGAGGCCGGGGTAACGGCGCTGGATCTGCTTCTTGAACGTCGTGCCGTTGCCGAGGTCGAAATCGGCAAGTTGCTCGAAGCTCGGCTTCAGCGAGGCAAGGCCTTCGGCCGTGGTCTCGGGGCGCGGGAATTCCTCACGATTGAGGGCGACGCTGCCGTCGTCGTTGAGCACGGGGATCACCGACTTGGCGAAGCGGCCTTCATCGATCGCCCGCTTGGCGCGCTGCTGACTGACCAGCGCCAGGGCATCGCAGGCCTCCCGGCTGATCCCCTCACGCGTCGCGATGGCGTCGCCGCACACGCCCTGGTGCGACTGCGGGTGAATCTCGTCAAGCGCCGGATTGCCCGAACCCATCATCCGCGCCGGCTGCCCAGCCTTGGAGCGCTCGGCTGCGAGGGTCTGCTGATAGCTCATCATCTCGGTGCCGCCGGCGATGACGCAATCCTCCATTCCCGACATCACCGAAGCTGCCGCGAGGTTCACCGTCGTGATGCCGCCGCCGCAGAAACGATCCAGCGTCGTGCCGCTGGCGTTGATGTCGTAGCCGGCGGCGAGCGCCGACATGCGTCCGAGATCGCCGCCCTGCTTACCTTCCTGGGTCGAGGTCGACCAGATGATGTCATCGACGGTCGATGTATCGAGCTTGTTGCGCTCCTTGAGCGCGCCGAGCACAGTTGCTGCCAATTGCTGCGGATGCAGATGCGACAGCGCACCCTTGCCCGGCTTGCCGATGCCGCGCGGCGTGCGGACCGCGTCAATGATGTATGCTTCAGACATGCGTTTCCCTTTGCTTTGGATGTTTCTTTGACTGTGAGCTCGTGCCGATTGGTCTCGACCGCTTTCGCTGCGTCTTCCACCCCGGAGCGAGCCGAGGCGTCAGCGGTGCGGCGTGACCGAAAGCGGCGCGGCAACCGGCTTGCGCTGATCTTCGAAATACTCGAAGCGCGAGTTGATCAGCATGGACGGCTGCGCCGTTGCGCGGTCCCGCTCGTCGGCGCAGACCGGCTTGTCGCAGCCCTCCGCGAACAACGGGACGCCGGGCGCGGCGGCGTGCGGACCGAGAGCATATTTCTGCTCTTGCGGCAGGTAGATCAACTGGCCGATCTGGGTGAGGGTCAAGGTGAGACGGGAGACCGTCGATCGGGGAAGACCGCAGCGATCGGCGATGTCGCGATTGCCCAGGCGTATGCTTCGACCTTCGAAGCAACGCACGATGTCGAATGCGCGCGATACCACTTGTATCACGCGCCGGTTGTCCGTGCCGGCGGTGTCTTGCGCCATCAGTACCTCAGATCGACGTCCCATCGTTTACGCCTCACTCCTCATTTGTCGTACGGGTGAATGAAGCCCGCCCTGTTTCGGGCAGGCCGCGCCGATCCGCGACATCGCTGTCGAGCGCGCAACGCCGAGCGGCGCGCGCGTGAACGGACCTGCATGCGGGATCTGACGGCAGCAATCGGCGCACGCCGTGTCGCTGCCCGTAAGGATCGAGCCGACGCCGTGCCATGCCCGCTCGGCAGCGAATGCGGCGTGCTGGACAAAGCCGTTCCCGGCCTGTTCGAGGCCGGTCTGCATGACGCCGACGGCCGCCTGGTCGTCCAGCCCGGCGAAGCCGCGACCGCGCGGGGTAAGCAGCTTCGGATAGCGACGGCCGGCCGGCATCAGGCGGATTCTTTCCCTAGGGTTTCAGGCCTTAATTAATTGATTAATTAGTCAGGTGATTAAAGTGGGCGCCCCGCCCTGTCAACCGTCCTCGCCGCAGGGCGCCCCGCGCCCGGGTCGCACCTCACGCATCGCTCAAGCCGCTCGGTCCGGTTGTCGGAGCAGCAGCTGCCGATCCGTCGTCACGAACTGCAGACCGGTGCTGGATGGTGATCGAACGAAATGCGCGACACGAGAACCCACCCGCAAGCGCCGAGACGCAGCGATGGGGTAAGCGGTTTCTTAGTTGCACATCAGCTTTCGTCGTTCGGTATGGCACGCGCTCACGCTGCTCTCGCTCCGCAAGCACCACTCAGATCTCGAAATGCGATCGCTGATCGGCGATCGCTCCGAGAATGAATTTTCTTTGTCGGCTCGGCAGGCGAAGCGACCGTTCCATAGAACCGGCACCGTCGGAAGGCACCATGTACACTTTGGCCGTGGCCGAGGAATTTCGATCGTTTGAGACCCGGTGACTACGCACCGTTAGAACTCTGCGGATCGCCACATTTGACGGCGTCAGCGAGTCTCTGATTGGCGACCAGCTGCCCGCCGACTGAAAAGCGTTAGCGAAATCCTCCGGTGAGGTTCTCGCCGCCCCGAAATGCCGTCCGGGCTTAAGATGCAATGCCGTCAAGATCGACCATGTCTCCGATCGGCATCCAGTTGGTGCCGTCAAATTGGGTGATTTGGAGATTATGTATGGCGCGATAGTCTGTCGCCGAATTACTGACCTTGATGCCGTCCAGGAAGAGCGGCGGCTGCTCGTTGCTGAGCGAGGTCGCATGCTTCAGCAGATTTTCCCGCGTCAGTTCGTTACCGCATCGCCTCAGGACCTGCTCGATCATGTGGGCGTTGTTGTAGCCCGGAGTTGCCGTGTTGTCGTCGATGCTGACTGACGGCATGTATTTCTTCATGAACTCGACATAGGCCTTGACACGAGGTTTGTCCCGCTGGTGCGGATCGGTCGCTATGACCTCCCACCAGGCCGAGACCAGCCCTTTGGCATTGTCGAGACCGGCCGGCGCCAACGTACCTCCAACCGAGCTGCAGTTCGAGTTGACGATATGGAGAGGCTTCCAGCCGAGTGCGGCCACCTTTCGGATACCCTGCGCCGCGAACTTGGAATAAGTGAGCTGCACAAAGACGTTGGCGCCCGCCCCCTTGCAATCGGCGACCTGGTTGTCGATCGTCGGTTCAGTGATCTCGTGACTGACTTCCTTGACGACGGCGCTGACGTTGCCGCCGAGCCCTTTCTTGAGACCGCGAAGGAAATCCTTACCGAGATCGTCGTTCACATACTGGAGGGCGATCTTGGCATCCGGCTTCTGGTTCAGGATGAATGTGCCCAGCGCCGCTCCCTGCGCGACGTAGATCGGGTAGAACGGTACGATCCAGGGAAATTCCTTAGGGTCATTGAAGCGCTCGGCGCCCGACGTCAGGAACAGGTTCGGCACCTTCTTGGCATTGAGATACTTCTGCACGGCGGCATTGGTTGCCGTACCGAGAAATCCCGCGATCGCAAAAACTTCCTCCGACTCGACCAGCTTGCGGGTTTGCTCGACCGCTTTCGGCGGCGAGAATGCATTATCGAGCGAGATCAGGTTGATCTTCCGACCGTTGATGCCACCATTGTCGTTGATCATCTGGAAATAGGCGGTTTGCGCCTGTCCATAGACGCCGTAGCCGGAAGCCGGTCCGCTGTAAGGTGCAGTGGTCCCAAGCTTGATCTCCGTGTCGGTGACACCGGGTCCATAATTTCCTGCGGCGCGCGCCCGCGAGCCGCTCCCCAATACGAGCGCGCTGGCTCCCAGGCCCGCGACCGCAGATCTTCTCGAAATCAATCCCATGTTCAGCTCCTCCCTTTTCGATTGCTGGTAATCTTGAAGCTCTTGAACGGCTCCAATGATCTGTTGCGCGGGCTCGGCTACGTGAACGTCACGCTGACGGGGCCGAAACCGGAGATCCTCGCCTCGTAGACTTCGCCGACCGCGACCGGGGACACCGGGCCAAGGGCGCCCGTCAGTACGACGTCCCCGCTCCGCAACGGTTGGCCAGCGCGCGCCATGGCTCGCGCCAGCCAGAGTGCGGCACGCAGCGGGTGACCGAGACAAGCCGAGCCGCAGCCGATGGATGCGATCGCGCCGTTGCGGGTCATCGTCATGCCGCAGGCCCCGAGATCCACGTCGGTCAATCGTCGCGGCGATGCGCCGAGCACGTACCGCGCGCTCGAGCCATTGTCTGCCACGGTATCGAGAATGCTGATCTTCCAATCCCGTATCCGGCTATCGACCACTTCGAGCGCAGCCACGGCATAAGCGGTCGATCGCATCAGCTCGCCGAGCGTGAGGTCTTCGCCAGCGAGATCGCGCTCGAGGACGAGCGCAATCTCGGCCTCAACGCGGGGCTGGATCAGCCGCGCAGCCGTGATCGCCTCTCCCGTCGGGACTTCCATGTCCGCGAACAGGGCGCCATAGTCTGGCTGATCGACGCCAAGCTGCTGCTGCACGGCTTTCGACGTGAGGCCGATCTTGCGGCCAACCAATCGTCTCCCGCCTGCGATGCCCCGCCGGGTCACCTCGGACTGGACCGCGTAGGCAGCCTCAACGTTGCCCTCGCCGATCTCGCCTGCAATCGGATCGATCGGTTGCCGGGCCGATTCCGCCTGCTGCAAGCGTGTTGCGAGCCTGTCAACGACCGCGTTCATGGCCGGTCCAGGAAGTCGGCGACCAGCGCGTTGAACTCGTCGGCCTTTTCCCACTGCGCCCAGTGACCGCATTTGGGATAGACGTGAAGCTGCGCGTTCGGCATGGTCTTGAGTAGAATGAAGGCAGAATCGAGTGGCACGACGCGATCGTCACGTCCCCAGACGATCAGTGTCCGGTGCTTCAGTCCGGCGAGATTCTCGCGCCAAATGTCGAGCGGCGGTCGCTTGAAGATGTCGATGACGTCCTTGCGCATTGCGGCCTTCAATCGTTCCTCGAGCAATGCGTCCGTGATCGATTTCGAATCGAATACCAGGAGCTCGATGACGCCCCTCAACTTCTGCATCGAGGGTCCCTCGCCGCCGTGGAACATCGCCATGCGACGCAAGCCTTCCGTCGGCATCGGCGTAAAGATCGCCTGGCTGCCGCCCGTTCCCATCAGAACCAGACGATTGACCCGTTCAGGGGCGCGCAGCGCGACTGCGAGCGAAGTCGCGCCGCCCAGCGAGTTGCCGACGAAGCTTGCCGTCTGAACGCCAATCGCATCCATGAAGGCGCGAACGAACTCGCCCATCGCCTCGAAGATCGGTCCGTCCTGCAACTTGCCTTCGGTTTCGCCGAAGCCGGGCAAGTCGACGACGATAACACGGCGCCCGGCCGCGAGCGGCTCCACATTCTTGCGGTAGTTGCTGAGGCCGGATGCGCCGGGGCCACCGCCGTGGATCAAGATCGTCGGCTCTCCGTGTCCTACATCGTGGTAACGCGTGCGGGTCCCCGCGACGTCGACAAACTTATCACTCAGGTCCACTCTCGATCTCCCACTGGTAAAGTTGCTCAGACCGGCGCGACGCCGGATTGAAGGTAGCCGTCTCGCAATTTCCGCTTGAATATCTTGCCGCTCACCTCGCGCGGCAGCGCGTCGTGGAAAACGAAGCGCTTTGGCACCTTGAAGCGCGCGAGACGCTGCTCGAGGAATACCTTAATGTCGGCCACCGCTGGTGTAGCGTCCTGCTCGGCTTCGATCGCTGCGATCAGGCTTTCGCCGAACTCCTCATCAGGGACGCCGAACACCGCGCAGTCCCGCACACCGGGACAATTGACCAGAACGCTCTCGATCTCGGCCGGGTAGATGTTGACCCCACCCGAGATGACCATGTCCCGCTTGCGATCGCAGATGTAGAGGAAACCGTCGCCGTCGAGATAGCCGACATCTCCGCAGGTCACGAGCCCGGCGCGATCGACCTGCGCGCGCTGATCCGGACGGCCGTGATAGGTGAAATCCGAATAGGCTTCGGTCCGCAGGTAGATCTCGCCGATACCACCGGGAGCAACCTCGCCGCCGGCCTCGTCATAGATCCGCAGTTCAGTCCCCAGCATCGGCCGGCCGACCGTACCGGGATGAGCAAGCCATTCCTCCGCATTGCAGCCAACGGCGGCACCGGTCTCGGTCGCGCCATAGGTCTCGTGAATCACCGGCCCCCACCACTCGATCATCCCCCGCTTCACGTCCGGCGGGCAGGCCGCGCCGGTGTGCGTCACCCATCGGATCGACGACAGGTCGTAGCTCCGTCGCGTCGCGTTGCTGAGCCGCAGCAGCCGGACAAACATCGTCGGCACCATCGTCAGATGCGTGATCCGGTGCTGGGCGATGACACGCAACAGATCCTCGGGATCGAAGCTCTGCTGGAGCACCGTCAGGTCGGCATGCTGGAAGGCCTGTCGCGCGAAGGCGCCAGGCGATGCGTGATAGAGCGGCCCGCAAACAAATGCCCGCATGCCGTCCTCGATGCCGTAGATCTCGCGCAACAGCGCCGCGTTCTTCCCGATCTGCTCGGGCGTCATCGGCGCACGCCGAACACCCTTGGGACGTCCTGTCGTGCCTGAGGTGTAGATCATCGTTCCCCGGGGCGCGCGCGCAGGCTGTTTCCACCGTGCGCCCCTGTCACGGAACTCGGGCCACGCCTGTGCGTGAGGCGGTGAGGCCGACAGCGACCGAGTGCCCGCGGCTGGATCGTCCATGACGAATGTCGGCAGTTCGGCAGGAACGACGCGTTCGACCGCCGCGATCAGGTCGCGATGCCCGATCAGGACCCGCGGGGTGCAGTCGGCGAGAATGTAGGCGATTTCGTCGGCTTTGCTGTGCCAATTCAGTGGAACCACGTAAGCCCCGAGCAACGAGGCCGCATGCAGGATCTCGAAGTAGCAGGGGTCGTTTCGGATCAGCAACGCGATCGCGTCGCCTTCGCGGACACCAACCTCCTCAAGAACAGTGGCAGCACGACTGCCATGGTCGAGCAAAGTCTGGCGCGCAACATGGTGCTCCCCAATCACGATTGTGCTGTCATGCATCGCGCTCATTCCAGACAAACCGTCACTTCGGCGCGTGCCGGCGGCAGCAAAATGCTGTCGAGCAAGCCGAACTCCTCGTCCGTCAACGCGAGCGGCGTTGAAAATGTCAGCGCGTCCATGTGACCGCTGAGAACGGCCGGGTACCACCATTGAGCTCTGGCGACCGTATGACCTCGACCGCGGAATTCGATCGCGAGCGGCTCGGGTAAGCTCGCACCGTGACCGCTCTGATAGCCGTCTCCGATCGCGTAGACCTCGCATTCGAAGACGCCGGGAGCCCGACGCTGGACCGCAATCTCGATGTCGAGCAAACCGAATGCAGGATTCGCTCCATCGCCATTCTGGTAGAAATAGACGAACGGTATCCGTCCGTATTTGCTTGTGCCCCTCGCCGCGTCCGAAGGCACCTGCGCATCGCTGCGGCCAGGCGTTCGCGGCGGGATGGGACCGAGCAGGCACATCTGAGGCAGTGAGCGGCAATCAGCCATGGGATGGCCTCGCCTGTCCGCCCGTCGCTTGCGCCACTGCAAGTCCGAGCGGCTCCACGTCGTATCGCCGGCCGAGGAAGCCAAAGGAATTTTCCGCGAGCACTGCATCACTGCTCAGCGCGCGCTTTGCCAACGCGCCCGGCTGTTTCTGTCGTATCGCAAAGGGGTAGTCCGATCCGACAACGATGCGGCCCTCGCCCACCGCATTGCCAAGGAACGACAATGAAACCGGATCGTAGAGGATGCTGTCGTACCAGAATTGCCGGGCAAGCTTCGAAGGCGCCCGCGTCATCTTGCCTTTCGCGCCGAGCGACCAGCCAAAATCCATCCGCGGCAGAATCCACGGCAGCGCTCCCCCGCCATGGCTGAGCAGGATCCGTAGCCGCGGAAATATCTCGGGGACGCCAGCCGCGAGCAGTGACACGGCAGCGAGCGCCGTTTCGAGCGGAAACACCGCCGTCGCAGCGAACTCTGGGCTGCCGCCCACGCGATCCATGCCGGCCGGATGCAGCGGATGCACAAAGATGCCGAGGCCGAGCGATTGAGCCGCTTCGTACACCGGAAACAGGCGCTCGCTGCCAAGCGCCACACCGTCGATGTGCGTACCGATCTCGATCCCAGCCAGGCCGAGCGCTCTGACCTTCTCGAGCTGCCGGACGGCGCGCGCCACATCCTGCATGCACACCATCCCGATGCCGGCGAAGTTGCGTGGCGCGTACGCGATCATGGCCGCGATCTGGTCGTTCATGACCTCCGCGAGGTATTCCGCATCGTCAGCGGGCAGCCAATGCGACAACAGTTCGGGCATCGGCGAGAGCACCTGCATGTCGGTGCCATCCTCGGCCATGTCTGCAAGGCGTCGCTCGACATCCCACGATCTCGTATCGATCTTTCGGAATACCTTGCCGGCGATCATCACCGCGGCCTGATCCCCCATCGAATGATCGACGCTTGGCCAGCGCACGTCCCGCCTCGGGTCCGCGGCCAGCCGCGGAGGCACAATATGCGTGTGAATATCAATCACCGTGCCCAATGCGCTCTCCCTGTCGCTCTATTGCGAGCTTCTTTGCGTGAACGCTGCCTGCGCTCGCGCGCGCCGCAGAATTCACTTTACAAACAGGAATGATTGTTTTTATTGTCGCTGTCAAGACGCCTCGGAGCGTCGTGATGGCGCAGCACGGAAAAGCCGCGCCAAGGGAGCGAATGACGTTGAACCCTCAGCAAGCGCGCATCGTGATCGTTGGCGCCGGACAGGCAGGCGCCCGGGCCGCCGAGGCATTGCGCGCGGCCGGCCATCGCGGGTCGATCACCCTCGTTGGCGAGGAAGAGCACCTTCCCTACGAACGCCCGCAATTGTCGAAAGCCATTTTGATCGACCGGGACCCTAATCCGACACTGATCCGGCAGAGTCCGGAGTGGAATGAACTCGATGTCGCACTGCTCACGTCGTCGCGCGTGGTGGCAGCCGATGGGCAGAAACGCATCGTCGGCCTTGCGAACGGGCAGGAATTGGCATTCGACTGCCTGCTGCTCACGACCGGGACCCGCGTCCGGCGCTTGATTGAACTCGACAATGCTCCACTCCCGGTCCGCTACCTGCGCGGCATGGGCGACGCGCTCGCGCTGCGCGAGGAGTTGCAGCCCGGGCGCAGGGTCGCGCTGATTGGCGGCGGGGTCGTCGGCCTCGAAGTCGCGTCGGCCGCGATCGGGCGCGGCTGTCTCGTCACGATCGTCGAGAAAGCCGACCGGCTGCTGCCTCAAATCGGCTCCGCGTCGCTTGGCCGATATCTTCAGCAACTGCATGCGTCGCGAGACGCCGAGATCATTTGTGGCGGCTCAGTCAGGCAGGCGACATCTCGCGGATTGGAGCTCGGCGACGGTCGCTTCATTCCGGCCGATCTTGCTTTGGTCGGCGTCGGCGTCGAACCAGTCACCGAGCTGGCGCGTCAATTGGGCCTCGATGCCGAACGCGGCGTCCGCGTCACGTCGACCGGCGCAACCGCCGCGGATGGCATTTTTGCCGCTGGTGATGTCGCCGAACAGTGGAGCCGAAGTCACGACCGCTGGATGCGCGTCGAGAACTGGGCCAACGCGCAGAACCAGGCGATCGCCACCGCAAAATCCATGGCTGGCGTCAGTACCGCCTATGATGCCCCGCCCTGGTTCTGGTCCGACCAGTACGACGCCAACATCCAGGTGGTCGGCAATCCGGCCGGCGGAGACGAGATCGTCAGGGGAGACGTTGCGGCTGGATGCTTCGTCAGCATCAGCGTCCGTGACGGCGAAGTCATCGGCGGCATCACCGTCAATTCCGCGCGAGACATGGCGGTGCTGCGCCGCCTCGTCGCCTCGCGCAAGCCCGTTCGAAAAAGCGACCTGGAAAATCCTGCATTCGAACTGAAGCGCTCACTCGCCGCCTAGGGAAGAGGACCCCAATGAACGCACAACACCAGCCCGCACTGCTCGTCGATCCGGCACAGCGCATTTTCAAGGTGGCGCGACGCAACTTCGTTGACCCCGAGATCTTCAGGGCCGAAAAGGAAATGATCTTCGACCGCTCGTGGCTCTACCTCGGGCATTCGTCCGAACTGCCGAAGCCGGGTGACTTCATCACCCGCAAGGTTGCCGGCCGCGGCGTCTTGTTTACCCGGGACAGCAAGGGCCAATTGCGCGCCCTGCTCAATACTTGCCCACACCGTGGCGCCCAGGTGTGCCGCGAGCGCAAGGGCAACGCCAAGTCGTTCCAGTGCTTCTACCACGGCTGGGTGTTCGGCGCAGACGGCAAGCTGCGCAGTCAGCCCGGTGAAGCCTCCTACCCCGAGGGCTTCAAAGGCCGCGACACCTCGAACATGCAGCCGGTGCCGCGGTTCGAAACCTATCGCGACTTCAACTTCATCTCGTTCGACAGCAACATCGTTCCGCTCGTCGACTATCTCGCCGGCGCCAAAGAATTCCTCGACGTCATCTGCGATCAGACCGATGCGGGAATGTCGATCGTCGCCGGAAGCCAAGAATATTCGATCCGGGCGAACTGGAAGCTGCTCACCGAGAACAGTATCGACGGCTATCATGCCGCAACCACCCATGCGACGTATTTCGACATCCTGATGAGCTCGACCGATAATCTTGCTGGCGGCATGGGCGGTGGCGGTTACGGATACGATCTCGGCAACGGCCACGCCGTGCTCGAATACGGCGCCCCATGGGGACGCCCGGTTGCGCAATGGATTCCCGGATGGGGTGAAGCCGGCAAATCGGAGATCGACCAACTCTACGACAACCTCGTCAAGCGCCACGGCCAGGAACGCGCCGATCGGATCGCGCGCAAGAACCGCAATTTGTTCATTTTTCCGAACCTTGTCGTCAACGACATCATGGCGCTGACTGTGCGCACCTATTTCCCGGTGGCCCCCGACTACATGGTCATCAACGCCTGGGCGCTTGCGCCAAACGATGAATCGGCGTGGGCGCGGAAGTATCGTCTCAACAACTTCCTGGAATTCTTGGGCCCTGGCGGTTTCGCGACACCTGACGACGCCGAGGCGCTGGAACATTGCCAGCGCGGCTTCGAGAACTCCAAGGAAGCCCTCTGGAACGACATCTCGAAGGGAATGGGCAAGGACAAGGCGCATCACGACGACGAGTTGCAGATGCGGGCATTCTGGACGCAGTGGAACAAGCAGATGTTCCCTGCCCCGGCATCCGGCATCAAAGGCGTCGCGGCCTGAGGAGGACAACATGCAATCCCTGAGCCGAACCGAAGTGGAAGACTTCCTGTTCAACGAGGCCGAGTTGCTCGATCAATGGCGTCTGCCGGAGTGGCTCACGCTGTTCACGGACGATGCGAAATATGAAGTGCCCTGCACCGATCTGCCGGCCGACGCCTCGTCGGAGAGCAACCTGTTCTACATCGCGGACGATCGCGTCCGGCTCGGCGAGCGGGTCAAGCGGCTGATGAAACGCACGGCGCACGCGGAGTTTCCGCATTCGAAGACAAGCCGTATCGTTGGCAACGTCCGGATCCAGGCAAGACGCGAGGACGAGATTGACGTCAGTTGCGTTTTCCAGACCCTGCGGACCAAGGATGGCGTCACCGATCTCTACTTCGGAACCAACAAGTACAGGCTGGCGCTCGATGGCGAGGGCTTTCGTATCCGGGAGAAGCGCTGCCTCCTCGCCGGCGACGGACTGCGGCCGAGCGGTCGCATCAGCATCGTGCTCTGACGGGTAAAATTACATGGCTTTACGGTTCGAAGGACAATCAATCGTGGTGACCGGCGCTGCCAGCGGCATTGGCGCAGTCATCGCCCGCCATTTCGCCGACGCCGGAGCCAAGCTCGTGCTTTCGGATATCGACGAGGGACGCCTCGGCGCCGTTGCGGATGACATCGCCGCGAGCGGCGCCGGGCGGCCAATCATGAAAGCCGGCGACCTGTCCCGGGAAGACGTCGCACGCGGCGTGATCAAGTCGGCGGTGGATAATTTCGGGGGTCTCGACATTCTGGTCAACAACGCCGGCGGTGGGATCATCAAGCCGTTTCTGGACCACACGCCCGACACGTTACGGACGACGATCGATCGCAATCTCTGGACCGCGCTGTGGTGCACCTGGCACGCCGTTCCGGTCATGAAAGCCCGGGGCTATGGACGCATCGTCAACATCGGCGCCGATTCGGTCCGCAACGGACTTTGGGATCACGCGGCCTATAATGCCGCCAAGGGCGGCGTGCATGCGATGGCGACCGGATTGGCGCGCGAGTTTGCCAAGGACGGCATCACCGTGAACGTCGTCGCCCCCTGTATCGTCGACACGCCCCAGGTGCGGGAGGCCACCCTCAGGGCGCCGAAGGCATTGCAACGCTTCGTTGACGTCGTACCGATGGGGCGCGCAGCCGAGATGGACGAGGTGGCCTCGATGGTATGTTATCTCGCGTCGAAAGAGGCCTCGTTCGTCACCGGACAGGTCATCAGCGTCAACGGCGGAAGCACCATGCTATGACGACCACGATCAATGGTGTCCTCGTTGGCACGGTTCAGGACTTTCCGGAAGGTGAAATTCGTCCCGCGGCGATGCCCGACGGCACCAATCTTGCCATCTACAATGTGGAAGGAACGATCTACGCGACGGCGGACCTGTGCACCCATGGCGAGGCTTCGTTGTCCGAAGAGGGTATTCTGGCCGGAAACATCGTCGAATGTCCCTGGCATTTTGGTACGTTCGACGTCACAAGCGGCGCGCCGACCGGCATGCCGTGTACGGTTCCGTTGAAGAGCTTTCCGGTCAAGGTGATAGCAGGCAGCGTCTATGTCGAATTCTGACGACCCCAAGCCCAGGACCCGGCGTGCCGCCGGCACGTCGCGGCCGCCCGCAACCCGACAGAAACTGAGATCGCGCCGCGACAGCACGGCGGAGCCGACATACGCGCCGCGGCGAACCCAGGCAGAGCGCAGCGAGACCACGCGCAAGCAGCTCATGGACGCAGCCGTCAAGCTGATCCGCCAGAACGGCTTCGGCGGCCTGCGAACCGTGGAGGTCGCCGACCTCGCCGGCGTTTCGCGCGGCGCGCTGATGCACCATTTCCCAAGCAAGCACGAGCTTGTGGTCGCCGTGCTGACCTACGTCAACGAAATTACGTTCACCCAGAGTACACGCCGTGCGCAATCGGCGCGACACGATGGCGGCGATCCGATCGACAGTATCATCAAGGACGCCCAGGACTTCTTCTTCGGCGACTACTTCTTCATCGAGCTCGCCATCGGCATGAGCGACGAAAGCACGCGGCGGCTCAAACGAGAGACCCAGCAGTTTGCCCGGCAGACCCGCTTCTCGATCGAGGCAACCTGGCTCGACACGCTTATATCGTCGGGAATCCCGGAACAGCTCGCCAGGGACGTGCTTGCGCTCACGCTCAGCGTGGTTCGCGGCTTCTCGGTCCGAATGCTGATCGAGAACGATCCCGAGCACTTCTCGCGCCTGCTCGCGGTCTGGCGCAAGATCGTGCGGCAGCACATCGAGGACTCGATCCCCAAGCAGTCGAGAAAACGGCCATGACGGGACGCAATTCAGCTGGCAGAGGTCCCCAAGGCCCTTTGATCGCGCTCTGCTACGTCAGACTCGCGGTCCGTGAGCCGCTCTCGGCGGCCGCCTTCGCAACCGACATTCTGGGCTTGCAGCCGGTGCCCGACAAACAGGCCCTGCTGTTTCGCTCGGACGATCGTTATCACTCGCTGTCGCTGGTGCCGGCGCCGACGGTGGCGTCGTCAATCGGGATCGAGATATCAGACGAAGTCGCTCTTGAGCGCATTGAACATGCGCTGCAGAAGGACGGTTTCGCCGTCCGCCGGAGCAGTCGGGACGAATGCAAGCAGCGGTTTGTGCGCGACACTCTCATCGCGCAAGACGCCAGTGGCAACGAGATCGACTTGGTGTTGCGCCCGGCGCAAAGCGGCCGACGCTATTTTCCAAGCCGCGACGCGGGCATCACTGGACTACAGGGCGTGGGGCTACGCAGCTCACAGTTGCGGGATGACCAGCGATTCTGGACGTCAATCCTGGGCGCCCGGATCAGTGACTGGGCTGGCGACATCACATATCTGAGGATCGACCAAAAGCACCACCGCATCGCGCTCTATCCATCCGACCGCCCAGGAATTCTCTATGTGAGCTACGGCGTCGAGAGCCTGGATGCGATCATGCAGAGCCACTATTTCGTGCAGGATCGTCAGATCAGGATCTTGCACGGTCCCGGACGCGAGCCCGCGTCGGGACAGATCTTTCTGAGGTTTGAGGGACCCGAGGGACTCGTCTTCTCGTACAGCCACGGCCTCAACGACGTCGAACCCGATCATCGCCCCCGGCAGTTTTCCACCCATCCTGACTCGCTCTGCGAGTGGGGCAGCCAATGCCAGGGCATCCCGGAACTGCAGCCAGCCGCCACTGATCAACGCTGAAGACGACGGAGCGCCAGATGATTGAATTGCGAGATCTCGCTTATGTACGGCTGGGCGCCTCCAACCTCGAGGATGCGCAGAGTTTCGCGACCAGGAGCCTCGGCCTGCAAGTTGGCGAGCAGGCGAAGACGGCGCTCTATTTGCGATCCGACGACCGCGCTCATACGCTCTGCTATTTCGAAGGCGATCCGCGGGACCAGACGGTCGCCTTCGAGGTCACCGATGAGGACAAGCTCAACGCCGCCGGCGCGACGCTCGACGCTCTCGGCCATGCCGTCCACGCCGGCACGCCGGACGAGTGTATGCTCCGCAAGGTCAAGGCCTTCATCGGCTTCAAGGATCCGACCGGCAACCAGATCGAACTGGTCGTGCGGCCCGAGCGCAGCGGCAAGCGATATTTTGCCACCCGCGATGCCGGAATTACCGGCTTCAGCCATGTAGGTCTGTTTACCACCGATCCGCTGCGGGACGAGCGGTTCTGGACCCAGGTCTGCAACGCACGGGTCAGCGACCGCATCGGCGACATCGCACTCATGCGGGTCAATGCTATCCACCACACCGTGGCCCTGGCACCAGGACGGGGGCCAGGCGTTCAGCACATCAACCATCAGGTCGAGAGCAACGACGATGTATTGCGCTCGTACTACCATTTGTCCGGTCAGCGCGTCCCGATCGTCTTCGGTCCCGGTCGTCACCCGACGTCCGGCGCGCGCTTTCTGTATTTCCAAGGTCCGGACGGCATGGTTTTTGAGTATTCCGTCGGCGTCGACGAAATCGAGGATGAGGAAACCCATAGGCCCCGACAGTTCGGCTTCGAACCATCAAGCCTTTGCATGTGGGGCGCGAAATCAGCGCGTCCACGCTAGCTCGTCCGGCAGCAACGACACCGTATCAGCGCCCCCGATCACCTCGGAAAGCCCATTCACGTTGGCCGTAGCGAGATTCTCCTGGACCTCCCGGCGCACACGTCGTGCACACGCCGCCTTCTGACCACTCGGAAAACTTGAACTCTCTGTCCAATCCATCATGGGCAAGTTTGAGCTAACTCTGCCAAATGAGCTCCAAGGAGGCCGTATGAATATCTGAGCCGCCGGTTCGAGCGGGATGACGCTTCGGACAAAACGCCATCCCGCCGCGTGCTCACGCCGGAATGGGGGTGAAGGGAGAGTCATAGGCGACATTGCTGTGACCAATGCCAGTGGTCCGTATATTCATGCCGTCATCCAAAAGGACGGTCGGCTCCTTGTAGTCCGGCTGAAAGTGCACTTCGGTGAGCTGGCCACCGCTGACGGCGTCCAACTCGTCGTCCAGAAGAACTCGCTTGAGGCAGTTGCTCATGATCTCTCTCCGTTTGTGAGGTGGCCTCGTCGGCCGGTTTACAGTTCCACTGTCGTACTTGTGCCGCGGAAAGCGCCGGGCGTCGGGGCCATGCGGCGAAGGTCATTCATCACACTGCGCTATTGGCTTGGATTTGTTCCCGACCTCCGGTCTCTTCAGCGACACGACATCAGTAGCTCGAGGCGCCGAGGCGCTCCGTGATGCCGATCACAATTCGCAAGACCGTCCTGCGTGGTGCGCTTACCGTTCGTCGAACCGGCGACGCGATTTCCTTCGCCGAACTGCGGCCGGGGAACGCCGCAGTCGTACGATCAACGCTGTAGGCGCTGGTCGCAGTCTCTTCTCAGCCCACACGACTCACATGAGTCCGCGTCATCCACTTGCGTGGCGCATCAGCAGTTCGGCAATGCGGCTGTCGGCGCGACGGAGCCGCCGACAAAGCTCGCGATTGATGTTCTGCATCACGATCACATAGGCGTGGATGTCGGCCCTGTAGTACGTATAGAGGCTTCGGGCCGTGAGCTCGTACAATACGGCCGAGCTCTGCGCGACGACGGACGCTGATCGGTTCTGCATTTCGATGAGCGTCATTTCGCCGAAAAAATCACCAGGTCCGAGATCCGCCATCCGAATGACGCGCCCCGAATCCCCGAGTTTGCCCACCAGGAGCTCGCCGGAATGAACAACGAACATTGAGCGCCCCGGTTCTCCTTCCGTTACGATGGTGGCGCCGACGTCGAAGCGGCGCTCGACCAGCATTGAGATCAGGAGATCGAGGCTCGCGTCTCCGAGGCCACCGAAGAAAGGTGTGGAGAGCAAGAACGCTTTCAGATCGGGCGAGCTGACAGCCATCGGCCAAATATACTCCCGCGCCCAGCGGCGGCAAGCGGACCAGGCTCTACGGGACGTGCGTACGCTCGCAGTCGAACCTTGTGACGCGCATCACGGTCGATCTGAGCCAAATGACTATCGTGCTGCCCACGGATCGAGAGGGGACCGTCCTTCCCGAACACCTACATCAGGAGACAGCCATGAACCTGGAGTTTGAAATTCGCGAAATCTCGATCGAAACCCTCGATAATGTCGTCGGGGGCAAGAGCGGAGACGGCTCCGGCACGGGCACCGGTACCGGCCATGGCGGCGGCGGCCTCGTCCGAATTGTCAGGCCGATCGTCGAGCCGATTGTCGACGCGCTCGGAAGCGTGCTCGGAGCACTGGGTCACATCTTCTGATCGCCGGCCATGTCGACTCTCCAATAGAGGCCGCTCCATTGGCGACCTCTTTTCTTTCCGGATCAGGAAGAATGATGCACGAGGCCGAGCTACTCCTTCAATCGCGCGATCGGCCTCGGCACGCATCTTCACAGACGTTCGCGAATGGAACTAAGGATTCCGGTCGTCGTATCGATGACCTTCAACGCCTCCTGTGCCTTTTCAAGCCCCACCGGATATCTGGCACACTGCTCGGACAATTGGACCAGCCGCTTCCTCTCGCCGATGAGAATGACGCTGGTTTTCTCAACCGCAAACTTGACGACGCCTCGCAACGGGTTGTCGTCGCCGACGTCAGTCAGGTCCTTCTCCATCGTGATCAGGTATTCGTAGCTGGCGAGTTCGTCGGAGATCTGCAGGAGCTCACGGATCGTCGAGTTGATGCAGCCAGCGTCTCCGCTCGGTACATCCGGGCGCTTTATGGCTTCGACGAGATCGTTCATCAGCCTCGCAAACAGCGGCCTCAGGCCCTCCGCCTGCTTGAGGTCGCTCTCGGACAGGACGCCGGCCCGTGAAACGGAGGACCATAGCAGGCCCACCGCAAGGCTCGCCGCAAGCATCACATGCCGTGCGTGCGCTGCAAACAGCCGCTTTGCGTTGCCGATCACCATGCGCATTCAAGCCCTGACGCCGGTTCCGCGCGGGCGTTTGTTGTTACCACGTCCGTTCTATGCGATGATCCCGGCATATTCATTCAATCAGTTGAACGCTTTGCGTGCAGATATGTCGGCCTCGGACACGCTCGGACAACCGGAGAATAGGAGGGCGACCCCCGAGCCGCAACGGGCATTTCGCGCCGCGGCACTCGACCGTGCGGCCTCTCCCGAGCAGCTTGATCATCTTGTCGTCGTCACCAGGCCCGCCGACTGGATTATCACGCTGGTGATCCTCGTTGCGGTGGCGGCCGCGTTGGTGTGGGGCATTTTCGGACGCGTGCCCTCCCGCGTCTCCGGCGAGGGAATCCTGATCAGCAATGGCGGCAACGTGGTCGACGCGGTATCCGCTGCTGCCGGCCGGCTCCAATCCGTTGCCGTCACGGTCGGCGACCACGTCGAGCTGGGTCAGCCGATCGCCCAGATCGTTCAGACCGACATCGAACAGAAGCACAAGTCGGCGGTCGAAGTGCTCCAAGAGCGCCAGCACGAATACGCCGACCTCAAATCGAAGGTAGCGAGCGAACTCGCCGCCAAGAGCCAGAACTTCGAGAAGCTGGAAGCCGCACTTGAACAGGTCATCAAGGCGACGGGCCAGCGCGTCGATTATCTTTCGGTCGACGTCAAGAACCTCGAAGGTTTGCTCGCGAAGGGCTACACGACGCGGCGCAATCTGGAGGAGCGGCGACAGGAATTGACCGATGCGCAGCAACGCCGCATCGACGCGCAGAACGAGATCCTGAAGCTCAGGTCGCAAAAGACGGATCTCGAGACGCAGCGCGAGCGCGAGATCCAGCAGTCCGAATTCACCCTGAACGAAGCGCGACGGCAGATGCATGCGGTCGCGGAGCAATTGAGCCAGAACACTCAGGTGCTTAGTCCGATTGAAGGGCGCGTCCTCGAGGTGAAGATCTCCCCCGGCTCCGTGCTCTCCGTCGGGATGCCGGTGGTCCAGATCGAAAGCGAAGGCAAGAAGCTCCAGGCCGTCGTCTACATCCCGGCCGAACATGGCAAGCAGATCAAGCCGGGAATGCAGGTTCATCTCGAGCCGAGCACCATCAAGCGCGAAGAGTTCGGCATGATGCTGGGTACTGTCTTGAACGTCTCCGACTTCCCGATGACGCCTCAAGGCATCAGCGCGGTGCTGCACAATGAAAGCCTGGTGTCCCGCTTCTCCCACAATGGCGCGCCGTATGCCGCCGAGGTGGCGCTTCAAGAGGATGCTTCCACTGCGACGGGCTATCGCTGGGCCGTGGGCAAGGGCCCGGACGCTCATTTGACGAGCGGGACCCTGGCGCGCGCGGAAATCACGACTCGGCGGCAACGACCGCTCGATCTGGTGATCCCCTTGATCAGGCATCTCACGGGAATTGATGGGTAGGCCCTCTCCTCACTCGGCCCGGGAAAGCCCGCAGCAGGGAAGCCGCATGCCAGAACTGTTGCGCAAGAAGGTAAAGCGGACGCCCATCATCCTGCAGATGGAGGCGGTCGAATGCGGCGCTGCGGCGCTCGCGATCATCCTCGCCTATCACGGCGCCTGGATTTCCCTGGAGCAGCTTCGCATCGCCTGCGGCGTGTCGCGGGACGGCAGCAAGGCTAGCAATATCGTCAGGGCAGCGCGCCGCTATGGCCTTGTCGCAAGGGGTTATAGCGTCGAGCCCCCGGCGCTGGCCCAGATTCCGAAGCCCTGCATCATCCACTGGAACTTCAATCACTTTGTGGTCCTGGAGGGCATCAAGGGCGAGCATGCCTACATCAACGATCCCGCGACCGGCCGCAGGCGCATCAGCATGGCCGAACTCGATCTCGCCTTCACCGGGGTCGTGTTGGCCTTCGAGTGCGGCGAAGAGTTCAAAAAGGTCGGCAGCAAGCCGAACGGGATCGGCCTGCTGCTGCGTGAGTTGCGTTACTCTCGGGTGGGGGTTGCCCTGCTGGTGATCGTAAGCATCGCGCTCGTCGTGCCCAATATCCTTGCCGCCGGCTTTTCCAAGATATTTGTCGACGACATCCTGATCCAGCACAACAATGGCTGGCTCATGCCGCTCCTGATCGGAATGGCATTGACGGCGGCCTGTCGCGCCATGCTGGTCGCGGTTCGTCAGTCGGTCCTGCTGCGGCTGCAGGCCAAGCTCTCCGTCGTCATGACCAGCCGTTTCCTTTGGCGTCTGATGGCGCTGCCGCTGGAATTCTTCACCCAGCGCCATGCCGGCGATGTTGCGAGCCGCGTCGCGTCCAACGAGCAGGTGGCCCGGCTTTTGTCCGGCGGCGTCACGATGAACGCGCTCAGCCTGACGTCGGTGCTGCTGTTCGGTGCCGCGATGGCGGTCTACGATGTCAGCCTCACGCTGCTGTGCGCCGCGATCTCCCTCCTCAACGTGCTCCTGCTGCGCCTGGTTGCAGCACCGCGGCAAGACCTCAGCTACCGGCTCGCGGTCGAACAAGGCAAGCTCCTGGGCGCCACCGTGGGCATGGTGCGCACCATCGAGACCATCAAGGCGAGCGGCCTGGAGGACGATGCCTTCGGCAAATGGGCAGGCCTTCAGGCCAACAATTTGAATGCCGAGCAGAAGCTTGGCGTGTCGGCCATCATCCTGGACATGGTGCCGACGCTGCTCTCGGGCCTGATGGTCGCCGCGATCCTCGGCCTCGGTGGCTTGAGGGTCATCCAGGGCTCGCTGACGCTCGGCAGCCTGGTTGCGTTCCAGTCCCTGGCGGCGAACTTCTCCGAACCCTTCGCCAATCTCGTCAACTATTTCGGCGGCCTGCAGACCATCAAGGGAGCGCTCGAACGGCTCGAGGATATCTACAAATACCCCCTCCGCCCCGCGTCACTGCGCGACTCGGCCAATGATTTTCCGCCAAAACTCGCCGGCAGGGTCGAGCTTTGCAACGTCAACTTCGGCTATTCGGTCCTCGAGCCGCCGCTGCTGGCCGATCTGTCGCTCGTGATACCTGCGGGATCTCGCGTGGCGCTTGTCGGCGTCTCCGGCAGCGGCAAGTCGACGCTCGGCAAGCTGATCTGCGGACTGTACGAGCCGTGGTCGGGGGAAATTCTCTTCGAACGATGGAAACTGGCGGACCTCCCGCCCGAAGAGTTCGCAAATTCCGTCTCTTATGTCGACCAGGACATCTTTCTGTTCGAGGGAAGCGCGCGAGACAATCTGACCCTTTGGGATTCGACGGTCGACGAGCGCGATCTGATCGCCGCCGCCAGGGATGCGCTGATCCATCATGATCTTGCCGCGCGCCCCGGAAACTACGACTGCCACGTCAATGAGGGCGGCAGCAATTTCAGCGGCGGTCAACGCCAGCGTATCGAGATCGCCCGAGCGCTGGTCTGCAATCCATCCATTCTCGTGCTGGATGAGGCAACCGCCGCCCTCGATCCGATCACGGAAAAGGCCATCGACGACAATTTGCGGCGCCGGGGCTGCACCTGCATCATCATCGCGCACCGGCTGAGCACGGTGCGCGACTGCGACGAAATCATCGTGCTGGAGCGTGGCCGGATCGTGGAACGCGGCACCCATGAACAACTCGTCGCACTCCAGGGCGCTTATGCAAGGCTCGTGGCAAGCGAATGAGTGACCCTCTCGCCAAGGATGAGTTTGCGACCGTAAGGCCAATTGCGGCCCCCGGCTCTCGCCGCGTGGCGATCGATCCACGCCATCCCATTCTCCTCGACGAACGCGATCAGGTGCTGGAGGTGAGTGCCGGTCACGTCGATATCTTCGCCGTCGAGACCGGGGGCGTCCGCCATCATCTGTTTCGATGTGAGGTGGGTGAAATCATCCTGGATCTGCATGCCGCCTGCGAAAGATCGGCGAGCCGGCTGCAGATCGTCGCAGTCGGCGGGCCCGACGCCGAGATCATCGCGGTTTCGCGAAGCGAGATCGCTTCTTCCGACCGCATGTCCGGCTGGATTACGCAGCTGTGCATGCTCGCGGCCGGCTCGACCCGATCAGACAACAGTCCCGAATTGATCGGCGGCGAGGCGAGAGACCTGCAGCCGGGCGCGCGTAGTTGCGGCCCACGGCGGAGCATCGTCTGGGCCCGCATCGAAGCTGGCAGCGTAAAACCGCTGAACCTCGACCTCGAACTCGAAGCCGGAGATCTTCCCATCCCGCTCACGGCGGGGTTCTGGCTCGACGCGGGAGCACGCGGCTGCAGGATCGTGGCGGAGGCGGCCGCGCTCGAAGCGCCGCTGGTCTGGCCCGCGATCGACCTTTTTCACGCGGTTGTTGTCGCCAGTCTGGAACGGTCGCTTGGACGCAATCTGACGCTCGAACGGCAGCGGCTCGCCAGGCGAACCGAATTGACCCACGCGCGGACGCTCGATGCCTTCGAGCGCCTGTCCGAGGTCGTCTCCAGGCCAGCCGATCGTACCCAATTCGAACCGGATGCCGCCGATCCCCTGCTCTCCAGTTGCCGGATCGTCGCAGAGGCTCTGGGAAGCTCGATTGCACACTCCAGCCGAACCCGACCCGCAGGCCAGAGCTTCGGCGACATTCTGGAGGTCGCGCGTGCATCCCGATTGCGAATTCGCCGAGTGCAGCTGCGCGATCGCTGGTGGAAATCCGACGCCGGCCCCCTGTTGGGGTGGCATGGGCCGGAAAGCGACCCGGTCGCCCTGATCCGCGACCGGCGCGGCCGGTACATGATGGTCGATTCGAAGCAAGGACGGCGACACTCGGTCAGCCGCTCGGTCGCAAACGATTTGGCTCCGGAGGCCGTTAGCTTCTACAAGGCCCTGCCGGCACACCCGCTTCGCTATCGTGATCTGTTGTCATTCGCAACGGGAAGCCTGGCCGGCAGCATCGTCCGCATGGGGCTTGCGATCATCGCCATCGGACTGCTGTCGCTGATACCGCCGCTCGTGACCAACCTGCTGGTCAATTCGGTGATCCCTCGCACCGAGATCGACCAGCTCGTCGTTTGCGCGGCGGCGCTCTCCGTCACCGCGATAGCCATGGCAAGCCTGCAGGGGATGCAGGGAATGGTCACGCTCAGGCTCGAAGGCCTGCTCGACTACAAGCTCCAGGCTGCCCTCATCGATCGCTTGCTAAGGCTGCCCGCTTCCCTGTTTCGCGACCACACGACAGGCGATCTGGTCAACCGCTCGATGGGCATCGAGGCGGCGCGCCAGATCTTCACCGGACGTACCTTGCGGGGCTTCACGTCTGCTCTGTTCGGCCTCTTCAGCATTGGGCTCATGTTCTACTATGACCTCAGGCTCGGCAGCATCGCGCTCCTGATGATCGTGCTAAGGGCAGCGGCGATCGTCGCAACCAGCGCCGTGCGGATCTACTACGAGAGCAAGCACTTCAACCAGCAGGGCAAGGTCAGCGGGTTCGTCCTGCAACTGATCGCGGGCGTCAGCAAGCTTCGCGTGGCGAACGCCGCGGCGCGCGCGCTGGCCCGATGGTCGGAACAGTTTGCGACGCAGAAGCGCTACTTCATCGCCTCGCAACGGGCAGCCAACGTTCTGACGGTGTTCGAGACGGCCTTCCCGATGCTGGCGACGTTGAGCATTTTCGCGATCGCCTCGCGTACCAACAGTCAGCTCCTGACCAATCTCGGCGCCTTTCTTGGCTTCCTCGCCGCATTCGGGCAGACCGCGGCGGCCGTCGGCAACTGGGCCTCGAGCATGAGTGAATCGCTCGTGGCGATTCCACACCTCACCCGCATGAAGCCGATTCTCTTCACCGCGGCCGAGATAGCGGAAGATCGACGGGCGCCGGGAGATCTGTCGGGCGAGATCGAGTTTTCCGGCGTCACCTTCCGCTATATCGAGGGCGGACCGAAGATTCTCGAGGACATCACCCTACGCATTCCGAGAGGGGAATACGTGGCGATTGTCGGTCCGTCGAGCAGCGGAAAATCGTCGCTGTTGCGCCTACTGCTTGGCTTCGAGCGGCCGGAAGCCGGGACCATCTTCTATGACGGCAAGGCGCTGAACACGATCGAGGTCAACGGCGTGCGCCGCCAGCTCGGGGTCGTGCTGCAGGACACCAAGCTGGCAACAGGCAGCATTTACGAAAACATCTGCGGCGGCGTCGAACTGACGCTGGACAAGGCATGGGAGGCTGCAAGGCTGGCGGCGCTCGACGCCGATATCAGGCAGATGCCGATGGGCATGCACACGCTGGTTGCTGAAGGGATCAACACGCTCTCCGGCGGACAGCGTCAGCGGGTGTTGATCGCCCGCGCACTGGCGCGTTCTCCGCGCATCCTCGTGTTCGACGAGGCGACCAGCGCACTCGACAACCAGACCCAGGCGATCGTGGGCACCTCGTTGCGGCAGCTGAGCATAACGCGAATTGTCATTGCCCACCGCCTCAGCACCATCCGCCATGCCGACCGCATCGTGATGTTGTCGGGCGGCAAGATCGTGCAATCCGGAAGCTATGGCGAGCTCATCAATGGAGCGGGACCGTTTGAAGAATTCGCGCGCCGGCAAATGGTCGGATAGGCTGGCTCGCGCGGTTACGGCAATCTGATCCGGCGCACGAAGGTGCCGCGCGCCGAAGACCTTGGGCAGCAATGGGCCAGCGAGTTAAGCGCCCATGAGACCGGCGGCATCGCCAAAGCGCTAGCTGATGCTGCTGATCTTGCCGTTTACATCAAAGGTGAAAGTTATTCCCAAAACCGTGAAATAGCCACCTCGTGCGTCGATGACATCTTTGCTCACGTAGTTCGGGTCGGTTTTCATTCCGCCGCACACCGTATCGAGTTCGTCAGCGTTCAACTCCTGAAACGCGTCTTTCATGGCAGCCTCCGATTGTCTGTGACTTTGCAAAGTCGTCACCTATACGCGTCCAGCGGATGTCAACCCGCCATCAACACGTGATGTTAGCTGCCTTGATGTGTTGCCCAACCGCGCACGCCACCCACAGGTGGCCGCGGCCACCCGACACCTTGGATAGTTCTTCTTCGCTAAGCTCGGATTTGACATCATAGAATTCTTCGGTGCGCTTGATCGTTTCTTCCACGTCGGTTTTGCCGTTGCTCATGGCGTGATCCTCTTCTTTCGAATTGCATCAGTATGATGCTCTGCGCTCACGCGGATGTGGCCAAGGTCACGTTGCCGGGTCACAGGCCTTAGGAGTGTGCAGAGCCGCGATCCATTTCCGTTACGACATCTAGGCCAAGAGGTAGGTGACGGATGTCACAGTATGCCCGCCTGCGATGAGGCATATTGGCTCCGAAGTGACGGGACGCCCGGCACTCGATCCAACCACGCCCGGGAGGAATGCGATGACCACGATTAATCTTCGGAACCAGACGTCTATCGATCATTTCGAAACAGAGGTCCTCTCGCTCGAGCGACTGGAACAGGTGAGCGGCGGCCGTGGCGGCGAGGTCGTTATCATCGGCTGCACGACGCGCCCGCCCCTTGGAGGCTATCCGCCGGGCACCATCACATGGAATCCTTGGATCGGTCAGCCCTACCCGCAGCCGATCTGATCAGGGCGGGCTAACGACCCGTGGTCTTCCCTGTCCTGCACCAGCGTCGCACTCGTCCGTTAGCCGCCGCTTTGCTGCAGCCTCACTCTCCAAAGCTCCGGCCTGCAGCGCAGGAGTGACGCTTTCCACCTCCGACAAGCGATACTCGCCCTTGCTCCCCTGCCTTCGAACATTTTGATCGTGCACGTGCGCCAACCGGAGACGGATCCGCTCACTTCAGAAGGCTCGCTTACATTGGCCGTTACTAGATTTTTTTTGGCTCTGCCGGTGCACACGTCGTGCACGCGCCATCTTCCAACCGATTGAAGGCCTTGAACTCTCGCTCCAATCCATCATGGGCCAGTTTGGGCTAGCTCCAGCTACCGATGTCCAATTCGATCCAATCAGAGATAGTGTCATCTCACCAATGACTGAACAGAAGACCGCCCTTTCCTCCCTGCCCGCGACCGATCACACCGCCGCAGGGTCGAGTAGAGGCGTCGATTGCTCGACGCCCCCCTCACAGATCCGGACGTGCAGCTTTCCCGCATCCGGCTCCGCTGACGAGTAACTTGATTCGGCCATTTGGTGACGCCAGTCGCGTACATGCCCAATCGGTATCGGGAAGACCTTCAGGATCGCGTTGAACCGCTCCCACGACCGCTTCGGCCGTTGGCTTCGTCGTAGCAGGACCCGCAGCCACGCCTTCGTTACCTGAAGACGGAAGCGACGGAGGCAGGTGCTATTGCCAGAGATGCCGAAGTAGGCGTAGTGCCCGCGCGGCACCGCAGCCAGCCACCTGTGCTGGTCGCGGAGCCGTTAGTGCATCCGTCACTAGAGGAGCTGAAGTTGCAGAGTCGGGGAAGCAGCGAAATTTGCACTGGCCAGGATCGACATACCGTCAGCGGCGATGGAGAAGGATTTCGACGTGTAGTGCCGGCAGTGAGTGAGATTTCTTTGAGGTGGGTTGCCGGGGCGAGATCTGAAGCGATGTCAAGGTTCGCGAGGTCTGCCGGACGAAAAGCGGAACCTTCGGCGGAGGAACAAAGGGCCACTCAGCTCAGCGTTCACAACCGTGTAGCGTATGAGATCGTGAGCAATCGTAGTTTGGCGTGGAAAGTCGTGGGGTCACGAGGGGACGAATCGCCTCCCGGACAATCCAATTCTGATTCTTCAGCAAACGGTACCCTGTGGCGACGAGCAGAACAGACTGTCCGTTCTGCTCGCCCTGATATCCTATTCTACGACGAGCACGTAATCGACCTGTACCAGCGGATCAGCGCGCTGTATCGAATGGGGTGAAGATACAAAAACAAAGGGAAAGTCGCACAGCAATCTGGCTGCACCACGTCCTTCCGCAAAAAAACGTCGCACGAGACCCATTTTGTTCTCGACGACCACGCCGCGAAGGTCTTGGAAAATAAGGATTTTCCTTTGGTGGGCGCACCAGGGCTCGAACCTGGGACCCGCTGATTAAGAGGCGAATGATTTCTCTGTAAGATCAAGGGCCATTCCGACAAACGCCTCGTTGAAGGTGCATTGAACCCACAATTGGATTTCCATTTGTCGGAATGGCGCGGTAGCAAATACGCGCACCTCGCGAGAACCTACAAGATGAAGCGTCGGGGGTTCGGGTCAGGAGACCGCTACCGCCTTTCCACACTCGGCGGACCTACGTTACTTGCTTCAATCCACCGCATGAAAAAGCCGTGCTTCTCCAAGCGGGCCAAGTTGCGCTGACGACGCCGAATGCTGAAGGATCAACAGACACTCGGAGCGAAGCCGCGCCAACCAGTCGAAGACAGGGCGTCCTCAGCAGCCCCAGCCGCTGGCTAGTCGCCAATCGCAAGCCGACCGAATCGCCGATCACGAACTGCTCTTCATCGATGCCGTCGCGTACATGGATATTCGATCGCCGCTGCTCGGCAACCGTTGTCTGAAACTGCGGCTTGCGGCCGTTCTGCGGGTAGTCGCGGCACATGAACAGATGGGCGCAACGCTCGGCGCTTATCCACAATAGGATCAGGTCGGGCGGCAAAATAGAACGTTATTATGACCGTCGCCGAGAAAGACGAAACGCGAGAACCATCCGTCGATCCCGAAAGCGTGATCAGCGTCCAGACCTCGCGCCGAAGTTAGCACCGAAGGACGCCTGCTTAGTTCTGCGGCGCAGGACCCTGGCGCCGCCGCCATTACGATGCGTCTACGGGGCAGCGAGCGACAGCTCTCAGCTCGCGTTCCATCTTGGCACGTGTGACGACCGACAGTCGCGAGGCCAGTTCGGCCAGAGCGCCCTGCGCTTCGTTGGGCAAACGCTCGATCAATTCCGCATTCAGAGGTGAAAAGCCACTTAATGCGCCGCAGATGCCGGCGGCCATGCAGGCAACCGTATCGGCATCGCGGCCAAAATTGGCGCCGAGGGCGGCGGCCAACCGGGGATCGCCCCCGGCAAGACGGACGATCGCCAGTGCAGCGGGGACCGTTTCGCGGCTGTCGCAGGCGATTTGCCGACGGAATTTGGCGTGATAGCGCTCGCGGAACATCTTGTAGTCGGCCGCCTCGCCGGCAAGCTCGAGCGCGGCTGCGATCAGCGACAGCATTTCCTTGCCACTCCAGGGCTTCAGGTGAGCCGTCGACGCTTTCAGGACCGACTCGACCGTCGACTCCGGCATCAGTGCCTCGGCCACGGCGGCGGCGATTGCCGCCGCCCCATCCTGGCAGAACGCGAGGTCCGTGACGTGGAGCAGGCTCGCGATCTCCATGGCCTGCGCCGCCGCCGCGCGCGGATTTCCGGCATTGACGATTCCAACCGGTGCGATCGCCATCGCGGCGCTCGAGCTCGGCATCGTACCCTCGGCAATCGTGCGCGGCGCATAGCCGTGGCGCAACTTGGCGGCCGCATGCAGCACGGACGGGAAGAAACGACCGACCTTGCTGCCGAAGATCAAATCGTGCCGATCACGCCACTCCTCGGCCCAATGATCGGCGTCGGCATACCCGCCGGTCCGGATGAGCGCGGATGCGATCAAGTCGCGCATGATCGTGTCGTCGGTTCCGTCACCCTCGAACGAATTCACCCAGCCGAAGCGCCGCTCGATCTCGGCCGGCTCGAGATTCTCGGTCGGCGTTCCCATGGCGTCGCCGATCACGCCGAACGTCAAGCAAGCCAGAACGTGGGTCTCAAACCGGCTGGAGGTGCTGGCTTGCATGTCGGCTCCTTAAAGCGGGGAAATATCGACGGCCTTCGTCGAGATCGACCCGGTATCGACGACAAGTCCGACCGCGCCACCGAGCAGCGGCAGCCTGCCTTCGTCGCGAACCGAAAACACCTGACGACCGTCGATGAAGGCCAGGATCTCCACGTCATGCAGCCGAAGCTCAAGGGCGTATGGCCGGTCGACGTCCCAGGCGAAACGGTTGCTGGCGAGAACCGTCTCCTCGTGGTCGCGCCTGAGCAGCGTGACGCGGCCTCCGTCGACCGCGTCGAACATCAGCGCGTAGTAGCGCTCGCGCCCTTGCAGGCGGGCCGCGAGACCCCAACGCCTGGCGAGCAGCGGCGTGATCACTGAGCTGACGCGGTAGTCACGCCACTCCCGCGAACCCTGCGAGACGAAACCGATGCCTTCACCATTGGTGACGCGCAATCCTTCCCAGCGGGTCTGAAACTGGCTCGCGCCGTTCACCCAGGCATGCTTCCACATCGTGCTCAGATTATCGTCCGGCCGATAGAGCCTGGCCTCCGGCGCGCCGGACCAGGTCAGATAATCGAGGAAGACCGTGCCATCCGCGCCAAGCGGGTCTTCGGTTTCAAGTTCGAGCCCGATCTCGAAGATCGGATATCCGCCGGTATCGGGAATCCGCCAGGTCAGGACGGCATCCTGACCTGGCTGCAATGGCAGCCGGTCGCCGAAGATCGGGGCGAGTTCATCGCGCTCGTCATAGACGCTGGCGTAGAGACGCACGGAAACGTCTCTGACGCTTGAACCAGCCTCGACCCTGGCTTCGACAAGCTGTCCGGAATGCAACGTCGGACAGGCCAGCAGCTGGTAGATCGGCATCGTGAAGACGTCCTTGTCGAAGAACGTTGGCGTCGCCACGCGCGCGACCCGTCCGCGCGCGAGACGTCGAAAGCCGACGGCGAGGCAGCGATGCCCGTCTTGGCTGTGCCCCTCCACGTTGCCGACCTGCAATGGATGCAGGCTGGCGGCCTCCCCTGACTTCGCACAAAATCCTTGCAGGCTACCCGGGAAATCGAAGTTGAAGCGCGCACCGTTCTTCGGCCGCGCGGGCGGGTTCGATCCCACCAGCCTGTGGCCCGCCTCGATCAACGCATTGGCCTCGATCACGGCATCGGTGATCGAAGCGCCGCCATCCGCCGTCGAGATGTACATCCTGTCTGCGATCGGCGCACGAAAGTCGGGTCCGGCGTCGATGCCCGCAAGACCCGTCCTGATGCCGAACAGGCACCCGACATTGCCGGCATTGCAATCGGTGTCCCAGCCGGCGGTGTTGGCGATGCGCATCGCGTCCTGGAAGCTGTCGGCGCCGTAGAGTGTCGCGAGGATGACAAGGGCGTGATTGGGCACGACGTGGCAATTGCCACTGAACTTGTCGTAGCCATAGCGCCCGGCGATCAGCGCCCGCGTGCGTTCCCAGTCGTTGCCATTGTCACCCGCATGCCATGCGCGCACGTCATCGACCACGCGCCGGATCAAGCAATCGGCGGGAACGAATCCGAGGCCGATGTCGACCAGCTTCTGAACGTCCGCTTCGACGAATGCCTGCGCCTCCATCGCGGCCAGCAGCCTGGCTGCATGCACCGCCTCGCCATCGTGGCTGACGCGGGCCGCCTGCTCGGCGAGATAAGCCGCCTGTTCGGGATTGCCGGGGCTCACCATCGCCCAGCCATCGATGAATATCTGTCCGCCGATCTGCTCGGCGACGGTCTTGCCGTTCAGCTCGACCGAACCGCTGCGCGGAGCCGGTATTCCGGACTTCAGCCTCAGATACGCCGTATGTTCCGTCGAATTGCCGATGCCGCCCCACCACAGGACCGAACGGTCCTCGACGATGTAGTTGAGCCAGCCGTTCCCGATCTGCTGCGACGTCAGCCGCTCGGGAAAGCCGCAGTCGGCAAGCGTCCGCGGAAAGGCGAAAGTGCCCGAAACGTCGTCGTCGGTGACGACGAGATGGTGCGACCGCAATGCAACGTCACGGCGCTCGTTGACATAGTAGTTGATCGGACCGAGCTCCTGCATGATCCGATCATAGGTCCAGCCCTCGAACGGGCGCCCGAGATAGACGCCGATCAACTTGCCGAGCACGCCCGCGTAGACCCGTTCGGCATAACCACCTGGTATCGTCGGCACGTCGCACTCCCTTCGTCCGCAGCCTCAAGCCGACGAACGTGTCATGACTTCAAACTTCAACTCGCGGCTCTGGCCGCGGGAATTCAAGCCGCCCGGCTGCAACCGCTCGAGCAGCGTGCGTGCCGCGAGCGCACCGAGATCGAATTCGGGCTGCCGGACCGTCGTCAAGCCCAGGAGCTTGGCGGCTGGAATATCGTCGAAGCCGGCGATCGCGATATCGTCCGGAACCGACAGACCAGCGCTTCGCGCGCTGACCATCGCACCGATCGCCAGCATGTCGTTGGCACAGAACACCGCAGTGGGTCGGTCTCGGCCTCGCGCCAGGATCTCGCTCATGGCGCGCGCGCCCGACTCCTCCGAATAGCGGCTGTCAGTCACCACATCCGGCACGAGACCGGCTGCGCGCATCACCGCGGCATAGCCGAGTGCCCGCTGCCGGCTCGGCCCGACCTCGGCGAGGATCATGGCGATCCGCCGATGTCCCCGCTCGATCAGATATCTCGTCATGGCGGCCGATGCCTCCGCGTTGTCGATGTAGACGCTGTCGATCGGCAAATCGCCGGCCGCCTTGTACCGGCTCTCGAGGCGAACGATCGGGACACTCTGTCCGGCAAGCGTCGACAGTTGCGGAACACGCAGGTGAAAGAACGTGCCGACGACGCCATCCGCACGGCCCTGCAACAACCAGCTGACGGCGCGCGCCTCCCCTTCTTCACGGCCATCGGTATCGAACATCAGCACGTCGTAACCGGCAGGCGCCGCCACCGATTGCACGCCCCGCACGAGTCCCGGATAGAACGGGTTGGTGATGTCCGGCACGACGCAGGCGAGCGCCATCGTGCGGGCGCGGCGCAGCATCCGTGCGGGATGGTGCGGCTGATACCCCATTTCACCGGCGAATTTGAGAATGCGCGCGCGCGTCGCATCGGGGACGGACGGCGTCTCAGACTTGTTGAGCACCAGCGACACGGCAGCCTGCGAGACGCCGGCCGCCAACGCAATGTCTTTCTGCGTCGTGCGCGGATTGAAGCGCTCGCCGCCTCCGCCGCTCCGCGGTGTTTGTGTTGACGATCTCATCTCTTTTAATTATACGTATTACTAATGGAATATCAACAATCATAATTCCTCCGTCCCGGGAAAGAGGAAGCGCCGCCATGCCAGTAACCCGACGCCAAATCGTTGCCGCCCTGCCCGCCGCCGCTGTCGCGGCCAGCCTGCCTCGCGTGCCCGCACGGGCACAGGACGGACGCAAGGTGGTGACGTTCTGGTTCGCGCAGGCCAACTCCGATGGCCAGACGGCGCTGCGCAACGACCTCGTCGATGCATTCAACGCCTCACAAGACAAATATCTGCTTCAGCTCGAGGTCAAAGGCGCTGCGGTCAACAATCTGCTGAAGGTCGCACTGCTTGCCGGCAACGGACCCGACATCGTGCAGACGTCAGGCCCCTCCTATCTCACGGCGATCGCCAATGCCGGCCAGTTGCTGCCGCTCGATGATCTTGCGGCGCGCTACAAATGGAAGGAGCGCTTCCTGCCGGCGCTGCTCAATACCGGCGTTTATGGCGACAAGCTCTACGCCCTGCCGCGCGACTACGAATCCATGCACTTGTTCTACAACAAGCAGGTGTTCAGCCAGAACGGCTGGAAGGTTCCGACCAATCGCGCCGAAACCGAAGCCCTCGCGGACGCGGCCCTCGCCAAGGGCATCACGCCGTTCAGCGCCGGCAACGCGGACTGGAAGGGCGTCAACGAGTGGCTGATGACAGTGTTCTTCAACAATGTCGCCGGTCCCGACAATGTCCGCAGGGCACTCAGCGGCGAGTTGCCGTGGACGGCGCCCCCCTTCGTCGAAGCCGTCGAACTCGCCAAGGCCTGGTACAACAAGGGCTACTTCGGAAAGAACTATTTCTCCCTCACCAACGAGCAGAGCTTTCTGCAGGTGGTGAACGGCAAGGCAGCCATGGCAATGAACGGCACCTGGTCGTTCGGCACCAAGTCCTTCGGCATGTCGAAGCCCGATACGGTGATGGACGTGGTACCGATCCCCGGCCTGAGCGACAGGGTGACTGAGCCGCTCTCGCATCTTGCATGCGGCGCCACGCTTTCGATCGCGAAGACTTCGCAGAACGCTGAAGGCGCGGCAGCCGTGTTCGAGTTCATGCTGTCGCGGCAGTTCTACCAAAGCATGAATCGCGATTGGCCGGGCAAATGGGCGCTGCCGGTGAAGGATCTTCCCCCCGATCTGTTGCAAGGCATCGGATATCCCCTGTTCGAGAAGACCATCGCCAGCCTGCATGAGGCGTTCAGCAAGGGACGGTTCGGCTTCACGACATGGACGTTCTGGCCGAACGCCGCGAACAGCTATGTCACGGAGGGTATCGAGCAGGTTTGGCTCAACCGGATCACCGCCGACGGCTATCTCAACCGCTTGCAGACCGTGTTTGCCGAGGAACTCAAGGCAGGCAGGGTGCCCCCACTCCCTCCCCGCACAGCGTGAGCGACAGAATGTGGTTGTTTGCGCTTCCCGCACTGCTGATCAACGTTTGCATCATCCTGATTCCCGGCCTTCTCACGCTGATGGCAGCGTTCTTCGTCTGGGACGGCGTGGGCACGCCGGCATGGGCGGGGCTCGCGAATTTCCACAGCTTGTTCGACGATCCCGTGTTCTGGACCGCGCTGACCAACAACTTCATCTGGACCGCAATCTTTCTGATCGTGCCGATGTGCCTCGCGCTGGTCATGGCGGCCGCGCTGATGATGGTTCCTTCGTCGCGCATCGTCGTGCAATGCATTATCTTCCTGCCCCGGATTCTCGCCGCCGCCGTCACCGGCCGGGTCTTCCAAGGCATGATCTTCAGCCCGGTCACCGGACTGGTGGGATGGCTGAACGGGCATGGCCTTTCCATCTCGGATCCGCTCGCCGATCCTGACCGCTCGCTCTATGCGGTCGCGGCCGTCGACATCTGGCATTGGTGGGGCTTTCTCGCAGTCGTGTATTTCGCAGCCATGCGGCAGATCAGCGTCGATCAGATCGAGGCGGCCCGTCTCGACGGTGCCGGCTTTTTCGCACTGCTGCGTTATGTCCTGCTGCCCGGCATTCGGCCGACGCTCGTGCTGATGATGATCCTCACCGTGATATGGTCATTCCAGGTCTTCGAGTTCATCTACATCGTGACCCAGGGAGGTCCTGCCAACGGCAGCGAGGTGCTCGCCACACTCGCATATCGCAACGCGTTCTTCGCAGGCGATATCGGCAAGGCGACGGCGGCGGCCTGCGTGATGAGTCTCTTCGGCCTGTGCGCGACGTCGGTTTATCTCTGGCTGCAAACCCGCGACAGTGCCAGCGCAGCATGACCGAGAGCCGCCTGAACCGGACGCTCTGCCTGATCCTGATCGGCGTGGCGTCATTCGCCTCCCTGCTGCCCATCGTGCTCGCGGTGATGAATGCACTGAAGACAACCGTGGAAATCAGCACAAACCCACTGGCGCCCCCTCGCCAATTGCACTGGGAGAATTTCACCTCAGCCTGGAACAATGCGGCGCTCGGCCCCAGCCTGTTGCACACCGCCGAAGTCGCCGCCCTCACCATCGTCATGGTTTGCGCCACGGCGGCACCTTGCGCCTACGTCCTGGCACGGCAGCGAGGACGAGGCTTCCGGCTCCTCACGTTCTATTTCATGGCCTCGATCACCATCCCGGTGCAGCTCTATCTCTATCCGCTGTATTTCATCTTCGCCAAGCTCGGACTGGTCAACTCGATCCCGGCAGTAGCGCTGATCTATACGGCGATGTTCTCGCCGTTCTCGATCTTCCTCCTGCGTACCTATGTGGTCTCGATCCCCTACGCGCTGGAAGAGGCGTCGGAGGTGGACGGCGCGACTGCCTGGCAGAAGTTTTACTACGTCGTCCTGCCGATGATGCGGCCTGGACTTCTGACCGTTGCGATTATCGTCGGCCTCAATGCCTGGAATGAATTCGTGATCGCAGTCACGTTCTTGCAGAACGACAGCAATGTCACGGCGATCGTGAAGTTCTACAATCTGACTGGACAGTATTCGACGGATTGGGGTGAGATGCTGGCTGCAGCAGTGATCATAGTGTTGCCGGTCGTACTGGCTTTTGTGCTGCTGCAACGTCGCTTCATCGACGGCATGACAGCCGGCGCGGTCAAGTCATAGATGCTTCTTCGCGGGCTCGACGGCTTCTTCAGCCGCGTGTGATCTTCGCGTAGCAGATGGTCTCGGAAATCCAAGAGTGTCTCCGAGACTACCGGATCGCACCAATAGAGGGATAACGGCTCTGCACATTATTCCCTCCAGTAGTTCGAGTGGTGGCTAAAGCGGCTTGGCGCTTATCATGCAGCCCACAGAGAGGCAGGGCTTGTTGGATCGATTGCTCCATCCGTGATTGGTTCCACGCACCACGACGGAATCCCCCTGCTTCATCAGCACCTCTTCCGCGTCCGTGACCAGATACATTTCGCCGTACACAATGGCGATGCAATCAAGCGTATCCGTGCGATGCATGCTGGGATGACGTTCAAGATCCGCTTCGGTCGGAGGGTACTTCTGCTTGACCATTCGGTGAAGTTCGCTAACTCGTTCCTTCTGCTTTTGGCGATCCTCCATGTCAGGCCAGATTTCAAGCATGCGGAATAACATTCCGCCTTCGGGCGGCTCTCGCAACTGGCGACCGTCCGCTTGATCTCCGGTCAACGTGTTATCGACCGGAATCTGATCGCTGCCCCATAATGTGGCTCGCCAAAAATGCCCTTCTTCTGATTGGACATTATTCGGCGTGTCCATCAGAACCGCTGACTTTCCCTCGCTATTCAGCCCCACTACATACCGCTTAAACCTGGACATGGCTTCTCCTGAACGCTCCGTGTTGTGCCTAAGTTACGAGGGGAAGGGCTGGGATAAGCAGCAATTTGGGTACCATCCAATCATGCACGGCCTCCGCTCGTTCATTTCGATGAGCGAGTTTTTGGCCTCACATAGACGCCCACCTCGTACGCTGCTCCATCCCCAACTTCACCAAGTCACCTAGTGTATATTGGAATTCAGCGATTGGCAACACTGGCCCGCCCGCCAGTCCGTGGCCAGCGCGTACTGGGCCTGCGTGCCGAGCAGACAGGGTCCTTCGATACATGGAAGGACCATCAGCAACGGCCGGGTCTCGGTCGAAGCTCCATTCATGCCGGGATCGCGGCGCCGACGGTCGTCGCGCCCGCGCCTCGAAAACCACAGCAGCCGATCGCCCAACCGGTGACGCTGCAGCAACCGGCTCGGCCGAAGTCGAGCAGCCGAAGCGAAAGCTCGCCATTTCTACCTGGAAGCCTTTGCCGGTCAGAATGGAGAGCTCACTCGCGTAGAGAATAAAAACAGATAACAAGAAGATTGCGACACGCAAAGCGTGGTCCTCGTGCGACGGAGGCCGGCAACGAACAGAGCGGAGATCGACGCACGTTCGCTCCTGACGTTGCCCCGGTCACCGAAGACGCGAAGCGACGATGCCATCATGGGCCGCTCTGCCGGACTGATCCGCCAGGCACTTCGCCGAGGCCTGAGGTACCAGTCTCGGCGAAGTTGGGCGGCGGTGAAGTTCAGCCGTCCACCAACATACTCGGTCGGATGGCCGCGGAGGAGAGCGCCGCGGCCGCCGCAACGACGCCCGCGATAAGAAAGAGTGAGGTCGGCGTGAGACCCGCGCCTACCAAAAGTCCACCTAAGAGCGGTCCCACCACCGCTCCGATTCGACCCACCCCGAATGCATAGCCGACCCCGGTTGATCGGATAGAGCTCGGGTAAAGGCGTGAGGACAAAGCGATAGCCGACATCTGCGCACCTACTGCAGACATGCCCACCACGAAGGCTGTAGCGAGGAGGCCAGGCGCCGAACGCGACCAGACGCCTAGAGCCGCGACGGCTACCGCCCCGACAGCATACGCGATGGCCACCGGACGCGGCGAGCGCACCCGGTCGCAGAGCCGTCCGATCGTGAACCCACCAACGATGCCGCCAATGTTGAGCGTAGCCACGGCCAACACCGCCTGGCCGACCTCCAGGCCGGCCGCATGTGCGATCAAGGGAATCCAGTTGACGAGAAAGACGGTGAGCAACAGGCTCAGAAACAGTGTTGTCCAGATCAGGAACGTCGGAGCGATCCGATTGGGCGCGAACAGGTCGGCGAACGACGCGCGAACGGCGGCCTGTTGAACAGCAGCGGGTTGCCCATCGCTCGACACGCCCAATCGACGGACGGCCCGCTCGGCCTCATCGTCCCTGCCCTGGCGGCGCAGGAATTGGACAGATTCCGGCACAAAGACAACCAGAAGAGGCGTTAGAAGAAGCGGCAGCAAGCCCCCAAGAAGAAAAATGCTTTGCCAGCCGTAAATCGGCACGAGCAGCGCCGTCGCCACTCCACCCAAGACGGCGCCGAGCGGAAAGCCGCAATACATCAGCGCGACGATACGGGTTCGTGTACGAACCGGCGCACATTCGGAGGTGATCGAGATGATGATCGGCAGGGCTCCACCCAGGCCGAAGCCCGTGGCGATGCGCGCGACAAGCAGTTCGCGCATCGAACCAGCCCAGATCGTTGCGACCGAGCATGCGGCGAAGATCAGAGTCGCTGCGATCAATGCTGGTTTACGTCCTCGACGATCAGCTACCATACCGAACAGGAAGGCACCGAAGGTTCCGGCGAGCAGCCCGCCTCCAAATACAGGACCAAACTCGGCGGGAGGCGTGCGCCAAGCTTGGGCGATGGATGGCGCCACGACACCGATCGACTGAGTGTCCATGCCGTCGATGAGCGCGATGAGAGCGCAAAGCGTGATGACAATCACGCGGTACCGAGCGCTGGTGTCAATCACCGGAGCACTATTGATCTGGTGCATCGCCCCCCCTTTTTACCTGTTAACTGGTGACTAGTTCATTAAGCAGGTAGAGTCCATAGGGGCCCGGTAGGACCCGTCGTGCTTCGGACCACGGAAGGATCACCAAACCGGACCAGACTGCTTCCGCCGCGCCGAGGTCTTCGCTGACCTGCTGGAATGGCCGTCAAGAGCCAAATCGTAGAGCGCGCAGTCAGCGCGGGCGTCGCGCCAGCAGCCGCTCCGCGCGCCGCACATTAGCTTCGTCGACCATCATGCCCTGGATTTTGATGACGCCGTGCCCTGCCGCGCGGGCCGCCTGGTAGGCTGCGATTAGAGCTTCGGCGCGCTCGATCTGCGCAGGCGCAGGCGAAAACACATCGTTTATGGTGGCGACCTGACGAGGATGGATGGCGACTTTACCGTTGAAGCCGAAGGTCCGGGCAAGTTCGGCTTCGCGCCGCAGGGCTTGGTCGTCGGAGAATTGCATTAAAGGCCCATCGACAAGCCAAGGCAGGCGTGCCGCGCGGGTATCTGCCACGAGCTTGCCACGGGCATAATGGAGCGCTTCGCCGCCAGGGGTCCAACAGCCGCCGAGATCGGCCATAAGATCTCCTTCCTCGGCCGTGGCGAGGGACGCGCCCCGGATTCTCCGCGCGCTGCCGAGTATCGAGGGCAGCGCCTGCAGGCCGGCACAGCTCTCAATCACGACCATGACCCCGACACAGTCCGGCGCGAGCCCCGACCGCTGCTCGAAGGCGCCGAGCGCATGGTCGATGGCAGCGACGTCGGCAGCGCTTTCCGTCTTCGGCAGCAGCACCACCTGATTTGTATGGGGCGCCAGTACGGCTATGTCGCGATGAAGCTCGCCCAGGGCTGGATGACGAACGCGCACAAGGGTCAATCGATCAGGCCATTGAGCGAGGGCCTCGGAGGTAGCCTCTTGCGCCCTCGCTTTCTCGGCGGCTGGAACGCCGTCCTCCAGGTCCAGAACGAGAGTGTCCGCCGTCGAACGGGCCGCCTTGGCGAACAATTCCGGCCGGTTCCCGGGCACGAACAACAAGCTGCGTGGAATTTCCTGATCCGGCATGATCATTTTCCTCTGGTCACCTTGTGACAATCACTCTTTTGGCGACCGAACGCAATCGCGCGCCGCGTGGGCGAGCGATAAGACTGCGTCACGGGGGGCATTCAGGGCGCTTGGCCGGTGCGGCGCGAACGAGAAGGCGATAACGGAAGGACGGGAGTGGCGAGGCCAGCGCCTGAGACTGCGCCCTGCATGGCACGCAGTTGCCTTCCGCGCGTGAGCTTGCGCAGCAGCACCTGGTGAGCGTGCCGTAATGCGGCGGACGCTACAGCGCGTCCGCAACCCGATACCACATGTCACCTATTCACCAGTTGACTAGTATCTTAAACCAACTAGTTTAGCGCTCGGTCGAGCACTCAGCGCGGTGCGGTCGTCGATCCCCATGATCACGAAAGTTACCCCGGCTGTGTCGTTGCCGAAGAGTGGGTGGAGAAGGTTTCCATGGGCGGCGTGGCTAATCGGCTGAGCGGTATCAGGTTTCTTCCCGAGACGGCGGACGAAGCTCTCCTTTCCCACCCCTTGCGCGACATCTCCGACATCGAAGCAATCGAGCAGACTCCGCTGGAGGACAGGCTGCGGATCAGTGATTTCTATCTGCGGGTGCAGATCGCCCTGCAGGCGCACGACCAGGAGACGAAGGCGATCAGCTTCATAGCCGATGGCAACGTAGACGGGGTGGTTGAAGAAGCGAGTTTCGGAACCTTGCGCGAGAAGGTTGATCGCGTAGCGGCCCTTCTGAGATCTCACGCGATCCAACGGGACGACGTGGTGGCGATCATTCTGCCGACCTTGCCGGCAACTTACTGGGCGATCCTGGGCGCGATGGCGACCGCGATCCCTTTCCCGATAAATTGGATGCTTGAAACGAAGCCCCTGATTTCACTGATAGCGGAGTCGGGCGCCAAGGCGATCATCGCGCTTGGCCCAACGCCAGGCTTCAAGATATGGGAGAGCCTGCTCGAGGGTCTTGGTGAGTTGGCACCAGGCCTTCCGATCTGGTCGGTGCGCGGACCCGGCGGCGAGGAGCAACCTGGCGATCTCGACAAGGCGCTGAACAGCGTGTTGCCCTGCAACACCGCGCGCGAGCGGCGGCAAAATCCCCGCCGCGCCCAAGACATCGCCGCCTACCTTCATTCCGGTGGCACGACCGGTAGCCCCAAGATCGTGCGCCTGACGCACCGCAACCTCTCCTACCGGCACTGGGCACAGCAGCTCGTCATGCAGGTGGAGTTCGGCGAAATCATGCTCCAAGACACACCGATTTTTCACGTCGGCGGCCTGGCGGGCCGGTCTCTGCCAATGCTCGCCTCGGGCGCGCGCTTCGTGATCCCCAGCATCATGGGGGCCCGCGACAAGCGTTACATTTCGAATTATTGGCGGTTTGTCGAGCGTTTTCGGCTCACACGGCTTTCGGGAGTGCCGACGATGTTCTCGATCATCGCCAAAAATCCTCCTGGCGACATCGATCTGTCCTCGCTGCGTCCATTCTTCCAGACCGGATCGAGCGCGCTGCCACCTTCGGTTCAGCGAGACTTCGAGACTGTATCAGGTTGCCGGATCCTCAACTCTTACGGTTTGACCGAGAACACCGCAACCGTGGCGGTGGACCTACGCGATGGCGAGCGACGGCAAGGAAGCTCGGGCGTTCGCGTACCCTACACGCACGTTCGTATTGTTGCGCAGGACGGGGGACGCCGGCGCATTTGCGGCGCCAACGAAATCGGCATGATCGAGGTCGACGGTCCGGCGGTTACGCCGGGCTATCTCGATGCGAGCAAAGCCGCGAACTCGCGATCCGATGACGGCTGGCTCATTACCGGCGACCTCGGCCGTCTGGACGAAGCCGGCAGGTTATACGTCACCGGACGAGCAAAGGACATTATCATTCGCGGAGGCCACAACATCGAACCCGCACCTATTGAGGATGCCCTGCTGCGATCACCGGATGTCATCTATGCCGCGGCGGTTGGCAAACCCGACGCGTATGCCGGAGAGCTGCCGGTTGCATATGTTCAGTTGGCGCCGGGCTCGACGCTCGACGAAGCGCAATTAATTGCGCTTGCCGCAAACTCCATTGAGGAACGCGCAGCAATCCCAAAGCAAATCCTGGTGGTCGATCGGCTGCCGCTCACTGCCCTGCAGAAGCCCGATAAGGTGGCGCTGCGAATGGACGCGGCGCGTCGTGCGTTCACAGATGCGCTTGGGAGCGTCGGTCTTGGTCGCGGCAAACTCGGAGTATCGGTAGAATCACATACTTCGCGCGGCACCGTGGTGAAGCTCGCGGTTCGGAACGTGCTTGCATCCGAGCGGGAACGCCTGGTTGATGACATTCGCGGCGTTATGGAATCATATGCCTTCAACTATGACATAGTGTGGCCTGATGAAGCGCAATGATCGATTGAGATACCGTGCCGGCTATGCCGATTCTCAATTGCCATCCATCGACAGGACGGCAACTGCATTGCCGCATCGACTTGGCACAAATCGAGATCAATTATGGCTCCGAGAGCACATTTCATCACTAGCTCGCATTCAAGCATCAAACGAGATGCCGATCTTCGAGGACCCTTTTGAGGGCAGCATGGATACGAAAGCAGATGAGCACTCCTTTCCAGGACGAGTTGCAGCCAGCACTTTACCGGTTCAGGCTCGGTCGCTTCGAAGTGATGACGATCATGGACAGCAAGATCGTTCGCGAAGGATTGAGTCCAAGTCACGGGGGCGAGGCACGCGCCAGTGAAGTGCAGGCTCTGGCCCGCGCAAACCGCATCGACCACAATCGATACGAACACCCGTTCATTCCGACAATAGTCAAAACCGAAAGAGAGCTGGTCCTGTTCGACACCGGCAACGGCGCTTTACAACGCGAGCACGAACCGCTTCGCGGTCGATTACCCGATGGGCGCCTGGTCGAGCGCTTGCGCTGGGCTGGCTATCAGCCGCAGGATGTCGATATCGTCGTGATAACGCATGGCCATCCGGATCACATCGGCGGCCTGATGGAGGCGGGCAGCCCAGTGTTCCCCAATGCGCGCTACGTCTTCGGTGCTGCTGAATTCGATTACTGGAGGCGCGGCGACGTCCGTGAGGCACGAAAGTTCAATCGGTCACTATTCATGCAGCTAGCGGCGCCACTGGCCGATCGCGCCAACTTTCTCGATCCCGGTGACGAGGTCGTATCTGGTATTCGAGCCGTCGACGCGGCAGGGCATTCTCCGGGTATGATGGCCTACCTGATCGAGAGCGATGGCAAGCGCCTGCTCAACTGGGCCGATACCTGCAGTCACTATGCGGTCTCGGTGCAGCGGCCCGATATTCATCTCGATATGGATGACGACAAGGAAGCGGCAGCGAACACGCGCAAGCGGATCCTGGATATGGTCGCTACGGATGAGTTGTTCGTAGTCGGCTATCACATGCCATTTCCCGGTATCGGGTTTGTGGAGCGCGAGCACGACGGTTATCGCTGGATTCCGCACGGCTATCAGTTGAATTTGTGAGACGGCCCAATTTTCTCGCACCCTACGCTGCAAGAGAAGTGGCTCCTCGCCCGCGGCTTCGCCAAACGATAGACGGCACAGGAGTTTCGTTGGAACCGTGGCTTATACTACCATCCGTTGGCGTGAGGCTCAACTCAACACTTCAGCGTGCCAATCCTTCAGCACGCCGCTGCGGTGCTTGGCTGCGTTTGCAAGCAGTTCGGTATCGCTCCCGGAGATGACTAGCGGCGCAATCCCAAACGACAGGAATTTTCGAAGGAGACCGAGGTCTGAAACACCTCCGAGCACGCAGAGCTTACCATTGTCTCTGCATGCGGCCGCGACCTGCCGTATGCTTTCCTGCAAATTGGAGTTGCTGAAATCGCCCGAGTATCCCAGTTCAGCCGAGAGGTCGTTGGCACCGATTGCCAACATGTCGACACCATCGACTTGGGCAATGGAAGACGCATTCGATACGCCTAATGGCGTTTCAAGCAGTACTTGCACGACCACCGACCGATCCAACATCGGATTGAGCGTCGCTGCCGGAGTGGGAACGAAGCCGAATTGAGGCACCGACGCGATCTGAGACCGCTGCCCGCGCGGAGCAAAGCGGCACGCTCGCGCAACTTCTTCGGCCTGAGTTGCACTCTCGATCCGCGCCGCGACGATGCCCAATGCTCCGCCGTCCAGACAGCGTCCGATTGCCCCATAGTCGCGCTCCGGTACGCGAACAAAAGGAAACAAGCCAAGGTCACTTGCCGTTGACGCCATCACCGCCGCTTCATCAAGCGACATCGTGCTGTGCTCGAGGTCTACTATGATGCTATGATGTCCACTGGAATGCGCCATACGGACCACGTCGGGAGTCCTGGCACTCCTGATCATCATGGCGAGCGTCAGCTCCCCCCTGCTCAACCTGTACAGAAGCCCATTTTCGTTCGAACAGGTTCTATTCATCGTTACCTGCGGTGAATGACGAGCCGCACTCAGCTCTCGTGTGCCGCGAAGCGTCAGCAAAACTAGCGTAAATTAACCTAGTCACATGTTAACTTTGTCTCAAGGTGAGAGTCAACCATTGAAGAGAGAGAGAGAGAGAGAGAGAGAGAGAGAGAGAGGCACCCCGGTGACTTATCGTTCCGCTGGCGCTCTTCGGTCTTGTTGCCATTTGGCATCGATCGATTCCGGCTGGATTGCTTCCGGGCACTCTCGCTGGCGTCGTTCGATTAATGGATCCGATGGCCGACATATGCCAGGGAGAGATTGGTCAGCCCGACAGCAATCGAGAGTGCTCGACGGATCTCTGTCTTTGCTCCACGCACTACGATCAAGGCGATCGCCTGAACTCGTCGCAGTTCGCGCTCGGGTCGCCTCGGTTCGGGTGCACGTTGCCTGCTGGACCAACCTCGGCCGGAGCCCAGTTAGCCCGAGAAGTTGAGTTTTGACGTTTGGCTTGAGCGGGCCAGCCCTGCTATGGTCCAAGAGACCTAGTCTCCTCCGCCCCGATTCACACTGTTATTGGGAAGCAGCAAATGCCAAAGCAACCGAAGCACGCAAATAGCGGCCGCCCAGATGCGGCCAAAATCGCCCCGTTTAGCACGTTGGAGCGAGGAAATGCCGCGGAGCAAATTGCCGGAGAGATTCATAGACAAATACTAAATGGTCGACTTTCTCGTGGCAGCAGGCTTCCGACAGAGAAACAACTGGCTAGCGGCTACGGAGTCAGCAACCCCACGATTCGCGAGGCGATCCGGAGCCTAGCGACTATGAGGTTAATCGAAGTCCGGCATGGCAGCGGGGCTTACGTTACTGCCGACGCCGATCAACTACTCGCCGTCTCTCTAAACTCTTTGATCCCGCTTGAGCGTATGGGCGTGGAAGATCTGCTGGGAACGCTCGGTGCACTGAATGCCTACGCCGCGGAATTGGCGGCGGCAAACGCGACAAAACGGGACATCGAGGAAATGCAACGCGGACTGGACCGGATGGACAATGCAACTGAGGCGGACGAAATTGCCGAAGGACTAACCCACTTCTTGCACGCTCTCTCGTATGCCTCTCACAACCCATTACTGGATATTCTCTGCCGGTTTTTGGCCCGTCTCCAGGTCCGATTTGCTAAGGAGATAACTGGACACACGATAAAGGGCTGGCGGAAGACGGCCGACAAGCTTGCACCTTATCGTCAACGTCTGGTCAACGCGATAAAGGCGCGCAATGTTGAGAGTGCCATGAGCTGCGCTCGGGAATACCAGGCACAGTCTCTCAAAGTCATTGCCGCCTCGCAGCCCGCCCGCATTTCTGATCCTGTCCTGACCAAATTGTTCATTTCTTCGACGTCAAAATGAGCAGCCTTGTGAGGCGTAGATCGGGGCCAGCAAGCTGATAGTTGAGCTTGATCGAGAAGCATTCGCGTTCGACTTCCACTGCGGTATCACCGCATCAGCGGTGAGTGCAACCCAACCGCGATTTTGGACAGCAGTGATAGCGCTCGACCACGAACGCCAACGCTTCGCCCTCCTGATCATCCAAGAAAACGGCGCCACAAAAGGCGGCGCCAAGTTGAGGGATGAACCTTTACACAGAGGGCTCCTTGGAAATCTCGATTTGTGGGCTGGCCGTTCGACCTCAAACGTCACACAGGACTCTGCACTCAAGCGAGAGCAGCAGCTAGTCCGGGACGAACTTCGTCACGGAGCAACGGATGCAAGCGCGCCGATCGGAGTGAGCTGCGGGGCCAAAGTTGATAAAGCTCCCGCACAACCCTCATGACTTGTCTGACGCTGATCCGATGGTCACTACCCTGAGCTCTTCTCGTCCTCCCAACTTCCGGCCCCCACCGGTTAGAAGTCAAAGGCCGCTTGGCGGCGCTGGCGATCGCCCAAGATTTGTGCCCACGACCGCGGCATTGACAGCCGCTACCGTCTGTTCGCAGAAGTAGCGGAAGCCCAAAGTATCGAGACCCAAGCTGAAGACCCTGACTCCATCCTCGATCGCCTTTCGGCAAGCCTCGGGCGTCGCGATTATCGGCCCGCCGACCATCACCACGCCGTTACGCGCCGCGGCATCCAGCACCTTGCGATGAGCCGCCAGGATCTGGGGGCTTCGCACCCCCCGCAAGCCCAGGCCCAGTTGAACGGCAAGATTCCCGGGCGCGAAGTACAACATCTTCACGTCGGGATGAGCACAGATTGCATCAACGTCCTCCAACGCTTCGCCCGTTTCGATGATCGGAACTAGCGCGACCTCGGTGTTATTCCATTCGGAATACTGGTCCAGACCAGGAGTGTTGTAGTTCGCTGCACGCGTTGCTGGACATATGCGACGTCGGCCTTTCGGAGGGATGAAAGCGAAGTCGGCGATCCGTTTGATGTCCTCAACCGAATTTATCCGCGGCAAGAACAGACCTTCGGCTCCGGCCTCGAGCGCACGACGGATTTCTACTTCACTATGCAAACTGGTGATGCGGACGTACGGAATTAGGCCGGCTAGCTCCGCCGTTCGGATCAGCTCGTCCAGCGTCTGGACGTTGGCCGGGGAGTGCTCGGTATCAATCATGACGAAGTCGTAGCCGGTTCGCCCAAGAACTTCGATGATTGCCGGGCTTCCGGTGAAAAACTGGATACCGAGCGGAATTTGCTTCTGTTCGACCAGCGCGAGCAACCGGTTTTTGTGCATTTCGTCTCCCCTACAAGGGCATGATATAGCCGCGCGTTTTTGCTTGGCCATCAAGCCTGCGACGGCCCAGGCCAAGCGTCCCGACAAGTTCGATCCGCCAACCATAACACGACAATAAGTCACCTGGTCACTATTGTCCAGACGCTTGTTGCTTGTTCATCCCGCGGAGCAATCCGTTCCCGTCGAACGCGCCGAGCGTCGAAGGTCTGCCGCTGCAACATTGCGGGCAGGTCGCGAGGGATCGAGCCAGGTCTTGGCGGCAGGCATTCGCCGGCGGCATAACAGCGCTCGCGCGCGCGAACCGGGTCGATTCCAATCGCTACGAGCACCGATCTCGTCCAATGATAGTCTATGCCGGAAAGCAGTTGGTCCTGCTCGACCTGGGTAACGGCTCGTTGCAAGGCGAGCACAATCGGATTGGCAGGCGCTAGATGCAGGCCTTCCTGTACGAGCGGCCGCGGGCGCCCTCGTCGTCAATACCGAGATCAACCTCAAAGGCGCCTGATCGCTGCGAGAAGAGCAATCGCCGCGCCGAGCTCAAATCCAGATACCTCCGGCAAGGCATTGCCGGAGGTCCTGGAGATTAGGAAGGGCCAGGATTTGAATGCACCTTCTATGCCGATTGAACTCAAAAGTTGCGCTGAGCACGAAGCTGGAGGGCTATCGTGTTCTGATCCTTGAGTTCGTAAATCGCGGCTGGTTTACCGACGGTCGCCGACGGAGCCGAGACTGTACCAACATAGTTCTGATCCAGATGGGTGTAGGTCAGATCAGCCGAGAAGGTCAAATTTCTGACCGGCGTCCACCGCGTGACCACACCAAGCTGCGCGATGTTGTAGTCGGGATTGCAGGTGCTGATCGTTCCACCGGCAGCATTTAGCACGGCACGAACCGAGCCACCTACACCACCGACACCGCAGAGCAACGTCTTGGCCGTGCCATTGTAACGTATCCCAGCATACGCACCGTAGATCGCAGTGTTCCAGTAGGGATCCCAATTGTGGGTGTACGCGCCGCGCATGCCCCAAGTCGTTATCAACTGCTGCGATGTGTTTACGCCACCGATGGCCCCGAACACACTATCTGGAGCAAATCCGATCCCGATGCTCTGGTAGGCGCCGGGAAGGCTTGTGCTGCCATAGATCTGGTTCGCCCCCGCCTGGAATGCCAGATCAGTAATGTTGTAGCGGGTAGCGCCGTTTGTATACACGCCTTGAATGTTGATCGTGTCACCCTCGCCGGTCGGAATGTTCTTGATCGACAGGGCCAACTGACCGGCCCAACCCCACTTGTCGTCAGGATGGCCGGTGAGCTCTGTGGCACCGTAATACGCTGCGTGGTTGTCGTGCGCAGCGACCGACGCCTGAAACAAACCCCAGGCTTGGTCGACGCGAAGCATACCAACGACGTCGGGCGCGATGGTTCCAGCGTAGTCGCTGGTGCCGTAAGCGCCACCCGCAAGGATATTGTTGACGCCGGCTTGATTGTAGCCGGTCTGGTCCTGCGCCGAAACCGACGCCGAAACCCCGTTGCCGAACTCAGCGGTGTAGGTGAACTGGTTGACACCAGTTGCCGCGCCGCCACCGCCGACCAGACCATCGAAGGTGTTGCCTGGATAGCTGACCCAAGGCGTACTGAACTGCGAGACCGCCTTGCCGAACATGAAGCCAGCGAACTGGATGAAAGCGTAGTAGACACCGATCTGGCCACCCGCGACAGCGCCATTGTTGGCATTGTTCGGCGCCGACACACTACCGATGGCCGAGTAGATGCTCGAACCTGCCGCGGCCGGGTTCGCCGTGTAGTTATCCGTCGTCCAGTTGAACGTCGCCTCAAAGAAGGTGCGGACCAAGCCGTACTCGGTCGCGGTGCGTGTATCCAGGGTGAGGTCTTGGCGGGAGCGCCATGTGTAACCGTTGGTGAACCGGTTGTTGGCGCCGCCGGGCAGACCGGTGTTACCCAGATTGTCCGAGTTCGAGTTTGCCACGATTTCAGTGCGCAGGTAGCCGCCCAGCTTGATGCAGGTGTCAGTGCCGGGAATGTAGTAGAACCCCGGGCCATACAGCGAACAAACCTTGACGTACTCAACCGCCTTGGCCTTCACCGGAAGATCAGCCGCCTGAGCTGCTCCGATAGCAATCAGACTCGCCGCTGAGCCCAGCATCACGCCTCTAGTCAACTTCATTGTATCCCCCCAATCCTTTTCCACTCATTCATTTACTTCATCTGTGCTCCCTGCCAGCTGAAGTCAGCCTCTGTTGAGACGAGACCAAAGATCGGCCAGCCAGCATTCCAAACATCCAATCCGCACACCCTCGTCCCTTCGTTGGTCGCAGAAGGACGACGTGAAAGCCGCTACGGCGCGATCGCTCGGCTTTGCCAAGCTGCACTAATGAATCGTGTTTGCGAACAGATCGAGTGCCCCGCAAACGCAGTCGATCGGCAGGAGTGTCGATGGCACCACCCGCACGCAATCGGTAGCGCGACCAGCCTCCGGCGAGCCGCCGTGTTTGGCGAACACCGGCTTTCAGCGTGCATGCCCTCCCCCTCTCGACCTATCAGCCAAACAGCCTCGTCATGAAATTCGACGGCTGGAATACTAAGTCACCTAGTCACATAGAGTCAACACTCATTCGCGTTCGACTGTCAGTATGGCTGGATTTGGCGGCCATATCCCCGAAAGACGAGGGCGAGATTGACCGACGCCGGAATGCCGCATGCGATCGACGGCGCTGTCGGAAAGGTGTCGTCCGCTCCCCATGGACCACCCGCGAACTCGCCTTCGCCACTGAGAGCGCGCCGGGTGGAAGGAGCCCGGTTTGGCGGGGAGCCACCTCAGGCGCCGAACACTTCACTGCCGCAAATCGCTTTCATGGGAAGCGTGATGCGCAACGGCAGAATCCCTCCCGGATGAACTAAACAGCCTTCGACGTTTTGCGTCCGTCCATGAACGAATCGACACTAAGGCGACCGGATCCGGCGAGTGCCAAAAATAGAAAAATGAAGCAGAAAAGGATCGCGGCATCGCCTCCGTTGAGCACCGGAAAGAAATTACGGGACGCATGCGCGAGAAAATAGGCAATTGCCATTTGTCCGGAGAGAACAAACGCCACGAGACGAGTTTGGAACCCCAATACGACTGACAGGCCGCCGAATATCTCGAGGCAACCCGCCAAGCCCATCAAAGACAGGACTGGCGCTATGCCACGCGTGGGCTCTGGAAAGCCTAAGAGCTTTTGGGTCCCGTGCTCCAAAAATAGCAGGCCAGACATAATTCGGAGGGCGGCCAGCCCCAACCCAGCCCAGCGCCCGGAAGAAGAGCGGTCGAAGCACGGTGTTGAACGTTCGGTCATTTGATGTCCCACAATCGGCAAGAATTAGCTCTGAAGCGATACTTAGCCCAGCCTCAAAAAGCGCGCGCAGAGATTGAGAGTAGCAAGTGTTGACTCGGGATTACGAAGCGCGGCCACTCAAGATGATTTGCAGCCTGCGGTGTCGGCACACATTGCCGATCCCGTGCCTTCCGAGTTGCTCATTCTTTCTGCATCGAAACGAACGCGCGGCGCTTGTTCCCTCGACAAGCGCACACCGTCAGTACGTCAGTATGCGGACTTTGCGGTGCTCGTCATTGAATTGGCTTCGAGCGGTTTCCTATCGCTGCGGAGCAGCTCCATAAGACCAACTGCGACTCCAGCAAGTAAGGATGCCAGACCAGCAACGGCAAATAGGCCTGCCGGACCAAAGCCCTCGGCAATCAGCAACCCTCCCAACACGGGCCCGACGACCGCCCCGATGCGCCCAATCCCCATTGTCCATGCGACCCCGGTCGCCCTTATATGTTGAGGGTAGTAGACTGCGGCCACCGCAACGACGCAAAGCTGCGCGCCAAGACTGAAAAAGCCCGCAACAAATACACTGATCAACACCGCGGCTAGCGAAGAAGCCGTTAGTCCGATCGTGACGATTGCCAATGCCCCCAGCAAATATCCAACGCAGATCGTGTAGTTTGCATTGAATTTATCGATACACCAACTTAGGACAAAACATCCAATGATTCCTCCTATATTGAGCACAGCAACCGCGCCTACCGCACCTTCGGTAATCAATCCTGCTTGCCGAGTTACCGATGGAATCCAGTTGACCAGGAAGTAGCTGAGAAGGAGGCTTAAGAAGAAGGTCAACCACAACAGCGTGGTCCCTACGAGACGCCCTCCCCTGAATATCTCGGCAAGGGAACGACTTGGCTGGATCTCCGAGGAAGGAGAATCGTCGTTGGTTTGCTTGTAGTCGGAAATGCCGAGGCGTCTCGTGATCTGGTTTAACTTAGCCGCTTTTCCATTCCGAACGAGGAAATGAAGCGACTCAGGGATAACCACGCCGACGATTGGTAACAGCAACAGCGGGAGAACGCCGCCCGCAAGGAAGACGCTCTTCCAACCGTAGTTCGGAAGAGCCCAAGCGCTCGCGGCCGCCCCCAACGATGCGCCAAACGGAAACCCACAAAACATAGCCGCAACAAAAGTAGTTCGTTTGCGACGCGGCGTGTACTCTGTTGTCAGAGCAATGATGCTTGGCATCGCGCCTCCCAACCCAAGTCCCGCAATGAAACGAAAGATCGTCAGCTCACCGAGCGAATTCGCTCTCGACATGAGCAATGACGTCAGGCCAAAGGTGAACAGGGAAAGCAATATTCCCGGCTTCCTGCCAATACGGTCAGAAACGCTGCCTGCTATGAGCGCCCCGATCAACGCGCCAAACAAGCCCGCACCAAACACGGGCCCGAATGACGAGATCGGCACCTGCCACTCCTTGGCGATGTCGGGTGCGACAAAGGCGATCGCCTGGGTGTCGAATCCATCGATCATAGCTACCAACGAGCAAACCACAATTATCGTCAGTTGATACGAACTCAGCGGCATATCGTCGATCGCTGATGCGCGGAGATGATCGCCGCTCAGGTTCATTGCTCACTCCCTCTCTATTCCGACCGATACTTGCTTGCACTAAGCGCTACAAAGATGCTTCTCCGAAGTGCACCAACAGGCAGTTGCGCTCGAAGAGGCCGGCCAATCTTCATTCTATTGAGACGTTCAACATCGCGATAGCAGTGGACGTGACCGCTCGGGCCGAGCTCGATGACGGCCGTCACGTCGCAGACGCCTGCCGAAAGACAGACTTCCGTAATGTTCTAGGATTCCAGAATGCCCTTGATCAGACTTACGTCTTCGCTTGCGCTCATCGGCCGATCGGGACGACGCGACTGTTTGTCTCACCAACGGCCTCGCTTCGTGGGCCGAAGAGGCTACTATCCTCGCTGGCGTGACTGACATCGCAGAGATCTGCAGGGAGGAACTCCCGTTCATTTCCGTCCCTTGCCTCGGCCTATTTTAGATTTTCTAGACCACACGCGGTGGTTAACCAGGGAGAACCCTTCCAACGCAACAATTTATTAGGTCACCTAGTGACATAAGTCAAGCGTCAGCCGTTCTCGCTTGAGCGATGGCCGCCCTTGAGCAAAATGAACCTGCCGCGAGGCGGGACGCGCTGTCCCGCTCACCCGCGTCTCGCTACGCCGCCGCCAACGCCTCCAACATGCGCTCGCTTTCGACAATTAGGCATTACCGACGGCAAGGTCCGCTTCGGTCCGAGAACTGACACATCAGCGACGTGACCCGAAGCCGACTTGGGCTGACCCAGGGATAGAAAATAGCGGCGATCACGGCCATATTCACAGGATAGGCATCATCAAACCGACAGGGCTTCGTCCCGGCTGGCGGAAGCTTATGATCGCGGTTTACGTGGCGGTGACAACTACGCTGGCCTACGGGGTATGGATGTATCCAGATGCTCCGCTCCATAGGTGCAGTGCCGGGGTTGAGACTTACTGCGGGAAATGAGGCAAAGAGCATACCCTGTCCGAGTACGAAGGCTTTCGCAGATGGGAGAATGCGCTTTTATTGTGTGGCCGATCGGAATGGGCCTTCAAATCTTGGGCGGTCCAGACGGTTTCAAGGACACGGTGACGCCGCGCGCCATGTCGGTTGAAGAGATCGCTTCGACCGTCGCGGACTATGGGCCAGCCGCAAAGAACGCCCGCGAGGCCGGCTTCGATGGTGTGGAGCTGCATGCCGCAACCACCTATCTCCTGCCGGAACTCCTCAACAGCGCGCTGAACATCCGCGAAGACGCCTATGGCGGCTCCGCGGCGAACCGAACTCGAATCGTCCTGGAAGTTCTCGACGCGCTCATGTCCTCAGCGATGGAAGGAGAGCGGACGACGAAGCGTGGGGACGACCGGATCGTCCCGGGCCCGTTCAAAACGGTCTGCGTGCGGGTTCGAGTCCTGCCGGGCCCACCACAGAAATCAATCAATCGCATATACGGCCTTACTTGACCTGATCTGGACGACCGCACCAGATTGCTGTTTTCGGTCGTGCGCGGGTGCTCGGTATTCGTGAACGAGATGAGACCGATAGCTTGGGTGACGGTATCCAGCTGCAATTTTCTGCGGGTTGAATTGCCACCTGCGACCCGTGGGTTCAATCCAACGGACGACCACGCGTCTCCGGCACGAGGCAAATAGCGACAACAAAGGCGAAGCCGGACACGATCACGGGATACCACAATCCGAAGTACGGATTGCCGGAATACACATTCATTGCCGTGACGACGAACGACAGCATGCCTCCGACCCAGCCGGCGCCCACATGGAACGGAAACGAGAGGGAGGTATATCGAATGCGCGCTGGAAACAGTTCGACCATGAAGGCCGCCATCGGGCCGTATACCATCGCCAGATAGAGCACGAGCACGAACAGAAGCCCGAATACCGCGGGGCGATTGATCTTCGAAAGATCGGCGGACGACGGCCATCCCGCCGAGACCAACGCCTGCCTAAGGCTGTCGGGGTTGAAGCCTTCGACCACCTGTCCCGCGATCTTGACTGTGGTCGGTGCGCCCGGGGCTGCCTGCTCCGATCGATATTGAACGCCAAGATCAGTCAGAAAGCCGGTGACCTTGTCGCATTCCGTGGCGGCCTCGGCAAACAAACGGAAATTGCAGTCGCGCGCCGTGACGACGATATCGGTGCTCTCGAGGAAGCGCTCCAGGGCCGGGTTTGCATAGTGGGTCAGTCCCTTGAAGATCGGCTGGATGGTGACAGCTGCGAGCAGGCAGGCCATCGCCATGATGGGCTTGCGGCCGATGCGATCGGACAACCAGCCGAAGAAGACATACAGCGGCGTGACCACCACCAGGGCCGGCCCAATCAGCAATTGCACGTCATCCATCGGCACTTTCAGGGTCTTGTTGAGAAAGAACATCGAATAGAAGTGTCCAGTGCCGAAGATCGCGCCAAGGCCGGCAGCAACGACGAACAACAGGACGACGTATTTGAGGTTCGCGGCGCGCGTAAAGCTCTCCGTGACCGGCGCCTTGGACGTTGCGCCGGCAGCCTTCATGCGCTGGAACGTGGGCGATTCATGTAACTTCGCCCGGAAGTAGACCGATACGACCAGCAACAGCAGCGACAGCACGAATGGCAAACGCCAGCCCCAATCGTGGAACTGCGCATCGGAAAGGATGAGCTTCAACCCGAAGACGACGATGATGGAGCTCAGAAGCCCAAGCGTCGCCGTGGTCTGAAGTGAACTGGTGTACGCGCCACGCCGGTTCACCGGCGAGTGCTCCGCGACATAAGTCACGGCTCCGCCAACCTCGCCGCCAAGCGCCAGCCCTTGCAGCAGGCGGCAAAGCACGAGCCCGTACGTCGCGGCTATTCCGATCTGATCGTAGGTCGGGAGCAATCCCACGCCGACCGTGGCGACGCCCATGAGGATAATGGTCACCAGAAACGTCTTCTTGCGTCCGACCATGTCTCCCAGGCGGCCGAAGAACAGCGCGCCGATCGGGCGAATGAGGAAGCCGGCGCCAAACGTTGCGAGGCTTGCGAGGAATGCCGCCGTCTCATTGCCCTTCGGAAAGAACAGGTGCCCGAGCTGAACGGCAAGGGCCGCGTAGATGTAGAAGTCGTACCACTCGAGCAGCGCGCCAAAGGACGATGCCAGTACGACCTTCTTCTCCTCGGCGGTCATTGCGGAAGTCGCGCGAATGGCGCGCGCAGAATGCAGCGTGTCCGTCATCGTCCCCTCACCTCTTATGCTGTTAATTGAGATGTATACTGATCATATCATTTTTGCGACGGCAGACAATACGGAATCGACGCAGGTTTGATTCAGCTGAAATTCGCATATTTTCCGCAACATAACCCGATCATGGACAAACTAGATGCACCAAGTTTCATCAGTATACAAACGAACTTTAGATCCTGATCGACGCCTGACGACTGACCTCTGCGTCAAACCTCGACCAGCGCGCGGGCAAAAAAAATCCCGCGGAGGCGCGGGATAGGCAGGGAGCTTGTTGTCGAAACGTGCGGGCACGATCGCCGACTGTTGCGCAGTCGAGGCTGCCGCCGAACCGACGGCCGATATCGCTAGCTGATGTCTGCGCCGCCAGTCACAACGGCAGATCCAGCAGCTTTGGATTCCAAGTGCTTCAAGGTATCGGAGAGGTCCATGACGACCGCGTACTTCTCCGACATGTCGAACAGATTCGCCTCGTGCGGCCCGATGGCACGGTCCCCGACGCAATCCCTGACCACGAGCGGAAGGAAGCCCAGCGACATCGCGTCAACGACGCTTGACCGGACACAACCGCTGGTCACGCAACCAGCGACCACAAGCGTGCGGACGCCGCGCTGCGTCAGCCATGGTCCCAGTCCCGTCGCGAAGAATGCCGACGGCACGGTCTTCCGGACAACCAGTTCACCCGGTTCCGGCGCGAGCTGCGGAACGATCGCGCTATTGGAAGAAGACTCCTTCAGCGTGAGCAGCCCCGGCACCTTCATCGCGAACACGTTGCGATCAGCGTCGTCGTCGGCGAATACGATCCTCGAATGCGCAACCGGCCACCCTCGCCGGCGTGCTTCATCCAGCAGTCCGATCGTCCTCTCCATGGCGGCGGCGATGTTGCCGCCGCCGAAAACGGCGGGATCGAGAAATCCGTTGACGAAATCGACGATCAGCAGCCCGAATGGAGCATCGAGATCGAGGTTCTTACCGAAGCCCTGCCGGCGATATGCCGCCTTGTCATCGGTCATTCGGCGGCCTCCCGAACCGGTCCTCCATCGAGCACCTTTCCGTTTCGGACGACCCCCTCCCCGTCGAGCGCAATCGTGCAATTCCGCATCGGAATATCGATGTGACAGGCCGTTGTCCGGCTCCCGCCGGCCTCGTTGTTCGGGCCGAACGAGAACAGGAAATTGCCCTCGAACGCCCGTGCGTCCATGCCGATCGTGGCCTCCCGGTCATAGAGACCGAGCGTCGACCACTTGGCTCTCGGCTGCAGTCCCCAGCCGATGTGCGACATCGCATATGCGTCTCGATCATTGTACGAGGCCATGTACTCGCTCAGAATCTCGGCATCGACGCCGCCCTCGATCGAGGTCACAAAGCCCTTCTCGATCCTGAAGTGGATGCGATCCTGAATGTAGGACTTCATCGGAAGCAGAATATCGCCCCGCTCCATCACGATCGTTCCATCGGCCTCCCCCTCATTCGCCCAGGTCAAAGCGAAACCGCTCGGCCAATGATCCCACCGCCCGGGCTCGTCGACAAAGCCATATTCGCTGATGGCCGGGAACTGACCCAGTTTGAAGCGGACGTCCGTGCCGGCCGGCGACGTCACATGCATCTCCTTCGCTTTGCCGAGCTTCGCACTCGCGGCGGCAACGCGCGCACGGTCAGCCATTGTCGGCACCATCCGAACCAGGACTTCCGGTGGTTCGACAGCCAGCAGGATTTTCGTGCCCGCCTTCAGGATGTCGTGCTGCTCGGGCGAGAACAGCAGGGTCATGAGGTCCAGGACGAGGTCGCTCTCCTTCAGTGCAGCGATCGCTGCGCGATTCCCGGTCAGGGGCGTCGTCCCGAGATAGGCCAGCGAGTCGCGGCTCAGAGCCTTCTCGCCGTTGACCGGAAGCAGATCGAGCCGGTTGACGATTGCGCCCATCGACGCAGCCGCGAGAATCGCGGTCGACAGGGTCTGCGGATGCGTCGACGAGCTGGTGAGCACCGTCACGAGTTGACCTCGCTCCAGCTTGGAAAGCGAGAGAACCTGTTTCCAGGCCTGTATCAGATCGTGATCACTGACCGACATGTTGCTTCTCCTTGCTGACTGCGGCGCCGAGGGGAGCGCCAAGAAACTCCTCGAAGGCGGCGTAGAACCCCGCCTCATCGTCCCACGGAATCATGTGCCCCGCGTCGGGGACGCGCGTGGTCGACGTGCTCGGCAACAGCCGCCGGATTTCGGCGATGTCCTCGTCGCGAATGACGTCGCCGCGTCCTGCAGCGATCAGTCGGACGGGAACGGTGATCCGTCCGAGATCGCCGTGAATATCGTCATTGTGGAATCCGTCAAAGCTCTCGCGCACCGCGCGCTCGTCGCAAGTGTGCAGCCACTCCGCACGCAGCTGCAGCTGATCCTCGGTCCAGGTCGGACAGAACGCCCGCATCTTTTCAGCGCAGCAACCGGCAACCGAGAGCCGAATGGAATCGACGTACCAATCGAGCTTCGCCGGATAGGCGCGTCGACCCGGTCCCGAGACCGGCGGATCCACCAGGACCAGCCTTGCCAGTCCAGGCGATCCGTTCCGCGCCGCGCGAACGGCAATGCGGGCCCCCATCGAGTGGCCGACTACGGTATATCGTGGCAGTTTCAACGCCGCAGCCAGCGCGGCCAGATCGGCGGCCTGCGCGTCGAGGCTGTAGTCGAGCGTGGGGCCGGATTGCGACAGCCCCCGGCCCCGAATATCGAGAACGTAGGTCTCGAACTCGCGTCCAAAGCGCTCGCCGACGAACCCCCAGGTGATGGCTGGACTGGTTATGCCCGGCAGGATGATGACCGGATCACGCCCCGCTCGCGCCTGCCCGTAGAGCAGATAGTGCAGCCGCACGCCGTTGGCCTGGACGTTTGCGCCATATCGGAATGTACTCATCCGGCCGCCTGCAGCTTTGCGGTATGAGTGGCGGCTGCATTGTTGCCGAAGGCGCCCGAGAGCAATGCGCCGGCACCCGGCACCCGCGTGCTCAGGTCGAGCGCCGTCAGCATGGCGTAGGTGGTCGCGACCGCCGCGGTGATCACAGGCTTGCCGGTTCTCGCCTCGACCTCGGCGATCGAAGGCAACGACGGCATCTGGACGCACGCCGACAAGACGACCGCGTCGGCGTCCTTGAGGTCCATCCCCGCCACGATCTTCGGCAGGTTCGCAGGGTCGTGCCGACCGACCATGATGTTGTCCGGAATCTCGAGTGCGCGGGAATCGCAGACCTTGATCCCCTCATGCTCGATGTAGTCGATGACGAGCTGCGTCAGCGGCTTCATGTACGGCGCGACGACGGCAATGCGCTTGGCGCCGATGACATGCAGCGCATCGACCAGTGCACCGGCGCTGGTCACCACGGGCGCCGGCGCACCGTTCTCGACCGTGCGACCATGGAGCCGCTGCTGCGAGACGCGGTGATACGACTTCCCCATGCTCATGATCGCGACCAGGCAGGCGTAGCCGAGGACGTCGACACGTGCATCCGAGAGCTCGAGCGCGCAGCGATCGGACTCGCTGTCCATCGCGGCGAGCTCCTCTTTCTTGACCGTCTTCATCCGCATCCGGCTCGAATGGAAAGTGAAGCGCGTGCCGTGCGCGAGCGAATGCGCGCCAAGCATCGCGGGAATTTCAGTCTCCATGGTTGTATTCGAGCTCGGAACGATTTGGCCGATGCGATAGACCTTCTGCATGTGGTGTCTCCTCGGCCGATCAGGCCAGCTTCAGAATGCGCTCGGCGTTGCGCGAGCAGACCTGCGCGCGGACGTCCTCGGATATCGGTGCGCGCTCGATGAAATCCGCGGCGATTGCCGTCGACTCGTAGGGGTAGTCGACCGAAAACATGACGGCGGCGTTGCCCATCTCGGCAAGCGCGCAGGCAAGCGCCGCGGACGAGCAGACGCCTGACGTCGTGATGAAAATATTGCGTCCGAAGTATTCGGACGGCTTGTGCGCAAGCCGAACGCCATGGGGATACACCGCGAAGCGGCTGTCGAACCGCCAGAGCAGCATCGGCAGCCCCTCGCCCATATGACCGAGGATGATCTTCAACCGCGGAAAGCGATCGAAGACTCCTCCGAACAGCAGCCTGAGCGCATGGGTCGCGGTCTCGACGCCCCACCCCCACACCGCGCCGGTGAGTTCAGGATGGCCGTCATAGGCTTTCGGCACCGGACTTGGGTCCGTCGGATGCAGGTAGAGCGGCACATCCAAATGTTGCATCCGCTCCCAGAACGCGTCGTAGGCCGGATCGTCATAATAGATCCCGCCCGTATGACCGTTGACCAGCGCTCCCTTGAAGCCGAGAACATCGACGGCACGGGTCAGCTCGCCTGCGGCTGCTTTCGGGGAGTGCATCGGCAGCGATGCGAAGCCGGCATAGCGGTCCGGATGCCGCTGAATCTGCCGCGCCAGATAGTCATTGCCTTCGGCCGCGCGCCGGATGGCGAGGTCAATGTTGGTTTCGCCCTGGACGCTTGGTCCAGTCTGCGACAGAACGACCTTGTCGATTCCGGCCCGGTCCATCTCCCCCAGCCGCAGATCGTCGAAATCCCTGAGTTGGGACGACAGCCTGGATTGCGCCGCGGCGTCCATGTGCTTCGTGAAGACCTTCGAATATTCCTCGAAGCCCGGCGCCGTGAAGTGCTCTTCGAGCGCGATCTTGCGAATTCTGGACGACATGAATTGCTCCTTGCGGATCTCGACGTACGCGGATCCCGGTCACGGCTGGGACAAACGCGACCGGGACGGCCCTGACAGTCACTTCACCAGGGGGCATTCGCTTTCAGCCAAAGGCTTGAACGCCTCGGCCGCGGGAATGGTCGCCAGAACCTTGTAGTAGTCCCACGGCGCTTTCGACTCCGACGGCTTCTTCACCTCGACGAGGTACATGTCGTGGACCATCCGTCCGTCGGCTCGCACCGAACCGGTCTGCGTAAAGGCATCCCGCACGGGCAGCTCGCGCATCTTTTCGGCGACCGCAATCCCGTCATCGGTACCGGCCTCCTTCACCGCCTTCAGGTAGTGAAGCACGCCGGAATAAACGCCAGCCTGCGCCATCGTCGGCATCGCTTTGCGCTTCTTGTAGAATTTCTCCGCGAACGCACGGGTCTGGTCGTTCAGATCCCAATAGTAGCCGGTCACGAAGGTGAGCCCCTGGGCGACCTGAAGACCCAGACTATGCACGTCGGTGATGAACGTGACCGGCGTGACGATCGTCTGCCCGCCTTGCACGATCTGGAATTCATTGGCCTGCTTCACGGCATTGACCGTGTCGCCACCGGCGTTGGCGAACGCGATGACTTTTGCCTTGGAGGATTGAGCCTGGAGCAGGAAGGAGGAGAAATCCGGTGTGTTCAGCGGATGGCGCGCAGCTCCCACCACCTTGCCGCCGGCTGCCTTGACGGCTTTCGAAGCTTCCGCCTCGAGCGAAAGACCGAACGCATAATCGACCGTCAGGAAATACCAGGTGTCAAAGCCCTTCTTCACGAGCGCAGAGGCGACGCCCGCAGCATTCGAATAGTTGTCGTAGGTCCACTGAAACCCGGTCGGCGAACAGGCCTTGCCGGTAAGGTCCATGGTTGCCGCCGTGGAATAGATCGCAATCTTCTTCTTCGCTCTCGCGACCTCCTGCACGGCCAGTGCCACGCCCGAGTTCGGGAAGTCGATCACCATGTCGACGTGGTCAACGTCGAACCATCGACGCGCCAGCTGCGAACCGACATCGGCCTTGTTCTGGTGATCTCCCGACATCACCTTGATCGGCTTGCCGATCACGGTTGGCCCGAACTCCTCCACCGCGATTTCCGCGGCCGCAACGGAGCCGGGCCCGCCGAGATCCGAGTAGACGCCACTGAGGTCGTTGAGGACACCGATCGTCATTGCGTCCGGGCCAGCCTTCGCTGGACCCAGACCCGACATGAGGGTCAGCGCGAGAATTGATGATGTGAGCCTGTTCATGAGCCATCCTCCGTTTGCCTCGCGCGCCGCCATCTTATTGTTGTTATTCTCAGGTCAATCCTGGAATCGGCAGTACCGTTCGCGATAAAGAGATGTATACTGAGTAATTAGGAGGCCCGTCAAGGGGCCTTCGGCTCATTTGCTGACCGCGGGCCGCTCAAATGGAAGGAATGCACGTTGAAGAAGCAATCATCCACCAATTCCACGAGGTCCGAGGTCAAGGTGGAAATGGCGCGGATGCCCCTGGCATCGCGCCCGGGCTACCTGGTCCGCCGGCTGCATCAGATCCACTCGGCGATCTTTCTTGAGGAGTGCCAGGAATTCGGCATCACACCGGTGCAGTACGGCCTGATCACGACCCTGCTCAACAACCCCGGGATCGATCAGGTCACGTTGGGTGGTGAAGTGGGCATCGATCGCACAAATGTAGCAGATGTTCTGAACCGCCTGTCGGAACGCGGCCTGGTGCGGCGCGAACGCAGCCAAACCGACCGGCGTTCGATGGTGGCCTTCCTGACCAAGGAGGGCGAGGCGGTCGCAGACAAGATGTACGACAGCATGCGCCGTGCACAGGATCGCTTCCTCGCGCCCCTGCGGCCCGAGTTCAGGGCCGCTTTTCTCGCGATGGTGACTGAATTGATCGAGGGCAACAGCAAATACAGCCTGCCCGACACCAACTCGGCATCCGGTCGGCGGAAGTCGACGGCCAGCCGGGACGAATAGCCGGAAGCGATCCAATTTTAGTCAGTATACATCTCTATTACAGGAGTGAACCTGGCAGTTGTTCGGGAGATGGGGCCGCTTCGGCGGCCCTATCGCCGAGAGAACAAGCGCGCCTTGATGACGGACCAGATCAATCCGAGGCCACCGAGCGCCTTACGGCGAGGCGGAGCCGCCCCGGTAATGGCCGCTTCGAGATTCTCGGCGAATGTCGCCGCCAACCGGCGCACGACGTCGTGCACCAGTCCGGCTCGGTTGAACTGAGCGAGGGGTCCACTCAGCTTCCAGGTCAGGACGACCGCAATCAGGGACGCGCTTGCCCCGTCAGCGATGACGGTCCAGCGCGCGCCGCCCTCCGCGGACGAGCCTTGCCCGGCATCACGCCCGCGGCCCGTCAGCCATCCCTCCCGCTTGGCGGGATCCATCCCGACCTTCGCCTGGCCGTTGAAGGTGACCTTGATCGGGCCGAGTGCGATCCTGACCTTTCCGACAATATCTTCTCCGTCAAGTGACGTGATCTCCGCTCCGGGCACGCACGGGACCACCCGTTGGAGGTCCGAAAGCAGGCTCCAGACCTGTTCGGCCGGCGCAGCCACCCGCACCCGTTCCTCAATTGACGTGCTGCCCGCGGATCCGCCAACCGATGATGTCATGGCTTGTGTCGACGTGCGCGTGACCGGGCCGGTTGTCTGTTGAGACGACGGCGCAGGCGGCGACCTCGAACCCTCGAGCCTGCCGACGACCGGTGCCACAGCGGCCGCGACGTCGGGCTTCTTCCCTGTGGCGACTTTCTTGACCGCGGCGACGATCCCGACATAGCCGGTGCACCGGCAGAGATTGCCGGAAAGCTCCTCACGCAGCGCCCGCTCATCGATCTCGCCGAGCCGAAGCACGATATCCCGTGCGGTCGTCAGCATTCCCGGCGTGCAAAAGCCGCATTGCAGGGCGTGGTGCTCGGAAAACGCCTCCCGCAGTTCCTGCATGGTTGGATCATCGTCAAAGCCTTCGATCGTGGTGACGTCGGCGCCATCGCAATCGGCGGCAAATGTGATGCACGACCGCTGGATCCTGCCGTCGAGCACAACGGTGCAGGCGCCGCAGACACCCTGCTCGCATCCGAGATGCGTTCCGGTGAGTTGCAGATCGCCCCGCAAGAAGTCTGCCAATAGCGTGCGCGGCTCAACATCCGCCGCGACGGCGCCTCCGTTGACCGTCATCGACACCTGCGTCATCGGCGCTGTCCTTCACCCAAAGTCGCCAGAGCCCGGCGAACCGCGACCGCATGCAATTCCTGCGTGTCGAGATCAAGATTCGGCAGAACGGCGCGGATTTCCTCTGCGACGATCTCGCATGCCGCACGCGGCCCCGCCTCGGCGAGTCGTGCAGCGGTCTTAGAGAGCAGCGCCGGTGAACCGCTGGTCGCACCGGCAAGCACCCGCTGCAGACCTGCCTTCGGATCGAGAACGACAACGCCGATCGCATTGGCGAATTCACCGGTCTTGCGGCAAATCTTGTGATAGGCCCAGGATGCATCCGCCGACAGCCGCGGCACCTCGATCGCGGAAATGATTTCGCTCTCGCCGAGCTTGGTCGCAAACGCTCCGTCGACGAAGCTCTCGGCGGCATGGCGCTTCGGCCGTTCGTCGCCGCCCTGGACGACGATCGTGGCCCCCAGTGCCGCCAGCGTCGAGACCCAGTCTGCGGCTGGATCGGCATGTGCCAGGCTTCCGCCCATGGTGCCGCGATTGCGCACCGCTCTGTAAGCAATTCCGTGTGCGACTGATCGCAGCAGCCCGCGCGTCGGATCCTCCAGCACACCATCCTCGATCTCGGCGTGGGTCCATCCGGCACCGATCGAGAACACCCTGTCGTCGGCCGCAAGCTCCCGAAAGCCGGACGCGCGCTTGATGTCGACCAATAGTTTGGGCCGGGCCAATCGCAGGTTCAGCGTCGGCACCAACGACTGGCCGCCAGCCAGCACCTTGGCGTCGCCATCGGCCGCAGCGAGGAGTTCGGTTGCCTCGCCGAGGGTCCGTGCATGCTTGAGCTCGAACGCCGACGACTTCATCGCTCTGCGCCCGCTTCAGGAGCTGCCGCCTGCGACGGACGCGCGCGCCGAATTGCCTCACGGATCCGCCGTGGGCTCGCAGGTACCTGACGTATCGCAGCGTTGAGCGGCGACAAGGCATCGTTGATTGCATTGACGATCGCAGCGGGCGGCGCAATCGCTCCGCCCTCGCCGACGCCCTTGATTCCGTGAGCCGAGTAAGGCGACAGCGTCTCGCGATGGTCGATGCGGAAGCTCGGCAGCTCGGTCGGACCAGGCAGAATATAATCGAGCAGCGTCGAGGCGAGCGGTTGAGCGTTGTCGTCGTACGGGCTCTCTTCGAACAGCGCGGTGCCGATACCTTGCGCCGCCCCTCCATAGGTCTGCCCCTCGACAATCATCGGATTGACCATGCGTCCACAATCCTCGACGATCGCATAGTCGAGGATCTCGACAAGACCGGTCTCGACGTCAACTGCGAGCCGAACGGCGTGCGTGGCGTAAGAAAACACGCCCGTATCGACGTCCGGCTTGTATCCTTCGGTCGCCTCGAGGCCTGCCGTGTTCACGGTCTCGGGAAGCTGGTCCGGGCGGAGATACCAGGCGCGTCCGACGTCCTCGTAAGAGACACTGGCATTCGCCGCAAAGATCCGCCCCTCGGCAAATCCGACGGCGGCCGGCTCGACTTGCAGCAAATGGGCGGCAATCGACTTGATCCGGCCTGCAACGACCTCGGCGGCCCGCGAGACCGCACCGCCCGACATGACGATCCCGCGCGAAGCGTAGGCACCGGTCGAGAACGGCGTCATCGCCGTATCGCCGAGCGTGACCCTGATGTGCTTGAGCGGAACACGCGTCTGTTCGTGAGCAATCTGCGCCAACGTCGTTTCCAGACCCTGCCCGATGGTATGGATACCCGCCGCGACCTCCAGCGCGCCGTCCGGCGTCAGCTTCACATGCGCCTGATCGAACCCCGGCACCAACGGCAATCCCCAGGATGCAAACACCTTGGTGCCATGCGCGGACTGCTCCGTGAAACTAGCGAACCCGATGCCGAGGTAACGTCCCTTGTCGTCGCGCCTGGGCCCTGCGCGGAATGCCTCAAGACCGATCATGTTCTTGGCAGCAACAAGTGCCTCCGGGTAGTCGCCGGAGTCGTAATGCTTGTTCGTGATGTTGGTGTAAGGCATCGCCGAAGCCGGGACCAGATTGTCCCGGCGGACCTCCCATGCTTCGCGACCGACCTTCTGCGCGATCGCGTCAATGACCTGCTCCATCGCAAAGCAGACTCCCGGCCGCGCGACACCGCGATACGGCGCGAAAGGCGGCTTGTTGGTCGCAACCGAATAGGTACGGCACCGGTACGCAGCCAGATGGTACGGTCCGGGCAGGTTTCCTCCGGCCTGCGCAGCTTCCAGGCAGGCGGTGAACGGCCATACCGAGTACGCGCCCGTATCGACGGACACTTCCGCGTCCAGCGCGAGAAGCCGCCCCTGCCTGTCAGCATAGGCCTTGATATGGTATTCGTGCTGCCGTGCGTTGGCGCCGGCGACGAGATGCTCCCTGCGATCCTCGGTCCAGCGGAACGGCTTCTTGAAAGTTGCAGCCAGCCAGGCGACGGCAACCTCCTCGGGCTGCAACAGGCACTTGTAGCCGAAGCCGCCTCCGACGTCCGGCGGAGCGACCCTGATTTGCGCCTGCGCAATCCCGAGACACTCGGCGAGCCCGGCCCGTATCAAGTGCGGCACCTGGGTGGAGGTGTGCACCACGAGCTGATCGGTGCGATCATCCCACCAGGCCAGCACGCCCTTGCCTTCCATGGGATGCATCGTCTGTCGGGCGCATGACATCTCGAGCTCGACCGAGATCGGCGCCCTGGCGATAACCTCGTCGACGCCGCTGTCGAAGAACGTCTCCAGGAACAGGTTATCGCCCCACTCCGGATGCAGGAGTTCCGAGTTCTCGCGACGACCGCCCGCGCAAGAAGCGATCGCCGGCAGCTCGTCGTAGCCGATCTCGACTTGCTCGATCAGGTCTTCCGCGATCGCGCGATTTCTTGCCACGCACATGGCAACGGGTTCGCCGACGAAGCGCACCTTGTCAGTGGCCAGGATCGGATATTGCGAGACCTTGTACCCAGGAATGGAAGATCGCGTAACGATCGGCGCGACCCCGACCAGATCCTCGGAGAAGAAGGTATCGACGGCGTGATCCGGCGATTTTGTCTTCGACAGGAGCTTCGCATGCGCCATTGGACTGCGCAGGAACGCCACTTCGCGTAGCCCAGGCATCTGGATGTCACCGACGAACCGGCCCCGGCCGCGCAAGTGCCGGGCATCCTCCTTGCGCCGTGCTCGCGCCCCGATACCTTCACCGACCGCCCCGTCCCCGCTCATGATGATCCTCTCATGCGCTCTACCTAAACGTTCCCGACGTCACGAAGGTCACAGTGATTGTCCCCTGATCGCAAGCGGCTTTACACCGGAATGCAAAGCGCGTTGGGAACGAGCAGGTTGTCGTAAACGCAGCGGCGTTGCTTGAGCTTGAGGCCCTCGTCGGAACGCCGAAACACGTCGTGATAGGTTCCGACCTGGTGAATGGTCGCGTCAGGACGATCGAACAGGACCTGCAGGACGACATAGTTCGCCCGGGCCGTGATGTTTCCGTGCTGATCTTCGCCGAGCAACTGCAAATTGCTGATCAAGTGACGAAGGTACCGCGGCGCAAACATGGCGGTTTTCTCCAGCGCGAACGCCCGATCGCGAATCATGCCCCTATTCTCGCAATAGATGAGACCGACCGGATGGCCGCGATCCTCATTCTCGCGCGACAAAACGACATAGCTCGCGTCCGGCGTGAACATCTCGCTCCAGTCCGAGAGCCGCTGCTCGTCGAGGGCGGCCGCGTACTGGCAGTTGAACTGCTCGATTGCATTCCGCAGCAGCAGCTGGTGAATTTGTGCGGTGTAGGTGGGATCGGTGGCCAACATCTGAATAGCCCGCATCTCTCGTTAGAGTTCCATCGCGCTGCGCCAATGCTGATACATCGCGCGTATCGACGCCTCAGAGATCAAGGTGTCCGCGGTACCGATGACCCCGGGGTCCAGTTCGACCACATGTTGGCCGTCGGGGACCGCAAGCATGCCGTCCTGCACGAACTTGATGGCTTCGTTGTCTTCGAGGCCAAGGAAGCCTGCCGGCCCCATCAGGTTGCCTTGCCGCAACCGATGACGGGTCATTTCCTCATCGTCACCCTCGAAGCCGAACATGGTCCACTTCATGATGAACTCGTTCGGTCCCGTCGGGACGATCTGCCGAACGCCCAGGGTGTTCATCTCCCGTTGCACGATGAGATTGGGCCAGATCGTCGTCATGGTCACCGACCAGGGACTGTCGAACTCATTGACGAAATCCATGAAGCGCGGCTCCTCGAGCTGCATGCCTTCCTTGTAGGCGCGCATCTCCTTCTTGGTGTTGTTGTCGAGCTTGCTGACGTCCGACTTTGCCGATGCCATCACGCCATGCCGCCCCGAGGGGTCGGCGATCATCGACGACTTGTTGCCGGCCACCAGCAGGCCGAACGTCACCAGAAACGTGTGCAGCAGCGTTGCGTGATACGGGTCCTTGAGGTTCTCGTGATAGAGCTTCCAGTTTCCCGGAAGACTGTGGCGATAGTGACCGAGCACCTTGGGCTTCCGCCCGTCGAAAGTCGCCTCGAACTCGCGGAGAATCTCCGGTCCGAGATATTCGGCCAACGGCTCCATGTCGTCGCAGTACGACGCGAACACCACGCCACGATGGGTCGTGACTTTCAGCTGCCTAAGCCCGTGGTCTGCATTCTTGAAATCGCGCGGCATTCCGCCCTTGCCGTCGACCCCCCGGCGGAACGGCACCCCCGCCAGATTGCCCTTTAGGTCGTAGGACCACTGATGATAGGGACAGACGAATTCCTTGGCGTTGCCGCTCAGCTCGCGACAGAACTCGGCCGCGCGATGAGCACAGCGGTTCTCGAAGACGTTGATCGAACCGTCCTCGGCGCGCGATACGACGACGGGCGTCGGTCCTACATTCGACCGGATGAAATCGCCAATTTCGGGAGTCTCGCTCTCCAGCGCGACGTAATTCCATGTTCGCCCGTGAAAGATCTTTTCGACTTCGCGTCGGTAGATGTCGCTGTCCGTGTAGACCCAATCAGGCACCCTGGTGAGCCCCTCGGATGGCCAGACGTATTGCTTCGACGTCGTCGTCACCGACCTCTCGTTCACCACCTGGGTATTCTCCTTTTTGCCGTCACTCGTGAGCAGAGCAGCGGAAACCTTGGCGATATCGAACATGTCAGGGTTTTCGAGCTGCTTGCGCGCCTGCCGTATCGCGGCGGGATCAGAAAACGCGACCACGCTGGTAAGCCGTCCGGTGTCCGGATCAATCGTGCGATAGACGGCACCAGGTTCGCCATCGCGGCCCGTGAGCGCGACCTTGTCGCCCGGTGACGAGACCCCGACTATCTGAATGTTCAGGCCGAACTGGTCGGTCCAGAACCAGGGAGCCTGCGCATCCGTGCTCGGCGCCGCCCCGGCAATCGACTGCCCTGCGGCTGCACCTTGCTGCTCCGCATTATGCCAACTCTCAAAGCGGTGGGAGCGCCCCCTGACCGGACGGCAATGCAGTGCGCAGTCGCCCGCTGCCCAGATTCCCGCGATGCTGGTCCTTTGCTCTGCGTCGACAACGATCCCCCCATCCACCTCGCAGCCGGCCGCGGCTGCCAGTTCCGTCTCGGGGGCCAAGCCGACACCGACGCAGATGGTATCTGCAGCGAAAGCGCCGGCGGAGGTATTGACCACCAGACCCTCACCGTCGCGGCGGATATCCTGGACCTGTACGCCCCGCAAAACGGTAACGCCGTGGCGCTCGGCAAGAGAGCGAAAACTCCGCCCCAATGATGGAGGCAGCACGCGGGCCATCAGTTCGGTTTCGCGCTCGAGGAGGACAGTCGCGACCTCGAGCGTCGCAGCGACCGAAGCAAGTTCAAGACCAATGAAACCGCCGCCGACGATGACGAGACGCTTCGCGCCTGCGAGCGATTGCCTGATGGAGTTGGCATCCTCGATCGTGCGCAGATAGTGCACACCTGGCAGATCGGCACCGGCGATTGAAAGTCGCCGCGGAACTCCACCGGTCGCCAGCAGAAGCGCATCATATTGAAGCTCAGTCCCGTTGCTCAGGAATGCGGTCCTGGCGTCTGGATCGATCCGGGCAACCGAGCACCCGAGGTGGGTCTTGACGTCGAGGGAAGCCGCATCGGCTTCAGCCAGACGCCGACAGGATTCGATCGCCGCTTTTCCAAGGAGAATATCCTTTGAAAGCGGTGGACGCTCGTACGGGAGGTGCTCCTCCCTACCGACGAGATCTATCGTGCCGGTGAAGCCGCCGGCCCGCATGCTGCGAATCGCCACTGCAGCCGCCTGACCGGCCCCCACGACGACGACCGCCCCGCGGGAAGGCGCCCCCCTCCTGGTGCAGACCTCCTCCTGATCCTTCGGCGCAGCCTTCTTGTCTCCATCGAGATCGATAAATACCTCGCCATCCCTGACCTTGACCGCGTAGGTCTCGAGGTCCTGCGTGACCGGCGAGCAGAGCGCCTTCCCCGATCTGATATCGAAGATGCCCTGGTGCAGCGGACACTCGATCGTGCCGCCGTCGACGAATCCATCGGCAAGAAAGGCGAGCGCGTGCGTGCATATGCCATGCGTGGCGAAGACCTCACCATCAAGGAGATAGAGCGCCACGGGCCTGCCGTCGATCTCGACACTCGTCACGCCGTTGGGCTTCAGCCCATCCACGGCAATTACTTTTCGCCACGCCATCCCACACCTCGGAAACCGCCCTGAATTTTAATCAGTATACATCTCTTTATGAGCAATGCAAGGCAAACCCGATTCTCCAAGCAAAGCATGCCAAAACGGCTAATATATGCGACGATAATCCGAAAATCATCCAATCATTTGACCTTGCGAGCTGCCAGCACGCGGAATGCATATAAGGTGCTATACTGACTATATAGACATGCATGCGAAGCGGATGCTGAACTCCCCGGCTCCGCCCCGTAACCCGCACCTGCTGATCCAGAATTGGTTGCCAACGAAAGCACGCCAAACGCGGCCGCGCTGACAGTCAGCACGCGCTGTGCCTGTCAGGGCTGACTAGCGGTACAGAGGTCAGATATTCGAGAGCTGCTCCTCTCCGGCACGCGCTTGATGTCGGCCTGGGCTCCGGCGCCGCGCGCGCCTTCCGCGACAGCTTCGGCCATTTTTTCGATATGGCCGTAGGACGAGTAATAGAGAACGAGAACTTTTGTCATCGGGATGCTCCTGAATTTCGAGACGCCCGATCTAAAGCGATTTATCTTATCGCCCGCTGGATTCGTAAAACGTCGTCGGCATGACGCTCACAAGCTAAGTTTCAATGGCGCGTTGGCGCTGCTGTCGAGGAACTCAACCGTGGTGAACCACAGGTCGGTATCGCCGACATTTTCGAGGTCGTGGATCTTGTATTCACCCCTGCCATAGGCGAAGTGACGCGTCTCGCCGGCCGAGTAGACCGCTTCGACGATCGTCCCGTCCTCGGCATGCGATTGGGCCCGGCCCGGCGTTACGGCGGTCCAGAAGTAATCCAGCACGTGACGATGGAATCCGATGCGCTCACCTGGGGCAAGCCGGATTTCCCAGATCCGCACGCGCTCGGTCTCGGACAACAGCCGCGTCCCGACTCGCCCGTTGAGCTGATTGGTATCGAACTCCTTGCGAATGTCGTCGGGCCAGGCGGCTCGCCTCTTCTCCATCACATCGACGCTCATTGTTGTGCCTCCCTGAGATGAGTGATCCACGCTGCGTTACTCGACGCCGAGCCCGGTCTGGGCACGGACGTGCTGCGCGCCGAACGAGGCGCGGACGGAAGCCGCCGCCGCACTGCGGTCCAGCACCGACACCGCCCACGATACGGCGAAGGCGAGCGGAACCGAGACCAGGGCCGGATTGTCGTAAGGGAAAGGTGCAGGCCCGAGCTTCAACGCCGCGCTCCATACGCCTGGGCTAAGGGCGACCAGTCCGACCGAAGCCAGCAACCCGGCGAGCGATCCGCTCACGGCGCCCCGTGTCGTCAGGTCAGGCCAGACGATCGACAGAAGGATCACCGGGAAGTTCGCACTCGCTGCGATCGCAAAGACCAGTCCGACCATGAATGCGATGTTCTGGTTTTCGAACAAGACACCCAGACCCATCGCAATCAGGCTGATCGCCACCGCGGCAGCCTTCGAGACGAGCACTTCCTCATGCTCGCTGGCGCGGCCCCTGCGGATCACGCGGGCATAGAGATCGTGGCTCGCCGCCGAAGCTCCCGCAAGCGTCAGCCCCGATACGACAGCGAGGATCGTCGCGAACGCCACCGCCGAGATGAACCCGAGCAGCAGCGATCCGCCGACGGCATCAGCCAGATGCAGGGCCACCATGTTGACGCCGCCAACCAGCCCGCCGGACGCATCCCGAAACTGCGGGTTGGACGAAACGATCGCAATGGCGCCAAAGCCGAGCACGAACAACAGGCTGTAGAAGATGGAGATGAAGCCGGTCGCGACCAGCACCGATGTGCGCGCCTGGCGGGCGTCGCTCACGGTGAAAAAGCGCATCAGGATGTGCGGCAACCCGGCCGTGCCGAAGATCAGGGCGAGCCCGAGGGAGATCGCCGATACCGGATCCTTGACGAGCCCGCCGGGCGCCATGATGGCGTCGGCCTTCGGATGCAATGTCACGGCTGCGCGGAACAGGGCCTCGAGGCTGAAGCCGAAGTGCCCAAGGATCAGGATCGACATCAGGACCGAGCCCGACATCAGCAGGATGGCCTTGATGATCTGCACCCAGGTCGTCGCGAGCATGCCGCCGACCGTCACGTAGATCATCATCAGCACGCCGACGATGCCGACCGCGTAGATGTAGGGAAGCCCGAACAACAGCTGGATCAGCTTGCCGGCCCCCACCAGCTGGGCGATCAGATAGAAGACCACGATCACGAGCGTGTTGACGCCCGCGACCGCCCTCACCGGCACCTCGGACAGCCGATATGCCGCCACGTCGGCAAACGTATAACGGCCGAGATTGCGCAACGGCTCGGCAATCAGGAACAGGATCATCGGGAAGCCGACCAGGAAGCCGATCGCATAGATCATGCCGTCGTAGCCTGAGGTATAGACGAGCGCCGTGACGCCCAGGAACGTCGCGGCCGACGTGTAGTCGCCGGCGATCGCGAGTCCGTTCTGGACACCCTTGAGACCGCCGCCGGCGGCATAGAAATCCCTGGCCGTGCTCGTGCCACGTCGCGCAGCCCACCATGTGATGCCGAGACTGATCGCGACGAAGCCGAGAAACATCGCGATCGCCGTCGCGTTCAACGGTTGCCGCGTGCCTGTCGCTGCGGTCAGCGCGTCGGCCGCTGCGGGCCCGGACAGCAGGATGAGCGCGGGTGCAAACAGGGCACCGCAAACCGAACGTGACGTCATCGGAGATCCTCCAGGAGAAGCTGACTGAGGCTGTCGAAACGGGAATTGGCGCGCCGCACGTAGACCGCTGTCAGCAGGAAGCCGAGCGCGATGAGGCCGACGCCGATCAACACGCCCCAGGTGATCACCGTGCCGCTCCACAGCGGATACCCGAGCAGCCGCGGCCAGAATGCGATGGTCAGGATGTACGCGAAGTAGGAGGCAGCCATGACGATCGACATCCCAACGCCGAGGCGTGTGCGCTCGCTCGCAAGCTGTCTGAACGTCGGATGCTGTTGGATGGTTTGCAGGTCCATTGGTGATTGTCCTCCCTCCATTGAATTCGCCTAGGCGGCAATGCCGTTTGCCACCGCAGTCTCCGCCATCACCGCCTCGGGGCTGCGATGCTGCTCTGCCATCGCCCGTTCTTCGGCCGTGGCGATTTGCGCCTGCATGTATGCGCCGAGGTGGCGGGCGCGCCGCACGACCGCGGCGCCGAACGGAAGTCGGGCCGCCTCGAATTTCGCGAGCGCCATCGGCAGATCGGCCGGATGGCCTCGCAACGCATCGACCAGAGCCGCCGCATCCGCCGCGGCCTTCGTCACGCCCATGCCGACATGCGGCCTCGCTACGAACGCAGCATCGCCGAGGATGACGGTGCGGGATCCGAGCGCCATGCGCGGCGTTTCGAGATCAAGGATGGCTTGGATGAACGGCTGAGATGTGAGGTGAACGACCTCGGCGAATTGCGGCGCCAGCAGCCGCTCCGCGTCCCGACGCATCGCGGTAATCACATCGGATCGAATTCTGGTCGGCGGAATCGACAAGGGCTGCCTGACACCGTCGATATCCGTCAAGAGATCCGCCAGTCCATGGTCGGCATCGGCCGGGCGATACCACACGAAATTGAATCGGCGCTCGCCGACATCCATCTCTTCGTTGGTCCCGGCGACGGGATAGCCGAGCATCTGCTCCCCGGGAGGCAGGCTGAAGGCGAACCAGTCGCACAATTCCGCCCGCGTCCGAGCCGACAGGTCCCGCTCGTCGACGAGGCCCCGCCAGGCGACGTAACCGGCGTATTTGGGCTGGACCTCTGTCGCGAGTTGCGCCCTGACGCTCGAGAATATGCCGTCGGCGCCGACCAGCAGATCTCCCGACGCTTCGGTGCCGTCGGAAAAGCGCGCCACCACCCGGTCGCCGAATTCCGTGACACCCTCGAGGTTCTTGCCGTGATGGTAGTGTTGCGCCGGAAGCGCCGCCTTCAGTAGCCCGTAGAGGTGCCCCCAGGATGTGAGCACCTGCCGCAACGCGAGCTCGCCTGCGATCCGGCCGCTTCGGTCCAGCACGCGCCGTCCCGGAACGACGACCCCGACCGCCGCGGCCGCAGTATCGATGCCCGCCCGGGCCAGGACGTCGAACAACTCCGAATGCGTGACGATGCCCGCGCCACGGCCCGCGAGTTCGGCGCCGATACGCTCGTAGACGTCGACGTCCCAGCCTTCCCGCCGCAACAGCAACGCGGCGAATAGCCCGGCCATCGATCCGCCGATCACAAGTACCTTCGGCGGCACTCCACGCTTCCAGCGGTCGTCGCTCATGAGCATCCTCCTTTCGGTGATCGACTATGCAGCGTTTCGCTGCTTATTTATCAATTGATCAATAACTGGCGCGACGCCCAGCGCGAGTCAATAGCTATTTATCAATTGATAAACAAAAAGTGATGGCCGCTTGCTGCGGTCCGCCCCGGCGACAAATCGGTGTATGAAGGCACGAAAGTGTCCTCAAACCGACGAATCAGGCGTGAAGCAGGCCAGACGAGCGCGTCTTCCGACGCCGATCCGAGAGCAGCAGAGACTGGACCCGTCCGAGCGGGAGGCCATTATCGCGCGAGAAGCCGTGTCGTTTTTCGCCGAGCACGGGTTCGAAGGGCAGACCCGCGAACTGGCAAAGCGGCTTCGCATCACCCAGCCCCTGCTCTATCGCTATTTTCCAAGCAAGGAGGCCCTGATCGAGCGGGTCTACCAGGAGGTTTTCATCGGGCGCTGGAAACCGTCCTGGGAGAAGATCATCACCGATCGCTCGGTTCCCCTGAAGGCCAGGCTGATCCAGTTCTATCGCGAATACGCCGAGGTCATTCTCACTTACGAATGGATCCGTCTGTTCATGTTCGCAGGCCTCAAGGACCTCGGACTGAACGCCCGCTATCTCAAGATGCTGCGCGAACGGGCGTTCGAAAAGGTGATAGAGGAGATCAGGTTCGAGTATGGACGCCCCTCGACCGACGAGCTGCCGACCACCGATCTCGAAGTCGAGATGGTGTGGGGCCTGCACGCCGCGATCTTCTATCTCGGAGTTCGCAAGTTCATCTACTCGATGCCGCTGGAAACCGACGTCAATTCGATCATCGATGCAAAGGTAACGACGTTCCTCGGCGGCGTTCGCTTCGTCCTCCCGGCGAAAGCGATGGCCTAGATCCAGATTCCTCGAACTACGCGCCGATCGCCTTCCTGATGCGGGCGGGACTGAACGGAAGGTCGTGCATCCGTACGCCGGTCGCATCCCTGATCGCGTTCGCGATCGCAGCTCCGGTCGGCCCTTGCGCAGCCTCGGCGACGCCATAGAAGCCATCGCCGGGCCGGTCGATCAGGTGAACGTCGACCGCGCCCGGAACGCTGTCGAACCGCATGATCGGATAGGCGGACCAATCCACCGAGGTCACGCGGGTGCGATCGAACGTGACCCGCTCGAACAGCGTCCAGCTCATCGATTGCAGAATGCCGCCCTCGATCTGGTTGCGCACGCCGTCCGGGTTCACAACCTGCCCCGTATCCACGGCCGCCACGACGCGGCGGACGCGAACAGCCCCGGTGAGGCGTACGACCTCGATCTCGACGGCCACCGCGCACCAGGCCTCGAGGTTCTTGTAGCGTGCAAAGCCAAAGCCGAAACCGGTGCTGTCGGAACGCTTGACCCGCGGTGCCCAGCCGAAGCGCGTTGCCACCGTTTCGATGACGTCACGCGCGCGGGGATCGACGTTGTGGCGAAGCCGAAACGTGACGGGATCCTGCCCCGAGCGCGCCGCCAGTTCGTCAAACATGCTCTCGATCGAAAGCACGTTGAGGTAACCGCCCAGCGAGCGCATGGAGGAGCCGCGCAAGGGCATGTCAGGCAGGAAATGACTGATCACCTTGCAGTTCGAAATCGCATAGAGCGGAATCGCGTTGCGGTCGCCGCCGCCCTCGGGCTGCGCCAGCGCAACCGGCGGCGCGGGTGGCGAAGCGTCGGACTTCAGCCGGGCGGCCGTCAGCGTTCCCGGAAGTCCGGGCCGCATCATATGCGACTGGCTCCAGACCTCATGGTGCCAATCCGCAATCATCCCGTCCGGTCCGACCGCGGCGCGGAGCCTGACCACCATGCCAGGTCCGAACGGATCCCAGGCGTGCTCCTGTTCACGCATCAGCTGGACCCTGATCGGCCGCCCGGGCATCGCGACGGCAAGCATCGCAGCATCGGCCGCGGCATCGTCGGCTCCATTGTGGCCGTAGCAACCGGCGCCTTCCGCATGGATGCAGCGAACGTTTTCGGTGGGCATGCGCAGCATGCCGGCAATCGCATCGCGAAGGAAGAAGACGCCCTGGGTATGCGTCCAAACCGTGAGCGCTCCGTCCTGGAATTGCGCAATCGCACAGGATGGTCCGATCGAGCCGTGGGTGAGATAGGGCCGGCTGAAGCTCGCTACGACCGCGATTCCCGGCTTGCCCGGACGTCCCTCGTCGTGAATCGTCGTATCGCGCGAAGGCAGATTGATCAGGGCACCCGGCAGGTCCGCGCTATCAGGCAGAGCTTGCTGTTCGATCCAGGTCGTGGTCGCCGCGAGCGTTCGCATTCCCTGAACGGCGGCCCACTCCCGGTCTGCGATCACGCCGAGGAAATTGCCGTCGCGCACGACCTTGGCGATCCCGTTCATCCGCTCGACAGGCGCGATATCGAGATCGCGCAAGGTGGCCCCGTAACTCGGTGGACGGACGACACGACCATGCAGCATCCCCTCGGGACGCAGATCCTGAACATAAGCGCTACCGCCTGTCACCTTGGCCGGGATATCGATCCGCGAAACCGGCTGGTTCATCACCGTGAAGTCCTCCGGCGAGGTCAGGCGCGACGTTGTGCTCGCTTCCACAGACAGCAGTTGATCGCGAACCAGCTCGCCATAGGCGAGGCGCGCGCCGTGCGGGCCGAATACTGCGCCGTTGCGGACCTGGAGCGTGGTTGCGGGCACGCCAAGCCTGCGAGCGGCCTCGCCACGAAGGATCTCGCGCGCCTGCGCCGCGGCGTGCCGAATTGCGGTGCCGGAGTCCTGCGTCGAATGGCTTGCGGCCGTATAGCCTTCATTCGGCGTCCGTGCGGTATCTGCCGTGACGAGCGACAGCCGATCGAACGGCACCTTGAGCTCCTCGGCCGCGACCTGGAGCAGCGCCGTCTTGAGACCCTGGCCAAGTTCAGCCTTTCCCGTGAGGATCGTAACCGCGCCCGATGCATCGATCCGAATCCATGCATCGATGTTTGGTGTGTCGTCGAGGCTTCCGGAAAGACCATGCTTCGAGGGACCTCCACCGGTGCCGGTTTCGGTCTGCGCGCGCGCTCCGGAGAATCGTAAGGCGACAATGAGCGCGCCGGCACCCGCCAATACGCTCCGTCGAGAGACAGCATGCGTCATCGCCCCGCCCTCACCTCGGCAGACTTCTTCTTCAGCTCGTCGGCCGCACGACGGACCGCACGCAAGATCCGCATATGAGTTCCGCATCTGCACAGATGCGGCTGCAGTTCGGCCCTGATCGCCTCATCGGTCACGTTCGGATCACGATTGAGCAGCGCCTGGGCGCGCATCATCATGCCGGGAATGCAATAACCGCACTGCGCCGCCTGCTCGGCGATGAAGGCCCGCTGCAACGGCCCCGGCGCTGTCTGGCTCCCAAGCCCTTCCAGCGTGACGATCGCCCGCCCTTCCAGCACCATTACCGGCGTGATGCAGGAGAAGATGGCCTTGCCGTCGACGATCACGGTGCACGCGCCGCACTGGCCGAGACCGCAGCCGTACTTTGCAGCGTTCAGCCCGAGTTCGTCGCGGAGAACATAGAGCAGCGGCGTGTCCGGGCTCGCCTTGATGGATCGGCTCTCGCCGTTAACGGTCAACGTTGTCATGGCGCGTCAGCGACCCTTCTAGTCATTGTTCTCTTGCCGGCTCACCGGTTGGCTCTTGCGTCCGCGACCGCCTTGGCGACCCCGTCCCACTGGGTCTTGCCGGCGAACTGCGTGCGCAGGTAATTGGCGAGATCGGAGATTTTCCGGTCGTCGAGAACATCGCCGAAGCCGGGCATGATCGGATGCGTCGAGCCATCGGTGGATGCGGGTATTCCCCGCAGCACCAGATTGATCAGATTGGCTGGCGTGTCGTCGGCAAGAGCTGTTGAGAGAGCAAGGCCCACGCCCCCAAACGGCAAAGGTCTGGCGCCCTCATGGCATGACGCACAAACGGCACCGTAGATCGCTCCGCCCGGATCGGACTGGAGCGGCGGCGTCGCAACTTGCACGCCGGCCGCCTGCGGCTGTTGTCCCGGCCCTGAAGCAACGGGAATCTTTGCGGTTGTCCTTGCTTCGCCCTTGCCGAGCGAAGCCAGATAATAGGCCATCGCGCTGACGTCAGCGGGATCGACCAGGGACAGATTGTCAGCCACGTTCGCCATGGGACCTTGAGCCGTGCCATGCATGGGATGCGAGCCACGTGCGAGATAATCCGTCAGGGCCGCCTCATCCCACGGGACCGGCGACGGTGAGCTTCGACCGAGCGCGTAGGCACGCCAGCCTTCGGCCACGCCGCCCTGGAAACTGGCCGAGATCTCTTCTGCTCCCATCAGGTTTCGCGGAGAATGGCAGGCGCCGCAGTGCCCAAGCCCGTCGACCAGATACTTCCCCCTGTTCCACTTGTCGTCCTTCGACGGGTCGGCAACGAAGCGCTCCTGATGCAGAAACAGCAGCTTCCAGCCGGCGAGCGTCAGGCGAATATTGAGCGGAAACGGAAGTCCGTTTGGCGGCGCCGACGATCTGACCGGATCGAGCGACATCAGGAAGGCATACAGTGCCTTCGCATCATCATCCGCCACGCGCATGAAGTGGTCATACGGGAACGCCGGATAAAGGTGACGGCCCTCGCGGTCCACACCTGAACGCAAGGCACGAACGAACGCCTGCTCGGACCATCGACCGATGCCGGTCTCGGGATCGGGCGTGATGTTGGTGGAATAGATCGTGCCGAACGGCGTCGGCATCGCAAGTCCGCCGGCGTACGGTGCTCCGCCGGACGCGGTGTGACACGTGGCGCAGTCGCCAAGCAGCGCGAGGCTTGCGCCACGCCGCACCATCACCGTATCGGTGGCCCCGGCTGATCGCGGATCGATCGGATCAATCGACGATTCCCAGGCGTAGAGAAGCGCCCCCGTCCCACCGATCGCCCCGACGGCAAGCAGCGCGAGCAGAACTGACCTGAGCTTCATCGCCTTCCCTTCCTGAATGGAAACGCCATACCAGTTCGCCGCAGCCGTCATCTTTTCAGTTTGATGCGGCCCTTGAACAATCTCCCGATGAGGTCACGGCGGTGCGGAGCATGGGCGTCGTGTCGCCGGTTCGGCCAACGACGTTCGACCGGGAGGTCGCACCGCCGCAATGCGCCCGCGGACTCAAAAGCCAGTCCAAAGCATGCGCGTTCAGTCCAATACGTTCGCAGACTAGCCACGTAAGGTGCCATGCAAGCTCTCTCACCCGGAGCGCGCGTTGCGCAGCCAGCGGCACATGACAGCCATTCATTTTGCACGGAGTTGCTATTTATCAATTGATAATTAACTGCCGGTCGTGTTTGAAGTCAAGCGTCGGACGCAGCGAATTGAAGCTGCGCACCGACCAGCGAGGATTGCGGCCATGTCGACGTCTGCTCTCAGCACGGATCAACGGGTCACTGAACTCACCCGCGCACGGACATTTGCCATGGCGGTTTGTGCGAGCATCGCGGTCGCGAACATCTATTACAATCAGGCGCTGCTCGGCCTGATCGAAGCGAATTATCCGGGCTCCTCGGCGATCGGCCTGATACCCACGGCCACGCAGTTTGGCTACGCCGTCGGTCTCCTCCTGCTGGTCCCGTTGGGCGATCTCGTGGAGAGGCGGCGCCTTATCGCCGCGCAATTCGTCGTTCTGGCGGCAGCACTCGCTTTCGCTGCTGTTGCACCAACCACGCTGGCGTTGATCGCAGCCTCGCTGGTGCTGGGCATAGCGGCCACGGTGGCCCAGCAGATCGTCCCGTTCGCCGCAACGCTCGCCGACGACAAGACACGGGGCGCCGCGGTCGGAACAGTCGTCAGTGGAATCCTCGGCGGAATCCTTCTCAGCCGCACGATAGCCGGCTTCGTCGGATCGCATTTCGGATGGCGCGACATGTTTTGGCTTGGCGCGCCTTTGGTGCTCGGCGCCGCCGCGCTGGTCCGCCTGACCCTGCCCCGCCATCATCCGACCCAGAGCCTGGGATACGCCGCCGCGCTGCATTCGCTCGTGCATTTGCTGATCGAAGAACCGGCGCTTCGGCTGGCCGCTGCGACGCAAGCGATGCTGTTCGCCTCCTTCATCGCCTTCTGGACCGTCTTGTCCCTGCATCTGCAAGAGCCGGCGTTTGGCTTCGGCCCCGAGATCGCCGGCCTGTTTGGCGTCATCGGCGCGTCGGGGATCCTCGCTGCGCCGCTCGCCGGCCGCACAGCCGACAAGCGCGGCCCTCATCTCGTGATCGCGGTCGCCGCCGCGATCTCGCTATCCTCCTGGGCGGTGTTCGGGGGCTGGAACACCATCGCCGGACTGACCGCCGGAGTGGTGCTGCTCGACGTCGGAGTGAACGCGGCGCTGGTTGCCAACCAGCATCTGATTTTCGCGCTCCGTCCCGAGGCGCGAAGCAGGCTGAACACGGTTTTCATGACCGCCATGTTCATCGGTGGATCGCTTGGATCGCTCGGCGCGAGCTGGGCCTATGCGCACGCGTCGTGGTTCGGCGTTTGCGGCTACGGAGCCGCACTTGCGGCCGCTGGCTTGCTCTTGCAGTTGCCGACGTTGTTCGGCCGGAAGGCAGCGCATCACTGACGTCCCGAGGTCGAATGGACGCATTTGGAGATCGCAAGGCATGCGCATCGCAATCATCGGAGGCTCTCTCGCGGGATTGTTCGCCGCGACGCTGCTGACCCAGGATGGACACGACGTCATCGTCTACGAGCGATCGCTCCATGGGCTCGAAGGGCGCGGCGCCGGCCTGCTGGGCAAGCGCGAGACCTTTGCCGTTCTGCGCGCGGCCGGCTGCGAACATGTCGCACGCGTCGGGGTGGTCGCGCGGGAACGGATCGTATTCGGCGACACGGGCCCGACCATCGATCAAAAGATGCCGCCCCAGATGCAGATTTCGTGGGACTACATCTATCGTGTCTTTCGGCAGCGGATGGCGAATGGATCATATCTGCTCGACCGAAAGGTCGAACAGCTTCGCGAGGAGGCCGATCGCGTCGTCGTTCGCTTCAGCGACGGCAGCGAGACGGCTGCCGATCTCGTCATCGGCGCGGACGGCATCGCGTCCGTCGCGCGCGCCACGGTCGACAGCCAGGCCGCGGCGAATGTCTACGCAGGCTATGTCGGGTGGCGCGGCCTCTTGCCGGAACGCGACCTGCCGGGCTTCGCGGCCAGCGACCTCCTCGAGCGCTTCGCATATTTCCGCATGCCGCATTCCCATGTGCTCGGCTTTCTGGTCCCCGGACCGAACGGCGAAACCAAGCCCGGAGATCGCAGATACAACTGGGTCTGGTATCGGCCAGCTATCGGACCGACGGCGCGCGACGATGTGCTTACCGACCGCGAAGGCCGCATCCACCCATACTCGCTTCCCCCGGGCGCGATTTCCGAACGAGCTCGCGAGAGGCTCGTCGACGACGCCAAGCGACTGCTGCCGCGCTCCTTTGTGGCAGCGGTTGAAGCGACACGCCAACCGTTCGTGCAGGGGATCTTCGACTACGAAACGGAGCGAATGATCTCGCAACGGATTGCGCTGGTGGGAGACGCGGCGTTCGTCGTTCGGCCGCATACGGGGATGGGCATCGCAAAGGCGGCGGCTGACGCCATGGCGCTGCGAAAGCATCTTGCATCGGCGCCGCTCGGCGAGGCGCTCCAGCAATACGGCCGGGAACGCAGACAGGCAGGCGGCGCGATCGCCGCGTCCGGCCGCGAGCTGGGTGCGCACCTCGTGTGAGCCCGCCGATTGTCGAAACAGCAAATCAGGGAGAAGCAGATGAGCTGGCATGCCGATCATGATTTCAGGGTGACGATCAGCGGCGGATCGGTTGCCGGGCTTTGCAATGCAATCACCCTTCGCAAATTGGGCGCGGCCGTCACCGTGCACGAGCGCGTGCCGGGTCCGATGCTGGCCCGAGGGGCCGGGATCGTCGTTCAGCGCGAACTGATCCAGCTGCTCGAGGACAACAATGCAGGTCCGCTCCCTTTCACGACCTGCCGCGGCCGGCGCTATCTCGACCCGGACGGCGGCGATGGCGTTCTCCAGGACATGCCGCAGGAGTTCACCTCCTGGGAAGCCATCCACAAGGCGCTGCGGGCAGCCGTTCCCGCTGAATGCTATCGGGCCGGCTCCGCGGTGACGGCGGTGTCCCAGGCAGGCTCCAAGGTCGCAGCGACCCTTGGCGACGGCTCCATCGTGGAAAGCGACCTGTTCGTGGCCGCGGACGGTTCGGGCTCGGCGGTCCGGCGTCAAATGCTTCCTGATGTCGAGGCGCGATACGCCGGTTATGTCGCCTGGAGAGGCACGCTCGATGAACGCGACGTGCCGTCCGATCTTTTTCCCTTCTTCAACGACCGCTTCACCTTCTCGGAAGCCCGCAGCGGCGGCCACATGCTGGCGTATTTCATCCCGGGGCCCGACGGGGCCGTTACGGTCGGATCACGTCGGCTGAACTGGGTCTGGTATGTGCACGTTAGTCGCGCCGATCTCGCCCACACGTTGACCGACAAGAGCGGCGTGCAACATCGATCCTCGCTTCCGCGCGGCACGACACCGGATAGGGCCATCGCCGATCTGAGGGCCCGCGCATTGCGCGAGATTCATCCAAAGATGGCCGCGCTGGTCTCGGAGACGCCGGATCCGTTCCTTCAGACCATCCTAGACGTCACTGTGCCGAAAACCCTGTTCGGCCGCATCCTGCTGACCGGCGACGCAGCTTTCGTGGTGCGGCCTCACACGGCCGGAGGGACCGCCAAGGCAGCCTACGAGGCCTCGGTGCTCGCACGCGCATTGCAATCGGCACGCGCGAATGTCGACGTCGCGCTGCAATCGACGGAGCGGCTGCAGCTCGAATATGGCAACGCGCTCTACCAATACGGCCTCGCGCTCGGCAATCGCTGGTCGCGCGAACGGAACACGGATTAGCTCGCTCAACCGGAGCCCGCCCCGAACCGATCGACGAGAAAATCGATGAAGAGATCGCGACCGTGAAAACTGGCCGAGAGGCGCTCCGGCTTCCAGTCGATGTGCCAGCTCCGCGTCTGTCCGGCACGGCGCTGGACCAGTTCGAACAATCCGTTGCCCGGGCCGACATACCAGCGGCCGTCGGCCTCGACGATGACAGGCGGGCGTGCCCCGCCGACGCCGGGATCGACCACGCCAAGAAAAACGGTACCCGCCGGAAACCATGCGGCATAGGCCGCCAGTAGGTAGGCCGATGCCTTGGGATTACCAACCGGCGCATCAGCAAACAGGTCAATAATGGATGTGCCCGGCGCCATCTGGTCCAGCACCGCCTTCATCTGACCCACATACGGGCCGTGCAACCCGAAGTCCGTGAACAGCACAATCAAAGTTGCCAGCTAACCTCCGTGCGTCCTGCCGCAATGGGCTCGAGCATCATAGCGCGACGGCGAAACAATAGTGCGCATCTTCAGCGGCCCATGGCGCGGCAATGATATCAGTGGGTTAGTTGAAAATTTCCGATTTCATTGTGTTGCGCTTGCTGCGTCGGATTTCCACCTATTTTCAAGCGTGCCCCTGCACTCTCGGCGGACGCAACCCTCCGTCGATGTGAATGGCAAGTGCGGCCCCCTTGGCGGCCTGAGGCCGGCATGCGCGGGCGAACCGCATCACCCGGAGGCTGCCCGCTGAAAAGTGACCTGTAGCCTGGCCGGCCGAACATGAGGAGAGGTCGGTGGTCAAGAAGACGAAGAAGGCCGCCAAGTCCGCGAAGAAGCGCAAGCCGGCCCCAAAAAAGGCAGCGCCGAAGACGACCCAACGCGACCGGTCGATCTCGGAGCGATTGCATGGCCTCGGCAAGGTGCGCAAGGCGGCCGAGGAATTTCTCAAGATCCAACTCGAGATCGATCATGCATGCGGCAAAGGCGGTCAGCTCGCGTTCGGCGAGTTCGGCGCGCGGTTGGCGGCCGCCAAGAGTGCTTGGGAAGCTGCGATCTTGAACTCGGACGATGTCACGGATTGGATTGCAGCTGCGCGTAAAGCCGCACATCTGCCTTAGGTGTTCGGCAGCCGCCGCATTGGGAGCTTCGATACGCTCGCCGTTTTGATAGGCTAGGCGCGGCAGTTCCGTTTCCCACAGATCGAAGAGCCTCGCCACAATGGCGGCGGACTTTCCTGGCGGGCTTTCACCCGTGCTGCAGGATCCTTGCCGCGGATGTCCTCTTCGACCTTCCAGAGCGCCGCCATTGTCGTGATCGTCTGCGTCGCCAGCCGCGAGCTTTCGTTCACATGCAGTTCGAAGAAGCGCCTCCTCATATGGGCAAAACAGGCGATCATCGGCGCCGCCTTCTTTGGTGTGCCGGTTGTAGGCCGCATAACCGTCCACCTGTAGCAGGCCGCTAAAGCCCACCGGATACGCTCCGGCTGTCTTCGAAGCAGTATGCGCAACGTGAAAGGGGGTCCATCGCCTGACGTATATTCGCTATTATCTCAAGCGAGCCTAAGTGCCACGACGACCGGGCCTCAGCCCGATCGTCGCATTTTGCCCCCAAACCCAAGGAGTTCGACATGAGTAGGACTCGTACTCAGGCGCGCGGCGAATTGGGCCGCCTCAATCTGATGTTCCTCTTCTTCGGCTTGCTGTTGGTCCTCCCTCAAGCTTCCCGGGCGCAGCAAAGCCCGCCAATTGCCGAACAGATCGCCAAGACCTACGGCCTCGATTCGTTCGGGCAAATCGAGGCCATCCGCTATACTTGGACTTTGGAGGCTCCCAATCTCAAAATTTCCAACACATGGGAATGGAGCCCGAAGACCGACATGATCTCCTATGAAGGGAAAGACAAAGAAGGCAAGCCGGTCAAGGCGAGCTATCAGCGCTCGCAGATCTCTAGCCAAAGCGATGCAATCAAGAAGGACGTCGATCCGGCATTCGCCAACGATCAGTATTGGTTGCTGCTGCCGTTCCACGTCGTATGGGACGGCGCGACGGTGACCGATGAGGGCGCGCAGAAACTCCCCCTCGGCGGGGGTTCCGCTCAGCGAATCGTGGCGAAATACCCGTCCGAGGGCGGCTACCAGCCCGGCGACGCCTGGGACCTCTACATCGGCGACGACAAGCGAATAAAGGAGATCGTCTACCACCGCGGCGCTAACAATCCGCCCAAGCTCGTGATGGCGACCTATGCGGACTACAAGAAGGCCGGTCCGCTCCTGATCTCGACGGATCACCGCGGCACGGTCGACGGACAGCCCTTTTCGATTTCTCTTTCGGATGTGTCGGTTAAGCTGACCGGCTCGGACAAATGGATCAACGCGCAATGACCGTCGGAAGCGGTTGGTGATGAAGGGCAAGGCGCGCCGCGGCGGTGCGCCTTGTCAGTTAACCGATACGCGGAGTAACGATTCAATCAACCGATACGTAGAGTAATGGCTCGGTTCTTGGAGCAAACGCATATGCCCGCCAATCCCTTCACCGACGTCTGGCATTTCCTGACCGCGACGACGAACGATTATCTGCATCAGGGAAACTGGCGCTATCCGATCCTGGCGCTGTTCTGGGCGTTACTGCTCGCCGGCATTGCGATTGCTTTCCAGAATTGGCGGGAGGATTCGGAGCAACGTTCTGGCCGACATCTCGGAATCTGGCTGGTCCGGGTCCTGATCGGCTGCCTGTGGTTCCAGGGGATGTTGTGGAAACTGCCGCTGCCGGTGTCCGACGGCTTGCAGTACTGGACCGAGCAGGAATCGACCAACGCGGCGTTCGAGTTTCACCGCACCTTCATGAAGGATGTCGTGTTGCCTCATATGAGCGTGCTTGGACCGATTGTCTTCCTCGCCGAGTTGGTCTTCGCTGGCTCCATGCTCCTCGGGCTGGCCGTGCGCTTCGTGGGAGTACTGGCCGTCGCCTATACGCTGCAACTCTGGCTCGGCCTCTATGACAATCCGTCCGAATGGCCGTGGACGTATATGTGCCTGGCCATCGTGATATTCCTGTTCGTGATTGACGGCGCCGGCCGCAGTCTCGGCCTTGACGCCTGGCTACGCCGCAACGTCCCTCCCGTGCGCGATGGGAAGGGCCTCGTTGGATGGTTCTTCAATATCGCGGGCTAAAGCGGCTAAGGATGCCTGGCAGGCAGATAATGGCACTGGCGCGTTTGGCGGCGCTTTTCGCGGCGCTGGGCGCTACTTGCGCTTATGCCGCCGATATTGGTTATCTTGCTCCGCTTGGTGTCCCGGCAAAGGAGTTTCCCTCACCTCGGCGACCGGTTGCACAGATCGTCAGCCCAGGCCGTTCCGCCGAGGAGCACCGTGATGCCTTGAATGAGGCAGGTGAGATTGCCCGCCGTCTTGAACTGAAGCCTGGCATGACGGTCGGCGATATCGGTGCGGGCAGTGGCTACCACACGGTCCGGCTCTCGCGCCTTCTCGGCCCCACCGGCTCCGTCGTCGCCGAGGACGTCACGCGGGATTACCTCGTCGAGCTCGCCCGGCGTGCGGAAACTCTGAAGCTCGCAAACGTCAAATACGCGCTGGGCGAGCCACACGACCCGCGCCTGCCCGCGTCCTCGTTGGACGCCGCAATCCTCGTGCACATGTATCACGAGGTAAGCCAGCCCTATGCCTTCCTCTATAATCTCGCGCCCGCCTTGAAACCGGGCGCGCGGATCGGCATTGTCGACCTCGAGCGTCCGACGTCGGAGCACGGCACGCCGATTGAGCTTCTGCGTTGCGAACTGAGCGCCGTCGGCTATCGCGAGATCGCCACATCTCAGCTCGCCGGCGATGGCGGATATCTGGCGGTGTTCTCGCCACCGGAAGCAGGGCAACGGAAATCTCCCCGGGATATCGTTGCGTGTGGGGATCGCGCCGGCGTGCGTTGATGCCCTCGCCGGAATCCTGATGAAATCATTGCCTGCGAGTTTCCCGGTGACGCAGCTCAAGCGCGAGGCGAACGAACGTCGCCGAAATGGACCAGGCCGCCTTGAGGCCGGCGAAGAGATTGCCGGAGACCTTCGATACACCGCCAATCCGCCGTCGCTGACCGACGGCGATCTCCAGTGCCGGCAAACGCGCGGCTGCTATTCGCATCAGCATTTCCAGGTTCCAACCATACGTCTCTTCCCTCATGCCGAGGCGTCTGAGTTCGTCCCGCCGGATGGCGCGAAAAGGTGACAGGTCGGTGAAGCTTGCGCCGTAGACGAGACGCAGGAGCAGCCGGCCGACGCGAGCTGCAATGAGCTGCTGTGGCGCCAGGCTACCCGGCTCGCGTGGACCGCGAACGCGCGAGCCGAGAACGAAGACAGCCTGCCGAGCGACAATCGGCGACACCAGATCAGGGATGAATTCCGCGGAATCGCTGCCGTCACCATCGAGAAAGACGAGAATGTCGGCGTCAGCGCGCACAGCGGCGATACCCGCCTGTATGGCGCGACCGTAGCCGCGTCGCGGCTCGACGATCACGCGAGCTCCAGCTGACTCTGCCCGCTCGACCGTACGGTCCCGCGAGCCCCCGTCGACAGCAACAACCTCGCTCACATTCTGTGCCAGCACCGCGGCGACGACCTGGCCGATTGCGGCCTCCTCGTCGAGGCAGGGAATGATCGCGGAAACGACGGGCGGGTGGCGCGACGCAGGCCGCTTCTCACCCATCTCGTCGGTAACCTTGTTCACAGGCTCCAGCGCAGGCCGCAATTGGCGCAGCATTCAGGCGGCTTGTCTGAGAGAAGCGCCGCACGAAAATCCCGATAGGCGGGCCCGTTCCAGATGTCCTGCAAGGACTGCTTCCCCACATGGCCAAGCGTGTAATTGTCATAGCCATGCTGCGAGAACGGCGCGATACAGCATGGCAAGGCGCGGCCATTGGCCGTGAAATACATCAACGACCACGGCCGCCGGCAAAGCGACCACGGCGAGCCGTCGCTAGTTCCCTTCAGGCTCAACCCCGGCTCGGTCGCAGCCCCCGACGCGCTGAAGGTCACGCCGAGGGAACGCGCCAGATCCTCGGCCTGTTTCAGATAGGCCGCTTCGCCCTCGGTCAGGCGTTCGAACAGGGCCTGATCCGGTTGCGCCTTGCCGATCGCCTTCTCAGCGAAAAACACCAGCCGCTGCAGATAGACTTCCTTGACGCCGATCTCAGCTGCAACCTTCAGAAATGCGGGGAGCTCCTCGACAGTCTCTCGAAGGCCGGTGAGCCAGACAGAAACCTGCGGCTTGGCGTGCCCTTCCCGCTCCTGCAACTCGCGAAACGCACGCACATTGCGGAGGATGCGGCCGAAATAATCCCTGCCCCGGATCGACTTGAAACTCGCGCGGTTTGACGCATCGAGCGACACACGCAGCTCATCGAGCCCGGCGTCGATCAGGGCACGGCCGTTGCGCTCACTGAGCACCGTTCCATTGGTGTTGAACAGGGCATAGACGCTCCGATCCTTCAGGTATTTCACCATCCGCGGCAGGTTCGCGACCAGCATCGGCTCGCCGACGCCATGCAGAACCGCCCGCGCGAGATCGGGAACCTGGTCGACAATCGACGTGAATAGGTCCCAGTCCATGTCTGCCGGCGGCTCGAGCTCCTCATAGGTGCGAGGACATGTGGTGCACAACAGATTGCAGCGGTTGGTTACCTCCAGATAAAGGCAGACCGGCGGGCGCGAGGCGACCTCGGTGCGCTCGCCCGTGACCGACTCGTGATACCGGCGCGGATCGATTGGCGCGTGAGTGCCTGGCGCTTCGCCGGAAAGGCTCATGATGATAACCCTGTCTCTGCGGTCCGCTGCATGCGAGTCTTCCACGCCACCAAGGCCCAGGCCAGCAAAAGACCTCCGAACAGAATTGATTTTGTCACCATTCTTGGAAGGTAGAAATCCCAGTCGAGTTGCTCGGACAGCAAGAGCCCGCCGATTGAAACGACCCAATTTGCCGAGGTCCCACACAGCGCAACAAACGGCGCGATGACTAGAAAATACCAGGGATAATTGGGCGACACCAACAAGAGGGTGAGGAGTAACAGCATGTTGATGTCGCCAAGCGCAGACGCGACGGTGCGGTCAGAGTTGCGGGCCACGGAGACCCCCCTCAACAGCAGGACTAGCGCGGCCATCACGACGTAGGCGGCAACATCTCCTTGATGCTCTCCGAACACGAGCCGCCAGAGCGACAACAGCCAGAGATCGTTGCCGGCACTGACGCCCTCTTCCGTCAAATAGCCCTTGGTCAGGAATCCGAGGACTCCCCAACCGACCGACAAATAAGGAAGATAACAAAGCGAGACGGTAGCGATCACGACCAGCGGCATCTTGAGATCCCACGGGCGCCAGATCCCGGCGAATACCGCCGCCGCAAATGGTTTGACCAGCACCGAAAGCGCGATCAAGACGGCTCCGCGGAGCGCGTGCCCGGTCAGCGCAGTGAACAGGCCCAGCATCATCAGCGCAACCATGAGCGCGTCAATATGACCGCTGTTGGCGATCTCCCACAAGGGCAGTGGATGCCAGAGATAGGCGACCACGCGTGTCACCGGGCGGTTCATTCGCCGCAGCAGGAGCACGATCAGCGTTACCGTGACGGCCTCGCACCCGAGCAGCGCGAGACGCATCACAGTCACGCTTTCACCGATACGCGTGACAATGAGAAAGAAAAGTTGCGCCACCGGAGGATAGATCGTGACCGCCGTATCGGCGCGGTTGATGTGGGGAAAGATCGCGCCATCGCGCAGAAACGCCAGCGCCTCATCGGCCGGAAAATACCGGTAAGGGTTGATGCCGGCAGCCTGAACCCCGCCGTCCCAGATATAGCGATAGATGTCGCTGGACAAAAACGGACCGAACAGCAGCACATAGATCCTGAGCGCAATCCCAAGTCCAAAGATGAGCCACAGCGCACGATCGGGCGGCGCGCGCTCGGAGAGGCGTGTCGCCACGATCGCCAACAGACCCGCGGCGATGGTCAGAGCAATGAAGGCATTGTCACCATAAGCTTCGAAGGCAAAGGGAGTGACCAGGGTCAAACCGACCAGGACGGCGCCGATACCAGCCAATAGATGCAGCGGATGCACGTTGTTGGCGGCGCGCCCGAGTCGACCGAATTGACCCGAAATATTCTCTGACATCGACGTCACGGGTTTATCTCCGGCGCGGCCTTGAGAAAGGCCCGGCTCGCCGGAGCGGATCCGCCAGCACGAAAGCGGGTCGAATGGCCGGCCAGTTCCTCCTGCAGCCAACGCAAGGTTTGGACATCATCGACATCGTACCATTCCGGAAGCAGCGTGGCGGGAAGCCCAATTTCCGCAGCGCGCTCGCATGTGGTGCGAGCCACGGTTTCGGTTCCCCACGCGATCTGCGTGAACAGATGCCGATGCGGGTGTTTCAGGCCGATGAGGTAATAGCCGCCGTCGCTTGCCGGCCCGAGCACCATCCGGTCGCCCGGACCGCGCAAGGCTTCAATGGCCTGAACCAGCAAACGAGGTGGCAGGGTCGGGCTGTCGCCATTGACGAGAAGGACACAGCCATGTCCGGCATCTAGCAGAGCGCGCGTCGCGCCAAGCAGCACGTGGCCAAGATCATCGCCGGCCTGTAGCAACAGTCCGAACCGTGGGGGAAGCAGCTGCCGCATGATGTGTTCGGTTCCCGCTGGAGCGTAGACACCGTAGCCGCGCCGGCCGAGCACATCCGGGACCGCGTCGATGCTTGCTGCGACATCGCGCAGAAAGCAGGCGGATAGCTCGGAAGCAGCAACCGCGCCAATGGCCGTCGCAAGCCGCGTCTTTGAGCGGCCGGGCTGCGGCGCCTTGCAGATGATCCCGATCGCCGCGCCGCTCACGGCTTAAGCCGGGACCGCAGGCGATCGGCGGCGATCGCGATCAATTGCAGCGCGTCACGGCTACCGTCCGCTTCGCCCTTCTCAAAATCGCCGTCGGCGCGCCCCATCTGGTTTGTCACGTGGGCAAAACACAGGACGGGCTTTTGACGAACTTGCGCGAACGCGTAGAGCGCGGCGGCTTCCATTTCGACCGCCATCAGATTCATCCTCACCATGGCATCGATCGCTGGCTGGGTTTCGCGGAACGGCGCATCGGTCGTCCATGTCGCGCCTGACAACACCGGTACGGGAAGTTCGCGGAATGCGCCGTCTAGCGCCGAGATCAATCCAGCATCAGCATGCGCATAGTCGGACGCTGCCATGTAGTGATAGCTGGTGCCTTCGTCGCGCAGCGCGCTTTCGATCATGATGAAATAGGGCGGCGGACGTATCGGCATGAGTTGCCCGGAGGATGTGACGCTGATCAAGAGCCTGCAGCCCGATGCGAACATCTCCTCTGCGATCAGCACCGCGTATGAGGCGCCGACGGCACAGCCGACAATTCCGAACTCAATTCCGCTACGGTTGAAAGCGTAGAGCTGCGTGTGATAGCAGGCCCATCCCGGGTCAAGCCGGGCTTCCCCACGGGCCAGCAGGCTCCGCACAATGTCTCCGTCCGGATCGAGGACGCAGATCTTTGGGATGCCGGAGTCTGCGATCCGCTTTTGCCTGCGTGCTTCGCGCAGCAGATTTTCCGGCGTGAATGCAGACGGTTGCGCATAATGCTTTTGCCCGAGGATCGGCGGGGTCCCGCCGTCATTTCCAGCCATCACCAGACTGCCCTTGTTATGCCATGGCTGATTGCTGTTCGCAGTCTCGTCGCGCGCGGATATACTCCGTGTAGGAGATACGGCGATCGTTCCCGCGCGTTACGCTCGGAAGAGACAAAATATTTCAACGACGCCATGGGCCGACGGGCTTCCACTAAGGCGCTTCCCAGATGTAACAGTATGGTCTTCAATAGCGTATTACGGATATTGAGAGGTGGATAGGGACACTGTGGCAGAGGATATTCCAACCGCCGCAGCGCTTTAGCGCGAGGGTCGTCATGAACCACGAGACCGCTGTTTCGAAGGCCAAAGAGATCGCCGAACAGATCCTTGCTCCGGCGGCGAGGCAAAACGACAAGGATGCGCGATTTTCCTCCGAGGCGATCGCGGCGCTCGGTCCGGCCGGATTGTTGGGGATCACGCTGCCTGCTGAAGCGGGCGGCGCGGCGCTCGGACCGCGGACCGTCGCCGCCGTGATAGCGACGCTCGCGGAAGCGGACGCGTCCGCCGCGATGGTCTATTTGATGCACACGTGCGCCACGGCGACGATCGCTGCGGCCCGTCCCGCCGCCGCGGTCGGGCAAACGCTGAAAGACATTGCGGCTGGCCGACACCTCACCACCCTCGCCTTCAGCGAAGCCGGATCACGCAGCCACTTCTGGGCGCCGGTCTCCCGAGCGAAGCGCAACGCCGGCAACGTGCACCTCACGGCCAAGAAATCATGGGTGACGAGCGCCGGTCACGCGCAGAGTTATGTCGTCTCGGCATTGGCTCCCGAAGGAAAGAGCCCGACGGAATCGACCATTTACCTTATCGCGGGCGGCACACCCGGACTTTCGGTTGCCGGCCCATGGGATGGGCTCGGGATGCGCGCCAACGCGTCGGCGCCGATGATCCTTGAGGATTGCGAGGTCGAACCGGGTCTCCAACTGACTGATGACGGTGCCGGCTTCAAGGCCATGCTGGATGTCGTGCTTCCGTTGTTCAACCTCGGAACATCGGCGGTGGCGCTGGGTCTGTGCCGGGCCGCCGTGGCGGGAACGGCAACCCATCTCAACGCCGCCCGTTTCGAGCATTTGGGCCAGTCCCTCGGAGAAAGCCTGCCGACGCTTCGCGCGCAGCTTGCAACGATGCAGATCGACACCGACGGGCTTGCAGCACGCATCGACGATCTCGTCGATCACCTTGAGCGCCCGCGAGATACCACCATGCTGCGCGTGCTCGAGAGCAAGGCAGCGGCGGGAGATATTGCAATCGCGGTGACGTCGGCGGCGATGCGGGTATGCGGAGGCGCTGCGTTCTCCAAGCATATGGCGATCGAGCGATTATTCCGCGATGCTCATGCCGGAGCTGTCATGGCGCCAACGGGCGATGTTCTGCGCGAATTCATCGGCAAGGCCATTTTGGGAATACCCCTGTTTTGAGCGCTGCCCGCGATTCAGCGCGTTGAATTTCGAGGCCCAAGAGCGAGACACAATCATGAGCCGGACGATCTGGGTAGGTGCCGTCGCATACGATCCAAAGGTGGTCGGTATCTGGGAGGGCTTGCGACGGTACTTTCACGACGAAGCGCATCTCGCCGTCGAGGTCGTTTTGTTTCAGAGCTACGAGACGCAGGTCGCAGCCCTCCTGGCCCTACCCGGTGACCCGCTGCCGCGCATCGACATCGGATGGAATACCAACCTCGCCTATATCCAGGCTGATGCCTGGAGCGACCATCGCTGCCGGCCGATCGCGATGCGTGATACGGATGTCGGCTGGATGACCAAGATCGTCGCGGTCACCGGCGGACTGGTCGCCAAGCTTGCCGATCTCAGGAATCGCACCCTGGCTCTCGGCAGCCGCGACAGCGGACACGCGGCCATTCTCCCGGCCTATTTTCTAGAGCACGAGGGACTGGTCGAGGGCAACGACTACAAGTCGCTGCGATTCAACACCGACCTCGGCAAGCACGGCGACACAGGCACGAGCGAATCCGACGTTATTCGCGCGGTGCTCGATGGCCGTGCCGATGCCGGTGCCATCGGCAGCCCATTCTGGAGCGCAGTGCGCAGCGAGCACCTAGTGCCGGAGGGCGCACTCACTGAAATCTGGACCTCGCCGCCCTTTAATCACTGCATGTTTACGGCGCGGTCCGATCTGGACCCGGCGTTGGAGCAGCAGTTCGCTAAAGCCCTGTTCGCGATGAGCTTCGACAATCCGACACATCGTGCTGTGCTTGAGGCGGAAGGGCTACGCCAATGGGTAGCGCCACAGCTCGAAGCGTATGCCGAGTTGCGGGAAGCCTCCGCACAACAGGGATTTTTGACGCGGCCTTCGGCTTAGCGGCTTCACCAAAAAAGCGCTTCGGCGCTGACCACGGGCGGCGGTTCAGTTTGGTTCAATCAAGGTCTTCGACAGCTCTAACGGTCCCGGCCCGCCTAAGACACAAAGATTGTACTACGCCCAATGAGAACGAACGCGAACCTTGAGCTCGACGCTGGCAGCAAGACATTTGCCTCGGGTCTCTTGCCGGATTTGATAGCTGCGCTGCGCCGCAGCCGTAAGGGCGACCTCGTGGCCGTGATCAGTGGTAATCCAAGCGTCGGCCCCGAGCTCGAGGCTTGGTGTCGCTTCACCCGCAACAGCTTAATCGATACTTCAGTCGAAGACGGGCGCACCCGTTGGGTGCTCCGGTACGGCGAGGTTCCTGAGAATATCGGAGATGTTCGGCCCATCGGCTCCCGCCTCTGGCTCTATACCAACTTCGACTGCAACCTTAGCTGCGACTATTGTTGCGTGCGGTCGTCGCCCAAAGCTCCGCGACGGGCACTTGGCGTCGAGCGCGTGCGACAGATCACGATCGAGGCGGCCGAACTCGGCGTGAGTGAAATTTTTGTCACTGGGGGTGAACCATTCATGCTGCCGGAGATCGGCAAGATCCTTGCAGCATGCGCTGCGGTGGCGCCGACCACGGTCCTCACCAACGGCATGTTGTTTGCCGGAAGCCGGCTCGAGACGCTGCGCTCACTGCCGCGCGAGCGCGTGACCTTGCAGATCAGCCTCGACAGTCCGACACCGGAGAGCCACGACAGTCATCGTGGAAAGGGGACATGGCTACGTGCCTGGAAAGGAATAGAGCTGGCCCGCGCCGAAGGTTTCCGCGTGCGACTGGCGGCGACCGTAGCAACGGACGCGGGGGCGGAGGAATTCCGCTGCTTTCTGGATGCTCATCACATTCACGAGGAGAACCGGGTAATCAGGCGAATTGCGCTGCGAGGATCCGCGACAGAGGGCATCGCGTTGGCGAGGGCGGACCTGGTGCCCGAAGTGACGATCACTGCGGAAGGCGTTTTTTGGCATCCGGTGGGAGCCGAGGACACCGACCTCCTGGTCACACGCGACATCTTTCCGCTCGCCAAATCCTTCGCAGCTGTGCGCCGCGCCTTCGATCACGAATCCGAGCATCAACGCCGGTTGGCCAAGATTTTCAATTGCGCCTGACAAGGGCACCAATCGATCGTCGGCCGGATGGCCTCGCGCCAGAGGGCTGCCGTCGATGCCGCAGCGAGTACGAACCCCACCGATTTTTACGCTGCGCTACGCTCCTGCCCTCTCGAAGGGAAATCGTGCTTTTGCTTTGCGCGGCCGCCGTTCAAATAGAGCGCTGGGACGACAGGAGCAAACGCTGCGTGCATTGGAGACACCGGTGACAAGCTTGAAGAAGAGGGTGGCGATGCAAGTGTCTCGCTGCGCTTGCAGCAGATGGAAAACGGGAGCTGGAGGGTGACCGCCCTTATGCGAAGTGCCAAAATTGACATCTCGCCACCTGAACGAATTTCGTCAACCAATCAACTGTCGATTGAAGAGGGAGCAAACCGAAGACGGGCGGGGGAAAAATTTGCGCGGAACAGAAAAGTAACATTACACCGCGAGTAACAAAATGGGAGTAGAGTAGTCGCGAAAATACTTTTCGTATCAGTAACTTACGTCTTTGGTGCGCTCGGAGGGCGGCCGCATTTACTGCGATATCAATGAGTTACCAAGGTTTGTCAAACCATAAGGTGCATTTCGAACCTGAAAGTGTCTTTCAGAAGGCCCAGTATGCCCTCCCCAAAGGTCCTCCGCGCCTGGGAACCGGTCGGGGGACTCCCAGCTCGTACCGAGCAAGAGATGCACGCCACTTATGTCCGCTTTGGGGTCAATCTCGGCATTATTGCCGTTTGGCTAACCACGTCCGATCTGCCCCCAACTTCGGACATGCCGCTGCACTGCGCCAACCGACGCGATGGGCCATAACCGGAAGTAGCCGAGCGCCCGGCGTTCATGGACGCAGATCAGCCAAGGTCGATACCGGAAACGCTCCTCTATTGCGCGAACTGGACCGACGCGCCGATGCGGTGCGCGTCGGTCAGCGGTGTACTGCGCTCGATCCGGCGACCTGACGGCTGTCGTTGCGCAGCCTGCCGGCGAGCTCTGTAAGTGAGCTTCCGCTGGTTGCGCGTGGGGTGCCGGGTCAAGATTATCGATGCCGGCCGCCACTACCGAGACGCGGACGATGCCCTCCAGGCTTTCATCAAACGATACGCCAATGATGATGTTGGCGTCCTGGTCGGCCTCGTCGCGAATGCGGGTAGCAGCTTCGTCAACCTCGAATAACATCAGGTCCTTGCCGCCAGTGATGGAGATTATGAGGCCGCCTTGATAGTGTGTGCAGCCGTGTCCTCGTCTTGATCCTTGAAGGCGGGTCCATGGACGTGTCTTCGGAAGTAGTCGAGAGTCCGCGCCGCACCGTCCTCATCCATTTTCCATCCGTCGCAGATGTATCGCGTGCGCAACAGGTCGACGATTTGCTCGACATAGGCCAAGATGCCTTTGTGATCGATCGCAAGCGGCTCATCGGCGGCCGAGTTCATTGCAACAGCGACCGCCGCGGTCGAGACGAACATATTCATTAGGAGCCTCCTGCTCACAGTGGGCGCCCCAGCCCGCCCCGTAAAAGTCGGCTGCGTGGTGTTCGGTTTACTCGCTCGTTGCCGACCGGCTGGCATGCGCCGGCCGGTCTGGTCGGAATCAGAGGCCTCGAGTTGCCCGCTAACCGACAGGATCGAAAGCCATATCTATGCGTTGACTCATGGAGCCCAAAAGGGAGGTCATCCGATGATTAACGACCGAAACCGCCGGGCGCCGCCAGCTGCAGAACGCGAAGCCCATAAGATATTTAAAGCGGTCAGGACGAAGGAAACTATGACCGAATACGCGAAAGCGCAAAAGGCACTCCACGACAATCGAGAGCGCCTAAAGGCGGAACGGCTGGCGCGGGAGGCTGAAGCCGCCAATCGCACAAAAGCAGGTTAAAGCGTCCATCTGGATGACCGCGGAGGACCAAGCTTGGACCTCTGCCTGGTGGAGGGTGAAATGGCCCTGCACTTTCGCCGCGTGGATACTGCTGAGGATCTGGAAATTTGGATCGCAAGCAGCGACGACTATTCATTCGTCATCAGCAGCGAGAGCCGAAGTGGACCTGGCCTACATGGAGAGCCCGGTTTTGTTGCGTCATATCGCCCAGACTTTCTGAATATGCCCGCGGCTCAAGTGTCCGGATCGCCCTTCAGCACGTTCGCTGAAGCCGAGCAGGCCTGCAATGCGTTCCTGGGTCGTCTCATTATCGAGGGATGACTACCGGAGCCTCCCGATCACGGTAAGGATCGGCGTTGATCGGGATTTCAACGCCAATAGGATTGCGGGGCCAGAAAGCGAAGTGTGGCAGGATCACTGGCTTGTAGCTGGCCACCGTGGGCGCATAGTCCCCCGACCATCGAGCAGCGACCAGCTTTCATGGCTTGCAAGAATCCCGGCACCGGCTGGAGGATCGATATTCTATGGCCCGATGGCGAAACGGAAGTTATCAAGGGTTTTGTTACGGAGCACGACGCGACCAAGTGGATTTCTGAGCACTCGACGACGTGGCAAGAAAATCCGGACCAATCGCGCTAGACGATTGACCCACCATTGGTGATCGCCGCCCATAGGCGACCGCTTCCTAGCGGCTTCTCTCCGCATGCGATCGGCGCCATCATCTGGCCCATGCACCAGCGTCGATCCTCCGATGGTCCCGTAGAGCGTTTTGGTCTAGCATGAAGCTGGGGCAGCGTTCGAACTCCCGAGTGGACAGCGATCTTGCGGTCCGACCGCGATGCTCCAGCGCGTACAATGGGCGGAGCCGCCTCTCTGGGCGGCGTCGGGTGGCCGTGGCCATGGGCCGTGCTGGCGTGGACCGCGCTGCTGGTGGCGATCGTCGTGTCGTTCAGGCCGACGGTCCCGGTTATCTGGGGCGACACGCCGCCCTTCGTGGAATCTGCGCTTCTTACGCTCGAGACCGGAAAGCCGACCGTGGCGGGTGGGCGCGATCCGGGTTACCCGGCGCTCCTGGCCGTGACGTTCGCGTTCGGAGGTGACCTCAGTACGGTGGTGCGGCTGCAGCAGGCGGCGTGGGCCCTCCTGATGTTGGCACTTGCAGCAACTGCCCAGACGGCGACGCGCAATGCCGCTGGGCTCGTGCCGATCATCCTTGTGGCTTTGTATCCGGGCCTGCTGCTGTTCAGGCACGTCCTCACCGCAGACCTTCTCTTTGCGGTGTTCGTCAATCTGGCAACGGCTGGATTGCTCGTTGCCACCTGCGCCGGCAGAACGGCGCGGTGCTGCGCGGTCGCAGCCGCCGTCCTGTGTGCAGCAGTCGCGGCGTGCCTCAGGTCGCAGGGAATGCTGGTCCCAATCGCCGTCGTCCTGGTGGGTGCCTGCGTCGCCCGGCCAGACACGCCCGCCCGCCTTGCCGTGATCGCCCTGTCCGTCGCGGCGGCGCTGGCCCTCCTCGCCGCCGGTTCCCGGTTCGGGGCTTCCAACTCCGACCAGTCGTCCACTGTGTTCCTCCCCAAGACACTGTTCTGCAATCACCTGAACATCGTACTTACAAGTGATGCAGCGCGACGCGAGATAGTGTCGGCGGCCGGCGACCGCGCCGACGCCACGATGGCACGGCTTGCCGCCGACTTCGCCGCGGAGCCGGGTCGCTGGCCCGTACTCGGGTTCTTCGGCGACGCGTGCCTCTTCGACGCTGCACTGGATCGAGACGTCGCCGACGATACCGGGAATGCTGTCGGCGCGGCCTCAGCCTATCGCAGCATTTTCCTGGCCGCCGTGCGCGATCGGCCGCTGGCCTACGCGGGCAAATTCGTCCATCAGATGGCCTATGGAGCGTCGGTTGCATGGCCGCCCTACGGACTCGAGCCCGCCATACCGGTGTCGACCGACGACGTGCCGCTCGTGTCCGACATCATAACGCGGCACGGCCGGGCGGCTCAGCCCATCGATCGGCAAGGCGGACCAGTTCGGATTGGCCTATTGTCCGACCTCCCTGGCATCTCCGCCTATCTGTTCAAGGCGTTGTCCACCGCCTTCGTTATCGCCGTCATATTTTGGGCGGTGACCGCCGTGTGGCGTCGGCGCCCCGAGTTCTCGGCGCGCGCAGGGATCGTGGTTGTGATGTGGGCGGCTTCGATCATGACCGCCGCCGGCGCCCACACCCTCGATGTCTGGCGATATTTGGTTCCCGCAGTGCCGATGGTGAGCCTCATGCTGTCCCTTTGCGCCGTCGAACTGGCCGCATGCCGGCGGAGGGACTAGTTGCGCCACTCGCGAGTCTCGTATGCGCGGAAGATCCGGGCGCATCGCCTGCGTGGGACGAGTCCTGACGGGACGCCGATCGGGACAGATCGGATGACGTCTCTCGCCCCGGAGGGCGCAGGGCCAAATAAGCAAGCCGCCGCAACTCGCGGCGGCCACGCACGACGGTGTCGAGAATCATTCCAGTGAAGAAGCTAAGGAAGGCGAGTATCATCAGTCCTGTCGAAAGAACCGCGGTGGGCAAACGCGGCACCAAGCCGGTCTCAGCATACGTGACGGCAACAGGCACCGCGATCACGATCGAAACGAACCCGAGCACCGCGCCGGCTGTACCGAAAAAGAACATCGGCTCTTCGGTTCGAAACAGCGTCAGGATTGTTAACAAGATGCGCCAACCGTCGCGGAATGTGGAGAGCTTGGACGTCGAACCTTCCGGCCGTACTTTGTAAGCGGTCACGACCTCGGCCACCGGCATGTGCAACTCCAGAGCATGGATGCTCATCTCCGTCTCTACCTCAAAACCTTCCGAGAGAGCTGGGAAGCTCTTTGCGAACCGGCGCGAGAATACGCGATAACCCGACAGGACATCGCTGAACGAGCGACCGAAGATACGCGATAAAATTCCAGTGAGGATCGCATTGCCGAGGCGATGGCCTGGCCGATACGCGGTCTTGGCGATCGAACTTCGTGCCCCTACCACCATGTCCAGCTGGCATTCGATCAACTTCCGTATCATCGTCGGAGCAGCCGCCGCGTCATAGGTCGCGTCGCCGTCGGCCATCACATAGACGTCGGCATCAACGTCTGCAAACATCCGGCGGACGACGTTGCCCTTTCCTGGCGTCGGTTCTGTTCGAACTATCGCCCCCGCAGCGCAGGCTACACTCACAGTGCTATCAGTCGAATTGTTATCGTAGACATAAATGACAGCGTCAGGCAAAGCCGCACGGAATGCTGTTACCGTGGCGCCGACGGCCGCCTCTTCATTGCGACAAGGAAGGATTACCGCCACGCTGTGTTGTTTCATGGCCTGACCACAAGGCCTGCAGTCTGCTCACCGGACGCCCGCCGACCGTCAGATCACCAGGCTCGGGGAGAACAGGCGAGTCACCTTTTTGCAGTCGCACATCATTGCCGGGTCGATCTTCCTGAGCCGCAGCAGACCCGCCCATCGCCAGGCACACTCCCATGGCGAGCGCCATCAGAAGAAGCAAGTGTCACGTTTGCTTCGGACACTGCATCTGTCTTCCCAAGCTCCACCACGACCTGGAATTCAGCCACGTGCCGTTTCAGCGCTAGCCTCTGCCAAACAAAGAAATCGCTTCCTCTTTCGCCCGTCACCTCTCGCGATTGAATCAGCGTCGCCACAAACCCTGCGCACTCGCGCCCTGGGCTTGAAGAGCGGAGTCATGGGGATTCGCAAATCAACACAAGCATCCGCTGATCGTTCCGTCGCCTGCCAAATTCATTGCGGCGCGCGATGATCCCCCGAGGGGTTGGCCACGCGATCCTCCCGCGGCTCCCAGGCACATGCTTCGACCCCGAGCAGATGCTCGCGATGTCCGGTCCGCGACGCGGTGCGAAGCGGCGATTGGCTCCAAGCGAGATATTGTCGCGCGCGGTTCCGTTTCGAAAAGCTGGGGCGTCTGCATCTTGATGCCGACACCCAGATTCACGGTGGCGTTCGTGCTGCGATCGGTGATGTCGATGCCGCGGAGACGGATGCTGCGCGCGCTATGGCGAAGCTGGCCGGTCAGCATCTTGAAGAGGGTGCTCTTCCCCGCTCCATTCGGCCCGATCAGGCGGTGGACATGGCCGGCGGACAACTCGAAATCGACCTGACGGAATCCCGTCCCTCTCAAGTGCGCTCAGACCTGGTCGACGAGGAAGACTGCTTTCCGGTTTGGCTTGCGAAAGCCGATCTCCATGGCGGCGCCTCGTCACCGCCGTCACCTCATTCCGGACTCGAAAGCCTACAGTCGGCCGGCTTTCGAGGCGGTTGAACCCTGGGCGGTCAACCTGTTCTCCTTGGACGATGGAGATCTGTCGTCGCAGTTCGCGCGGGGGAAAGGCGCCGAGAGCGGAATAGGATCGCGGAGCACCGTTACTCAAGGCGTGCTGCGCGCCACTTCGTACATTTATGATGGCGGGGATACCATCGGTCGCCGGGATCAACTTGCCTTCACGTTATCACTAACAGAACGCAACGCCCTAAGTCCAAGTTTCAATTGGACGAACAGCACCAGTTCTGCACCAAAAACGAACTCGACAGGCCACAACGAACACGACCGAAATCCAACCGAAAAGACAGTAAAATCAACGAAGCTAATCGTTATTCTGCCGCTCATAACGGTCTGGTTGCAGGTTCGGGTCCTGCCGGGCCCACCAATGAAATCAGTCCTCTAGCTCGTCTCTCTTGCGCCCAGCGGGATCGCCGCTCCAGAAACCGCACCAGATACGTGCTGCATCTGTTCGGCCCCTCGCGCGTCGAGCAGTCGTCAATCGCTTCCAGCTCGATCTCCGGGCCAACCGACACGGGCTTGGATCATTTGCTACCAGCCGGCAGATATCGTTCCTTGGCTCGAAACCTTTGGCTCATTCGCGCTCGCGGGCCAACCTGCCGCAGTCACAGGGAATGCATCTTGAACGAACTGCAGCGGAATGCCGGCTTGACCAACGTCGAGCTTGCTTCCCGCGTCAACCTCTCGCCGTCGCCCTGTCTTGCCCGCGTTCGCACGCTCGAAAAGCTCGGCGTGATCGACCGGCGGATCGCCGTGCTGGATCCTGCGATGCTCGGTATCGGCGTAACCGCCTTCATCCAGGTCAAGCTCGAAAAGCAGGTTCAGTTGTCGCTCGATAACTTCACCCGCTCGATCGATCGCTTGAGCCAGGTGATGGAATGCTACCTGATGACGGGAGATAGCGATTACCTTCTCCGCGTGATGGTGCCCGACATCGACGCGCCTGAAGACCTCATCGTCAGCAAGATTTCGCGCATACCGGGCGTTCTGAGCATTCGTTCAAACCTGGCCTTGAAGCGAATCTCGCACAAGACGGTGCTTCCGATCGACTCCAGCCAGCCGGTTCAAATCAAGTCGTGCAACTCCAATTCCCGACGCGTCGACCGGTCGGCCAAGCCGCAACACGACGCAGCGCCTCAGACGAGGTTTGACGGCGGCGTGAGCATTGATGCTTTGCGCACTTTTGATCACAACGCGAGCCTCTAGCGAGCGAGCCCGTACGCAATGCTATGGAACCACCGCCGACCACGGCCAGCAATCGGCCGCTCTCGTGGGTTTATGGTGCGCTCGGAGGGCGTTCGCATTTGCTGCGATTTCAGTCGCTTATCCCAACGATGAAGAGCTAGAGGTTCCTATCAACCTCAAGGGGCCGTTTCAGCTCCCGTTGCCGACCCGCAGCCCTGCGTCCCGAACGTAAGCAGCAACCGAAAAAGCCAACAAAAGCACCGAAGACCGATCCCAGTTGACCACCTTTATCGCCGTTTGTTCACGGTGTTTCGGTGGCTAATCGGTGGTTGGCGAAGCCCGATTCCAAACGCGAGTAAGGGATTTCTTCTCGCGGGTTGCAGGCTCGAATCCTGCCGGGATCGCCAGCTCATTTTCCTGCTCCAGTCTTCTCAATGGGTAGCGGTTGATTTTGGCTCACCGGGTCAGAAGGTGAGCCAACGCCTGTACCTGAAATGATCTTCGCGCCAGCACTCTCCGCGAGCCGGATGCGAGTTGCCTCCTCGATGTATCGTTGCGCTTCGCCTTATGGTTTTCCAACCATGCCGCGCCATCAGCTCAGGCGCGGTAACACAGTTCAGCGCGTGTCGGATTGCTGACGCCTTTCGGAGCTCGTGTGCGCGGCCGGGCGCGCCTGCCACGCGGCATCGATCAGCGAACCAATTACCAAATTCTGCGGCTGTGAAGGGCTTGCCGTGCAAGGTGCTGAGGAAGACCAATTGCTCCGACCTCGGACGCAGCTAAAGCTCATGAATCGGGCCAGATCATCGTCCAATGACCTCCGGCTCGGCCGCCCGCGGCCCCCAGCCAGCCCGGCTGGGGCAGCCGGCTCCATCATGATCTGCAGTTCTCTGTGAATGGAATCGCGTGGCTCGCCATGCCAGTGCCGGCCACGCCGCACACAGCGGCGAGTTCGCCAAGAACCCGACCCGGAAGGACTTCGTGCCGTCAGAGATCGAGGTGATCAGGGCGCTCGCCGCTCATCCGCGATGCTGAAGCGGTCGGCCAAGCGCCGTTTCGCCAGAGCCTCGATCTCAAAAGCATCAGCCTGCGCGCGCGATACCGGCGTCGACTGCCTACCTTCCAACAAGGCCTTTTATGAGTGTTTCCAGTTGCCTGCGTATCGCACGCCTAGCTTTTCTTTCCGCCGCTGCCAGCCAACGCTGGACTTCCCTCTTTCGACACGGTGTCCGAAGCTCCCTTGTCACACGTCGAGGTGCCTTTGATCGCTTGCGCCGTTGAGGTACGGATGATCCGATCGAAGGGATTGCGCACGATGACCTTGAGCGCTGCGAGATCGTCTTTGTTCAAGTAAGACATCTTTCCCGGTGGGGTCGTCACCATCTTGCCGATCGTCGAGGGAGAAATCCCGTGCTTGGCCATCAACCGCGCCAGCTTGATCGTGTCGCGTATGGTCTCGCTATCTTCGTTGCCGTGCACATTGGAGACGGAATGAACGCCTATCCTGGCATTCGGCGACACATAACGTTTCCTGCTTGTCAGAAAAATGAATGCGCAGGCTGAGTCGCATTCTCCGGAAACGTAGGTTGTGAGCTGCCGTCGATATGCAAGCATGGCAATCTGGAAGCCCTCATCAAGCGAGCCGCCGCCTGAGTCGAGATCGACACCATGCACGCGCCTCTCCGCGCCCACAAACCCGCGAAAGCGGACGAAATCGCCGGGCCCGATGTCGCCGCTCAGCTTTAGGACATCTCCCGTGCAATTGGGCACACGCACGATGTCCATCGCAAGACAGCTGGTTGACATCAGCAGCATCGCGGCGCTCAGCCCGGCTTTGGCCGCTTCTACGATCCGAGCCATGCCAATCCAACAGATCCTGACGACGCAGGTATTACCTCGATTGACGTTAAGCCATCGACGGCTGTCAGCGTGATCGGAGGAGCGGCCATGACGCTTGACTTAGGTCAACCGCGCGGCTGCCGTTCTCAACCGGGATTGATCGACGGGAGATCAGATGGTCAGCCCCACGCAGGCGATCGATCGCGCGACCTCCGTGACACCAATGACGATGATCTGCACGCCGATGCAAAGCAGGAGGAACGCAGACAACCGTGTCACCACGCTGGTTCCTTCTTCGCCGAATAGTCGCGCCATCGCACTCGACTTGCGATACGCATGGTAGATTGTAGCCGTCACGACGGATGCGATGAGGAACGAGACGACGTACGACGAAAAACGGCCGTCCAGGTCTGACGGTCGGGCGGTCCCGATGGCGATTGCCGTCGCAATCGTCCCCGGTCCGGTCGTCAGCGGGATAGTCAGCGGAAAGAAAGCCATCCTCTGGACAGTCGCAAAGCCGACCGTCGACGTCGCGTGGGTCCCGATTGCCGCGGGCGCCGCATGAAGCATCGACCACCCGGTCGCAGCAACCACGAGGCCCCCCGCGATGCGCAGCGCCGGCATGGTGATGCCGAAGAAATTTAGTATCTGGGTGCCGAGAAACAGCGATGTCAGCAGAACGCAGAATGCGTAGCCAGCGACTCGCAGAGCAATCCTGGCGCGCTCCGCCTCCGATAGTCCCATCGTCCTGTCGAGGAAGATGAAGGCCAAGCCATAAGGATTGATTATCGAGAAGAGCGCACCAAAGCCGAACAGGAATTCACCGATCCATCGCGATGCCAGAAGATCCGTCATGCCGCTGTGACCATCGCCCGATCAATTGCCCGCCGGGGACGACCACCGGGGTTCGATCGACACAGACGATACCGGGCTAGTCGAGCCATCTTGATCCAAGCTAGCGAAGGGGTTCATCGGTAGCGGGCCTTGCTAGCAGGAAATGACCTGTCAAATCCCACTGTTCAGGAAATGCCGCGCGACTTCAGATCAGTCCAGCTCGGTCTTTGACCGGCGTAACGGCGTGCTCATCTATGCGATTTTCGCCATGACGCTGCATATAGTGCCGCCTGGATCGCACGGTCCGATTTAGGCAACGACAAATCACCTAGTCGCGGTTACGTTTGGGCCGATCCAGGCGGAGCCTCTGCGCTCTCATGCGCTTCATTTCTTCGTCGAGCGCACTTATTTTCTCCGCGTGGCGCTCGTCCTTCGATTTTGGGTTTGTCGCTATTGCGTAACTTTTCGAGCGCTCTCTCGACCGAGAGCTTTGGGGTTTCGGCCATTGGTCCTCCGAAGCAATCTAATCGTCGTCCAATGCGGCTGGCAGCGGTGTTGCCGGGGTGGTACGAACTCCCTTTGCTTGCGGCATTTGGACAACGATCTGGGTGCCGCGTTACGCTCCTCTTCTCCCAAAAAGTAATCGGCAACGGTTTACGCCCTCCTCGCCCCTATAATCGGCTTACTGACAGAGGTGCTGGCGGCCATCCTCCCCGCGGAAATACGTGCCAGGTTGACATACAAAGCCCTGACCGTTGGATGGATAGTGATAATATCCGTAAGCGCCGGCCGCCGCTGCTGCACCAACAGCCGCGGTGCCGTAAACAGCCCTTCGTGTCTGACGGCGGGCAACACCCGCAACGCTCACGGGCGTTAGGGGACGGCCTACCCGGGCTTGTACGCTATCGACAGATATTGACACGCCGCGTTGTTCCGACCAGTCGAAGGACAACAGCATGGCACATCCGAAGACGCACGTCGCCAATGCAACTCTCTTCGCATTTATCATCATAGGTTGTTCTCCGATCCGACGTTCCCAACGAGGCAGGTTTGCAGCCATGGGCTCGTGAACCATTGACCTGGATCAAGCTCTGCGAAAATACGATGTGGAGCGTCTCGCCCCACAAGCGCAAGACGTTGCCACGCATATGTGTCACAATCGGTGGTCTTTCAAGCCGCCAAACCACGCGCCAAAATAGCCGGCGTAGAGCGGAGGCTTTTCCAGGTTCATCGAGTGGCCGACGCCCGGCACGATCACCAGCCGGCAGTTCGGCATCGCCGCCGCCATGGTCCGCAAATCGTCGGGCGCGATCCAGCCGTCGCCCTCCCCCCAGACAACGAGATGGGGATGACGGATTTCGGGCATCCGCCGCTCGAGTTCGCGGCTCTCCCGTTCCCGCGTGAGATTGACCGGAGTGCCGATCCATACTCCTTCGGAGACGCCAAACGTCTGATCCAGGATGCGCTCGAACAGGGTCTGGATTGCGCCCAGCCCCTCGCGGAACACCGGCACGGCATTCGGCCCAATGCTGTCCGGAAGGAACAAGGAAGATGCGGCCGTCGCCATCATCGCGCGCGTGACCTCACGGCTCGCCATCATTGCACGGAATAGCCCAATCTGCTCCGCGCTGAACGCAAGCCCAAGTGGCGTCACGGGATCGAGCGCAAATACCCGGCCAAACCGCTCCGGCTGCATCAGCAGCATGCGCGCCGCGATGATGCCGCCTGTGGAATGCGTCGCGAGATGACAGAACGGGATCTGCAGTGCATCGAGCGCCGCCAGCATATCGAGCGCATGTTGCTGCATCGAGTAGTTGGCATAGCCAACTGCCGCGGGCGGGCGATCGCTGTCGCCACAACCGCGCCAGTCGATTCCGATGACCCGAAGGCCGCTCGGGAACAGGGAGGCGGCGAGTTCGATCCAGTCCTTGCTGGCAAGATTGCCGTGGATGAAGACGACCGTGGTGTCGCCTTGGCCCCACTCCCGCCAACCAAGGCTGACCTCTCCGGCACGAACTTTGGGCATTGCAAGCTACCGATTCAATCCGAAACCCGACAGACAACCCTCACTTCTCATCGACGCCTTGGCGCGTGTCTTATGACGCGCTGCCGAGGGGCGATCTGACGATCCGGAAGCCCCTCGCTTCCAGCTCACGCATAATGGCCTAGGTCAAGTGCGCGCATTCCTCGGGCAGCATCCAATCGGGACCCCGCCAATCTGGATCGCCTTCCTTTGGATAGAAGGCAAACGCCGACCGAATGGCCGTTGCTATGGCATCTGCAGGATCGTCTGACATAGCCGTTGCTTCCCACTGATGACGAGACAACGCTACAAGCCAAGCCAGGGAACCGAGGACGGTGCTGCCGCGCTGCGTTCACTGCAGGCTTTATCTCCTGATGCGCAACTCACCTTCGAATCTACTTGTTCAAACCGGCCGTCGGATTCGGTCCATCCGGCGTCGGCGCAACGGCCATCGCTGAAACGACGCCATTGATGAGGCGATCGGTCTCGATCGGCGAACTGGTATCGAGATTTCCAGTCAACGCGAAATCGGTCACGTCAGCCGGAAATTCCACCGGATTGTCGGTATGGATGAAGTGTCCTGTATCCGGATAGATCTTCAGGATCGGGCGGTTGTTCGCGCGCGTCATCCGCATCATGAACGGCGTGATGATGTCGCGCCCGAGGTCCTTCAGCCCGTTAAAGGGAGTGCCGGGAATGAAGGGCTCCTTGTCGCCGAAGGCCAGGAAGATCGGGGCCTTGATGTCGGTCAGCCGCCGGTACAGATTCTTGGGATCATCCTGCTGCAGCTCCGAGACCATGCCGTAGATGTCGAGAATATACACAGTGGCCCACTGCTCAAGCTCCTTCGGATCGCCCCTGGTGAGACCGACGCGCTGCGCGGTATGGAACCGTGCATACTCGCTGTCGTTCATGAAGTAGCCACTCTTGCTGCGCCCAACCACGCCGGTGACGGGATCGCGCTTCTTGAAATAGAAGAAGTCGCGAATGTTCTGCTCGGGACGGGCGATTTCGTTCGCGAGTATCTGGGTCGGTCCCCAGACATCCTTCCATTTCTCGAAGTTGTGCTCGAGCGAGGCGTCGAACAGCTTTGCGGTCTTGCCCGGCGCAATCGTTATTTCGCGCGGATATTCCTCCAGGCCGGCCGGCGCCTCGAGGATCAGGCTCTTCACGGCGTCGGGATATGTCAGCGCGTAGCCCAGGATCAATTGGCCACCCAGCGAATGGCCGAGATAGGTCGCCTGCTTGACCTTGAGCTGGTTGACGACGAGGTCATAGACCACCTCGCGCATATCCTGCATGGTGCGCGCAGGGCTCTTGTCGAGATTGCCCGGACCTGACATGCCATAGTGCGGCAAGTCGGGCGCGATAACGCGCAGCCCGCTACGCAGCGCGTACTGCATGATATTGCCGTAGTGGCCGGCGAACGCCCCCTTGCCATGAATGATGACGAGGACCTTCGGATCCTTCTCCGTGCCATTGTATTCATCCATGTAGCCGATCTGCCAGGTCGTACCTTTGGCGTCCTTGGCGTTGGCGTACTTCACCGGATAGGGATAGGTGACATACTCCTTCCAGAAGGATTTCTTCGGATCGATGTCGGATGCCACACCCGGCGTGCGGAAGTTCTTGTCGACGAACTGCTGCGCTCGGTCGAGGCTGGCAACGTCCTCCATGAAGGCCACGAATTTCGGGTCGTTCTTGTGGCCATTGATGATCGAGAATACGCCGTAATGTGCAACCGGGCTCTCTTCGGCAATTAGGTCGGCGCCCGGGATGTTTTCGACTGCTTTCTCGGCGAGCTTGAAGTTGAGCCACAGGTCGTTCTTGATGTGCATGACCAGTGTGCGCGACTGGATGCGGCCGAGGTCGTTGTTGATATTGTGAAGCTCGCCAACGCGGTTGCGCCAAACGAGGTCAACGGCGTCATATAGCTTGGAGCGATTGATCACGTTGAGGCCGGCCTTCTCGTTCGGCGGATCCCAATAGAAGATTTCGGGCTGCACTGCGGTGAACGCCTGCGTGGTCCGGTACGAGAGATCGTATCCGGTCAGGCCCAACACCGACCAGCCGAATGCCATGCCCATCAACGGGTGCTTCTCCTTGGGCAGCTTGTAGTAGTCACCGTCGGTCTGCTGCCAGACGGGATCGGACTCGATCGCCGCCGTCATCAACTGGAACGTCCAATTGCCGACGGGATCTCCGGCGTCCGATTGCGTCGTGCCGCCGATCGGCATCAGCGCACTGACATATTCCGGATGCATGACGCCCCAAACATAGGTCTGGGTGCCACCCATCGAGACACCGGCCGCGAGCGCGACCCTGGCGACTTTCAGATGATCGCGAAGCATCCGGTAGTTTGCCTGCACCATGTCGAAATAGGTGTACTGGGGAAACTTGATCCCGAGGCCATCCGAGGGCTTGCTGGCGCCCCAGGTCCCAAGCGGATCGACCATCACGACGTAGTAGCGGTCAGTGTCGATCGGCCGGCCCGGTCCGATGATCGGGACGCCGCCCGACAGTGCGGCGCCCTTGACCCACTGCTCATACATGTCGGTCGAGTCGCCGGAGTAATAGGAGTTGATGACCACAGCGTTGGTGATTTCGCCGGCGGCGTTTCGCCGCGGCGTACCAACCGCGATGTAGGCGGTGCGCAGTTTTCCGCCGCCGAGTGATTCAAGGGTGACCCCCCCTCACCGCCATTTTCCCACTTCGAAGGATTGGCCAGGTCATACTTGCCGCCGAGCTTGAAGTCGGCGATCTCGTAGTATTGCTTCAGGCCGTCATGCTGGACTTGCGACGAGCGGCGCGTGAACGGCTGGGCGGCCGCAACCGATGCGCAAAAAGCGAGCAGCAACAGGCCAATGAAAAGGCGCCTCATGGAAATCCTCCCTGACCGGATTTTGGGGAAGGTTCCGGCGGGCATGCGCGGCCGTCGTTGACCTAAGTCAAGGGAACGGCCAGGTGCGCGCCGCAACTTGACGCTCGAAGCATCGACCAAGTGAAGCGAATGCCGTTCCTGTCGCATGGGTCGCACCGCATCCGTTATGAGCTGGACGGCCCCACTGACGCGCCGGCCTATGTGCTCGTTAACGGGCTTACCCAGTATTCGGAGCTCTGGGCGGCCTATCGGGACGCGCTGATCGCTAAGGGATTTCGTGTCGCGACTTTCGATCTGCTCGGCCAGGGCGCCTCGGCCAAGCCGGAGCTGTTCATCAGCCAAGAAGACCAGGTTGAGGCGCTTAGGCTCCTGATCGAAGCGCTCGGTGATGGTCCGATATTCCTCGGCGGCATCAGTTTCGGCGCACTGATCGCGCTGCGCTATGCGATCCTGCACGGAGATCGGCTGTCGGGCCTGGTGCCTATGAGCGCCTTCGCAGAATTGTCGCCGCAGCTCATGCTGCTCGGTAATGCACTGCGCACCGCCTTGATCCTGGGCGGCACCAGCTATTTGCAGGATTTGTTACTACCGATGAACCTTTCCGATTCATGGCTCAAGCCGCTGCTTGGCAAGCTCGACGCGGTGAAGCGGCAGGGCTGGTTGGTCAACGACGTCTATGCGCTGCAAAATCTGATGGAGTCCTTCCTCGAGTTCCAGCCGCTGACGCCGCAACTGGCCTCGATCAAGACGCCGACGATGATCCTCAACGGGGAATTCGACTTCCTCACCCCGCGTTCCCTGCACGAAACCCTACGCATTCACATCTCCGACAGCTCACTTGTCATCATTCCGAATGCCTATCACGCCTTCACGCTCGAGAAGGCCACACTGACGGCCGACCTGCTGGCACGCTTCGCCGAAGACGTCATGGCGAAGCGCTGGCAGGGCAAACAGGCGGTATGGATCGCACCCGACGACGCAGGTGGCGAGATGATGCCTTTCCCTGCCGGCTTCGACCACCTGCGCGCGATCCCTGTGCCAAGGACCACGTCATGAACCAGTTCCTCGGCCCGCTGGACCCTTCCGGGCGCGTGCCGCCGCTGCAGCAAACTCGGGTCGCATCATTCCTGGTCTCGGTGCATGGCGCGCTTGCACGGCAGCTGGCTTTCGCCTTGCCAGGCCAGTTCAAGGCCGGCTGGCAAACCGAGCTAAACACACAGTTGCATCGCGAGACCGAGATCGTTTCCCTTCTCCTGCGCGCGACTTCGTGGGCGCCTGATGTCACGACCTTCTACAACACGCTGATCTGGGAAATGGCTTGGATGCCCAATCCGGTTTCAGGCGTTGCCGATCACCGGCTTGCCACGACGATCGACATTGCGGCCCTCGGGCACGCCGCGCACGGCGCCGTCCGGCCCGCCGCCCTGCTGCCCGTCGAGGCTTCCGCGGATGATCCCTTTGTCGTGGCCTTGCGCCGGATCGAATTTGAAAGCAGCCGCCTGATCCAGGCGCAAATCCATTTTCTGAAAGGTGACGATCTCAAGCCCGTCCGCGACGCCGTCAGCGCGGCCGTGAACGATCGGCATCGGCAGGTGCGCAAATTGTGGACGGACGTGCTGACCAGCATTGGGATTGACCGTCACGCAGACGACGAATGACGCGGGCCTTGACCCAGATCAACGTAAGGACCACGCCAAACGGCAGTGTTCGCTGAAACATCCCGCCTCGGATTGATTGCCGGAGCCCAATCATGAAGGCCGTATCCGCCGAAGAAGCTGTTGCGATGATCCCGAACAACGCGCGCATCATGGTCGGCGGCTTCATGGGCGTAGGCACGCCGGAGCGCTTGCTTGACGAACTGGTCCGACAGAACAAATCGGGCCTCTTGCTGATCAGCAACGATGCGGCAACGCCCGGAAAGGGTGTCGGCAAACTGTTCGAAGGCTCGCAGGTGTCGGGCATGATCGGCACCCATATCGGGCTGAATCCGACGGCGCAGAAGCAAATGCTGGGCAAGCAGATCACGGTAGACCTCATTCCCCAGGGTACCTTCGTTGAACGCATCCGCGCAGGCGGCTGTGGTCTTGGCGGCGTCTTGACGCCCACCGGCGTAGGTACGCTGGTCGAGGAAGGCAAACAGAAGATCGAAGTCGACGGCAGGCCGTATCTGCTGGAGACCGCACTGCGCGCCGATTTCGCGCTCGTACACGCCTTCCTGGCCGACTACGCAGGCAACCTGTCCTATGCTCTCACCGCACGGAATTTCAATCCGGTAATGGCGATGGCAGCCGACACCGTGATCGTGACCGCCGAACATATCGTTCCGGTCGGCGTCATTGCTCCCGATCACGTCGTCACGCCAGGACCACTGGTCGACTATCTCGTCGCGAATGGGTGAACCATGGATGCCCAAACCATCATCGCGCGCCGTGTGGCGAAGGAACTACGCCCGGGTAACCTCGTCAATCTCGGCATCGGCATTCCGACCTTGGTTGCGAACTACGTTCCCGCCGAGCTCAGGGTGTTCTTCCAGTCCGAGAACGGCTTGATCGGCACCGGCCCAATTCCCGAACAAGGTATGGCCCATCCGCTGCTGACCGATGCCGGCGGCAAGCCGATCAGCGCGTTGCCCGGCGCGGCCACTTTCGATAGCGCGATGTCGTTCGGCCTGATCCGTGGCGGCCATGTCGACATCACGGTGCTGGGCGGCCTGCAAGTCGACGCCGCGGGTCATCTCGCCAACTGGATGATCCCGGGCAAGATGGTGCCTGGCATGGGTGGCGCCATGGACCTCGTCAGCGGTGCCAAGCGCGTCATCGTCGCCATGCAACATGCGGCAAAAGGAAAGTCGAAGATCGTGGCCAAATGTAACTTGCCTCTGACATCCGCGCGCTCCGTGGATCTCGTGGTGACCGATCTTGCGGTGATCGCTTTCCCGGGCGGCAAGGCGACCCTTCTGGAAACGGCTCCGGGCGTGACTGTCGCCGAGGTCTTGGCGGTGACGGACGCCGGGCTCACAATTCCCGATGCTGTTCCGGAAATGATCCTCTGAAGGGAGCAAGCCGACGCCATGCGGATTTTCAACGGGTTTGAACAACTCAAGGAAGCGGTAGGCACCGAAATCGGCGTCAGTGACTGGCTCGAGGTAACGCAAGAGCGCATTAGCAAATTCGCGGATGCCACTTGCGACGAGCAGTGGATTCATGTCGACCAAGAGCGCGCGAAGGCCGAAATGCCTGGAGGCATGACGATCGCACATGGCCTTCTGTCGCTCAGCTTGACACCGATGTTCATCCGCTCGGTAATGGGCCTGAAAGGGCTGAAGAACACGCTCAACTACGGGGCAGATCGGATCCGGTATCTAGCGCCGGTCCCGGCTGGATCGAAGCTGCGCGGTCGCGTCAGCATTGTCGAGGCCGTCGACGTGCCGCCGAACGGGCTGAGGGTCCACTACCGCGTAGCGATCGAGATGGAGGGCGGCACGCGCCCGGCTTGCGTCGCCGACGTCATCGGCCTGCATTACAGCTAACTGGACCTCCCACCCTCTAATCGATGATGTGGTAGCCCCCATCGACATAGAGTACGTCTCCCGTGATCAGCTTTGCACCATCAAGGGCAAGGAACGCTGTAGCCTTACCGACGTCGTCGATGCTGACGAGGCTGCGCGTCGGCGCCTGCGACTGCGCCTTGTCCATCAGTTCGTCGAATTCTGGAATGCCGGATGCTGCGCGCGTGGCAAGTGGCCCAGGCGAGATGGCATGGACCCGAATGCCTTTTGGTCCGAGCTCCGCGGCGATGTAGCGCACCGCCGCCTCGAGCGCCGCCTTCGCGACGCCCATGACATTGTAGTTCTTCACCACCATCTGGCTGCCGTAATAGGTCATGGTGAACATCGTGCCGCCGTTCTTCATCAGCGGTTCGGCGAGATGGGCCATGCGCATGAACGACCAGCAGGACACATCCATGGTCTTCTGGAAGCCCGCCCGGTCGACGTCGACCACACGGCCATGCAAAGCTTCTTTCGGTGAGAACGCGATTGAGTGAAGCAGGAAATCGAGCTGCCCCCACTCCTTTCCGATCCGCTCGAAGACTTTTTCGGTCTCGCCCTCGACCATCACGTCGAGCGGCATGAAGATCGGCGATTCCAGCGCCTTCGCCAGCGGTTCGACGTGCTTCTTGGCCTTCTCGTTCAGGTAGGTGACAGCGAGCTCGGCACCGAGCGCGCGAAACGCCTTGGCACAGCCCCAGGCGATCGATTGGTCATTGGCTATGCCGACGATCAAGCCCTTCTTGCCTTTCAGCGCGACGTTGGTCTCGGGATAAACCGGGATGTTCATGACACTCTCTCGCGTTTTGGATTTGGCGATGGCTTGTTCATGAGCAGCGTCAGCGTATGCTGCGCGATCATCAGTTCCTCGTCGGTCGGCACGACGTAGACGGGGGTTCGGCTGCCCGATCGAGATATCCTGGTGGCATGCCGTGCGTTCTCGACTGGATCGAGCTCGATCCCGAGCCATGCCAGCCGTTCCGAGATGCGGGCACGGATCGAAACGGAGTTTTCGCCGATCCCCGCGGTGAAGACGAAGCCGTCTAGCCCCTCCAGCGCGGATGCCAGCATGCCGGCGTTGAGGCCAACGCGATAAATGAAATAGTCGATCGCAAATACAGCCCGCGGGTCCGCGCTATTCTCGAGCTCGCGCATGTCGTTGCTGACGCCGGACAGACCTTTCAGGCCGCAGTCGCGATACAGAAAGTCTTGTACCTTAGGCACGGACATTCCCTTCTCGGTAAGCAGGTACAGGACTACACCGGGATCGATCTGGCCGGGCCGCGTTCCCATCGCGAGGCCATCGAGAGCCGTAAATCCCATCGTGCTTTCGACGCTCCGGCCTGCCCGCATCGCACACATCGAGGCGCCGCTGCCGAGATGAGCCACGATCACACGACCGACCGCGACCTCCGGCGCCACCTGCGGCAGCCGCTTGGCCACATATTCGTAGGACAGGCCGTGGAAGCCGTAGCGCCTGATGCCCTCGGCGTACAGCTGGTGCGGAATGGCATAGTGGTCCGCCAGCGGGTCATGATCGCGGTGGAACGCCGTATCGAAGCAGGCCACCTGCGGCAGGGTCGGAAAATTGGCTAGCAGGGATTTAATGGGCGCCAGATTGTGTGGCTGGTGCAGCGGCGCCAGCGGCGCGTAGCGTTCTAGCCGCGACACGACCACAGGGTCGATCAGCACCGGGTGCCCGTAATCCGGGCCGCCGTGAACAACCCGATGGCCGACAGCCACAGGGTTGATGTTGAGCTCATCTCTCAGCCAGGCGCCGGCGACGGACATAGCGGCAGGAACGTCGGCAACTGCTTCGATCGGATAGGCCCGGTCGGCCAGCGGCTCGCCGCTGGGGCCGCTGGCACGCATCCGCGGCCGGCTGCCGATGCCATCGATCTGGCCCTTTAGCTGCCGCGCCAGCCGGCCCTCGGCCTCCACCACGAAGACCTGGAATTTCACGCTGGAGGAGCCGGCATTGACGACGAGGATCGTATCCATGACAGTCACGCGGCAGCGATGGGAGCACCGCGACGCCGGGCCGCCGCGTACAGGCAGGCCACCGCAGCGGATGCCATCCGTGACCGCGCAGAATCGGCGCGCGACGTCAGCACGACCGGCACCCGTGCGCCGAGCACGATGCCGGCGCCATCCGCCTTGGCGAAATAGGCCAGGTTCTTCGCCAGCATGTTGCCTGACTCGAGGTCGGGCACGACCAGAATCTGCGCCCGGCCAGCGACCTCGGACCTGATGCCCTTGATCCGCGCCGCCTCCATGTCGATCGCATTGTCGAAGGCAAGCGGACCATCGAGTAACGCGCCGGTGATCTGCTTGCGGTCTGCCATCTTGCAGAGCGCCGCCGCTTCAATCGTCGACGGAATCTTCGCCGTCACCGTCTCGACTGCCGACAGGATCGCCACCCGAGGTGTCGTGCCGAAGCCGGCCTGATTGTAGAGGTCGACAGCATTCTGGATGATATCGCGTTTGTCGTCCAGGTCGGGGAAGATGTTGATGGCGGCATCGGTGACGAACACCGTTTCGGAATAGGCCGGCACGTCCATCACGAATACGTGGCTGATGCGCCGGTCGGTGCGCAGCCCGCCGACCTTTGCTGTCACGCTGCGCATCAGTTCATCGGTGTGGAGGCTGCCCTTCATCAGGACTTCGCCTTGACCTTCATGAATCAACTCGACGCCCCTGGCCGCGGCAGCAGCTTCAGTTGGCGGCGTATCGACGACCTCATAGCCCGCAATATCAATATTGTGCTTCACCGCGGTATCTCGGATCCGCCCAGCCGGGCCGACGAGAATCGGCTTGATGATGCCAGCCTCGGCGGAGTCGATCGCACCTCGCAGTGAGCTCTCATCGCAGGGATGCACGACGATCGTAGAGACCGACGGAACGCCCTTCGCGGCGACGATGAGACGATCGTATTTTGATCCCGGCTGGGCTTGGTTCGGTCCGGTTGCCATGACATCCATTACTCCGCTCCGAATTGCTATGACGCCCGGGCCTTCGGATCGAAGGGGACGGTGTTGTTGTGACCGTCGAGCCCGAACAGCTCGGCGACCTGGTTCAATCGCCTGGCCACCTCGCCGGATATCTCCGCGCTTGCCGACAGCACGTCCTGAATGGCGGCAAACGCTCTGCGGCGCTCGTCCATGTTGTCCGGCAGGAGTTTTGGAATGGCCGCTAGTGCGGCCTCTCGATTGAGCAGCAGCATGAAGAACTGCTCGCGGACCAGCATCTTGAACTCCGCGAGCGTCACGCGCGCGGCCTCATCGACTTGGCGAAGCCGCCGCAGCGCCTCGAGACTGCGCTCGTCCACCATGCCCCGGGCCGATCCGACATAAAGCAAGGCTCGAATGCCGGCCTCTCGCATACCACCGGACCTGATCCGGGATGTCAGCTCCGCGATGCGGGCTTGCAAGAGCTCTCGATGCTTTGAATCCATGTCGCGGCGTTGCGAGGGGGTCGACTGCGGATCAACCCCGACCGCGGCCTGCAAGGCCGGCGAGCCATAGATGGCAAGGAACATCGCCTCGCTCAGCGCCTCCTGCGAGTCGCGCCACTGATCGAGCGAACTGACGATCTGCTTCGATAAGCGCTCCTGGAACGCAAGGAAGGGATTGTCCTTGGCTACCGGCTTGCGCGCTTCGCGGGCCTTGTCCGCAGCGTTCTCCACCATCTTCATCCAGGGGTTCTCGCTGCTGAACGCCTCGTATTGCAGGCGGAGCGGATGCCAGTTGCGCATCATCTCCGCCATCTGTGGCGTCACCATCGATTTGACCCAAGGCTGCACGAATTTCTGATAAGCGGCGAGATTCATTTCGGAGACCCGTTTGGCAGTCTCGAACCGCCGCTCGTCCTCCGGCGAGTTCCCGCCCATTGCGCGGATGTCGTCGAGCGTACGGGCCTCGCAGCGCATCACCCACTGCCCAACCGCAAGCTCATCATTGAGCGTGTCGGATCCCCTCGCCTCGAACGTCGCCTCGTAAAGGCCGGGTGGCAGCACGTCGATCAAATCAATGTTGCTCGAGAATTCCGCATGCTCTTTCTTGGCGACGCCACCGGAAACGAATATACCGAGATGACCGACCGTCTCATGCACGGTGTAGACAATGGTCTGCCCATGCGCCCTGATCTCGTGGACATCCGCATAGAGATCCAGAATCCAGTCCAGCGCCTGTTGCGGAGGCGTGATGTTGTCCCCTTTTGAGCAGAACACCACGATCGGCGAACGAATATTGCGCAGATCGACTGCGGTTCCGTCGAACATCTTGACGCGCCCCGCGGCCAAGTTGTTGCCGATGAAGAGTTCATCGACAATGAACTGGATCTCCTCGGCATTGAGGTTGACGTGCCCGCCCCACCAGCGTTCGAACTCGAGATAGCGATCCGCCTCCGTGTCGACCTTGGTGTAGACGTTGTACTGCTTGGTCCACAACGTATTCGATGGATTCTGGTTCTCGAAGTTTTGCACCAGCCAGGCACCGTCAAACTTGCCTGCGCCGAGGTCACTGGAAAGCGCCGTCAGCCAGCTTCCGCCAAGCAGCCCGCCGGAGTAACGCATCGGGTATTTGCCGTGGACGCCGGCCCAATATGCGAGCGGCGCGCCCGCCACGATCACCGGACCGAACAGTTCCGGCCGTAATGCGGCCAGGATCATGATCGCCCAGCCGGCCTGGCAGTTGCCGATCACGCACGGTTTGCCATCAGCCTCGGGATGCCGCTCGATGACCTTTTCGATGAAGACGGCTTCGGCGCGCGCAATGCGCTCGATGGTCTGGCCCGGCATTGGCTCGGGCAGGAAGCCAATAAAATAGCAGGGATGGCCTGCCTTCATCGCGACGCCGATCTCACTGTCGGCCTTGAAGCCGCCGATCCCCGGGCCATGACCCGCACGTGGGTCGACGACAACGAACGGGCGGCGGTCGCGGTCGATTTCCACACCCTTGGGCGGGATGATACGCACCAACGCATAGTTGACAGGCTGCTCGAGCGTGCGGCCGTCCAAGATGAGCTCAGCTGCATAGCTCAGGACGTGCGGCGCCGTCTGGGCAACATGCTCGCGATACTGATCGCCGCGTTGGCGCAGGATATCCAGAAGCAGCACGCTACGCTGCCCGGCATCTACCATGTACTCCACGGCCTTGGCGACGACCCCAGACATTGGGCCGCCCGGGAGTTGCGGATTGTCCAGCGACATCGTTTCGGTCCCTCCGCCAACGCCCCGATTGAAAGCAGCTGGCGCGCCCGGATCGTTGATTTAGGTCAAGCCACGGGCGCGGCCGTGCGCGTTTCTGGCGCCGGAGGACAGGTTGATGCCCGTGCCTGAGAATTATGCAGCGAGCGAACGTCTGCGCGATGGCCGGAGCGTCGAGATCCGCATGTTACGGGCTGATGACGAGGAAGATATGTTGGCTGCGATCGGTCGCACGAGCAGCCAGTCGCTGCAACGTCGCTTCTTCGGCCCCAAGCGAAGCTTCTCGAAGACGGAAGTCGACTTCTTCATGAACATCGATTTCACCAGTCACGTCGCCTTGATCGCGCTTGCCGATGAGGACGAACACGAGGTGATCATCGGCGGCGGTCGCTACGTCGTCACGGACTCCGGAATGGCCGAGATCGCCTTCGTGACCATCGACGACTATCAGGGACTGGGCGTTGGCACCTTGCTCATGCGCCACCTTATTATTCTGGCGCGCGCGGCCGGGCTCGAGCAGCTCGTCGCCGACGTCCTGCCGGAGAACACGGCGATGCGGAAGGTTTTCGCCAAATTTGGCTTTCAGGTCCGCCGCGGAAGGGATCCGCAGGTCGTTTGCCTAGCGCTACCCCTGTGATGGCGGTGGAATTCTCCGCCCCCGCACTTCGAGGTGGAAGATTACCGGTCGGAACGACCCTCAATCGCCTTGGAGGAATATGTCATGAAGAAGTTGCCTGCCGAAGAGCGAGCCAAGAGCAGCCTCCCGAAAGACAATCGAACAAAACCGAAGGACGCGGCGGATAGAAATGACGTTCTGTCCACGATCGAGCCCTGGGATTGTGCAACCGTCGACCTGACTGCGTGGCTTCGAGAGAACGGTACGTGGCAGGTCTATCGCAAAAGGCCGTAATACGTGAGCGAAAGCACAACGTCAGCTTGACCAACGTAGCTGCGGGGTTCCGCGTCGCTCTAAAGAGCAGACGTCGGTGACGTCAAAGTGAATATGCACCAACGGCCATAAGCGGAAGTTGCCGTTCCGGCTCAATGAACGAGGCCACCAACTGAGGCGACCTCTTTATTGAGCGGTCCCAGCAACCTTGGGGGAGCCTGTGTGAGAGCCGGTGCTGGGGCCATCTACCTGCCGGTTGGTGCGTGTCGGGCCAAGTTCGCGCTTAGCCTTAAGGAGGCGGCGTAGCTATTGGTGACGACGGCCATCTAGCCAATCTTTCCGCCGCATCCATGATCTGAGCCTGAGATTTGATCTTGAGCTTTCTGAGCAGGCGCAGGCGTTGGACCGACACCTGCGCTTCGGTCCCGCCGATCTGCGCAGCAATGTCCGCGTCACACCGCCCGAGAGCCATTCGCCTCAGGAGCTTCTTTTCACGCGGGCTTAATATCAGTGCCGTCACGGCACGAGCATAGCGATGCCGATGATGGCGAGCGGGCTCAACCCGAGTAAAACAATGCAAACGCTTTCAAGTAGGCCATTGCCCATGACACAACTCCTGCGTTGGAGTTTAAACCTACTTCCGGTGGAACTCGGCAGGTAGTGCAAATTGTGCCATAGCAATTTGCTGAAATAAAAATGGCCGGAACAGATTGAGTTTTTCCTGCAGCAAAGCCTTCCCTTGGAGGTGAACTAGATTGAGCGGCGAGGCGCGCTGCGATCTACACGGTGCCCATCAGCGCCGAGACGCTCACCGAGCCGAAGCTACCGCTTGTTGGTAAAAATGGGCCATCGATCGCTCCTCGGCGCCGAGACAACACAGCGCATGCCCAAGTCTATTCCTAGAATTCAACTCCCCTTGCTTTAGGGCACAGTTCCGCCCTTTCCCTCCCTCCGGTCTGACTTCCCGGCTGGCCACTGGCGAAGTGGAACCCATCATGTTGATGAGCTGAGTACTCGCTTCCCTATGGCATCGCGCCCACCGCGGTGCTAGCTGAGAGCTGTCTTGGGCGCTCTCGCAAATCGAGTCGGTGCGGGTGGTCATCCCGTTGACGAAATGTTCTGCCTCTCGACCCTCGCCCGGGGATGCCGGACCGTATGGTCGCAGGTCGCAATGGGCACAGCGTTGCCTGCACATTTTGGATATCGCTCGCGCGAAGGCGTGTGGCGTCCGGCTCGCCGCTGCGGTTTGAGAGTGCTGCGCTCTGCGGTCATCATCATCGGCGGGGCGAACAATTTCGCCTTCCGGCGACGGGGGCATGGCCGATCTCGACCGTCGCTATTCTCACGCTGACTGCCAGTGGTGTGTTGATGGCGCCAGGACCTCCGAGCGGACAGCCCTCGCCCACACCAACGCCAAGCAGGCGTGGTGGTAACGTCAGCGCTCGCGCGCCGAACCATTGCTCAGATCGCCCCGGGCCCCCGAAAGGCCTTGGGAAGCCTTCGCGGTCGAGGTCAAGGTGGGTGGCGCAGGTCGGCGAAAGACTCTTGCCGGAGGCCCACCATAACAGTGGGTCATACGCGGTAGCGGGGGAAGGACCCGAACCTCCACCCCAAGTTTATGACGCCAGTGTCCGGGCCAACCATTGACTGTCGTAATAGGGCTGGTCCCACGAAGCGAAATTATCGCCCTCGTGGCCCCATCGTGCGGGCACCTTACAACTTTCGTAATTGGCGGGGCGCCTGCTAGTCATCGTCGACGAACCAACTCCTCCGGATCGACCCTTAGAGCCTTGGCTATCCGCTCAATCACCAAGAGCGACGGATTTCTTTTGCCGCTTTCGACCCCGCTCATAGACGCGGCCGCTTGTCGGAATGGCAATTACGAGGGCTAACCTAAGCTATTGAAAAGCTTGGTGGGCGCACCAGGGCTCGAACCTGGGACCCGCTGATTAAGAGTCAGCTGCGGGTTAAGAATAATCAATGACTTGCCAATCGCACACCTGGGCTTATCCGGCCGAAAATGGGCATTCGTCGCACGATCATAGTGATTAGGTGCACCGCGTTACCGAGAAGGCGGGACGAGCGCGATCGGCAGGCCCTTAGTCGCGCTTCAGCCACCGGATAGGTCGGCAGGCCCCAAATAGGTGATGTTTATCTGGCCGACGTCCTGGGCCACCTGTGCGCGGAGCAGTCCGGCTCTCCCAGGGTTAAGAGCGGCCTGGACCGTGCCAAGCGGCGAGCCATCGGTCGATAGGACACGCGGTTGACCGCCCCAGTGATGAATCTGGACGGACGTGCCCGGCGGCGGCGGCGCGCCAAGCCATGCCACGTTCGCCCAGTAGCGACGATCCGCCCAGGTGCGGTTTTCACGCGGTGTGAAACTCTGCACGAAGTCCGTCCACATGGCCTTGGTTTCCGCTGTCGGCCAATCCGGCTGCGCGCTCCATGCCGCGACGGCTTCCGAGTTGAGCCATTGCCGAAGCTCCTGACCCGTCCGGAAGGTGGCGCCGGTGTCGGTGACAGCCTTGATGGCACCGAGCCTCGAGTTGAAGCCGGCTTGGATAAGGATGGAGGCGGAGCGATTCAACGTGCCGGTTTCGACGGCGGGAACGGCGAGGCCAAGCTCATGGTCTTCGAGGAGAAGATCAAAGACGCCGACCGTATCGCCGTTTGCGGCCGCACGGACGCGGATCGCCTCCATGGCCCAAGGAAGGCGATAGACCAGGCCGCCCTCGATGAACTGCAGCGTTTCTGATTCCTGACCGGCAGCGATGCCGGCAAGAGGCTGGCCAAGAAGCCAGGCACGTAGGATATCCCGCCAATTTGCGGGCATGGGATCCGGCGTGAAGGGGTAGAAGATGAAGACGCGCTCGGCCAGCGCCGTGATGGCCGCGATCGCCGCCTCGGCGTCGCCTTGAACAATCGCGCCATTGGCCTGGATCAGGAGAAGATTTGCGTCTGGCGCGATCGCATCGAGCGCATGTCCGGTCGTCAGTCCGACCCCAGCCAGGAAGTACCCTCGGCGGCGCGCTGCTGTCGATTGGCTCCAGATAAGCCGGCTGCGGGAGACTAGGCCCGCCTTGAGGGCCTGTCGTACCTGCTCGTTCTGGCGCAGTAAACGCCGGTGCCAGAGGGAGGACTGAAGGATGTCGTCCAGCGCAGCCTCGATTCCCTCATCAGGGATGTCATTTTCGCCGATCAGGCTGAGGATGGCCGTGTCGAGCGTCGCAACATGCCGCTCCCAGTCGGCAAGAGCGCGCTCGCGTTCCTGGGGTTCCTCATTCGCGATCTCCGGGAAAGTCCAGGCAGCGGCGCTGTTGACGACATAGTTGACGAGCTGATTGAGATCACCGCCGATCCGTGCATGCATACGAGACAAAAGGGTCCAAACCAGAAGCGCCAGCCCGCTTTCCATGTTTCGCGCGCCGAGATCGTTGATGAGCGCTTCCCAGTTACGCCGCTTCTTCGCGATATCGTCGAACATCGGGAAGAGCACGATGCCTTCGACATCGACATAGGCACGGCCGGCTCGCCCGATCACGTTTTTGAACTCGGAGATTTCTATTCTTTCGCCATTGCGGTGGAGAGAGTGCATGACGACGGACGTGGCCGACAGGTTGAGGCCCTGCGCCAAGGTCGGCGAGGAGATTGTCACCTTGAGCACATTGTCGCGGAGCAGTCGTTCCACCTCCTTGCGGTACGCGGTTGGCAGGGCGCCATGGTGGAGCGCAACACCTAGGCGAAGGCATTTGAGGATTGCGCTATTCGGCCCCAGCCACTCCTCTCCCAATGCGATCGCGGTGCTTAGAACCGAAGGATCGGCTTCGAGCAGGGAACGCAGCGCACCGCGCTCACGAAGATCCACGATCACGTCTGCGAAGGGTTCGACACTTCGTCGCTCCGGGCAGAAGACCAGGACGGTCTGTCCATCCTCAACCAACCGCCAAGCCGTCGCCAGGCAAAGTTCGCGCTGATCGTCGGGAAAGAGGCGCTTTCGTTGGCGCTTTGGCGGAATCCAGTTCGGCGGCGCGGCCCCGGTGAGAAAACGCTGTACCCACGGACGTTCGTCTCCCACCCGAAGGTTCAATCGCGCGGAGGGCGACGTCCACACCACCTCGCCGAACCGCAGCCGGGTCGGTCGCCAGTCGTTTTTGATCAGGCCACCAGGGTGATCACGCCTCAACCACCCGGCAAAGTCGTCGAGTTGATCGCCGTCGGGCAAGATCGCCGAAAGGCACACAATTCGCCGCTGGAGCGCGTCCGGACGGCGAAGAAGCCGCTGGATCTGCACCTCGTAGCGGACCTCGCGCTCGTTGAGCCCGATCATATGCCCCTCGTCGAAGACCAGAAGACCAACGTCGTCAAGAAGAGATGGATCGTTACGCAGCGCGAAGTCGAGCTTCTCCGGCGTCGCCACCACGATGTCACGTTCCCGGATCGCGTCCTCGTCGAAGCCACTCACACCGATGCTGCCGTAGAGCGCCGAGATCGTCTTGCCGAGCGGGCCGAAGGTCCTCTGGAGGGTCGTTTCTGTCTGAGCCGAGAGGGCACGTAGCGGAGTGACGAAAACCACCCGCTTGCCGCCGGCGAGGCAGCGCAGGATGCATAGCTCGGCAATGCGTGTCTTACCGGCGCTTGTCGGCAGCGAAACCACCAGATCGTCGGACTGATCGACGGCGCGGGTTGCGGCCTCGATCTGCGATGGCCAGAGGTCGACCTCCGCCTTGGGACGCCGTTGAAGCAGTGCGATAAACAACTCGCGCAGCCGCGGCCAATCGGCCGCTTCGCCGCCTGCCGGTTGCAGCGGCACCCTCTCGTGGAAGGTGCTCGACCAGAGGTCGGACAGGAGATGAATCGCAATGCGATGCGCCCACCACTGCGGAAGCATGTTCAACTCGCTGCAAACGACGAGGCTCACACGAAGCCGCTCCAGTGCCTGATCGAGCAGCGGCCGCTCACCACGTTCTAGAGCCAGGAGAAACAGCGACATGGCCGCCAGGAAGCTGTCGGTCAGCGCAGTATCGAGCCCGTCGAAGAGGAAGTCGTTACCGCCATCGATGGGATTGGCCACGGCCTCGGTCTGATCGAGGTTGGCCTGGATGGCAGTGGCGATTCGAGCATCGCTACCTTCGCCGGAGGCCCGGTAGTCGAGCACGCTGGCGCGAAGAGCCCCGAAGTTACGCCGCATCAACTGGGCCAGGACACGTTCGATTGGTGAGAAATTCTCATCGGCTTCGACGATCGAAAGCAAGGAATAGGCGCGCGCGGAAAGATGCGCGAGATGATAGCTCGCGGCCGTCATCACGAAGTGGAAGTCGCGATCGATCTCCTGGCGGTTGCCCTTGGCGATGACTGCCTCAAGGGCAGTGGCGGCTTGCTCGAAGGCGGTGCGCGCTTGGGCAGCGTCACCGCCAAGTTCGCGGAGGCGCAGGCCAAGCCCGAGAAGCGCATAACCATAAGAGTGCAGATCGTGACTGAGCTGAGGTGCAAACGCTGGAGCTCCCGCCGGCAAAACGCCGTCGCGCCAGATGATCGCTCGCGCCTGGCCGCGAGCGATCAGGCGTCCGCGAAAGCCTGCGGTTGCGGCTTCATTGATGTCTGCGACTATCGCCTCAGGCGTTGTTGGCATTGGCGATCACCTGATCATAGACAGCGCCGATAAAGGCAGCATGGCCGTCGATGCGGAGGCCAATCCCCCACTGGTTGAAAGCACCTGGGTAAGCCTGAAGTGAGGTCGTCAGCATCGCCTCCGGTGAATTGCCGGAGAACGTGAATAGCAAGTGTCGTACACTCGCAGGCGGAATTCCGTGCTTGAGCAGGGCATCGTCAATCGCGTCCGCCAATGGCAAACTGCCGAGCTCGAGCAGACGCGCAGAAATATATGAAAGGGCATGCGCCGACGGTAGCCCCCCATCCTTGTCGAGGTTAGCTCGCGCCTCGGCTACAACCTGTGCCGTGAGTGTGGCGCGACTTTTCGCCTCTGTCTTCAGGAAGCGCAGTAGCTGGGTTTGCGGATCTTGAAGAATGCCAATCACGTCTTCGCCGCGCATCGCCATGTTGCGATGATCCTTCCATCGCAGCCGTTTAATCGGCGCGTGATAACCACCACTATGGGCGTCGATCCATTCCGTCGCATAAATTTCGCCAAGGTCGCCCGAGCGAATGGCCTTCGTCGTCGGGAGCTTACCCTCGATCAAGGCCGCGGCCGCGGGCTTTCCAAGCCGGCGGAGTGCTCGGGCGACGTGCTCCTCGGAAGCGTAGTGCCCTGGGATGACCGCCGCGGTCGCCTGAACGCCCGTTGCGAGGTTCGCAGCCTCGCCCGTCATTACTCTGCGGAAGTGATGTCCAACCTGCCCATCGGCAGAAACGCACCAATCGTTGAACTGTACCACCTGCACGCCCCTCCCTGCGGGTCAATAGTTCCGACGGGCTGGGCTATGACCGGGTGGTGCCTGGTTGAGCTTCTGTTCAATCGCTGCCACGCTCGCAAGCACATCCTCGAATGTCGGTGGCTCGCCAAAGATCATCCCGCGCATCGCGCGGTAGTCGGTCCGCAGCTGATCGACCATGTGGTCATGCGGCAAGAGCGCGAAGCTGCCTGGCGCCGCGCTCGCAAGATCGAAGTCCGGCCTGTTGAAGAACATTCGTGCATGCGCGACGCAGTCAGCGCCGAGGTCCGTGTCTGCCGCTGCCCCCATACCGACCGGCGCCTGCGCGAGAAGATAAAGATCATAATAATGTCTCGATACGCGCTGTCCGCCACCACGGAGCTCACCGCGCTTGTCAAACCAGCGACGTAACCCGTGGAGGATCGCGACCTTGTCCCAGAAGGTGCGCTGGGGCTCGACGGTACGCACTGACGGCACCGTCAAATCGAGCGCCGGCAGATCATCGTCGACGTAGGGTTTGATCGGCACTTCGCGGTTGGGATCGAGCGCCGACTTTGCGCCCGCCTCGATCTTGATCGCGGCCCGCACATAGTCCGAATGGGGGGTCGTTGCGGGATACCAGATCAACAGCGTCTGGCCGTCGGGGTCGGTGTCGTCGAGCTCGATGCGCCCGCCATTCGGAGTGAGGCCAGCGGTGGTCAGGCGGTTCGAGAGGATCCGGGTCAGCGCCTGACGCATGGGGCCAGCGATGTAGGCCTGGCATGCGTCCCTGATCGCATCGAGCCGGGCTTTGCGTTTTTTGCCGCTGAGCGCCTCGAGTTCGGCGACCGTCGCCGGGGCGTCGATGTCATCGCGAAACACGGTGATGTCGACGTCTTCGGAGAAGCGGTTGATCAAGCCGAACCCCTTGGACAAGGATGTTCCGCCTTTGAAGAGAAGGCGCGGGCTTCCTTTCGGCAGGCCGTGAAACAGCGCGTCCAGTGTCCAACAGACCCAGAAATCCTTCTCGATGTTTTGAGAGGTCGTGCCGAGCCGAGCCGCGGTGGTATCGAAGGCACTCAGCATTGCCTCGGTGCCTGCAGAGAAAACCTCGTCAAAAGCCGCGTTCATGCGTTCGGCGTCCGTCGAGTTGAGCGCGGTCCTGACAATGGCCTGGACGAGATGGCGGCCTTCGAGCGGGACCGATTGGCTGCGCGATCCTGCTGGCGACTGGCCGCCGAACGTCGGCGGCGACGATGATGATGATGATCATCGTCATCATCATGATCATCGTCGGCAGCGGCGGGATTTGCCGGTACATGCTGATCATCCTGGAGCACGGGTTTCAGAAAGACCTGCATCCAGGTCGGGACCTTCGTCAGCCCATCAATCAGATCTGCCTTGAGGGGCGGACCTGCCGCAGGATCATCGAGGAGCTTGCGAAGCTTGCGGCGCACCCGGTTGGCTTCGCCCTCGCGCGAGAGCAAATCGCGCATCCAGTGGAGCGCCTGAACGACGCGCATCCCAGGCCGTCCAGCCCAGAAGAGCTTGCTTGCCGCCGTCGGGCGAAAACTGATGGTGACATTGCCCAGTCGCAGCGCGCGGCGTCGTGCGTCGGAGTGGACGACAATCTTGGCTGGTACGGCATCCGTCAGGCCGAGGTCATTGGCCGCGGTCATGCCATCGACCAGCATGCGGACCTGGTCGCGGCGGCCGAGCGCCTCGATCACGGAGCGCGGATCTGGCGGATTGGATTTCTGCGTCAGCTTGTTGAAGCCGGGCCGGTCATAGAGCCCGCGATCGATCCGGCGCAGTTGCTCCGCCGTAGTGAGTCGCTGGAGCGCCTTGTCGATAGCGTCGCGCGAGCCGAGGTCGAGGAAGTCCGATGGCGTCCACGCCTTGCGTGGCACATCGCTTTGGATGCGCTGCAGGACGGCAGCTTTGAGGTCGGGCGCCTGGTCGCTCATGTCCGAAACTTGTAGACATTTTTCGGACAATGGCCAAGCCGGCTGTCCGAAATACGTATACAAATTTCGGACAACACACCCAAATTCCTCACCCGGAAAACTGGGGAAAACCCAGTCGCGCCCCCGGATACCCTTGACGGTCTCCGATTCAATCACCACCTTCACTCGTGTGAAGTGAGGATAATGAATTGCGGCACCGACTATTCGATCTAACGGGCGGCCAAACGGTCCTTTCAGGCGCTACCTCGGGACGCAAGCTGCTGAGTGCCCTGATCGCGGCGACGCCTTCGTCGGAGGCCCCGACACCGGCGTTCCTCGACTTCACTCAAATCGAGGTCGCTACCGCCTCGTTCCTGCGCGAAGCCGTGATCGGTTTTCGCGACTACGCCCGACAGTCATTGCGCAATGTCTACCCTGTTGTCGCCAATCTCCAGCCGGCTGTCGCCGAGGAGCTCGACTTCTTCGTGCGCGCCCGCGGAGACGTGCTCTGGAGCTGCGAACTTGACGCGGACGACACCGTCATCAGCGCACGGCTGATCGGCGAGCTCGATACCGCCCAGCGCTCGACCTTTGATGTGGCTCGCGAGCTCGGCACCATCACGGCCCCCGAACTTGCCGCGCGGTTCACCGACCAGCGAATCGGCCCCACCGCCTGGAACAATCGGCTGTCCGCGCTCGCATCCAAGGGCCTGCTTGTCGAACGCAAGCAGGGCAAATCCAAGTCGTTCAGTCCCCTCCTGGAGATTGCTTGATGGGCCTCGATTACATCCGTGCGCAGACTGGCAAGCCATGGCGCAAGCGCTGGAACGGTGGTCTCGACCGCCTGAAATTGCCGACGTTGTTCGAACTCACCATGTCCGAGACAGCGCGCACGGTGACCGCCCAGCTCGATGCCAGTTGCCGTCTCAAAGCGGGTGACACATTGATCGTCCAAACAGCGCCCGACGGCCTCACCGTCAGTGACGGCCTTCGCGCGGTCGGACACATCGCAAATCCCGCGTCCGAAATGACCGCGGCCATCGCAGACGGCGGCGGCTATGCCGAAGGCGTGGTCCAGCGCGTCGGACTGTTCGGCGATACCGCGGAGATCAGCGTGAAATGAACGACCGGCCGCCCCACGAACCGTCACGCCGTTTCCCGCAACCGCAGCGGCTTTGGGATGATGCGACGCAGCACACACAGTCGCTGGGCTGCCCGACCTGCCTCGAGCGTGACCGTTGTGGCGGCGTCCATACCGACGCCGGCATCGTCGATTGCCGCGACCTCTGCTCCTGCAAGGACAAGAGCAAGTGCGACATGGTCTGCCGGTTCAATCCAAGCCTTTTCGTCGCCCGCATGCGCGAAGTGCGTGGCTTGGGCTTCGAGAACGCGCCGCGCGTTCCGGCGAACGGCGTTCCCGACCTGCCGATGATCGTGCCCTTCGTTGACCACGGCTACCGGCGTGTGGCGGCCCTTGACGAGCCGGTGGTCGCGCTGTCGCTGTACGAGCTTATCAATCTCGCAACCGGCAAGCCGCATGTTACCTCCCGTGCCGAACTCGCCGATCGCTTCCGCTTCACCGAAGGCGCGACGATCGTCGTGTCGGGTGTCGACAAGGATAGCCCGATCGAACGCTGGTGGGAGCTGAAGGAACGCGGCGCGATTCTCGCCGCGCTGAAGGCGCTCGGTGTCGCGCTCATCAGCACGCCGAATTACAGCGTGCTGACCGACGTGCCGCGTACCGACAATCTCCACGGCATGAAGCGGATCCTGCTGGCTTGGACGGAGATGGCTGCGGCAGGCCTGCCGGCTGCGCTGCACATCAACGCCCGCACGCGGCATGATTACGTCCGCTGGGGCAACCTCATCGCCGAACGTCCCGAGATCGAGATTCTCGCCTTCGAGTTCGCGACGGGCTGCGGCCGCGGCGAGCGGTTCGACTGGCATGTCGCCCAGCTCTCTGCGCTCGCTGACCGCGTCAATCGTCCGCTCGCGCTGGTCATCCGGGGCGGTGGCCGCAGACTCGGCGTGCTGCGGTGCCATTTCGACAAGGTTTCTCTGATCGAGACTGAAGCGTTTTCCCGCACCATGCGGCGGCGACGCGCCTATTTGACCGAGTCCGGGCGTCTCAAATGGGCGAAATTCCCGACCCTGAACGGCGCGCCGATCGACGACCTTCTAGCGCACAACGTCGCGCTCGTCCGGGCTTCCTATGAGGCGGAAAGCCCCCCGGTGCGACTACGTCCGACGTCGCGCCGCATCCGGCGCGCAGCGAACGGAAATGGAGAGGCCGTCCAGCCAGGCCTTTTGCATCAAGTCCACCTGCCCGGTGAGGCTCGGGGCGTCGCCCCAGAGCCGCAGTGCGTGATCGCCACTGCGAAACCTTAGCTCGGCGGCATCATGGGCAAGGGCGCGAAACAACTGACCAATGCCGTAACCGTGGCCCGTGCTGCGCGCGTACCGCGAGGCGCCGTCGGACGCCGCGACCCGCAACGCCGCACCAGAGTCTTCGAGGCCGGCAAACTCCGGATTTTCCCGCAGGCTTGCAAGCACACCCCGGCCGGCGTCGGCGACGACAAATTCGAATGTGCCATCGCCGGCGGCATAGGCGATGACGCCAGTTTCAGGACGGCCGCTGTGCTCGAACACATTGTCCTGAAGCTCGCCGAGGGCTCCCATCAGGCCGGCGACAAGGCCCTTCGCCAGGCCCGCCGCCACCGCAGCGTTTTCCGCGTGCATGGCCCATTGCTCCCAGGCGATCTCGTCCGCACCGTCTCTCCCGGACTTGAGGCGCGACAGGGGAAACACGCCGGCGCGATCGTGCGCTGCGGCGCCGCTGATTACGCTGTCGCGAAGCGCTCGCGTCACCTGGTCAAATACCGGAGGCTCGACCGTGACGGCCTGATAGGCCTCTGGCGCGGCGACCGCCGCCATCGCGAGCTCGATGAGCGGCCCGATCCGCCCCGACCGGGCGAGCGCAATCGATCCGAGCTCCGGCAATCGGCCCGCAACTGCCTGCCACAGGAGATCGTCAACAACGTCGAAGTGCGCGCTGACGCGCCGTGGCTCGTCCAAAACGCCCCCCACCTTTTCCCTCATGGTCACTCGACCGAGCGCTCGGTGCCGGACAACTCAGCGCTAGCGGGACGGACTCACGTCCTGGTTGCAGTTTCACCGAGATCGTCTTCAGATACCACAAGATTTCATTGCCATTTGAGTTGAGGTCACCGCCATAAGCTCCGCCCGTTCCATAAAGCCGTCAGGTTTTGTCCGCCCCGTTCCCTCAGAGGACACATCCGCCGTTGCGCCCGGGACGGACGACGAGGCCATTCGGCCGCTCGACATTCCGGCGTTCCTTCGTCTCTTCCAGCTTCGCGGAGCGCAGATCATGTGGTTTCTCGGCGCCGGCGCGTCCCGGGCTGCCGGGATCAAGACTGCCGGCGACATGATCTGGGACTTCAAGCAGCGGCTCTATCGCTCGCAAAAGAAGCTGCCGCCCTCGGCGATCACCGACATCGGGGAGCCCGCCGTCCAACGCAAGCTGCAGGCGCATTTCGATGCCATCGGCGGCTTTCCGGGTGCGGGGTCGGAGACTGAATATTCCGCCTATTTCGAGGCGACCTATCACTCGCCGAAAGACCGTCGCGCCTATCTCGATGAGCTGATCGCGCGCGGAAAGCCGTCCTTCGGTCATCATGCGCTCGCGCTTCTGATGGCGCAGGATCTCTGCCGGATCGTCTGGACCACCAATTTCGACCGCTCGGTGGAGGATGCCGCGGCAGAGCATCTAGGTGGCACAGGACGGCTGGTCGTCGCCGACTTGAAGGAGCCCGAGAAAATTCGACGAGCTGTCGATGAAAACCGCTGGCCTGTCTATGGCAAGTTGCATGGCGACTACCATTCCGACTCGCTCAAGAATACTGACGCGGAGCTCCGCCAACAGGATGCCGAGATGCGGCGCAACCTCGTTGACGCCTGCCGCCGGCAAGGGCTTGCCGTCATTGGCTATAGCGGCCGCGACGCTTCGATCATGGACGGGTTGAACGAGGCCCTCGACGAGGGGCGTGGCTTCCCGGGCGGCCTCTTCTGGTTCAAGCGCGGCCAGGACACGCCCTACCGCGCGGTCACCGAACTGATCGCCCGCGCCCGCACGGTGGGGATTGACGCCCATATTGTGGAGGCGGAGTCTTTCGACGAGCTTTTTTCTGATCTCCTCCGGTTCCTGCCGCAGACCGCTGACAAGCTCGCCAGCCTTACCGGCGCCCCTCGGCCGCGGCTCGCGACCGCCAAGCTCCGGCCGAGCACTGCGGCGGTGCCGGCCATACGCATGAACGCGCTCGCGGTCAGCTCGGGGCCAGCGCTTTGCCGTATCGTCGACTGCACGATCGGCGGCGACAAGGAGATCGAGGAAGCCATTGCGAAGATCGGTGTCGACATCATCGCGCATCGCACCCGTGACGGTGTTCTGGCCTTCGGACGGGACAACGATATTCGCAAAGCGTTCGAGCCTTTTGGCATCAAGGTCTTCGACCACCATCCCCTGTCCTCGAAGAGGCTGGTCAAGGAGGGAGGTGAACGCGCCCTTGTCCGCGATGCACTATTCCGCGCAATTGCAGGCCGGCCCGGCTTAACCCTGGAACGTCGGGGCAATCGAGTGCGCCTTCGACCGGTGCCGGAGCAGGTAAAGCCGTCGATTTTCAACACCGCGACTGCCAAGCCCGTGGATATCGTATCGGGCACTGTACCCAACACCGACGTCGTCTGGAGCGAAGCTTGTGGCCTGCGCGTCGATTTCCGTCTTGAACAGCTCTGGCTTCTGGTTGAGCCTATCGTCGTCACTGAGCTTGCCGCAGACGCATCTGACGAAACGGTCGAACTAACACGCGAGTTTGTACGCGAGCGGCGCGCGCGTCGACACAATCGCCTCGCCAACGCCATGCTGGACGGCTGGATCAGCTTGATTGTGGGTCGAGAGCCGACCGTGCGTCTCAAGGCGTTCGGCATCGCGGACGGCATCGACGCAGAATTCGAGATTCTGCGGATCTCTGCGTTCAGCGGGATTGGAAAGAGATGAGCACCGCCACCCAGCCTTTCCGCCTGCCCGGCCATGTCGTGCTGCCAGAACCGAAGCTTCGCTTTGGCTCCAACGATCCGCAGGCCACCGATCTCCATCCGATGGAAGGACTCATCCGTTTCGGGCCCTATAGCCTTGGCAAGTTGTCGCCGGTCCCGAACCCGATCCGGGTCGGGATGATCGTGCCGGCCGAGCTCGAGGAAGCGCTGGTACGCCAAATGCGCGAACTCGAACAGGTGCATCAGCCGCGGGAGCGAAAGCAGTATCTGCCGCCCTTCCCCGGCTTTGAGAAGGTGTTCGGAGTGCGAATGGCGCGCGGGGCCGCGGCGAGCCGGATCCTTTTGTCGCAAGACCTCGACGGAGAGATCGAAGCTGCTGCGAAACCCCACGTGGTGTTGGCTGAAGCCCTGACGCGAGCACTTTTTGCGTTGCGTAACGCGCGTGACAGTTTCGATATCGTTGTCATTTTGCTCAAGGAGAGCTGGTCGCCGGCCTTTCGGGGACCGGCAGGCGACGATTTCGATCTCCACGACTATGTGAAGGCTTATGCCGCGTCCGAGGGGATTTGCGTGCAATTCCTGCGCGAGGACAGCGCGCTGAACTATTATTGCCGCTGCAGCGTTGCCTGGCGCCTGGGCATCGCGCTTTATACCAAAGCCGGCGGCACGCCTTGGGTGCTTGCCGATGTCGAGCCCGGCACGGCGTTCATCGGCATCGACTATGCGCTGCGCGCCGGCGGCGAGTCCACGCAACGCTTTGCGATCTGTTGTAGTCAGGTCTTTGACGCTGAGGGATCGGGTCTCGAGTTCGTGGCCTATGAGGCCGATGGCGTCCAGATGTTTGGCAAGAACCCGTATCTTCGCCGCGATCAGATGCTGAAGGTGATGGCCCGCAGCCTGGGCATCTATCAGCGCAAGCACTCGGGCGATCCGCCACGGCGCATCGTTGTTCACAAGAACACCGAGTTTCGGTCCGACGAGATCGAGGGGGTTTTCGATGCCCTCCCGAACGCGGATTCGATCGAACTGGTTCATGTGCAGCAGAGCTGCGGCTGGCGCGGAGTGCTCATCGCCGGACCACAGCGCCCGCACGGCTATCCATGCCAGCGCGGCAGCACGTTCCAGCTTGGTCCGCACGAGGCTTTGCTTTGGACGCAGGGTAACCTTCCGGCCGTGGCCAAGGGCAAGGACTACTACAAGGAGGGCAAGGGCACGCCGGAGCCGCTGCTTCTGGTTCGTCACGCTGGCCTGGGTGGCATTGATGATCTCTGCCGCGAGACCCTCGCGCTGACCAAAATGGACTGGAACAATGACGGGCCTTACGACCGCCTGCCCGTGACACTTAATTTTGCTGGGACGCTCGCCACGATCGTCAAGCGCATGCCCAGACTTCAACCGCACTCATATCCGGTGCGTTTGTTCATGTAGCCAAACCGCGCGCGCGTACGCTCATTTTTTCGCAGCAGTCTCGCGCACTGTTCAGACCCGCGTCCTTTGCTTCTCGTTCGAATGAAGACTTATGAGAGGCACCCAGGTGCATTATTCGACGGGTTGTCCGATTTGTTCGCCGCAGCCCTCTATTCTACGATGAGAGCATGGCCAGCCTATCCAAGTGGTCTCCACGGTATATGTTGGTGATGAGACCGATGGAGATAAGCCAATATGGCCAACGCAATGCTCGTTTAACTCGATACTCAACCGAGCCTTAAAATCTATTTCCAAACGCGCTCGAAGTATTCGGTGGGAATGGAGTTTGTTTCGACAACGAACTCAGCAGCTTAAGCGCTGGCTGGGGCGGGAGGGATCGAACCCCGCAATAATCCGTTGCCACACAAGGATTTTTCCATTCCGGCCCGCCCGTTTGATTCCATCTTTGATTCCAAAGCAAAAGCCCTCGTCGGAATGACCGACGACGAGGTGGCCTACATCGAGGCCATCGATGACAAACGCGACGTAGACGAAGCCGGTCCAGGTCGCGACATAGGTGAAGTCGGAAAGCCAGAGAACGTTCGGTCTGGGGACCTTGAACTGGCGGTTGACGTGATCCAGCGGGCATGGCGCGGCCTTGTCGCTGATCGTGGTCTTGACGGGCTTGCCGCGGATGACCCCTTGCAAACCCATGTCCCCCATCAGTCGCGACACTGTGCAACGGGCAACATCGAAGCCTTCGCGCTTGAGCTGTCGCCAGATCTTGCGCACGCCGTAGACAGAGAAGTTCTGATCGAACACGCGCCGAACCTCGATCTTCAGGGCAGCGTCCTGCCTGGCGCGCGCCGACAGCTTGGTCGGATCGCGCCGCCTAGCCACATGGGCGTGGTAGGTCGAGGGGGCGATCGGCAAGACCTTGCAGATCGGCTCGACCCCATACGCCCCACGATGATCGTCGATGAAGGCGATCATGGCTTGGACCGGCGGTCCCGTCGCAAAATAGGCGCTTGCCTTGCGCAGGATCTCGTTGGCCTGCCGAAGCTCGCGGTTCTCCCGTTCCAGGGCCTTCAGCTTCTCGGCCATGTCGGTCGGAACACCGGCTCGCTGCCCGCTGTCGACCTCGGCCTTCTTGACCCAGTCATGCAGCGTCTGCGGCGTGCAGCCAATCTTGGCCGCAATCGAGGTCACCGCCGCCCAGCGCGACGGATGCTCGCTCGCCTGATCCAGAACCATCCGAACCGCACGGGCCCGGACCTCGGGTGAAAACTTGTTCGTCGTCTTGCTTGTCATGGCTCCATCCTCTCAGGAGTTGGAGCCTCCGGCAAACCCGGGGCGGTTCACTGCTGCCGGTTTGATGGACACCGAGATTAGGTGTTTCATGAAGCCGGAGGTGGGCGATGAAGAGACGGAAGTTCAGTCGCGAGTTCAAGGTCGAGGCGGTCAAGCTGGTCAGGGAACGCGGGGTATCGGTGGCGCAAGCCGGCCGCGACCTGGACGTTCATGAGAACGTGCTGCGCAAGTGGGTCAAGGAGTTCGGCTCCGACCCGGTACAGGCCTTTCCCGGTCATGGCCAGATGAAGCCGGAGCAGCAGGAGATCGAGCGGTTGCGCCGTGAGGTCGCCAAGTTAAAGGCCGAGCGGGATATCCTAAAAAACTGTCCAGCGTTGTGACGCACCTGCGCGGGGTAGAAACAGCCTTGTGCTATCTTCTTGGCTGGGAGGGTAGCGGCCGTCAGCTTATTGGAGGCAGAATCCCCGTTAAAAAACGTGGTCCATGGGTGCATGCGGACTTGGGAGTGGTGACGCTGCTCCGGCGGCGATCCCGATTAGGAAGATGACGATTGGCATAACCCAGACCCTCCTGCCCATCATTAAATGGAGGACCCGCTTATGCCCAAGAGGACGACTAGTAACCGCCCGGAGCTGAAGCCGGTCAATGTCGGCGCGGCCGCCATCGACATCGGATCAAAGATGCACATGGCTGCGGTGAACCCAGCCTGCACTGATATGCCGGTGCGCACGTTCGGCACATTCACAGAAGACCTGCATCATCTGGCAGACTGGTTTAAGGCCTGCGGCGTGACGAGTGTCGCGATGGAATCCACCGGGGTCTATTGGATCCCGGTTTACGAGATCCTGGAGCAGCGCGGGTTTGAGGTCATTCTGGTCAACGCTCGCTACGCAAAGAACGTGCCCGGGCGCAAAAGCGATGTCAGCGATGCCGCATGGTTGCGCCAGCTTCATTCCTATGGCCTGTTACGCGGCAGCTTCAGACCTGATGCCGAGATTGCAACCCTGCGCGCCTATTTGCGCCAGCGGGAGCGGTTGGTGGAATATGCCGCTGCGCATATCCAGCATATGCAGAAGGCCCTGATGGAGATGAACCTGCAGCTCCATCACGTGGTCTCGGATATCACGGGTGCGACTGGCATGCGGATCATCCGAGCTATTGTTGCGGGCGAACGCAATCCCGACGTGTTGGCGACCTACCGGGATGCACGCTGCCATTCTTCCATAGAGACGATCCGCGCCGCACTGGTGGGCAACAACCGACATGAACATATCTTCGCCCTGACCCAATCGCTGGAACTCTACGACGTCTACCAGGCGAAGATGCTGGACTGCGATCGCAAGCTCGAAGTCTTGATCGCTGCGTTGGGCGACAGAGGGACAAAACCGGGCAGAAAGTTACCCAGGCCACGCGTAAAGACCAAGCAGGTCAACACACCCACGTTCGATGTCAGGACCGCGCTGTATGGTGTGCTCGGCGTCGATCTGACCGAGATCCATGGGTTGGGTCCGTCGCTCGCCTTGAAGCTCATCGGCGAGTGCGGCACAGATCTGAGGGCATGGCCGACCGCCAAGCACTTCACCTCCTGGCTCTGTCTCGCACCGGGCAACAAGATCTCCGGCGGCAAGGTGCTGTCTTCGCGTACGCGACGATCCTCCAGTCGGGCAGCCGCGCTGTTGCGGTTGGCGGCCACAACGGTCGGTCGAAGTGATACAGCGCTGGGAGCATTCTATCGTCGGCTGTCCTCACGGGCAGGTAAGTCGAAGGCCGTAACGGCGACCGCCCGCAAGATTGCGGTCTTATTCTACAACACGCTCCGGCACGGCCTGAGCTACAGGGATCCGGGTGCCAACCAATATGAGCAACAATATCGCAGCCGCGTCGTCGCCAACCTTCAGCGGAGGGCCAAATCGCTAGGCTTCCTGTTGCAGGCCATTCCGGGGGACGCCAATCCGGCTGTTTCTTAGGAAGGCCGCAGCCTTCTTCGCGAAGGAAGCGACATGAAGTTCGTCTTCATCGCGAAGCACCGGGCGATCTGGCCGGTGGCATGGCTATGCGATGCGCTGGGGGTGTCGCGGTCGGGCTTCCATGCCTGGCTGAACCGCTCGCCCAGCGCCAGATCTCGCAGCGACGAAGAGCTCGGCGGCAAGGTCAAGGCCAGCTTCATGGCCAGCGACCGCACCTATGGCGCGCGCCGGGTGTGGCGTGATCTGCTCGCCGACGGAGTGGACTGTGGCCTCCACCAGATCGAACGGCTGATGCGCCTGCAGGGGTTGCGGGCACGGCCGCGCCGGCGGCGCCTGCCGAAGGACAGCGGCGATCGGCAGCTCGAGACGGTGCCGGCGAACCTGCTGGACCGGCAGTTCGCTGCCGAGCGACCGAACCAGAAGTGGATCGCCGACTTCACCTATCTCTGGACCGCCGAGGGCTGGCTCTATGTGGCGGCGGTGATCGACCTGTTCTCACGCCGCGTGGTGGGTTGGTCGATGAGCGCCGCCATGACGGCTCAGTTGGTGACCGATGCCTTGCTGATGGCCGTCTGGCGCCGCGGCAAGCCGGATGCGCTGTTACACCACTCGGGCCAGGGCAGTCAGTACACCAGCGAGCAGTTCCAGCGCCTGATGGCCGACCACGGCATCGTCTGCAGCATGAGCCGTTCCGGCAACGTCTGGGACAACGCGGCGATGGAGAGCTTCTTCTCCTCGCTCAAGACCGAAAGGACGGAAGGTAAAACCTACAGGACCAGAGACGAGGCACGCGCCGCTGTGTTCGACTACATCGAACGATTCTACAACACGACCCGCAGGCACTCGACCATCGGCTACCTCAGCCCGGTTGAGTTCGAGCGCAAGGTGGGATTAGCTTAACCCGGTGTCCATCAAACCAGCAGCAGCTCATTCCTCCAATTCCGAGACAGCGGGCGGGGCAATCGTCGAGCTCTCATCGTCGAGATGCAGTGTTAGTTGCTCAACCATCCGCCGCAACCCTGACAACATCGCGGGGCTAGTAAATTCCGTTGGTTCAAACTCAAGCTGTTGGCGAACCGGCGCCCCCTAGCATTCACCTCGATTCACTTTGGAGCAAGCGACTACGCCCGGCTACAGCTGCCTTTACGCGGTATTGGGATGACGAGGAGCGGCGAAATGTCTGCCGAGGTTACCCCCAGCAGTCCCTGCATCACATCGGCGGGTCGCCCAGTGCAGCTGGAATACGGCTCGGACTTTGAGCAGGTTTTCGTACGGGTCAACGCAACCGCACTCTGTCCCACATGCTCCGAAGCCCAAGGCGATGTCTTGAAGCTGAACGAAGTTTCCGCGCGCATTTAAGTTGGCCGGGTCGCGCAGGTCGAAACCGATTGCACCATAGACCTCTTTCAATCGGTCCGCGAATTCGTCCACTTTATGAGCGTGAATCGCGGGATATCGAAAAAGAGGGTCTTTCGCTTTCGCCATGAAATTCAGCAACCATTCTACTTTGTCCAAACAACAAGTTTGATCCGCCTGAGATAAACGCTACGCGACGCTGAATGGCCCATGCCTTTACTTCGTCAGTGAATGCCGCGCCGCAGTCGCGCGTGTGCAGTCCCCGGGGTCGCACCTCGCTACGGCCGGGCCGGACCGCCCGCATGCCTGACCCAGTCGCCGCAGCCCTGCGGCAAGAGGAAGCGGCAACTGTTATGTTGATTGTGCCGGGAGGTAGGGTTTGCGATCGCGCATCATTGCGTTGAGGATTGCTAGCAGCTTTCTAGCTAGCGAAGGCAATGAGGGCGAGTTTGGCGGGTTTGCCGGCCTTTCGCAGCCTTTCGTAGAAGACTTTGAAGGTGCCGGCGCGGCGAACAGCGTTGAGGGCGGCCATGTAGAGGGCGTCACGGACGCGCTTTCGGCCGCCGCTGATCTTGCGCTTGCCACGGTAAACACCACTATCGACGTTGATGGGAGCCAGGCCGGCAAGAGCCGCCACCTCCTTCGGCCCGACATAGCCGAGCTCCGGCATTTGGGTGATGAGCTGCATGCAGGCGACGGGTCCCACGCCGGGCAGGGAGCGCATCAATTGCGCATCGTCAGCAAGCGCCGGCTCGGCTTTGATGAGTACGCTGATCTCGGCCTCGATCGCGGTAATCTCGTGATCGAGGACCTCGATGAGGCGAGTGATGCGTTCGGCCATGGCGCGGTCATCGGCTTCGCTGCGGCGGTTCTTCTCCTGGGCTCGCATGTGGACCAGTTGATCGCGCCGTTTTGCCAACCTCGCCAAGGCGTCGCGGGCGGGTGTGGCGGCCTGATCGGTGGCGGGCTTCATAGCGCGCGCAAAGGCCGCCAGCATCCGCGCGTCGATCGGATCGGTCTTGGCGAGCTGGCCGCTGGCGCGGGCAAAGTCGCGGGCACGGGCCGGATTGATCCGGGCAAAGCGGATGCCGGCCTGACGCAGAGCCTGGCGAAGCTCGAGGTCATAGACACCCGTGGCCTCAAAGACGACCAGCGCAGCGCATCGCCAACGCGCCACCAGCTGCGTAATGGCCTGTGGCGCGTTGGCGATGCGCTCGGACGCACCGACGGCTTCATCGAACACATCAAGATATTGTTTGGAGACGTCGATTCCGACGCAACGGAGAGGTATGATCACGGTGCCTGTCCCTGTGATGCGAGGTCTGTTGGCGCAGCCTCGTGCAACTGTTCAGGTTGAAAGATGGAACGGGCGGGAGACCGAGCCGGATCACGGCGTCAGGCGCCAAGGACCCAACGGCTTCCCGCCCACCTCATCATGACAGACCTTCCAGACACAGGACCTCGAAGCTGCGCGATGTTGATCGCCAACATGCCAAAATTCCACAGCTCACGATATAGTGATTTCATGAAACATATGATATTGTGACGTCATGAAGACGGTTACTTCGCAATCACTCAATGGGGTCGATGAGTACCTGCAGATTCAGGTACCGTCGGTCACGAAGCACCACCTCGGCATTCGAGCTGCGGAAGCGCGCGAGCCGATCCGGGTCGTGGTTCTGCGTGCACTGAAGGCCTAAGGCGTGACCGTTCCCGACGAAGCAATCTCCGATCGTCGAAAGAGGCGGCCATAGTGACGGACGAGTTCACCCCGCTCAGCATTCAGGACTATGTCTCGCAGGCGTTGACCACCGATCAGCGAAGCGACAGCGGTTCGCTCACGTTTCCGCTGCTCGGCCTGTTTGGCGAAACCGGCAGCCTGCTCAGCGAGGTCAAAAAGAAGCAGCGAGATCGAGCCTCGTATCTCGGCTACGCTGGTGCCGTCGTCGAGGAATTGGGCGACGTACTTTGGTATCTCACGGCGGTTGCCGCGCGTGGCGGGCTGTCCCTCGGCGATATCGCAGGAAATCTAAATCGAGGATATGCGGACTGGCAGCGTGCGCCTGATGACCTACTTTCATTCGCTTCCCTCCAACCCGCGATAATGACTCGACGATCGGAGCCGACGCTGGCGTTCGAGAAGACGCTGCTCCAGCTCGCGGGCGAAGTCGGCCTACTGATGACCGACCACGAGGCCGGCCGCCTGACCAATAACCAAGCAGCTTTGGCGGGCCGCCTGGTTGCGATCATGAGAACTGTGATTCAGGCCGCGAACGAGGCGGGCGTGACGCTTGAGGCGGCGGCGGTCAAGAATCTGAGCAAGATCTTCGATCGCTGGCCTCGCGAACGTATCTACCCGGCGCCGCTTGACGAGTCCGCGGAAGCTGAGGAGCAGTTGCCCCGCGACCTCTACGTCGACGTGTTCGAACGCAAAGTTCGCGGCCAGACCTACGTGTTTCAGCGCTGCAACGGCCTGAACATTGGCGATCGTCTGACCGACAACGCCATGACGGCCGATGACTACCGCTTTCACGACGTTTTTCACTACGCCTACGTGGCGGTCTTGACTTGGTCACCTGTCATCCGCAGTCTTTTCCGACTCAAGCGCAAGAGCGATCCCAAGATCGACGAGGCACAGGATGGAGCCCGCGCCACGCTGATCGAAGAAGGCGTGGCGACATGGATATTTGGGCAAGCCGTGGCCCTGAATTTCATCGCTGACGTTAGAGTTGGTGAGTTGCCGTTCGACATGCTCAAGCATGTCCGCCAGTTCGTCGCCGGGTATGAGGCGGAGCAAATTCCGTTGTGGCTTTGGGAAGAGGCGATCTTGCAGGGCTATGCCGCTTTCCGCTTTCTGCGCGAGCATCGGCGCGGACGTCTCCACATCGATACGAATAACCGTCGTTTGACAATCGAGACACTACCTTGAAAACGCCGAAGTCCTTTACCCAAGCCCTCGCCGAAACCCACCTGCCTTCGGTGTTCAACCCTTATGCCGATTGTTGTGCGACTTATGATCGAGCAGATGCGGCGCGCGTCCGGCGGCGGAATCTTGTGCGCTGCCTGGACGCAGCCCTAACCGCGCATGTCGACACGATCTGGATCGCCCGCGATCTGGGCTATCGCGGCGGCCGCAGAACAGGCGTGCCGCTGACGGACGAGGTCCATTTGGGCCAGGCGGCGGCGCTGATGGGCGGCATAGCGCTGGATCGCGCGACAAGAGGTCCGGCGGTCGCGGAGCGGACCGCCGCCATCGTCTGGAGCGTGCTCACTCGAATCGGCGAGCCCGCAGTGTTGTGGAATATATTTCCTCTTCATCCGCATGAGGCGGATGACCCCTTCTCGAATCGCTGCCACACAAGGGTCGAGCGCGAAGCCACGTGGCCATTGCTCATGGCTCTCGTTGCGATGATCAAGCCCCGCCGGATCGTGGCAATCGGCCGCGATGCCGGTATGGCGCTAAACGGCCTCGATATAACGGTCGAGATCGTCCGCCATCCAAGTTACGGTGGCCAAGCCGGGTTCATCTCGGGCGTCAATCACATCTACGGTCTCGCAGCCGACGATGACGACCGACAGACGCTCGAGCTTCCCTTCTCCGGCACTCAAGCCGCGAGAGGGGCTGCCGCCTGATCGAACTTTGCGATCATCGCAGTAATGTCGGACCGGCTGGCAGGCTTTCCGTTGCGGCGGGGCTGGTCGATTTCGGCATGGGTGGAAATGACGGTGAGCGCGCCGACCTTGAGGCCCGCCTCGTGAGCGACAAAGTCCATTAGGCGACCAAGGCCGATCAGGTTGCCCAGCAGCTTTTCGATGTAGAAGTGATTGCGATACATCGCCGTCAGGGTCAGCGTCTTTTCCGTGCCAGGTATGACCTTGAAGCTCATGAAACTGAGGCACTGTCCGCCATAAGGCGAATTATCGACATCCCTGACCGGATCGAACAGCGACAGCTCGAACTTGTTGAGGGCCCGCACATCCTCGTTTTTCAGGCGTTCTACGATATCCCAGAGCTGATTGGGCGCGTCACCCTCGGCCACCGGATATTGGATCATGCGCTCGAAATAGTAACCGGACCAGCGTTCGCTTCGCCGAACCTTCTTCAGAACATTGTCGCGGAAAATATCGAAGAAGGCAGGTGCGCCAAAGCGGCGATAAAGGCCTGCTGGAAAAATGGTGTTCGCCACCGTCTCCACCGACTTGTCGCAGTCAGACAGGAACTCGTCAACGACCGCGACTCGGGTATCCGCCGACGTTGCATTGGCGATCGGATCTGCAATATCGATGATCACATTATAGGCCGAGTGGCCCGGTCGATTATCGACGGCGCGCACGGCTTCGCGCCAGGCGCTCGCGCAGTCAGGCTGCGATGGGATCGGCAGGTACATCGACCTCCTCCAACAAGGTTGCGGCCGCATAGATGCGTGTGCCAAGGAACCGCTCCGTAAGCCAGCCGTAGCCGGCATCGCCCCAACTCGGCCCCCAACTGTTGCGCACCAAGACGGCGCGCTGGCCGTCGACCTTACCGTGGCCGACGGCGATGACGGCATGGCGTCGGTCCGGCTCGGGTTGCTCGCCGGGCGCTGGATCGACGACACCTTGTGGAGTGCGCTGATAGAAGGCGCGCGACAGCATCGTGAGGACGATCACCGGGCGCCCCTGATCTAATTCCCGGATGACGCGATCGATCGAGTGTGTAGCGATCGCGCCGTTGCGGCCGAACAGCTTGCCGACCTCGCGCGGCGGCGCCCATGACGCTGCATCTGCGGGTGTTGCCGATAGATAGGGCCAGCCGCTCTCTTCGGGTTGCCCATCCTTGCGGAGCGCCTCCAGCATTGAGGACAGGACTGCGCCGGTGTTCGGCATTCGGCCGGCGCGCCGTTGCGCCTGATAGAAGGCATATTCGCAGGACAACGGTACCCAGCCCTCACGTAGAGCGGCGTGTGCATCGCTCGCCGCGAAGGCAAGGCAGGTAGGGCGTGCCCCTTGATTGCGGGCAGCGCCGAAAGAAGCCCGCAGATCGACCGAAATCGTAATGTCGCTCATGCCGCCTCAAGCAGCCTCCGCCGTTCGGCGCGCGAAAGCCCCTCTTGCTCAGGACCGGTGAGATCGATGTCCATGGCAAGGGTGGCAAGCGGCGGATCAGGATCCCATGGTCGACGTTCGTCGATCGCGAGCCGTCCGCGATAGGTGTCCGGTGGCGCCGCCGTCACGCGCCTGATGACAGGCCCGCCGACGCCGTCGGCGTCAATCGCCTGCAGGTCATCGCGAACAATGGCGAAACCGCTCTCCTTGAGCTGATCGATGTCCCAGAGATAGCCTCCGCCGCTGTGTTCTTCGAGCCTGAGAACAAACAGATCGTTGCGGCTCCCATCGATGCGCGCTCCTGCGTCGCGCTCGGTGAGCAGCCAGACGTCGCCGCGGTAGTCTTGCGGCTGATACGCCTCAAGCAGGGCGACTTTCATCTCACGCGGTTGAGTCTGAAGAAGCTCCCGGGCCTGCGCCGCTTGGATGAATCTGTGGCGGGCGAGCGTCCAGCAAGTCGCCTCATAACTCGCGCCGATCCGCAACGAGAGCTGATAGACTGCACTCGGTCGCCGAAAGTTGGGAGCGGTCCAGCCCTGACGGGCCGCATGCCAAGCGACGAGCCAGCGCGGCATCATGAACTCGACCGCGAATGCGTCGGCCTCAACCTCCTGAAAGTCGCCCGTCGGCTGCGCCTGCAGCAGCATCCGTCGCAGAATGCTTTCGTCATCGAGACTGGGCTGATGCTGTAGCCGGAAGTGACCGAGCTCATGAGCCGCCGTGAACCGTTGAATGCTCATCGGACGCTGCGTCGTAACGAGGACGCCGGGCTCAGGTTCGCTCAGATAGGCACCAAGGAGTCCTTGCAGGGGCCGCACGAGCAGGGGCAAATTTAAGGCATGGATGGCCGCGAAGACATCGACGTTGCCGCCGGCCGCCTCGATCTGCTTACGCAGGTCAAGTTGCTGATGTAGCCGGGCCGCGGCCATCGTGCCGGCACGTACCGCGCTCGGATAATCCGCGGCCACCATCGATCAGCCTTGCGCGGCGCGCGAGCGTGCGCGCAGGTATTCGGCGAAACGCCCGAGCTCGGTGCGGTCCTGCTCCGATAAGTCGGCCGCCTTGCGCGCCAGGTGGGCCACATCGATTGGCAGGCTCGCTGCAGCGTCCTCCCCGGTGAAATAGCCCACCGGCTGACGGTACAGCTTAGCAAGCCGGGCGAGTTCGATCGCCTCGACGCGGCGCTGACCGTTTTCGATATCCGTGAGCGCCGTTCGTGGGATTTTTAAATAGCTTGCGACTTCTTCCTGCTTAAGACCGAGATACTTGCGCGCTTCACGTAACCGATCGCCCAAGAGTCGGCGCGCTTCGTCATCGTTGTCTTGATGAACTGCGAGCTCGGTCATGACTTCGTTCCTTTCTTCTTCGTCCACTCTTTCTCCAAACGGGGTAGTAGCTGGCCGAGTGCGCTGTCGACTGAAGTGTATCCGCCTGCCCGGACAACGCTTTCAGGCAGCTCAAACCCGACAATCGGTTCAACTGCGCATAGGATTGAAACGACCACCAACGAGTCCACGTGAACGGATGCTTTGGCGATATCTGCCGGTGCCGCCGGCAGGGCCAAGCCTCTAATCGAAGCCTCAATCTTGACGGCCTCAACCAACTCATCGCGCAGTTTTGCCTCGACGGCGGCCAAGGGAAACGGCGCAATCTTGACGGGCGGAGGCGCGAGTGTAACGGTTACCATCGTTGTGTCTATCTAGGACCCGTAGCCAATATAATGTCTGATTTTCCGACATTCAAGCGGTATTTCTTGCCTTCGGTCGAGGGCACCGTCAGCGCCCCCGCGCGGTGCAGTCGGAAGAGCTTCGCGAAGAAATCGGTGATCCTCGATTCGGCGCCATCGCCGACCAACTCGTTCCCGCCGAAACGGTAGAGCTCATACCCAGCGAGGCGAACTCGCGGTCAGCCGAGACCATGTCGCAACAGAAACCTAACGGGTTGCTTTCATTGGGTCGCTGGACGGCTAAGGCGTGAATGGCGAGCAGGTTTACCTATGGTCTTCCATAACAAGCCGCAGCGCCTTCGGGATGCGCTGTGCTTTTCCGCCTGAGATAAAGGCCACGCGTACACGCGCCGTGACTAAGAGATCGTCTGCGCGCCTGCATTCCTGCAGCAAGGTAATGGACGCGCCTCTCACCTCTTGCGGTAGCGTGACGACGTCAAGCACGTCGTCCAAGACCGCCGGCTTTAGAAAATCGATTGTCATCGAACGGACAACAAAGGTAAAGCCGGGCGCATCGTTCCGCGCTTCTTGGAGCAGCGCGTGCTGATTGGTTCCGAGCAGGCGCAAGTAATTCGTTCTGCCGCGTTCCATGAAGCGCAAAAAATTCGCGTGATAAACAATCTGACCGGAGTCAGTATCTTCAAAATAGACGCGGACCTGCATCTGATGGCGTCCGTCGCGAATTTCGCCGTCAAGAGAGGCTGTCACATTGCGATTCCCATTATTGCGGTTCCGAGAACCAATTGTCTTGCACAGAGGCGCTTTTCTGAGCAAGCGCCAAAACTCTTGGGCTTGGCTCCTGCAGTCGGAAGCTCTAGCGCCCTGCGGTGTGAATGCGGCATGCACTTTGCCGAGGATCAATAGCGGCCAGCCAGACAAAGTATCGCGAAGTGACCTGCTCCCCTGAGAGGCCCCCGGTTTAAGTTAGGGTTCTGCACTCCTGAAGTGCTCCCCGAAACTAGGCCAGGCTGTGCTGGAATTTTCCGGGGTTATGCTCATGCCGGCGGGGGCGCCGATGAGCCATTCAACAGCGATGTCGGCGCCGCCGTCGCTGGATTGTAAACGGCCGTGCGCTGTTCCAAGGCGCGATCGCGCCATCTTCCATCGATCAGGAGTCAAGTGTCAGAGTAAATTATCTTCATCAAACCACCAGAGGTGCAGCTTTCGTTGGGTCTTCGCCGAAGCCAACTGCGCGCCGGTTACGCATCGGCCAGAATTGCCCGACCAACGATCTTGCCTGCGGCGAGGCTGTTCAGCACGGTTTCTGCCTCGTCCAGCTTGTAGCAGGTCGTGGGAATTGGATTGATCGCGCGATTTCGGGCAAGCTCCATCAGTTCCGAGAACTCTCCGGGTGAACCGGCATAGCTGCCGCGGATCGTGAGAGAGCGCAGGGCAATGAGGGGAAGCGCCCAAGGGGCAGCACCGCCGAAAAGCCCGACGATGACGTATGTTCCGCTCTTGCCCAGGGCGTTGAACCCGAGTTCGGCAGTCGCCTCGGCGCCGACGAAATCGATCGCCGCCACAGGCGCCTCGCCAGCCGCAGCATGAATTTGCGCCACGGCATCCGAGGCGCTGGGGTCAATTGCCGCGCACGCCCCCGCGGCGAGGGCCGACGCCCGTTTGACAGGATCGATGTCAACGAACACGGGAGCCTTGGCATCCAGCGCTTGCAGCAGCTGTGCGCACATCAGCCCCAGCCCGCCGGCGCCGATGACCAGAAGAGCGTGATCCTTCAGCGTACTCTCGACCTTCTTGAGCGCGCCATAGGCCGTAAGCCCCGAACAGGCCAGCGGTGCGGCGGTTTCGGGAGGGATGCTTCCGATGTCATAGAGATATTTCGGATGAGGCACGCGGATCTGCGTGGCATAGCCGCCGTCAACGTGAATGCCGAGAAACTTTGGCGTCAGGCACAGTTGCTCTTCCCCCGAGACACAGGTCGCGCAGGTGCCGCAACCGATCCAGGGATAGACCACATAGATCTTTCCGGTGTCGAACTTGCCCGCATCCGGACCCTTGGCGACCACTTCACCTACGGTTTCGTGCCCCATCACCCGCGGCAGTTCAATCCCGCGCTTCGCGAATTCCAGTCGGCGGCCGTGACCAAGATCGTAACCGCCGTCGCGGATATGCAGGTCGGTGTGACAGACACCGGCGGCGGTCACGGAGAGGACGACTTCGGTTCCCTGAGGGGTCAGATCCGGCCTGTGATCCGCGCGCAGGGGCTGGCCAAATTCATGAACGCACTGACAATGCATGATCATATTCCTCTCTCTCAGAGCGCATCCACGATTGTTGCCGTGTGGATGCGCGGTCATTGGAATCCGGCAGGAAACCATCGCTCTTTTTCGGACGATCGACGCTTCCGCCTTGCCGAAGGGGGTTCTCCAACCCTCGCTTCTGCAGCGTTAGAAGAACTTCGCGATCCGGTTTCCCTCCGTTTTGATGTCCAATTTCGCAACTTGACCTATCACACCACAACTAGCGCGCTTTCCGACCGCCCCGATTGCTGACTGCCGACAGGCAAACTGCCAGCAGTAGCGGATCCGCAACCGGCAAAGATGGCGTCAGTTGGCGGTGTAGCCACCGTCGACCACCAGTTCCGCACCGTGCACGAACGAGGATTCGTCCGAAGCAAGGAACAGAACTACCTTCGACACCTCAATCGGCTGGCACGGCCGGTCGTAGAGCGTAGCGCCCATGATCGCCTTGCGGGTCTCGGGGTCACCGTGGAGCAGATCCTTGGTCATGGGCGTGTCGATGACACCGGGATGGACCGAGTTCACACGAATACCGAACTGGATCAGATCGACCGCGCAGGATTTCGTCAGAAGCCTGACAGCCCCTTTTGAGGCGATGTAGGCCCCTGCTGAGGGCGCGCCAACGATGCCATATATCGACGAAATGTTGATCACCGACCCGCCGTTACCTTTCATCAGCGGGACGAAGGCCCGAATGCCAAGCCATACACCGCGCACGTTCACGTTGAAGACGCTGTCCCACTCCTCGTTCGTGGTTTCATGCGCGGGTTTCAGGATGAGAATGCCCGCGTTGTTGACCAGGATATTCAGCTTCCCGGCTTTCGCCTTGACGGTATCGACGGCGACCGCCCAATCGCCTTCCTTCGTGACGTCCAGTGCCAGGAACTCGGCCTTGCCACCTTTCGCAACGATGCCGTCGGCTACCGCCTTGCCCGCAGCCGCGTCGCGGTCGCAGACGAAGACATAGGCCCCTTCGGCAGCCAGAACCTCGGCATGGGCCTTGCCCATGCCCATGGCGGCGCCTGTGACAAGCGCCACCTTGTCTTGAATTCGTTTCATTGGTTTTCCTCCCTTGATCTGCACAGTCATTCATGCCGAAAGCCATTAGTTGGCTTTCGGCGAGGTGGGCGAACTCAGGCCACTTCTTCCGTCGCTTGATCGAAGATCAAAGTCTGATAACCGCCATCCTTCACCGTGTTGATCGCGTTACGATAGTTGCCGAGGCCCGCCATGTAGAACATCACTGCGTTCTTCTTGCCGGGGATGTTTGCGCCGAAGATCCAGGATTCGGCTTTCGGGAAAAGGGTCGCGTCGGCGATCGTGCGGCACTGGCCCACCCATTCGTCGCGCGCCGCCGCGGTCGGCTCGATGGAATTCAGGCCCTTGACCTCCATCATCTCGATCACATCGGAGATCCATTCCACCTGCGTCTCGATGCTGGGCGGGAGGTTGGTGAAGGGACCGTTGGGGCCGAGGATCATGAAGAAGTTCGGGAAGTCCGTCTCCATCATGCCCAGATAGCCAAGTGGGCCGTCCTTCCACTTATCGCGCAAGGTCACGCCGTTCCTGCCGCGCATGTCGATCCGGGTGTAGTTGCCGTCAACGGCATCGAACCCGGTGGCGAAGATGACAACGTCCAGCTCGTGCTCTGCCCCGCTGGCAAGCCGAATGCCCGTTGGGGTGAACTCGGCGATCGGGTCGGCCTTCACATCGGCCAGTGTAACATTGTCGCGATTGTAGACGTCGTAGTAGTCGTTCCCGCAGAGCGGACGCTTGGCATAGATGTCCTTGGGCGTCAGCTTCTTAGCTATTTCGGGGTCTTTGACGATCTGGGTGATCTTCTTCTTGATGAAATTCGCCGCCGCGTCATTGGCGACCTGGCTGGTCGCGATGTCGCAGAAGGTGCCAAACATGAAATAGAAGCCGCCGCCGCGTCGCCACGCCGCCTCGAACACGCGCTCAAGTTCCTCGGGCGTGGCGGTCTCGGCCGGAACGGTGCTTTCCTCGAAGCCGAAGGCCACGACCGACGATTTCACCTGCTTCCAGATCTCGTCGTAGCTGGCCTTCTGGCTTGCGATCGTCTCGGCATCCTGCGGCGTATTGCCGATCGGAACGACATATTGCGCCGAACGCTGGAACACAGTCAGGTGCTTGGCGATCGGTGCGGTGGCAGTAATCACCTGAACGCCGGTCGAACCGGTGCCAATGACACCAACACGCTTGCCGGTCAGATCCACGCCTTCGGGCCAAGCGCCGGTATGCAGGATCTTGCCCCTGAAGGTTTCGATTCCCTTGAACTTCGGAAGGTTCGTGGCCGACAAGAGCCCGAGACCAGTGATCAGATACTTTGCCGTGACGCTCTGGCCCTTGTCGGTCGTCACCTTCCACAACCCGGTTGCTTCATCGAAGTGGGCGGCCGTGACCTTGGTGTTAAATTCGTAACTGCGGCGCAGATCGAGATGGTCGGCGACCTCGTTCATGTATTCGAGGATCTCGGGCTGGGTCAGATAGCGAGTCTTCCAGCGGCCCCGCTGCAGCAACTTCTTGTCAAAGGAAAAGCGGTAGACGAAGCTTTCGGTATCCGACAGCGCGCCGGGATAGCGGTTCCAGTACCACGTCCCGCCGACATCGCCCGCACTGTCATAGGCCTTGACGTTCATGCCCTGTTCGTTGCGCAGCTTGTGGACGGAATATAAGCCACCGAACCCGGCGCCGACGACGACGGCGTCATAATCCGCGCCTTTGGTCCGGGTCTTTTCAAGTGTCTTGTGCATGGTCTTCCTCCTTGGATATGGCTCCGCCGTCGCGCCGAAGACGCGGTTAACGGACCATTCGATTGTGATGGATGAAGGATGGCACTACGCCCGCCCGGGACGCAGGGCCACTCGATTAGAGCGAGCGATACCAAGCGGCGATGCGCGCCAGTTCCTGATCCGCCTCGGGGGCGCGGCCCGACAGGGCCGGGAAGACGTGCTGCATGCCCGGCACGACCGAAAGCGTCGCCTTCACACCTTGCGCCTTGGCCTTGTCAAAAAGCGTCTTGGAATCGCTCTGAAGCGTCTCTGCTCCACCGCAGGTGATATAGAGCGGCGGGAAGCCCGTGAAATCGTTCTCCAGCGGGTTCGCCAGCTTGTCCAGTGGGTCGGTCTGACTGCCAAGGAACATGCCCCGCATCGCCTCAAGAATGCTGCGGCTGACCAGCGCATCGGTGGCGGCGTTCGTTTGCAGCGTGGCGCCGCGTAGCGCCATGTCTAGCCAAGGCGAATAGACGATCACCGCGCCCGGCAGCGGCAGTCCAAGGTCACGGCACTTCAGGACGCTGGCGATGGCCAGGTTGCCACCCGCACTGTCACCAGCAGTAAGGATGTTCTTGGGCTCAAACCCTTGGGCCAGCAACGCCTTGTAGGCCGTGATCGCGTCCTCGATCTGCGCGGGGAATGGGTGTTCTGGCGCGCGGCGATAGTGCAGCACGACCGAAGTCACACCCAGCGCCTTGGCCAGATGCCCGGCCATCTTGCGGTGGCTGTCGGCGGAGCCCACGGCAAATCCGCCGCCATGGGTGTAGACGATGACGCGTGACGTGTCAGCGCCCGCGGGCAGCGCCCAGATCGCCTCGACCCCGCCAGCGTGATCGCTCTTGTAGCTGACGTTTTCGGGCTCCAGCGCGGGCTGGCCCCATTCGTCGAACATGCTGCGCAGATTCAGGATGGTGAGATTCGGATTTGCGACCATCTGGTCGGTCCAACTCTGATAAAGCGCGCGCAGCGCGCCGGCTTCCTTGTTGATTGCCATATTTCTCCTCCCAGAGATCGGTTTGTCTTGCAGATGCCTCGTCTGCCCAGTCGGTATCCAACTCGGCACACGCGGGTCGTGCGTCCTCCTACCAGTTTTCGATTCTAGAAAGCGTTGAAGTGGCCTGTATTGGATGCTCTTGCTCGATACACTGTATTTTCTTGCTGCCCGGGCGAGGCGCGCGCATCCCGCGTAGCATGGGCTGGAACGCCGCCAAGCCGGGCCTTGCAGCAGGATGCAATCCGTTCGGCACGCGAAGCGTGCCGAACGTGCTCGTAAGTGCGGAAGAGACGCGCGAGATACTGTGACCTTAATCAAGCGGTCTCTTCCTTCCGAGCTGGTGCGGCCGCGCACCCGGTGCCATTTGTCCTCGTCACGGCTGCTTCACCGCCTTGGCCTTTAATGCGTCGAGCTGCAGGAGAACTCATTTCTTCAGTCGTTACGAAGTCCCGACCTGTGCCGCGCCTGTGCCGCGCGAGCGGAGAGGTATTTATTCCGACAGGCGGAATATTATTTTGCAACTTGACCGAGGGAGCTGTTTCAGCCTAATTCTTGGCCGGCTACGCTTCAGGTGAAGAGCCGGATGAGGCCAAGGAAGGAACGCAACCCCGATGCGGGGCAGACCGGAAATTCCGTGGTCACCTTTGGCGCGGTCTGGAAATCCTGCGGGCCGTGGCCGCGAGGGCGAGGCGCTCGGCAACAGGGATTTCGCCGCTCGGACGGGAATTTCCAAGTCCAGCATATCGCGCCTAACCTATAGGTTACACAAGCTGGGATACCTCAGCCACGCCCCCGATGCGGCACGCTATCGAATGGCCACCCTGAGATCATCGATGAACTCCGAGATCACGAGGGTGAAAATTGGAGCTTGGTCCAGCCGGGCATCGAAGCCGCCATCGAAAGCTACGTCACGCGTGGCTATTGCAGTTCCTTTGGCGAATGGCGAAACGACGTGAATGCAGTCGCCGCGCCCCTTGTTCCCCGCGACGGCTCGCCCATCCTAGTCTTTAACTGCGGCGGCCCATCACATTCTTTGACGCGCGAATGGATCGAGAGCGACGTCTGTTTCGGAGATTGCCCTGTGACACCATGCCGCGCAACCTTATGTGACACCGTGCGACCGCTCCACTTGGCATGTTCTTGTTCGAACCGGTCTGGCGGACCGCTAGGCCTCGGGTCGCAGGATCGCACGACCTGCCCGATGCGGGAAGGCGTTATCGCAGTGATCGTCGACGCCGCGACCATCGCGTTATCCTCTTAGCGGAGCGGGAATCGCAGCATGGTCCTCGCGGCCACGAGAGCGGAGTTCGGCAAGGAGCTTGGCGCGCAAGTCAGAGCGGGCTGCTGTCTTCACCGGTGTCTGCCGCGTAGCGCAGCAAGGCCGGCATCTAAGGGATCGGAAAAAAATGCCCGAATGCACTGACATCTTTAAGAACGGAACGGCGGTCCAAGACGCGATGATTTGCCGCAGAACTGCTTCCTGAGCCCGGAAGATGCAGGACAGGGAGAAGCGATGAGTAAGTTTCTTGTGCCACCTGATAGAATACCTCAATGGATTCCGGGGGTAGAGACACTGGATTCTTCGCACCAGAACTGGAAGGGCGTTACCCTGAAGGGTTATCACTACGAAAGTCAGGCGGCAGCGATCCCGCCGATGCGTGATTACATGATCGTCGCTTATGGTGGCTCGTCGACATCAATGCGACGATCCACCGGCAGATTATGGGAGGAAGCGATCGTGGGCCGGGGACGGATTTCCCTGCTCACCCGTGCAGAACGATCCACCTGGACTTGGCGTGATCCGATCGAGGTCCGTCACATTTATCTCGGCCACGAAGGGATCGTATCCGCCGCCGAAGGTGTATTCGACCGCGACCCGCAATCTATCGAGATCGCAGATCGAGTTTCGGGGGAAGACCCCTTTATCTTGAACTGTTTCAACATGCTCGAGGCCGAGCTGAAATGCGGCAGGTTAGGGCAGCGCCTGATGGTTGACGCCGTGCGTAGCCAACTTTCCGTGCATCTTCTGCGCCACTACGCCATGGTCCGTTTGACCGACGACTCCGGCGCGGCCCTTACGGCGGCACAGAGGAAACGGATTATCGAATTGATAGAGGCCCGCCTGGCCGAGAATATTAGCTTGGACGAGCTCGCAAACGCCGTCGGCATGAGCCCCTTCCATTTTTCTCGCAGGTTCAAGATCGCTTTCGGGATACCCCCCTATTCCTATGTCATCCACGCGCGGGTGACCAAGGCACAGGAAATGTTGCGCCGTCGCAAGGTCGCCCAAAAGGTCATCGCGCTCGAATGCGGGTTTGCGGATCAAAGCCACTTCTGCAACACTTTCCGGAAGATCGTCGGCATCTCGCCGACCGATTACCAGAAAGCTGTATGATCCCGTTCTCGCCCCGTCAAGCAGTACTTGGGCACTGCTGTCGGGAGCCGATCATATCGGCTGCTGTGACCCCAGGGCCGAAGGATGTCCGGCGCTTCGTGGAACAGTGACACGTGTCGACCCAGCCGGCTTCCTCAAGGTCTCGACGCTCGGGATCGAGGAGCAGCGTGTTCACATCGAGATCGATTTCGTCGACCCGCCCGAAACGTGGTCGGCGCTTGGGCACGATTATCGAGTGATCGTACATGTAACGAGTCGTCCGTGAAGAACTCTGTAGAACTCTGGCTTCAGGCTGGAGCGGCCTGAAGCGCGGCGGTGAGAGCGGAGAGGATTTGGCGCAGCCGTCCGGCTGGGTGTGCAGCAGAAAGCGACGCAGCGCTCCGCTTCATTGGCATCATCCAGCTCCCACGCCTTGCGCGGTGTTCGGCGGACGCTGGCAACATGCTTCTTCGGGGAGCGCTCGGCGATATTGCGCGCCTTGTGCACCTGACAGCGTGGATCGGCGTCGTCCGACCGAACGTCGCCTTGACGGCCTTGGACAGCGCCTTGGCGCCATCGAGAACGAACAGGCGCGGCTGCTTGGGATCGAGCCCGCACGCCACGAGGTTGTCGAGTAGGGCCTGCACCGCTGCGGCATTCTCGGTGGCGCCCTGAGCTATGCGGGAAAGTGGGTCATGACGGATTGAGAGAGGCGGCGTATCGAGGCGGGTGTCGAGCCTGCCAGAACCTCTCAAGGAGAGCGATACGCCATGAACGAGACTACCAACATTCTAGCTTTCCGTCAGCCGTCTGCGGTTGACGATCCACTGACAGAAATTCTGCGAAATGGAGCCCGTGAGTTGCTGGCGCGGGCCGTCGAGATCGAGCTGCAGGCCTTTCTGGAGACGACGGCGGAGCTGAAGCTGCCGGATGGCCGCGCCAGGGTGGTTCGGCACGGCTTTGGCCCTGCGCGTAAGATTGCCGCGGGGATCGGCGCGATCGAGGTCGCCCGACCCAAGGTCAGAGACCGCGGTGCGACCGGAGCTGATCGGATCCGCTTCACCTCGGCGATCCTGCCGCTGTGGGCGCGGCGGACGAAGAGCCTGGATGCCCTGCTGCCGATCCTCTATCTGCGCGGCATCTCGACCGGCGATTTCCAGGAAGCGCTCTCGGCGCTGCTCGGCAAGGATGCGCCGAACCTGTCGCCATCGGTGATTTCAAGCCTGAAGGGGCAATGGCAGGGCGAGTACGAGCGCTGGCAGACGCGCGATCTGTCGACGCGGCGCTATGTCTACGTCTGGGCCGACGGCGTCTTCCTGCAGGCCCGGATGGAGGATCACAGCGAGTGCATGCTGGTGCTGATCGGTGCGACACCCGAAGGCAAGAAGGAACTTATCGGCTTCCAGGTCGGCGTGCGCGAGAGTACCCAGAGCTGGCGCGAACTTCTGATCGATATCCGGCGGCGCGGACTGCAGATCGCGCCTGAACTGGCGGTCGGCGACGGCGCGCTCGGCTTCTGGAAGGCGCTCGACGAGCTCTTCCCTGGCACGCGACGACAGCGCTGCTGGCAGCACAAGACCGTCAACGTGCTCAACAAGGTTCCGAGCTCCGTGCAGGGCGGCATGAAGAAAGCCCTGCAGGGCATCTCGATGGCGCCGAGCCGGGCCGTCGCGGAGCTTGCACTCGAAACCTTCGCCGAAAAATACGGCGCCAAATATGCACATGCTGTTGATTGCCTGATCAAGGATCGCGACGATCTGCTGGCATTCTACGACTTTCCTGCCGAGCACTGGGTCCACTTGCGAACCACCAATCCGATCGAAAGCGTATTCGCCACGGTGCGACACAGAACAGTTCGGACCAAGGGAGCGTTGTCGCCACAGACTGCCAAGCTCATGGTGTTCAAGCTGATCGAAGCAGCCTCGAAAACCTGGCGTCGATTGAAAGGCACAAATCAGTTGCCGAAGATCATCGCCGGTGTCAGATTTGCCGACGGCATCGAGGTCATTCCGACCCAGAAAAGCCACGCCGCCTGATCGGCCCCATCACCTAGATTCAGGCATAGCTCCCTGGCGCCCTCGACCAGCCCGAGAATGTGCTTGTCGCCGTTACCGTCGATGCCGATGGCGGCGATGAGCACGATGTCCTCGGCCACGTGCAGGCCGTCGATCTGAATGACGAGCAGATCGAGCTTGGAGATGTCGCTGGCGCGCCCTTCCTCCAATCGCTGCTGCGACAGCGGCACGAACCGGCGCGAGACGGCCGACTTCGACGTCCCCTCACCGTCGACGCGCGGAAGTGGCCCTTCCGGCAGCCGGACGGCGCGCCCGATCTTGCGGGTGGCGACCCCGATCAGCATCAGGTTCATGGCCGTCTTGCCGAGCCAGTCCTCGGCTGCCGCTGTTGTCCAGCTCGGCAATGGCATCCCCTCGCCGTCGGGTCCGCGCACCCGGGGGCCGATGATATCGACCTTGCCGCCCTGATAGCCAATCTTGCCGCGCGTGCTGCCCCAGCGGTGACCACGTCGCTATGGGCTCCGGGCTTGCCGGCGACCGCACAGATCCTCGACATCGGCGGCCATCATCGCGTGCAGCGCTTCGATGCCGGCGGTCAGACAGAAGCGTCCGAAGCAGGCATCCACAGCTTGCCACGCTTCTTCCATGCGCGGCGTGACGCGATGTGCGCGAGATAGGGCAGTTTTGTTCATGGCGTTGCCTTCCTTCAAGGGAATCGACACCCGGAGCCTACGGGCTCAAGGCGAGCAACGCCGCTCTGTCTATTTCAACATCGATCGGGACATTCCCGGGCATCTATACCGACGCGCATACCGACGGCTGGCTTATTTCACCGACGTGCTAACGAAGCTCGTCAACCTCTGGTCCGCCACTCGCATCGATCGAGAGCAGACCCCTAACCTAAAGCCGAGGTCTTTCAGGGGAGCAGGTCAGCTATTGCGGAAATCGTTTGGAGTGACGGAATGCGCGGCTAAGGTGGCTCTGATCGGTGAACCCACATTCCGCCGCGACCCACTTCAAGGGAAGACGCCTGCCTTCCAGCAGGCGCTTCGCCTTTTCGATGTGCCGCAAAAGAACATACCATTCCGACACCCCCTTCGTAGCCCCTGCTCAACCGTTGCATCAAGCATGCACGAAGGAGTAACATTACTCAAAAGCACGGCCTCACAATGAGGTCTGAATTTCGGGAGAACGCCATTGGCGGGTGTGCACGGTACGGTGCCCCACAGTATTGTTGTGACCGGGGCCAAAGCTGCCGGCTCACTTGAGGCGGCAGAGGACATCGTACGCCAGCTGGCGTCGGCCGAACTTGCCATGGTCTTGGTGTTCGTGTCACCGTTTTACGACCCCTCTTCGTTCATTAAGGAAATCTCTCAGCAAATGCCCGATACGCCGGTGTTTGGGTGCACAACCGCCGGTGAAATCGCCCCGCATGGCTGGGAAGAGGACAGTGTGGTCGCGCTGGGGTTCGCCGCGGAGGATTTCATCGTTTCAGCCTGCGTCTTGCCCGATCTTTCTTCGTTCAGGATCGATGGCGGAATATCGCTTTGCCGGGAGTTATACCGGGAATTCGCCCGCCGGACCGAACATTGCGATGCCGCACATGGTTCCTTTGGCTTGATCTTCATCGATGGCATGTGCCAACGCGAGGAAGCCGTGATGTCCGCGATCTACGCTTCACTGGAGGATGTTCCCGTCGTTGGCGGCTCTGCCGGCGACCGCCTGCAGTTCGAAAGGTCGTGGGTCTTCTACGATGGCAACGCCTACACCAATGCCGCGGTTCTGATTCTCATCCGGACTAGTCTGCCGTTCCGGCTGTTTAAATGCGACAATTTCGAACCAACGTCCAACAAAATGGTCGTGACCGAGGCCGACATAGAGTGCCGAGTCGTCAAGGAAATCAATGCGGAGCCCGCAGCCCTGGAATACTCCAAAGCGGTCGGCGTCGATGTCACTCAACTCGATGCGTTCGCATTTGCGGCCCACCCGGTTTTGGTTCGTGTCGGAGGCTCCTTCTACGCCCGCTCGATCCAGCGCATGGACTCGGACGCGTCGCTCCGTTTCTTCTGCGCGGTCGACGAAGGCATGGTGCTGACAGTTGCCCGTGCCCGCGACCCGGTCGAGTCGACACGGGAATTCCTAAACAAGATGAAGGACGAGATGGGCAAAGTGTCGATCTTTCTCGGCTTCGAATGCCTGTTTCGCCGGCTCGACGTCGAACGGCGTCAGTTATCTCGCGGGATGTCCGATCTGTACCGCCTCAACAACGTTATCGGCTTCCATACCTATGGAGAGCAGTACCGCTCTGTGCACATCAACCAGACCCTTACCGGCGTCGCTATCGGAACGAGGGCCCCACGATGAGTGAAGAGCAAATTGGCCGTATCGCGCTGCTGGAGCGTGAAGCCACCAAGCTGAGGAACGCTCGAGAGCTATGCGGGAAAGTGGGTGATGACGGAATGAGATAGGCGGCGTATCGAGGCGGGTGTCGAGCCTGCCAGAACCTCTCAAGGAGAGCGATACGCCATGAATGAGACTAGCAATATTGTTGCCCTTCGTCAGCCCGACTATGTGGATGATCCACTGACCAATATTCTGCGGCAGCTTCTGGCGCAAGCCGTGGAGATCGAAGTCGAGACGTTTCTTGCCATGGTGAAGGATTTGAAGCTGGCCGACGGGCGCGCCCGTGTCGTGCGGCATGGTTACGGCCCGGCGCGAACGATTGCGACCGGGGTCGGCCGGTCGAGGTCGCACGAGCGAAGATTCGCGACCGCGGGGCGGCCGGCGATGGCGAGCGGATCCGGTTCAGCTCGGCGATCCTGCCGCTGTGGGCGCGGCGCACCCGAAGCCTGGATGCGCTGTTGCCGGTGCTGTATCTGCGCGGCATCTCGACCGGCGATTTCCAGGAGGCGCTGACGGCCCTGCTGGGCAAGGACGCGCCGAACCTGTCGCCGGCGGTCATCTCCCGGCTGACGGCCGAGTGGCAGGGCGAGTACGAGCGTTGGCAGAAGCGCGATCTGTCGGCGCGACGCTACGTGTATGTGTGGGCCGATGGCGTCTTCCTACAGGCGCGCATGGAACACCACGGCGAATGCATGCTGGTGCTGATCGGCGCGACGCCGGAAGGCAAGAAGGAACTGATTGGCTTTCAGGTCGGCGTCCGGGAGAGCGCGCAGAGCTGGCGTGAGTTCCTGATCGACGTGAAGCAGCGCGGGTTGCAAATCGCCCCGGAAATTGCCGTTGGTGACGGCGCGCTCGGCTTCTGGAAGGCGGTAGACGAGGTCTTTCCCGGCACGCGACACCAGCGCTGCTGGGTGCACAAGACCGTCAACGTCCTGGACAAGGTCCTGCTCTCGGTGCAGGCCAACATGAAGAAGGACCTGCGCGAGGTCTATTGGGCGCCGAGCCGGGCGGCCGCCGAAGCGGCGATCGACGTCTTCGCCGAGAAATACCGCGCCAAGTACGGCCGGGCGGTCGAATGCCTCGCCAAGGACCGCGACGCACTGCTGGCCTTCTACGACTTCCCTGCCGAACATTGGGATCACTTGCGCACGACGGATCCCATCGAAAGCGTATTCGCCACCGTGCGACACAGGACGGTGCGCACCAAGGGCGCGTTGTCGCCGACCACCGCCAAGGCTGATGGTGTTCAAGCTGGTGATCGCCGCATCCAAGACCTGGCGGCGGCTCAAGGGCACAAATCAGTTGCCGAAGATCATCGCAGGTGTCAGTTTCCGAGACGGCATCGAGATCATCCAAGTGCCGGCAAACCACGCCGCCTGATCGCCTCGTCACCCAAAATCCCGCATAGCTCTTCGAGACCAGCCTTGAACTTACGCGAGAAGTGGTAGCTCAGCTCGGCAAGACCTGCCAGATCATCGAGCGTAATTTTTTCCGTTAGATTACGGTCGATGAAATCGGTCATCATTCGCCGCAAGCGAGGACTGAGCGAGCCCAGGTTGGGCAGCCGAAACTCCACGCCGGCATCAATTCAATTAGGATGAGATCCGGCGGCACAAGTGCTGTCATCCCTTCCTCCCTCAATCGGCGCGCGACCCTTAACAGGTCTTCTCCGAGCAAATCCAAGCCAGCACTCGGTGCCTTTTTTTCAATTTATAACATTACGCACCCCGCGGGTCACTTCAAATTCCTCCAGGTGCGGTCAGTCAAACTCCCCCACCGGTGAAGCAGGACACGATGATTGTTAGTTTGACTTTGCTTCACGGGCAAGAGTTTCAGCGGCTTCTTTGAGCCGATAGCTGCGCCCGTCGAACTCAAGCAGATGGCAGTGGTGCATCAGGCGATCGAGGATGGTGGTGCTCATGGTGTTGTCCCCCAGATACGCCCCCCAGTCCTGCACGACACGATTAGAGGTGACGATGACGCTGCGGCGCAGTTTGTAGCGCTGATGGATCAAGGTCTGCAGCAAGGCGCCGGCGTCGTCGGTGATGGCGCGAGCGAGGAACAGATCGTCCAGCACGAGGAGATCGCAGTCGATGATGGTTCGCAGCCGGACCTCACGTTGCGCCGGGGAGTTCAGGGCGTAGCGGTGGAAGAAGTCGTCGGTCTCAAGATACCGGACCTTGTGGTTTTGCAGGATCGCCTGATTGGCAATCGCCTTGGCGATGTGGGATTTCCCGGTGCCGGGTTTGCCGACGAGCAGCGCGTTCTCGCCGGCGGCAATGAACGCCAGGGTGTGGAGCTGGAAGCAGGTTTGGCGCGGCAATTTGGGATTGAAGGACCAGTCGAACTCGGTGAGCGTCAGTTTTTCATCGAGCCCGGATTGCTGGTATCGCCGCTCGATAAGACGGGATTGGCGGCGATCCAATTCGTCCTGCAAGATCAAGGAGAAGGTCTCGAGGAAGGATTGGTTTGCGCCCTGCGCCTGCAGCACGCGCGTCTGCAGCGTGTCGCGGACGCCCGACAGGCGCAGCTGTCGCAGACAACGCTCAATTTCCGGCATGGTCATCATGTGGTTGGGTCTCCAGTTTGAGATGAGAAGGCACAGCGGGAGCGCTCGTGGCGCCGGAGCTGGTCGGGGTTGCGCAGGCGCCACGAGCGCGGATTGCAGGGGCGCGGTCGTCGTGGATCACGGTCCGCTGAGCATTGTTGCCGGCGTCGTGCCGCACAGCACGGCTGAAGAGATCGCCGTATTCCGCGGGGGGACGGATCAGCGGATGATCCTGCGTGAGCGGCAACGTCAGCTGCGGTGCCGCGTTAACCTGCTCGAGCGCCTGTTCAAACAACCGCTCGACGGTCGCACGCACGTGCCTGTAACGGTAGATGCGGTTCTCGACGGCGTGCGCACAGGCCTGTTCGACCAGCCGTGCCGGATACTTCCGGCTCAGTCCGACAATGCCCCACATCGCGCGTTGTCCAACCCGTCCTTCGGTGTCGAACATCTGCTGGCACAGCGCCCTGGTCTGCGGCCCGACGCGATCGGCGCTCGACAGCAGCAAGGCTGTTTGCCGCGACGGATTGAACGGCCGCTCGTTGGTCGGCAGGACGACAGAGCCGGCATGCGCCATCCGGGGGTGTATGCGCAGCAGCGCCTGGGTGTGGCGGTCGCGGATCTCGATCGTGGAGACGTAGATCCGCACCACGACCTGGCTGCCGATGGGCGCAGGCCGCGGCGCGTAATAGCTGCTGTCGACGCGAACGGTGGTATCGTCGCAGACGGTCCGAATGACCTCGGTGAAGATACGGAAGGCCGCGACAGGCAGAGGCCGCAGGTGCGGTTTCTCCTCCTGGAACATGGCCTCGACCTGACGGCGCGTGCTGCCGTGGATGCGCTTGGAAGCCCAGGTCTCCTCCCAGTGCCTCAGGAACTCGTTCTGGGCCTCCAACGTCTCGAAGCGCCGGCCGGCCAGCGCAGTGCTCTGGGTATGTTGAATCGCATTCTCGACGCATCCTTTCCGATTGGGATCGGCCACGCGCGCGGGATCGGCGACCACGGCGTAATGAGCCAGCATCGCGCTGTAAATCGGATTGAGCTCGGGCTCGTGCAGGTCGGGCTTGAGGGCGCCTTCCTTCAGGTTGTCGAGCACGACATAGTTGGGTACCCCGCCAAAATACCGGAACGCCTCCTCGTGGAGTTGCGCCCAGATTTGCTGACTGGACTTCCAGACCACCCGGCGAAAGCTGCGCCGCGAGTAGCGCAGCGTCATGACGAACAGGCGGGGACGGCGGTACCGGCCGCTCTTCGGATCAACCGTCGGCGCGCCCTCGCCATAGTCGACCTGAGCTTCCTCGCCAGGCAGGAACTCAAGACGATCAAACTGCTCAGGATCAACGTGCCGTAACCGGCGCACAAACCGCTTGACGCTCTGGTAGCTGGACAGAAAGCCAAATTGATCAACCAGGTCCTGGTAAATCGCCTGCGCGTTCCGCTTCAGCCGAACCTGTTCTTCAATCCACGCCCGATGCGGTTCGCAGGACGAGCGGACAAAATTGCCGATGGCCGGCGTCTCCGACGCCTCAGCAGCCGGTGGTCGGGGTGGGGGAATTTGGCTGTCCACGCTCGCCGAGCCGGTGGTCACCTCCCCGGGGGAATTTGCCCCCGCCCCCCGCGAGCAGCAGCGCCCGGTAGCGGCGGATCGTCTTGCGATCGACCCCCGTCAGCCTGTGGATCTCGCGCTGGCTGGCGTTGCGACCGAGTAGCGTAAATACCGTGCTTTGCAGGTGTGGCTTCAAGACGTTCAACTCCCCGGCCCCTTGCTGGCTAAAGGGCCGAACATAAACGTCCTGTCTGACCCGCTACCGCTGTTCAGCGGCGTTGACGGGGATCATCAGGTGGGGGAGTTTCAGGCGACCATACCCGGGGGATTTTGACCGACCCACGGGGCGCATTTTCCGACAATAGAGTAAGTACATCGGGCATCGCAGGAATTCGGTAATGTCCGCGCCGGCCTCTCGTCGTCTTCACTAGACCACTTCCCCGGGATGAGCAATCATCCGGATCAAGCCAACACTTGAGCTGCCGAATTAAGTTCAAAATGGCTGAGGCAAACGGGAAAGAAAGAGCGCCGCGCTTCCGGGAGATCAATACTATGCTCAGCCGAAATCCGCCCCAGCAGAATCATGACTGACCACATTCGTCCACGGGGCCTCTTGAAGTGGTTGCGCTCGGTCCCTGTAAGCGCACGCATCTTCGCACTCAGCGTCATTGTCCTGGGCGTCGCGGCTTTTCTCGCCACGAAGACGCTGCTTCATGGGGTAGAGGAGATCGAAGCGGTCGATGCCTCGTATACCAGCGCGGCGATGGGCGCCTGTCCGCTCGGGTCGCGCGACGGGACTTCGGGACGACATGAACTGCGGAGCGCCAACGGCGTGCCCTTTACCGTAATAACACCCCGCAACTTTCGATCCGGTGTCACCCATCCTCTGCTGGTCGTGTTTGCGCCCGCCGGATTCGGCCCGGGACTCTCCGAACGTTACGCGGGCCTGACCGCCGAGGCGACCCGCGCCGGCTTCGTCGTGACTTATGTCGGCAGCATCCAAATGAGCTTGGTGACGATGGACCGGTTTGCGGGGGTGGTGCACGAGGTCGAAGAACATTGGTGTATCGATCCCGCCAGAGTTTATGCCTCTGGCCACTCGGATGGCGGCACAGTTGCTACCGCGCTATCCGTATTGCCTAGATTCAACCGACTTCTTCGCGGTATCGCCGTTAGCGGCGCCGGCTGGGAGAAAGCCGATTTCGACTCCGCCAGCTGTGTTTCGCCGCTGCCGGTCCTCATCATGCATGGCGCAAACGATGGGCATTTTCCAGGCTTTGGTCGCGACGCGGCTGCGTATTGGTCCGCCTGCAACCGCTGCAAAGACAGTCGAAAACCCCAAATGCAATCGAATCGGATTTGCTACACATTCATGGACTGCGCAGCGGAGACGATTTATTGCGAACCTGAGCGCAGCCATTGGCGCTGGGCCGGCGATCCGCCTGAAATCATAGGCTTCCTCGCTCGTCAGGCCAAAGCTGGTGCGCCCAGCACGCAGGTTCGGGAGCAGTCTCGTTGACATAAACCCGCATGCCGGGCTGATCTGTTTTGACGTTCGACAGCTGCCGCGCCGAGTTCGGCGCGGCAGCGTCACGGCTTCACGTTGACATGCACTGCCTGGATGCTAGAGGTGATCGTCCGATGTTGCTCGTCCGCCCAGTAAAGTTTGATCTCATTCGGTCCCGGCTTGGCCGGCAAGTCGAACAGGAACAGATAGCGGTTTGCACCGAGGCCAATGATCTGCTGACGCGTCGGCATCACGACTTTGTCCGCAAGTTCGGCATGGAGATGCACGCCGGTATGGGGGCCTCCCATCGTCATGCCCGCTAGATCGGCGGGCGTCTCGAAGATTACGCCCACTGTCGTGCCCACTGCGTCGCCATTTTGCGGCATCAGAATTTTCAACGACGGCGTTTCAACTGAGGAAGAAGCGGCCGAAGGCGCGACCTCGTCATGGTGGTGATGCTCAGGAGTCTGAGCCCGCGCCGCGATTGCCGCCAGCAGACCAACGGTCAAGACCGCAATGGCTTTGTATCGTTTCATTCTAATTCTCCTCTTCGTCTTTCTGTCAGTGGACATGGTTGTCCGGAAACGCCAAGATTTGCGGTTCGTCGTTTAGGATGCGCAGATCGGATAACAGTGTTTCAGGCAGCGTCCAACGCCCAGGGTCTTCGGCTGGAATCCATCGCGCGCGGATGAAGCCGAAGCGATCAATGAGAAATTCCATTCGGTCGCGTCCCATGCCGAGCTGGCGTCCGTCGCCGCGGTCGACGATGGTTCGCGATAATAAATCGTAGGCGGTGCGTATCTCATCCGCCTGATCCCGAAGCACTTCGACGCCCATCTGATCGGGAACCTTGTCGGAGACGAAGAGTATGTCGCAGCGGGCGGAACGCAGCGTCTCTGAAGCGCTCGCAAGTTGTCGGGCACGCTGTGTTGCGTCGGCGCCATTGCGTGATGGGAAGACCAAAAGCACGTTGGCGTGTTCGCGATAATCCTTAAGCTCGCGCTGCACGCCGTCCTTGTCCTCGAAGTAGAAATCAGGCGCGCCGAGCCAAGGCCGGCTCGGAACCACAGACGGCTGCAGGATGCGCGCCTGGAAACCTTCCGAGAAAGCGCGGAGGAAGTTTATTGTGTCCCACCGTGCCTGCTCATTTAGCACGTCCCCGAACGAAGGCATGCCGCTTGCTGGAATGCCGTGGCCGATCCACCAGTACATATCGCCCGCGGTGTGCAGCGCAGTGTGCGGCTCGCTGAAATTGGCGGGTGGTCGCACCAGCGAGCTCCGCAAGGGGCCGTCGCCAAGTCCTCCAACGCCGTGGCAGTCAGCGCACAGCTTTCTGAAATTGTGCATCCCAGCGACGATTGAGACGGTCTGGTAGGCGACGTTTGACTGGCGATAAGTGTCCGGGAATGCCTGGACTGACAGTTCCCTGCCGATAACGGACAGTCCAATTGCCGCCGCGAAAACACACGCGGCTCGTACCCAGGCCGCGCGTCGTCCGCGTGCCGCAAGGAAAAGACCGATGGCGGCGACTGTCACAACCGCGGCAATTGTTGTGACTAACGGCGTCGGCCAGGCCGGCCACGTTGCGGCCAGGGAGAATCGGAAAGGTAGAGGCCAGATAGGCCGATCATGGACGGCTGGCGTCGTCTGACCCAATACGGACGCGAGCGCCAAAATGAGTAAAGCCAGCAGAAACTCGACGCCCACTGATCGCGCCGCGCGCGCGTAACCGGGGTCGTGAACTGCAAATAGTTGTGGCAGGAAGCATCGGCGGAGGTGATTGGCGATCAGCAGCACTCCCGCAAGCAACGTCACTTTGCCGCAAATCAGCTGACCGTACTCGGTGCCGAGCAGATCACCGATTGATTCGACAAACGTGCTGGTGAGGAGCAAGCCAGAAACAACAATGACCGCCACAAAGACAGTCGCCAGAATCGAAAACCCGTGCAGCAGGCGCGCTGCGGCTGGCGATGCTGATGCGGAATGTTGCGCCGACCATAGCGCGAAGGCGATCCAAAGGGGCAAACCACCGATCCACAACAACATCCCAACGAGATGGCTGACATGTAATGGAACGAGCCAGTGCGTCGCTTCGTCCGCCGCCGCATGACCCGAGAGCGGGCCAATGCCGGCCGTCAGTGTCGCTATCGCCGACAAAGCGGCTAGAAAGTATTGGTCGCCTCCATTGCTGCCTAGCTTGAACGCCAGAAGTAGCGCCGGAAACAGCATGGTGGAACCGGTGACCAGGCCAGCCAACGCCGTCCTTCCGTGCCACGTATCGAGGACGTAAGCCCGAAGCAACTCAACGTTGTGGAACAGCTGAGTCAGCTGCTCTTCGACCGTAATCGAAGCCTGGAAAAGAATTGCGGCGGCGCTGCAGGCCAGATAGACAACGGCGATCCCGAGAAATTGGCTTTGCCAGCGGCGACTCCATCCGACAACCGCGGGATCACTCGTCCGCCTCGCCATCAGAAGAAACAATGACCCGCCAGCAAGCAGCGCCAAGCTGACGTGGCCAAGGCCTCGCAGCAAGGCAAGCCACATCGTTGGCGTCATCTCGAACTCGGCTGGTAACTGAACGTGAAGCCGTAATCGACAACATGCCCATCGCTAGAAAGCACGCGATAATTCACGGTGTAGGCCCCGGCGTCTTTCAATTCCGGCGCAGCCGCCCGCAGGCATTTCGGATCATGCTCGTCGACTGAGAGCGCGCCGAGTGGGATTTTCGCGCCGTTGGGAGCCGTCAGGCGAACCGTGGAGAACTTGAGTTCGATCGGTTCGTTGAAGCACAACTCGATCTGGCTCGGTGGGTGGTCAAGTTTGGCGCGGCTGCCAGGCACCGACTTCACCAAGCCGGCATGTGCCAGAGCAGAGCCGGAGCCGACCGCGCAAAACAGAGCGCAACAGAACGGTCCCGCGATCGCCCAACTGCGGCAAACCATTGTCAAACCTCTGTTTTTGTTTGAGATGTCCAAATCATTGTTTCAGCCTCCCCTCGCGGCCCGTCGCTTCCGAATCGCATAGGCGTAAAGGCCAAAGACAAAAATCGGAATTGCCCCGAGTAGCACGTAGAACATATGCGCACTGTGATTAATGCCGACGCTGAAGGGAAATCTCGACACGTACTCCCCATGCTCGCCTGCAGTTACGATCCCAACAAATTGACCCGGCTCTTGGAAATCATATTCGAGGGACACGCTTCCAGTCGGATATATCTTCTTCGGAAGATTGATGATGGTGCTCTTTTCGATTTCTGTTCCCGCCTCGTTGGTGTTTCCTGTATCGCGAGCGATGCGCACGGTTATCGGGATCTCACGTAAGATTGGATCGATCGCGTCCATTACGATGACCGTCTTACCTACCTGCGGAATATCCTCGCAGAATTCGGTGTTCCCTGCGTAGTTGCGAATTTGATAGCCCGTAAAGTGCATCAAATAAGGCCCGAGCCGCAGTTTGCACACGTCCTTTTCCATGGCGACCCCGCCATGGCCTAACGCTGGATCGGCGGATAACAGCCCCAATGTGGCAAGAGCGCGGACGCTCTTGCTGTATCTTCTCCCGTAGCGGGGAGCAGATTTCTTCTGCTCCCTGCCGAGATAGGGCTGAATACATTCGTTCTTCATTCGTGATTGTATCCAAGCGAAGGCGCCGCCATGGCTGCCACGACCTTAACGTTTGGTCATCTGTTGTTCGGTGAAGACGGGCACAATCGGACCGCCTATTTCGGCCATATGTCGCGTACCCGTCTCGTCAAAGAAAAAGACGAGGCCACCGATTCTGCTGTCGATGTCGTTGAGGAAGCTCATCAGACGCTCCGTCTCCCAGGCGGCATCGGTTGCTTCCATATAGACCTTTCGCGTCTCACCGGGCTGGATCGGCGTATCAGGGTCGATCTTCAGGCCAGTCGGCGCGATCAAGTCTTTCGGGTAGCCAGGATCGATGTTTTTTAATTCCGCAGGCAAGTCGCGGTTTACAAAGCGAAGCTGCGCGGTCGTGAACTCGCCGATCCGCACGGGATGCGTTCCGGAATTCGTGACCGTTGCAAAAAGACGCAACGTACGACCCGGCACATCATATTCGGCCCTCGCGTCTTTGATCATCACCGGGTGGGGAGCTTCGACAAGCGCCTCGACCTTGTTCGATCCGCCAGTCAGCGGAACCGTGTAGGGGAATGCCTCCGTTATGTACCAATAGCCGGCAACCGTTGCCACGAGAGCAATCACGATCACACTCGCGGCGACAACGTCGTCCGTGTCCGTCACCAGGATTTCGTCGCGCCCCTTCTGCGCCGCGAGCCAACGCGGGATGATAAGAGGCCTGCGGAGCCACCAGAGCAGCCAAACGGCTCCAATCAGGAACCAGAACAGGTGCCATGCTTGGACTCGATTGATGTTGTATGTCTGCAGGTCCGAGATATGGATCCCGGTGAGCGTGGTTACGGAGATTTTGTAGTCAGCTTGGCTGCCGGTGATCTCGACCCACTTGCCCGGACCGATGATTGGCCCCGCTCCCTTGACGCTGAGTTCCGGCTGAATGTGCCAAGTTCCCGGCACACGGCCCTTCAAGACCAATTTGAACTCATAGTCGCGGCCCAGTTCCATTCCGCGTATAGATTGTTGGGCTGGCATACCGTCGATGTAGCTTTCCACACGGGTCAAGCTCCCGCCTGGCGCGGTTTCACCCAGGAAGGTCAATTCGGGTCGAGCCGCCGCGTCTGGCCAGTCAGTGTAGAGGTGGAACTTCCCAGTCACCGTAATCGTATCGTTCACGGCGATTTTGTCAGCGCTCCACTGCACATCGTACCAGAGGACGGTTCGCGTGCGGATATATGGTTCGGTCGCCTTTTCGCCCAATGCCATTGCATAGTTCGGCAAAAGCGCAGAAATCACCAATAGGAGCAGCAAGAGGCAGCGGTAACGCCAGAATCCGAACTTCATGCCACGACTCCCGTCGTCTTGATTTCCGCGCCGACAGGCTTGGCGCCCCCTGACTGAACCTTGTCTTTCATCCCATAAAGCTGTTTGAACCGGTACCCGACAGGGATAAAGGTCGCCTTGGTGGCGAGGGTGCCGACAAGCCACCAGAAGAAGTACTGGAAGATGCAGACGAAAGCGGAAAAGAAGACCGAAACCCAGACCGGGCTACCGAACGTCCTCAAAGTGCCGCGTTCAATCAGACGGACATACTCGGGAGTGCCGGTTCGAGCGAAGGTGTAGCCCATTAGGCTGGCGAGCGACGTGACGCTGTCCATGAGCTTCACCGGCTGGAAATACGGGGCGAGAAAGGCCCAATTGCTCGGATAGAACGTCAAGCCGAACAAGACACCGCCGAAGAGCCCCGTCACGACAAAGCTGCGCGTGATGCAAAGCATCCCATCTAGGATCAGCGCGCCCGCGAAGAAGGTTCCCGGCACAACCAGCGTGATGGGGAAATAGGATAGACCTCCCCAGCTTTGATAGCGCTCAATCCATACACCCAAAGTGAACAGCAAAGCCGCCGCAGTGGCGCCAATCGGAAGCCGGAACAGGTTCCAGAAGATCGCTTGGAATGCGGCCGCCATCATTATTTGCACGATGGGGTAGATCAGCACCCAATATTCGCGATCTTTGAAATCGATGAAAAAGTCCCAGTCGCCTGCCAAAAGCAGAAAGTTAAGATAAGTCACCGACATTACGAGGAATGCGGCAATTACGATAATCATATAGTCGAACGTCCTCGACCATTTTGCCGCCTGCGGCGATAGCTCTGCAGCGGTCAGCACGGCTGCGTCATTCTTCGTCACCAGATCACCCTCCCGAGTTATTTGTTGGCATTATTATTGTTAGCATTATCAGGGTCCAACACCTCTGGGGCGAGACCGCCCCAGAGTTACAAGCCCATGTGCTTTTGCTATTCTGCAGGCTGCGACCGCACGACGCGCGCCTTATCCGCGGGGCTCAGCTGCTTGAACAGCTGCGCCATGCGCGACATCACCTGAACGAGCAGGCCGCCGAGCGCCAAGCCAGTCCAACCCAGCACCGGGAAGCCCCAATGCAGCGGATGGGAGAAAATCTCCTCGGTGAACCAGTACGCGTGGCCCCATTCGTTAAAGCCGAGGTTAGGCAGGATCAGGCCCGGCCCGATGACCACCATGAGCAGCGGCACCGAATAGGACTTGGCGAAAGCAGGCAGGCGCGTCGTTGCATACATGAGACTGGAGACGCCACAGACCATATAGAGCGGCACGCATGCGTAGAAGGTGACGATATGACTCGGCGTCAAAGCCGTGTCGCGGACGACGGTCTGGTGCCAAGTCGCATCGCCCTCGCCGAAAAAGACGGCGATCCACACGAAGGCGAAAATATAGATCAGAAACCAGCCGACGAGGTAGAAGTAGCGCTTTAGCTCTACTTCCGGCGTCAGGGCATCCATATTACGATCGCGCGTCACCCACAAATACGCCCAAATGACGAAGCCGGCCCCGAAGATCAGCGGTATCTCTGTTTTGAAGAGAGACATCCAGTAGGTCTCGAAAACAGGGGCCGTCGAGTCGAGGCCGTATTTGAACGCGAAAGCCTGCTGGTAGAGGCGCAGGCCCACATAAACCGCCAGCAGAAAGCCCCAAGCAAGCACGACCGGGATAAGGTTATACACCTTGGTGTTTGCATCGACAGACCCCCTGATCGGCTCTGCTGTCGACCTGCTATATTCGCGAGAGATAGACATGAAGCGATACCTCCTTTAGGTTACAGTCTACGGTTCTGCAACTTTTCGGCGCGGTCCGATACTTCGGCAGTATCATGCGCATTTTGCCCGCTAGGCCTGTTCACGCGGGCGAGCCGTTCCTACCTACTTCTTCGGCCTGATGGCGTCGGCGGTGCCCTGGATGAAGGCAGCGATCTTCGTCACGTCATCCTCCGACAGCTTGCCGGTGAAGTCCGGCATGCCGCGATCCATGTACGGCCCCTTGAACAAAGCATCCTTGAGGTTGCCAATGACCTCGGGAGAGGAGTAGCCTAGGTTTCGGATGTTTCCGCCTTTGTCCACGCCGGGAACAGCATGGCAGAAGGCGCAGTTGGCGACATAGAGCAGCGTACCGGGACCAACGTCCTCCGGCTTGTACTCTATGCCCTCTATCAGCTTCAGCGGCTTCATCTTCGCGAACACGGGCGGCTTGGCGTCACCGCCTAGTGCAAAAGTATACACTGTGCCGGGCATCTCGACATCGGTCGCGCGTGCAGCCTCACCATATATGCCGCCCCACCCAGCCGCAACCGACACGTATTGCGTGCCGTCGACCATGTACGTCGCAGCCCCCGCCACAACGCCTGTTCCAGTCGGCGTCTCCCAGAGCTTCTCGCCCGTCTTGGCGTCATAGGCCACGAAACGACCGTCAGCGGTGCCTTGAAACACGAGATTGCCGGCCGTCGTAGTCGTACCGCCGTTCCATGGTGAGTCGTAATCCTGCTTCCAGACCTGCCGCTGCATCACGGGATCCCAAGCGATCAGTCGCCCGAAGGGCTTGCTCTTTGGCGGCACAGCGTTGACTGAGTAGCCAAGATTCCATCCCGTTCCGCTCTGTGGCTTGCCAGGTGCGACCTCGTTGAACTTGAACTCCTTCTCCGACGTCAGATTGATCGGGACGTTCTGCGCCGGCAGATACACGAGCCCGGTCTGCGGATTGTAGGACATCGGATGCCAGTTATGGGCACCGTAGGGACCAGGGATCGCATCGAACGGCGCCTCACCGCGCGCTTCGGCAACCTCCATCGGCCGGCCGTTCTTATCGTAGCCGGTTGCCCAGTTTACATCAACGAAGTTCTTCGCCGAGATGAACTTGCCGTTGGTTCGGTCAATGACGAAAAAGAAACCGTTCTTCGGCGCATGCATCACCACCTTGCGCGGCGCGCCGTCGATCCTGATGTCGGCGAGGATCATCGGTTGGGTCGATGTATAGTCCCAACTATCGCCGGGCGTTTCCTGGTAGTGCCAAACATATTTTCCGGTGTCCGCGTTCAGCGCGACTACGGATGCGAGATAGAGATTGTCGCCGCCGGCCGGGCTGCGAAACTTGCGATTCCACGGCGAGCCGTTGCCGGTGCCGATGTAGACCAGATTCAGTTCGGGGTCATACACAATGCTGTCCCACGGCGTGCCTCCGCCGCCGCTCACCCAATATTTGCCCGCCGGATCCCAGGTCTTGGCGGCCTTCTCCATCGAGTCGTCTTCGTAAGGCTTGCTAGGATCGCCGGGAACGACGAACCAGCGCCAGGCCTGCGCGCCACTCTCGGCATCGTAAGCCGTGATGTAGCCGCGCACGCCATATTCGGCGCCGCCGTTGCCGATCAGAACCCGACCTTTCACGATGCGCGGTGCGCCAGTAATAGTGTATGAGCGGCTGTGGTCGATGACGGTGTCCTTTTCCCAGAGCTTCTTCCCAGTCGCGGCATCGAGCGCGATCAGGCGTCCGTCATAGGCACCCACATAGACCTTCCCCTTATAAAGCGCCACGCCGCGGTTCACGACGTCGCAACAGCCCTTGTATCCGATCGAGCGAGGCACTTCCGGATCGAACATCCACAGCCGCTTGCCGGTGCGGACGTCGATCGCGTGCACGACGCTCCACGACGCGGTGACATACATGATGCCGTCGACGACGATCGGGGTGGCCTCGACGCCGCGGATGGATTCAAGATTGTACGACCATTTCAGGCCCAGCTTCTTGACGTTCTCGGCATTAATCTGATCGAGCTTGCTATAGCGCGTTCCCGCGTTATCGAGGCCATAGGATAACCAGTCTTTCGTCGTTGCTCCGTTTGTTCGGATCGCAGCATCGTCGACGGCCGACGTAACTTTCTTTACGAATTCCGGCCCTCCTTTCGACGGCGTCTCCGCTTGCAACGTCTCCGCCGTCGCAAACGCAACAAGCACTGCTGCGATAACGAAAGCTCTCGGTAACCGCCGGAATGGCGTTATTCCCGCTGATCGTTTGCCCTCGTGCTCTGGTCGTGTCATCCCGCTCCTCCCAATTCTATTTATCTCCGATCGTCCAACTTCCGACGGGGCGTGCGTATAAACCACACGGGCTCACGCACGCCCAAGTCGGAAAACGGTTGGCCCCGGATGTTCCTGGTGCAATGCACGCCGGCTCAACGCGCCTCGTTCACGATGTGAATCTGGGTAAACTCGGCCAGCCCCTCTTCGGCGAGTTCGACCCCGACGCCCGATTTTTTGGCACCGCCAAACGGAATGTTCGGGCCGAAATCAAGATGCTTGTTGATCCAGGCGGTGCCGGCTTGCATCCGCATCGCGATGTCGCGCGTCTGCTCGCGATCCGTGCCCCAGACCGACCCGCCTAACCCCCAAGGTGAGTTATTGGCGCGCCTGAGCGCGTCTTCCGGGTCCGAATACTTTAGCACCGGCAGGATCGGGCCGAATTGTTCCTCACGCACCAACCGCGAGCTATCGTCGATGTCGGCTACGATCGTGGGGCGAATAAAATAGCCCGCACGATCCAGAGTCTCGCCGCCGGTAACGATACGGCCATCGGCGCGCGCATCGGCCAAAAAGCCCTTGACCTTTTCGTACTGCATCTTGTTCTGGAGCGGGCCAATGGTTGCACCCTGCTGCAACCCGTTGTCTACGACCGCGGAATCGGCCAATTCGGCGAGGCGCGTCACCATGTCGTCGTAGATCGACTCATGCACGTAGGCGCGCTTGATGGCCAAACAGACTTGCCCCGCGTTCATGAAGGCACCCGCGAAAATACCGGGCGCGACCGTCGCCGGATCGGCGCTCGGTAACACGATGGCAGCATCGTTGCCGCCCAACTCGAGCGTGAGGCGCTTGAGCGTGCTTGCCGCACTGGCCATGACCTTGTGACCCGTATCCGTAGAACCGGTGAACGAAATCTTGGCGACGTCGGGATGCTGAGTGAGGTGCCCGCCGAGATCGTTCAGGTCCGTGACGATATTGACGACCCCGGGTGGGAAAATTTCGGCGATGATCTCGCCCAGCTTCAACGTGGTCAGCGGCGTCGTCGGGGCCGGTTTGATCACCACGGTATTTCCGGCCAGCAGTGCCGGCGGAATCTTGAACCCCGTGATCAGCACAGGGAAGTTCCAGGGAGTGATCGCTCCGACAACGCCGAGCGGAAGGCGGTGCTGTTCGACACGGCGCGTTTCGTTGTCCTCGATCACCTTGACCGGCAAGTCCAGATTCGAGAGGTAGCGAATGAAAGCGCACGTGTAGATTATTTCAGCCGTGGCTTCGGCAAGCGGCTTGCCTTGCTCCTGGGTCAACAAGCGCGCAAGGTCTGTCTGACGCGCCTCGACCGCGTCGGCCAACGCAATCAGCATCGCGCGACGCTCGGCTATCGGACGGCGCGCCCACGCGGGAAATGCTGTCTTGGCAGCGGCTACCGCGGCATCCATCTGTGCGATCGAACCGCGCGGGCAAACTGCAAGAACCTCCTCAGTTGCCGGATCGATGACGTCCATGCTGGAATCGCCATCCACAAGCTTTCCGCCGATCAACAGTTTGTACTCAGTCATGTATGACCCCTCCCAGTAGTGACCATTTTTGTTCATATTGGAACGGGCCATTCCCCTTTACTTGGACTTTTCCGCCAACTAAGATAGCTTAAAAAGTGTGGACGCCATGATCAAACACGGTGCCGGAGGAAGCGTGCGAGGGAGAACGAGGTCATGCTTTTCGAAGCATGGGACGATGCCTTGAGATCTACCTGCGGGCACTACTACGCGGTCCCGCACGATCGTCAGAATTCGGTCAATGGACATTTCCTCGCGCAACGGCTGTGCGGGCTAGACATAGCAAATTTCGCTGGCAACCTCCGAAGAATAGACCGAACTCGCCGAGGCGTTCGCTTGGATGACTATGAACACCTGTATCTGCTTGTCCAGCTCTCGGGATCCACTAGAGTTGAACAGTTGGACTGCAGTTCGAATCTCCTGCCAGGCACACTGTATTTGCTGGATTCGACGAGGCCTGTGCAGCTTGTCTTTGACCGTGCGTGGACGCATTGTTTGTCGCTGCACTTGCCGCGTGCCGCTTCGTTGGCCGAGTCCGTCGCGCCACTACGCGTGGGCGAGGTCCTCAATGTGACGGCACCGGCCGCCCGGCGCCTCCACAGCTATATTCTCGATGCGGCGCATAATCGGAAGAGCACCCCGCAGGCGAAACCGGAATATCTGCTCGATCTGACCCGATTGGCTTTCGGCGCGGACGACTCCGAGAACCTCGTAAGCAGGACGCTGTCGCAAGGGTCGCGTTTCGAACTCGCGGTACGCGAGATGGAAGCCTTCGTGACCAAACCGGAGCTGTCGCTGACGTGGCTTGCCGATCGTATCGGGATTTCCGCGCGGCAGCTTGAACGCGATTTTCAGGCGCATGATACGAGTTTCGTGCAAGTTATGCGCGAGCAGCGGCTCAAGTTGGCCTGCAACCTCGTCGAGCTGGCCAAACGGGGCGGCAGTGAAGCACGTATTACCGACATAGCCTTCGCCTCTGGATTCCGGGACCTGTCGAACTTCAACCGAGCATTCCGAGCGCGATTCGGATTGACGCCACGGGATTACGTTCGCATGGCGCGACTTCCAGTTGCCGAGGCAGCTGTCTCGTCGCTGACGCCCGGGTCGATGGCAGTTCCTGATTCGTCACTATTGTGATGCATGTGGGACTACGGTGTAACTGCGTTATTTGAGCTCGGGAAAATTCAGCGGTCAACTACAACGAGAAGAGTCGGCCGAGAGCCGTTTTGTCATCGGACTACTGTTGCGCAAGCACATCTATAGCCTGTCCGACGAGGACGTCCATGAGCGCAGGGTTTATGACCCGTATTTCTAGCCCTTCACCGGCTTTCAGTTTTTCCAGCACGATTTCCCGCACGAGTGCTCCGATCTAAGGCTATTGGCGCAAGCGGCTTGGCAACAAACTGGAGCTTTTGCTGGTCGAGAGCTTGGCACACGACACTGGCGCGTTGCGGACGCGCGATCTGGAGCGGGTGACGGTGGACACCACCGTTCAGCCGAACGGCCATCACCTTCCCGACCGTGTTTGTCGATGATGCTCTGGTCGAGCTTGCCGTAACCCAAGTCGGGCGCTTGGATAGGCCCCGCCTGCACGTTGGCGTGACCTGAACAAAATACGAAAGCACGGCAGCGAACAATCGCACTACACCCCGCGCGACAGGTCGGATCCGATCAGCCCTTAACGCGCCGCATGGTCATGGCATGGCGAAAGCGGGAAGCAGCATGAGTGTTGATCGCAACTTGCACGATCTTCCCTGTTGCGAGCTTGTAGGTTCGCTGCACCTCGAGCGCCGTGGACCCGGCCTTGACTTTCAAACCGGGCGCAAGATCCGGCGAGATCAATGCGGCGGCAATCTCTTGGTGAACTTCCACAATGCTCTGACCAAACAAATCTTCGATCAGATGGAAGATCGGGCCCCGATGGCGCTGGAGCAGTCGGCCTATCGCCGCAAACTCGCGATTGATGTACACCTCGGTCCAACACACCGGCAACTCAGCGCTCTTGCTAGCGTGGCGCAATCCTCGAACCGCGAGCCATTCCTCTCCCTGCGCAATCCCGGTTCGTGACGCCAGCTTGTTGTCGATCTCAATCATTTCGATGGTATCGATCGCAAAGCGCACATCGGTTGCGAAAGCCACGAGATCGTTGATGGACATGACCTCATGAACGAATGAGTCGGTGGGCCGCGGCGGAACCACCGTCGTGCCGGCGCCCTGACGTGACGAAACCAGACTGTCCTCACGCAGCCGCCGCAACGCCTCACGCACGGTGTAGCGGCTGACCGAAAAGCGTTCGCACAATTCCTCTTCCGTCGGCAGTTGCGAACCGATCGGATACACGCCGCTGACGATCTCCTCCTTAAGCGCGCGCACGAGCTGAAGATAGAGCGGCTCACCGGACCGCGCGAGCGCAGGCGTCGCGGGTTTCCGCGCCTTCGAGCCCGCCAGCGGCGACTTCGTGTCAGTCTTCGATGCCATAGCCTCTCTTGGCGATCAGCGCAGTTCGCTCAAAGCTCATGAACTGCGTGCCATCGTCCTTTTTGCCGATCGTGCGAACAGTCACGAGGCCCTGTCCAGGCCGGGACGCCGATTCCCGCTTCGCCAAGACCTCCGATTCGGCGTAAATTGTATCGCCGACGAACACGGGCGCGGTCAACTTGATGTCGTTCCAGCCCAGGTTGCCAATGGCCTTCTGACTGATATCACTCACGCTCATCCCCACCACCATCGACAGGGTCAGGCAGCTATTGACCAGCGGCCGCTTGAACTCCGACTTGGCGGCATAGGCTTTGTCGAAGTGCAATGGGTGGGTGTTCATCGTGATCAAGGTGAACCAGGTGTTGTCGCTCTCGGTAATGGTGCGACCCGGGCGATGTTCGTAGACGTCTCCGACGACGAAATCGTCATAGTATCTACCGAAGCTTTCACGGTAGCGTTGAGGACCGATCCGATCGTGGCTTTGCATCATCTCCCCCCGAATTCGTGCGTTTTGTTGAGGATTTCTGTCGTGTGTTCGCCGAGAGCCGGCTCGCGCAGCACCGGCTGCGCCGGTTCATGGCGGAAACGGATCGGGGGACCGACGTGAAGCCGATTGGCGTCATCGCGGCGGATCATCCCGCGCTCCGTCAGGTTCGGATGCGCAACGGCTTCGGGCAGCGTGTTGACGCGGCCATAGCAGACATCGAGCGTAGCGAGATAGCCGTGCCATTCCGCCAGCGGCTTCTTGCGGAATTCGGCGGCAAGGAAATCGACGACCGGCTGTTGATGCGGACCGGGCCCCCGCAGGCAGAGTTCAACCAGTTCGGGCCGACCCAGCGCACCCAGCAGGTTATGGATGAATTTCGGCTCCTGCCCGGCCAGGACCAGAAAGCGGCCATCTTGCGTCTCATAGGGACGGTAGAAGGCGGCTCCCCCTGTGGTGCGTTCGTGGGCCGGAATTGGCTGCCGTCCCTCAGCAAAGGTCGGCCCCATAATATTGAGCATGCCGCCGATGGTGACATCATGCATGCTGATATCGATGTAGTCACCGAGCCCGGTGTTTTCCCTGCGGAGCAGCGCCATCAGGACGCCCGAGAGCCCCTGCAGCCCCGCCAGGACATCGGCAGCCGGAATGCCCGAAATCGCGGGCTTTCCGTCATTGCCGAGCGTCATGCCGACCAATCCGCTCTCGGCTTCCAGCGCAAGATCATGCGCTGGCCGTTCGCGCAATGCGCTGTCCTGTCCGAATGCGCTGATCGAGCAATAGACGATGCGCGGATTGCGCGCGCGCACCGCCTCGTATCCGACACCAAGGCGATCGACGGCGCCGGGACGAAAGGATTCCACGAACACGTCGGCCGTCTCGCACAAGGCGAGCAGATCATCGCGCTGTACCGGATCCTTCAGGTTGAGCACGACGCTTTTCTTGCCGCGATTGAGATTGCGGAAGAACACGGTGCTGGGTCCGTCGGAGAGTCCGATATGGCGTCCCGGATCGCCCTCGCCCGGCGGCTCGATCTTGACCACCTCGGCGCCATGGTCGGCCATCGCCAACGTCAAATACGGCCCCGGCAGGAAGACCGAGAGATCGATGACGCGGATACCCTCGAGCTTCATGGCGTCTCGGCTCGCTCGGCGGCACACACCTCACCGACATCGGCTGCTGTATTTGCGCCATAGGCCGCGCACGGCGCTTGGGCGAGCCGCTCGCCGTTGATCTTGATGGGATTGGCCAATACTCGCATATTGGGCTTCGCCGGATGGGAGATGGTGCGGATCATCCCGCTCGCTTGCAAGAAGGGGTTATCGAGCGCCTGTGCAAGATCGAGCACTGGAGCGACAGGCAGCACGGCATTCAGCTTCTCGAGCCAGAACGCCGTGGATTCGCGCTTCAGTTCAGCGTCGATAATTTTGGTCAGCACACCGCGATTGGTTTGTCGCAAGGCCTGCGTCGCAAAACGAGGATCGGAGCCAAGATCGGTGCGGCCGATGGTCTCGATCAGTTTTCTCCAGAACCTGTCCGTCATACACATGATGAACAGCCAGCCGTCCGAGGTCGGAAACGTCTGCACGGGCGCCACTGAATAATGTGCGCTGCGCGGCTGCCGCATCGTGGTATGACCTTCATTCAGATACCAGGTCGCCACATAGCCGAGTTGATGGAGCGCGACGTCGAGCAGGCAGGTATCGACATCGCAGCCCTTGCCGGTGGACCGCGCCTGGATAATGGCAGACAACAGCCCGACAGCCGCCGTCAGCCCCGTCGTCTGATCGATGATCGAGGGCGCGCCGAGCCGCGACGGCGGCCTGTCGGGATCGCCGGTGAGATGCATCAGACCGGATTCTGCCTGCATCAGATAGTCGTAGCCCGGCCACGATGCCCGTTCATTGTCCCGGCCATAGGCCGACACATGCGCGCAAACCAGCTTGGGATTGACGCTTGCGAGCGTCTTGTAATCGAGGCCCATCTTGGCTGGCAGATCGCCGCGCAAATTGTTCACCAGCGCATCAGCTGTCTTGATCAGCGCAGTGAGAGCCGCCTTGCCCTCAGCTGACCGCAAGTCCAGCGCGACGCTCTTCTTGTTTATGTTAAACGCCTGATAATATTCGCTGTCATTCGTTCCGAGGAAGTAAGGTCCGGTTTTGCGAGCGGGATCGCCGCCGGTTGCGGCATTTTCGATCTTGATGACTTCGGCGCCCAGATCCGCGAGCAGCATCGTGCCGTAAGGAGCGGCACCGAATTGCTCGACCGAAACGATGCGGACACCCTGAAGAGGCTTCATGCGGCCGGATTCCTCTTGATGAATTGCTTGGAAATGATGATCCGCTGCATCTCGTTGGTCCCCTCGCCGATGCAGGTCAGTGGCGCATCTCGATAAAGCCGTTCGATGTCGAATTCCTTGGAATAGCCGTAGGCGCCGTGGATGCGCATGCCCTCGATCGAATTCTCGAGCGCAGCCTCGCTGGCGAAATATTTCGCCATACCCGCCTCCATATCGCAGCGCTCGCCGCGGTCGAAAGCTCGCGCTGCGTCCAGCGTCAGCAAACGCGCGGCACGAGCTCGCGTAGCCATCTCGCCGAGCTTCAACTGAATGGCCTGATGCTCGCAAATCGGTTTTCCGAATGTCCTGCGAACTTGCGCATAGTCCGACGCCAGCTTCAGCGCGCCCTCCGCAATGCCAACGCCGCGCGACGCGACATTGATGCGCCCGAGCTCGAGACCGCCCGCAACCTGAAAGAAGCCCTGCCCCTCGACGCCGCCGATCAGATGATCAGCAGGCAGGCGATAGTTCTCGAAGACCAGCTCAGCCGTATCGATCGCCTTGTAGCCAAGCTTGGGAAGCTTCCGCCCGACCGAAAAGCCTTCCTGCTTCGGCGCAATAAAAAGGCTCATACCGTTGTAGCGCGGCTGGGCGCCGGGATTGGTCTTGACCAGAAGCGCAAGACACGAACCTTCCGCCCCGTTGGTGATCCACATCTTGGTGCCGTTGATGACGTAATGATCGCCTTCACACCTAGCGGTCATCCGGATGCCCTGCAAGTCGGTGCCGGCGTCAGGTTCGGTCAGAGCAAGACCGCCGCGGATCTCGCCGCTGGCAAGTTTCGGTAGCCATTTCGACTTCTGCTCCGGCGTACCGAACTTCTGGATCGCCAGCGCCAGCATCAGATGAGAGTTTATGATGCCCGTGACCGACATCCATACCGAAGAGATGCTCATCACGATCTTGGCGTAGGTCGCCGACGATAGACCAAGGCCCCCATATTGCGGCGCGATCGTTGAGCCGAACAGGCCCAGCTCCTTCATCTGTTCGACGACACCGTGCGGATAGCGATCCTCATGGTCGTATTCTTTCACAATGGGCTTGAGCTCGCGCGCAACCCAACGATCGATCATGTCCAGGATCTGACCGTCTTCATCCGCATCCACGCGGTTTTCCCGCGGCATTTGCGTCATGGCATTCCTTCCCCAGAATTGTCCGGATAACTAACATGTGATCTTCTAGAAAAGTTATATATTCCTTGCTTTGAAAGCAAGTAGAGTAATTAGTATTTGTCTGGACAAGTCGGCATCGCTCTCCGTCGGAAGCTTGGCGGACACGATGTGATGCTAATGTTCTAAGCAGGTTCCGCGGAGTGCTGAGTCTTCCAGATGCATGAGATTTCCTCGTCGCCGAACGCCGCTGTCGATGACGTCATCAACCCCCGTCAGTGCGTGCGGGCTTTCCTGCCGACGCCCGTCGAGCGCAGCATGGTCGAGCAGTTGCTCAAATTGGCAGCCCGCAGCGCCAGTGGCAGCAACATCCAGCCCTGGCGGGTTCGCGTCATTGCCGGCGACATCAACGAACGTCTGACCACGGCGATCTTCGACGCAGTGGCTCGCGACGGATTTGAGCCCTACCAGCGCGAACGGAACTACTACCCTGTCAATTGGCGCGAACCTTTCCTCGGCCGTCGCCGCAAGATCGGCTGGAGCATGTACAGCCTGCTCGAGGTCGCCCGGGGCGATTTCGAGGGAACGCAACGCGCGCGAATGCGCAACTATGAATTCTTCGGTGCGCCGGTCGGCATGATCTTCACCCTCGATGAAGATATCGAGATCGGAAGCTGGCTTGATCTCGGCATTTATCTGGGCACGCTGACGATCGCAGCGCGCGGCCACGGGCTACACACCCGTCCGCAGGCAGCCTTTGCCGATTTCCACAAGGTCATTCGGCCATTGCTCAACATTCCCGAAAAGGAAGTCGTCATCTGCGGCATGGCACTCGGTCATATCGACCCAGATGCGCCCGTCAACGAGCTGGTCACCGAGCGCGCGCCGCTCTCCGATTACGCCGGCTTCGATGGCCTCTGAGGCAATGCGATGACGCTGAGCCTTCTCAAGAAGGTCGCGATTGCCGAAGTCGGCCCGCGTGACGGTCTGCAGAGCTTTCCTCGCTGGATTGATACTGACACCAAGGTTGCGATCATTGATCGGCTGTCCGATCTCGGCCTTTCCGTGATCAAGGTCTCGAGCTTTGCCCACCCAAGAGTCGTGCCACACTTGCGCGACGCCGAAGAGGTGTTCGAGCGCATCAGGCGCAGGCCCGGGACGATCTATCGGGCTCCTGTGCCGAATGCGCTCGGCGCCGAGCGCGGTGCAACGGCCGGGGTCGACGAAATGCTTGGCCTGACTACGATCAGCGCGACCTATAGCCGCACGAACCAGAATATGACGATCGACGAGGCGATCGCACAAAACCTGGTGTCGTTCCTGATCGCGGAGGCACGCTCAATCCCCTTCGTGATGGCTCTCGGCATGGCCTTATGGTGCGCCTATGAAGGCCGGGTTCCGGAAGAAAACGCCATAGCGGTTGTGCGGCGCCTCCATGACGGCGGCATCCGGCGGTTCTATCTCGCAGGCGAGCTGGGGATGGAAGATCCCGCCCATGTCAACCGTCTATTCCGAAGGCTCGGCGAACTTTTTCCAACAGCCTCGTTCGGCTTCCACATTCACAATCGCTCGCGCATGGCGACCGCCAACATCCTTACCGCACTCAACGCCAACGTGGCGTGGCTGGAGGGCGCCGTCTGCGGCATCGGCGGCGGAATTGTGATGCCGACAAGGCTCGGCTCCCTCGGCAATTTCCCTACCGAAGATCTCGTGACCATGCTCGCCGAAATGGGCATCGAGATCGGGGTCGATCCGGAACGGGTCGCGGCAACCTCACGCGAGATTGCCGCGACCCTCGGCATCGAGCCGCAAAGCCATCGCGGGAACGGCGCGACGCGCAAGGCCGTCACAGAACTCGCAGTCACCAACCCGAACATGAGATATTCATGACCCATCCTCCGACGTTCCGGTCATTACTCGCTGTTCCCGCCTCCTCGCCGCGCTTTATGGAGAAAGCTGCACAGGGCCCGGCCGACTCGGTCTTTCTCGACTTGGAAGATGCGGTGATCGCCTCGCTCAAGCCGAAGGCACGCCAGGATGCTATCAACGCGATCAACCAGCTCGACTGGGGCACACGCGGCGTCGCCGTCCGGGTCAACGGCTTTGGTACGCCATGGAGTTGCCGCGATATCATCGAGATCGTCGAAGCCTGTCCACGGCTGGATTACATCCTGCTGCCGAAATGCGAATCACCTGAGGACATGCATGCGGTCGACGTCATGATCAGATCGGCCGAGGCCATCGCTCCACGCGAACGACAAGTCGGGATCATGGGACTGATCGAGACGCCGCGCGGCGTCGCCAATGTCGAGACGATCGCGCAAGCTGGAGGGCGGCTGCGCGCGCTGGTGTTTGGCGGGGGCGACTATCAGCTTGATCTCGGCAGCTTCCAGCGTGCCGTGGGCGCCCCCGCCGCCGACTACGTCGTGCTCACCGACGCCGACGCCCGCGGCGCGCGCGAGCGACACTGGAACGATCTCTGGCATTTTGCCACCGCGCGCATTGCCAATGCTTGTCGGGCGTTTGGCATCATGCCAATCGACGGACCCTTCTCAGGCATTCTAGACAGCGAGGGCCTGCACGCCGCGACCAAGCGTGCCAGCATGCTTGGCTTCGAATGCAAGATGGCTATCCATCCGTCTCAGATCGAGATCATCCATGAAGTGATGACGCCGTCCGCTGCGCAGATCACATGGGCAAACGAGGTGTTGGAAGCCATGGAAGCGGCCGCGCGCGAAGGCCGAGGCGCGGTGAAGGACAAGAACGGGGAGATGATCGATCTCATGCACATCAAGGTCGCCCAAAAACTGATCGATCGGGCAAAACGCCTCGGGAACAAGGTATGAGCGCACTAAGAGGTGTTCGCGTCTTCGATCTCGGCACGTTCATCGCGGGCCGCATTGCGCCACCATTCTTGGCAAGTGCGGCGCGGAGGTGATCAAGGTTGAACCGCGTACGAGCGGCGATTCGCTTCGCCGTCTGGGCACCAATACCGAATGTGGCGACACGCTGGTCTGGCTTTCGGAGACGCGCAACAATCTCGGCACCGAACGCCAGCGCATCGATCTCGCACTTTATGGATCGGTATTTCGTGGCCTTGACGAAATTGCGCCTGCCATCCAGAAGCTTGGCTATCTGCGCGAACGGATGGGCGCGGACGCGGTGAATGTCTGCCGTCACAGCCATTACGAGACACCTAGTGATCTGACGCTGACAAACGATTCACAAATCGGCGCGAAGCTGCGAGTCTGCGCCGATGAGGAAGATTGAGCAGATTTCGTGCAGCGCGGCTGATTGTGAACGATCGGAGCGGCTGGTCCGGGACCGCAATACGCCGCAGAAGGTGGTTTGGAGGGCGCGGATCGTGCTGTTGGCCAGTGATCGATTGACGGCGGAGGGGATTGCGGCGGCGGTCGGCAAGAGCCCTCACGGTCCGGCGCTGGCGTCGGCGGTATATGGCCAAGGGAGTAGACGGGCTGCTGAAGGACGCGACCCACCCGTCGCGGGTCAAGCCGCTGACGCCTGAGAAGGTCAAGCAGGTGGTGCACATGACGTTGCACGAGAAGCCGCAAAATGCGACGCATTCGAGCGTCCGCAGCATGGCGGCGGCAGCGGGCATTTCCTATAACGACGTCCAGAGAATCTGGCATGCGCACGGGCGCCGCATCTGGTCGAGACTTTCAAGCTCTCGCGCGATGCGACTTTGCCGCCAAGGTGGAGGACGTGGTCGGGCTCTATCTCAATCCTCCCGACAAGGCGCTGGTCCTCTGCGTCGATGAAAAGAGTCAGATTCAAGCCCTCGATCGCGCCCAGCCCGGCCTGCCAATGAAGAAGGGCCACGCTGGCACCATGACCCACGACCACAAGCGCAACGGCACCACAACCCTGTTCGCGGCGCTCAACATGCTGGACGGCCAAGTTGTCGGAACTTGCATGCCGCGCCATCAACACCGGGAGTTCCTGCGCTTTCAAGCTGATCGATCAGAAAACCCCGGCGCATCTCGACCTGCATCTGATCGTCGACAACTATGCCACTCATAAGACCCCGGCGGTGAAGCGCTGGCTCAAGGCGCATCCGCGCTTCCACCCGCACTTCACGCCGACCTCGGCATCCTGGCTCAACATGGTCGAGCGCTTCTTCGCCGAGATCACCCGAAAACGCTTCCGACGCGGCGCCTTCAGCAGCGTCGCACAGCTCAAGAGCGCCATCATGGAATATCTGGAAAACCATAATGCCGACCCAAAACCATTCAGCTGGACAAAATCCGCCGGCGAAAATCCTCGAAAAAGTCGCACGGGCGAAACGAGTGTTAGAGTTACAACACTAGCTCCGTCACGTTAGCCGGGATGTTGACGACGAGCCAATGCCACAAGCGCTGTCTGTCGGCGCGTCCTGATCAAAGCAAGTCACGGCTAAGCTCTTGGTCCATCAGGTGCACCGGACCACGCGAGATGGGGCGACTGATTGCCCTCGGCACAACCGAAACCGAAATCCTTTGAAAGGATATGCGCGTCCCTCAGATAGTCGCCGTCGCGGAAACTCTGGCTGGTCAGCGTGAAGGCCATGACTTGAACTCCCGGGTGACGAAACAGACCATCAATAATGCTACCGCGCGGACAGGCTAATCAAGCTCACCCTGAACGCCTGGCGTATACACGCAGCAGCTGCCTCCCGCAGCATGTATACGCCATGAGCGTTGCCCTTATCTGGGGTCGGCCACGACCGGCGCCTCCATAAGCCGGCCGCCGGCCAGTTCATCTTCCAGCATTTCGAGCGGCACCTGTTTGGTTTCAACGCCGAAGGCGAGCACGACGATGACTTGCAACAAAAGCAAGGCAACGACGTAGCTCACGACAGCCGTAACGCCGGCAAGTCCGTAGAGAAGGGTCGTGATCTGGGGCGTCAGGATCGTGAACATGCGGCCAAGCGTGTTGCAAAAACCTGCCCCTCGCATACGGATCACGGTCGGGAACAGCTCGGGTACATAGAGGCTCCAGGCGACACCGACGAGCACATAGATCGACGTCACGAGAGCAAAGCCATCGAGCGTGATGTAGGTTGGATCGACAAGATTTGGATAGATCGCCCCGAAGCAGATCGCAGCGAACGAAAAGATGATCATGCAAGGCCTGCGGCCGATCCTATCTGCCAGCCACATGCCGATGAGTGCGCCCACGGGTCCCCCAAAGCTCATCAGCGTGACGTAATTCAGGGATGTCGTGATCGTCAGGCCCTGTCGCACCATGAAACTCGGCAAGAAAGCAATGAAGCCGTAGATCACGGTATTCAACGTGATGAGGATGACGCTCCCCGTGATCGTTCGCCGGATCATCCCGATCGAGAACAACTCGCTAAGTTTATCGGCAGTGCTGCTCGCCCGAACACGCGCCGGGCAATTCGCCGGTTCCAGCTGTCGGCCCGAAGATCGCTCCACCTCGCTTTCGATCTCCTTGAGGACGCGCTCAGCCTCATCCATTTGCCCGTGGGCTGAGCCATCTTGGGGACTCTGGCATGCGCTTACGCAGCTGCCAGACGATTAGAGCGCCGATACCGACGATCACGAACATCCAGCGCCAACCGATGTTCGGAATAACAAGGCGGGCGATCAACGCCGAGAAGAATAGCGACGAGTTTGTGATGACGGCCAGCGCAGAACCCCACATCCCACGGCTTGACGGTGGCACAAATTCGGCGATCGTGACATAGCCGACGACGATCTCAGCTCCCAATCCAACGCCCATGACGAAACGCGCAACAATCAACCAGTTCATGGAGGGGGCAGCAGCTCCGGCAAGCGATGCCAACCCGAAGATCAACAAATTGGCCTGATACGAAAACCGTCGACCGCGGCGATCCCCCAGTATTCCCGCAAACCAGGCACCGACGACCATGCCGGCGAACGTAATCGAAATGAAGTTGGCGTTCTGGGCCGGCGTCGACCAACCGAGACCCAAAAGTGCTGCAAGCACGGCGCCCTGCAGATAGATCTCGAAGGCGTCGAGAAACATGCCGCCGCCGATGAGACCCAGCATTCGATCGTGGAAACTAGACGTGGGAAGTCGATCGAGCCGAGCACCGGCATTCACTGTCTTCATGGTTCCTCCCATGCGATATTCTTGTCCGGACAATTCCGCTGATTTAGCCAGGACTTGCGAGGTCCAGTCTCACGTGATCAGCGTAGCTTAAAAACCTCCGTCGTCAATTCCTGTGGAGGAATGAGACGGATCGGACTATCGATTTGTCCGAACAAATATACTCAATCTGAATCGGAAGAACGGCTTCGCGACAGTGTTGCCGCCGCTCGAACAGGGACGAGCTGGTGATCGCATTGATCTGACCATCGCTGGCCAGCATCGAAGGCCCTTGTGCGCACGGTTCTGAGACGATCGCGGAGCTCGGAGACAGCGTCTCAATGTCCGCACAGCAAGCTGAGGATGACGAGAGTCAGCGATACGCCAAGGTCGCGCTTCGGGCTATTCCTGCAGCGATGTCGTCTCCTCCCTTTTTGATTTGGCCGAATTTATTGTATTGGCCGACTATCGCGCTTTCGAAAGGAGCCCCCTGCTTCGATGGTCGTTTTCGACGCCGCTCGATGGCCTCGTTTCGGTCAAGCGCTCGACCACCGCCTCGTATAACGATGTCAGCGGCAGATGCAGAAGCTCCGCCGGCAGTTCTTTCAGCACTTCGGCGACCCGTCGTGCGACTAAGCTGCCGACATGCTGCGCGCGGCGCCGTTCAAGACGCTCGTCGACGTCGCGATGCCGCACCAGCCAGGCCTGGTGGCGGTCGACGGCTTCAGCGAGTGCTGCCACGCTCGCCTGATCCTGGATCGACGTGGAAAGAATCGGCGGCTGCCAATCGTCGCTTGAGCCTCGGCGGTCCGGCGCCTTGAGCTTCAGTACCGACGCGAGTTCGGCGGCCAGTTGTCGCGCGCCGGGCTGGTCCGCCTTGTTGACGACGAAAACGTCGGCGGTTTCGAGAATGCCGCTCTTCATCGCCTGGATCTGATCGCCGGCGCCGGGCATCAAGACCAGCAAGGTGGTATCGACGACATGTCTGACGGCATATTCGACCTGGCCTACGCCGACCGTTTCGAGAATGACTTCCGCAAAGCCCGCGCTCTCCACGATCTCGAGGATATCAGCCAGGTTGTCGGCAAGACCGTCGTGGCTGCTTCTGCTCGCGAGCGAGCGGATGTAGATGCGCGGATTGTGCGCCAGATCCTCCATGCGAATGCGATCGCCCAAGATCGCGCCGCCGCTGACCGGACTGGTGGGGTCGACCGCCAGAATGGCGATGTCGCCATCGCGGGCAAGACGACGGCGGGCGAGCGCCGTGATCAGGCTGCTCTTGCCAGCACCCGGCGGACCGGTCACGCCGATCCGGCGGCAGACGCCCGCGCTTCCTCGCGTGCTCGCGAGCACCTCGGCCACGGACGCATCCGCGGCGCGGCTGAGCGCGCGCGCCATCAGGCGCCGTTGCCTGGCCGAGCTTGCGGTCATGACGGCCCGATCTCCGTCACAAGTTCGTTGTGTTCGCCGAGCAGCGGCGGCGGCTGCAGCGTCTCGGCGTACCCTGCAATCTTCAGGGGATTGCCGATTGCGCGCATGGTCGCATCGCCTGCGGGGATGTCGACGACCATCCGGCGCGCCCGGACCTGTTCGCTCGCCAGCGCATTCTCCAACGTGCTCACTTCGGCCGCGACCACACCGAGCGGCGCGAGTCGCGCAGTCCAGTCGCGGGCATCCGATGTCTGCAGCACCTCGGCTATGGCGGCGACGACAGCCTCGCGGTTGGCGCGGCGCGCTTCCATCGTCGCAAACCTCTCGTCGGCCAACCATTGCGGCCGGCCGCATTCGAGGCTGAATTTCCGCCAGAAATCGTCATGGGTGATGAACAACGTCAGCCAGCCTTCCCCGGTCGGAAACACTTGCGCCGGCACCACGTAAGGATGGGCAGATTGCGCATAACGGCGCGGCCGGGCGCCCGAGTTCAGCCAGCCGGCCGCGATGTAGTTGAGCTGCGACAGCATGACGTCGTACATCGCGACGTCGACCTGACCGCCCTTTCCCTCCACGAGCTTGGCAACGAGGCCGAGAGCGCCCATGATGCCGGCGGAGTTGTCGACGGCCGAATAGCCGGTCTTGGTCGGCGGACTGTCAGGCTCGCCGGTCAACTGCATGACGCCGGTCATCGCCTGGATGACATAGTCGTAGGCCGGCCTGTCGGCATAGGGACTGTCGATGCCAAAGCCGGTCAACGCAACGCAAACGAGCCCCGGATTGACCGACCGCAACCCCTCGTAGGTAAGACCCAGCTTCTTGATAGCCGACGGACGAAGATTGGTGATCAGCGCACGGGCACTGCGCGCCAGCGCGTGAAATTGCGCCTGCCCCTCTTTCGAGGCCAGATCGATCACGACACTTCGCTTGTTGCGATTCAGGCTCGCGAAATATTCGTTATGCGGTCCGATGAAATTCGGACTGACCTTGCGGGCGATATCGCCCTCGCGTGGCTCGATCTTGATGACATCGGCACCCAGATCGGCCAGCAACAATCCCGAATAGGGACCGGCCAGCATGTGGCCGATCTCGAGGATCCTGATGCCGGCCAGAGGTCCGCTCATTTCAATGTCTCGGCGATGGAGGCAATGACGTCTGCAAGCGGCATCTCGCTCGTGTAGATCCGCTTCACGCCAAGCGCGTAGAGATCCGGCCAGTCCTCGGCCGGAATGGTCCCGCCCAGAAAGATCGGAATGTCGCCGGCCTCGACGGCCTCCAGGCTCGCGCGCGTCTGCTCGACGAGATCGCGATGGCTGCCCGACAACACGCTCAAGCCCACCGCGTCAACGTCCTCGTCCACCGCAATGCGTGCGATGTAGTCGGGCGTCTTGCGCAGGCCCGTGTAGATCACCTCGGCGCCGGCGTCGCGTAGCGCCAGCGCAATCACCTTTGCACCGACGTCATGGCCATCGAGTCCGGGCTTGGCGATCAGTATCCGCTTGCCCTTCAGCACAGCTTCGGATGTTCCGGTCATATCCCGATCGGCTCCTGGAAATTTCCCCACCGGCGCTTCAGCCGTTCGACCATCTCGCCGACGGTGACATAGGCATGCGCGCAATCGACCAGATAAGGCATCAGGTTTTCGCGGTCGTTCTCGGCGGCTTGCGCCAGCCGATCGAGCTCGCGTTCGGCCGCTGCATTGTTCCTGCGCGCGCGAAGGGCATCGAGCTTGTCGATGACGCGTTTCGCCGCGGTCGGGTCGAGCTTGAAGGTTTCGCCCGCTGAAGTTGTCTCGCCGGTTTTCGTAAAGGCATTGACGCCGACGATCACGGTCTCACCGCTATCGACGCCCCTCTTTCGCTCGAGCGCGCGCTCGGCGATACGAGACTGCATCCAGCCGTCCTCGATCGCCTTGATGACTCCGCCGTAAGCGTCGATCTCGTCCATGACGCGGCGCATTTCCTGTTCCATGCGGTCGGTCAGGAATTCGACCAGATGGCTGCCGCCGAGCGGATCGACCGAATTGGCGATGCCGCTTTCATAGGCCACGACCTGCTGCGTGCGCAGCGCAAGCTCGGCCGCAAATTCGGTCGGAATCTGGAAAGCTTCGTCGTAAGCCGCTGTAAAGATCGATTGCGCGCCACCGAGAACGGCCGCCATGGTCTCGATCGCAACCCGCATGACGTTGTTGAAGGGTTGTGCTGCCGTCAGTGACGACCCGCCGCAGACCACGCCGAAGCGGAACATCAAAGCCTTGTCGTCGGTGACGCCGCATCGCTCCTTCAAGAGCCTGGCCCAGAGCCTGCGGCCTGCGCGGAATTTGCAAACTTCCTCGAAAAAATCCATGTGGACGTAGAAGAAGAAGCTCAGGCGCTTGGCGAATTTGGCGACATCGCCGCCGCGCGAAATCAACTCGTCCACATAGGCAAGTCCGTTTGCGAGCGTATAGGCCATCTCCTCGACGGCCGTCGAGCCGGCGTCGCGCACATGCGCGCCTGCGATCGAAATCGGGTTGAAGCGCGGCGTGACATCATTGGCATAGAGGATGGAATCCGCAATCAGCCGCATCGACGGGCGGACCGGGAAAATCCAGGTTCCGCGCGCGACATATTCCTTCAGGATATCGTTCTGGATCGTGCCCGTGAGCTTTGCGCGCGGAACGCCCTTCTTGTCCGCACACGCCACATACATGGCGTAGATGATCGCGGCGGTTCCGTTGATCGTAAAGGACGTCGAGATCTTCGACAGATCGATGCCGTCGAACAGGACTTCCATCTCGGAGAGGTTCGACAAGGAAACTCCGACCTTGCCGACTTCGGGCCCCGCAATGGCGTCATCCGGATCATAGCCGCATTGCGTTGGCAGATCGAGCGCGACCGAGAGACCGGTCTGTCCCTGCTTGAGCAGAAACTTGTATCGCTCGTTGGAATCCTCTGCGCTGCCGAAACCGGCATATTGCCGCATCGTCCAGAGCCGCCCGCGGAAACCGTCCGGAAATATTCCCCGGGTGAAAGGATACTCGCCGGGAAAGCCGTCGTCGGCGCCATGGTCCTTCGCCGTGGCAACGAGCGGAAGCTCGATACCCGACGGCGTGCGCGCCAGATCTGCCGGAGGAGCGGCCTGCTTGAACAATGCGGTCAATAAATCCTCCTGTCAGCGTCTCCCAATGGCCATCTTCGCGACGGCCGACCAATGATCGTCGTGGACCCAGGCGGCAGCAAAGCACGCGCTTTCACGGCTGGCGCGTTCTTCCGTCGATCCGCCGAACCGGTGCATGATCGCAAGCGACTTGATCGCGCGCATGACTTGCGGACGTTGCTTCATCTCGTCGACATAGCTCTGCAAGAACCCGTTGGCCTGGTCGCCCGCCGGCGCAACCGCGTCGACAAGACCCAGCCGCTGCGCGTCTGCGGCGGCAAAGATTTGAGCGGTGGCAAGAATGCGCACGGCGCGACTCGGCCCGACCAGCGTAAACAGGTCGGTGCCGCCGCCCCAAGCGGTTGCGATGTTGAGCTTCGCCTGCAGGAAGCCAATGCGCGCATGCGCAAGCGCCACACGATGATCGCAAGCCATGGCAAGTTCGGCGCCGCCGCCGAGCGCGTCGCCGTTGAGAACCGCAATCACCGGCACCGGAAAACGACGAACGCAGTCAAACGCTGTGCGGGTGCGCGCGGCAAATGCGCGGGCCTCCGCCTCGCCGCGCAGCGCCTCGAGCTCCTTGAGGTCTCCGCCGGAAGCAAATGCCTTGTCGCCCGAGCCGGTCAATACCGCAAGCGACACATCCTCGCGCGCCGACCACTCCGCAAACGTCGCCCCAATCGTCCCAATCAAAGCATCACTCAGCGCATTGCGTTTTTCGGGACGCGTCAACGTCACGTGCAGGACGCCGTCAGAGAAGCTGGTTGCGACCAGATCGCTCACGAGTCCCTCTCGATCTCGCGGCAGATCTCCATCAAGCGCTGCTGCTGCGATCCGACCTCTTCAGCCATGCGATGCATGGGTCCCGCAACGGCAATCCCGTAGATGTCGCCGCCGAACTTCACCGTCGTTGCGACGGCCATGACGTCGGCCACGTTCTCACCGCGTGTGATCGAATAGCCGCGAGATGCGGCGAGATCGATCTCTTCGGCGAGCTTCGCACGATCGGTGATGGTGTTCTCCGTCATTGCATCGAGCCGCAGTTTTGCGATCGCCTCGACACGCGCTTTTGGAGGCTTTGCAGCGAGCAAGGCCTTGCCGATCGAGCTGGAGTGCAGCGGCTTCAGGTCGCCGGGCCGCGCGGTGTAACGGATGTTTTGCCTTCCTTCGAGCACCGCAAGGTAGATCACGGAGCCGCCTTGCTCCTTGCCAAGAATGGCCGTCTCGTTGGTCAAATCGCGCAGTCGTTCCAGGCGCGGCATCATGCGCTTGAGCCAGGGTTCGCCGGCCGCGACGGCGGAAGCGATATCGTACATTTTTCGGGTCGGATAGATCCCCTTCCGCCCGCCAACGCCGAACAGAAAGCCGCGCGCCTTCAGGGCACGCACCAGGTTGAAGCAGCTCGATAACGGCGCATCCAGCGCCGCCGCCAGTTCGGACAGCGACAGCGGCTGCTGCTCGCGGGCAAAAAGCTCGAAAAGATCAACGGTACGGCTTGCTGATTTCACATCCATGAAATAAATTTCACACTGAAGTTATGGACGAGTCAAGAGGACGTTTGGAGCACGGAATGGAGGCCAAAGCGGAGTTGCTCGAAGCGAAGGACAGCGAGCGTACGGGCAACGAGAAAAAGAGGCCCGGAAAAGCGCTGATCCTGGTCGTCACCATGCTGCCGCAGACGGTAACGGCGATGATCAGCATGGTTCCGCCGGTGATGGCCAACGAGATCACGACGGCGCTCGGTCTTTCACCGAAGATGGTCTGTTTAACCAGCGCAACTGAAACCGATCTCGTACCGGCAGGCGCACTGCTCAGCACCAGTCAGTTGGCCAGCGTGGCCGGACATCTGGGCTGGGGCTTCGTCGCGGACCGCGTGCGTTCGCCACATGGGGTTCTTGTGGCCATTGCGGTGCTGATGGCGATCGCAACTGCGCTGATAGGTCTATTCTCTCCAGCCTGGCCCATCGCCTGTCTCGCTGCATTCGTCATCGTCCGCGGCGGCACCGCAAGCGGATGGAATGGCGTCTACCTCGCCGAGATCATGAGCGAAGTGAAGTCGGTCGAAAAGCCGGGCTCGCGACCGCCGGCAGCCTCATGTTCGCCTATCTTGGCATCATCTTCGGTCCGCCGCTCTTCGGGATATTCGCTGCGCAGATCGGCTATCACGGCGCCTATTTCGCGATGGCCGCGGCCGTCCTGGCGACAGACCTTCTCATGACGACTGCGCGGCGGACGGATCGACATGACTAGCTAGATCGCCGGTGCCTCAGCCCCACACTTTGCATCGCGTGCAGACATCAGCTATCTCGGAACTCCAACATCAATGAGGAAGCCACGCAATGACCTTCAAACTCGTGAGCGAAAGCTTTCGTGATGGCGACTACCTCCCCGAGACTCATATCCTGTCGAAGGATTTCGGCTTTGGATGCGCGGGAGGCAATCAGTCGCCGCACCTTTCATGGTCAGGTGCTCCGAGCGAAACGAAGAGCTTCGCCGTCACCTGCTACGACCCTGACGCACCAACCGGTAGCGGATTTTGGCACTGGCTGGTTGTCAACATTCCTGCGTCGGTAACAGAACTGCCTCTCGATGCGGGCACCCCGAACGCCGGCAAGCTTCCAAATGGCGCGCTGCAGACGCGGACGGACTTTGGCAAGCCTGGCTATGGTGGGCCCTGCCCGCCCCCGAACGATCATCCCCACCGCTATGTCTTTACGGTATTTGCGGTTTCGCAAGAGAGCCTTCCGGTCACGGCGGATTCATCGGCCGCGGTCGTGGGATTCGACTTGCATTTCAGCACGCTCGCCAAGGCAACGTTGATGGGATTGTACAGACGTTAACGCTGCAAAGGAATCCATAGCGCAACAGTTACATCCGGGCTATACGGCGGCGCGCAAAGAGACGGATGTTTGCGATGACGCTATCGCGCCGAATGTCACCTGCCCGGCACTCTTTCGAACAAAAGGACCGCAAAGATGAACGATCAATTCTCTCTCGAAGGCCGCAACGTTATCGTTACAGGAGCGGGCCAAGGCATCGGAAAGGCGATATCCAAGACTGCCGTCGAACTTGGCGCCAAGGTCGTGGGCGTGGACCTCAATGCAGCTACCATCGATGCAGTTCAAAATGAGCTCGGGGCTGATCGTTTCCAGGCAGTCATAGGCAACGTGGCTGTCCCTGAAACAGCCGGGAAGGCCGTCGAAGCATGCCATCTGCACTTCGGGGACATACATGGGCTGGTAAACAATGCCGGGATCGTCAAGCCCGCAATGATCGAGAAGATGACAGTCGAGGCTTGGGCGGCGGTTATTGATGTTCATCTCACTGGTTCGTTTCATTTCCTGCAGGCGGTAGGTCGCGCGGCCATCCAACGCGCGAAAGAAGGCGCAAACGCGCCCTGCGCTATTGTGAACATCTCCTCGGATGCCGGCCGCAAAGGCACGATCGGGCAGATCAACTATGGCGTCGCCAAGGCCGGACTGTTTGGTTTGACAATGTGCGCGGCCCGCGAATGGGCGAAATGGAACATCCGCGTCAATACCGTGGCGTTCGGGGTGGTGGAGACGCCAATGACCGAGACCATCCGCGGTGAAAAGTTTCGGGAAAGCTACTTGGCACAGGTACCCCTCGGGCGCTGGGCTGATCCAGTCGAGAGCGCCAGGCCGGTCTGCTTTCTCCTCTCGGACGCGGCTTCATACATCACTGGCCAACATCTCTCTGTCAACGGCGGATATGTGATTTCACTGTAGGCGGAGAACGCAATCTCCCTCCATTTCACGCAGGCAATAGTGGCCCGACAGATGCTTGCTATGCGTCGTCCAGCACTTCGCACTGGCCGGACAGTTATTTGTCGGAAGCAGCGCGGCCACGCTGCTAGTTACTTGCCGTATTGACATCTATGCAAGCCAAATTGTGCTACTTCCCCAGGCCGCGCGACGATGCGCTAAAGTCCATGCAGCCAAGCTCTCAAGTGAACCTGGACGGAGGGCTCACGCAATTCGGGACGCGATTGACACTCCATCCGCGACTTGCGTCGATTCGAGCGATATCCCAAAAGAGTGGCTGTATTTATCAGAGGAGGACGCACATTGTGCCGCGCAAGCAGTAAGAAATACGCACTGACATCGGCTGTAGCGACGCAGCAAGTATTACGTTGTTCGGCCGCGATTTTCACCAGCGAGATTCATGGTCACTTAAACTTGAGCGACATGGTTAGATTCACGCGACTAACAATCTATAGCCTAGATAGACTCGTATCGAGCTTAATGCGCGATGAACAGGGGAATTGCGGCGCTCTTCAGCAGTGCCCGCGTCACCCCGCCAAATAAGACTTCACGCGACCGAGCGTGGCTGTAGGCTCCGAGCACAAGGAGATCGCTACGGGCCAGCAAGGCATGATCCGTGATTACCTGGGCAACCGGTCTGCCATCCGAACTCACCCGTTCGACGTTGACGTTGACTCCGTGTCGGCTGAGATAAACCGCGATGTCGGCGCCAGGCTCTTGACCATGCCTGGCGTTCGTGTGTGCGTCCACGACGATGACCGAGACCATGCGCGCGTTCTGCAGCAACGGCATTGCGTCCGCAATCGCGCGTCGCGCCTCACGAGTCGCATTCCAAGCCACAAGGATATTCTCGGCAATTGTTCCGGAGTTCCAGCGATCCGGCACGATCAGAACGGGAACCCCCGTGGCCAGCAGCATCGACTCGGCCGACCGATATTCAGGAAGCCCGCCAGGCTTTCGATGCCCGACCAGCACGAGATCGGCATGCAGGGAGTGAAAGAGCGCATCATCGGCACTATCGCTCGGACGGATCGTCCGAAACTCGAAGCTGATGCCTTCGTGTTCGGCCACACATTCGAATCGTTCACTGGCGCTCGCCACGGACCGCGCTTCCTTGGCTCTTTGCTCCTCGATCATCTGGGCGATCGCGTCGTGCCCGCGGACATAGGATGCATGAGGCCATTCGGAGGGCGTGACGAAGATGCCGACTAGATGAGCGCGATAGCGAAGGGCGAGCCTTACGGCGTAGCCAGCGCAAACGGAGCCGGCCGGCGGTTCATCGAGGAAGACTGCGATATTCTTAAGAGACACAGAACTTCTACGCTAATCTGATGCCCGCGGTGAAAGTTTCACTGCGTAGGGCGGGTATCGAGGAAGGCGACCACCTGCGCAGTGAATGGGTCATTGACATCGCCAGCTACCATATGCGAGGCGCCGTGCACATCGACGTAGCGGGCGTTTGGTAACTGGTCGACGAATTCGCGGGCAATGTCCTCTGATACTAGTTCGCTGGAGCCGCCTCGTACCAGCAGTATAGGGATTTGTAGCCGCCGTGCGGCGGCAGCAAGCCGCGCTTCGCGATCACGGTCAGCGCGTGCAGACATTCCGTGCACGAAGGCCGGATCATAGTGCCAGCGATAGCGGCCGTCCTTTCCACGCCTGAGATTTCTCCGCAAACCATCGAGGCTTTTGGGCCGAGGCCGGTGGGGAAGATAGGCCGCGATTGCATCAGCGGCCTCCTCAAGGGAAGCGAAACCATCGTTGATGTGCGCGGCCATGAACTTTCGGACGCGCTCGACGCCGACGGGGTCTATGCGTGGCGTGATGTCGACCAGAACCAAAGCTTCGGCAAGGCAGGCATCGGCTTCCCCTGCTGCGATCAAACTAGCCATTCCTCCGAGCGAAGCTCCAATCAATACGGGTTTGCGAGAAAGGCTGGTAGCGAGCTGACGCACATCATTTGCAAAGTGATCGATCTCATACTTGCCGTCGGATGACCAGCCGCTGTCGCCATGGCCGCGCTGGTCCACTGCGATGGCGCAATAGCCACAACGCGCGAGGACGGCTGCAGTGCGTTTCCATGCATGCCGCGTCTGTCCACCGCCGTGCAGAAGCAGTGCAGGAGGACGATCCGCGGTGCCCCAGACATCGCCTACGAGCTCGACACCATCCGCCATACAAAAGCGTTGCCGAATGGGAGCCGATCCGATTGGATCAGAATAAACGTGCATATCAGATCGCGTCCTTCCTTCTTAGCGAAAGCGGAGGCTGATCAAGGGCGCGCTCGATTTCATCGAATAGACGTGTACAGGCTTCAAGATCGTCCGCGCGAGCCCTTCCTAGTACGCGCTCCTGAATGTTGCCGCTGATCCGTGCTATGCGCTGCTGTAGCCGGCGGCCAGCTTGCGTCAAATAAATGCCGCGGGCCCGTCGATCGATTTCCTGTTCGCGGCGCTCGATCAAGCCACGGCTCTCCAACGCATCGAGAAGACGTACTAGAGACGGCCCCTGAATCCCGAGCGCCTCAGCAAGCTCCTTTTGCCGCACGCCTTCGCCCAGATGTCCGACATAAGCCAATGGCCGCCACGTCGCCTCCGTCAAGCCAAATGCCCGGAGTTCGCCGTCCACTGCTTGCCGCAGACGTCTTGCAATGTATGCCACGCGAAAGCCAAAGCTATGTAGATCGATCGGGTCGGCCATCTAGACTAGATAGCAAGCTACCTATCTAATTTCAAGATCCAAATGACGTCAAGTACTCACTGCGCATTTGCAGTCTAGTCGCCCGATTCATTCAGACTGAAGGGTAGAGATGCTTGAGCTTGACACGAGCATTCGAAGCGCAGATCGAAGTAACGTGGGTTCCTGCGATGATCTGAGCCTGCAATTCCCGATTCCCAACCCCGCGGGGTATAACGGTCGCGCCCGCAGCCCGCGCGGCTTCATCAAAAAGCAGTCCCGCGGGCACCAAATGGTGCATCCAAGTGCTCAGAATCACGTTGCCTGCTCCTATGCCCGCGGCCTGGAAAAGTCGATCCAGATCGTGACCCCGCCTCCCGGCAGCGCCGGTTCAAAGATCGGACCGGGCGACACATAGATGCGCGCTACGTCTTTCAAATCGGCAACAAGGAATCCACCGAAAGGTGGATTCGCTTTTTTGGCGCTCCAACAACTCTTCTGTTTTCATCACTGGCAGACGAGAAATATCCGCCAGCGATGCAACCTTGGCAGGGTCGAACCCGGGCCGTGTCAAAGCGCGCCTTGAGGCCCGGCGCCTTCGCTGCTGCCTTGCTGTAGGACATCGCGATGTCTCAATAGATGTCAATGAACATTGCTCCCCTACCTTCCTCCCTGCCCGCTTCAGATTGAGCAGTCTATGACGATCTGATTGAGTGCAGGCCATGATATGCCCGTCGCCACCAGATGAACCTGGAACGCATGAACATCCTCCAAGCCCAGATGATCGAGCGATCGGCCAAAATTCGGCTAAGCTTCGATACCGCGTTGAGATATGATCGTTGCGTCGCAGGCGACAGATTGCGGACAGTCATATTGTCGATCTTGCGTCGGCGGAGAGGGCTCAGCTGGACCATCGGAAAACCTCCTGTCTGAAGGGTTGGGCTCTGAAAACCTTCAATCCTCTCTGACAGGAGGCGGCCGTTACCACCTCTCCTCAAATGCCGCGCCAGCGGCTTCGTTCAATCCCTCGAGATTCAATCCGACCCCGTTCTAGTACCCACTTTTCTTGGAACGTGAGTCGTGATTCAAGGCGGGGATGATACCCGAGGCAAGAGAAGTCCACCTTTCGAGGAAAGATCGCAAGGTGCTTGAGGCGTGTTGTCGCGCACCGATGACATTGCAGCGCGATTTGAAGCGAGCGCGGATAGTCTTATTGGCGGCGGATGGGCGCAGCACCCGGTCGATCGCCAAGGAAGTTGGGGTCCAGCCGCGGATTGTCAGCCTTTGGCGGCATCGCTATGCCCACCAAGGCCTTGAAGGGCTGCAAGACAAGCCGCGGCCCGGCAAGCAGCCGATCTATACGAAGACGACCGACAAGCGGATTCTGAAGCTGCTGGATAGGCCGCCCCCCGCAAGGGTTTGCGCGCTGGACCGGCCCTCTGCTGGCCGAGGCGCTAGGCGATGTTGACGTTCAATATGTCTGGCGGTTCCTGCGCAGCCACAAGATCGACCTCGCGGCTCGCAAGTCTTGGTGCGAGAGCAACGACCCGAACTTTACGGCCAAAGCCGCGGATGTTGTCGGCCTCTACGTCGCCCCGCCGGCGAAGGCTATTGTGCTATGCGTGGACGAGAAGCCCTCGATCCAGGCTTTGGAGCGAGCGCAGGGCTATCTGAAGTTGCCTAATGGCCGCGCCTTGACCGGCCAGAGCCACGATTACAAGCGGCATGGCACCACAACATTGTTTGCGGCGCTCGAAGTCGCCACCGGAAAGATCATCGCTATGCATTCAAAACGACGTCGCCGTGTCGAGTTTCTCGATTTCATGAACAGCCTCACCGCAGCCTTTCCAGACCGAAAGCTTCACGTTATCCTCGACAACCTCAACACCCACAAGAAGAACGAGGATTGGCTCAAGGCCCATCCCAACGTGCAATTCCATTTCACGCCGACAAGTGCATCCTGGCTCAACCAGGTCGAGGTATGGTTCTCAATCTTGCAGGGGCAGTCGCTCAGCGGCACCTCCTTCACAAGCCTCAAGCAGCTTCAGGACCACATCGATGCCTACGTCAACGCGTACAACGACAAAGCCGAGCCCCTCGTCTGGACCAAGAAAAAGGTCCGTCAACGCCGGTTCAAAGGCCGCCGTATCACTCAGGTCTGATTCCGGGTACTAGTAGGTCCAGAACTCGCCGCGGAATGCGAAATTGTCGGGCATAAGCTTACTTGGCGGTGTGCCGACTGCTTCGGCTCAGTCTACATTCGGCTCGAACATAGAAGAGCCTTGAATATTCCTCTAGCTCGGAGCTGAAGCAAAGAAGAAATCAGAGTTCAGTCAGCTTCGCTTTGACAATCCGCGCATTACAGCTCGATCTGCCCAAAAGGGCCCACACCTCCGAAAAACCGGAAAACATCTTTGCATCCACAATCAGCTTGCCAGAGCACGATGGACGCGCCGCCTCACAGCTCAACCTGGCCTGAATCGGGGACGCCGATCGTCGACCCGCTTCGCCTTGGATATCGCGCGTTCCAGCGAATTTGGCGCAAGCACGTCGACCTCGAAATTGATGTTGGTGTCGTTCTTCAGCCTGCGCTTGATGAGCATGATCAATTCGCTGTCGAACTCCGCCAAATTCTCGGCGCACACCGCCGGATCCCGCTCGACCCGCACCGTCGCCGTGTCCAGCGCGCCGTTCCGTTCAAGCACGATCTTGAATTCGATGCCCGTCCCCGGCACCGACAGGAGGGAGCGCTGAACCTGGCTCGGATAGACATTGGCGCCGCGGATCAGCAGCATGTCGTCCAAGCGGCCATAGACGCCCATCGGAAGCCGCGGGTAGGTCCGTCCGCAACCGCAAGGCTCGTAGGTCATGTGAGATTCGTCGCCGGAATAAAAGCGGATCATCGGCTGCGACTGTCTTCGCAGATGTGTATACACCAGCGCTCCGCTCTCCCCGTCGGGAAGCGCGCGGTTGGCATCATCCTTCGCGACGACTTCGGTCCAGACCTCATCCTGCATGACATGCACGCCATGGCCCATCTCGCATTCGGCATTGGTGCCCCACGGGGTCATTTCGGACGTTGTCGCCATGTCGCGCACGACGATGCCCCATCCCGCTTCTAGCGCCTGACGTGTTCCCGGAATCGACGAGCCCGGCTCGCCAATGAATATTCCAAGACGCAGCGGCGATTTGGACGGATCGAGTCCCATCGAGCGCGCAACCTCGAGCATGTGCAATGCATAGCTTGGCGTTGTCACTAGCACGGTCGATTTGACCCGCCACATCAACTCGATCTGCCGTTCGGTCTCGCCCGCGCCGACCGGGAAGGCCGTCGCGCCCAGGCGTTCGATACCCAGCAGCGACCCCCACCCTCCCATGAACAGGCTGAAAACCGTGGCAAGCTGCACGACGTCGCCCGGCCGAACGCCGCAGGTGAAAAACGCCTGCGCCATGACATCGGCGATATAGTCCCAATCGCCGCGCGAGATCGCATAGAGTGTCGGTTTGCCGCTCGTTCCGGATGAGCCGTGGATGCGGCAGATATCGACGTCCAGCGACCCAAGATAGCTACCGAACGGCGGATGCTCCGCCTGATCATCGCGAAGCATCTGCTTGGTGATAATCGGCACGTGCTCGGTAAAGCTCGCGATCGAGGTGACCCTGTCGGGATGAAAGCCCGCCCGGTCGTAGTGCCTGCGATAGAACGGCAGCTTCTCATACGCATAGCACAACTGCCGCTGCATCAAGCTCAGAACCTCCGCCTCACGCTCTTCGCGCGTACGAGTTTCCTTGCCAGAATTCCAAAACTCCCGCTGTCCTGCCATGCGTCACCATCCCCTCCCGCCGCATCGCTGTTGAGCCGATGCTAATTAAACGATTGTTTAGCTCTTTGATGTCTTGACGTCAAGAAGATCGGCTCACGGGCTTGCGCAGGGCACCCCCAACCCGCCAGACGCCAGAGACGAAGCCGGCGGACGGCAATAAAGTACCAATAAATCAGTAGCTTTCTGACGTAACCTCGGACGTGCAGCGCCCTACCCTTTGCCATCGAGCGCGAAAAACTTGCCAAGTCGCCGACAAAGCGCTAAACGGCCGTTTAGTTAGCGATAGAGGTATTAACGTGGCTGCCACTGCCGCAAAGCAACAGGCGAACCGCTGGCCTGCCCTTCTGGACGCGGCGGCCATGCATTTCGCCGACCGCGGCTATCATGCGACGACCATGCGCGACGTGGCCGAGGCCGCCGGCGTCACGCCCGGCGCGGTCTATTTCCATGTTCCGACCAAGCAAGCCCTGCTCGTCGCCGTTTATGCCGAGGGCGTCGACCGCATCATTGGTCACCTGGAAGCCTCGATCAGTTACGCGACGGATCCGTCGTTGCGGTTTCGACGGGCCATCAAGGCGCATCTGGAATCCATTCTCGATGCCAGCGCGTTCGCGCGCGTGATCGTCCGCGTCCTGCCCGACGACGTGCCGGAGGCCGCGGCCGAACTCCGCGGTCACCGCGACCGCTACGAGATGCGGTTTCGTGCCCTCATCACGGCCCTGGACTTGCCTGAGGGCCGTTCCTCGACGCTGCTTCGGATGTTGTTGCTCGGCGCGCTCAACTCGACGCCGGTCTGGTACCGTCCGTCGAAAGGCGGACTTGACGCCATCGTCGACGAATTCGTCGCCATCTTCGGCGTCAGTCCATCCCGGCGCGGCACCGCCGCCCGACGGAGATCCAGGCGATGACGAACGTCGACGTACGGCCACTTCGTGTCCTCGTGACCAAGATCGGCCTCGACGGGCACGACCGCGGCAGCCGCATCGTCGCGGCCTATCTTCGCGATGCCGGCATGGAGGTGATTTACACGCCGCCGTGGCAGACTATCTCGGGCGTCGTCAAGCTCGCGACGGAAGAAGACGTCGACATCATCGGCGTCAGCTCGCTTGCGACCGATCACCTGATCGTGCCGAAAATGATGACTGCGCTCCGCGAAGCGGGCCTCGACCATGTGCGCGTCGTCGTCGGTGGAATCGTGCCCGACGAGGAAAAAGGCGCGCTGCTCGCGGCCGGTGTCAGCCGGATCTTCGGTCCTGGCGCTGCGCGTGACGAAATCGTCGACTTCGTCGCCGCGCTCGGCCGGCAGTCGCGTTCGGACCGAATCGATGAATTCTCGGAGGTGAATTCATGACCCAGACCGCGATCCAACTTCCGCTTCCCGGCTTCGAGCAGGCGCAGGGTGAGTGGCGCTCGCAATATTCGCGGCAGATGCGTGAGGAAAAGCCGATTCGCAATCGGTCGGGCATCGAGATACAGCCGCTCTATTCGCCGCGCGACTGGTCCGGCGAGCGCTATCTCGATGACCTCGGATTTCCCGGCCAGTTCCCGTTCACGCGCGGGATCTACCCGTCGATGCACCGCGGTCGGACCTGGACCCAGCGGCAGTTGATCGGCCTCGGCACGCCCGAGGACTACAACAAGCGCGTCCGGCGCATCATCGACGCCGGCGCCACGGCGATCAGCCTCCTGCCATGCTGCTCCGGGTTTCGCGGCATCGATTGCGACGAGGTCGATCCGGTGCTGCTCGGCACCTGCGGCACCGTGATCAACACCACGGACCACATGGACCGGGCGCTCGACGGCGTTCCAATCGGCGAAATCTCAACCGCCATGAACGACCCGTCACCATTCACGCTGCTTGCCTTTACGCTTGGCGTGGCGCGGCGACGCGGTATCGACTGGCGCTCCGTGACGGGCACCTCCAACCAGAGCGACTATATTTCGCATTTCATCGCCAACCACCAGTTCTACCGCCTGTCGCTGCCGGGATCGCGTCGGGTCCTGCTCGATCACATCGAATTTTGCCGGCGCCATGTGCCGAACTGGAATCCGGTGTCGGTTGTCGGCCAGCACATGCAGCAGGCGGGTGCGACCCCGGCCGAGACGATGGGTTTCACGCTTTCCACGGCGATCCAATATGCCGAGGATTGCATCGCACGGGGCATGGACGTTGACGATGTGTTGCGCCGCTTCACCTTCTTCTTCGACATCTCGATCTCGCTGTTCGAGGAGATTGCGAAATTCCGCGCCGGCCGCCGCATCTGGGCCAGGATCGCGCGCGATCGCCTAGGTGCTAAGGATCCGGCATGCTGGCGGTTCAAGTTCCATGGCCAGACGTCAGGCGTCGACCTGACGCAGCAGCAACCCCTCAACAACATCGCCCGCGTCTCGATCCAGGCAATGGCGGGTATTCTGAGCGGCCTGCAATCTCTGCACACCGATGCCTATGACGAGGCGATCGCCTGTCCGAGCGAGGAGACGGCGCGTGTCGCAGTGGCGACGCAGAATATCCTGCGCGAGGAAGCCCGGCTCTGCGACGTCATCGATCCCCTCGGCGGCTCATACTATGTCGAGCGATTGACCGACCAGATGGAGACCGAGATCGAACGTGTAATCGCCAAGATCGATGCGGCTGGCGGCATGTACAAGGCGGCCGAAGCCGGCCTGGTTCAAACCATGATTGGCGACTCCGCGCTCGCTTTTCAGGAGCGGGTCGACTCCGGCGAGCGCAAGATCGTCGGCATCAATTGCTACCAGATCGACGAAGATCCGACCGTTCCGCCGGCGGACCGGCCCGATGCGGATGCCATGCATCGGCACGTCGAACATTTCAAGGCGTTCAAGCGCGAACGCAGCCAGGGACAGGTCGCCCGCGCCCTGGATGCGCTGGCCCGCGCAGCCAACAGCACGGACCAGAACACCTTCGAGAAGGTGGTGGAGGCCGTTGACGTCGGCGTCACGCACGGCGAAGTGATTGGCTGCTTGCGACGCGAGCTCGGGTTCGGACATCCTCTGATCGTTGCCTGACGGGATGACGCGCGCCATGGAAACTTTCCACAAGCGGCTGCGCGCAGGCGATCCGAAAGCGGTCGCAAGGGCTATCACAGTCATGGAAGCGGGTGGGTCTGCCGCCGCCAATCTGCACCGCGCGCTGCTGCCGTCAACGGGGGCCGCCCTGACGGTGGGGTTCACTGGGCCGCCCGGTGCGGGGAAGTCGACGCTGATCGATGCCTTCGTCGCCGAGCTGCGCAAGAGCGGACGCACCGTCGCCGTCGCTGCCGTCGATCCATCCAGCCCCCTCTCCGGCGGTGCCGTGCTTGGCGACAGGATCAGGATGGGACGGCACACCGAAGATCCCGGTGTCTTCATCCGTTCGATTGCATCGCGCGGCCACCTCGGCGGCCTGAACGAAAGCATCCAGCCTATCATCGATGTGCTGGATGTCGCCGGCCGGGACGTGATCGTGATCGAGACTGTCGGCGCGGGGCAATCGGAGGTCGAGATCGTCGAGGTTGCCGATGTAAGGGTCGTCGTGAACGCCCCTGGCCTCGGCGATGATGTCCAGGCGATCAAGGCTGGAATCTTGGAAATCGCGAGCATCCTCGTCGTCAACAAGGCCGATCTGCCGCTAGCCGCCCGCACCGTCCGGCAACTGCGGAGCATGCTGGCCCTCCGCCGCGAAAACGATAGGAACGTGCCGGTGATCGAGACCGTAGCCAATTCCGCAAAGGGCGTCGCCGATCTCCTCGAGGCCGTTCTGAACCTGGCGCCGCGGGCGCCCTGGGAACGTCAGGCCCGGCGCCGCGCCCGCGTCCATCGTCTGGTGGCGGAAGCGGCCGCTGCCCAAATGCGGCGCCGTATCATGGGGCGAAGCGACGAGGCCTTCTTCGTGACCCTCGCGCGCGTCGAGGCAGGTGAGCTGTCCGTTGAGGCGGCAGCACACGCGCTAGCCGCGCACGACCAGGAACCTGCCCCTGAATCGTCTCAGCAAACGACCGTTAGCAAGCAAAATGAACCCGTTACCTGAAGATCCGATCAAGGTAGCGCATTGCTGCGCGACCTTCATGCTTTCCGGCGACGCGCCAGCGAAGGCTTTCGGCTTCTCGCTGCGCCGCGCCGCGCCAGGTGAAGCCGAACTCGAGATGACAGTTTCGCAAAATGGCCTGAATGTCTTCGGGACCTGCCATGGCGGCGTGCTTTTTACCTTTGCTGATACGGCGCTCTCGATCGCGTGCAACAGCCATGGTCGGCAATCGGTGGCTCAGCAATGCAGCATCACCTTCGTGCGGCCTGTGCGGCCGGGTGACCGCTTGATCGCGTGCGCGCTCGAACGCTGCCGCACCAGCCGTACGGCAATCTATGATTGTACCGTGACAAACGCGCAAGACGGAAAAGTCGTGGCAGAGTTCAGGGGCCACTCGCGGACGATCGCCGACGACATGCCGGCGTAGTTGCCAGAACGGCCCAGCAGATCTGCGGTCGTCGCTGCCGTTGCCAAAGAATTGCCCTAGACCTAGACACCGCTCGCTACGCTGATCCCCTCATCGGTCGCAACCTGACCGGGCTCAGCGGTTCTGAACCGACGGGCGCCATGTTGCTGCACAGGGCCGCGTACGGACTTGAAGGAAAGATCGAACCGCGAAACATCACAGTAGAATTCCAGACATGCGTTGGGGTTCGGGCAAGGAACAGTGTGTCTGGAAAGTTCAGGCGTCCTTTTTATTGATGATCAACTCGGCGTTTTCCGGCAGGGCATCGACGATCGTGACCCCGTCCGCGCGAATCCGGGCATGCAACCTGAAAGCCTCCAGTGCCGCGACCTGGGCCTTCTCGCTGTCGGCACCATCTTCCAGAACAAGTGACAACCGAATCATGTCGCGGTCGTTCTCTCGGGTGGCTACCGCCTGCGCCGCCTTTGCCCCGGGCGTGGCGATCACCACTTCCTCGACAGCGCGTGGATAAACGAAGATCTCGCGCACCTTCACTGCGGCGCCGACCCGCCCCTGAAGGGCAGAGATCCGTCGCACGCTGCCGTCATCATTGCTTTCCAGCGCAAGGGCACTGTCGCCGGTGCCGAAGCGAATCATCGGCCAGTCGGCTTGACGCGCGGTCACCACCACCTCGCCCGGCTGGCCATGGGCCGTGGGGTCGCCGCTGACAGGATCGCAGATCTGCACGATCCGATCGGGATGCACGACATAGCCTTCGCCCCTGTCCTCATAGGCGACGAGCCCCAAGTCAGCTGTGGCGTAGGCGGCCCAGGTAGAGACGCCATAATCGGCTTCGATCCGGCGGCGCTTGGCCATCCAGTCGCCCATCTCTCCGCCCAGGAATGCGGTTTTCACTTTCCAGGCATCGCGGCCGTAGGTCTTGATGACGGTGTCGGCCAGCGTCAGAAAAAACGCGGTCGAAGCGCAGATCGAGGTGACGCCGGTCTCCGCGATGATCTGGGCCTGCAATTCCCGATTGCCGACCCCGCCGGGGATCACGGTGGCACCCGCGGCCTGCGCGGCCTCATCAAAGAGCAGCCCCGCGGGCACTAGATGGTACATCCAGGTGTTCAGGATCACATCGCCCGCGCCTACGCCCGCTGCCCGGAACAGCAGGTCCAGCCCATGACCACCGCCGCTTGGCAGCGCCGGTTCAAAGATCGGGCCGGGCGACACATAAATGCGCGCTATGTCCTTCAGATCGGCGGCGAGGAATCCGCCGAAAGGCGGGTTCGCTCTTTGCAGCTTCAACAACTCTTCTTTCTTCATCACCGGCAGACGGGAGAGATCTGCCAGCGATGAAACCTTGGCGGGGTCGAACCCAGCTGCATCGAAGCGCGCCTTCAGTCCCGGTGCCTTCATTGCTGCCGCGCTGTAGGCGGTGGCGATGTCGTGATAGATGTCAATGGACATTGCTTCCGGTGTCCCCTGGTACGCCCGATTCAGATCGGGCAATCCTTACGGAAATTCGGAGCCCGCTTCTCGCGGTGTGACAGGACGCCCTCCTTTACGTCCTCACTCATGAAACCCAACATTTCGAGGGCTGTGGATGCGTCAAAGATCGGCCCGGCCTGGCGGAGCCAGTTGTTGAGCGAGTATTTTGTCCAGCGGATCGCACTCTGCGAGCCATTTGCAAGCTCGGTGGCGATGTCGAGCGCGGTCTGCTGAAGAATGTCATCCTCGACGCACATCGACACCAGACCGATCCGGTCAGCCTCCTCGCCCGAGACCGGCCGGCAGGTCAACAGGTAGTATTTGGACTTGGCCATGCCGCACAGAAGCGGCCAGATGATCGCGGCGACGTCACCGGCGGCAACGCCGAGACGCGGATGGCCGTCAACGATCTTGGCTTTTTTGCCGGCGATCGACACGTCGGCCAGGATACCGACGACCAAGCCGGCACCAGCGGCTGGACCATTGATCGCTGAGATGATCGGCTTGTTGCAGTTGATAATGTTGTAAACAAGGTCCTTGGCCTCCTTCCACGTCTTCATGATCCCGTGCGAATTGCCGATCATGCTCTCGATCAGGCTGAAATCTCCGCCCGCCGAAAACGCCTTGCCCGCACCGGTCACAATCACCGCGTTGATGTCGGGATCGCGGTCGATGTCGACCCACATGTCGGTCATCTGCGTGTGGGTCTTGGCATCGACCGAGTTGAACGTCTCAGGCCGGTCGAAGGTGATGCGCAGCACACGCTCGGCCGGGTAGTCGAACTTCAGCTTGTCATATTTGGAGTAACGATCAGACATGATAAAATCCTCCCTCATTGTCAGCCAGGCAGTCCTAGGACTGCTTTCGATAGAATGTTGCGCTGGATCTCGTTCGACCCACCGTAAATCGTGGCCGGTCGGGCCTTGTAGAAGCTCGCCAGAACATCGACGCCGACATTGCCGACCTGTAGCGGCCCCAACGTGGCCCCATCGGATCCCGCCGCCTCGATCATGAGTTCGGTGATCTTCTGAAACGTCTCGGTCACCCAGATCTTGAGCATCGAGACATCCGCGCCCAGCGTCTCGCCCCGCTTGAGCTGATCGGCGAAGCGCGCGTAAAGCGCTGCGTGATCCTCGACATCGAGGGCGACCTCAGCGAACCGGTCACAAAAGACCGGATCGTCGAATCGGCCGTAACTCCGGGCGAAGACTTCAAGCTGACCAAGCGCGTTTTGGGCCAGATTCGGTGCGCCAATGAACACCCGCTCGAAACTGAGCAGGGACTTGGCCATGGTCCAGCCCTTGTTCAGCTCGCCCACCAGGTTTTCGAACGGGGTGCGCGCATCATCGAAGAAGACCTCGCAGAACTCAGTCTCGCCCGCCAGGGTAGTGATCGTGCGGACCTCGATACCCGGCTGGTCCATCGGCACGAGAATGAAACTGATCCCCTGCTGCTTCTTGGGCGCCTTCGGATCGGTGCGCACCAGCATGAAGATATGGGTGGCGTCATGCGCCATCGTGGTCCAGATCTTCTGACCGTTGATGACGAATTCGTCGCCATTGATCACGGCGCTCGTGCGCAGGTTCGCCAGATCGGACCCGGCGCCCGGCTCGGAATAGCCCTGGCACCAAATGTCTTTGCAGCTCAGGATGCGGGGCAGCCAGTAGGCCTTCTGAGCTTCGGTACCGAACTTGATGATGAGCGGACCGACCATTTGCACGCCCATGTCGCGGCCTCGGTTGACACCCCAACGCTGCTGTTCCTCGTAGAAGATAAGCAGCTTGGACGCGCTCAATCCCATGCCGCCATATTCAGTGGGCCAGGCCGGCGCAACCCAACCGTTTGCGTGCAGCTTGCGGTGCCAGTGCTCGATCTCGGCAAATCTGGGCCGATGTGGCAGGTGGCGCAGCTCTTCGGGATATTCCGCTTCGAAGAACTGGCGCATCTCGCGGCGGAAATCGGCATCGCTCATCGCGTTCCAGTCGGTCATTGCGCGGCCTCCTCGAATTTGCGGGACTCCAGCCAGCGCCGACGATGATATGGCGCATCGCCCAGCCAGGCGGACAGCACTAGCGCCCGGTTCAGAAACAGCCCGATGTCGAATTCGTCGGTGTAGCCGACGGCGCCATGCAGCTGGATCGCTTCGCGGGTAATCTTCTTGGCCGCGGTGCAGGCGCGGGCCTTGGCGCGGCTCGCCTGGTGCGCGCGCAGGTGCGGGTCTTCGGTGGCGTCCATCAGGGCGAGCGCGTCACGCACGCCCGCTTCGGCTACCTCCTGCATGACATGCATGTCCACCGCGCGATGCTGGATGGCTTGGAACGATCCGATCGGTTTGTCGAACTGCTCGCGCGTCTTGATGTAGTCGAGCGTTATCTCCAGCGCCCTGGCGCTGACGCCGACAAGCTCGGCGGCTGCAAGCGCCGTTGTCTCGCTGACGGCGGCTGCGAGAGCCTTTGCGACTGCCGGGCCTTCGGCGAGCAACTCGGCAGGCGCGCCCGACAGGTGTAGCTCGGCCAGTATGCTGCCGTCGGACTGACGGCGTTTGTCGATGGAAACCCCCTTGGCGGCGAGATCGACCAAAGTGAGAACCGGTCCTCCGCCGGCCTCCGCCACGACGAGGATGCCGCTTGCACCAGCCGTCCCCGCGACCCAGGATTTCGCTCCGGTCAGAGTTCGGTTCGTGAACCGGCAGGACAGGGCGTCGGAGAGGTTCTTGGTGTTGCGCTCCTGCCATGCCGTTGCCAGGACCATCCTGCCGGTCAGCGCCGCGGGCAGAAACGCATGATCGGGGCAGAGCCGGCGCAAGAGGCCAATTGCGAGCCCGACCAAGGCAACGACAGGTTCTGGCGCGAGCACCCGGCCCGCTTCTTCGGCGATGATGCCGGCGGCGGCAAGTCCCATGCCGAGGCCGCCAGCCTCTTCAGGCACCGCGGGGCCGAACAAGCCGGCCTCGGCCAGTTCCGTCATCACGGCCGCGTCCCAGCCGCCGGCTTCGTCCCTGATCTTGCGCGCCCGGGCCACGCCGCCCGCACGCTCGAACAGCGTGCGGACGCTTTCGCGCAATAGACGGAGATCGTCCTGATCCTGATGTGAAGCGTCGCTCATTTTTCCTCCGATGGCTGGCGCTTGATCATCACCGGACTATCGGCAGTGAACACGACCTGTCTCGCGGGATTCTTGGCTCTGAGCGTATAGGTCAGCACGCCCCTGTCCGGCTTGCTCTTCGAGGGCACAACTGAAGTGACTTCCAGCTCGATGTCCAGCGCCTCGCCGGGCGGCTTGGGCAGGGACCATCTCGGCGAATTGAAAACCAACCCGCCGATATTGGCTAGCCCGGGCATCATTTCGTGTACGACCGGTTTGAACGCCTGCAGCATCGTCTGAAAGCCCGAGGCGATCAGGCTGCCGTGAATGCCAGTTGCGTAGGCCTCGTCGGTATGCAGCCGCTGCGGGTCCCATTTCTGGGCAAAGGCAATGATCTCCTCCTTGCTCAGCTGCGGGGCGCGGAATCTGTAGATCTGGCCCGGCTGGAAATCTTCGGGATACTTCATGAGGCCTTGCCCGCTGCCGCAAACCCGCCATCCACCCCTTCGGCGCTGCGCGAGATGCGCTCGCGATTGAATCGTTCGAGCTTGGGATAGACCTTCTTGAACACGCGCAGGAATTCCTCCATCGGCGCGTCAACGTAAAGCCCGTGATCGTTCACATATTCCATGTGCCGCTGATCGTTGGCGTTGAACTCATGAAACAGCGCGTCACTCTTGCCGTCGAAGACAAGCGGCTTGACGCCGAACCGCTCGCACAGCTCCATATTGAATGCGGGCGTGATCTTGTAAGCCTTGCCGTCGAGCCAGAGCTGCACGTAGCCGTGATAGATGAACAGGTCGGTGCCCATCAGCTCCTGCAGCTTCGGTGTGTTCAGGTGGTTGCGCACATCAGCGAATCCCAGCGCTGCGGGAATGCCGGCCGCGCGCAGGCAGGCCGCCAGCAGGATCGCCTTGGGCACGCAAAATGCGGCGTCCGCCTTGGCGATGCTGCTGGCGCGGTAGGCATCGACATCCAAGGCGAAGGTGTAGGGATCATAGCGGATACCGTCCCGCACCGCTTCGAACAGGCGGATCGCCTTTTCGGTCTGGGATGCATCGTCGGGTAGATCGCGCAAGGCCCGGGCGACGAACTGCTGGACTTCGGGGCTGTCGCTGTCGACGTAATGCGTGGGCGCGACGTATCTTGCGGCCTCTTCCGGAAGTTCTTTTTGGGAGTCCGTCATCACAATCACCTTCTGGAAGGGACAATTCTAACAATTGTTAGAATAGTGAGCCGCCTTGGCAGCGTCAATGTTCTTGGCGGCATCTCTCATGGGGCGGCCGGTCCGAAATCGCGGTTGTGGCAGCCCAGACCGGACGCAGCCTCGTCCCGGGAGGCGGCACGCGAAAGGCCCGCACGATCGGTAGCGGCAGGGCGGGCACGCACCTGTCCCAATTTGCACCTGCCAGCCGTATACGCCCCGCTTGGCGAAATGGTCGTCGGATGCCGCCTCGGTCGAGGACTTGACCACCGTGCAGCAGCAATCGGCCTCGGCCGGTAGCGGCGCTGAAATCCAGCGCGAGGATGTTGGTGAGCGGCTGAGCCATGGTAGCTAACCTCAGGCGAAGCGGGCTGTGCCGTTGTCCAGCACGACGACCTGACGCTCGGCGACCGAAGCTCTGAACCGCGCGCCGTCGCCTTCGCGCCAGATATTGAACCGCACCGTCTCGCCCGGATAGACCGGGGCGGAGAAGCGCACATCGAGCCCGGTCAGGCGGCTGGCATTGTAGTCCAGCAGCGTCTTCAGGATCGCGCGGGCCGCCAGCCCGTAAGTGGCCAGGCCATGCAGGATCGGGCGCTCGAATCCTGCCGCACGAGCGACCTTGGGATCAGCGTGCAGCGGGTTGTAATCGCCCGACAGGCGATAGACCAACGCTTGGCGCGGCAGCGTCGCAAGATCGCAGACATGGTCGGGCTCGCGTTCGGGAATAGCCGCAGGCGTCGGTCCCGGCTTGTTTTCGCCGCCGAATCCGCCATCGCCGCGGCAGAAGGTCGACATCGAGACTTTGGCCAGCGTCTCGCCGTTGGCGGCGTCGATGATGTCACGGCTCAGATAGATCACCGCGCCGCGGCCTTCGCCCTTGTCGGAGATCTGATCGATCCTGGTGCGGCCGATCAGCTCACCTTTGACCGGCAGCGATTTGTAGACGTCCAGCCACTGCTCGCCATGCAGGACCTTCTTCCAATCGACCCCGGTCCGCGGATCACGCAGCCAGAAACCAGGATAGCCGAGCGTCACGGCCATTGACGGCACGGCCAATAGCCCTTCCTCATAGACATAGGCCAGTTCTTTTTCATCGGTCGGGTCCTCACCAAAGCCCAGACCGAGCGCGTAGAGCATGGTGTCGCGTTCGGTGAGGGTCTGGGTGATGTCTTCGAATTCCCAGTTCGACAGAGCCTTATAATCGAGTGGCATCGCCTTGCCTCTCCGGTCGTTTCACAAGGTGTTCCCTGAACCCAGAATCGCTGTCACCTGGCTCGACAGCGTGCCGCCATTGCCGTGAGCGAGCGCCAGATCGACATTGCCGATCTGAAGTCCCGGCGCATCGCCTCGGATCTGCCGGGTCGCCTCGATTACGGTGAAGATACCGTACATACCCGGATGCACGCAGGAGAGCCCCCCGCCATTGGTGTTGACCGGCAGCGCACCGCCCGGTGCAATCCGCCCGTCAGCGACAAACGCGCCGCCTTCGCCTTTCTTGCAAAAGCCCAAGTCCTCGAGAAAGAGGATCGTGTTGATGGTGAAGGCGTCGTAAAGTTCGACCACGTCGATGTCGGACGGAGCCACCCTGGCTGCGGCGAAAGCGCGCGCGCCCGACTCCCTGGCTGCCGTGACGGTGAAATCCGGCATCTGCGAAATCTGCCGATGCGTGCTCTCGGCGGCGCTCGCAAGGACGTAAACCGGCGGTTTGGGGAAATCCCTCGCCCGCTCCGACCGCACCATCACCACCGCACCGCCCCCATCGGTGACGAGGCAGCAATCCCGCACGGTCAGCGGATCGCTGACCATGCGCGAAGCGAGCACATCCTCGCGTGTCAGATCGCCGCGGGCGAAGGCTTCGGGATTGTGCTTGGCCCAAGCCCGCGCGGCGACTGCCACATCGGCCAGCTGTTCGCGCGTGGTGCCAAATTCATGCATGTGCCGCGCCGCCGCAAGAGCATAGGCGGAGATCGGATAGCGCGGGCGATACATCTGCTCGTAGGGCGGCGGCCGCGAGGCCGTGACCAGCTTGCCCGACGAACTGCGCTGGTTCGAGCCGTAGACGATCAGCGCCACATCGCACAGCCCCGCCTCGAGCGCCATCGTGGCTGCGGTGATGTAGTTCACGAAGGAAGAGCCGCCGGTCATCGTGCCCTCGACAAAACGCGGGCGGATGCCAAGATATTCCGCCGCCATCAGCGCCGGCATGCTGTCTTCCATCATCGTGCAGAAGAGCCCGTCGACATCGGGCAGTCTCAACCCCGCATCTCCCAGTGCCGCCAGACCTGCTTCCGCCATGATGTCGCAGGCCGTCAGGCCCGGCGCCTCGCCAAAGCCGGCATGTCCGGTGCCGACGATTGCAGATTTACCGCGCAGCTTGTTTTCCATCTCTTCAGCCCTCTTCAGGCCTGCACAGCACGGCGGGTGTGCCGTCAATTTTTCCGGCGTAGGCAGTCACCGCCATGCCGATCCTCACGTCGGAAGGCGCGACCCCCTCAACCCGGCTCATCATCCGGACCCCTTCCTCCAGTTCGACGATACACACGTTGTAATCGCCGCCCTGATCGGGCGGGCGCCGGATGATTGTTGTGGTATGAATCTCGCCTCTGCTCGATGCCTCGCGCCATGCGAACGAGGTCCCGTAACAATGCGGACAGACCACCCGCGGAAAAAAATGAAAACGGCCGCACGCGTTGCACTTGGGAAGAACGACTTTGCCCGCTGCTAGCTCGCATCGGAAGACCGTGTCTGGCCCTTCCTGAACTCTCAAACTGTTGCTCCCTCACCGCAGAACCCGGCATTGCACTTCCCGGCGGTTCCGCCTCTATTTCTAACAGATGTTAGATTTCTGGCAACTCCAAATTTCGAGAGTTCGAGGTGCACATGAACATCAGCAAAGAAGGCCCGCTGCAGGGGTTGCTTGTGGTTGCGCTGGAACAGGCGGTCGCCGCACTTTTTCGTCGCGCCTGGCCGATGCGGGATGCGGGCACGCGCGCGTGACGTGATCAGGACGGCTCGCTGTGTGCGGGCAATACGAGCACATCTTCAGGGACTTGCCGCTTGATCTTTTCGATTGGGTCCGCATCAGGCTCGATCGAAACCACGGGACGTTCGGGGAGATTTTCGGAAGCACCTTGTCTCCCGATACGAGGAGCTTCAGGTCGGGGCAAGAGATGCAGGCGTGGTCCGGCGAGTGCTCGGATCCGTTGATGTCTCGCCATTCATGCAAGGTCGGCAATCCAGGCGAGCCGCTCGAACGGGGTAAAGAGCGGTTCGCGCCGGTGGCGGCTCAGAGCTTTTCGATCAGCTCGGGCATGGCTTGGAAGAGGTCTGCCACCAAGCCGTAATCGGCGACCTGGAAGATCGGCGCGTCCTCATCCTTGTTGATTGCGACGATCACCTTGGAGTCCTTCATGCCGGCCAGATGCTGGATCGCGCCGGAAATGCCGACCGCGACATAAAGCTCGGGCGCCACCACCTTGCCGGTCTGACCGACCTGCCAGTCGTTCGGCGCATAGCCGGCATCGACCGCGGCGCGCGAGGCGCCGACGCCGGCGCCCAGCTTGTCGGCGAGCGGCTCGATATACTTGGCAAAGTTTTCCCGGCTCTGCATGGCGCGGCCGCCGGAGACGATGATCTTGGCCGAGGTGAGCTCAGGCCGATCGCTCTTGGCGACCTCTTCGCCGACAAAGCTGGACAGGCCGGGATCGGCGGCCGGGCCAGCTGCGTCCACCGGTGCACTGCCGCCATCGCCGGTTGCGGCAAAGGTGGAGGTGCGCACGGTGATGACCTTCTTGGCGTCCTTGGACTTCACCGTCTGGATGGCGTTGCCGGCGTAGATCGGCCGCTCGAACGTGTCGGGCGCGACGACCTTGATGATCTCCGAGACCTGCATCACGTCGAGGAGTGCCGCGACGCGCGGCATCACGTTCTTGAAGCGCGAGGTCGCGGGCGCGACGAAAGCATCATAGGCGGGCGCGAGCGAGACGATCAGCGCGGCCAGCGGCTCGGCGAGGTCGTGCGCGTAAGGCTCGCCTTCGGCGAGCAGAACCTTCTTCACGCCGTTCAGTTTGGCGGCGGCGTCGGCCGCAGCCTTGGCGTTCTGGCCGGCCACCAGCACGTGGACGTCGGCGCCGAGGGCTGTAGCCGCGGTCAGCGCCTTGTTGGTGGCGTCCTTGAGGGCGCCAGCTTCATGTTCGGCAATCAGAAGCGTCGTCATCAGAGCACCCCGGCTTCGTTCTTGAGTTTCGACACCAGCTCGGCGACGTCCTTGACCTTGACGCCCGCCTTGCGGCCCGGTGGCTCCGTCGTCTTGAGAACTTCAAGACGCGCGGCGACGTCGACGCCGTAATCGGCGACGGTCTTGTCCGCGATCGGCTTCTTCTTCGCCTTCATGATGTTCGGCAGCGAGGCATAGCGCGGCTCGTTGAGGCGGAGATCGGTGGTGACGATTGCCGGTCCCTTCAGCTTCACGGTCTGCAGGCCGCCATCGACCTCGCGCGTGACCTTGAAGTCGGCCCCTTCGACCTCGAGCTTGGAGGCGAACGTCGCCTGCGACCAGCCGAGCAGCGCGGCCAGCATCTGGCCGGTCTGGTTCGAGTCGTCGTCGATCGCCTGCTTGCCGAGAATGATCAGGCCCGGCTGCTCTTCGTCGGCGACCTTCTTCAGGATCTTGGCAACCGCCAGCGGCTCGACATTGCCGTCGGCCTTCACCAGGATGCCGCGGTCGGCGCCCATGGCGAGACCGGTGCGGATCGTTTCCGACGCCTGCGCCGGACCAATGGACACCACAACGACCTCGGTGGCCTTGCCGCCTTCCTTCAGGCGCAGCGCTTCCTCGACCGCGATTTCGTCGAACGGGTTCATCGACATCTTGACGTTGGCGAGTTCAACGCCCGATCCATCGCCCTTGACGCGGACCTTGACGTTGTAATCGACCACGCGTTTGACGGCCACGAGCACCTTCATCGTGCGTTTCTCCTTGGGCAAGTTGACATGTTCCGGGATGCTGTCAGCAATCGCGGAGACGCGGTGGACGCTTTTGCTCGAAGGTCTCCATCGCTTCGCAGAAATCGTGGGGCCAGAGCAGTCTGCGCGTCACGCTCGATTTCGAGCGCTTCGTATAGGAACACACGGCAGTGCTGCGCATCACGCGCTTGACCATCTCTTTGCCATACATCAAATGCGCGGCCATCTCGCGGGCAATGGCGATGGCCGTTTCCTCGGTCCTCTCGGCCGGCACGTGTTCCTCGACGACGCCCAGCTCGCGCGCGGTCTTGCCGGAAATCTCCCGTCCTGTCATCGCCAGCAGGCGCGCCACCCCGGCCCCGGCGCGCTGTTGCAGCAGCCAGTTCGATCCAGTGTCGGGGCATCCGCCGACCCGCGCAAAGACCTCGCAGGCTCGCGCATCTTCGGCCGCGACTACGACATCGGCAGACAAGGCAAGACTCATGCTGGCGTTGAAAAGCAACACCGTCGACGGCCGCGACGAGTGGCTTGCGGAACCTGTTGGCCCCGCGCCCGCCTCTGTGAACGCGATCCACCAGTTCGTGCGTGGCGCGGCCGCCCTTGGCGGTCTCGGTGCGGAAGCCGACCAGATCTCCGCCGCTTGAGAAATGCTCGTCGCCTGTCATGACCACCGCACGTATCGTGCTATCCAGCTCCGCCTCATCGAGCTTACGGATCAGCGCATCGACGATCGAGACTGTGGGGATTGCGGGGCAGACAAATCGCAAAATGCCGATGGGCCCTTCGCGGACCATGCGCATCAGGTCGGTCATCGCAGGTTCTCTATCTGCCCTGCCAGACCGGCGCGCGTCTTTCGGCAAAGGCGCGGGGCCCCTCGACGGCGTCCTGGCTGGCATAGACGATCTCGTGAAGACGCTTGCCCTCTTCCAGCCCACCGGCACACCCCAGATCCATCGTCGCCCGCACACTGGCCTTGGCCGCGATCACCGACAGCGGCGCGCCTCTGGCGATGCGGGTTGCGAGATCGCGGGCACGGGCGCGCACCGCGTCAGGCGTGTCTTCGAGGTAGTTGGTGAAGCCGTAGTCGTGCAGGCGCTCGATCGGCATCAGATCGCCCGTCAGGACAATCTCCATCAGGATCGGCTGAGGAAGCATCGATAGCGCCGGCGCAGCCCAAGGCGAGCCACGGCCGATCTTGACTTCGGTGATCCCGACCTTGGTTCCCTTGAGCCCGACCCGCAAATCGCAGTTCAGCGTCAGCATCATCCCGCCGGCCATCAGAGAGCCAGTCATTGCAGCAATGATCGGCTTGCGGCAGGCGCGCATCGTTTCGTGAAACGGGTCGCGCATCTTGCTGAGAATGTCGACGCCCTCCTGGCGCGCTATCTCGGCTGCTTCCTTCAGATCGAGACCTGCGCTGAACACGCCGCAGTCTGCCGAAGTCAGGATCGCAACTCTAACCGTATCGTCGGCCTCGATCCGCTCCCATGAATCAGTCAACCCGTTCGCCGCAGCGATCGACAGCGCGTTCTTGCGCTGGGGCCGGTTGATGCAGACGGTGGCGATACCTCCGTCTACGGACACTTGGATCGGGTTGGGTTCCATTACTTGATCCTTGAAGTATTGGTCTTGAGACGAGCATTGAGCGCTGGCAGGGCCTGCGCACTCGAGATGCGCGCAGGCCGCTCCCAGTCACTCAACCTTGAATTTTGACGAATTCTCCTTGATCAATTTCCAGACCACATCGGTGTAATCCGCGCTCCAGTCGCTGAGCGGAACCCAGCTTTTTCCGTCCCACTGCTCAACTCGCGTCTTGCCACCGCCACCGTGATCCTTTGCGGTCACCGTGATCGGCGACATCACGCCGCTGCCGTCAAAGTTTTTAATGGATTCATATCCATCTTTCATCTTTTCAGCGTTCAGCGGCCAGCCGTATTTCTTTATTGCAATTCGAGCAGCCTCGAAGGCTGGGGCGTAGATAGCCAAGCCTGTGTTGTAGTAGACATCGCGCACCGACGTTTCCGGTCCGCTACCCTGGCCTTTGGAATACAGGTTCTCGAGCAAGGTCTTGACGAGTGGTACTTCCTGGCCGCCCGCAACGTTGGTGCCTCGAAGGATTCCCTTGGCCGCTTCGTCACCGATATTCCTGATGTCGACCTCATTCAGCCAGTTCACCGACAGGTATTTGTCGATCGGGAAGCCGTTACGTTTCATCTCCTTGAAAGCCACGACGTGTCCGCCGGCAAGAATCCAGCTGATCACGTAGTCGGGCTTGTCGCGGCGCATTTGCGTCCAAGCGCTCGCTTGGTCACTGCCTGGGAGAGGCACTGGATAGAGCTTCAGATCAAAACCCTCGGCCTTGGAAAGGGTTTTTAGAACTTCGATCGGCTCTTGACCGAAGGGATAGTCGAGATAAATGAAACCGATCTTGGCGCCGGTCAGCTTGCCACCCAACCGGCCTTTGATAAAGGCGACATCGTTGGCTGCTTGCTGCCAATAGGTGGGGCCCACGGGGAATATCCACTTGAAAACTTCCCCGTCCACGGCATCCCCACGGCCGACGAAGGATTGCATCACGATGTTGCCATCCTTCATCGCACGCGGCAGCACTGCGTTGGTCACGGGAGTCGAGAGGAAGTTAAAGATGAACACGCCCTCACGCTTGAGCTGTTCGTAACATTCCACACCGCGCTGCGGCTCGTTACCGTGGTCCCGGACGATGATTTCGACCGGATGACCGCCAATGCCTCCGCTCTGGTTCACATACTTGGCGAGATCCTGAGCTGCCTGAGCCACCTGCGGCGAGACGAAGGTGTATGCTTTGCTGAGATCGAGGCATGCACCGATACGGATAGCTTCCTGGGCCGAGGCGGTCTGACCTGCCATCCCGAGAAGGGTTGCGACAGTCAGGGCCTTTATCGTGCGATGAATAGTCACGTTGAACCTCCAGTTTCCTATTGTTTGCCTGCTCTATTAGCCCGTCGATCAGTTGTTGTTGGCGCGGCTGATGCGCTTGCCACGTCAATTGCCCTTGAACCTGGAAGAGCTGGCCTTCACGACCTGCCAGACGATGTTCTGGTAGCTGGCAAGCCAATCGGTCTGCGGAACCCAGGTCTTGCCGTCCCACATCTCGATGCGCGTACGCCCGCCACCCCCGTGATCATCCGCCGTCACGGTGATGGGCGCCATCAGGCCACTAGCGTCATAATTCTCGATCTTCTCTAGCCCGGCCTTGTAGGATTCGGCGGTGATCGGGTGGCCGTGGATAGCGACCGCCTTACGCGCGGCTTCGAACACGATCGAATACATCGCAAGGCCCGTATTATAGAGGACGTCCCGGGTTTTCTCGACTGGCCCATTGCCTTTCCCTTTGTCGTAAATTTCGGCCATGATCTCTTTATAGAGCGCGACATTCTGACCGCCGACAACATTCGTGCCGCGCTTAATTCCCTTCGCTGCCTCCGCGCCAATGTTCGCAATATCGACCTCGTTCAACCAATTGACCGAGATGTATTTCTCTATAGGGATGCCGTTGCGCTTCATTTCCTTTGCTGCAACTACATGCGCCCCCGCGAGCATCCAACTGATAATGTGATCGGGCTTGTCCCGGCGCACCTTCGACCACACGCCTGCCTGATCGTTCCCGGGCAACGGAACCGGATAAAGGATCAACTCGAATCCTTCCTTTTCGGACAGCGTCTTGAGAATCTCGATCGGCTCCTGACCGAAGGGATAGTCGAAGTAGACGAAGCCGACCTTCACGCCCGAAAGATTTCCGTCGTGCAGCTGCTTGATGTAGGCGATGTCGTTGGCCGCCTGCCCCCAATACGTCGGGCCAACGGGGTAAACCCATTTGAACACCGTACCGTCAACGGCGTCGCCCCGGCCGACGAGCGATTGCATCAGGATGCGCTGATCCTTCATCGCACGCGGCAAGATCGCCATCGAAACCGGGGTGGAAAGGGTGTCGAAGACGAAGACGCCCTCGCGCTTGAGCTGTTCATAGCATTCCACCCCTCGCTGCGGCTCGTTGCCATGGTCGCGCACGATCACCTTCACCGGCGCCCCATCGATCCCGCCTTTCAGGTTGACGAGATCGGCGAGATCGAGGGCTGCCTGCGAGACCTGCGGCGTAGCGAAGGTGTAGGCCTTGCTCAGATCGTAGCAAACACCGATTCTGAACGGTTCGGGATCGGCCGCCTCGGCGGGCACCGACATAAGTCCGGCGGCTAGTAAGGCCAAAAACAGTGGTCTTCCGATTGATTGCATTTCATTCTCCCAGTCTGTCTTGAATTTAGCCGCGTCAACTCAGCCAACGTTTGCGCCGACTGTAGTGTTTGATGTCATGGAAGTTTGTGGCTGAACCTCCGCCAAGATAGAATTCCTGAATGTCGGAATTCGATTTCAGGGCTTGCGCGGTGTCATGCATGACGACGCGACCGTTCTCGATAAGATAACCGTCGGACACGATCTCTAGGGCGGCCAATGCGTTCTGCTCGACCAGCAAAACCGATAGCCCGTGAACCTTGTTGATCTTCTTGATGATGTTGAAGATTTCGGCTACCAAGAAAGGTGCCAGGCCCAGACTAGGTTCATCGAGCATCAGCAACCGCGGCTGGGTCATCAACGCGCGGCCGATCGCCAGCATTTGCTGCTCGCCGCCTGAGAGATATCCCGCTTGGGAGTTCTTCCGTTCGGCCAGGCGCGGGAAATATTCATAGATCTTCTGCTTCTCCGCATTCAGGGTCGCCCGTGTCATCGACATCGGCGCAGCCGCGTCGAGATTTTCGTCGGGCGTCAAGTGCTCGAAAACACGACGGCCTTCGATCACATGGCAAATCCCCATCTCCACACGCTGTTGCGCGGGAAGATCGGTGATCAGCGTGCCTTCGAAACTAATCTCGCCCCGGCTAACACGTCCACGCTCGGCCTTGAGAAGGCCGCTGATTGCCTTCAACGTCGTGCTCTTTCCGGCTCCATTGGACCCGAGCAACGCCACCATCCCACCTTTCGGAACTTGGATGGAAACTCCTTTGATCGCTAACATGACGTTGTCGTAGAGGACCTCAATACTGTTCGTCGACAGGATCTTGGCCGCTTCTTTGTCGGGAGCCGGGGTCATCTGCTGCCTACTTCTTAAGTTGGTCAAAGGGCCACAAGATCAGGTAATCTCGAATGTTGCCATAAAGCTTGCCCAGCCCAAGCGGCTCGATCATCAGGATAATGATGATGAGGGCGCCGTAGACCGCGTTCGGAATATGGGCCAGCGATTCGACGTTCAGTTTCAGCCCGAGCGTCGACGCTCCTCCTGCTACGATCCCGTTGACGATGCTGGGCATCAACAAGATGAGCGCAACGCCAAAATAGGTGCCTATGATGCTGCCCAGGCCGCCGACAATGATCATGGCCAGAGCTTGGATCGACACAGCGACCGAAAACTGCTCGGGCGCGGCGAGGAAAAAGAATGTGGCAACAAGGATCGCGCCGCTGACACCGCCGATGAAGGAGGAGGTCGCGAAGGCTACGAACTTGTAGTAGAAGCTGTTCACGCCGAGAACGGCCGCCGCATAGTCCTTCTCCCGGACGGCCACAAGCGCGCGGCCTAGACCGGTCCGGCGCAGATTCAGCATGAAGATTGTGACGAGGAGGCACCAACCGAAAGCGACATAGTACAGGCCGGTATCCGACGTAATCTTCTGACCCAGAAGAGCGAATGTGGGTGCCTGCAGCGACGCATGCGAACCACCCGAGATCGTTGGCGAATGGGTTAGAACCCAATCCATCACGAACTGCATCGCGAGCGTGGTCAAAGCCAGATAGAGGCCCTTCACCCGCAGGGCCGCGAATGCGAACAGGCTGCCAATGACCGAGGCGGAGATTCCACCGATCAAGAGCGCGAATTCCCAGGGCACTCCGAACTTGGCCGCGTGGACAGCCGAATACGCGCCCACGGCCATCACCGCCGCATAGCCGAGATGCAGTTGGCCAGCCCAACCTGTCACCATGTTGAGCCCGAGCGCCGCCGCGGTCCAAACAAGCCACGGCAATACATAGCTGTTGAGGTACAGCGATCCGAAAAGGAACGGCGCTGCCAGGCCGAGCGCCAAGAAGAATAATGCAAGATTCCTGTCGGCCGGAATCTTGTAGAGCCGACTGTCGGACATGTAGCTGGCGTGATGTACACCAGATAACCGGTAAAACATCGCGTCAAACCCTTTCGATATCATGACGGCCAAACAGACCGTGGGGTCGAACCATGACAGTCAGGATGAGCACTGCGGCCACGATCAGGTCACGGCTGCCTCCTCCGACGAGCGGATCCAGATAGGTAGATCCCACATTCTCGACGATGCCCAGAATGAGCCCGGCGAGCATCGCGCCGAATATGCTGTCCAGACCACCCAGAACAGCTACGGTGAGCCCCTTGAGCAGCAGGAGCGACAGGGACTGATCGACGCCCTGAATCTCGCCCCATATGATGCCCGCCGCTACCGCGACGATGGAAGCGAGCCCCCAGGACAGGCCCACGCCGCGCTCGACCGAAATGCCGACGGACCAAGAGGCCATGTAATCGTCCGCTATCGCGCGCAAGCGGGTACCCAGGCGTGTCCGGAAGAACATGACGAAGACCACGAACAACAAGACCGCCGCGGCAGCGCCGACCAGGTTGATGCGGCTGATCAGGATGTCGCCGAGGAAGAGAGGGTCGGAACTGACGCCCAGATCGAAGGAGCGAGAGGTGCCACCCCAGATCGCGAGCGTCGTGCCGCGCAGGAAGATATCGATCCCCAAGGTCATCATGAGAATCATCACGATCGGCCGCCCCGCAAGCCGGCGCAACGCGACCCGCTCGATCCCCATACCGAGACCAAACATCGCGACGGCAGCCAGCGGAATCGCCGCCCAGAGCGGGAGCCCGGCATCGCGAGCGAGTGCCAACACGAGATAGGCTCCCACCATGGTGAGCGCGCCCTGCGCAAGGTTCGGCACGGACGAGGCTTTGTAGATCAGCACGAGACCGATCGCGAACAGCGAGTAGAGCAGTCCGGTGAGAGCTCCATTTGCCGTGAGCTCGGCCAGGAAAGCCAGTTCCATCTAAACCTCCCTGATAGGAAGGGTGCGGTCGACCGTTCCCCTGTCGCCTGTCTCATAGGTCACAATAGCGCTGACGTGGACCTTCCTGGATCCGTCATAGAGGGCCGCGATCACCTTCTGATATCTCTCCTCAACGACCGTTCGGCGCAATTTGCGGGTGCGCGTGATCTCACCGTCGTCAGGATCGAATTCCTTGTGCAGACTGACGAACCGTTTGAGCTGAAGGGGCTCGGAAAGGGAGTTGTTCACGCGCAGAAATGCCTGGCGCAGCAGCACGGCCACCTCTTCGCGCTGCGACAGGTCCGCATAGGAAACATAGGGCACGCCATTCCTTTCGGCCCAGTGCCCCACGGCATCGAAATCAATGCACACCATGGCCGTCAGTTCGTCGCGGCCGGCGCCGATCACGGCCGCGTCCTTTATGTAGGGGCTGAACTTCAGGCGGTTCTCGATATAATTGGGCACATATCGTTCCCCGCTTTTGGTGTGCATTACTTCCGAGACGCGACCCAGCACGACAAGATGGCCGTCGTTCTCGAGATAGCCGGCATCGCCCGTATGCAGCCAACCGCCCGCGAGGGCTTTGGCCGAAGCGTTGGGGTCGTCGTAGTATCCGGCAAAGACGCTGTCCGCCCGAAGCAGGATTTCGCCGTTGTCGGCAATTGTCACCTCGACCCCGGGGGCGGCTTTACCGACGGTGTGGAGACGGATTTCGTCGTTTGCCTGGATCGCATTGATAGCACTGTTCTCGGTCTGCCCGTAGAGTTGTCGAAGCTTGATACCGAGCGCCCGATAGAAGACGAACGTATCCTCTCCGATCGCCTCACCGCCGGTAAAGCCGTTCTTCACACGGCTCATGCCGAACTGGTCCTTGATCGGGCCGAAAATCAGCATCTCGCCGATAAAACGGCCAAGAGACTCCAGCGCGCCACCGCTCATGCCGTCGAGCTTGCGCCGCTCGGCGGCGATGGCCCGGTCCATGAAGAAGTGATAGAGATGCTTCTTTAGCGGCGTCGAATTCTCGATGCTGACCTGGATAGCGGTCAACACGTTGTCCCAGCTGCGCGGGGCGGCCAGATAGAAGGTCGGCGCGATCTCGCGCATATCGCGCAGCACGGTTTCCTGTCGTTCGGGCACGTTGACGGTGAAGCGCAGCAGAAGCGCGGCGGCCACGGTGATTGCATAATCGCCCACCCAGGCCATCGGCAGATAGGCCAGCACCTCCTCTCCAAAATCGAAGGCCCCCGCGGCGTGACCGTTCCGGGCTGCCGCGAGCACATTCTTCTGGCTAAGAACGACACCCTTGGGTTTGCCTGTCGTGCCTGACGAATGCAGGAACACCGCCGGATCGTCAGGCTTGGCACGGCCGAGCAGGTCGTCGCGCAACCCCGGCGCATCATTGAGACAGTGGCTGCCGATCTCGATGAGATGCTCCCATGACATCAGCCCCGGCGCTTCGTAGAAGCCGAGGCCCCGGCCATCGTCATAGACGATGTACTTCAACTGCGCAGCTCCGGCGCCACGCAGTTCCAGAATCTTGTCCACTTGCTCCTGGTCCTCGGCGAGCGCGGCCACGATCTTCGCTTCGTCCACAAAATGCTGGAGCTCTTCGAGCGTCGTGCCTGGGTAGGCGGGCATTGCGTAGACACCGAGTGTGGCCAGCGCCACCATCCCGCAATAGAGGCGCACGCGGTTGTCGCCAAGGATCAGCACGGCGTCACCCTTTTTCACGCCGAGTCCGTTGAGCCCAGCAGCGCAGGCCAGCACCTGTTCCGCATATTCAGCCCATGTCGTAGCCTTCCAGATCCCGCGCTCCTTTTCACGCATGGCGACATCTGCGCCGTGCTGGGATGCGTTCCGCATCAGGATCGACGCGACGGTTTCTCCGGTTATCGTCAGGCTGTGTCTGCACTCAGCCATGTGCCCCCCCGATGTAAGCCTCGACGACGCGGGGATCCTTGACGACCTCCTTCGGGACGCCGCTGGCAATCATCTCGCCGTAGTTCAGCGCCAGCATCCGATCGCAGATGCCGGTGATGACGTCCATGTGGTGTTCGATCAGCAGGACGCTCACGCCCCGCTCTGCCCTCGCATCCAAGATGAAGCGGGCCATGTAGCCCTTCTCCTCCTGATTCATGCCGGCCATCGGCTCGTCCAGGATGAGAAGGCGAGGCTCGGCGACCAGCGCCCGCGCTAGTTCTACCCGCTTCTTGAGACCGATCGGGATGCCGTCCACGAGTTCGTTGCGGATGCTCTCGAGTTGGAGAAACTCGATCACTTCCTCAACGATTTCGCGGTTTCGGATTTCCTCAGGCTGCGCGATCCACCAGTAGAGCGCGGTGGGCAGAACTCCGGGCTTCATGTAGATGTGCCGTCCAAGCAGGATGTTTTCGAGCACGCTCATGCCGTTGAAGAGCGCCAAGTTCTGGAAGGTGCGGGCGACCCCGAGCTTGGCGACCCGGTGCGGCGAGGTGCCGGTAATGTCCTTGCCATCGAGATGGATCGAACCTTTGTTCGGCGGATAGAAGCCCGTAATTGCGTTGGTTACGGTCGTTTTCCCGCTCCCATTCGGACCAACAAGTCCGAAGATCTCCCCTCTGGAAATGCTGAAATCCACACCCGTAACGGCGACGATGCCGCCGAACCGGCGCTCGATCCCCCGGCACTCCAGCACGGGGCCAGCTGCGGGATGCAGATTTTGCAGAGAGTGACTGCTTGTCATGTCATTCCCATCGCTTCAACGCCTCGTTCTCAATGGTCACGCGATACGGAAGTAGTCTGGCCGCCCGGTCGGCCAAGGATCGCCCCACAGCTGCTGGCCGCCGTCCACCGTCAACACTTCGCCCGTAATGAACTTGCCGGAAGACGCGGCCAGATAGACGACTGCCTCGGCGACATCCCATTCGTCCCCCGCGTGGCGCATCGGGTTCGCCTCCTGAAAGGTCGCTGCCCCCTCCTTCGGGTATCTCGCAAACCCAGTGCTTTCGCAGCACCCTGGCGCTACGCAGTTGACGCGAATCCCATGCGGCGCCCATTCCACGGCCAGCGATTTCGACAAGTAGATGACTCCGGCGCGCGCAGCGCAGCTGTGCGCGATTCCCGGCATCCCGCGCCAAATATCCGCGACAATGCTCACGATGGCGCCGGGACGTCCGGTCTTGACCCAGTTGCGGGCCGCGGCCTGCATCATCCACCAGGTACCGTTCAGGTTGGTGTCAATGACAGCGTTCCAGCCCTTCGGCGTATAGTTGAGAGCCGGCTGCGGAAACTGACCGCCGGCGTTGTTCACCACAATGTCGAACCCACCGAACTTATCTTCCACCGCATCGACAAAATCCTCCACCTGTGCGGGATCGCGGATCGTCATGGGATGCGCCAACACCCGGCCACCAAAGCTACGCAGAAATCCCGCGGCATCTTCAAGTTTCTCGGGGTTTCGGCCGTTGATGGCCAGATCAGCGCCAAGTCGTGCGAAGAGTGTCGCGATCGCGAGGCCCAGTCCGCCTCCGGCACCGGTGACGACGACTCCCTTTCCCGAGAAGAGCCGGTTCGCAAAGACCGTTGGCTGGTCGCGCAATTTGGCGCGAGCAAACCCGTAACCTGCGTCTGACATGGATTCCCTCCCAAGCGCGGATCGGACTGTTGTCCTTGATCCACCCAAAATCTAACGTATGTTAGAATGACATGCAAGCCGCTGCGGTCGAATGGCTTGCCCGCTGAACGCTGCGCGATTTCAATACGATTTGGGGAGGCCTTGCGCTTTCTCAGCGGTGAAGGACATCGGCATCTGGGCGATCAAGACAGCGACGCGCGCACATGCTCTCCAGGATGCCATCGGCACCGGTGCAGCCGCCGCGAGGCGTCCTGGAAGCGTTCAGCATGGCGGCACTCTTGTTCGGGTCTCAACTCACGAGTCACATGCGCTTGGCGACCTCTTCGAGCATCACCTCGGTCGCCCCCCCCGCCGATCGCCTGCACACGAGCGTCGCGCGACATGCGCTCGACCGGGGTTTCGCGCATGTAGCCCATGCCGCCGTGGAACTGCACGCAATCATAGAGCACACTGTTGACCAGCTCGCCGCAATAAGCCTTCACCATCGAAACCTCACGTACGCATTCAACGCCAGCTCGGTCGAGCCGCGCTGCGTGATAGATGAGCTGCCGACCCGCCTCGATCCGGGTTTGGCAACTGGCTAATCGCTGACGAACCGCCTGTTTGTCCCACAGCACGCCGCCGAAGGCCCTGCGCTGCTTGAGATAGGCCACGGTCATGTCGAGCGCCGTCTGCGCCTCGGCGCAGGCCATCGCGCCCAGAACGATGCGTTCGTTTTGGAAGTTCTTCATGACCGAGTAGAAGCCTCTGTTGACTTCGCCCAACACGTTCTCGGCCGGCACCCGCACGTCGTCAAAAATCAGCTCGGCCGTGTCGGAGCAGAGCCAGCCGGTCTTGTTCAGCGCACGGCCCACGGAAAACCCCTTGGTGCCCTTTTCGACTGCGAACATGGTGATTCCGCGCGAGCCCCTGGCGTTGGGGTCGGTTTTTGCGCCGACGAAGTACAGATCTGCATGAACGCCGTTGGTAATGAACATCTTGGTGCCGTTCAGTACCCAATCGGACCCGTCCTGTACCGCACGGGTGCGCATGCCGGCCACGTCCGAGCCTGCGCCGGGTTCGGTTATGGCGACGGCGGTGATCGTCTTGCCCGCGGTGATGCCGGGCATCCAGCGCGCCTTCTGCCCGGGCGTGCCGGCGTTCTCCAAATGCGGCGAGGCCATGTCGGTATGCACCAGCACCGTGGCCGAGAAGCCACCGAACGTGGACCGGCCGACCTCCTCGGCCAGCATCACGCTCGACATCACGTCGAGCCCGGCGCCACCATACTGTTCGTCATAGCGCATGCCGAGAACGCCAAGCGCGCCCATCTGGCACAGCACCTCGCGCGGGACCATGCCTTGCGCTTCCCAGGACTCGCCCCTGGGTTTCACCTCGGTCTCAATAAAGCGACGGAGTTGAGCGCGGATGATTTCGAGATCTTCGCCGAACGGGCCGGTGGGCGCGTCGATGGTTTCGTGTCGTGTCATATTTTGTCCTCCGGATCGATCCTCACAAGGGGCGCGCCACCGGCGACTGTGTCGCCCGACCCGCAATAGATCTCGGCTACCACGCCTGCGACGGGCGCAGGCAGGCTTTGCAAGAGCTTCATCGCTTCGAGTACCACCAGCGTCTCACCCTTGCTTACCCGGTCGCCGGGTGTCACGCGGATCTCGACCACAGCACCTGGCATGGGAGCGCTGAGTGTGTCGGCCCCGCCGGCCGCGCCGAAGGCGCGTTGAAGATGCTGGTCCTCGAGGGTGCGAAGTGGCACCATCATCGTGCCATCTGGCGTGGATAGATAGATCTGCCAGCGGTCGCCTGACCGCAGCACATGGCCTTGGCGGGTGAAGGGGCGACAGCGCGTCCGCCCTGTGAGACGCTGCGCGGTCAGGCGCGCATCCTCGACGTCAATTCTGGTGCCGTCGGGCAGGATCACCTCTAGCCGCGCCCGCTGCCCGGCGACCCTAATCGGAGCGTCGTCATCGCTCCAGTAACAGGCCGCGCCCGTCCGCCCCGCATTGCTGGTCACCCGCCAGGCGCCGAGGCTCTGCCAAGGAGTGTCCGGCGCCGGTGCAAGATGCAGGTGCAAGGCCAGCGCGGCCAAAGCGCGGGTTTGGTCGTCGGGCACCGGGGCGGTCCAGCCGCCGGGGAACATTTCGGGCAGTGCCGCGGTGTGGTGTCTCAGGGAGGCGAAGTCGGGATGGGTGAGAAGCGCTCGCTGATAGGCCAGGTTGACACCAACCCCACCGACCGCGAAGGCATCGAGCGCCTCGACCGTTCGCCGGATGGCTTGAGCGCGGTCAGGGGCGTGGACGATGAGTTTGGCGAGCATCGAATCGTAGTGATGCCCCACGACCGATCCCTCTTCGACCCCGCTGTCGAGCCGCACGGTTCTCGGAGGCGCCCAGAGCGTGATCGTACCGGTTTCGGGGCGGAAATTCTCGGCCGGGTTCTCCGCGGCAAGGCGGACCTCGATGGCGTGGCCATCAAACGAAACGTCCCCCTGCGCAAACCCCAGCGCCTCGCCACGCGCGATACGCAACTGCCACTCCACCAGGTCGATACCGGTGACGGCCTCCGTCACTGGATGCTCCACCTGAAGCCGGGTGTTCATCTCCAGGAAATAAAATTCGGCCCGCACGGGGTCGTACAGATATTCCACCGTGCCCGCCGAGCGATAGCCAATGCCCCGCGCCAGCCGGACTGCGGCATCGTACATGGCTGAGCGCAAAGCGTCGGGGATGTCCGGGGCGGGCGCTTCCTCAATCAGCTTCTGGTGGTTGCGCTGGAGCGAACAGTCGCGGTCGCCCAGATGCAGCACATAGCCATTCGCGTCGCCCAGCACCTGCACTTCGACGTGGCGGGCGCGCGGCGCGTAGCGCTCCAAGAATACCGCCGGATCGCCAAAGACGCTCTTCGCCTCGGCCCGCGCGGCGGCGATGGCCTCGCCTGCCGCGCCGAGACTGGTGACAAGGCGCATTCCCCGCCCGCCGCCGCCGGCGCTGGCCTTGACCAGGAAGGGCACGCCGAGCGCCTGCGCCTCCTTGAGAAGCCGATCGTCAGATTGATCGGCGCCGCGATAGCCCGGCAACACCGGCACGCCCGCGGCCTCCGCTGCGGCCTTGGCCTCGATCTTCGAGCCCATCCGCGAGATGGCCTGCGGTGACGGTCCGACGAAGACCAGCCCGGCTGCCTCGACCCGTGCGGAGAATTCGGCATTCTCGGACAGAAAGCCGTAGCCTGGATGGATCGCACCCGCCCCGGTGGCGCGTGCCGCCTCAAGAATAGCATCGATGTTCAGATAGCTTCGCGCCGCGGCGGCCGGACCGATGCAGACGGCATGATCGGCCTCGGCCACGAAGGGCGCATCGCGGTCAGCTTCGGAGAAGATGGCCACGCTTTCCAGCCCCAGCTTCCGGCAGGAACGCTGGATACGGCGGGCGATCTCACCCCGGTTGGCAATCAGGACGCGGGAGAAGCTCATTTCACACGCCATGAGGGCGCGCTCTTGCTAAGGAAGCTGTCGATCCCCTCAATGCCTTCCTCGGTTTCCCAGGCATCGGCAAGACGGTCGGCGGTATAGATCATGCTGTCGTCGAGATCGTGTCCCGCGACATAGGCGATCAGCCGCTTGGTGTCGGCCACTGCCCCGGGCGCGGCCTGCAGATGAGCATCAACAATGCGCTCGACCGCCTCATCCAGCGCCCCGGGGGCCACCACCTCGGTCAGAAGCCCGATCCGCTCGGCCCGCGCGGTATCGAAGAATGCCCCCGAGAGCATCGTTTCGCGCGAGGCTGCCGCGCCGATGCGCGCCACCACGTAGGGAGAGATGTTGGCGGGCAAGAGACCGAGCCGCACCTCGGTTAGGCCGAACCTCGCGCCCTCGGCGCCGAGCGTGTAGTCGCACACCGACATCAGGCCAACGCCTCCGCCATAGGCCGGGCCATTGATGCGCCCGATCAGCGGTTTGGGCAGCGTATCCAGGCGGCGCAGGAGTCGAGCGAGCGAAGCGCTCTGCTCCACCCGTTCCGTGCGACTCTTTTGCACGTTCGAAGCGAACCAGTTGAAGTCGCCCCCCGCACAGAAGCTCTTGCCCGCCCCAGTCAACACCACGACGCGCACCGCCCTGTCCTCGGCTAGGGCCGTCGTCGCATCGGTGAGATCCGAGATCAGCGCTGCGTTGATCGAATTGTGCTTGTCGGGGCGGTTGAGGATCACAGTGGCGACGCCGCGAGCGTCCACGTCGATCCGCAGCGTTTCATAGCGGTCGTAAACCATTGTCTTTCCCTACATTCTGAAGACAGGCGTGTGACGTCGCGCATCTGGAACCGAGGTCGTTATGGCCAGACACAGGCCCAGGATGTCGCGGGTCTGGCCAGGCTCGATCAGTCCGTCATCCCAGAGCCGCGACGTGGCGTAGTACGGGTCGGACTGTTTGGCATATTGCGCGCGCACCTTGGCCTCGATCCGTTCCAGATCGGCCTGCATTTTCGCGGGGTCTCCGCCCTTCTCGCGGCGCAATTCCATCATCACATTCGAGGCGATGTCGGCCGACATGGTGGCCAATTCCGCTGTGGGCCAGGCGAAGAGAAAGCGCGGCGCGAACCCCCGGCCGCACATGCCGTAGTTCCCCGCCCCGTAGGAACCGCCGAGCAGGACCGAAAGGCGGGGCACCTTGACCACCGACGTGGCGTAGACCAGCTTGGCGCTGTCCTTGGCGATGCCGCCGCGCTCCGCCTCGGTGCCAACCATGAAACCCGAGATGTTGTGCAGAAACAGAAGCGGTATGTTGCGCTGATCGCACATGGAGACGAACTGCGCGCCCTTGAGCGAGCTGTCGGACAAGAGCGCCCCGTTGTTGGCGAGAATGCCGACGCGGTAGCCGTGGATCCGGGCGGTGCCGCAGACCAGCGTTTCGCCCCAGCCGGGCTTGAACTCGCGGAATGCGCCGGCGTCGATCACCCGGAGGAGCACCTCACGCATGTCGTAGGGTTCTTTGCGGTCGGCGCTGATGACGCCGAGGAGTTCCGCGGGATCGTGCAGAGGTGCGGCAGCGCGTGCATCCGGAGCCATCGATCGTTTCAGGCCCAGATTGCCAACAATGTCGCGCATCAGCGCCAGAGCGTGGAACTCGTCTTCGGCCAGATGGTCGGATACGCCCGAAACGCGCGAGTGCATCTCGGCCCCCCCCAGGGTTTCGCCATCGACCACCTCGTTGATCGCGACCTTCACGATCGACGGCCCGCCCAGGTGGATGCGAGCGTTGCCGCGCACCATGATCACCTCGTCGGACAGCGCCGGGATGTAGGCCCCGCCCGCCGTGCAGCCGCCGAAGACGGCCGAGATCTGCGGCAGGCCGCTGGCCGACATATTGGTTTGGCGGAAGAAGGAGTTGCCGAAATGGCGCGCGTCGGGAAAGACGCGATCCTGCTCGGGCAGGTAGGCGCCGCCGCAATCGACGAGGTAGAGGCAAGGAAGCCGATTCTCGGCCGCGATCTCCTGTGCGCGGATGTGCTTCTTGACGGTCTCGTGATAGAAGGAGCCGCCCTTCACCGTTGCGTCGTTGGCGATCATGATGCACGGCAGGCCGTGGACGATGCCGATGCCGGTGACGATGCCTGCCCCCGGCACCTCGCCACCATACTGGCCCCAGGCAGCCAGGCTGGAAAGCTCGAGGAATGCCGTTCCGGGATCCACCAGTAAGTCGATCCGCTCGCGCACTAGAAGCTTGCCGCGCTTGCGGTGACGATCCACCATCTCGGGGCGCCCGCCGCCGGTGGCTTCCGCCATCCGGGCGCGAAGGGTGTCGACGCGGGTCGTCTGCGCCTCGCGGTTGCGAGCGAGGACTTCGGAGACGGGGGAAAGCCGTGTGGTCAGCTGGGCCATGCCGGATCGCTACGCTTCGTAAGAACACCGTTCAGAAACACGTCCGCATAGGCGGAGGCGAGCGCCTCGGCGCTGCCCCGCTCCGGATCGAACCATTCCAGCGTGGCGTTTAGCGCGCCGATCAACATCAGACGGAGCCGCCGGACATCGACCACCTCGCGCAGGGCACCGTCGGCCTTGAGGCGGCTCAACAAGCCGTCCCACTCGGCCTCATAGGCCCGTCGCGCCGGAAGGTTGGCATCGCGGACCGACTGAGGCACTTGGCCGAAGATGCGGACGTTGGCGGAGGAATAGTCGCTGACGTCCAGCAAAGCGCGCAGATGCGCCCGGATCGCGGCGCGCAGGACGGTTGCCGCATCTCCCCCCGATACGTCGGATATCGCGCGGCGCATCCTGTCGTGAACCGCCCATATGCCTTCGTCGAGGATGGCTACCACGATCTCGTCCTTCGATCCGAAGTGATAGTAGATGCTGCCGGCCTTGATACCGGCGGCCTCGGCGATCCTTCGCAGGGAGACCGCGCCATAGCCCTGCTCGCGAAAAAGCCGCGCGGCGACATTCAGGATACCGTCGCGGCCAACCGGCGCGCGGGAACTCTCTTCGGCAGCTTTCAAGACGGATGCGGTCAAGGGGGCACGCAGCTCTTCTACGAGCATAACTAACGTTTGTTAGCTTTGCTCTCCAGCCGTGTCAAGCGCCTCAATCAGGCCGCCACCACAGAGATGCGTGAGAGGCTTGCGTCGCCGGGAAAACCGGCGGAACGGCATCAGATGGTGAAGCCGCCGCCGCAGATCACGTACTGGCCCGAGATGAAGTCCGACTCCGGCGAACAGAACAGATAAACGGCGCCGGCCGCCTCCTGTGGCGTGCCAACCCGGCCCAGCGGGATCATCCGCTCCATCTGGCTAGCAGGGCGGGATTCACGCCGACCTTGATCTCCTTGTTCTCTACCAAAATCTTGCTGTCGCCGTCGACGCTGCCCTCGGTCAGGCAGGTGCGGATCGGTCCAAAGGCCACCGCATTCACGTTCACCTTGTAGCGCCCCCATTCCTTCGCCATCGTCCGGGTGACGCCCAGGATACCGGCCTTGGCGGCGGAATAGTTGATCTGGCCGGCCGGCATTGCCGCCGGTGGCGGCGATCGACGAGATGTTCACGACCTTCCGAAACACCTCATTGCCGGCGGCCGCCTCCTCCTTGGCCTTGGCGGCGATCTCCGGCTGGGCGGCGCGCAGGAATCCTGAAGGCGCGATCAGATGCACGTCGATGATCGCGCGCCACTGCTCGTCGGTCATCTTCTGGACCACGCTGTCCCAGGTGTAACCGGCGTTGTTCACAATGATGTCGAGCCCGCCGAAACTGTCGACGCCCGTCTCGACGAAGCGTTCGGCAAGGCCGTCCTACGTCACGCTGCCGGCGCAGACTGCAACCTCGCCGCCGGCGGCGCGGATCGCCTCGGCGGTGTCGTTGGCCGGATCGGCGTCAAGGTCGTTCACCACGACCCTTGCGCCTTCCGATGCGAGCTTCAGCGCAATCTCGCGCCCGATTCCGCGGCCCGAGCCCGAAACCAGGGCCACGCGGCCTTCGAGTTTCCCGGTCATGTCGTTTCCTCCCGTTGGCCTGCCTCAGGCCTTCTCGTACAGCGTCACCACACAGGCGCCGCCCAGTCCCAGATTGTGCTGAAGCGCAAGCCGGGCGCCCTCGACCTGGCGCGCGTCGGCTTGGCCGCGCAACTGCTGGACCAGTTCGGTGCACTGCGCGAGACCCGTGGCGCCCAGCGGGTGCCCCTTCGAGAGAAGGCCCCCCGAGGGATTGGTGACGTACTTTCCGCCATAGGTATTGTCGCCATCATCGACGAACTTCCCGGCCTCGCCGTGCCCGCAGAGGCCGAGGGCCTCGTAGGTGATGAGCTCGTTGTGGGCAAAGCAGTCGTGCAGTTCCACCACGTCCAGGTCTTCGGGCCCGATGCCCGCCGCCTCGTAAACCTGGTCGGCCGCCCGCTTGGCCATCGACGCACCCACGACCTCGCGCATGTCGTGTGCCTTGAACGTTTCCGGGCCGTCGGTCGTCATCGCCTGCGCGGCGATGCGCACCGAGCTGTCGAGCCCGTGCTTGTCAGCGAATGTCTTCGAACAGACGATCGCGGCCGCAGCGCCGCAGGTGGGCGGGCAGGCCATGAGTTTGGTCATCACGCCGGGCCACACGACCTGCGCAGCCAGCACCTCCTCCGGCGTGACCTCCTGGCGGAACAGCGCGACGGGATTCCTCGCCGCGTGCCGGCTGGCCTTGGAGCGGATCTTGGCGAAGGTTTCCAGCGTGGTGCCGAATTCGTCCATATACGCCTTGCCTGCCCCGCCGAAGTAGCGCAGCGCCAACGGGATCTCGGGATGACCGACAAGTTCGTCGGTTTCCTCGTCGAAAGCCTGGAAGGGGCTGACCCGGTCGTGGAACATGGCGCCGATGGCGCCGGGCGGCATCTGTTCGAACCCGAGTGCAAGAGCGCAATCCACCGCGCCGCTCTCCACCGCTTGCCGCGCAAGAAACAACGCCGTAGAGCCCGTGGAGCAGTTGTTGTTGACGTTGACTACCGGGATGCCCGTCATCCCCACGTGGTATAGCGCGCGCTGGCCGCAGGTGCTGTCGCCGTAGACGTAGCCTGCATAGGCCTGCTGCACCTTGTCGTAGTCGAGGCTAGCGTTTTCCAGCGCCGCGCGCGTGGCCTTCGCGGCCATCACGTCGTAGCTCTCAGACTTGCCAGGTTTCTGAAACGGCACCACCCCTACACCTACGATACAGGCTTTGTCACTCATTTTGATTTTCTCCCATCACATGGCCGTCCGGCCGAGCAGCGATTTCCAACAACTGAAGCGAGTGGCAGCTTCCTTCGGCGCTCTGGGCCATCTGCCCGGCCACACCGTCACATACCGTCACATCCTGAAGACACCGTAATGAGGATCGCCGATGGGTGCGTTGAGGGCCGCAGAGATCGACAGTCCCAGCGCATTGCGCGTATCGACCGGATCGAGAATGCCGTCGTCCCAAATCTCAGAGGTCGAGGTATAGGCCTCCACGTCGCGCTTGTAGCGCTCCAGCACCGGTTCTCGGATCTCGGCGATCTCCTCGTCGGTCAGTTCTTTTCCCTCCCGCTGCAGCTGACGAATCTTCACGTCGGCCAAGGTATTGGCCGCCTGTTCGGCGCCCATCACGCCGATCTCGGCCTGCGGCCACATGAACAGCGTGCGCGCGTCCCAGGCCCGACCGCACATGCCGTAATTGCCGGCACCGTACGAGGCATTGGCGATCACCGTGAACTTCGGCACCACCGAGCCACCTTGCGCCATCAGCATCTTTGCTCCGTCCTTGGTGATTCCGCGTTCCTCGTATTCGCGGCCGACCATGAAGCCCGTGATGTTCTGGAAGAAGACCAGCGGCGTGTGGTTTTGATTGCAGAGCTGGATGAAATGCGCAGCCTTGAGCGAGCTGTCGTTGAACAACACGCCATTATTAGCCAAAATCCCCACCTTGAAGCCCCAGACATGGGCGAAGCCGCAGACCAGGGTCGTGCCGTAATGGGGCTGGTATTCGTGGAATCGCGATCCGTCAACGATGCGCGCGATCACTTCGCGCATGTCGAACTGGATTTTGCGGTCCTTCGGAATGATGCCATAGAGCTCCCGCGGGTCGTAGAAGGGCTCTTCGATCGGCGCGGTCTCGATCACCGCTTTCTGGGGCCGCTTCCACTGACTCACGATTTCGCGAGCTAGCGCGAAGGCATGCGCCTCGCTGGCGGCCCGGTAATCGCCGGTGCCCGACACGCTGGTGTGCATGATCGCGCCACCCAGTTCCTGGACGCCAACGTCCTCTCCGGTCGCTGCCTTCACGAGAGGCGGACCGCCGAGAAAGATCGCGCCGGTGCCTTCAATGATGATGTTATAGTCGCTCAGTGCCGGGACATAGGCACCGCCCGCGGTGCAATGCCCACCGACGATCGCCAGCTGAGGCACGTTCATCCGGCTCAGTATCGTCTGGTTGCGGAACACACGGCCGCCGAGATGGCGGTCGGGAAAGACGCCATGCTGCAGAGGCAAAAAACCGCCCGCGCTGTCACAGATATGCACAACTGGCAGGCAGTTCTCGACCGCGACGTCGAGAAGCCGGACGATCTTCTTCACGGTCAGCGGATACCAAGCACCGCCCTTGACGCTTGCGTCATTGGCGTGGATCGCCACCTCACGTCCCTGCAGGATGCCGATGCCCGTCACGACACCCGCGCCAGGCACCGTGCCGTCATATGCGCGGCAGGCGGCGAGCGTGGAAAACTCCAGAAACGGCGTTCCGGGGTCGAGAAGCAAGTCGAGGCGCTCGCGAACCGTCAGCTTGTTCTGGCGCGCCAGGCGATCGAGATCGCGCTGCGGGCGTTCGTAACGGGCGGCGTTCTGGCGCGCATGAAACTCTTGCAGCCGCCCGGTCATGGCGGCGTAGTTTTCCCTGTAGTCAACGGCGTTGATATCGATCCGGCTCTGGATCCGGCGCATCTATTCCTCCTTGGGTGCAAGCCGCACCAGAACGCTCTTGAGACCGAAGCCTTGGCCAGGAGCAAATGGGAGTTCGGCCACCACGCCACCCCGGGGCGCGCTCAGTGAGGTCTCGAGCTTCATGCTCTCGATCACCAGGAGCATCTGGCCCTTTTCGACGCGGTCGCCGGCTCCAACCGCGACCGAGACAACGACCCCCGGCATCGGCGCCACGATACTGTCGTTCCCTGCACCTGCGCCGTCCTCAACCAGCCAGTCTGCCGGATCGATGCGCCCGACCTCGTAGGCGCGGCCGTACAGATGGATGAATGTCGCCGTCTCGCTTACAGCCATACGCAGCGGGATGCTTCGCCCCTCAAGCTCCAGCACGTAAGCGCCCCTGCCCTGAGAGGGAGTTAGGGCGCAGGGCACGGCCCGATCCCGTACATGAACGACATATCCCTTGCCGGTGTGGGCCAGCCAGATCGGAATTTCCCCGTTGCCGATCTCGAGTATCCGCCGCATCAGTTTCTCCAGGCCCCCATCAGCCGGTACATCTCGGGTATCTCATCGACCGTTCGGACAAGTCGCCTGTCCGACAGAGCCGTCGCGGCCACAAGGATATCGGTGACGTCCTCACCTGGCGCAGTCAGCACTGCTGCCTCTTCGGCGAGAAACCCTGTCGAGACGTCGCCTGCGAGAAAGCGAGGATGCGCCAGAATCGCATCGAGATAGCCGGTATTGGTGGTCACGCCTAGGATCACGTAATCCCGAACGGCGGCGCGCATGCGCGCGATGGCGGCGGTACGGTCAGGGCCATGGGCGATGAGCTTTGCAAGCATCGGGTCGAAATCGGTCGTCACCTTGCAGCCTTCCAGAATGCCGCTATCCACCCGAACGCCCGCGCCCTGCGGCTCTTCCACCAGGAGCACCTCGCCGATAGCCGGACGGAAATCGGCGGCGGCATCCTCCGCACAGATGCGCAACTCGATGGCGTGTCCGGTCTGGCGAATTTCCGCCTGGGCGTGGTTGAGTCCCCTACCGGCGGCGATGTGTAGCTGCTCGGCCACGAGGTCGATCCCAGTCACCATTTCCGTCACCGGATGTTCGACCTGAAGGCGGGTATTCATCTCAAGAAAATAGAATGCGCCATCGGGCGCATAGATGAACTCCACCGTACCTGCGCCGCGATAGTTCACCGCGCGCGCGATCCCGACGGCGGTCTCGCAAATCTCGGCCCGCTGCTCAGAGCTTAGTGCCGGCGAGGGCGTTTCCTCGATAATCTTCTGGAACCGACGCTGAATCGAGCATTCGCGTTCCCAGTAATGCACGACCTGCCCCCGCCCGTCGCCCATCACCTGCACTTCGATATGACGCGGCCGCTCGATATAGCGCTCTACGAACAAACGTCCGTCGCCAAAATAACGTTCGCCCTCGCGGCGTGCGGTCTCGATCTCCGCCTCGAGTGCGGCATCCTCGTGCACGACGCGCATTCCCTTGCCGCCACCGCCGGCGGAAGGCTTGATGAGCAGCGGATAGCCCACTGCGCGGGCGCGTTCGACGAAGGTGGCCGGGTCGTCGTCCTCGATGGCCGAGGGCGCTATGGGAAAGCCGCGCTGTTCGACGAAAGCGCGGGCGCGCACCTTGTCGCCCATCAGAGCGATTACCTCTCCGGTCGGACCGACAAAGCCTATCCCGGCGGTGTCCAGCGCCCGGACGAAGGCTGCATTTTCGGCCAGAAAGCCATAGCCGGGATGTACCGCATCGACGCCGATCCTTTGGGCGGCGGCCACGATCTGTGCGATGTCCAGATAGGCTGCGACCGGCGTCGCGCCGTCGATCTCGACGATCTCGTCCGCGATCAGGTGCGCGGGGCCGGGCTGTTCATTCACATGCCGCAGGACGGAAGTTGCAATGCCCTGCGTCCGCGCCGTGCGCAGGATGCGTGCGGCGATTTCCCCGCGATTTGCGACGAGAAGCTTTTGGATTTGCATGCCTGGCTCGCCCCTCATGCAGCCTGTTGGGCCGACAAGCCGCGCCAGGCAAGCTCGGCTGGCACGGGGATATGGATATCCAGCAGGATCTGACCATAGCCTTTGCCCTGGGGGTCGATGCGGACGGAGGCGATGCCGCCGCCGCCGAGGGAGTCGTGCAGCATGAAGTTCAGCGCATGAATGCCGGGCAGTTCGAAGCGCTCAACCGGTCCCTCGCAGACATGCGCGAAATGCTTCCTCACTCGCTCTTCGGTGAGCGCGGCGCGGATGTAGGGCAGGTATCCGGGTTTTCGCGCGATCACGCCAATATTGGCGATGTTGCCCTTGTCGCCCGAGCGCGCCCAGGCCAAAGTCACGAGCGGCACCGTCACCGCATCTGCGCCCGGATCGCCCGCTTCGCCGCGATACGGCTCGAGCGCAGGAAGCGTCGCCGCATCCGTCGATATCTGTACCGGGACCGTCGTTCCATCCACCTCCACCGTGACGGGCGTGCCGGACTTCGGATGCAGGAAGGAGAAAAGCCGCACGACCGGCTGTACCTTTGGCCGGCCCGCGAAGAAGCCGGTTAAGCCTTGCGCGGAGGAGACCGCCATCGGCGCGATCTCACCGGCGAAAATGTTTAGCGCGTCGCGGTCGTCATGGGTCACGCCGATCTTCAACACCACCTCGCGCGTGCGGGCGCGGGCATTCGCCCCATAAGCCGCCTCGGCGCCCAGCACCTCCACGCTGACCTGCCGGAAATCGGCCAGATTGCGCCCGCGGAAGATGCGGCGGCAGCGGGTCAGGATCGCCTCTGCCACACGTTCGGCCTTGGCCGGGGCCTCGATCGCGGCCAAGGTCAGCGTGGTGATCGCGCGCCAGCCGTCGGCATGGGTGGCCGACACCTTGTAGCTGTCGGTCCGTCCCAGCCCACGCGCGCCCCGCACCAGCACCCGGTCCGGCCCCACCTGATCCAGCGTCACCTGCGACCAGTCGCAGATCACGTCGGGCAGGATATAGCGCTGCGGATCGCCGATCTCATAGAGCATCTGCTCGCCCACCGAGGCCGGCACCACCAGCCCCCCGGTATCGGGCGTCTTCGTCATGATGAAGCGGCCGTCTTGCGCCACCTCGACGATCGGCATGCCCATGTCGTCCCAGCCTGGCACCTCTCGCCAGTCGGTGAAATTGCCGCCGGTCCCCTGCGGCCCACATTCGATCAGGTGGCCGGCAAGCGAACCCTGGGAGAGCCGGTCCCAGTCGTCATCGCCCCAGCCAAATTCATGCATCAGCGGCCCAAGCGCCACCGCACTGTCGACGCAGCGCCCGGTCACCACAATATCCGCACCCGCAGCGAGGGCGGCCGCGATCGGGCGCGCGCCCAGATAGGCGTTCGTGCTCATCAGCCTGTCGGGAAACGGCGCGCCCGAGAACATCTCGGTGATGCCGGCTGCCCGCATCTTCTCGGCTTGGTCCATGAGGTCGTCGCCGAGCACCGCGCCGATGCTGATCCTCACGCCGGCCGCCTCCGCAGCTCTGGCCAACGCCTCGCGGCAACCGCGCGGGTTCACGCCGCCCGCATTGGCGACGACCTTGATGCCCTTGCGCCTGATTTCGGGCAGGAAGGGCGCTAACGCCTGGACAAAGTCGGGGGCATAGCCGGCCTCGGGCGACTTCGCCCGCGCCCGCGCAACCAGCGACATCGTGATCTCGGCAAGATAGTCGAAGACCAGATAGTCGATGTCGCCCTTCGTCACCAGCTGTCCAATCGCCTCTGGCGTGTCGCCCCAGAACCCCGAGGCGCATCCGATACGCACGGTTCGCTCCGTCATCGCAACCTCCCAATTGCCCCACCCATTTGGGCTCAGACCGATCCCAAGATCGCCCCCCGGGGCGTTCCAGATTTCGAGGCGACTGCTGGCGTTGCAGACGCCGAGCATGGGTCGAAGCCGACACACGCAGCTCCGATGCCTTGGAAGTTTTCTAACATATGTTTGATTTTGGTCAACAACACAGGCTGTGTCTGGCGCAGCATCGAACGAATGGTCGCATGATGCTCTTTCGGCAGGCGTTCCATGATGTTGCGCGATATCCTGCGGCAAGGAAACAATTGGCGCATTCGTTAGGGGTGAATGCCGGATAGGCGTCGGCGATTGCGGCTTCGAGGGCATCGACGGTCCTGGCGGCGGCTTTGCGCAGGTTCGATTTGAATTTGGCAAAGGCGTTCTCGATCGCGTTGAAGCCTGGCGAATAGGGCAGCAGCAGAAGGCTGCCGCCGCCGGCCTCGATTGCCGTGCGGACGGCGGCACTTTTTTGTGCCGGCAGATTGTGCATCACGACGATGTTGCCGGGATTGAGGGTGGGCGCCAATAACTGTTCGACATAGGTGAGGAAAGCGACGGCGTTCAGAGGTCCGTCGAGCGTCATCGGCGCAGTTAGGGCGGTGCAGCGCAAAGCGGCGGTGAAGGTCGTGGTCAGCCAATGACCATGCGGAACCGCGGCGCGGCAACGTTGGCCGCGTTTTGAACGGCCGTAAAGCCGTGCCATTTTGGTCGAGGCGCCGGTCTCGTCGATAAGACCAACTTGTCGGGATTGAGCTGCGGCGCGAGTTCGCGCCAAGCCTGGTGCGCGTTTCGCGGGATCGTGAGCATGGATTTCAGGATTTCAGCGCATCATGAGTATAGATTTCAGACGATCGTGAGCAACGATTTCGCGGGATCGTGAGCAGCTTTTCGCAGCCCCGCGCGCCCGCTTCGGCCGACATCTCAAGCGGCTTAGGACAGCCTCGTCATTTAACGAGGAAGCCCAACGCCTACCCAGAGATTGTCGATGCGCCGGATCAGAGAAGTCTTTGGTCTCAAGCATGTTCAAGGCCTACTGGAACGGGCGATTGCCCGCACCATCGACATCAGCAACGGCGTCGTGCATGGTTATCTGCGCCGTGCCGGCGCTGTCGGCCTCAGTTGGCCGCTGGCAGATAGCCTGACTAATGAAGATTTTGAACTCTTGCTTTTCCCCGCGCCGCGGGCGGCCTCGCAGAGCCCTCAGCGACCTGTTTCCGATTGGTTCTATGTCGAGAAGGAACTGCGCCGGCGCAATGTGACCCGGCTTTTCTTTTGGGATGAGTACCGCAACGCCCATCTCGATGGCTTTGGCTATAAATGGTTTTGCACTACCTACGAGGCTTGGAAGAGGCGGGTCCATCCTTCGATGCGCCAAATCCATCTGGGCGACTAAGGCCTGTTTACAGTCAGGGATTCTCAAACCGGCAGAAAATTGATTCAAGGCTGAAAAAGGAGAACAGCCTTGATTCGATTGAAGTTGAGCGACGCCCAGTGGGAGCGGATCGCGCCGGAACTGTCGGGCAAAGCCGGTGACCCTGGCAGCAGCGGGCGCGACAACCGGCTCTTTATCGAAGCGGTTCTTTGGATTGCGCGCACGGGCTCGCCGTGGCGCGATCTGCCGGAAGCGTTCGGCAAGTGGTTCACCGTCTATACGCGCTTCTGGCGCTGGGCGCAGAAGGGAGTCTGGGAGCGGGTTTTCAAGGCGCTCTGCGAGGATCCTGATTTCGAATATGTCCTCATCGATGGCACGCTCGTCCGGGTCCACCAGCATGGCACCGGCGAAAAGGGGGACTCAAAATCAGGCCATAGGCCGCTCGCGTGGCGGCCTGACCACCAAAATCATGGCCTTGGTCGACGCCCTCGGCAATCTCATTCGCTTCGTGCTCTTGCCCGGCCAGCGTCACGACAGCATCGGCGTTGAGCCTTTGATCACCGGTCTCGATTTTGCGGCGCTGATCGGCGACAAGGCTTTCGACAACAACTGGCTGCGCGCCAACCTCCATGAACGCGGCGCTGCAGCAGTCATTCCATCCAAGGCCGACCGCGCCGGGCGCATCCCCCATGACGCCGAAATGTACAAATGGCGCCATCTGGTCGAGAACTTCTTCTGTTCCCTCAAGGCATTCCGGCGCATCGCAACTCGCTACGAAAAGACCGATGCCAGCTTTGCCGGCCTTCTCAATCTCGTCGCCAGCTTCCTCGCAAGCCGCTAATTGTAAACAGGCCTTAGAGCAAACCCTCGTCGGAGTTGTGTTTGATCGCGATATTCTCGTTCGCCTCAGTCGCGAGTACCATCTGACGCCGCTTAACCTTTCTTGTCTGGCATTCTAATTCTTTCAGGCATAGGCAACCAACCGGAACTGCTATTCGTATAGCCAGCGCTCGACATCCGGAAACAACCAGATCAGGTTGACGCAGGAACAATTGCCCCAACCAGTCAATTCCTATTTCATCCTATTTCAGGTTTGTTCCGTCGCAGCATAAAATACCCGAATGCCGAAGCGATGGGTTTGGCACGGTCGCCCTGCCAGGCCTGCGCTTCGAAAGCGACGATACGCAGCCCCTGTTTGACAATCGAAGCGGTTGCGTAGCAGTCGAGGGCGCGACCTGGGCGGAGATAATTGAACGTCAGACCAATTGGTTTGGGAGAAGCCAGAAGGCCGAGGTCGCGTGTCGCGCGAACGATGGCCGTTGTCTCGAGTAAGGCGCCAGTTATGCCGCCGTGGATGGCAGGAAGCATCGGGTTGCCAATGATCTGTGGTGAGAAAGGCATCATCAGCGTGCCCTCTTCACTGACGCAAATTCCGAGAAAGCGCGCGAACGGGCTGTTCGCGAATGGGCCGGTCTGATCCTCCGGCTCCTCAAGTATCCGCGACGGGTGATCGACTGACGGCCTATCCTTGTACAAATTGGGACGGTTTGCTCCAATCATGAAACAGGCCGTTGCAGTAGCGATGGGATCTTCCTGTGATTCCTGGTAGGCCGTCGCCCGTACAAAGGCGATCGACTGGGTTACTCGGTAGCAAAATGAATGCGCCTTAATGTCGAAGCCCGGCGTCGCCGGCTTTTGATAATCAATGCGGAGGTCGAGCGTGGCGATGGCGCGAGTACCATCGAGAGCAAGCTGAACGGCCATGCCGCAGCTCTCATCGAGCATGGCAGTCACAACCCCACCGTGAAGAACACCCGTCCCTGTGTCTCCGACGAATACGGCGTGGTATGGCAAGCTCGACCAGACTTCACCCGGAGCAGCGCGATTGAGATGAAGGCCACAGATTTGTCCGTAGGTCGAGCGATGCTTTTTGACAGCCCGCACCAATTCCGCGAACGGCAAGGGCGCATTGAATCTCAATGTTTTCGCCATTTTGAGATCTCAGAGCTCGGTCACGAGTGATCAAACATCGTGTGTTCGGCTTCGGGCATGTTTTTTTGAGGGCTTGCCTTCTCGGTGCTTTGGAAAGCGCGTCCGGCAGGACAGATCAGATCGGTCATAGACGCTATCTCCGCCCAACCTAATGCCGGACTACACGCCAAGAGAACCGCAGAGACGGCAAAGACCGCGGGTAAGTAATATCGATCTGTTCATTTGAGTCCAGTAAGCTTGTTTGGTCGTGCGGGATCAGCGCCTCGTAGAGTTCTCACAGGCCGGAATCCCTGCAGACCGCTTAGGCGAATGTCGGGCCCCGTGAGGCTATTGAACGGTCGCCTAACGATCTGAGGCGAACCCTTACGCGGCGGAAGCTGCATCAAGCATGCTGGCGTCTTAAGGCACCTCCGAAATCCGTAGCGGAATGCGCAAGCCAAAATCTCTATGAAAACAATACCGTATCGTTCTTCGGAGTCAACCGGAATGCTCTACGCGGGCGGCCAAGTGCTTCCCGCGCTCGGTCCCCGCGATGCGCTCGCAAAGCGCGCCCCGAACGTTCACGTAAACTAGAATTCGTCCTTGACCTCTTTCCCCGATTGTCGGAACGGCGCACGCAGGCGCGGCGACCTCGAGATCTTGCGCGGGGTGTCGCTGAAGATTGGTTGGGTCGGTGTGCCGGCGAGAATGGCTGCCGCCACAAGCACGGGCAGCGCGGACTGGCAAAGCCCGATGACGTGGTTTCCCTCTCCCAGACAACCCAGCGTTTCGACGACATCAGCGATATTGTCATCGAGTCCGAACGGGCCACATTCGACCGGAACTTCGGCCGCATTCCGCCAGATTAAGCAATGAACCTCATGACCGGGCAGCATCGCCAGAATCATGTCGCGAAGGATCATCGACCGCATGCCGGAGATCGGCGCTACGAGAAGGACGCGGGGCCTCTCGCTGGTACGACCCATCTGGAAACGAAGCAGACGGCTGAAAGGCCGTTCAATCAAAATCTGTTCCTGCACCGGCACTGATTTCCCGCCGATGACTGAACCTTTTCGATGCCCATCTCTGAAACGGGCTGCGTCGTGTGCGGCAGTGCCGCTGGAGCGTGAGGCGCGTTCCTGCTGTCGGTTGCACCGACGCTGAGAGCCTGTGAAACATCACGCATGGTCAACTGACACGTACAGCAGACGATCCAAGCCCACGGATCGGACAGCTTCGCATCGAAGCGCCTTCAAATGGATGCGCAACGACCGGCGAGACAACTTTTCCATCATCTCACCTAACCTGAACTTCTTGGGCCATCATGGAGGGATGGCGTGTTGATCTCGATCAAACCCACCGTTGGCAAATCGGCCCTTATGTGTGCAGGTTTTATCGACGAAACGGCTAACGAATTTGCGCGCCAGGCGTACTGTCGATTGCGGCCAGCCTCACGGTATACAAGGATATATCTGGGCTATGAGAACCGAAAGGTCCCTGCCATGAATTACCGAGCAAGACGCCGTCCTCAAAGCGCGTGCGAAGCTTACTGAATTCTCCCGAAATAGTCGGTTATGAGCATGAATGCAGCCGACGCGGCTACCTCGATCATTGAGACGGATTTTCTTCTAATTGGAGGCGGAATCGCCGCAGTGACGGCAGCGCAAACGCTGCGCAATGAAGGCGCAAAGGGCGGTATCATTTTGCTCGGAGCGGAGCCAGTCCCTCCTTACAATTGCCCGCTGCTCACCAAGAACATCGTCACGGGCGAGCTCCGACCGGATCAGATCCCGTTGCTGCCCCCGGAGCGCTATGCTGCAGATGAGATTGCCCTGCGCCTGGGGACCGCCGCACGCAATGTGCACCCCTCCGATCATCGTGTTACGGATCATACCGGTGTTGTTTATCAATATCGCAAGTTGCTGATCGCGACCGGGGCGCGGCCGCGGGAGCTCGATGTGCCGGGCGCTGGGCTCGACGGAATATTCAAATTCCGTACGCTCGCTGATGCGCTCGCGCTTCGCAAGTGGGTTTCGGCGGCTCCCGGTGCCCGCGCGGTGGTCATTGGCACGAGCTTTATCGGGATGGAAATCGCAACGTCGCTCGTCCGCATCGGCATCAGGGTCACAATGATCGACCAAGCCGCCACGGTTTTTCCAAAGGTTCAATCGCCGCGGCTCTCCGCCTATTTTCTCGATCGCTGCAAGCGCTACGGGATCGACGTGTTACTCGAGGACCGGGTCCGGGCCTTTCACGGAACCGGGCGCGTGGCCGAGGTCGAAACGCTCTCCGGCCAGCACATCGCATGTGGAAGCGTCATCCTCGCCGTTGGTGCCGTGCCGCAGACCGCCTTTCTCGAAGGATCGGGCCTTCGCGTCGAGGACGGCGTGGTCGTCGACGAGTTTCTGCAAGCCAGTTTCCCGGACATTTTCGCCGCCGGCGATGTCGCGACCTATCCGGATCCGATCGGGGTGTGGCAACGAACGAGCATTGGGATAATGCGCACCAGCAGGGGCACATTGCCGCCAAGAATATGCTCGGGCAGCGCGTCCCCTACCGCGACGTACCCCACTACTTCTGCGAATTTCTCGGTTTCGGCTTCACGTTTCTCGGGACGAGCGAAGGAGCCGAGCTTCGCATCGGCAGAGGTAGCCTCGAAGACAAGTCATTCGCCGAGTTCTACATTCGATCCGGGGCGATCACCGGGCTCTTCTCAACCGGGCGGCCCCCGGAGGAGACGCGCACGATCGACACCCTGATCCGCGACCGTGTCGATGTGCGAGCGGCACTCGCGCAGCTGACCGATCCTGATGCCGACCTTGGCGACCTCGCGCGGCAGACCGTATTGATCCTGCAGGGCGGTGGAGCGCTCGGCGCCTTTGAATGTGGCGTGCTGCGCGCCATGAACGAAAGGGGGATCATCCCGGATATCGTAGGCGGCGTTTCGATCGGCGCGATCAACGGAGCCATCATCGCAAGCAACCCTCACGATTCGGACAGAGCGCTGGACCAATTCTGGAACGACATCAGCATCGCGACGCCCGAACTCGCGCCACCCCATGCCAGCAATGCCTTCGCCATGGCAAGTGCCATGCTCTGGGGCATTCCGGGCTTCTTCCATCCGCGCTGGCTTGCGCCCGGAAAGGATGGCGAATGGTGGCCTTATCAGTGGACCAGCTTCTACGATGCGAGCCCGATCAAGGACCTGCTGCGCAAATATGTAGATTTCTCGCGGCTCAGAACGAGCCCGGTGCGGCTCATCGTCGGCGCCATCGACGTCGAGCTCGGCGAACTCGTCTTGTTCGATAGCCACACCGATGAATTGAAGGCAGAACATATCCTGGCGAGCGGAAGCCTTCCTCCGATGTTCCCCTCGACCACGATTGCCGGACGACGCTATTGGGATGGCGGGATCATCAGCAACTCGCCGCTTGAGCACGTCTTGATGCGATGCGGCGCGGACAACAAGCGCATCATCATCGTCGATCTCTTTCCCGGAAGACGGCCACTCCCAAACAATCTCGCCGAAGTGCTCGCTCGTCGCGACGAGATCACCTATGGCGAGCGGATCCGCAACGATGCCCAGCTCCGTGAGTTGGTTCAAGAGTTTCAGGCGCTTGTCTCGGAGGTGATGCTGGCGGTCGATTCCGACACTGCGGCCAGGCTGAAGGAAAGGCCGCGTTACGTTCACCTGATGGGCGGAGGTGGCAAGACGTCGATCACCCGGATCGTTCGCGCAACCTCTGAGCGCGAGCCTCCGGCCGCGGAATACGACTTCTCGACGCCGACGATCGCCCGCCACAAGCAGCAGGGATACTTGACGGCTAGAAATCTCCTTGCCGAGTCGCGTTCGCTGTTGTCGCGTCACGATCGGCCATCGCGAGATGACACTGCGGTCTCAACCACGCTTCGCCGGCTCACGCCGATCTGGGCCGATCCATAGCATTGGCCTATGCCTCAAAGTCGAGCCATAACGACGTTACAAATCTCAGCAGAACAGCTTCTCCGCGCTGCAGCGCCACTCGGCTCGTCCTTTCGGAAATCGGACCGCACTGCGAAATCATTGCTTCTTTCTCCGCATGCGCCGACTTCATCCGTTTCTTGGAGAATGATACCCTCCGCAACGAAAGGAGGCTCGACTGCAAAGGTTCAAACGTCGACCAGCGACGCCCCAAACTTGTGCAACATCCCGCACAACGCGTACCCGACCTTCCGCCTGTTGCTCGGGATCAACGTAAACATTACGCTTGCGATCGTCATTGGCACGGCTCCGCTACTTGACGCACCTTGCCTTTTTGGCACCTCGTACGCGCACGCGATTGATGTGGTGGACGACGCCCGCTCCCGGCATCGAATGTGCCAAAGGGTGATCGTTGAACAACGAATCACCGGAAGGGGTCGTCCAAATGCAGGTTAACACCATCGGCGTTGATCTCGCCAAGAACGTATTCCAAGTGCACGGCGTGGATAGCGCAGGCAAGGTCGTCATCAGCCGTCAGTTACGGCGCAAGCAGGTCATCGACTTCTTTAGGAAGATTCCTCCTTGCCTGGTCGGTATGGAAGCCTGCGGAACCGCTCATCATTGGGCGCGAGAAGTCTCCAAGCTTGGTCATACCGTGCGCCTCCGTGACACGCCCATCGATGCGGTTCGTGCCGATCAAGTCGGCCGATCAGCAAGCCGCGCTGATGTTGCACCGAACACGGGATCTTTTGATCCGTCAGCGCACGCAGCTGATCAATAGCTCCGGGCTCACCTTGCCGAGTTCGGCCTTATTGCGGAGACTGGACGCGAAGGTCTCGCGCAGCTTGCCGCGATCATCACGGACGAGAGCAATCGCGAAGCTCTTCCGTCCGCGATGAAACAGGCGCTGCAGGCTATTGTCGATCAGCTCGCCGCTCTGGAATTGCAGATCGGGGCTCTGGATCGGGCCATTCACGCACCATCACCGCACCAATGATATGAGCTCCCGCCTCGAGTATAGCGCGACAATCTGGGGTTCTTCCGCATATTTGGTGCATCGAGAGCAACGGAAGGTCGATTTCAGGCGGCCAGAAGCACGCGTCGACGCAGTAGCGGGTAGCTTGCGCGGCCATACATCTGTCGTTTGATGGCTTTGATCCTGCTGATCTGGCCTTCGACAGGACTGGTTGTCCAAGAGGTAGTTATTGCTGCGCGGACGGCGTCGACGTCGCGCGCGATGCCGCTGGCGAAGCTCTTGAGCTCGCTGTTGGCTGCTTGTGCGATCCACTCGTCGAGCTCGGCGATGTCGCCGCCGCCGGGGGGAGAAGGGACACAAACCGCTTCGCCAGCTCGGCTGCCGTGGCGAGTTCCGGCGCTTGGGCAAACAGGTGCCCGAGAAACAGCTTGGTTTCGGCATCGATCTGATCCAGATTCTGGCTCAAATACCAAGCACAGCGACGACGCGTAGGAGCTTTCCAGGTCGGAGGCGGTTGTGCTGCTCCTTCCGGGGCTTCTCGTTTACGCCTGTTCGCAGCCCATCGTGCTATCGTCACCCGGCTTCCGGTATAACCCTGCTGCTGAAGCTCCCGCCAAAGCTGCTGACCGACCCGGCTGCCTGAGGCCCAGCGCGCTTCAAGCCATGCCTCGAAGGGCGCGAGAAGGTGCGAGGGTCTAGAGGACGCGAATGGTCTGGCTCGCCGCCGGCGGCGAGCCAGCGCTGGACAGTGCGCCTGTCGACACCGAGTAGTTTGCCGATGCCGGATGTCGGACAACCTTGCGCGCGGAGGCGACAAATTTCATCCCAACGTTCGCGTCGCGCAGCTCGTCTATCCGCTCGCAATTGTGCAAGGCCCGGCGCTGGCGCGGAAACGCCGGTGATCGGAGTCTTTGCGGCTGCCATGATCTGCACCGCTGCGGCTAGGTTGCGACGATGGCGACCGACCGCATGACGCAAGGCATCCCCTAAGCTGTTAAGTAAGTGCCATCGGTCCGCGACCTGCACTGCGTCGGGCGCACCACAGCGGGCGCCGTCAGCATAAAGACCCGCACGATCACGGGCCACAATCTTGATCCCCGGCCAGCTCTTCAGCCAGCGAGCAACACTGTCGGCGTTACGATCCGGAAGCAGGTCAAGCACGCAATTGCGCTCCAGATCGCAGATGATCGTTCCATATCGCTGGCCACGACGCCAGGCCCAATCGTCGATGCCGACGACAGTCGGAGCAGCAAAATCCGGTAAGGGCGCCGAGTGAACCATCCGGAGCAAGGTGTCGCCGCTAACCGGCATGGCGAGTTTGTGCGATAGGCACGAGCCGGGCTCTCCGCCTACAGCAAAGCCGATCGCCAATTGGCTCTCGCCGAGACGGATTGTTCGTCTCGCTCTCGGCCGTACTGTCGTTGGTAGCCGCTCGGTAAATATTCGGCGCAGGCATCTGGGATTCGCGCATCGAAACCGTCGCGCCTGAAGCCGGATTTCGACCACCTGACCCTGCCATGGCAGATCGGCTAACCGTCGCGTGTAATGGCTGTGGACCCGACGAGTTTGGTAGCTGCAACAGGGACAGAGCGAGACCGCTGCCTTCGGTCGAGCCACAAGCACCACCCTGTCAGTTTGGGGAAGTATCTGGACAATCAAAAGCTCGGGGGAAATCAGCGAGCGGAAGGCTTGGAGCAAGGCGAATCACGGCGTCGACTGCGATTCCAACCTTATGCCCTTATTCGCGCCGTCCGTGAATCCCGCACCCTGCACCAAATATGCGGAAGAACCCCTGATTGTCGCGCGCTTCCCAGCCAGATTGTGGCGCTATAGCGCTGCCAGCCCTCCTGCTGGCAGCGCACCTCTCGGACCTCCGCCCGACCGTGGTGTTCGTGGATCGAGCGGAACGCCGCGCCCGCCTCAATGGATTGCAACTGAACTGTTGCGGATCAGCGACCAGCGCAGCCTTCGCACTGGACGCTGCGGCACGGAGCACCACGCACTCCAGTTACCGCGTGCTGACCACGCCCTCCTCGTCGATCACAAGAACATCACGAGTGGCGAACATGTCGCGGCTCTGTCCCCACCCATGCTCCGTGCTGCCGATGGTGCGCGGCGCGATACCCAATCGACTTTCGAGGTTCTCGGCGGCGATGCCGGAACGCTCCATGAACCGCGCGCATTTCAACATGGGGCGAGACATCCTCCACTTTCATTCTCACTCAGTCAGGGAGCAATGCTTTTGCACGTATAACGTTCACGGATCGTCGAATATGCGCAGCGAGTGCGGATACCGCCTTATCCGTGTCCCGCGCCATCGTAGCTTTGAATATTTCCTCATGCTCATTGTGCACTTCAAAAGGAACCGGTCCCCTCGTGCCAGAAAGTCGACGGTAGCGTTCGGAACTTTGAAACAAAACCTGTCTAAACCGAGCAAGCCAAGCTGAAGGCGACGCCGCCGCAAGCGCCTCGTGAAACTCCTTGTTCCGAACTTCCCACGCATCGAAGGCAATGGCGGGATCAACCTCGAGTCTTTCCTGCGCCCGAGCAAGACGGTGAAAGCAAGTGACGAGGTTATCTTCCCAAGCGTCATCGCCCAGCTTGATGCTCTCAGCTAACGCGCTTGTCTCCAACTTTATACGCGCATCTGTCAGATCCTCAAGGTCCGATAGCGACATCGGCGTCACGCGAAACCCTTTTTGGCCTTCGGTGATTACAAGCCGATCCGCCATCAATCGCGTCAACGCTTCGCGGAGGGTGCTACCGCTAATACCGAACGACGACTTTAGCGTTTCGAGATGAAGCTTGGAACCTGGTGGATACACTCCTTCAATGATCCGGCTTCTAACTACTGCATACGTAAACTCAATGGCCGTTGGTTTCTTCTCTGTAAACCTCGCGCCACCGAGACCCGTTCTTAATGGTTCCGCGGTCAACCATCTCTCCTTAGCTCCAAATCTGCCCGACCAACGTTGGCGCATGACCCTACTGGACTGGAGGACCGTCCGCGACGACGCGATCCGGTCTCGAAAGCGATGATATAGCCTGCCCACCGGTTTCACGCCATAAAATCACTTGACGAACAATAATAATATCGTTTTTATTACTAAAAGTCGATATATGAGGGGATGCAGAGCGCTCGGATTGAGAAGAGCGACCGTTGGTGGAGGGCCTTGCGCCTGCCCTAACGTCTCGATCCCTTGGTTCGTGCGCCCGCCATTCCGCGGTGGAACCCGCGGAAAGCAGTTGTGAGGAACGTCCCAAGACCCTGGGAGGGATATCGTGCAGGAAGCCTATCCGGACATTGCCCGAACAATCGACGCAAACGGGATCGCGACGAACCTTCATGACGTCGGATCGGGTGCGCCTGTCGTGCTTATTCATGGCTCGGGACCGGGCGTCACGGCTTGGGCGAACTGGAGAGCGGTGATCCCCGCGTTGTCTCGAGATAGGCGCGTCATCGCACCCGACATGGTTGGCTTCGGCTTTACCGAGCGGCCACACGCCGCTGAATACAATCTCGATCTTTGGATCAAGCACCTCACGGGTATTTTGGATGCTCTGAATCTCGAGGTTGTCGACCTCGTCGGGAATTCATTCGGTGGCGCGCTGTCGCTGGCCTTCACTATAAAATTTCCGAAGCGAGTTCGGCGCCTCGTTCTCATGGGTTCGGCGGGAGTCAATTTCGATCTCACCGAGGGTCTCAACGCCGTGTGGGGATATGAGCCATCCGTGCAGAATATGCGCAAGGTAATGGACTATTTCGCCTACGACCGAAGCCTCGTGAGCGATGAACTCGCGGAATTACGATACAAGGCGAGCATCGGGCCGGGCTTTCAGGAATCGTTCTCCGCAATGTTTCCTGCGCCGAGGCAGCGTTGGGTCAGCGCACTCGCCAGCAACGAGGACGATATTCGCGCCATTTCCCAAGAAGCGCTTATCTTGCACGGCCGCGATGACAATGTCGTGCCACTGGAGACCTCCCTTCGGCTGAATCAGCTCATTGTGGCCTCTCAGCTGCATGTCTTCGGCCGATGCGGGCATTGGGTACAAATCGAGCAGGCGGCACGTTTCATTCGACTCGTTGAGGATTTTCTCGCCGAGTCCTGATGTGCCCGCCTCTGGATAGGCGGTCCGACATTTCGAATAGTAAGGAGGAAAGAGTGAGCGTTCAGCGTCTCGGATACTTGGGCTTCGAAGTAACGGACGTGTCTGCCGGGAGTGATCCCCAATGAACACTGTGACGACAGTGACCTCGGAGGCGGTTAGGCAGGCAGCCGATCGCCTTTTCGAGGCGGGGCGGACAGGTATCCCAGCTTCGCCTGTGCGTGAGATGATCGGCCCTTGCGATGTTGACGTCGCGTACCAGGTTCAAGAGCTCAACACAAAACGGGCCCTGGAAGCTGGTCGTCGCTTGGTGGGTCGCAAGATCGGCTTAACGTCTCTGGCCGTGCAAAAGCAGCTGGGCGTGGATCAACCCGATTATGGGATGCTTTTCGCCGATATGGCCCGTAGCGATGGGGAAGAGATTTCTCTGAAGGATTTGATGCAGCCGAAGGTGGAAGCCGAAATCGCGTTCGTGCTGGAACGGGATATCGAGAGTGATCAGCCTACATTTGCGGATCTATTTCTGGCCATCGCTTACGCCGTGCCCGCTGTAGAAATCGTGGGTTCGCGCATCGCCAACTGGGACATCAAGATCAGCGATACGATAGCAGACAATGCATCCTCCGGACTTTACGTGCTGGGCTCGATGCCGCGGCGGTTGGATGCAGGAGGCTTTGACCTGCGCAGTTGCGAAATGATGATGGAAAAGGCCGGGCTAAAGGTAAGTACCGGCACGGGTGCCGCGTGTCTCGGATCCCCCCTGAATGCCGCCTTATGGCTGGCTCGGATCATGGCGCGTACGGGCCGTCCACTACGTGCGGGGGACACTGTTCTCTCGGGCGCGCTCGGGCCCATGGTTCCGGTGACGCCAGGCGATGTGTTCGACGTGCAAATCGACGGAATCGGGGGCGTACGGGCTTCTTTCTCGAAGGAGTAGGTTATGCGAGATGCCAAAGTTCAGTGCGCGATAATCGGGTCAGGCAATATCGGCACGGACCTCATGATCAAGATCATGCGCACGTCCCGACACCTCGAAATGGGCGCCATGGTGGGCATCGACCCCGAGTCGGACGGCCTCGCCCGCGCCGCGCGGCTCAACGTGCCGGTTACCCACGAGGGCGTTGAGGGGCTGCTAAACCTGCCCAACTACAAGGACATCCGGGTCGTCTTCGACGCTACCTCCGCCAAGGCGCATGTGAACAACAACGCGCTACTTCAGAAGGACGGCAAGAAGGTCATCGACCTGACGCCGGCGGCCATCGGCCCCTTCACCATCCCGGTGATAAATGGGGAGGCCAATCTCGACGAGCCGAACGTCAACATGGTCACCTGCGGTGGCCAGGCGACCATCCCCATGGTCTATGCGGTGAAGCGGGTAACGAAGCGCCTCGTCTATGCGGAGATCGTCGCCTCCATCTCCTCGAAGTCCGCCGGTCCGGGGACCCGCGCCAACATCGACGAGTTCACCGAGACCACTTCCAATGCCATCGAGGTGTTAGGTGGGGCCGAGCGCGGCAAGGCGGTGATCATCCTCAATCCTGCCGAGCCGCCGCTGATCATGCGCGACACAATCTTCACCCTCTCTCAAGGCGGGGATCGCGAGGCCATCGCTGAGTCCATTGCGGAGATGGCCGCGGCGGTACAGAAATACGTACCCGGCTATCGGCTGAAGCAAAAGGTGCAGTTCGAATCCATCGGCGGCAACGCGCCGCTGCGCATTCCCGGCATCGGTCCGTGCGAAGGACTCAAAACCACCATCATGCTGGAGGTCGAAGGCGCGGCCCATTATCTGCCGGCCTATGCCGGCAACCTCGACATCATGACATCCGCCGCGCTCGTCACCGCCGATCGGTGGGTAGGCCGCGTGCTCGCCAGGGAGGCCGCGTGATGGCCCGTACCGATCCCGACAAGCTCTATATCCAGGACGTCACGCTGCGCGACGGCATGCACGCCATCCGCCACCAGTATGATCTGGAGACGACGCGGGCCATCGCCCGTGCTCTCGACCGGGCGATGGTCGACGCCATTGAGATCAGCCACGGCGACGGCCTCAGCGGCTCCACCTTCAACTACGGCTTCGGCGCCCACGACGACGCCGAATGGATCGCCGCGGTGGCCGAGGAATGCACGCATGCGGTGGTCACGGTGTTGCTCATTCCGGGCATCGGCACGGTGCATGACCTGAAGCACGCCTACGAAGCCGGTGCCCGCTCGGTGCGCGTGTGCACGCATTGCACGGAGGCCGACGTGTCGCGCCAACACATCGAGGTAGCCCGAAAGATGGGCATGGACACGGCGAGCTTCCTGATGATGGCCCACATGATTCCGGCCGAGGTCCTTGCCGAGCAGGCGAAACTCATGGAGAGCTACGGCTCTGAATGCATCTATGTGACGGATTCCGCCGGGGCCCTCTTGCCGGAGGACTATACGCTGCGCGTCAAGATGCTCCGAGATGAGCTCCGGCCCGAGACGGAGATCGGCGTCCATACCCACCACAACCTCACCATGGGCGTGGCCAACGCCATAGCCGGCATCGAGGCCGGCGCCGTCCGTGTGGATGCCTCCCTTGCCGGCATGGGCGCCGGCGCCGGCAATGCGCCACTGGAAGCGCTCATCGCCGTGCTCAACCGCAAGGGCATCGACACCGGCTGCGACCTCTATGCCTTGATGGACGCGGCCGACGACTTGGTGCGCCCGTTGCAGGACCGTCCAGTGCGGGTAGACCGCGAGAGCCTCTCGCTAGGCTACGCCGGAGTCTATTCGAGCTTCCTGCGCCATGCGGAGAACGCCTCGAAGATCTACGGGGTAGACACGCGCGAGATCCTCGCCGAGCTCGGCCGTCGTCGCATGGTGGGTGGTCAAGAGGACATGATTATCGACGTAGCGCTGGATATGCAGGCACGCGCAAGCCAATGACCCGCACTGTCGATTGTTAGGTTGACAACTAATACAAGCAACGTGTGGAGGAGATAATGATGCTCGATTATTCAGCGCTTGCCGCATTGTCGCATCGCCTGGACGGACTGTTGCAGCATGATCGGGAAAAAGGGACGTCTCGCATTCACCGCGATGCATTTACTGACCCGGAAATCTTCGAACTAGAGATGAAATACATCTTCGAAGGGAATTGGGTGTTCCTTGCCCACGAAAGCCAGATTCCGAAGGCGAATGATTACTTCACGACCTATATCGGCCGACAGCCGATCGTCATCACACGCGACAAGGAAGGTCAGCTGCACTGCCTGATCAACTCATGCAGCCATCGTGGCGCGCAACTGTGCCGCTTCAAGCGAGCGAATCGCTCGACCTTCACTTGCCCCTTTCATGGCTGGAGCTTCTCCAACACTGGCAAGCTGCTGAAAGTAAAGGATGCTGACGGAGCCGGCTACCCTGATCAGTTTAACAATAGCGGCAGTCACGACCTAAAGCGCGTAGCCCGATTTGAAAGTTACCGCGGTTTTCTATTCGGAAGCTTGAATCCTGGCGTACCACCTTTGATAGAATATCTTGGCGATGCAGCCAAGATAATCGACTTAATGGTGAACCAGTCCGAAGAAGGGCTCGAAGTGTTGCGCGGCGTTTCGAGCTACACTTACGACGGCAACTGGAAGCTTCAAGCAGAGAACGGCGCAGACGGCTATCATGTCAGCACCGTACACTGGAACTACGTTGCTACGACTGGTCGCCGTGTTCAGCAGAGGGCCGATGACAAGATTAAGGCTGTGAACGTCGGTACTTGGGCCAAGCAAAAGGGCTCCTACTGGAGCTTCGACAACGGGCACGTCCTGCTTTGGACTTATTCCTCAACCCCCGAGAACCGGCCGCTCTACAACCGACGCGACGACCTTGTGCAAAAGTTTGGTGAGAAGAGGGCCGACTGGATGATCGGCGTCTTCCGCAACCTCTGTATCTATCCCAACGTATTCCTCATGGATCAGATGAGCACGCAGATCCGGGTGTTCCGCCCCGTAGCGGTGAACAAGACTGAAGTCACGATCTACTGCGTTGCGCCTAAAGGCGAAAGTCCCGAAGCCCGCGCACGGCGGATCCGCCAGTATGAAGATTTTTTCAACGCATCCGGCATGGCCACGCCGGACGACCTGGAAGAATTCCGCTCGTGCCAAATCGCCTATCAGGCGCGCGATCTGGTTTGGAACGACCTCAGCCGTGGTGCGAAACACCGCATCGAAGGGCAAGATGAAGAAGCCCGGGAAATGGGTATCCGCCCACTGTCGAGCGGCATGCGCGTCGAAGACGAAGGTCTGTTCGTCGATCAGCATACTGATTGGCTGCATCGCATGAATGCCGCCGTCAATCAGGAGCTGGCGCAAGCCGAACCGCTGCGCGCGGCTGGGGAGTAACGCCGATGACCGCACTCAAAGAGAAGACTGCGCCTGTGCAAGCCGCAATGACCTACGAGGAAATTCAAGCCTTCCTGTTCAAGGAAGCGCGCGCCCTCGATGACCGCGACTGGGATACCTGGCTGACCTACTATGACCAAAACGCAGTGTTCTGGATGCCGACCTGGGACGACTTTGACCAGCCGACGGAAAACCCACAGACGGAAATGTCTCTGGTCTATTACCCGACCCGTTCGGGTCTGGAAGATCGAGTGTTTCGTATAAAGACCGACCGTTCGTCGGCCACCAGCATGCCCGAGCCGCGAACTTCGCATAACATCTCCAATATTGAGGTTGTGGAGAGGCAAGGTAGCGAGGTTAAGGTGCGTTTCAACTGGTGCACCTGCAGCTACCGTTACAATACGACCGACACGTTCTGGGGCACTTCGTTCTACACGATCGATATGGCAACTGGTCGTCCTTTGATCACCAACAAGAAAGTGATTCTCAAGAACGATCAGATCCATCACGTGATCGACGTCTATCACGTGTAGTCCCCTCGGAAAATTCAAGCGCGTGAACTCGCCGCGTTGCAGAGAAGACCATGTCTTACAAGATAGCGCTCAATTTTGAGGATGGCATAACGCGCGTCATCGACTGCTACGCGGGTGAATGCGTGGCAGACGCTGCTTTCCGGCAAAAGATCAACCTTCCGATGGACTGCAGAGACGGCGTTTGCGGTACCTGCAAGTGTTTTTGCGAGGAAGGCAACTACGAGCTAGGTGCGCATCTCGATGAGGCGTTGACCTGCGAGGAAGAGCAACAAAGATATGTGCTGACCTGTCAGATGACCCTTGCGTCCGACTGCGTCCTAAAGGTTCCGACTACCTCGCTTGCCTGCAAGACGGCGGCGGAGGTCTACAAGGCCGAAGTTTTAGAGGTCAGGCCAGCGTCGGAAACGACATTCAGCTTGTATCTTGCCTTACGGCAAAGGATCGAATTTTTGTCGGGCCAATATGTGAATGTTTCCGTTCCCGGAACGGAGCATAAGCGACCCTATTCGTTTTCCTCGCCGTCGGGAGCGGAGACCGTCAGTTTCCTGATCCGCAATCTCCCCGGTGGTGTCATGAGCACCTATCTGGCGGAGCGCGCCGTCCCCGGCGACACGATGGAACTGACCGGGCCGATGGGAGCCTTTTATCTGCGCCCGGTCGTGCGCCCCCTACTTTTTCTCGCAGGAGGAACAGGGCTTGCCCCGTTTCTTTCGATCCTAGAGGAGCTTGCGGAAAAGGGCATCGAGCAGTCTGTTCGCATGTACTACGCTGTCACGCGCGACAGCGATCTTGTGGAACTGTCGCGACTGGAGGCGCTCAGGCAGCGGCTTCCGAGGTTCAGCTTTGAGACGATTGTGGCGGATCCATCCAGCTCTCACCCGCGTAGGGGCTTTGTCACCGACCACGTCGTAGCGGATGATTTAAACTTGGGCGACGTGGATGTGTACCTCTGCGGTCCACCGCCGATGGTCGAGGCCGTGCGCGATCACATAGCTAAGCTCGGGATCAGTCCTAGCAACTTCTACTTTGAAAAGTTCAACCCGGCCGACGCAGCTAGAACAGCCGAGAAAGTTGCGTGATGAACAGGTTCCTCAACAAGATTTTTGTCGTCACCGGCGCAGCACAAGGGGTTGGGCGGCGCGTTGCAGAGCGCGCTGCCAGCGAAGGAGCCAAGGTGCTGCTGGTCGATCGTTCTGAACATGTGAGCAGCGTTGCCAAATCGATCAGAAGCACCGGGGGAGAGGCAATGCATTTCCTGGCTGATCTCGAAACCTGGGACGGTAGCGAGCAGGTCATGGCTGAGGCACTGAAGCGTTATGGTCGCATCGATGTTCTCGTAAACAACGTCGGCGGGACGATTTGGGCGAAACCCTACGTCTATTACGAGCCCGATGAGATCGAGGCTGAGATCCGACGTTCCCTCTTCCCCACGCTTTGGTGCTGTCGTGCAGCGGTTCCAAGCATGATCGAACGTAAGAGCGGCGTCATCGTGAATGTCTCTTCTTGCGCAACGCGAGCGACGAAGCGAGTCCCTTACGGAGCCGCAAAAGGTGGAGTGAATGCAATCACCACCTGCCTCGCGCTCGAAGTGGCTGAGCAGGGCGTGCGAGTCGTCGCTGTTGCGCCAGGCGGGATCAGTGCGCCGGAAAGGGTGATTCCCCGGAATAAAGCCGAGTCGACTGAGCAAGAGAGGATTTGGTTGCAGGACATTTACAAGGAAGCTGTCGAGATGAGCATGATGAAGCGTCTCGGAACGCTTGATGAGCAAGCTGGCGCGATTCTATTTCTGGCCTCCGATGACGCTTCCTACATCACCGGCGTCACGCTGCCAGTGGCTGGGGGGCATCCTTCTTGACCTCACTCGAACCGCTGTGCCTACGAGGCTGTGTGGACGGGTTCTGTCGCGCAACGGGTAAGCGGAGATTTGCGGATCCGCGTGTCTTTGATCGATAGCGGGGCCTAAGAGGCTCGACCATGTTGATCGGAATGACAGAGCATTATGGAGCGAAGTGCCGCGAGTGCCCGTTGCTTCTTACCAGAGGTTGCATGCATGTTCAATATAAACCAAGGGAGATACGCTCAAATGTCGAAACTCGAAGTGGCTATGTTTGGTCACGCAGCCTATGTCGTGCCTGATCTGGAGAAATCGCTCTGGTTCTGGAAGGACGTCGTCGGTCTGATCGAAACCGAACGGACCGCGGATGCCGTCTATCTGCGCGCCTTCCAAGAGTTCGAGCATCATAGCCTTGTTCTGATACGGGGCAAGCAGGGTGAGGAAGCGCATCTGCACCATGTCGCCTTCAAGGCCAAGCGGCCCGAGGACGTGGATGCCTTCGCCGCCCATCTTCGTGGCCTCGGCGTCGCGGTCGAGGAGGTGCCGGCGGGCACCGAGGCGGGGCAGGGTGCGGCGATCCGCTTTTTCGTGCCGACCTCGGGCCATCCGATCGAGATCTATTACAACATGGCCCGCCCGCTTTCGCCCAAGGAAGTTCGCTCGGCGCTAAAGAGCCAGACCGCGCGCAAGGGGATCGGAATCTCGCCACGGCGGATCGACCACATCAACCTGTGGTGCGGCGGCTTCCCGCCCGACGAGACCATCGCCTGGATGTGCGACAACCTCGGCTTCAAGGTCCGCGAATTCATCCAGCTGCCCGAGTTCAAGCTAGGCGCCTGGATGAGTGTGACACCGCTGGTGCACGATGCCGCCTTCATGTTCGATGGCAACAGCCAGGGCGCACGCCATCACCACATCGCCTATTGGCTGGAAGAGCCGACCGAGATCCTGAACGCGCAGGAGCATTTCGCCGAACATGGCATCAAGGTCGATCTCGGGCCGGGCAAGCACGGGATCAGCCAAGCATTCTACACCTATCTGCGCGACCCGGCCAGCGGCATCCGCCTGGAAATCTTCGCCGGCGGTTACCTGATCTTCGATCCGGCCTGGGAGCCGATCAAATGGGACGCGCAAGAGATTGAGCGCGGCCTGTTCTGGTATGGGGACAGCATGGATCCGACGAAAGAGCCCGAGCACCCCTTCATGCCGACCATCGGCGTACGCGGAAGGGAGTAACCATGGAGCGTACCCGTCTCAAGACAGGCGCCGTCCAAACCAGCCTGTGCCGTCAAGGCACAGGCGAGGCAGTGTTGTTCATTCATGGCTCCGGGCCGGGCGCCGGGGGCCATTCCAACTGGCAGCTGGCTCTGCCGCCGCTCGGCGACCGTTTCCTGTGCCTTGCACCCGATCTGGTAGGCTACGATCAGAGTACCCATCCCGATCCGGCGCCTCGCGGCCCACGGGAATGGATGCGGCTCTGGGTCGATCAGCTGATCGGCCTTCTGGATGCGCTGAACATCGACAAGGCGCATCTGGTGGGCAATTCGCTGGGCGGGGCGATCGCGCTGAACCTTCTGGGCGAGCGGCCCGAACGGCTTCGGCCGGGCGGTGCTGATGGGCCCCGCGGGCGCGCCGATGCCGGCCACGCCGGAACTGGCACGCATCTGGGGCTTCTATCGTGATCCCACGGCGGCGGCGATGAAGTCGGCGATCCGCATGTTAGCCTATGACGAGGGCTTCATTGCCGACCGGCTCGACGGCATCACCGAATCGCGGGTCGCCGCAGCCACCCGGCTCGAGGTGGCACGCACCTTTGCGGCCATGTTCCCCGAACCCTTCGACGTGGCGGTCCTCGAGCTGATCCTGCCCCCGACGCTGCTCGAACGGATCGCACACAAGATCCTGATCCTGCACGGGATCCAGGATCGCGTCGTGCCGCTGTCCGGTTCGGTCCACCTGATCGACCACCTACCCGACGCGACGCTCTTGGCCGTGCCGAAATGCAGCCATTGGGTGCAGATCGAATGTGCGGATCTGTTCCATGCCGAGGTCGCGCGGTTTCTTTCACAGGAGACGACGAGGTGAAGCATGCATCGCTCGAAACGCTTGCCAGCTTTTCCATGGGCCCGATCACGATGCGGCCCTTTGCCGGAGACAAGCTGATGATCGTGCGCGCCGAACTTCCCGGTGGGTCGGTCGCCCCGCGCCATTCGCATCCGCACGAACAGTTGACCATCGTCTTTTCGGGCCGGGTGGAGGATGTCGCTGGGCGACGAGACCGCGATCCTCGGGCCGGGCGAGGTGGTGCACATCCCCGGCGGGGTGGAGCACGGCGCGGTCGCGCTCGAGGATGCGGTGATCGCGGATGTCTTCCACCCGGTGCGCGAGGATTTTCTCGAGAAGCTTGCGCAGACCTGAACCTGCGCTGCGGGGCTGCGGCAGATCGCGAACAGGCGAGTAGCCGCGACAGCGCCTCGCGCACCGTCGAGATGCTGACGTCGAACTCGCGCCGCAGGGAATCGACATGCAGCAGGCGCCGAGAGACAATGCAACAGTCGTCTTGATCTGATGAAAAGCAATTTATTTATCGTTGGCAGCGTTGACAGGAGCAAAACATGAATATGCAGACGCGGACAGACACTACCGAAGAGGGTATTGTCCACGACGCTTTCACGACGTTCCTGCGCCGCTCGGGCTCCCCCACCCTGCCGGCGATGCTTCTGATCCACGGCTCCGGCCCGGGGGCGACGGGCTGGTCGAATTGGCAATATCTGATGCCCGAATTGGGCGGGCGGTTTCATTGTCTCGCTATGGATCTGTGCGGCTACGGCGGCAGCCCGGTGCCGGACGCCATGCCGAAGAAAACCGCCGAATGGCTGGAGGTCTGGGTTGCGCAAATCGTCACGCTGGTGCGGAAGCTGGGCCTCGGCCGGGTGCATCTCGTCGGCAACTCGCTGGGCGGTGCCCTTGCGCTTCATGCCGCGCTGCGCGCGCCGGATCTGTTCGACCGCATCGCCCTGATGGGTCCGGTCGGCGTGCCCTGCCGTCTGACCCGCGAGCTTGATCTGATCTGGGGCTTCTACGACAGTCCTTCGGAAGATCTGATGCGCCTCGCCATGCAATGGTTCGCCTATGATCCCGCCTTCCTCGGCGACCGGCTGGGCGAGATCGCCGCCGCCCGCTTCAAGGCGGCGATGCAGCCCGAGATCCGCGCTGCCTTTTCCAGCATGTTCCCCGCACCGCGTGAGAAGGCGCTTGAGGCATTGGAAGTGCCCGATGCCGGCTTGCGGATGATCCGCCATCCGGTGCTGTTGATCCATGGGATCGAGGATGCCATCGTGCCGCTCGAGACCAGCCTGACGCTGATGCAGCGACTGGGCGGGCCGGTGCAGGCACATTTCTACAACCGCAGCAGTCACTGGACCCAGGTCGAGCACAAGGACAGTTTCAACACCCTGATCGCCGAATTCTTCGACGGCCGGATCTGAGGGCGGCTGCGATGTCGGACCGGAAAGTTGCCGTCGTGACCGGGGCAAGCTCGGGGATGGGTCTCGCCACGGCGCGCGAAATGGCGCGGCGCGGCCATGATCTGGTGCTGTCCTCGCGCCGGCCCGAAGTCGCGGCGGATGAGATCCGCAGCGCCTTCGGAGTGCGGGTCGAAGCAGTGGCGGGCAGCATCGCCGAGCCTGACCTGGCCGCGCGCCTCGCGGCGGCGGCGCAGGAGATGGGCGGAGCGCGGGCCCTTTTGCTCAACCACGGTGGCCCACCCGTCAAGCCGATGATGGCATTGACGGACGAGGACTGGTCGGGCGCCTTCGAGACCATGGTCGTGGGGCCGCTGCGGGTGATGCGGGCGCTCGTGCCGCAGATGCAGGCTGCCGCCGGCGGACGGGTGCTGGCGATCTCGTCCTTCACGGTCAAGGCCCCCTGGGCGGGCATCGGCCTGTCGAACGCGCTGCGCGCGGCGCTGGTCAACGCCCTCAAGACCGCAGCGCTGGAACTGGGGCCCGAGGGGGGAATCCTGGTGAACGCGCTGGCGCCCGGCTATGTCGAGACCGACCGCATCCGCGACTGGAACGACTCCTATGCCCGGCAGGAGAATGTGGGGGTGGAGGAAATTCGAGCCCGCACGCTGGCGACGATCCCGCTGCGCCGCTACGGCACGCCTGAGGGCTATGCGCGGCTTGCAGCCTTCCTGCTGTCGGAAGAGAACGACTACGTCTCCGGCCAGCAGATCCTGTACGACGGCGGCCTAGTTGTGGCGAACTGAAGGGGGGAACGATGCCGGCACTGCTTCTGGCCCGCGTCCGGGTCAATGATCGCCAACAATGTGCCGTCCATAGACATCATTTCAACGCCCGTGACGCTATGTCAACGGCCTAACGCCGGACTTGGATCCGCTCGTTCGTGGCGTCGTAAGCATCACCGACGGCTGCCCATTGCAGTGTTTTATCGGTCCGCTGGCACATTCGGTCGATCGGAGTGTCTCCGGCCTCATGTATGTAGCATCCACCACCGCTGTCGGGCCCGGCGCTCGATGTCAAGAGTCGGTGGCGGCTACTACGTACGTAAGGCCGCGTCCATCAGCATGTGCAGATTGCAACCGGTATCGAACCGATCCGGTCGAGCACCGTCATCAGCGCCTTGATCGGCGCATTGCCGGCGCCCGCCCCCTCACCGGCGAGCGGCGCATCGACGCGCACGGCGCCAGCCTTGATGCCCGCGACCGCATTGGCGACACCGAGCATAAGGTTATGGTACGTATGGACGCCGACCTCCGTCTCGGCGCACCGAATGTCTTCACCCGCTCGCTGCATTGCGAGGGCAGCAGTGCGCCGGCGGAATCCGTGATGTAAAATCGTCGGCCGCGTCAGCGGACGAAGCCTCTGAAGTCATTGATTCACGGCCTGATTGCTGGAGTTGGAAAGTCGGCGAAGGGCCGCGATCCGCCCGGATCCCGAAAGCACCGAAGATGCCTGTTCGGCGAGCGCCTGGCGCACGAAACCGGCAGGATCCGGCTGCATGACGGCGAAGGGGTAATCCGAACCCATCACCAGCGAGTGCGGTCCCATCATGTCCGCGACGTATCGCAATGTGCGGTGATCGTAGACGATAGAATCCATGAGGAACGCCCGAGCCATGTGCAAGGCCGAACTAGACAGATGCTCAGTGTGTTTCAGGCCCATCTCCCTCGCCCGTTCCAAGCGCGGGAGTAGCAGCGGCAAGGCACCACCGCCATGACTCAACAGAATATCGAGCCCCTCGAAACGCTCCGGCACGCCAGCAAGAAGCAGCGAGAGGGCGGCGAACGAGGTTTCGACCGGAAACACCGTGACGGCGGCATCCGCTGCGCCCCCGATACGCTCTAGCCCCGCAGGGTGCAGGGCGTGGACCATGACCATCATTCCCCTGTCGCGGCAGGCGACCCAGAAAGGATCGAAAGCCGGGTCGCCCAGCGGGCGACCGTTCACATGCGTTCCGATCTCGACACCGATGAAACCGCGTGCTGCCAGGTCGTGCACCATCTCCGCGGCCAGCTCCGGTTCTTGCAAGGGCGCCATGCCGAGGGCCAGGAAGCGGTCCGGCACTGCCTCGACGAGCTTCTGCGTGTCCGCGTTGACCGCGTCGCAGAACCGGCCTCCATTATCCGGTGCGAACCAGTAGGACAGCAGTTCGGGCATCGGCGATAGAACCTGGATGTCGATGCCGACGGCATCCATGTCCGCAATACGCCGCGCCGCATCCCAGCTCCGGCTGTCGATCCGGCGAAACTGCTTGCCGGCAAGGGTCACATCGGCGACGTCCTCCGCCGTCCGCTCGATGGCGGGCCAGCGCGGTTCGTCGCCGGGCGCAGCGGGAAGCGCCGGCGGAACGACATGTGTGTGGAAATCGACGACCCTGGCTACGGAACGCGTCCTCATGGTACAGAGCAACTTTCAGCGCCGAAACGCTGGCGCGGGGCGCGAGCCCCATTTGCAGAGACTGGTCGGCTCGAAACCGAAACTGCGCGGCTCATAGACGTCCTCGTTCTCGATCGCATCGACGCCGACGGAATATTCGAACACCATTCCGTCAGGCCCGCGGAAATAGAGGAACCGGGCGCCGGAAGTGGGATGCCTGCCTGGGCCGAAGACGATGTCGACGTTTCGCCCTGAAAGGAAATAATAGGAGCGAAGCACGTCATCGCTTTCCTCCACCTGGTGGTTGATGTGCTGAATGCCCGCCGTGTCGGAAGCCAGCAATGCGATCGTGTGATGAATCTCGTTCACCCGCATCAGCGGAATGTCGCCGATGCGATCCGAGACGCGGGCATTGCAGACTTGCGTCCAGAATGTCTCGTCGCGCACCGGATCGGTCGAATAGAGTCCGACATGGCTGAAGCCGGTTATTCCGGCGTCGCGGGCCGCGAAATAGCGTTTTCCGCTACGCTCCGGGCCGACCACGAGTTCGATGCGATTCCCGGTCGGGTCTTTGAAGCCGATGAACGCGTTCACCCGTCTGAGCTGACACTCCGACGCCGTGCCCGAATGCACGGCATAGCCCATGTCCGACAGCGTGCCGGCGGCCCGGCGAAGCTCGTCGAGATCGGTGACCTCAAATCCGACCGCCTGATCGGACGGGTCCCCGTCAAAGTAGCACAATGTGTGTCCGCGATCGTCGGAACGGAAATAGGTGGCGTGGCGCGCCTGTTCGCCGACCTCAAGCCCAAGACAATCGGTGGCGAAGGTCTGCGCATCCTCCAGGTCACGCGTTCCCAGACGCACGTAACTCACATCCTTGAGTTTGATCATGGCCCGATTCTCCTTGTCTTTCGCTGGTATCGCGCGGCGGTCAGGATTGCTTGATCTTGAGCTCAGCCGTTTCCGAAGGCTCGGATCCCCAGTTGCAAAGTGATGTCATGTCGGGGGCGAACTGGCGGGCATGATGGTTCGCGGGATCGATGCGGGCAGTATCGGTGACGAGCCCCCAGTGCAGTCCTTCCGCTCCTTCGAACCGGATGAAGATGGATCGCGAGGCCGGTTCGCGGCCGGGACCGTGCATGATGCGAACCTGGTGCTGCTGCAGGAAGTACCAGTTCTGCATGATTAGATCGATATCCTCCACCGTCAGGTCGAAGCCCCGCAGCCCCGGCCGGTCCGACGGATAAAGGGTGATCCGGTGATGCAATGTATCCGTCCCGATACAGGCGACATCGCCCAGCCAGTCGCGCAATTCGAAGCCGAGCAGCGCCGTCCAGAAATGCACGTCGCGCCGCGTGTCGAGACTGCACAGGGCAACCCCCGCCAGCCCGGTGACTCCGTTGTCGCGCACCGGAAAGAAGCGGACGCCGCTGTGCTGCGGAGATGAGATGAGGTGCAGGAGATTGCCGGAAGGATCGCGCAGCCGATAGGCCGCGCGCACCCAAAGGAGGTCGCAGGCTACGCGGTCGAGCTTCTCGGTCTGCGTTCCCGCCTGCGCCAGCCGCTCGGCCACCGCCTCCAGATCTTCCGGTTTGCGGTAGGCGATGCCGATGGCCGTCTCCTCTCCCGGATGCGGCGAGAAAACGAGCGTGCGGCGGCGGATGTCAGTGCGGAACCAAGCTTCGCCATTGCTGTCAGGAAGTGACGGCAGCCCAACGATATCGCGGGCAAATGCTGCATGGGCCGCCGGCACTCCGGTTGCCACCCGGATGTAGCCGATCTCGGCGATGTCGTTGACGGAGACGCCTGCGGCGTAATTGCCCATCACACGCCTCCTCCGACCAGGTTACAGGGCTCGGCGTTACCATCCACGGCCGGCAGGACGATCATGTCAATTCGTTCAAAATCCTCGTCGCTCATCTGGATGTCGGCCATCAGACTCAGCGGATCATTGCAACCGCACAGGACGGCGCCGTAGCGCCATTCCACCTCGGCGAGGATCTCCGTTCCGGCGCGAAGCTGCAGCGCGAGGGGAGAACTCGAACTGGTGCCGGCACAGCTCTGAAGCCCGTCGCCAATCGCATAGGCCTCGACGCGCACGCGACCGCGACCTAGCTTCTGCACCGACATTTCGATGTCAAATATGCCGAAGGCGGCGTCCCCAGTTCCCAATTCATAAAAATAGAACGCTCCTACCCGGCCGTATTTCACGGCTCCGAGACGATGGTCCTCGGGGACTTGGGGATCCGCGCGCTCGGGTGTGCGCGGCGGCAATGGGGCGAGCAGACACCCCTGCGCATAAGAAAAGCAGTTCACCGCGCCATTCCTCCCAATGCTCGCGGATTGGTCCGCGCTCCATGATGTCGCGAGAAACTACCAGATAAAAAAACATTTACAAGCAGGATGGACTGTTTTATTTAATCGTCAGCCGACCGGCTGATGGACCAGCGCAGCGGGAGGCGAAAAACAAAGAACTACGCGATGCCGTCATTTCCAAGCATGGCGACCGCGAACGGGAGGAACATCGGACAGATGGCGGATGCGATCGATCGAGTCTCATGCGCAATTGTGGGCGCCGGCCAGGCCGGGGCTCGAGCCGCGATCGCAATGCGCAACGCCGGTTTCGAGACCTCGATCGGCTTGTTCGGCGACGAAGACCTGCTGCCCTACGAACGCCCGCAGCTTTCCAAGGAATTCCTGCTGGCCGACGCCACCGAACCTGCCCTCATCAAGAAACGGCAGGAATGGCGCGATCTCGATATTGCCGTTAGCCTTTCTATCGCGGTTAGGCGCGTCGAGGCCGATACGCGCCAACTCGTTCTGGCAAACGGTAAGACCATCGGCTTCGACCAGGTACTGATCGCCACCGGCACAAAGCCGCGCCGGCTCGCCGCACTTGAGACGACCGATATCCCGGTCCACTATCTGCGCACGGCGGCCGACTCGCTTGCGCTACGCCGCAGTCTTCGCAAGGACGCTCGCATCGCCATCGTCGGCGGCGGCGTCATCGGGCTCGAGGTCGCCGCAGCCGCCGCGCAACGTGGCGCCATGGTCACCGTGGTCGAAGCTGCATCAAGCCTGCTTGCTCGCGCTCTTCCCTGCCCCATTGCAGAATTGGTCGAAGCCCGGCACAGGGCAGCGGGTGTTGCCTTTGTGTACGGCACGACCGTGACCGGGACGCAGCAAGGCGCTGTATGCCTTTCGAACGGAAACACGCTTGCCGCCGACGCAGTGGTCGTCGGGATCGGTGTCGAACCTGAAGTCGAGGCGGTCTGTGGCCTCGGGATCGCAGATGCCGATGGGATCCGGGTCGACCCTCAGGGACGCACCGCCCTACCCTTCGCGTTCGCCGCTGGCGACGTAGCGGTGCAGTACAGCCCATGGCACGGACGCTGGATGCGGATCGAAACATGGGCGAACGCGAACGCGCAGGCAGAAGTCGCTGCACGCGTGATTGCCGGGGGCGAAGCCAGCCATAATCAAGCGCCATGGTTCTGGTCGGACCAGCACGATTTGAACCTGCAGGTGGTCGGCGATGCGCTCGGGAGCGAAACCGTCCTGCGCGGCGATCCCGAACCGCACAAGGCGGTGATGGTGGCGCTGCGCGAAGGCCGCGTGGTCGGCGGCGTGACACTGAATGCACCGCGCGAAATGGCCGGTTTGCGCCGCCTGGTCCGCAGCCGTCCGCACCTCGCCCCCGAGGTTCTCGCCGACCCCACGACTGATCTCAGGAAACTGGTTGCATGAAAACGCCAGACAGCACATGGAGGAGGAAATGACACACAACGAACCGCTGCTACGTAGCGAACCGAGTACCAATACGTTCAAGGTGTCGCGTCAGGCGTTCATCGACCCGTCCATCCTGAAGCGCGAGCGCGAACGGATCTTCGCCGCCTGCTGGCTCTATCTCGGTCACGACAGCGAGATCGAGAAGCCCGGTGATTTCGTCACCCGCTCGGTCGGAGGGCGCAGCATCATTTTCGCGCGCGACCGGGAGGGCAAGGCGCGTGCTCTACTTAATTCCTGTCCGCATCGCGGCGCGCAGGTATGCCGCGAGCGCTCAGGCAACGCCAAGTCTTTCCAATGCTTCTATCACGGCTGGGTCTTCGGAGTGGACGGGCAATTGCGCAACCAGCCGGGCGAAGACAGCTACGGGAAGAAATTTAAGTCCGATTCCGATTCCAATATGCATCAAGTTCCCCGCTTCGAGAGCTATCGCGGCTTCAATTTCATCTGCTTCGATCCCGATGTCGTGCCTCTGGTCGACTATCTCGGCAATGCCCGCGAATACCTGGACCTGATATGCGATCAGTCGATCGAGGGACTTACAGTCATCGGCGGCATGCAGGAATACGCCATCAACGCCAACTGGAAGCTTCTCGTCGAGAACAGCATCGACGGCTACCATGCGATGAGCACGCATGCGACCTATCTCGACTATCTGAAGGGTACGACCGGCGGCTTGGCCAACATGGGTCTGGTCGGCGTCGGACGCGACCTCGGCGGCGGACATGCCGTCATCGAATACACCGCGCCGTGGGGTCGTCCGGTTGCCCAGCACATTCCGATGTGGGGCGAGGATGGGAAGCGCGAACTCGCCGTCATCCGCCAAAAACTCGAGGCGCAATACGGTTCGGAACGAGCGGAGCGCATCGCCATCAAAAACCGCAATCTGCTGATCTTCCCCAATCTGATCGTCAACGACATCATGGCGCTGACTATCCGGACCTTTTACCCGATCACGGAGAGCCGCATGCATGTTAACGCCTGGGCGGCGGGCCCGCGCGAGGAATCCGAATGGGCGCGAAAGTACCGGCTGTTCAACTTCCTCGAGTTCCTCGGGCCGGGCGGCTTCGCCACGCCCGACGACGTGGAGGCCCTTGAACACTGCCAGCGCGGTTATTCGACAGCCAATGAGTTGCGATGGAACGACATTTCCAAGGGAATGAATCGCGAAATTCCGGCGATGGACGACGAGGAGCAGATGCGCGCCTTCTGGCGTCACTGGAACAGTCTCATCAGCGCCAACGTCACGCAAGGAGCAGCAGCATGAGCCAGCTGGCCATGAAACCGAACGCGGGCTTCGGCCCGGCCGCGGACATCGAGCGTTTGCAGATTGAGGACTTTCTTTTCCACGAAGCCGACCTGCTAGACCGGTGGCGGCTGCCGGAATGGCTTGATCTGTTTACCGAGACCGCCGTCTACCATGTCCCGCCGACCGACATACCGGCAGAAGCATCTCCGGATACCAACCTGTTCTACATCGCTGACGACCGGTTCAGGCTAGGCGAACGGGTCAAGCGCCTGATGAAGCGCACCGCTCACGCCGAGTACCCACACTCGCGCACGCGACGCCTCATAACCAACGTCATGATCACCGATCGCGGCGCAGACGGGCTCGGAGTGACCTGCAACTTCGCCGTCTTCCGTACCAAGGACGGCGCATCGGTGACCTTTTTCGGTCAGGCGATCTACCGGCTGGTAATCCGCCAAGGTTCCCTGCTCATCGACAACAAGCGCATCGTCCTCGATACACCCGGGCTACGCGAGCAGGGCCGCCTAAGCATCATCCTTTGAGAGGGTCGAAGGATGGTGTCGCTCGCAAAACGCAAGAAACGGACGGACGGATGACGAAACGGCTGGAGGGAATGGTGGCGCTGGTGACCGGTGCCGGGCGCGGCATCGGCCTCGCCATCGCCGAGCGGCTGGCCCGCGACGGGGCTCGTATCGTGCTCTGCAATCTGGATGAGGACGAGGCGCGCGCGGCGGCTAGGGAACTCTCCGTCCTTCAGGGCGGTCAGGAGGTTCCCATCGCCATCGGCGATCTCTCGGACGAGACGGTCGCGAAAGCCGCGGTAAACACGGCAATCGATGCGCATGGTCGGCTGGACATCCTCGTCAACAATGCCGGCGGCGGGATCATCCTTCCATTCGCCGAGCACACACCGCAAACGATACGAACGACGATCGACCGGAACTTGTGGACGGCAATCTGGTGCTGTTATTACACCCTGCCAGTCATGCGCGAACAGGGCTTCGGTCGCATCATCAACGTCGGGGCAGATTCGGTGCGAAACGGGCTGTGGGCGCATGCCGCCTACAATGCGGCCAAGGGCGGCGTGCACGGCATGACCACCGGCCTTGCGCGGGAGTTCGCAATGGACGGTATCACCGTCAACACGGTCGCGCCCTGCGCGACGAACACACCGCAAATGGCCGAGATCAGCGCGCGCGATCCGGAGCTCGCGAACAAGTTCCTTTCGGTCATCCCCATGGGAAGGCCTGCGGAAATGGAAGAAATCGCGGCGCTTGTGTGTTACCTCGCCAGCCGCGAAGCTGCCTTCACCACCGGCCAGGTGATCAGCATCAATGGCGGGAGCACCATGCTATGATGGGTGCCGAAACCTTGGCCTGGCACCCGTTATTTCCGGAAAGTGAATTGCCGCCCGGCGAAATCCGCGGCGTCGATCTGCCCGACGGAACCCGAATCGCCATATACAATGTCGATGGCGTTTTCTACGCCACCCAGGACCGCTGCACCCATGGCGAGGCTTCGCTCTCCGAAGACGGCGTCCTTTGCGACCATTTCGTCGAGTGCTCCTGGCATTTCGGAACGTTCGACGTGATCACCGGCGAGCCGGGGCTCACGCCGTGCGAGATAGCACTTTGTACCTACCCCACCAAGATAGAAAACGGAATCGTCCATGTCGAAGCGTGACGCAACAGTCGCGATCGAAGGCAAGGTTCCTAAGCAGCCGCAAAGGCGCACCCAGCGCGAGCGTAGCGAGACCACCAAGAAACGGATCCTCCAGGCGGCGGCCACGGTTCTGCGCGAACACGGCTATGCAGGTTTTCGTACGGAGGTTGTCGCGCAGGAGGCGGGATTGTCACGCGGCGCGATGCTTCACCATTTTCCGCGCAAGAACGATCTCCTGATCGCGACCCACAAGGAACTCTACAAGCGCGCCCTGGAGGAAAGCCTCAGGGTCATGAAGAAGAACGCCAAGGCAAATGACCTAGACGCAATGATCGCCGATGGCGAAGCCTTCTTTCTCGGCGGCCATTTCTTCAGTGTTCTCGATGTCGTGCTGTCGGCTTCCACTGACCCCGACCTGCGCGACGAAATCCTCAACATCAGCCGCAATGCGCGCCTGCCGATCGAACAGGCGTGGCGCGAGCGACTGTCCGCCTCAGTACCCCAAGCCCTGGCCGACGACATCGTGTTCATGACCCTCAACATGATCCGCGGCTACGCGATGCGCACCCTCTGGGACGAGGACAGCGAACGCTACAAGCGCATGGTTTCCATGTGGAAACAGATGATCGAACTCCTGTGCGCACAATACGGTGCCAACACTGGAGTATCTATGCGCCAGTTAACCGGCGTAAATGCGCGTCGCAATATCGGCTGATCTTAAACCGAGAACTTCGGTCAGGAACAGCAGTGTCCGCTGCACCTGTTCCCGACACGTAATGATCGATATCGAGAGGGCTACCGACGGCGGCGTTGGGCCGTAGGCAATCCGGATTGGAGTAATGGACACGCTCGTTCAATGTCACATCTGCGCGGAAGTGACTGAATGGCGGGAGCGTCGATTTCGAATCGAGGACAGACTCAACTTATGACTGGAGGGAAGTTGGGGAGCAGGTCAAAGGCTGAGAGTTGCGCAGCTGACAGACGCATCACGCCGTTCTCGATTTTCGGCCAAGACCAGAAGACGTAAATCGCGCCGTCGAATGGATCGCCGCCCACCATGTCGCGGACCAGCGCCGCCAAGCCGTCCACGCCTTTACGGAAGTCGATCGACAGCGTCGCCACAAACACGCGCGTGGCGCCCGTCGCGCCGATCATTTGCTGGCCTTCAACGCGCCGATGATCGTCGCCACCATCGTCGGGTCGGCGCCAAGCCATATCCAAACCCGCGATCCTTTGACGTCCAACTCGATCGAATGCGGGCTCGCCACGACCTCCGGCGTTTTGCCGCCGACGTCGGGAAACGAAGCTCCATTCGTGACGTCGAAAATGATCGGCGCAAACGCCGGCGTCGCGACGTTGTCGTCGCCCCTTCGACGCGCCTCGCGACGCCAGCCGAACAACTGCTGCGGCGTCAGGCCATGGCGGCGCGCGACATGACTCACTCGCGCCCCGTGCTCATAGCTCGCCGCGACAATCGACGCCTTATCTTCCGCGGTCCATATCCGCCGCCGTCCCGCGCCGGTGAAAATCTCCAGCCGCCGCGCCGGGGGCTCGTCCTTGGACACGTTATTATGCTCTGTGATCGACACGTATCGGAGCCTCCAAACGCTCCGAATATCTTCGTTCACCCAGCGCCCGAAAAGGTGGGGCCAGAACACCGCTTACAGAAAAGCAGCCAAGCACTGCGTTGCCTAGCAACACAGTGCTTGGGCTGCCTTCGTTTCACGACATGAGAACTCGCCCTTGTCTTGGAGGCAGCGAGCGTTCCAGTCGATCCGCCGCGCTGCAATCGGACAAGCGCTAAGATTTGACGGGATAAATTGCACCGCCTGAGCCTATCAGTGGGCGATCAAGAGTGGCAGGGGAGAGTCCTGAAGCAGGAATCGTGTTACGCCGCCAAAAATGAACTCTCGCGTTCGACTGTGACTATACGCACCCAGCACGATGAGATCGGCATCAATACGTAACGCATGACCTAAAATAACGGCCTCGATCGGCTGACCTTGGGATTTGAGCTGAACGACATCAACATTCACACCATGGCGGCTGAGATAGAGCGCAATATCTGCACCGGGCTCCTCTCCGTGCCGCGGGTCCGCCCACGGATCAACAACAACGACCGAGACCGATTGCGCTGCCATCAGCAGCGACAACGAATCCGAGACCGCACGTCGGGCTTCGCGGCTGGCGTTCCAAGCAACAAGCACACGTTCGGCGATGGTCCCGGCCTTCCACGCATCAGGCAGCATCAGAAACGGAACGCCTGTCGTAAGCAGCAATGTCTCCACCGACCAGTAGTTGGGCAGCCCGCCCGGTCGTGGAGCTCCCACGATGATCAGATCGGTATAAAGAGAATGCAGCTTGGCGTCATCGACATCTTTTTCACGAATGATACGGAACTCAAAACTGATGTCCGCCCGTTTAGTGGCGGCCTCAAAGCTTTGGTTTGCAGCACTGGATATCGCAATCTCTGCCGCCTTATGACGTTCTATAAGTCGTGGTATGGCTTCGGTTCCTCTAACAAAAGACTCTGTAGGGTCTGCATTCCAGCCGGGCGGCGCCGCAAAGATCCCAATGAGGTGTGCGCCATGTCGACGAGCCAACTCCACCGCGTAGCGAGCGCGAGCCGCTCCAGTTCGTGATGGCTCCACGAAAACTGCAATGTTCTTGATGGCCATCGCTAGTAATCCTCTGGAGCCTCGAAAAGAACGAGTGAAGAGACGTTCTCAAAACAGATCGACACCGTCGCGTTCATCCTCCTTCAGCGACATGCCGAACCCAACGATTGCAATGCCCCCAAACAGCGCATCGAAAACGAATATCAGTGGCGCGAGCGTCGTCGGCATGGCCAAGAGCGATGCGAAGGCGATCCAGAGCCCGCAGAGCATGGCAACCAATCCAGAGCACAAAATCCAACTTGCTCCCTCCTCGGGAGACGCTGTCAAACCAATCCAGATTCGGGCCGCGCCGCTTGCGAACATGAGAGAGACAACATAGAGCAGCGATAGAGGATACGTGAAATCCTCATCCCGAGAGAGCAGTAGGCCCGCGAGGAGACAGGATACAGCGCCCAGCAACCAGTCCAGATAAAGCGCGCCTCTCGCAATTTTTGTGACGAACAGCACGATTGCAATTCCGCCGAATATGGCCGAACCACCGCTTAAGTGACCTGGAAGACGTTGAACTGCGAGTGCATCGGCGAGGAACACGGTACTGAGCGCGACAAGAATTACACCGAGAAATACAAGCCTCAGCCAATCGCGGCCGCCGCGAAACCTGCCCTTAAGCAGCCGCCGATACCGTACAATTGCATTTTCTGTTCCGCTCTCTCTCATTCGATATCGCCCATGACTGACAAGTCGCCTGAACTTCATCTGACCATTCGGCTCCATGACGGAATATCTTTGCCTCACGAGCTAACGGCGATATCGAACTGATGCGCGATTTCGATCTTCCCGAACCCTGGCTTTGAGTTTTGCGCGTAGGGTCTGGAAGGTGACGTACAGCATGGGGATCAGGAAAATCCCAAGCGTGCTGGCGGCGATCATCCCGACGAGCACCGGCGTGCTAATGTTATGCCGCGCGGTCATCGATGCACCATCTGCCCAGACGGGCGGCACCAGACCGAGAATGAAGGCGACCGAAGTGATCATCACGGCACGGAAGCGCAGTTTGACGCCAAGCATGGCCGCCTGCCTGATGCCAAGACCGATGCTCGCTGCTCTTTGGCGAATTCGACGTTGAGGGTGCCGTTCCTGGCCGCCCGTGCGGACAACACCATGATCTGGGTGTAGAGGTCGAGGATGACATGGGCCAGACCGAGTCCCGTGAAGGTGGCCACCCCATCAAGACGAAACAGAAGATCGCCCTTCTTGATATCAGCTCCCTCGACAAAAGAGCGTTCTTCGAGAAAGCCCGTGACGCCGGCCAACTGATCGACGCATCCGATGAATTGTATGCGCCCAATGATCTCGGTCGTCTTGGTGACGGCCGTCGTTCCGGCCTGAACAATGGCAACGGTCGGAGACGCGCCGCTGCCGATCGGGGCGAGTGCAGACGAAGCAACAGCGACAGCTGCGCCGAATGGCACAGCGGCTTGGAAGACCATTGTCATGCGGCCAACTCCGTGGGCTCTACAGCCCAATCGTTATTCGTTATATACATACGTACCGAATGTTTGTAAACACCTGCAACTGCGAAAGCCAGCTATGCGACGGACAAAGGAACAAGCCGAGGAGACTCGGCGCACCATTCTAAAAGCCGCCGAAATGCTTTTTCTCGAGAACGGTTACGAGAACGTCTCTCTTGACGAGATCGCTTCGGCATCCGGCGTCACGCGCGGAGCCGTACACTGGCATTTCCGCAACAAGCCGGGGCTGCTGTTTGCGATCCGTGACGAGATGCGCCAGCCTACGCAATATTTGGCCGAGCGATTGGCGGCGGACACCACCCTCTCCCCTCTCGGAGCCCTTGGCGATGTGATATCAAGCACGTTCGCCCATCTGCAGACGGACCCGCGACAAAGGCGCATGCTCAGGGTGCTTCTGCAATTCGACTGGTCGTCTTCAGAGGACGAATCCGGCGACGGAAATGATTTTCAGCAACAGTTCCGGGATTCACTGGTCAAGGTATTCGCGGCTGCGAAGAGAAATAAGGTGCTACCCGCGCCCTGGACGCCCCAGACCGCCGCGATCGCATTTAGCGCCCTCGTGAACGGTTTGATCAACGAATGGGCGCGGGGAAAAACCGATTTCGAACTTGTGCCCGACGGCACAGTCATCGTGCGATCGGTCCTGGACGCGTGGAACATGCTCGCAAAATCGGTCCCATCGTCTACAACCTGAACACATACCATTCCGCGAGCGCAAAAATCGTTCCCTTTCAATTCTTGGAAAGAATTTCGGGAAGGCCGCAATATTTGTGCTGCAACAGCCGCTCCCGACGCCCTGGAGGGACCTCGTCTTTCATGACCATGGCTCCCTCTCACGCAATCTTAGGAGTGTACATAAAAGGAGGGTGATTTTTCAAATCCGCCTCAGGAGGCCCCTATACCGCTGTGTGCGGTGTGAAGCCACCGTCGAGTTTCTACGTGTCCAAGTCCGGCCAGCTCGAAAGCCGGCACAATCGCATCTTGGCGCTTTTGCCATCCTGACAACGATTCGCTGGGACTGCGGCCTCGATACTCTACGATTTGAATGAAAGCGAACCAAGCTTTGAAGTACGGCTCCGACGAGGGCCGTCTTGCGTGACGGGGTCGTGGTCGAGTAGCTCGGCCATTCGGCTTTGCCCTCACAGATCCGGGCGGGCGGCTTTGGCGAGTAGGCCGGCGGAATCTCACCGCCGGCCTCTCATAGATCCCAGCGTGAGACTCTCGCCTCACTGGGCTCCCATCAGGCGAACGAGCCGCGTATGCCGATCTTCCAGTGTGCGAACGACCCGGGACGTTCTCGAGATAATCGTTCGAGGACGCGGCCGGCCTTGGCCTTGCGACCCATAAAGCGTTTGAACTTCCGCATCATCCAAGCCTCGATTGTCTGATTGACGTATCGAAGGATTGGCCCCAGAGCCGCCTGCGTGAAACGACCGTAATACTCAATCCACCCCCGCAGGAGTGGATTAAGCTGCCGAGCGATGTCAGCCATTGACACATGGGTCCGTCTTCGGAGGTTCAAATCCCGGATTGCCGCCCGCATGGACTTCAGCGCCGAAGCGCTGACCCCAGGTAAGAAACTGCAGAACACCGAGGCGTCTTGCGAGTTCTTTGCCCGTCGGGGCCGGAAGCAGTAGCCAAGAAAGTCAAACTTGACGTTCGAATAGCTCCCCTTCCGCCGGCTGTCCTTGCAGTAGACAATCCTGGTTTTGGTGGGGTGCATCTCAAGTCCGCATTCCACCAAGCGAGTTTGTAGCTCGGCCTTTACGGCTTCCGCTTCTTGCTCGCTCCGGCAGTGCACTAGACCATCGTCTGCATACCTACACCATGGGAGGTCAGGGTGCGCCCGCCCCATCCAGAGGTCGAAAGTGTAGTGCAAGAAAAGGTTGGATAAAATCGGGCTGATCACGCCACCCTGAGGGGTGCCGCGGGTTCGCTCGATAATTATTCCGTCCTTGTCCATAGGTGCCGTCAGCCATCGTTCGATGTAGAGCAGCGCCCACTTGCACGTCACGTGCTTCCGGACAGCCCGTAGCAAGAGCTCGTGCTCGATGTTGTCGAAAGACTACTCGACAGACTACCCACCACCGCGCTCATCATCTCGACGACTATCCCGATCAGGTAACCATCGTTCGGTCGCACCATCCTTTTGAGGGATCCGCGCTTAATGTGCTTGGCTGGTGTCATCGACGCGGCGAACTTCATCTGACGCTTGTACTGCCCGATGGTACCCGTGCCCTTGTACCGGCCGCGTGGACAGATCTGCCTATCGCACAACATTTACCGCGTGCAAGCCCGCAGTGCGCTCGAGCGGCATTCCTGGCTTCCCACGCCGAGCTGCTGCACGCCCGGACGATCGTCGACGCTTTGCTGCGGCAATTGGATGCCGCGCATACTGTCCTGCCACCGGAATCGGAGGACAGCCATGCAGCAGCTAAGCTTTCTCGACCCACCACCTCAGCGCGGGGCCGTACCCGTATGGGAGGCCCTCGATAAAGAGCAGCGCGCACATCTCGTGCTGCGACTCGCCCGACTAGTCGCCCGAGCAATCGCCACTGCCGGAGATCACAACGATGAACGAACTGAGCAAGATCACCGCTGAGCACCTACGCCGATGCGCAATCGTCTACGTGCGTCAGTCCAGTACGACGCAGGTCGAGCATAATCGCGAGTCCACTGCCCGTCAGTACGAGTTAGCCGAACGCGCCGCGCGGCTCGGTTGGCGACGCGATCAGGTAAAAATCATCGATGAGGACCTCGGTATTTCCGGTTCCGGCCTTTCCGAGCGCATCGGCTTCGCGCGTATGACCGCGGAGGTCGGCCTCGGCCAGGTGGGCATCGTGCTCGGCTTGGAAGTCTCGCGACTAGCGCGCAATAATGCTGATTGGTACCGTCTGCTCGATCTATGTGGCCTGACCCACACGCTCATCGGTGATGGAGATGGGATTTATCATCCGGGCTTGTTCAATGACCGCCTGGTGCTCGGGCTCAACAGGCTCGTGACATGATGCACTACCTCATGATGTTATTGAAAAGGCAGCTTTTGCTGCCGTGCGTCTGGTGATACTGCACGGCCGTTTCGGATTGCACGACGCACCGTCGGCCGATCGAGATCTTCTTCGCGGATCACGCCAGCACAGATCTGTCTGCCGGGCAGTATCCCGTCCCGGATCAGGCGAATAACCGTCATTTTGTTGATGCCAAGACGACTCGCGGCTTCATGCAGTATTAGCTCACGTCGCTCTGCCCGTTCGCCCTCGCGATAGACTGCGATCTGGTGTGTGCCGCGGAAGTTGCGGACGCGCAGCTCGTTCCAGCTGTTGCCTCTGGCCGAACGTATTCTGAGCCGATTGAGGACAGGAGCGATGCTATGGTCGGGCAACACGCGAGCGAGTTCGCCGACGAGCTGCACGGTCTCCTTGTCGGTCTTGAAGCGATTTTGGCCGATGCGGTTCTTCACCACTTCAAGTCGGGTGTGATCCCCGCCCTGCCAATGCACGACGAGGCACAGTCGATCGCCCTCGATCGTGACAACGATCTCCGTGAGAACCGCCCGCAAGATCCGCTTGCGGATTTCGATGGAAGCATCGGGATGGTTCCAAACTCGCGGCAGGTCATCAGCGAGTGCCAGCAGCATCGCGCGATCATCTTCACTCAGCATCCGTGGCTGTTCGTGGCGCAGGTTCTCCATCTGCTCCTCGAGTCGTACCTGCGCTGCGAGGCATTCATTCCATCGCCGTTCGAGCTCGCCGGCGACCAGCCGGTTGTCGGGATCAACCGCATCGTATTGCCGACGCGCATGCGTCGCTTCGTAGCATGCTTGTTCCAATGCCAGCTCGCACTGTCGCAACCGCTCTACGCCAGCCTGCTCATGGTCGGCGATCAATTGGAGTGCGGCTTCCAAGGCCAGCGGTGATACCGCGCGCAGCACTTCTGCCGACACCGCCGTGTCGATGCGCATATTGCTAAACGCAATGCAGTTCTTGTTGCTAAGGTTCGCGATGTCGGTCGTGCAAACATAGCGCGCACCCTTACGTTCATTGTGATGCACCTTCAGCTTGCGTCCGCAGTGTCCGCATCGCAGCAATCCAACCAGCAGCCCACTGCCGTTACGCACAGAACCTCGCACCATCGCCCCTTTCATGTTTGCGTTCCCTGCGATGACCTTCTGGTTCCGATCATACTCCTCCCACGTGATGTAGCCATCATGGTGGTTGCGAATCACCACATCCCACTCCTCCGGCCGACGCACTATACCGTGTGTGGCGACCTTGCGTCCTCCCTCGAACCGAACTCGGGTGAAGGTGCGACCGTAGACGTACGCTCCAGCATAGACCGGATTGGTGAGCAGCCGGTGCACAGTATTGTAGCGCGGCAAGCGCCATTGCACGCTCCGTCCCTGAGCACCATGGACAGCAATTGGCAGATCGATTCGTTCCTGCCGCAGCCACAAGACAAGCTGGCGCACGCTGCCAATCTCAGCGAACTTGCGGAACACGAGCGACAGTGCCTCGCGGATCCGTTTGTCCGGGTCCTGTTCCAGGCGATCATCAGCACCGCGTCGATAGCCGATTGCCACCGTCGTGTTCAGCTCGCCGCGCGCTGCTTTCAGACGCAGCGCCTGCTGTGAACGCTGCCGAAACATCGACAGCTCGAGCTCGCTGAATGTTCCCTTCAAACCCAAAAGCATCCGATCATTGACCGATCGGGGATCGTAGATCCCATCCTCATCGATGATCAGGCTGTTCACAACGACACAGAATTCCAGCAGCGTATGCCAATCGCGGCCGTTGCAAGCCAACCGCGAAGCCTCGATCGCAAACACCGCGCCCGCGGTACCGGCGCAGATTGCCGCAAGCAGACGCTCGAAGCCGGGCCGGGCGGCGCCGCCGCCCGAACGACCGAGATCCTCGTCGATGACGATCACGTTCTCCCAGCCGAGAGCGCGCGCTCGCGTCTCCAGAGCATATTGCCGGCGTCGGCTCTCGGGGTTGTTGAGCAGTTGGTCCGGCGTTGATTGCCGGACGTAGACGTATGCATCGCGCGACAGATGCTCAGGGGTGATCTTATTCATCGGCGGCCTCGCGCCGCTGCGCCATGTCGGCCGCTATGTGCGGTGCCATGAGCAGCTTTAGCAGAGATGCTACTTCTGTCCGAATCCGCGCGGGTATTCGGTTCGGACCGAGTATGTTTGTCGTGCGCACAAACAGATCGGGTTGTCGATTGCCGCCTAGTCGATCGATCATCGTTCTCCTCCCTCATCCGAGTCGCGGGTGATAAGGATAGAACAGCACTATCGATCATGCTGCGCAGCGCGTAGAGTGCCTCAAGAGGCAGGCGCGGTCGTTCGACTATTGCAAGCTGCGCCGCCCAGGGCTCCGTCATCCACGCCGGCAACAGCGCGGTGCCATCGCGTTGCTCAATGACAAAATGAGTGCTGCCGCCATGCTTTAACCGACGTACAACAGCAACGCGCTCGCCTGCATGCGGGTGATGCGGGTATTGGATCAGAACATCAAACAGATGTTTCTGGGCAGTATGTCGCCGTCTCGAAAGGTACGATGTCAGAGGCAGAGCTGCATGTGCTGCGTGCGCGGCTGCTCGGTGGCATCCGCAACAAGGCCGCACGCGGAGAACTGCACCGCGGGCTGCCGGTGGGTCTGGTACGGGGCGACGCCGACGGGGAGGTGCTGTTGCATCCTGACGAGTCGGTGCAAGCCGCGATCCATGCTGTCTTCGACCGCTTTGCCGAATTCGGCTCGGCACGACGCGTGTGGCTGTGGTTCCGCTCGCAAGGCCTGCGCTTTCCGCTGCACTCCAACAGCCTTGTCGATCTCCGCTGGGTCGTCCCCACTTACACAAAGATCCACCAGGTCCTCACCAACCCGTTCTATGCCGGCGTTTATGTGTATGGCCGCACCCAGCAGACATGCTATCTCGATGCGGGCGGTCGAATCCGAAAGCGCATCAGACAACGCGACCGCGAGCAGTGGCCGGTGTTCATTCGTGACCATCATGCCGGATACATCGATTGGAATACCTTCGAGGCGAACCAGAAGCGCCTGGCGCAGAACATCCGTCCTCGACCGCACCAGAGCGGGGGTGCCGTGAGAGAAGGCGCAGCACTCCTGCAAGGCCTCGCCGTATGTGGACACTGCGGTCGGCGCCTGGCCGTACACTACAGCGGCCGGTTCTCGGCGCCCGGATATCACTGCGCCGGCAAGAACATCGTCAACGGCCGGGGCGAGTACTGCCTCAACATCGGCGGTGTGCAGATCGATGCGGCTGTCGCCGAAGCGTTCCTTGCGGCTCTCGCGCCCGCAGGCCTGGAAGCCTCGCTCCAGGCGATCGAGCAATTCGGCGCCGATCACGAGACGGCTCTCGCGCAGTTCCGTCGCGACGTCGAGCGTGCGCGCTACAACGCGCAGCGCGCCGAGCGACGCTATCGCGCCGTGGACCCGGAGAATAGACTCGTCGCGCGAGGACTCGAAGCAGAATGGGAAAGCGCTCTGCTGGAACTCAAGACTGCCGAATCCGAACTCTCGGACCGCGAACATGCCCGACCGCGCTCGCTTACGCACGAAGAACGCGACGCGGTCCTTGCACTCGGTAAAGACCTCAAGCGTATCTGGTTCGCTCCCACGACGAGCGATCGCGATCGCAAGGAGTTGCTCCGCACGCTGCTCGACGATGTCACCTTGAGAGTCGAGCGCGATAAATACAACGCTCACCTGACGCTGCGTTGGCGCGGCGGTCTCTTCAGTGAAGTTAATGTCCCATTGCCGCACTCGCATCCATCGCCGATCCGCACCGCCGACGATACGATTGATCTGCTGCGGCGACTGGCTGCACATTATCCCGACACCAAGATCGCCGGCATCCTCAATCGCCAAGGCCGTACAACGGCCACAGGACTGTCGTTTACGGCAAATCGTGTGTCGAGCCTGCGGACGCACTGGGAGATCCCGTGCTTCGAGCCGAAACAGCAAGTGCAGGACGGCGAGTGCATGACGATCGAGAAAGCAGCACGCGCTCTCGGGATCGCACCCTCTACTTTGCATCGCTGCCTCAACGATGGCTTCATTGCCGGAGAGCAGATCACACCTGGCGCGCCGTGGCGCATCCGTATCAATGACGAGTTGCGGTCGCGCTTTGTGGAGAGCGCGCCCGAAGGTTACGTGAAGATGTTCAAGGCCATGAATCTACTCGGCGTCTCGCGGCAAACCATCTTGCAACGTGTAAAGCGCGGCGAGCTTAAGGCCGTTCACGTCTATCGCGGACGGGCAAAAGGCATACGAATTCAAGTACCTGCAGCTGCTCCAGACCTCTTCGACCCTCTCAAAAAAACTGAAGGTGTAGTATGACGCAACATCCAAAAATCTTTCCAGATCGAGATCCACCACGACGTCGTAGCCCTCGGCGATGTAGCGTTGTGCCTGGGCTACGGCCTGATGCGCCGACCGTCCCGGCCGGAACCCGTAGCTGTGCTCGGAGAACGTCGAATCCCATTGTTCTTGAAGAACCTGCAACACGGCTTGCTGAATCAGGCGGTCGACGACACAGGGAACGCCGAGCTTTCTGACTCCACCATCCGGTTTTGGGATTTCCACCCGCTTAACCGGCCGTGGCTGATAGTTCCCGTTGAGCAATTGGAGCCGAATTGCTGGCCAGTGCTCCCGCAGGAATGCCTTGGCGACGCCGATGGTCATTCCATCGACACCAGGGCCTCCCTTGTTTCCTTGAACGCGTTTCCACGCTCTTTGAAGGTTCTCGCGGCTACACACCTCCTCCATCAGATGTTCTGGGAAAGCCGGACTTTCGGTCGCCGTCATCGCCACAGACGGTTCGGCTCCTCCGGTCGCGGCAGCAGGGGTTTCACCCCGACCATCCGTGCCTGAGGCCAGTCGTCGCTGGTTTGTCTGCCGCTTTCCGTTCATGAGGTTCCGGTCCTACTTGCCTTTCTCACTCGTTCGGGCCTTCAGCCATCGTTTCCGACTTTGCCTATCCGTTGCTCCGCTTTTCAGCTTTGGAGTGCCTCAATAGCTTCGCCGACAGCATGACCTATTTTACGCCCTCTGCTGACTTCTGCCAGGTGGTCAGACGACCTCACGGTTCGTCTCAGTCGCCGTGCAGCGACGCCGGGCAGATCTCCCGGGGTAAGTTCAATCGCCTTCGATGCACGACCGCCGGATCTACGCTTCGCGTCTTTGATGGATATGGACTTTGCGATGTGTTGCCCGCTCGTCCGACACTGGCGCCTCTTAACGGTTCTTGTTCATCGGCCCGCATCTTTGATCCACGCTTCCTTCAGACCCCGCCTCGCGGCGGCAGCCCTTGCGTTTCTCTATCCCCTCACCTCCATCAGGTTGGGTGGAAGACTTTCACTTCCGAGCTATTGAACATGCCCGGCACACAACGAAGCCGCTGCGCGGCATTGAATTTGTTGCTGGAGTGGGAGTACCAACAAGCTTGCTGCCGTGGGCAGGCAATGCTTCGAACCAATAGGCTGGTACGGTCGGATCAACAATGGCAGCGACCAACAACATCTCGACACATCCCAGGGACGATGCCGTAGCGACTTTCTGTAATTCCGTCGCGCTCGTTGAAGGCCGTTACCGGACGTTTCGCGGCACGGTTGTCACGCGTGACTTTTCCGCCACGCCTAACCCATTGACAGCACTGGCGGTCAACAACCTACTTTCCCCTATTAGCAACATCCATGCCATACCGCCCAAGTTGTGGATGCGTCTGGCGATCGTCGACGATCATCGGCCTTGAATCTCGCGTGTTGTTCGGGCGGGGCAGCGGCTCGTTCAAACCGGCTTCTATGAGGTCGCACGCTACGACGGAGCGCGCGGCTGGCCTTTGCCTCGCGACCTCACAGAACCCTCAAGATTCCCGAATCGGATTTTCAATGATTCATGGATGGTCGGCTTTTGGAGGGCCGACCATGGTGGGCACGAAGTCGAATTGGGAAGACGAGCTTGGGCGCTGGCTCGAGCCATTCCTGGATCGTTTAGGCCACAAGGCGCGGCGGCGGATGTGTCCGCTTTCTATCTCGGGATTGATTGGACCGGGTGATCGCAAGAGCGTCCAGCCGATGGCGGCGCGGCTGGCACCGGGCGAGTATGACCAGTTGCACCATTTCATTGCTGATGGCGTTTGGGATGCAGCGCCATTGAAGGCGGAATTGCTGGTTCAGGCCGATCGCCTGGTCGGCGGCAGGGATGCGGTGCTGGTCATTGACGACACGGCAATGCCGAAGAAGGGCGATCGTTCGGTTGGTGTCGCTCCACAATATGCCTCGTCTCTCGGCAAGACGGCCAATTGCCAAACATTGGTGTCGCTGACGCTTGCGCGGGGTGAAGTGCCAGTCATGGTGGCATTACGTCTCTTCGTTCCCGAGAGTTGGACGAGTAATCCGGTGCGTTTAAAGCGTGCGGGTGTTCCAGTCGAGCACCGCGCAGCGCGGACCAAGCCAGAGATCGCCTTGGCGGAGATCGACCGCGTCATCGCCTCCGGTGTGCGTTTCGGCTGTGTGCTTGCCGATTCAGGGTACGGCTCCAGCGGGCCTTTCCGTCAGGCTTTGAGCGAGCGCGGTCTGCTGTGGGCGGTGGGTCTGTCGCGGCGCCAGAACGTCTATCCCGCCGATATTGCCCTGATCTTCCCAATCGCGAAGACCGGAAAGCCCCGAAAATACCACATCCCTGATCAGCCACCGGTCTCTGCTGAAGCGTTATTGGCCGAAGGCAAATGGCAAAGAATCAGTTGGCGGCGGGGCACCAAAGGTCAGTTGACATGTCTCTTCACTGCCTGCCGTGTCCGCGTTGCGGATGGCCATAAGCACCGGATGCTCGATAACCGCATGCAGCGCATGCCTGGCGACGAGGTCTGGCTCGCCGGCGAGCGGCGGTCGACCGGGGAGCAAAAATACTATGTGTCGAACCTGCCGGCCGATGCCACCATCAAGACGCTCGCTGCCACGATCAAGGCCAGGTGGGTCTGTGAACAGGCCCACCAGCAGCTCAAGGAGGAGCTTGGGCTCGACCACTTCGAAGGTAGATCCTGGACGGGATTACATCGACACGCGTTGATGACGATGATCGCCTACGCCAATCCCGCCGCCTCAAAGCAGCGGGACGGAAAAAAAGAATCTCAGGACCGCCACCACAACCAAGCATGCCGGCCATCAGGCAAGCGATCCTCGACCTCTTCGCGCGACCTCCACCCCGACAATGTCCTCACTGTAACAGGTTCCTTGCAGATATCGCCAAGCCTAAAGTGCCAAAGTAGTGCTAGGTGAGAAAGAGCCGCTGCGGAAAAGCCGGACGCGCCGACTTCACCAATCCGATGCGCGAGGTTGTTCGCGAACGGACAGCAGATCTGGCCTGCGGCGATGCCAGCAAGAAACGTCTGCCTGGATGCTCGGCCATAAAGCGCGTTCTTTTGTTCCGCCGTGCTACATGACACGATCACCGTCACGCGGGCGGGCAGTGCCGGAACGCGGAGCGGCGTCGGTTTGATGGACACTCGGCCGAGCCAATCCTCCTTGCGTCCGGAATCAACTGAACAAAGCTAGCCGATCGTCAGGTAACATCATGGAGCCACTTATGTGGCTAAACATATCAGCCCTTGCCCTGTTTCTCGTGCGATGGGTCTTGCGCAGCTCCCGCTGTCTTGAACGATGGAAAACCGGCTTCCAGAGATTGGGCCTCGGCGGTTCGAGAACGACCCGCTTCAGGTCGTCGCCGCTGAGGACGATGATGACGAAGTTCAGTCTACCGTTCTCACGTGTCAAGCTTCCACTGATGGCCTTTCCCGAGGTCGCTTTCTCAGCGATGAACACCGCGTCCGACACGCTCTGCCGTATGCCTTTTAGGGCAGCGAAGTCGACGCGATCGTTCCCGATGAGGTGGATGAAGCGACCTCGTCGCCCCTTACCGCTCCCGACTGCGCATCGATCGCGTTTTCCCAGGGAGTCCTTTATAGTCTTGACACAAAGGACAGACGTATCCTTCCCGCCATCGAAGCTGATGTCTACGGTCCTCGAACCAGCATGCAATCCTTCAGCAATCTCCATGGCTCTGCGCAGCGGCACCTGCACCGACCGGAACAGTTCGAGCTCGCGCTCAGTGATCCTGTGGTCGATCGCAGAGTCATCGCCACGCTGCTCGTCCTGAAGTGAGGGTGTGAGAGCAGCATGAGCAGCCACATCCGAAGGTGTGAGCATCGTCAACTCAAGTGCGACCATTGCAAAGATCATCCCGTTTGGGATCAGCCACCTCCCCTGGTGTCGCAAACGCCGCTTCCGGCCGTCTGCGATCCAAGCCCCTCCCCTTCTTCGAGATGAAATCGCGGTCAAGGTTGAGAGCCTCGGGACGCCGCCAAATTCGGTCATTCGTGACGGTTGGTCTCCGACCCAAGGATCGCAACATTGGGGCCTCCTCCCCTCCCGCTCGGGGAGCGTCGCTGCGCATTGAGACCGTAAAGGATCGGCACGACAAAAACCGCAAGCGCGGTCGAGACCACCGTTCCGAAGATCAGTGAGATGGCGAGCCCGCCGAAAACCGGATCGCCGACCATGATCGCCGAGCCGAGGACGATGGCGAGCGTCGTCAGCAGGATCGGACGAAGGCGCACGGCGCCGGCCTGCCGGACCGCCACATCGAGCGGCATCCCGTACTTGAGGTTGTCCTGGATAAAGTCGATGATCAGCAGTGAATTGCGGATTACCACGCCGGACAGTGCAATGATGCCCACCATCGAGGTTGCCGAGAAGTCGGCCCCAACCAGCCAGTGCCCCGGAAAGATGCCGATGATGCCGAGCGGCACCGACGACATGGCGATCATCGGGATCAGGAAGGAGCGGTAGTAGGCGACGAGAAGCAGGTAGACCAGCATCAAGGCGCCGCCGAGGGCGTTCCCCATATCGCGGTAGATGTCGAGGGTCATTCGCATCTCGCCGCCCCACAAAAGCCGGTAGCCGTCGATGGTGTCGGGCGCGTCGCGGTTGAGACCGAGATTGCCGGTCTTCAACGGCCGGCCGTCCGGCGCGGTAATGCTGTCGAGCCGCCGCTGAAGGTCGAGCACGGCGTAGAGCGGCACGGATTTCGACAGTTCCGCGCCAACGAAGGTGACCTTCTCGTTGTCGCGATGCAGGATCGGCCGGTCCGCCGACGCGGGCCGCACCTCAACCAGTTCGGAGAGCGGCACCGGTTTGCCGTCAGCATTGCCGACGAATATCCGGTCGAGGCGGGTCGGGTCCACCGCAAAGCGGCGCGGCACGAAGGCCCTGACGTCGACCGGATTCTTCTCGTCAGGCAGATGGACGCGACTGAGGATTTTTCCGCCGTAAACAAGCGACAGCGCCTCGGCAATCTGGGCCGTGGAAACCCTTGATAGTGCCGCCTTCTCCTTGTCCGGCACCATGCGGTGTTCGACGATGTCGAACGGCTCGGTATTGGTGAGGTCGACGATATCGTAGGTCGTAGCGAACGCTTTGAGAACCTCGGCCGATAATGTCCGCAGCCCCTCCGAATCCGGGCCGTACAGTTCAGCGAGGACTGTGGCGCGCAAGGGAGGACCCGGTGGATCCTCGACGAGCGCGACCTTTGCTCCGGGATAGGACACGCGGATGGCGTCAACCTTCGGCCGCAGCTCGCGGACGATGTCGATCGAACTCTCCCAGCGGTGATGCTTGTCGATCAAGTTCACGCGGAGTTCGGCGACGTAGTTGCCTGTGCGCCCGGCCGTTCCCTTGAACAAGCCATTGAAGTCCTCAACGCCTGCCTGCCCGATCCAGGTCTGGTAGTTGAGGACGCTCTTTTCCCTTGCGAGCAGCGTCGCGACCTCGCGCACAAACCCGTCGGTGACTTCAACCGGGGCGGTTTCCGGCATAGAGATCACGATGTTGAAGGTGTTCTTGTTGTCCTTCGGCAGGAAGCCGAAGGGGACGCCCAGCGCCGAGACCGTCCCCCCCACCCCGGCGGGACGGACAAACTGCCAGGCCCCCTGCATGATGGAGGCCCCCATCAGGAGGAGGATGACGACCCCGAAGGTAAGCCGCATCAACCGGCGCTGCTGCAAGGGCGTGATGAGGCGCAGGTAAAGACGCTCCATCTTTCCCGGCTCTCCATGGGTCGCCTCCTGCATATGTGCATCCTCCTCCTGTACGGCGTGGCGATGGAGCCAGCGATTGGCCGCCCAGGGAGTGACGACATAGGCCACCAGCAGGGATGCCGCCATGGCGATCGGTACGTTGTAGGCGACCGGATAGAAGTATTGTCCCGCCATGTCGGTGATCAAGAACAGAGCACTGAACACCAGCATGACCGCAACGGTTGCAAGGTTGGTGGCGTTGCCGATCTCGTTGGTCGCCTGAACCGTGATCGCTTCCTTGCCGATGCGCGACCGCTTGGAGCCGTAGTGGCGATGGATGTTCTCGATGACCACGATGGCTGCGTCCACGAGGAGGCCCAGGGACAGGATGAGCGCGAACAGGGTCACCCGGTTGATGGTGACGCCTCCGAGCAGGTCGGCAGCGAGCGTGATCGATAGAATGAGCGGCACCGTCACCATGACGATCGACGCCTCGCGCCAGCCGAGGAAGAAGATCAGCACCAGGCCGACTGTCGCCAGCGCAATGAGAAGATGCTCTAGAAGGAGGTTCACGGCGGCATTCGCCTTTTCACCGTCATTGCGTGTGACGATCACCTGAACGTCCTTGGGCACCAAGGATGCCTGCATGCGCTCGACGCGGTCGATCACGGCATTGGCCACCACCACCGCATTGGCGCCCTTCTTCTTGGAGACGGCGATGGTCACCGCCGGCAGATCCGCCGAGTCTGCCTGGCCAAAGCGCGGATCTCCGGGTCCGAACGAGAACCGGCTGAAGGTAGTGATCTCGGAGGGCGGGCCGTCGGTTGCGGTCGCCACGTCGCGCACATAGACCGGGCGGCCATTGTAAACGCCGACGACCTGATTCAGGACATCTTCCACCGATGCGAAGGAAGCGGAAAGCTTGATGGCCTCGACCTTGCCATCGCGCACCGTCGGCTCCAGGGGCGCTGACAGATTGCTCGCAAAGAATGCGGCGTAGGCCTGGCTGAGCGTCACGCCGAAAGCCTGCAGGCGATTCGGATCGAGTTCGATCGCGATTTCCCGCCTCCGGCCGCCCTGGATACTGACCACCGAGACATTATCGGTGCTGCGCAGCCGCTCGGCCATGCGCTCGGCGACCCGCCTCAAAGCATAGTCGTCGTATTGGGACGAGGCCAACGTGAAGGTCAGAATGGGCACATCGTCGGCGTCGATGCTGCGCACAAACGGAGTCCCCGCATCGGTCGGCAGGCGGCTGCGGCTCGCAAGCACGCGGTCGTAGAGCTTGACCAGCGACTCCTCCTTCGGCTGGCCGACCTTGAACTGCACCTGAACCGTGCCAAGGGAGTTTTGTGCCGTGCTCTCGATGTGATCGACGCCGCTTATTTCGCTCAGGATTCCTTCGAGGGGCGTAACGACCAGATCCTCGACCTCAGCGGCCGAGGCTCCCGGCAGGCTGACGGTGATCAGTGCGGCGGGCACCACGATCTGCGGGTTTTCTTCGCGCGGCGTCCGCAGAACCGCCAGCACGCCCATCAGCGCCACTGCGATGATGAAGACGATGGTCAGCTTCGAGGTGATGAAGGTCTGGGCAAGACGCCCGGTGAAGTTCAGGTGACGCTCGTTCATCGTGCGCTCTCCGCCGCCTCAATCACCGAGCCATCGCGCACCGCATCATTGGCGGCGGCCAGGATGGTCTCCTCACCCGACAGCCCAGCGACAACCTCCACGGAGTCGGCGAGCTCCCGCCCGGTGCGCAGCCAACGGAACCGCGCCACCTTGCCGTCGAGCACGAACACGCCGTCGAGGCCACCGCGACGGACTACGGCGTTGCGCGGGACAGCCGGCGCCTTCCGCATGCCAAGGAGGATTTGCGCGCGGCCGAACATGCCCGGCACCAGAGACGGGTCATTGGGGAGAATGACGTTGATCTCGTAGCGGCGGGTGACGTCATCGCCCGAAGGTACAATGCCTCGGATTTTGCCGCGGAACGGGATGTCCTTCAGTGTATCGATCCGGACCGTGACCGGCGTCTTAGGGCCGATCAGAGCAAGGCTGCTTTCGGAGACGAACGCCTTGAACAACAGGACCTCGTGGGATTCCACAGTCAGGATGGTGGATCCCGCCATCGCCATCTCGCCGCGGCGCTTGGCGACGGAGACGATGACGCCATCGACGGGGCTCGTGATCGTGGCATAGCCCTTTTGCGCCTCGGCGGCGGCGAGAGCCGATCGCGCCTTGTCGAGCGTCGCGCCGGCGATGTCGAGCCTCACCTTCGCCTTGCGCAGCGTTTCGGTCGCCACCGCGCCGGTCTGGATGAGCTTGCCGTATTTCTCGACGTCCCGTTCGGCATCGTCCAAATCCTCCTGGCTCGCGCGAACGGCGGCCTGCGCCTGGCGGATCGCCTCGTCGATGTCGGTCTGGTCGATGCGCACGAGCAGTTCGCCGCGAGAGACCTTATTCCCCTCCCGGACGTCAAGCTGTTCGATGAAACCCACCACACGCGAGGACACGTCGACACGTCCGTCGGAGACGACGGAGCCTGGGACCGTGTAGGTGATGGGAATATCAACAACATCGACTCTGGTCACAGGCGAGGCAATCGGCTTGACTGCACGCTGCTCGTTCGCAACCTTTTCGTTGCAGGTCGTAAGAAGCATGAGCAGAGCCAGAAGGGCGGCGCCGCGGAAAGCGCTGAGCATTCTTAGTCGTCCTTTGCTGCTATATCTGGAAAGGTAGGGCACAAGGTCGTTCCGGGCGGTGACGGACGGTTCGGATGCATCGACCGTCCGCCCGCTCGTCGAGCAGAAGGCCGCGGGGTTGCACGTCGTCGAGCGTAACGCTGGCGGTCGACACGACTGTGGGGAATCGTTCGAGCGACCAATCCCGGGGGACCGGCAAGGTCGTTTGCAGGACGGAGCGGACGCTCCGGCTCCGAATAAGCAAGCCTCTGAGGGTTCGCTGCACACGCCCGCCCCACCCGCAAGCGCCGTCACGGGGCGCTCTCCTCGGCAAAAACAAGCACGAGCCCGGCGATTGAGAGCGGCCCATCCTATTGAACTGACCTAAGAAATTGATCCGCATTGATCCCGGCGCGGCGCGACTGGCGCATCTGTGCGATGTTGATCCTTGAAAAGTTCATTCGAATGAGTTAACTTCTATCGCATGAAAAGGGAAGAGCCTCTGATGAAAACAGACGAAGCGACACCCAGCGGACACGAAATGCGGAGCGCGAAAACGCGCTCTCGGTTGATTGAGGCTGCGATCGAGGTGATCGGTGCTGTCGGATATGAAGGAGCGAGCACACGCACGCTGGCGAAAGCCGCGAAAGCCAATCTCTCGGCCATTCCTTACCATTTCGGAGGGAAGAAGGAATTGTATTTGGCGGCCGCAGAGACGATTGCGGAGTATGCCCATGCCCGTTTCGGGGAAATAGGCAGCATCCTGGAAGGGCCGCAAACAGGCGACAAAGCTGCGCGCTTCGAGGAAGCACTGGTAAGTCTCCTGCAATTCCTCTTGAGGGATGCCGAGCCGCACACGTGGACGATGTTTGTGGCGCGGTGTGCCTATGACAATGACGAGGCCTTCGCCCTGATCCATGAGCGGGCGATCGTGCCCTTATTGGAGCATCTCGTCGAGTTCGCGGGCGATTTTTACAAAGGCGCCCCGAAAGGTGAGGCGCTACGGCTGCGCGTAAGCGCGATCGTCACCGCGATCATCAGCTTCAGGCTCCTTCGCGGCATCCTGCTTCGCGGCATGGGCTGGAAGACAATTCAGGACAGCGGCGTGCGCCAGATCGAAGAGATGATCCGCGACCTCTGTCGCAGTGACTTCCTGGAAGTCCGGCTTTCCCAATGACAGGTGAGCGGAAAGGCGGCCGGTTCGGAGCATTTCATCGTTTTCTATCCCCAAACAAGCAAGGAAACAAGCAATGACCGAACAATCTTATGCGCATGAGAGCGTCGCTTGGGCAAAGCAGCGGCTCGATGACTTGGACACGATCATATCGGAGGTGGAGAAATCCTCCGCCAACTTGAAGGAGAGCGCACGTAAGGAGGCCGACCGCGCGCTGGCACGCTTGCAAGAATCCCAGGTCAATCTGCGGAGATTTTACGACGGCCTGCGCACGGAGGCCGACGCCGTCAAGCGCAGTACCCAGGAAGTTCAGAGTGCGATCGAGGCCGAGTGGGTCAATGTGGAATCGGCGTTCCAGTCTTTCCTGTCGGCTGCCGGGGATCAGGCGGATACGGTGCGCGATGTCGTTGCCGCGCGCGCGCAAGCCCAGCGCCGGTCGTGGGAGGCGTCCCTGACAGCCCTGCGCAAACAGGCGACTGAGATCGTGGACAAGGCGCGCGGCGAGTTCGACGCCGCGATCAAGCGCCTATCGGACGAGACCGAGAAATTTCAGAGCCGGATCGGTGAGGTCAAGGATGCCGGCGACCAGTCCTGGAACGCCGTGAAGAGCGGACTTGCCGAGGCCAGGGCCGTTCATGACCGTACAATCCAGAAGATCAAAGAGGCACTCTCGAAGCTGCTGTAATGCGGTCCCTTCGACTTGCGACTGTCCCAGTTCAATCTCCAAGAGAGAAATGACATGAAATCACGTTCCTGGGCTTTTTGCCTTGCAATCCTTGCCGAGGTCACGGTTTGCGCAGCCGGCTTTGCGCAGGACCAGGCCCCGCACGCCGCTCGGTCCAATCAGAACCAGCCGTCATCGGCCCGGCAGGCGATACAGTGGTCGCAGGACCGGCTCTCCGAATTCGACGCCGCCATCGCCAATTTGGAGCAGGACCTCGCCAAGCGCCAGGCGGATGTCCGTGCAAAGGCCGACGCCGCGCTCAAGGAACTTCGGGACACGCGAGAGGCTTATCGCGTCAAGGCCGAAGAAGCCGCAGCCAACGCGCGGACCTGGACGGATACTCAGGTCGCCGATGCACGCAAAGCGCTCGACGAACGCTCGAGCGCGTTCCAGGCCAAGGTGGGTGAGTATCTCGATACGGTAAAGGCCGATCTCGCTACCCGTCAGGCCGTACTGGAGGCTGAATTCGAGGCTCGCCAGAAGGCATGGCAGAAATCGATCGATGAGCTGCGCACTGAAGCCGACAAGCTCGCCGCCAAGCAGAGAGCGGGCATTGACGCCCGCATCGACGGCCTCAAGGCCCAGGTCGATGAGGCAAAGGTACGGGTCGGACGCCTTCAGACGGCCTCGCGCGAAGCATGGGACGCCGTGATGCGAAACTATGCCGACGCCCAGCAGCGCTTCGCCGACACATACAACTCGATCCGCAAGTCCATCAAGGACGCGATCCAGTAGTCCTATACGCTCGGACCCGGGGGGAGGACTCGTTTCGATCCTCTCCTGTCCGGGCGGATAGGCTCTCCTCTTGCGCAAGAATCGCGGAGAAGACGATGAGCCTTAAGAGTGAAATCGCGGCCCTACGGGCGGAGCTAGACGCCCGAGCCCACGGAACAGCGACCGAGCAGAGAAGCCCGAGCCCGTCGCCTCGCGTGGAGGAGCAGCAGGCAGGCGGCACGCATGACCCGCATGACGTCGAGACGCTCCTGAAGATGCTGAACGACATGCTCGACGAGTTCGGTGAAGAGCTGGACAAGTACCCCAGATTGACCGCGCTCAGTGTGCTCTGCGTCGGCCTTGTGCTCGGCGTCGTTATCGGTCGCCGGCTCCGCTGACCGTTTCCCGCTCCGATCGAAAGGCCAAACCATGTCCACTCTCAGCTCGGCAAAACTCTATGCCCGGATGGCGCTGCTTCGCCGCCAAGTTCTCCTCCGGCAACTGATCCGACGCACGATGGCGGGCGCGTTGGCGGTCGCCGCGATCATCGTCGCCGCCGGTCTTGCGACCTACGCTCTGTTCCTGACGATCCGGGTTCCGTTCGGCGACCTCGGAGCTACCTTGGCGATTGCTGCGATCTATCTTGCAGCAGCGTTCAGTTTGCTGGTCTACGCTCTGCGGGAGCCAGCCTCGCCCGAGCTTGAAGCGCTCGCGGAAATGGAGGCGGCCGCACTCGAGACCGCGATGGCTGACTCACAGGGGGTGGTAGAGATGTTGACAGCCGCAGGGCATCGCATCGAGAGCCTTGGCGATAGCCTCACACTTGGTTTCGGTATCTTGTCTGCGCTGCGCAAACTGCTGGCGTCCCGCAAATCTTGAACAAGCCGTTGGAGGAACCGTCCGTTCAAAGATGACGATATTGACCGACGGAGAACTGCCGCCAGACGTCGACGAACAAGGCGGCGATCGAGGGGCCGCGAATGAGGGTTCGCCTGCACAATAAACATCGGGTCAATCGCAAAAGCTGCCGGCGGCGACCGAATCCGACCGAGTCGAAGCCATTATCCCCTCCATTCGGCGTCAAGCACCTCGTCGCCGTGCGCGCGGCGGTGCTTGCACGGCGCGAGCGCACGGCAAAACGCTTCAAGGGGCCTGCCGACGGGCTTCGGCTCGCGGTGCTCGGCGTGGTTCTGATGAGCCTGGCAACACTGGCTTTAATGGACCCGATTTCCGGAAGGAAACTCCCCGACTACGTCCCCGGCATTTCGGCAATCTTCGGCGGCGTGATGCTCTGCATCGCCATCATCCGAATCGGTTGGCCGGCTCTCTATCTCGATTGGATCGCGAGCGGACTACTGTATATCGGCCTCGGAGCCATCCTTTACAGGAACTCGACCGCAATCTCGAATGAGATCTTCGTGCTGTTCTGCACCCTCTTCCTTGCCTCGGCCGCCCTGCGGATCTGGATCGCCGCGACGCTCGGCGCCAAGGACGACAGGACGGCATGGCTCATGGCCGGCGGCCTGACCGGTTTGTTCTGCTCCTTCTGGACCATCGTCATGTGGCTTACAGCGATAGCAATCGATCCCGACCTCGTCGTCTGCGTCGATGTCGTGCTTTACGGCCTCTCCATCGCCGGTTTCGGTCTGTCCCTGCGTGAGCCAGGGGCATGGGACACTTCGAGGTGATTTGTTCAAGTTCTGGACGGGGAACGAAATTTCACGCCGGAAAGCACGGCGATGATCCGGAACTGCATCGCCGTTCGGAGCCGGACGATAAAGCTAGCGGCGGGGTTCTCTGCCGGCCGCCGCGGTCATTTCCTCGCGCTCTCTTTGCCCGCTTCGGCATCGCCGCCGTAACATTGACCCGGTCAAGCGGCGGTACCCCAAGGCTGCCCCTCGCCTCCGGCAAACGAGCCAGCCGCCTTTGCGTCGCCACAACACGAATGCCACGGCCCGCCTTTCGTGCATGAATTCACAGCAGCGCGCGGCGAGGAATCAGACGTCGAAGAAACACGGTTTCTCCCGGCCCCTGCAGATTGATCGTGCAGGTATAGACGGTCCTGCCGTCGTGCTCACCACGCGCCGCGGATATCCTGATGAGATGGGCTCCGTAACGGAACAGCGCGATGTCACGTAGACCGACCTCCTCGTAGGAAATCTGCGCAAAGCGAGCCAACGCCGCCTTTAGAATGCGCTGGCGCGTAAGGCTTCCGGACCGCTTCTTGGGCGCCTTTAGCGGTTTGCTCAACCTCGCTCAATCGCTGTTCACATAGATCCAGGGCTCCGAACTCAGGTTAACGGAGGTTTTCGGCTTGGGTGAAGTCTGATTCCGTTGCGTGGCCCTGATTCGGAGCCGCCGCCATGAGTTTGACCATTCTCATACCTGCCGAGAAATCGCGTCTTCGGGCGCTGCTTGACCATTTTGCCTTAATCGAGGACCCACGCGATCCGTGGCGCGTGGCACATCCATTGCCGGAGGTTCTGCTGCTGGTTGTCTGCGGCACGATTGCCGATTGCGACGACTACGAAGGGATCGCCGAATGGGGCGAGGCCCATCTGGCGTTCCTGCGTGGCTTCCTACCTTATCATCACGGGGGTCCGGATGCGCGGTGGCTCAACATCCTCATGAACCGCATCGATCCGGGATTCTTCTCGGCTGCTTTTACGGCCTGGGTGCGGGAGACTTGGCCCGATCGTCTGGATCTTATCGCCATCGACGGCAAAACCTCGCGTCGAAGTCACGATCGCAGCGCCGACAAAGCGCCGCTTCACCTCGTCTCAGCCTTCGCAACCACCAGCCGCCTGGTGCTCGGCCAGGAAGCTGTCGCGGACAAGACCAACGAAACAACGGCGATTCCGATCCTGGTTGAGCGGCTCGCCGCCAATGATGGTCTCAAGGGTGCGCTGGTCTCGATCGACGCCATCGCCACGAATCCCGCCGTTGCCACCACGATCAGGCGCGCGCAGGCCGACTATCTCCTGGCTGTGAAGGCCAACCAGCCGACTTTACGCGACGAGATCGAGACACTCTTCGCCGAGGCTCCTGCGGCCAGCCTCCAGAGCACCACCGACGTGGATAAAGGCCACGGCCGCATCGAGCAGCGAACGGTCACCGTCGCCCGCGAGGTCGACTGGCTCAACGGCGACCGCCGCTTTCCCGGCGAACTGCGCCTGCCCGACGTCGCTACGATCATCAGGGTGGCTTCACGTGCCGAATTGAAAGACCGCGGCCGCTTCGAGACCCGATACTACGTCTCGTCCGCGACCCTGTCGGCCTGTCGCGCAGCAGAAGCCGTTCGCGGCCACTGGGCCATTGAGAACAGCCTCCACTGGGTCCTCGACGTCACCTTCAGCGAAGACCAATCGCGCCTGAGAACGGGACATGGTGCGAAAAACATGGCCGTCGTCAGGCACTTCGCCATCAACCTTATCCGCGCTGTCGACGACAAGCGAAGTATCAAGCTCAGACGCAAGCGCGCCGGCTGGCAGCCCGGCTACCTCGCCACAATCCTCGGACACCCTTCGCGTTAACCTGGATTCGGAGCCCTGGACATAGATCAAGCTGACCACCAAGTCGGCCTCATATTGAAAAAGCTGGGATTTCCATGAAAGGATGCTGTTTGGCCAGTTAATTTGGAGCGATGGCCGTTCTAGTCGGCGGCTATCTCTTCGGAAAGATGCTGAACTGGTATTCGGCGGCGTTTTAAACTTTGAGGATTCATTCGATTTAAGAACGGTAGTTCGTGGGCACCGTTGTTAAGTGAGGAAATCCTCAGTAGATGCTAACTACTAGAGTTCCGATTCCGAAGTTCGCAACCTATCGCGGCGACCTCTGATGCGAACTTCGGAATCAAAGGAGCTCTAGCAACTTATTGATGCTAGTGCGGCTCTTGAATTTGAAGTTCCTATAACGAACTCGCGGCAAAATTGATAGGAACTTCAAATTCGCCGCACTAGTCGCCGGCGCCTCTGAGTGAGGCACCGGTGCATGCTGGGCAAAACCAGCCGCCAGAGCGGCAATGAATATGGGAATGCTATCGTGCTTCTTTGTGACGAGAAGACCTGATGCAGGACATCAAGCCCGACGGTAACGGCACGAGCGCGCGAGTGCGGCCCAACGCACTGGATGCAGCGACGCCTGACGCTATGGTGGCCAACCCGCTCGCGTTGATTCCGCAGCCGCCCTCGCCTTCAAGCAAGCCTGTGGCGCGAACGAGATTTCGGCTTTGGTTCGTCCTCGCCGCACTGCTCGTCGTCGTTGGCGGCGCCGGTAGTGGCTGGTACTGGTGGCAACACTACCGGGCGGCGCTGCCCGATGGCATCGTTTGGGGTAATGGTCGGCTCGAGGCCGATGATATCGACATAACGCCGAAGTACCCCGGGCGCGTCGCCACCCTGCTGGTCGATGAGGGTGATCTCGTCAAGGCGGGGCAAGTCGTGGCCCGTATGGACACACGCGATGCGCAGGCGACGCTGCAAAAAGCCGAAGCCCAGGTCCAACAGGCTAAGCGCACGCTTGAGGAAGCCTCCGCCAACGTGGTGCAGCAAGAGACCCAGCAGAAGTTCGCCGCGCAGCAGTTTGATCGCACCAAGACTCTATTTGAGAAGGGCTATGCGACCAATGAATTACTCGACCAGCGCCAGCAGGCATTGGACGGTGCCAACGCCGCTTTGAACGCAGCGACTGCCAAGGTCGGTGAAACGGAGCATGCGCTCGCTGCGGCGATGCAGGATGTCGCCTACAACAAGATCGTGGTCGACGACGGCGTGCTGGTGGCTCCGCGCGCTGCACGGGTGCAGTATCGGTTCGTCAATACCGGCGAAGTGATCGGCGCCGGTGTCAAGATCTTTACCCTGCTCGACCTGTCGAAAGTCTACATGACGGTGTTCCTGCCGACCAAGGATGTCGGCAAGATCGCGCTCGGCGCGGAGGGGCGGATCGTGCTCGATGCGCTGCCCGACTTGGTCATCCCGGGCAACGTCTCCTTCATCTCCCCGACGTCGCAGTTCACCCCGAAGACCGTCGAGACACAGTCGGAACGGGACAAGCTGATGTTTCGGATCAAGGTGCGAGTCGACCCAGACCTGCTCGCGAACCATATCGCTGACGTGCGCACCGGTCTGCCGGGTGTCGCCTATATCCGCTTCGATCCCAAGGTCACATGGCCCGCGCATCTACAGCCAAATCTGCCGGCCGGTGCCGGGTCGAGCGCCAGCACCGGGGCGGTGCCGAAATGAATGAGCCGGAAGGCCTTGCCGCGCGGCTGACCGACGTCGCCCATCGTTACGGTGCCATATCGGCACTCGCCGGCGTAACGCTCGATTTGCCCGCGGAAATCGTGGTCGGCCTGATCGGGCCGGATGGCGTGGGCAAGTCGTCGCTGCTCGGCCTCATTGCCGGCGCGCGCAAGCTGCAGTCGGGACAGGCACAAGTGCTCGGCGGCGATATCGCCGATGCGCGGCACCGGCGTGCCATCTGCCCGCGCGTCGCCTACATGCCCCAGGGACTTGGCAGCAATCTCTATGCCGAACTCAGCGTCGCCGAAAATATCGATTTCTTCTCGCGCCTGTTCGACCAGGCCGCGGCAGAACGCACGGCTCGGATCGACGAGCTGTTACGGAGCACCGGTTTGGCGGCCTTCCGCGATCGGCCAGTACGCAAGCTGTCTGGCGGGATGAAGCAGAAGCTCGGCCTATGCTGCGCGTTGATCCACGACCCGGATCTTTTGATCCTCGACGAGCCGACGACTGGCATCGACCCGCTGTCGCGCCGCCAATTTTGGGAGTTGATCGACACCATGCGTGCCAGGAGGCCGGGCATGACCGTGCTGGTCGCGACCGCCTATATGGAGGAAGCGGAGCGGTTCGACTGGCTGGTCGCGATGGACGGCGGGCGTATACTGGCGACTGGCGGCGCTGCAGCGCTGAAGGCGCGTGCGGGCGCGGCCACACTCGAGGCCGCCTTCATCGCACTAGTGCCCGAGACGGCTCGCGATGGCTACCGGGCCGTTCACATCCCACCGCGCCAGACGCAGCCCGGCCCACCAGCCATCGTGGCGCGCGGCCTAACGCGGCGTTTCGGTGATTTCGCCGCCGTCGATCACGTCGATCTCACGATCGAGCGCGGCGAGATCTTCGGATTTGTCGGCTCCAACGGCTGCGGCAAGACGACCACGATGAAGATGCTCACCGGCCTGCTGCCGGTGACCCAGGGCGAGGCGCTGCTGTTCGGCCGCAGTGTTGGCGCCACCGATGTCGATATGCGCCGGCGCGTCGGGTACATGTCGCAATCCTTCTCGCTCTATGGCGAGCTGACTATCCGGCAGAACCTAGAGCTGCACGCGCGGCTGTTTCAGATCCCGGCCGACCGGGCAAAAACGCGCATCGCGTCGCTGGTCGAGGGCTTTCACCTGGCCGGGCATCTCGACGAGAGGTCAGATCACCTGCCACTCGGTATTCGTCAACGGCTCTCGCTCGCGGCCGCCGTCATCCACGAGCCGGAGATGCTAATCCTAGATGAGCCGACCTCCGGCGTCGACCCGATCGCGCGGGACGAGTTCTGGGCGCGGTTGGTCGATCTTTCGCGCAACCAGGACGTCACGATCTTCATCTCCACCCATTTCATGAACGAGGCGGCGCGCTGCGACCGGGTCGCGCTGATGCATGCCGGGCGCATCCTGGCGACCGCGGCGCCGGCAGGGCTCATTGATGCGCGCGGCGCCGCCACGCTGGAAGAGGCCTTTATCGCCTATCTCGAAGAAGCGACCGACCAAGCCCAGCCGACCGCAGAGCGGGCCATGGTACGACCAGGGATTGATATGCCGCGAACCGCTTCGTCGCGATCCCATCCGGCCGCATCTGCCGGAACCGACCGTACGCCGTCGCCGGCCACCTGGTTCAGCCCCCGGCGCCTCATCGCCTATGCCCGCTGCGAGATGCTGCAGATCCTGCGTGACCCGATCCGGCTGGCGATCTCGTTCTTCGGCACCGCCCTCCTGATGCTGGTCTTCGGCTACGGCATCACGTTCGATGTCGAGCATCTGACCTTTGCTGTGCTCGACCGGGATCAGACGCCGGAGAGCCGCAACTACACTGAGGAATTCGCCGATACGCGCTATTTCGACCAGCAAGCGCGGCTTACCGACTATGCTGAGCTCGATCGGGGGCTCAAGAGCGGCAGGCTCTCCTTCGTGATCGAAATACCGCCCGGCTTCGGTCGCGACGTGAAGCGCGGCACGGCGACCGAGGTCTCCGCCTGGATCGATGGCGCCATGCCTTTTCGCGCCGAAACCATCCTGGGCTACCTGAACGGCGTTCATTTAAGCTACCTGACGCGCCTTAATTTACGCGTGACCGGGACACAGACGCCGTGGCAACCGGTCCAGATCGCGACCCGCGCCCGCTACAACCAGGACTTCAAAAGCATCTACGCGATGGTGCCCTCGGTGATCGGCCTTTTGCTGCTCTTCATCCCGGCGATCCTCATGGCACTTAGCATTGTGCGCGAGAAGGAGCTTGGCTCGATCGTCAACCTCTACGTGACGCCGGTCAGCCGGCTCGAATTCCTGCTGGGCAAGCAACTACCTTATGTTGGCCTCGCGATGGTGAACTGCGCTTCAATGGTGGCGCTCGCCGTATTCGTGTTCCAGGTGCCGGTCAAGGGCAGTGCATCGGCGCTGACGCTCGCCGCACTCATCTATTCCATCGCGACCACTGGCATCGGGCTTCTGATCTCCGCGTTCACCACCACTCAGGTCGCCGCGCTGGCCGGCACGGCGATCCTGACCCTGATGCCCGCGTTGCAATTCTCCGGCATGATCGTGCCGGTCTCCTCACTCTCGGGTATCGAGGCGGCGATCGGCTACGGTTTTCCGACGACATACTTCCTGAAAATCAGCGTGGGCGCCTTCACCAAGGCGCTGAGCTTTGCGGACTTGGCCGGCAATCTGCTCACGCTCGCCGCCTTCGTCCCGGTGCTGACTGGGTTCAGCCTGCTTTTTCTGCCGAAGCAGGACCGCTGAATCATGAGCTCGCTGTCCAACATCTGGCACCTCGGCATCAAGGAACTGCGCAGCCTGGGCCACGACACCGTGCTGATTGTGCTCATCGTCTTTGCCTTCTCCTATGCGATCTACAGCCTGGCGACCGGCATTTCCTTCGAATTGCGGAATGCCTCGATCGCCATCGTCGACGAGGACCACTCGCGCCTGTCGAACAATATCGCGGCCGCCCTGCTGCCTCCCTACTTCAAACCGCCAGAACAGATCGCCCCCGGCGAGCTTGTTCGGCGTCTAGATAACGGACGCGATACCTTCGTCCTCGACATCCCGCCCAAGTTCCAGGCCGACGTTTCGGCTGGCCGAGCGCCCACGGTCCAGCTCAATACCGACGCCACGGCCGTGGTGCAGGCCGGCATCGGAGCCAATTATATCCAGCAGATCGTAACCGACGAGGTCGATAGATTTTACTATGGCATCGACAGCCAGCCGGACCCGGCGGTAGCGTTGCGCACACGCATCGCCTTTAACGATAACCTGGAATCCTCGTGGTTCATGGGCGTTGCATGGCTCATCAATGTCGTGACGATGCTTGCCATGGTTCTGTCGGGAGCAGCCGTGATCCGTGAGCGCGAACATGGCACGCTCGACCATCTGTTGGTCATGCCGCTGTCGCCCTTCGAGATCGCCATGGCGAAGGTCTGGGCCAATGGGCTCGTAATCACGATCGCCGCCGGACTCTCGCTTAGGTTCGTCGTGCATGGCGTGCTTGGACTGCCGACGACAGGATCATTCGCGCTCTTCTTGGCGAGCGTGATGCTTTACCTCTTCTTCGCCTCGGCCGTGGGCCTCCTTCTCGGCACGGTCGCGCGCTCCATGCCGCAATTCGGGTTGCTCTTCATCCTTGTTGTACTGCCAATGATCATGCTCTCAGGGAGCTACACGCCGCTCGAAAGCATGCCGCACAGCCTACAAATCGTCATGCAGGCGGTACCCTCGACGCATTTCGTCAAGATCGCGCAGGCGATCCTGTTCCGAGGCGCGGGATTGGACATCATCTGGCCGAACCTGGGCGTGATTGTGGGGGTCGGCGGCCTGCTCTTCGCCCTCGCGCTATCGCGTTTCCGGGCGTCAATCTCGCAGGAAGTCAGCTAAACCTTGCGCGGAAGGGGCTCGAGGATGTCCTGTCCGAGATCACTTGAAGCAATCTACAGCAATTCTTTGGGGGTGATCTTTGAGACTGCAGCGGTATCGAAAACTTACGGATGGACACAATGGTCTTCGACGTCGAGGAGCGGGTCGTCAATATGAACTGAGGTCGCATCCTTCGGACATCAGTGAGCGCAAGGGGTTTAAGACCAACTCTGCGCGGAAATTTGCAGATCGGGTTGATATCGTGAAAACAGACGATCGGATCACAGGGCAAGCGAGCCAGTCGGAAGACGCTTTCAAGGAAGCGCCGGTTCAGCTGCGAGGAATCCGTCCTGATACGTCGTCATCCTTTTCGAATCCCTTGTTGTGGGCCGTTGTTAGCGGCAGCATCAATAAATCAGGCGAGCGCGCGATTTTTTAACGGTGTTGCAGGTGCTTTTGCAGGTAATGTTCCCGGTGATTGTCGGAGTTGCCGCGGGCTACGCCACACTCGGTGGTGCTGGAGCTTCCTTCCATGCGGCTGTGAGATTTTTCCACGCAGACGCAGGCACAAACGCTCTCATATGTGCCCCGTATGCCTGCACGTGGCGACCGTCGCCGATTTCACACCAGGTCATAGCGTAGTCCAAGCCTTGCGCCTTAGCGGCCTGTCTCGCGTGTTTGTCACGGAAACGTCCGACCTTGCGCCGAAAGCGTACCTTGTCTCACGGCAGATCCGCCGTCCGAATTGATCTGGATCAAGGTGACCCACTGCTGATGTGCTCGAATATTTTTCACTGAAGAAACAGGCAGGCACGGTCGTGCGGCAGATTATGGTGGCGACTGACGGCTCCGGCGGCGCAGATCGCGCGGTAGATTTTGCGGCGGAGCTAGCGAAGGCCGCAGGCTGTGCTCTTTCGATCATAACGATCGGCGGAAATCTATCTGGTGAGGAACTGAGACAGCTTGCGCATGATGTGGGATGCAGCATAGGCGATGTCCTCGATTCGCTTTCAGGCCAGATTCTGGCGCACGCGCGGGAAAGAGCCCAGCGCGTCGGCCTACCGGAGATTCATATTCAAACCGGATGGGGCGATGCGGCCACAGCCATTATCGAGACGGCGCAACGGGAAAATGTCGACGTCATCGTAATTGGCCGGCGGGGCCGTGGTCGGCTTGCCGGGCTGCTGCTCGGAAGCGTCTCGCAGAAACTGGTCAGTCTCTCGACCTGTCCCGTTATGGTCGTTCCCTGACCAAGAGTTGGAGCGGCACGCTCGGGAAACGGCGACGCAGATATTGCCGCTTGCCTCCGCCATTTCAGTCTCTGAGTGGGCACTGCGTTTGCGCCGCCGTTCGCTACGAGCGCCTCGAGCAGCCGGGACTTCGATCCCATGAGGCGGACCTTGACTTCTGGGCGAGCGCGCGAAGATGATCGCGGCAATAGCCACCACCTTCAAGACGGATAGCTGGCGCGCGGCGCGGGCGAACTTGCTGAGCATCTGCGGCGTAACCGCTTGGCTCCCTGAGTGCTGAAGCATGGCCTGGGCGCGCTCGGCGTCGGCCTTCGCCTGATCACGAATGGCCATGAGGCCATCGATGCGATCCTTCAGCGCCGGGTCGTCCTGGTCGGCGACGCCCGCCTCGATGGCGTCGTAGAGGCGCTTGAGGCGCGCTTCGGACTCCGCCGCACGGCAATGTACTCGCGCTGGCGCTCCGATCGCTCCTACCGCTGGTCGAGGACCGTGGCGAGGATCGTTTCCAGCCGCTCGGGCTGGAGCAGGCGGTCTTCGAGATGGCTGGCGACAAGATCGTCCAGATTCTCCATCGGCACCGCCATGCCCTCACAAGCGGCCGGTCCCTGCCGGGCCTTGGTCGAACAAGCATAATAGCGATAACGCCCACCCTTGCCGGTGCGGATGGTCATGGCGCCGCCACACTTGGCGCAATGGATCAGGCCGGTAAGCATCGTCGGGCCGCTGATGACGGCAGCCGGCGTCACCTTGGGATGACGAGCCTTTAGCTGCGCCTGCACCGCATCAAACGTCTCGCGGGCGATGATCGGAGGCACCGGCACGACCGCCACCTCCGTTGTCGGTTTCAGCTCCTTGGACTTGGACCGCTTGTTGAATTCATGCTCGCCCATGTGAGTGCGGCGGGTCAGGATGCGGTGGACCTGGCCGATGCCCCAGCGCCCGCCGTCGCGGGTGAAGATGCGGTTGCGGTTGAGATAGCTGACGATGTTCTTGACGCCCATCAGGCCGTGCGCACCGTCGCCAAGGGGCGCCAGCCGTTGGATCAGCCGCACCGTCTCAGCGTGGAGCGGGTCGATCTCCAGCTTCTTCTTGACCTTCGCACCGCGCGTCTCGGCAGCGACCGTGCGATAGCCGATGGGCGGCAGCGAGCCGTTCCGGAAGCCTTGCAGCGCATTCTCCTTCAAAGCCCGCATGACGTGCTTGGCGTTTTCCTTCGACTGATATTCGTCGAACAGCGCCATGATCTGCCGCATCATGACGTGCATGGGATCGTCGCCCATCTCCTGGGTGATGGAGACGAGCTTCACCCCATTCCTCGCCAGCTTCCTGACGTAGAATTCCAGCTCGAAGTGATCGCGGAAGAAGCGGCTGAACGAGCGGACGATCACCACGTCGAAGAGCGCAGGGTTGGACGTGCCCGCTTCGATCATGCGCTGGAACTCGGGGCGGCGGTCATTGGTCGCCGACGCGCCCGGCTCCACATAGATTTCGACGAGCTGGTAGCGGCGCGAGGCGCAATAGGCTTCGCCCTACCGCTTCTGGTCGGCAATGGAGACATCGTGCTCGGCCTGCCGCGCCGTCGAGACGCGAAGATAGAGGGCGGCGCGCAGGGGGGAACTGTGGAAGCGGCAGCGGTCATGCCCGGCCTCCTCTTGCGGTCGTGCCGGGCAATCTATGTCCTGTAAGGGGAAGGACCAGTTCGATTCGGTCGCAGAGCAGCGTGGGACAATCTTTCGCCCACGGCGCTCGATGCGGACGATGCCGTAGCTCGCCAGTCTGTGAAGCGTGCGCGACAGATTGGGTTTGGCCTGTCAGTTCGACCAGTTCATCTAGGGATTCAGGCGCGCGCTCCGCGATCAGGCGCAGCATCGTGCGATTGTCCGCCGTCAGCAGGCGCGCAAAAGACCCTGTTGACGGAAAGCACACGGCGGGAACGCCGGGCATGGCCGTGCGGCTGTCGTCAGCATCTCCGATTCCGACTTTCAGTCTGTGCATCGCTTCTCCTAGTCTTAGTCTAGCACGTCACGAGGACAATTATTATCATCACAAGGCAACTATTCAGGCGGCAATCGAGCATCCCCACCGTCAATCTGTCATTCGGCCTGCAATATTTGACCCCCTAAGCCGGGGGATCGGCGTCCAAAATTTGCGCGGATTGACAATTTTCCCGGCCATGTGGTCGATGCCCTGCGCCTGCGCACAATGCTTGCCCATCTGGGCCGCACACTGCACGTGGGCCTCCTCGCCGACTGCTTCTTCGATCCTGACATGGTACCTCGACCGCGAGGGAGAGACCCCAGGCCGAAGCGCGCCCGCACTTTCCCATTGCCGGCCGGATCGCTGTCCCAATGCCTGCATAACGCGACGTCATCTGGGACCTTGGCAGGTGTCGAACTCTGACGGTGAGGAGATGCTCCGCGCGAAGCGTCTTTCATCGCTCCAACGCGAAATCATCACAGACGATAACGAACGCAAGCGGCAGCTCATCGCGCCGCTTCTCGAGAGACCGCCAGAATGACGAAACCGATCAGTGCGGCCGCGCACGCTGCGATCGACGCCGCAATGGCGCGGCTGCTCGCAACAGCTGACGATCGGGCAACACTTACCATCGCCCGACTTGCATCGGAAGCTGGGCTGCTCTCACGTACAACGCTCTATCGAGCACCAGAGCTGCTCGGCAGATTTCAAGCCGCGTTGAAGCAATGCAATGCTGACTGCGCCACTGCGCTTGCAGTTACCGATCGCATTGATGAACTAGAAGCCGAGATTGCCATGTTGCGCGGTCGGGAGACTGATGAGATGCGAGAACTCCGAGCCGCCAATCGCAACATGACTCAACACATTCAAGCTCAGGCTGCTCGTCCGCGAGCAGGAACAACAAATCGCAAAGCTTCAGCTTGAACTTTCTGGATCGGCGCGAGTGGTGTCCCTGGCTGGACCAGCTCGACGTTGACCGCTTCGCACCCGCTCCAACCGTTTTCGGCGGCTGCGCCAGCCGCGATCGGCGCGGATAAAGGCCTCCAGCATGTGCGGTATCAATGCTGTGGTTTCAATGGGTTCGTAGAGCTTGGCATGCTCCGCGGCATACGCATCAAGCTCTTCCTTGAGGGGCTCGGAGAGCACGATGGTGAGCCGCACCATACCTTGCTTGGCCAGTCGACCAAGTTTCAGATCCGCCACACTCATTCCTCCGATAAATGTGACTGAGACAGTTGGCTGTTCCGATAATCGGCATAGCTGAAGAGATCACGATAAACGCTTGCAGGCACTTCATGCGTGATCTTGACCGGCTTGTCGTCGTCAATTGTGCTGAGCTTGAGTTTTGTCATGTTGATCACCCCCTGTAAGCTTCGAGCACGAGATCGCGGTTGACGATAACCCGCACCGGAAATCCCGGTCGAATGGTCAAGGTCGGCTGAATGTTGAGATTGCGCCGCACCACCTGCTGACCAGTCTGATTGAGCGAATCCCCTGCCCCACGCCGTAGCGCCTGAATGATGGCGCTGTTGGTATTGTTAACGACCGTCCCAGAGTTCACCTCGGTCTCGACGGCGAGCAGCGTCGATAGCGCCGTGCTCCGAGTAACTCTTTCCAGTGGTTATCGACCTCGTCCTCAAGTCCGGAATATCCCGCGACACCCGCGCCGGGCTGTCGCTCCAACACGATCGAGCGCCCATTCGGCATGATGAGCCGGGTCCAGACTAGGAGCACGCGTGACTGCCCAAATGCGACCTGGCTATCGTAGGTCCCTATCAGTCGCGCTCCTTGCGGAATTAGCCTGATACGCCCGGTCGGAGTATCGAATACCGCCTCTGTCACTTGCGCCGTGATAACAGCTGGTAAGGAGTTGGCGTCGACAGCCGTCCGGAATTCACCAATGGACGGGCGAAGGCATGCTCGGCTGCAAGTTCGAGCACGGCGTTGCGAAAGCGGCGGCTCATCTCCGAAGTGCCCCCGTGATTTGCATGTCGCAATGTGGCGTAGCTCAGCCGCGCTCGATCAGGCTTTCGGCCTTGGCTTGTAGCCGGTCCATTGCGCTTCGCAGCACCACGCGTTCGCCACGATCTTGCCCGAGCGACGGGCGATCATCGGCTCAAGCAACGCGCGTGTCAGCTTGATCGGTCATCGGCAATCTCAAGGCCGAGCACCGCATGGGCCGAAATTATCTGTGGTTTCCCCAGGGCGACGCTGCCAACGCCGTCCTCGCCGCTGCTAGCTACAACTTCCGCTGCTCACCGGCTGGCCCAGCCTTTTGCTGCGCCAAATCCCCTCGCTCTCACTTGCCGCACTTCAGACCGCTCCAGCCTGAAGCCAGAGTTCTTCACGTACGACTATTGAAATTGCGATATAAATATTCTCCGCATCTCGTCCAAAATTGATTGGAAGCAACATTTAACCAGTGTTGGAATTTTCGTGAAGGCCAGAAGCAGCCTGGCCTATCTAGCGGGGCTGCATTCGTGCGCCTGCGTCGATGCTGATCGTCGTGGCGTTGAGATAGGCATTCTCGGCGATGTGCTTGACCAGGCTGGCAAACTCGTCGGGTTGCCCCATCCTGTTGGGATAGAGGATCATGCGGTCGACGATCGACTGCGAAACCTTCGGCGGCATGCCGGCGACCATCCCGGTGTCGAACAGCCCAGGCGCGATAGAGACGACGCGAATGCCATATTCAGCGAGATCTCGCGCGACAGGCAACGTGAGGCCGACCACGCCAGCCTTGCTGGCGCTGTAGGCCGCTTGGCCCACCTGCCCTTGCGACGCTGCGCCGGACGCGGTGTTGATGATAACGCCACGTTCGCCGCTCGGGTCCTCTGGTTCGTTGCGGCTCATAGCTAACGCCGCAAAGCGGATGACGTTGAAGGTTCCGGTGAGGTTGATGCCAATAACCTTGTTCCAGGTCGCCAGCGGAAACGGCTGCTCCTTCGAAAGAGTCTTGGCTGCATCGGCGACGCCCGCACAATTGACGGCGATATGAACCGCATGGAAAACTTCGAGCACGGCATCGACGCTGGATCGGACGCTGGTCTCGTCGGCAACATCGACAACGCGCCCGAACGCGCCGCTCCCCAGTTCCCGGCAAAGATCGGCGAGCCGCGCATCGTCACGATCAAGGGCGGCGACGCGCACGCCCGCCTTCGCCAATATCACGCACGATGCCCGCCCCAGCCCCGACGCGGCGCCGGTCACGATCGCGACTTTTCCATCCAACTGCATGAACGCCCTCCTGCTCGATCTTCTGTATCAACGGCCAAGGATGGTGATGGAGGCTACAGCCTCTTCGATACCCTGAAGGCCGCCGCCGTTTTCGGCGAGCGCGATCCGCGCCCCTTCGACCTGCCGCGGTCCCGCCTCGCTGCGCAGTTGCGCCACCAATTCATGTACCTGCCCGATCCCGGTGGCGCCGACAGGATGTCCCTTGGATTCAAGTCCACCGGACGGATTGACCGGTATGCGTCCGCCGAGCGAGGTGTCGCCGCGCTCCGAAATGATGCCGCCTTCTCCGAAGTCGCAGAATCCGAGATTCTCGATCTGGATGATCTCGCCCATGGCCGTCGCGTCATGCACCTCGGCGACGGAGACGTCATCCGGACCGATGCCAGCCTTGTCATAAGCCTTTTTAGCCGCGAGCGCGGTACAGTGCCGCTCCACTTCAGACGGATCACGATCGCTGCCAGTCTGGATCACCGATGCCAGCACGCGGATGGCCCGCGACTTCCCGAGACCAAGCCGCTTCAACCCGGCCTTGGTCACAAGGATCGCTGCCGCCGCACCGTCGGATATCGGCGAGCACATCGGCAACGTCAATGGATAGGTGATCGGCGGGGCATTGAGCACTTCGTCAACCGAGTAGGCATTGCGGAACTGCGCCAGCGAATTTTCCATGGAATGCCGATGGTTCTTCGCCGCCACCACCGCAAGCTGGCGCTGCGTGGTGCCGAACCGCTTCATGTGCTGACGTGAGAACGCCGCGTAGACATCCATGAACACGCTGTAGGGCTTGTCCGAAGTCGAGCCTTCCGGCACCTCAACGCCCTCGCCGAGCGCCAGCAGCCTGTCCCGAATTTCACCATCGCGGCTGACGTCCCAGGCACTGTCGAACGCCTCGAACATCAGCTTGCGATCTGTGGAGAACATCTTCTCGGCACCGAGCGCGAGTGCGACATCGCCCTCACCCGCCTTGAGGAAAGTCGCCGCGAGGTTGAATGCCGTGCTGCCGCTGGCGCAAGCGTTCTCGACATTGACCACGGGAATGCCGCCGATGCCCATTTCGCGCAGAAGGATCTCGCCACGGATCATGTGTTGGCGCTCCATATGACCCTGCGACGCATTGGCGAAAAAGGCCGTCTCGATGTCGGCCTTCCGCAATCCCGCATCGCCAAGCGCCGCGTCCACCGCCCTGCGCGCCAGAGTCTTCATATCGATATCTAGCATGCGCCCAAACGGGGTCATGCCAACGCCGACCACATAGATGTCGCTCACCGCGCCCTCCCTTAAGGATTGGAACTCTTCTCTTGTCGCTGCCTGGTAAATATCCCCCGGCAAAGCCGGGGGCTTTAGGAATTGGCCGCTCAAAGCGGCCGTGGGGACGCTAACGCGTCCCCGATTTTGTTGGCCGCCTGAAGGCGGCCTTAGCGCCACATATTCAATTGGTCGAGCCGGGTATCCTCGGCCTCCTGCTTGCGGATTTACTCCCTGATCACCACTTCGTCTCGACCGACGGTCGAGATGAAGTGTCCCCAGGCCCAGAAATGCTGCCCTACGAAATTGCGCTTTCACTCGCCGTAGACGCGGGCCAAGTGGATCGCGCTCTTCCCCTTGATGTACCCGATCATTTGCGACACCGCATATTTGGGCGGGATCGAAATCATCATGTGAACATAATCGAGCATCAAATGCCCCCTCTTCTATCCTGCACTCCTTCTGCATTGCCAATCTGCGGAACACTTCCCCGAGATGTTGCCTCAACTCCCCTGCAGCGCCTTCCTTCGGCACTTGGGAATGAAGACCACACGATAATTGCACTCCCATTCGCTGTGGCTTAGGCTCTCGTAATCGTCCATCGCGAAACTCCTTCTCGTGTGCGTGGTGGCTCACGAGTCGCGAGTTTCGTCGATGTATAACTGCCTGAAATGTCAAACTTATGCTGCCTCCCCGGCAGAGCCGGGGGTCTCCCTTCGTAGACTAGTCTTTCAGCTCCGGTAGCGCGCACAGCACCTGCTCGGTATGCTCGCCAAGACGAGGCACGCCCGAGCGCGGCCCGGGATGCTCGCCGGAGAAAATCAGCGGCTGTGCCACGTGATGGCGCCGCTCGCCGTTGCCATCCGCCACCTCGCGAAAAAGCCCGCGCGCGCGGAAGTGCGGATCGGCGGTCACTTCGCTCAACGAGTTTACCGGCCCCCACGGAATACCCGCGACGTCCAGCTGCTCCGCCCAATCGGCCCGATCGCGCGTCGCCAGCAGGGCAGCGATCTTTCCCTGCAACGCATCGCTCCGCACGACCCGCTCGCCACGATTGAAACCAGCCGCATCAGGCATGCCAAGCAGCTCGCACAGCGGCCGCCAGAACCAGTCTTCATGAGCGATCGACAAAGTGAGGAGACGACCGTCCGCACATTTGAAGATGCCATAGGCCGGCTCGGCGCCTATGTCGGCAAGCGGCGCACCGTTCATCACCGGACCCAGCATCACCGACATCCAGGACACTAGGCCATCCGTCATCGAGACGTCGACATATTTTCCTTTTCCCGTGCGTGCGCGCTCGAACAGCGCCGCCAACGCGCCGACGGCAGCGAACATGCCGGAAGACAGGTCTCCGACCGCGATGCTTCCCGGATCTTCCACTGAGCCCTGCCCGGCGTGACGAAAGAGAAACCCGGCGAGCGCCTGATAGGAGATGTCGTGGGCCGGGCGATCGCGATATGGCCCGTCCTGCCCGAAGCCGGAGATCGAGACATAGACCAGCCTCGGGTTGAGCTCCGCCATCGCCTCATAACCGAAACCGAGGCGCGCCATGGTGCCCGGACGAAATCCTTCCATCAGGACGTCAGCAGAAGCGACCAGCCTGCGCAGGTTCAGCTTGCCTTCGACGCTCTTGAGATCCAGCGCCACCGACTGCTTGCCGCGATTGAGCGCGCCATGAAAGCCCGGAAACTGCCGTGCCGGGTCGCCAGCTCCCGGGCGCTCCACCAGGATCACCTCAGCACCAAGGTCACTCAGCAACAAGGTTGCGTAGGGTCCTGGATACTGCTCGGCCAGACTGATTACCCGAATTCCAGCGAGGGGAAGACTCATCTCGATGCGCTTTCCGGCAGCCACTTGACTTGTATTAGTCCTCGAAGTCTGTAGCATAACTGCGCAAATAATCAATTAACTTGAAAGTCAATTTTGCGGGAGAGAGCGGTGGAATCGGTAATTTCTGAAATTCGGGGCGGCGCGATGTGGATCACGCTGAACCGGCCGGATGCACTCAATGCCATCACTCCCGCAGTGGTTTCGGGCATCAACGCGGCGCTCGACAAGGCTCAGCTGTCGGACGTCCGCGCGGTGGTGCTGACCGGAACGGGGCGCGCGTTCTGCGCCGGCGCCGACCTCAAATTCGTACGCGGCGAAGCGGGGAACGACGAAACGGCGCTGAGCCGCTTTCTCGATACCGTTCTCCTCGTCATGAACCGGCTCGAGACGTTTCCCATGCCAGTCATTGCGTCGCTGAACGGATTGACGCTGGCCGGCGGGCTGGAGCTGACGCTGTGCTGCGATCTCGTTGTTGCGGCGCGCTCGGCCAAGCTCGGCGACGCGCATGCAAACTATGGGCTGTTGCCTGGCGGCGGCAGCTCGGTGCGACTGCCGCGCAAGATCGGCCCGACCCGCGCAAAATATCTGCTGTACACCGGCGAGTTCGTGCCAGCCGAACAGCTTGTCGCCGCCGGACTGGTCAACGAGGTCGTCGATGACGAGATGCTGACCCCGGCGACCGAGGCGCTGGTCGCCAAGCTCGCCAACAAGAGTCTGCTCGTGCTTCGGCGCATGAAGGCGCTGGTCGATGACGGCCTCGAGCAACCTTCTGCGATAGCCTTGCGACAAGAACTGCTCGCCAGCGAAGTCCACGCCCACAGCCACGACTTGAAGGAGGGACTTGCCGCATTCGAGGAAAAACGCAAACCACGCTTCACCGGCAAATAGGAAAAGCAAGCAAGCCGGGGGACGCAAAGAGGAGATGGTAATGAGCCGGGAGACGCGCTTCACACTGCTGTAGCAGATCCAGCATGCGGCCTACCAGCTCGCACCCTCCGTTCGGGAGATGTTCGATCGCGCAGGCCTCGCTCCAGCCGATCTCAAGACCGTGGACGATCTGTCGCGGCTGCCTGTGTTCAAAAAGGAGTCGCTGGTCGAGCTGCAACGCCAGCGACCGGTATTCGGGGGATTACTTGCAGCAAAGGATGAAGAAATCGTCCGCATCTTCGTCTCTCCTGGCCCCATCAACGAACCCCACTTCAGGCACGATCGCGACGGCTGTGGCTTCGGCACCGCCTTTGCCGCCGCCGGCCTCGGCCCCGGCGATCGCGTGCTCAACACCTGGTCCTATCATCTCGTGCCTGCCGGCCTTCTGCTCGACGAAGGCCTGCGCTCCGTCGGTGCGACGGTGATTCCAGCCCGGCACAGGCGGCAGCGAACTGCAGGCGAAGCTGGTGATCGATCTTGGCGTGACCTGCATCTGCGCCTCGACCACCTTCTTTGTCACGCTCGCCGAAGCCATCGAGGCGATGGGTCATCCGCTACCCGGTGGCTGGCAGGTCAGAACCGCCTTGCTCGGCGGCGAACTCGGCGACTGGCTCGGCAAGCGCCGTCGTTTGGAAGCCAGATACGGCATCCGGACCTTCGCAGTGTATGCGACGGCAGACTTCGGCGTGATCGGCTTCGAAAATGGGGCGCAGGATGGCGGCTACGAGATTCATCAGGACCGTATAGTGCAGATCTGCGAGCCGGCGACCGGAGTTCCACTTCCGCAGGGCGAGCCCGGCGAGATCGTGGTCACCACGCTGACGCCAGGCTGGCCGCTGATCCGGTTCGGGACCGGCGATGTCGCCGCCGCCACGGCAACGAATGCCGATGGCACAGTGCGCAGGATCGGCATGCTGCAGGGCGCGTCGGCCAGGCGGTGAAAGCGCGCGAGAGATATTCATCTATCCGCGGCAGCTCGAAGACCTCGCCATTGCCATTCCAGGAATCGGCCGCGCCCAGGCCATCGTCACTCGCCCGCAACTGCGGGACGAAATCACGGTGCGGCTTTCGCTGCTTCCGGACGCGGACCGCGACGCCGTCATGGCGGCCGCGCCGGGCCGCTTCAACGCGCTGTCGCGTCTGAAGGCCGACCGTATCGAGGTGGTGGGCGCCGAGGAACTGCCGGCCGATGCTCCGTTCGTAGTCGACCGGAAGGACGCGTGAACCCGCAAGGCATCGGCGCGGCGTCTCAGCCGAGCCACCGTTTGCGGCGCCGGTAATGCTTGATGTCGCGGTAGCTCTTGCGCTCGCCTTTGAGGTCAAGTCCGAGATAGAACTCCCGCACGTCCTCGTTGTTTCGCAGCTCCTCTGCGGCGCCTTCGAGGACGATGCGTCCATTCTCCATGACGTAACCGTAGTCGGCGATATCTAGCGCAACCCGCGTGTTCTGTTCGACGATCAGAAGCGTGGTCCCGCTTGCCTTGAGGTCTTTCAGCAGCGCGAACACCTCGTCGATCATTAGCGGCGCAAGGCCGAGCGACGGCTCGTCGATCATGATCAGGTTGGGATTAGCCATCATCGCCCGTCCGATCACGACCATCTGCTGTTCGCCGCCGGACAGATAGCCGGTTATGCGATCCTTGAGCGCGGCAAGGCGGCGAATGCGATCGTAAACATTATCGAGGCGCTTGCGCACCTCGCGACCCGACGATTCCATATGGCCGCCGACCAGCAGATTTTGCTCAACGGTCAGATGGCGCAACACGCGACGGCCCTCCATTACATGGATGATGCCGCCTCGAACGACTTCGGTCGGATCCGCCTTATCGATCCTCTTGCCGTCGAAACTGATGTTGCCGGAAGTTACCCGGCCGTCCTCGACGCGTATGATGCCGGAAATTGCCTTCAGAGTCGTCGACTTGCCTGCGCCGTTGCCGCCGAGCAGCGCAACGCATTTGCCATCAGGCACGGTGAGCGAGATGCCCTTCACCGCCAAAATGACGTCGCTGTAGATGACTTCAACGTTGTTCAGTTCGAGCAAGACGCAAGCCTCCCGAAGGGATCCGGCCGGGCCTGTGAGACCGGCCGGACGACTTCACTTCACCACTTGTTGATGGATGGCACCGGCACGCTCGCGGCCTCGATGTACTTGCCATCCTTGATGGTGGCGATACTCGCGACCAGCCCCTGCGTCGGGAACGGCCCGTCGTTCGAGAACTTGGTGTTGCCGAGAATCTTGAAGGTATCGTCCGCCGAGATCGTCGTCGACATCAGCGCCTCGCGGACCGCTTCGCCCGTGATCTTGTCGGCACCGACCTTCTTGGCCGCAGCTTCGATGGCCCGCATCGCAATCAGCGCCTGACCAAGCCCCTGGACAGCCGAAACGGTCCATTTGGCCTTGAGATTGTACTTGCTCTGGAGCATTTCGAAGAACTCACGCCCCGGCGTCTTTGCGTCGGTGGGCGCGGCCATCGCATAGACCTCATAATCGCCCTCCATCTGCTTGATGTCGCCGATCGCGCGACCGGATTCCGCCAGTCCGTTGTGCGAGCTCACGACAATCGGCACATTCTTGCCGAGCGACTGAAGCGCACGCTTGGTGGCGACCACCGCGGCCGTATTCGTCATGATCATGATCACCTCGGCACCCTTGCGGGTCACGCGGTTGACCTGGGTAGTGAGGTCGGTCGGCTGCACTTCTGTGAACACAACCTCGACGACCTCGACCTTCTCGGGATTGTCGGCCGCGTAGCGCTGGACGCCCTTGTGCTGATCGACATAGGCAGGCGATGCTTCCGACGAAATGATCGCGACCTTCAGCGGCCCGCTGCCGCCGCGCTTCTGACGAAACCACTCGAAGAAGGCCGCGGCTTCGTGGCTGTAGGTCGGGCGCTGATTGAAGATCCACGGATCGGGCTTCCAGGCGAAGCCATACGCGGCGGTCGACATCACCATCGGAATCTTGTCGGATGGCAGCCGCCCCTGAAGCGCGGCCACGTCAGGTCCACCGACCCCAAGCACGATGATCGGGTTGAGCTCGGCCTTGATGCCAGGCCACAGGCTTGCCACCTGCGCCGCGTCATAGCGGTGATCGTAATCCTTGATGCCGAGCTTGACTCCAATCTTCTTGCCAACTTCGGCATTCCACCAGTCGATGACCGGCCGGCGCGCACCGATCAGGTCCTTCATCACGTCCGCATAGGGACCGGTGAAATCCGCCAGGGACGCGACGTTGTAGGTGCTCTCGGCACGGGCCGGTGCCGTGACTGTCAGCAAGCCGAGCGCAGCGGCCACCCCAGCAATCTTGATGTGCTTCAAGATAGTCATTGTCCAGTTCCTCCCATAAGTGTTCTCAAAGTCCAAGTGCCCGGCCTTCAATAGGGAAACGGCCAAAGGCGATAGGATCGTTTCAGGATAGTCCAGCGATGCATCAGCCCGCGCGGTTCGAAAATCAGGAACGCGGCGATGATCCCGCCGAGAAACACATTCATCAGTGCAAACACCACATCGCCACCGAGCGAGGGAAATTGCGCTACGATGCTGGGACCAAGCGTAACGAAGCTCTCCTGGATCGCCTTGATGACGAATACGCCGATCAACGCACCGGTGATCGAACCGAGACCTCCGACAATGACCATGGCAATGAACCAGATCGAATGGAACAGCGTGAACTGGTCAACGGCGACAAAGCGCACGTAATAGGCCCACAATGCCCCGCCGGTCCCCGCGTAGAACGCGCCGATCAGAAAGGCGATTGCCTTAGTCCGCACAACGTTGATTCCCATTAAGCCGGAAGCGACGTCGTCGTCGCAGACTGCGACGAAGGCGCGCCCGTGTCGGCTGCGCACGATGCCGTAGGCACCGAACACCATCAGTGCCGTCACGGCCAGACAGAGATAGTAGATCGACGTCTCGCTGACGAAGCTGACGCCGAAAATCTGCGCAGGTTCCAGCGTCAGGCCGTTCGATCCGCCGAACCACGACTGCGGCAGATTGAGGATCAGGAAATGAAACAAGGTCTGCGCCGCGATGGTGGTGAGCGCCAGGTAAAAGCCCTTGATGCGAACCGCCGACAGCCCAAAGATGAAGCCGAATACTGCGGCGGCGCAGCCTCCGAGCGGAATGCTGAGCCAGAATGGCAGATTGAACTTGATGGCCAGCGCACCGGTGGCGTAGGCGCCGACCCCCATGAAAGCGGCCTGACCGAGATTGATCTGCCCCGCGTATCCCATGTTGATCTGCAGGCCGATCACGACCACGGCCATGATCAGCATGTTGGTCGAGATCGCGACGAGGCGCGGCCCCAGAACATGGGGCAGAACGACCAGCGCGACGAGAAACAGAAGAAGCGCGACCCATTGTCCGCGGGTGCGGATCAAAGCTTGATCGCGTTCGAAACTGGTGGCGAATACGCCTGCCGGATCCATCGGTCAGACCCTTTCGATGGTCTTCCAGCCGAACATCCCAGTCGGCCGAATAAAGAGGATGAGCAGCATGATGATGAATGGAAACACGGTGCCGATTGCACCGCCCACGATCGGATCGAGGTAGGCGGTCACGAGGCCCTGAATGATGCCGACAATAAGGCCGGCCAGCAGGACCCCGGCGATCGCCTCGAAACCCGCCAGCAGCGCCACCGGCAACGCTGCGAGGCCGATATCGGAGGCAAGGAAATTCAACGACTTTCCGCTGAGGAAGATGACGGCGCCGAGCGTCGACAGCACGGCGCCGAGAGTCCATGCGAACGCGATAGAGCGCTTCACTGAAATTCCCATCGACAATGCCACCTGGTGATCCTCGGCGACCGCTGTCATGCGCAGCCCCGCCCGCGTGCGGTTGAAGAACCACGACAGGCCGAAGCCGACGATCACCGTGATTACGCCGCCGATAAGAAGCGAGCGAGGGATAAGAATGTCCCCGATGATCACCGGCTGAAGCGGGAAGATGATCGGGAACGGGCGCACCTGCGGCCCGAACAGGACGAGGATCAAACCGCGGATCAGGATCAGCAACCCGATCGTGACCATGACCATAGCGAAGACCGACTCGCCGGCGAGGCGGGAAAAAAAGACGCGTTCGACCAGGAGTCCGAACAGTGCCGCCGCGACGAATGCGAGCGGAAGACCGATCGAGAGCGGTAACCCAAGCGAGGCAACCATCCACCAGACAATGAAGCCGCCGAACACGACAAGTTCGCCCTGGGCGAAATTGAAGACCTTCGAGGCACGATAGATGACCACGAAACCCATGGCGATGAGGGCATAGAGCAGCCCGACCAATGCCCCGTTGATGAAATAGTTGACGAAATCGATCATGCGATGGCTCGTAACGGTGCAGCAGCGTTTCCGGCCTTGTCGCCTTTAACGACGTCGTGGATGGTGACGTGAGCAGAGAGCGTTCCCTTTCGCCCATCCTGGTACGTCACCGCGATGTCGAGCTTCTGATCATCCCGGCCGCCGTACATCGCCTCGATCAGCACGGCATAGCGTTCGGCGAGAAATTCGCGCCGCAGCTTGCGCGTACGGGTCAGTTCGCCTTCATCCGGATCGAGCTCCTTCGGGAAATTGGCGAAGCGCCGGACCCGCGCATGTTCGGGCAGGAACAGGTTGACGCGTGCAATCTCGCCGCGCACCAGTTCGGCCACTTCGGCCTTCTGCGAAAGATCGGTAAAGGTGGAGAAACTGATGTTGCGATCCTCCGCCCACCGCGACACCACGCTCATGTCGATATTGATCAGCGCGCCGATATAGTCGCGCGTATCGTCGCCAAGCGTCATGATGTCCTTGACGAACGGACTGAAGCGCAGCCGCGTTTCGATGAACTGGGGCGGGAATCGTTCGCCGGAGCGAAGCTGCCGGAGATCGTCGAGACGCTCGAGGAATACGAGTTCGCCGCTGTCCGTAACCGACACGGCGTCGCCCGTTCGGTACCATCCTTCCTGGACGCGCTCGGCGACGCTGTCAGGCTTCTTGTAATAACCCTGAAAGAAGCTTCCGCCGCGAATGAGCAGTTCACCCTGCTCCGACACCTTCCATTCCAGCGACGCGCCGGATTCGGGGTGCGCGTTCAGCCAGTGACCCACCGTCTCGAGATTGTAGCGATCGCCCTGATGCAGGGTCAGAAGACCGATCTCTGTCGTGCCATAGATATTGCGCAACGGCACGCCGATGGCGTGGAACAGGCGGAACACATCCGGCGCCATCGTAGACCCGCCACACAACGCGAGCTTGATGCGGGTGAGGCCGAGCTTGTCCCTCAGCGGCTTCAACACCAGCATCTCCGCGAACGGGAGCGCAAGCTGCGCGCCGAACGGGATCGGCTTGCCTTCAAGACGCGCGACGTGGACCTTGTGGCCGATATCGACACCCCAGGCATAGATCGCCCTCCGAATTCGGCCAGCGTCGAGCATCCGGCCCTGGATGGTGGCGGCGAGGCTCTCCCACTGCCGCGGGGCGAATAGCATGACCTCGACTGCGAGCTCGCGGATGTTGTTGAGGACCTCCTCAGGCGATTCCGGGAAGTTCACCACCAACGGCAGCAGGAGACCGATCGTGACTCCGAAGAACTGCTCAGTCGCCCAGGCCGGGGCGATATAGGTGAGATACTCCATGCCAGGCTTGATACCGGTCGCCGCAATCACGCGATGCGCATTGTCGACGAGGTAGCGATGGGTCAGCACCACGCCTTTCGGTCGCCCGGTGGTTCCTGACGTATAGGACAGCACGGCCACGTCGTCGGGTTGCCCCGCCTCGACCAATCGCCGGAACCGATCGGAATCTTCGGCCTGACGGGCGCGCCCGGTCTCGAGTACCGTCCCGAACGGCGCTAGGCGATCGTGACGATAGGACCACATCCCGGTATCGTCCCAGTAGATCATCTGGCGAAGGTGCGGAACGCGATCGAGAATCGCGAGACCCTTGTCCACTTGCTCCTGATCCTGCGCCACCAGACAAACCGCATCGCTGTCGTTAAGTAGGTATTCGATTTCATCGGCGGTGATATCGGGATAGAGCGAGACGATCTTGCATCCGATCGAGAAGGCCGCGAACTCGCTCCAGAAATTCTCTGGCTCGTTCTCACCGATAATGGCCACGGTCTCGCCGCAGCAGATACCCATCGCGTCAAGGCCGAGAGCCAGGGAACGTACCTTCTCGAGGACATCGCCGTAGGTGTATTCGCGCCAGATGCCGCGATATTTGTGCCGCTCGACAAGCTGGTTCGGCGCAGCACTGGCGCGCTCGAGCAACAGTTGCGGAATGGTACGCATCGGCAGCATCAGCGATTTCCTTCGCCCAGATACGCCTTGAGCACCGCAGGGTTTTGCTGAATCTCCAGCGGAGTCCCCTCTGCAATCTTGCGGCCAAAATCGAGCACCACGATGCGATCGGCAAGATCCATGACGACGCCCATGTCGTGCTCGACCAGCACCACCGGGATCCGGCGCGCCTCGCGAACGTCGAGAATGAAGCGCGCGAGGTCTTCCTTCTCCTCAGAATTCATCCCGGCCATCGGCTCGTCCATCAGCAAGATGCTCGGCTCCTGCGCCAGCGCACGGCCAAGATCGACGCGCTTGCGCAGGCCATAACCAAGGCTGCCAACCGGCTGATGGCGGATGGACTCGATTTCGAGCAGCTCGATGATTTCCTCGACCACCTCGCGGTGCCGGATCTCCTCGCGCCGGCAAGGCCCGAAGTAGAAGAACGCCGACGGAATCGAGCTCTTCATGTGAATGTGACGGCCGACCATGATATTTTCGATCACGGTCATGTTCGAAAAGATGTGCGTACCCTGGAAGGTCCGAGCCAGGCCGGCCTTCACGATATTGTGGACGCCCATGCCGGAAAGCAGCGAGCCGTTGAATCTCACTTCGCCCCGTTGCGGCCGATAGAAGCCGCTGAGGCAATTCATCAGGGAGGTCTTGCCCGCACCGTTCGGCCCGATCACCGCAAGCAACTCGTCCGGAGCTACCGTGATGGACAAATTGTCAAGCGCGACGACACCACCGAACGCCATCCGGATACCGCCGGCGACGAGAACCGCAGCGTTTTGCGCCGCGCGGCTCTGCGAATCCAGACGGACAGGTGAAACGGCACTCAACACGCGCCCCCTTCACCAACGCAATCCTGCGACATTCATCCTCCCCGGGGTATGCGGCATTTCGACCGGGCGGCGCCCCGCCCAAGCCGGTCAATCCCTGACGGATTTTTGTGACCAATAAGGATTATTTTTAACTTTATAGTCAATTATCGTCAAGCCCACTCGGAGACTTGCAACTCGTCTCCGCGCAACCGAACCGATCGAACGCATCCAGCACCGCCAGCGAGAACGCAGCAACAGATAATGATTGCTGGTTGAATAGCCTCCTCCGGCTCCGAATGAGCCAGCTTTTCGTGCGTATTCACGCACAGCTTTCAACCAAAGCACGCTTCGCGGCCTTTCGGCCGCAATGGAACCGCCGGAAGTCGAAGCGGCAGAGTCTCGATTATTTAATTGACTGTCACGTTAAATATCCTAATGTGTGGTTGAATACGGAAGATAACGGCGTTCCTCGGGCAACGTTCCGCTACTGGTTTCCGACGGTTGCGAACGGCCCTGCTCCAACGACGCTCCGCAATCTCCAATAACGACACGCAAAGGAGGAGCCGGGATGGCGCGGCCCGAAAGCAAATCTTTTTCGTTCCTTACCGACCAACAGACGATGGTCCGCGACGTCGCACGCAAGGTTGCAGCCGACGCGATCACCCCCACCGCTGCGGAACGTGATCGCACGGCGGCGTGGCCGCACGCCGAATTGAAGGCCCTCGCGAATCTTGGCTTCATGGGTATGTTACCGTCCGAACAATACGGTGGTTCGAACGCAGGATTCGTCGCCTACTGCCTGGCGCTGGAGCAGATCGCGGCCGCCGATGCGGGAGTGGGCACTATTTTCCATGTGCACAACGTCACGGCCTACACCATCGCATCGCGCGCCAACGAGGAGCAGAAGCAGAAATATCTGCCGCCGATGCTGCGCGGCGAGAAGATCGGCGCCTTTCTTCTCACCGAGCCGCAGGCGGGTTCGGATACTGCTGCGTTTCGCGCTACGGCACGCCGCGAGGGTGATCATTACGTTCTCAACGGCACCAAGCAGTTCATCTCCAACGGGAGCGAGGCAGGCACTACCATTGTGCTCGCCCGCTCCGATCCGCAGGCCGGCAAACACGGCTTCACGACGTTCATCGTCGATCCCACCACGCCCGGCTACAACATCGCGCGTGTCGAGGACAAGCTCGGCCAGCGCACGGCCCATGTCGCGCAGATCCAGCTCGACAATGTTCGCGTTCCCGCGGAGAACGTGCTCGGCGAGGTCGGCGGCGGCTATCGGATCGTCATGGGCGGCCTGTCTGACGGTCGGATCGCGATCGCCGCGCAGGCAGTCGGCGTCGCCCAGGCCGCACTCGACGCTGCGATCCGCTACGCCAACGAGCGCGAGGCGTACGGTAAGCCGATCGTCGAACTGCAGGCGGTGAGCTTCCGTCTCGCAGAAATGGCGGCCCAGGTCGATGTCGCCCGGCAGTACTACATCCACGCGGCGCGGCTTCTCGAAGCCAGAGCGCCATGCGCCAAGGAAGCGGCCATTGCCAAGCTTGTCGCTTCAGAGATGGCGGAGAAGGTCTGCTCGGACGCGCTGCAGATCCACGGCGGCTATGGCTACCTGAAGGATTTTCCGGTCGAGCGCTACTATCGCGACGTTCGCGTCTGCAAAATCTACGAAGGAACCAGTGATATCCAGAAACAAATCATCGCACGCAGCCTCTCGGCCTGACGTCTCCAGGAATTGACTTTGGGGAAATAATTTTGACTATGGGCGCTAGAATCACGAATCCGAGATACTTGGCACCTCATGAAGAAGGCATCGACAGCAAGGCGCGGGCGCCATGCCTCTGCCTGGAAAAGCGTCGTTCTGAGCCGGGAACAGCAGTTCTCGCTCAAGCGGGGTGCGCTGCTTCGTGAGGCCGGCCGCGCATTCAGCCTTCGTGGTTATCACAACACCTCGCTCGAGGATGTGGCGAAGACCTTGGACGTCACCAAGGCTGCGCTCTACTACTACGTCAAGAACAAGCAGGAAATTCTCTTCGAATGCCATATGATGTCGCTCGATTTCGGCGACGAGGCGATGAAGTACTGCGAGGAGCATGGCAAGACCGGGCTCGAAAAAATCCTCCTGCTCATCGACAAATATGTCAGGACCATCACCAGCGAGATGGGCTCTTTCGCTGTGCTCGGCGAATACGACGCACTGGAGCCGCAGAACAAGGCGATCATCGGCAAGCGTCGCGACAAGTTCGACCATGGCTTCCGCAAACTGATATCCGAAGGTATTGCTGACGGGACGGTGCGCGCCGTCGATCCCAAGCTGACGGTGTTCTTCTTCATGGGGTCGATCAACTGGATGACACGCTGGTTCACGCCGGAGGGACCACTCACCGGCGAGCAGGTCGCGCGCCAGCTCGTCGACCTGATGGAGGGGGCTCTGCGGATCCGCTGATCACGCGGCGACAGATCCGGCGACGCGCCAGAAAGTGTGGTCTTCTGGAACGCTGGGTGGGCTTAAGTCAACGCGTTGGTCGACGACGCAACAACGCCGCTACTTTCGTCCTCTCCAGACCGGCTTGCGCTTCTCGACGAACGCACCAATACCTTCGCGCGCATCAGCGTGGGCTACCGCGAGTTCTCCGGAATATTCATAGGCATCGGAGATGGGCATTTGCAGCTGGCGATAGAACGGCTGCTTGCCGAGCGCAAGCGCATAAGCGGATTTGGAGGCGATCCCCGCGGCGAGCGCCTCAACTGTTTCGGCGAGGCGTTCCGGCTCGACCACGTCGTTGACGAGTCCAACCCGGAGCGCGAACTACGCGTCGTGTCGTAGAGGCGCCCCCTCGCCAGCATCTGCATCGCATGTTTCGGCATCACCGTTCGCGACAACGCAACCATCGGCGTCAGGCACTACAGGCCTATATTCGTCGTCCGTGAAGAACTCCGGCTTCAGGCTGGAGCGGTCTGAAGTGCGGCAGTGAGAGGCGAGAGGATTTGGCCCAGCAAAAGGCTGAGCTAGCGGATGAGGCAGCGGAAGTGGTAGCCAGCAGCGGCGAGGATGGCGTTGGCAGCGTCCCCCTGGGGGAACCAGAGATAATTGCGGTCCATGCGGTGCTCGGCCTTGAGCTGGCCGATACGGGTTCGACGGCGGCCCTGCGGCGTAGTTCGCGATTGATCTTGGGCGTCACCTCTCGCTTCTGGCCGAAGATGAACACCCTGAACTTGTGATCAGACGGCGCGTAGTGGCCGCGGTATCCCTTGTCGGCGAGGATGCGCGCGATGGTGTTGCCGGTCAGCGCCTCCATGTCCAGGATCACGCTGGCCAGCGTGTGACCGTCATAGGGATTGCCGGGCTGCGCCTTCACATGGGTGACGAACTGGCCGCCCTTGGCGTGGTCGATCGTGGTGGCAACGGAGACTTTGACGCAGAACGCGTAAGGCCGATGATCGACGTCAAACAGCGCGGGTTGCAGATCGTCCCGAAAATAGCGGTCGGCGACGACGCGCTCGGCTTCTGGAAGGCACTCGACGAGCTCTTTCCCGGCATATGGCACCAGCGGCGCTGGGTGCACAAGACCGTGAATGTCTTGGACACCGCAGCAGAACGTTGGCACCGAGAAATCTCATACCGGTTACTAACGGAACAGAATCGAAGGCTCCGCCTACGCGGGTGACACGGATCGCCAAGCTTAGAAGGGTGACGATGAAGCCAAGGCTGGACGACTGACAGTGCCCACTAGAAGATATGCAAAAACGCCCCGGCGTAGTCCAAAAGAACAAATACTACCCGCTTCCACTGTCATTCGGCGTCGGGAGCCACGCCGATCCGCACTCCGAATCTCGTCGAAGCCACGGTCGCGGATCCGGGCCGCGTTAAGGTCATCCCAGCCCCCCATCGTTCTTTTTCATAAATACAGAGCCCAAGTTTGATGACCGCGTAGGGCGCGGAAATCAACCCAGATCTCTGCCTGGAGGAGCCGAGCGCGGGTCGCACATGGCCGCCATGAGCGCTCCATCTATCTGCATTTACAGGTCGAGATCACCCGCCAGTAGTCGCTGCGAAATCATGCGCGCCAAGATTTCATTGGTGCCGTCTGCAATATTGACGATACGAAGATCCTGCCATGCATGGACGAGGCCGAGCTCGTTGGTCAGCCCCATGCCACCGTGAGTCTGTATAGCGCGGTCCACGGCGCGAAATCCGGCCTGCACCGAGTAAAATTTGGCCATCGACAGCTCCTTCAATGCCTTCTCACCGCGGTCGAGCAACATCGCCGCGTTCAGTCCCATGAGATGAGCCGCGTGAAGTTCCGTCGCCGCCTCGGCGAGCGGGAAAGAAATGCCCTGATACTCGGCGATCTTCGCACCGAACGCCTCGCGCTGCTTCGCATAGTCGATCGCCATTTCCAGCGCCCATCGGCCCTGCCCGACCGCACGCGCCGAATTGTAGACCCGGCCAAGCGACACGCCATACAGGGCGATCTTGAAGCCTTGATCGATCTCGCCGACGAGCTGCCAAGGCTCGACTTCTACATTCTCAAGCACCACGGCGCCCTCGTGGCCTCCAGCATGACCGAACAGCCGCACGACGCTCTCCACCACAAAACCCTTGGTGTCGGTGGGAACGAGAAAGGCGCTGATGCCGCCTGCTTTGCGCGCGGCCTTCTCGGTGTCGGTGATGGCGAAAACGATGCACCACTCTGCGGTCGGCGCATTCGTCGTCCAAAGCTTCCGGCCCGAGATTTTCCACCCGGTGCCGGTTTTGACGGCGCGCGTCTTGATCATGCTGGCATCCGAGCCGGCGCCCGGCTCGGAGAGGCCGAAGCACATCGATGTTCTGCCGGTCATCATGTCGGCAAGACAACGCTTGCGGGCCTCCGCCGTAGCCTGGGTCAACAGCCGGCTCGGACCGAAGGCCCAGTGAGCGATGACCCAGGGGATGATGACGCCCTGTCCACCGAGTCGGTGATAGATCGCCTCCCAGGCCACATAGTAGGCCAGGTGACCGAGATTACCCCCGCCGATTTCCGCGGGTGCGCACATGGTGTAAAAGCCCGCCTGCGCCGAGAGCATCCTGATCTCCCGGATCAGCTCGCGCGCTTCAGCGGAATACCGGCCGCGTTCGTCGTACAGAAGCCGTTGATCATCCAGCAGCGCACGACTGCTTTCGATGCGCGGAACGACCTGCGCCTCGACGAAGCGCAGTACACCGTCGCGCACATCTGTTACCTCCTCGGGAAGCGCGAACGCTACTCCGGTCATGTGAGAATCAACTCCCGCCGCGCCCAAATTGCGAGGCGCAGCCGATGCGCACGGTTCGCTCCGTCATCTCAACCTCCCTATCGCGCCACCCATTTGGGCTCAGGCCGATCCCAAGATCGCCCCCCCCCCGGGGCGTTCCCGGTTTTGAGGCGACTGCTGGCGTTGCACACGCCGAGCATGGGTGCAAACCGGCACACGCAGCTTCAGTGCCTTGAAAGTTTTTCTAACATATGTTTGATTTTGGTCAATAGCACAAACTGTTTGTTCACCGGGAGGAGCCACGATGAACGTCCTAGCCGGACCGGAAATGGCAGCGATCGAGGCCATAAAGGCCAACTACTCGCTCACGGATGAGCAGCGCCAGATCGTGAATCACGTCGATCGCGTCTCGCGCGAGGTGCTGCATCCGCTTCAAGAGAAGATGGATGCCGAGGAGTGGTGGCCGCAAGATCTTTTCAAGCAGATGGGGAAGTTGGGCCTGCTGGGCATCACTGCGCCCGAAGAGCTGGGCGGCTCGGGGCAGAACGAATTCACTCAGGCGCTTGTCTGCGGGGTGATCTCCAAGTGGAACCCGGCGGTAGGTCTTTCGCACGGCGCGCATGACAATCTGTGTCTGAACAATATTCTGCGCAACGGTTCGGAGGAACAAATCAATAAGTATGTGCCCGGCCTGTGCAAGGGTGAACTGGTCGGCGCGCTCGGGCTAACCGAGCCTGGTGCCGGATCGGACGCGCTGGGTTCGATGGCGACGACGGCGCGCCGGGACGGCGACGACTACGTCATCAACGGATCGAAAATCTACATCACCAATGGCCCGATCGCCGATGTCATCCTGGTTTATGCCAAGACCGACAAGTCGAAGGGCGCCAAAGGCATTTCGGCCTTCATCGTCGAAACCGACAATCCCGGTTTCAAGGTGGCGCAGAAGCTCGACAAGATGGGTTTCCGCGGATCGCCTACGGGGGAGCTGGTCTTCGAGGACTGCCGAGTGCCCGCCTCGGCGATGGTTGGGGCAGAAAACACCGGCACGTCGGTGGTGATGAGCGGGCTGGATCTGGAACGCGCGATGGTGGCCTCGATCTGCGTGGGCATGGCCGAGCGCGCACTAGAGTTAGCGCTTGACTACGCCAAGATCCGCGAACAATTCGGCAAGCCCATCGCCAGTTTCCAAATGATGCAGTCGAAGCTTGCCGAGATTTACACCGAAGTCGAGACCGCCCGCGCCTTCGGCTACCGGGCGTTGGCCGCCTGTGTCGGCCTGCCCAAGGGCGCCGGCGGGCGCGGCGAGATTCACAAGCTGACCGCGGCGGCCTGCCTGTATGCCGGCGAGGCGTTCAACAAGGCCGTGACGGAGGCCTGCCACATCCACGGCGGCTCGGGTTACATGCAGGATACCGAGATCAACCGCCTGTTCCGAGCAAACAAGCTTCTGGAGATCGGCGCAGGCACGAGCGAGGTGCGCAAGATCATCATCGCAGAAGAGTTGCTGCGCGCCTGAGGAGGACATCAGATATGAATGTACAATTGCGCAACTCGTCCAGCCCGCGAACCTACTATCTGACAGAAGAGCAGCAGGCGCTGGCCGATCAGGCCCACAGGTTCTTCTTTTCCGAGTTCCATCATCTGAACGCGCAGATGGACGAGACTGACAATCTGCCGCCATCGGTGTTTCCGAAACTCGGCGCAATGGGCTATCTGGGGCTGAACGTTTCACCGGAATATGGCGGGGCGGGGCTGGATTTCACCTCGGCTTGCGTCATCACCGAGGAATTATCACACGCCTCCGCCGCGATCGGGCTTAGCCATGTCGCGCACGACAATCTCTGCGTCAACAATATCTACCGTAACGCAAATGACGTTTTGCGACGCAAGTATCTGCCGGGCCTTTGTAACGGGACGATGATCGGCGCGCTCGGCCTGACCGAGCCCGGTGCCGGCTCCGACGCGCTTGGCTCGATGCGGACCACAGCGAAGGGGGATGGCGACCACTACATCCTGAACGGGTCGAAGATCTACATCACCAACGGACCGATCGCCGACGTCGTGCTGGTCTATGCCAAGACGTCCCCCGAAAAGGGCGCCAAAGGCATTTCCGCCTTCATCGTGGAAACTGACACGCCGGGCTTCAAGGTTGCGCAGAAGCTCAACAAGATGGGCTTCCGCGGCTCGCCAACTGGCGAGTTGGTTTTCGAGGATTGCAGGGTGCCTGCGAAGAACATGGTAGGCAAGCCAGACGGCGGCGTGGCAGTGACAATGTCGGGGCTGGACCTTGAAAGAGCCATTGTCTGCTTCAACGCCACGGGCATCTCGCGCCGAGCCCTGCAGATCTCGATCGACTATGCCAAGACACGGCAACAATTCGGCAAGCCGATTGCGAGCTTTCAAATGGTCCAGGCGATGCTGGCCGAGATGTATACCGAGATCGAGGCCGCCCGTAGCCTAGCGCTACATACCGCCGCGATGTGCGAGGGGCTGGAGGAAGGCGAAGGCGGCCGCGGCGAGATTCACAAGCTGACGGCTGCAGCGATCTTCAAGGCGGCGGCGGCAACCTCCTTCGTCCTTGATCGCGCGGTGCAGATTCACGGTGGATCGGGATACATGCGTAACACCGAGGTCAACCGCCTTTACCGGACGGGGCGCGTGCTCGAGGTGGGGGCGGGTACGCAGGAAGTGCGCAAACTCATTATCTCCGGCGAACTTCTTAAGAACTGAGGCGTGGCATATGGCACAGGAACAAGTGCAGCGCCGTTTCGCCCCCGACCTCATGTCGGGGCAGGTGGCTCTCGTGACCGGCTCGGGCTCCGGCATGGGCCGCGCCACTGCGCTTGAAATGGCCTCCTGCGGAGCCAGGCTGGCTCTTTTCGCCCGTCGTGAGGAGCCGCTTCAGGAAACCGCCGCGATGATCCGCGCCATCGGCGGTGAAGCCTTGGTCGTGCCGGGCGACACCCGCAACGAGGAGAGTGTCGAAGCGGCAATGCTGAAGATCAGGGATCACTATGGCCGGCTCGACGTGCTTGTGAACAACGCCGGCGGCCAGTATATCGCAGCCGCCCGCGACATCACCAACAAGGGATTCGAGGCGGTCATCCGCAACAATCTGATTGGCTCGTGGCAAATGACACGCGCCGCGGCCGATCACTTCATGTTCGAGAATGGCGGCTCGATCGTGTTCGTAACTGCGATCTCGACCCGCACGGCGTTGACGGGCTTTGCCCATACCGTTGCCGCGCGCGCAGGTGTCACCGGCTTGATGAAGACGCTCGCCGCCGAATGGGGCGAATACGGAATCAGGCTCAACTGCGTGGCCCCCGGCACGATCAAGACCGAGGCGCTCGGCCGCTACCCGATACCGCCGCAGAGGTGGCATGAACTGAACCGGTCAGTGCTGAACCGCATCGGCGCGGCCGAAGACGTTGCGGCCACGATCATCTTTCTTGCCTCCAAGGTCGGTGGGTTCATCACCGGCGAAGACGTCTATGTGGACGGAGGAGAAACCCTACACATGGGTCACGATGCTCGCGACATGATCCATCCTGACATGTTCGAGAAGCGAGTGCGGGGAGACGGAAAGAATGAGTGAACCTATCGTGGTTCTGAACATTGCCGACCGCATCGCGACAGTGGCGCGCAACGACCCCGACAGGCTGAAGCCCGTCACCGGCAATGAGATGATCGCGGGGCTGCTCGGCGCATTCGACCAGGAGCAGCGCAATCCCGAGGTCAGCGGCATGATCCTTTCACCGGCGCCGACCCGGCCTTTTGCGCCGGCGACATCAAGGAGATGGCCGACCCCGAAAGCGTGTTCCGCAAAGGTTTGCTGGCTTCGGTGGACAGCTACATCACCGGCGTTCCGCGGATACCGCTCGCGCTCTGCAATCTCGATCTTCACACGATCGCGGCCGTCAATGGCCCGGCCGTGGGCGCGGGCGCAGGAGCGCGCTGCAGTGATCGCCGCCAAGCCGTCCCTCGTGGTGCGCGTCCCCAAGCAGCTAATGCACCAATGCCGAGCGCATGGACCTGCCGGATTTCCTGGAGCATCGCCGCCGGCTATCAGGCGCTGATGGACCAGACCAAAGAACACCACGAAGCGTTGCCGCATTCTTCGACAAACGAAAGTCGTTGTTTTCTAACCTCTGACGGATCGACGCTGCAGATGACCCTCCCAGACCCGAAGAAACTCGATCAGATCGCTAGGATGTGGAATCATCGCGGGCATGGTCTGATCACCGAGATGAACCTGAAGATCGAAAAGGTCGCGACCGATGGCGTTCTGGTGAGGATGCCCTTCAATCCCTCTTTCTGTGCTGATGAGGACGAGAGTCTGCTGCATGGCGGGGTGCTGACCGCCCTTCTCGATAGCGTATTCGGGCTCGCGAATTTGGTAGCGATCGACAGGATCAGCAGCATGGCGACACTCGACCTTCGCGTCGATTATCTGCGGCCGGCCAGATCGCGAGCGGACGTCATGGTGCGCGCCGAATGCTACCGGCAGACCCGCCATATCGCCTTCAATTCAGGTACGGTCTGGTTCGACGAGCCGAACCGGGCCGAAGTGGCCCGTGGCACCGCGAGCTTCGCGCTCATGCGGGGTGAGAGAAGCCTTCTCGATGCGATGACCCGGAGCAGAACCTCCAAATGACGCCGGAAACTATAACCCTGCAGTTCAGAAAGATCCCGTTCTTCCGGTTTCTCGATCTCAAGGTTACCGAGTTCGATGACACGCACGCAATCGCAACAATGCCGTTCGCCGACCGGCTGATCGGCAATCCGATCATGGAACACTACCATGGCGGGATCATCGCGAGTCTCATGGAAGCGGTCGCCGCGATCACCGCAAAAAGTGGTCGAGATGGGCAGCCGCCTAAACCGATCAATCTAACGATCGATTATCTGCGCCCGGCGGTCAAGGGTCCGCTGATAGTGAGGGCGACCGTGACGCGGAAGGGCAAGCGCATGGCGAGCGTGCGGACGGTCTCTTGGCAGGATGATGATTCCCGCCCCGTGGCCGAAGGGTTGCACCATTTTCTGGTGGTCTAAGCCCCGCTCCTCGGGCAGCGACTATGTAACCTTCAAGGCTGAGCCGTGGCCGAAATGCCGTTCAGAAGCATTTTGATGAGCAGCTCCGTGAAGGCTGAAAGCGTGTAGTATCCGCGTTGGCCGCCCTTTCCGGGATCGAACCATTCGATCGTCCAATTCAATGCCCCCAGTACAAATTGCCGCAGCGGAACCACCTTGAGGTCCGAGCGCAATGTCCCAGCCCTCTGCGCGTCGCGTAACATCTGGTCCCAAACTGTAGCGTATTTGTGCCGAATCGGCCGATGGCGCGAGCGCATCTTCTCTGACAGCATTCCATAGATACGGATGTTGGCGGACGTGAACGCGCTGTCACGGAACAGATACGCCATATGCGCCGCGATCGCGATCGCGATCCGGTTTCGATGGTCTTCTTTGTTCGGCCAACTGGCGATCGCATGGCTGACGCCCTTCAAGAGATCACGCAGGCCCATGTCCAGAACTTCGTCGAGGATTTCTGTCTTGGAGCGGAAATGATAGTAAACGCTGCCGGCCTCGAGGCCCGCTTCCAAAGCCACACGACGCATGGTTGCTGCGTTGTACCCGCTTTCTCGCAATATCCGGGCGGCGGCGCTCAGAATTGCATACCGGGTCCGCTCGGCCTTGCCACCTTCTCCACGCGCATCCGTCAAGATACCGAAGGACTCGACCGTGAGATCGGCAACGGTTATGCTCTTGTCGCACATGCCATCAAGCAACAGCTTTGACATGCGTTCGGACAGCACCTCGACCGGATATCGCGCAGTATTGTACCATTCCGCCGTCCAGTTCATGGCGCCGAGGATGAATCGGCTAACCAGGATAACCGAGATGTCCTTACGCAGATTGCCGGCGTCTTGGGCCTGCTGCAAGAAAGTTCTCCAAAGTTCCGCATAGCCTTCTCGCAAACGCCGATGGGGCATGCGGCGTTTCGCCGTTAGAATGGGGTAATTCCTGATGTTGGCCGAGGTAAAGTCGCTTCTGGTCAAGAGAAAATTTAGATGGGTGTCGACAAGCCGGATGAAGGTTTGCCGAAATGAAGTTCCCTGCGTTCTGGCCTGTTCAACAACTATTTTTACTTCATCGTATAGCTGTCGGACGCCAATATCGAGGACCTCATGCAGGATATGATCCTTTGACTTGAAGTGGTAGTAAATGCTGCCGGCTTCCAGACTTGCGGCATCGGCGATCCGCCGCATGGTCGTGGCGTTGTATCCGTCCTCCTTAAACAGCTTTGCCGCCGCCATGAGGATCGCTTGACGTGTGTGTCCCGACTTGCCGTGAGACTCGTCGCCAGGGCTCGGCGGCGTAACGTGTCGTTCCATGGATTCCCATCCTTCTACTGGACGCTAGTCTATCCATTGCAATAATTCTAACAAGGGTTAGAAATATTTCGCGTTCCAGACGGTGCCTGCGACCCCCGCAAGGAGAAATATCCAAGGTTGCGCGGACTGAAAGGGAAGAGAATGATCGACAGAGGCGGTGGAAGCGGGATCGGGCGTTCTGTATCCACTTTGCCGAGGAAGGATCCAAAGTTGCAGTGATCGACCTCAACGAAGGCGGTGCCCGGCAAACCGTGAGAACGATCAAAAATGCTGGCGGCAAGGCACACGGATACACTGTCGACATTACCGGCCGCAAGGCCCTAGAGACGCCGCCGTGGCCTATTGCGAGGCAGGCGAAGCGATCGACGTTCCTGTGAACATCCCCGGCTGGTAGGAGCCAAGGTCGTTCCTCGAAACGGACATTGATCTGTGGAAGATCATCGACATCGATCTTTGGCCCGCCGCACATGCATCACGCGATTCTGCCTGGCATGGTGAGGAACGGATCTGGACACGTTGTCAACGTCAGCTTGGGTGCTGGCCGCGTCGGCTCTTGGGGAGAGGCCGTCTACTGCGCCTGCAAGGGCGGTATCATCTCGTTTACCAAGAGAGAAGATGAGAAGACCGCCGAAGGCCCGAAACGGGCGATCCCGATGAGCCGCTTAGCGCAACCGACGGACTATCCGCGGAAGCATCTGCTTTCTGGCCCTCCGCACCGACGCAATGACCGCAAGATCAATCTTGGTCGGGATCTCGGCAATGCGAGGGAAGCTCCGCAACCCCCGGACCCGGTCCCGTCCGTGGATTGATTGGATAGATCGCCCCCGCAAAGCCTTGTTGCTTGAGTAACCTTATCGGTAGCTTGGCCGGCTGGTCGGAAGCGCCGATCACGGCGACGAAGTTCGGCGACAATGCGGCCTGTGGGGGAACTCTCGACATTCCCTGCACTCAGTAGGAACGTGGCATGCCGAGGTCATGCTGGGCCACATAGTTGAGCACCATCTCCTCGGAAACCGGCGCGAACTTGAACAGCCGCGCGTCGCGCCACAGGCGCTCGACGTGATATTCCTTGGAGAAGCCCATGCCGCCGTGGGTCTGCATGGCGCGATCGGTCGCCAGCGCAGCCGCCTGGCCGGCGAGCCACTTGCCCATGTTGGCCTCGCTGCCATAGGGCTGGCCGAGATCGGCGAGCGTCGCCGCCTTGTGGTTCATCAGCCGCGCGCATTCAGCCTTGATGTGCGCTTCGGCCAGCGGAAACTGGATCGCCTGATAGGAGCCGATCGGCGCGCCGTTGAAGACCTTGCGGTCGTTCGCATAGTTCACGGCGAGGCCGATCGCGAGCTCGGCGGTCCCCACGAGACCCGCGGTCGTGACGATCCGCTCGGTGTTGAGGGTGTCGAGAAGGTGGTGGAAGCCGCGATCGAGTTCGCCGACAAGTTCGGCGCCCTCGACCCGGACGTCATCGAAGAACACCTGGCTCGACGGCAGCGTGTTGGTGCCGGCCTTCTCGATCGCCGCATGGGTGAGCCCGGCGCGATCCACGTCGATCATGAACAGGCTGATGCCGTCGGTCTTGCGCTTGACCTCCTCGAGCTTGCGCGTCCGCGCCACGACCAGGAGCTTGGTCGCCTGCGGCACGCAGGTGATCCAGATCTTCTGGCCGCTGAGACGCCAGCCATTGCCGTCGGCGCGGGCGAAGGTCTTGAGCGCAAGCGAATTGGTGCCGGCGTCGGGCTCGGTCAGCGCCATCGCGAACCGCGCCTTGCCGGCGACCAGCTTCGGCAAGAGATCGCGCTTCATCTCGGGCGTGCCGTATTTCGACAGCGTGACGCCGCCGAAGATGGGATTGCACATGAAGAGCTGGCTGAGCGTCGACCCGGCGCCTGAAACGCACAGCGCTTCGATCGCCATCGCCAATTCCGTCATGCCAAGGCCAGAGCCACCATGCTCTTCGGCAACCGCGATCCCGCACAGGCCGGCGTCGCAGATGTCCTGCCAGATCGCCGCGGGAAACTCCTTCTTGGAATCGAGCTCCCGCCAGTAGTTGAGACCATACTTCTCGCCGACCTGACGCGCCGTCTTGATCAGCATGGTCTGCTCGTCGGTGTAGGTGAAATCCATGATTGACCCTTCTGATTCAAATCCGCAGGAGGTTGAGTGGATTCTGGAGAATGCCGGTGATGCAGTCGAGGAAGCGCGCCGCGGCAACGCCGTTGAGCACGCGGTGATCGCAGGACAGGACGAGCCCGATCTCCCGGCGCAACACCGGCTGCTCGTTCGCGTCGGGCCGGAAGACCTGCTTGATCCCGGCGACACCGAGGATCGCGGACTGGCCCGGATTGATGATCGGCACGAGATGCGAAGCGCCGTACATCCCGACGTTGGAGACGGCGATCGCCCCGCCCGCAAGGTCGCCGGCAAGAAGCTCACCTGCCTTCGCCCGCTCCGCGATCGCGTTTGCCGCACCGGCGAGCGCATCGAGCGGCAAGATGCCGGCGTCGCGAATGACGGGCGCGAACAGTCCGCGCCCGGTATCCACGGCCATGCCGACGTCGCTACCGGTCAATTGAACGAAGGCATCGTCGGCCCAGACCACGTTCACGTCCGGCATCCGCAGAAGCGCGCGCCCAACCGCGGCCAGAACCAGATGATTGATGCTGATCCGGGCAAAGCCCTCCATCGCGTTGAGCTCGTCCCGGAGCTTCAGCAGGCCCGTGACATCGGCCTCGGCCAGCACATAGAAATGCGGGATCGCCTGCTTGGCCTCAGTCATACGGCGCGCGACGGTCTTTTCCAGCGCGGATGCGTCACGTCGATCCCCGGCGGCGACAGGTTCGCTGGGAGGCGCGATGGATCGAACGGCGGCCGATTGCGCGGCCATCGCGGTCTCGACATCACGCGCCTTGATCCGGCCACGCGGCCCGGTACCAGTCACCGTGGCCAGAGGAATGCCAGCCTTGCGCGCGAGCCTGCGCGCCAGCGGAGTTGCGATGATCCGTCCGCCGCTTGCAGCAAGGGGACGCGCACCTTGCGGAGCCGGCCGATCGGCCGCCGGCACCGGGGCACTTCGATCGTCCTCGCCGAGCTGCACGACGCCCTTGCCGGTCCAGGTCGCCACGACAGTTCCCACCGGAACCGTTGCGCCTTCGAGAACCTCGATGGATTCGATCCGCCCGTCGCCCTGCGCCTCGACTTCGGTGGCGATCTTTTCCGTCTCCACGACGAACAGCACGTCGCCGCCGCGAACCTGATCGCCCGGCCCGACCCGCCACGACGCAACGACGCCTTCGGTCATGGTGAGACCGAGCTTCGGCATGACAATTGCGGATGTTGCGTTCATCCTCTTCCCTGCGCCATGAGGTCGATGCGACTCATCTCAGAGGCCGCTGAACTGCGCCTTGCGCTTCTCGGTGAACGCCGAGCACCCTTCATGGGCATCGGAGGAGTCCAGCACGAGGCCGATCATCGCCTGCTCATGACGGAGCGCCGCACGCAACGGCATCTCGTCGCCGTCGACGAGCGTGCGCTTGAGCAGCTTGAGGATCAGCGGCGATTTGGCGGCGATCTGGTCGGCAAGCGCCATGACCGTCGTGATCAGTTCGCCAGCCGGCACGATCTTGTTGATCAGCCCGAGCCGTTCGGCGTCGCTGGCGCCGATGCGATCGCCGGTGAACATCAGCTCCTTGGCCTTGCACAGCGGAATTTGCCTGATCAGGCGCTGGGTGCCGCCGGCGCCCGGAAACAGGCCGAGGGTAATCTCGGGGAGACCGAATTTCGCGGTATCAGCGGCGATGCGGATGTCGGTGCACAGCAGGAGCTCGGTGCCGCCGCCGAGCGCCCAGCCGTTGACAGCCGAGATCGTCGGCTTGTCGAGCATCTCGATGTGGCGAAACATGGTGTGCAGGCGCTCGCCGAGCTCGAGATAATGCGGCAGGCCCTGGCGCGAATTGAGATCGGCGATGTCACCACCTGCGACGAACGCCCGGTCTCCGGCACCGGTGAAGACGATGACGCGGACGTTCTGGTCCTGCTCGGCCCTGGTCACGGCGGCGTCGAGCTCGGCAAGCGTGTCCATGTCGAGCGCGTTCAGCGTGGAAGGGCGATTGATGGTGATCAGCGCCACCGCCTCGCGGCGCTCATACTTGATCCGATCGGTCATCTGCTTCTCCTTTGGTCAATCCAGAGTTCGCCGAACGGCCGCGATCACCCGGTCCGCGGTCGGCTGATAGGCGCTTTCGAGCGCCCGCGAAAACGGTACCGGCATGAAGGGCGCGCCGACCCGGACGATCGGGCCGTCGAGTTCATCGAAACCGATGTCGGCCATCCGCGCGGCGATTTCGCCGCCGATGCCGAAGGCCTCGACCGCCTCGTGAACCACGACAAACCGATGGGTTTTCGACAGCGATGCCAGCACAGCAGCCTCATCCCACGGCTGAAGACTACGCAGATCGATCACCTCGGCTTCGACGCCGTCCGTCGCAAGCCGCTCGGCGGCGTCGAGCGCCGTCTTCACCGTCGCGCCATAGGTCACGATCGTGACGTCGCGTCCGGCTCTTATGGTTGCCGCCTTCCCGATCGGGATGATGTCGAGCCGTTCAGGCGCGTCCATTCTCATGGCGTAGAGCGCCTTGTTTTCGACCACGATCACCGGATCGGGATCATCGATCGCCGCGCGCAGCAGTCCGTACGCACTCACCGGGTCGGCCGGGCAGACCACCTTCAGGCCCGGGACATGCGCAAACCACGCCTCGAGGCATTGCGAGTGCTGCGGCCCGGCGCCGAGACCGCCGCCATGCGGCGTGCGCAGCACCATCGGCACCGACCCCTGCCCGCCGAACATGAAGCGGGCCTTCGCCGCCTGATTCACCATCGCATCCATGACGAGCGTCGTGAAATCCATGAACATGATCTCGACGACCGGCTTCAGTCCGCTCAGCGCCGCGCCAACTGCGGCGCCGGCGATCGTGGCTTCGGAAATCGGCGTGTCGCGCACCCGGCTCGGCCCGTAACGATCGCGCAAACCGCGCGTCGCCCCGAACGATCCGCCGGCTTCGCCGACGTCCTCGCCGAACAGGATCACGGCGGGATCGGCCGCCATCGCATCGTTGAGCGCCTGGTTGACCGCGCGCAGATAGCGAAGCTCAGCCATGATTGCCCTCCACGCGAGAATAGACGTCGGCCCGTGCCGCTTCGAAATCGGGATCCCGTCCGCGCCGTGCCGCCGCCACCGCCGCTTCGACGCGCTGTTCGACCGATTCCGCAGTGCTCGCCAGTTCGGCTTCCGCCACACCCATGTTCTGCAACTGCATCGCCGTGAGCCGCAACGGATCGCGCTCAGCGAGCTTCGCGACCTCGTCCGGGTTGCGATATTTCTGCGCATCGCCCTCGAAATGGCCGCGCACGCGAGTCGTCACGCATTCGAGCACGGCTGGCTCGCCCGCGCGTATCCCGCGCACCATCTTCTCTGCGGCGTCAGCGACAGCGGCGACGTCGTTGCCGTCCACCGCGACATGCGGCAATTGGAAGGCCGCCGCCAATTCGCCGAGCTTGAACGCGATCTGCTTCGAGCTCGGCAGGAATTCGCTCCAGCCGTTGTTCTCGCAGACAAACAGCAGCGGCAGCTTCCACAGGCTTGCAAGGTTGAAGCATTCGTGGACGACACCCTCGCCGAGCGCACCGTCGCCGAAGAAGGCAACCGCCACGGCCTTACGCCCGAGTAGCTGGTGCGCCATCGCCGAGCCGAGCGCGATCGGCAGCCCCGCGCCGACGATGCCGTTGGCGCCGAGCATGCCGACCGACATGTCAGCGACGTGCATCGAGCCGCCGCGGCCGCGGCAGAGCCCCTCGTCGCGCGCCAATAGCTCCAGGAAGAATCCCTCGAGCGGCAGTCCCTTGGCAATCGCGTGACCGTGGCCCCGATGCGTGGACGCGATCGTGTCCTCGGCGTTCAACGCACTCATCACGCCGGCCGAAACCGCCTCCTGGCCTATGCTGAGGTGGATAAACCCCGGCACCTCGCCGTCAGCGAACATCGTGCTGAGGCGCTCCTCCGATCGGCGGATCAGAAGCATCTGGCTGTAGAGCTGAAGCAGACGGGCCGCCTCCGGTGCCCGCTGCGCCCGGGGCTGGCCGCTCGATCGCGTCTTCACCGTCACCGTTCCTCCCTCGCTTTCGGAGCCAACCTATACAAATATGAACTACGAGTCATCATTCATGTTTGGTCCATGCGCAAGATTTCTCCCAGCCATGGAGCACCTGACCGGTCGGATTGTTTTGGTAATGAGATCAACGTATTAGATGACCGATTTGAGTCATGGCGTGCACGAGTATCAGGAGGATGGTGCCCCTGCGACTCGACCGGCGGCATTGCCGAACCGGCCACTGCCGAAACACGCTGAAGGCTGGCGACACGCGACGAAGGGTTGTCACCGCGCGGCCGAACGGCTATCGTCGAGCCATTCGCAATTGAGAATAAGATACTGAATAGAGAATGAATGCCTCGCCGAAGCCGGTCAATGCCCTCGCCCGCGGAATCGCGATCCTGCGCTACCTCGACTCGCAAGGCGAACCCGTCGGGGTGGTGCAGATCGCGCGCGATCTGAAGATCAACACGTCCACCTGCTTCAACCTGCTTCGCACCCTCGCTCACGAGCGGCTGGCGGTTTTCGACCAGACGACGAAGAAATACTCGCCGGGTCTCGGCGTGCTGGAGCTGGCGCACAGCGCGCTCAAGCAGGGCGGCCATATCCGGCTGCTCCACCCGCGGCTCGAGCAAATCGCCAACGAGCACAAGGTCACGGCGATGCTTTGGCAACTGATTTCGCCGAGCCGAGCCATGGTGGTCGATCTCGCCGAGGCGCCGACGCCGCTGCGGGTTCATTTCACGGTCGGCCAGCGGCTGCCTTCCCTGATCGGCGCGCTCGGGCGCTGCTTTGCCGCGCATCTCGGCCTGCCGAAACCGCAGATCAAGGCGATGTTCAAGGAATTGCGGTGGCAGGACCCGCCGACCTTCGATCAATACTGGTCGGATGTCGAAGAAACCCGGCGCAACGGCTTCGCGGTCGATATCGGACGTTACAATCGCAACTTCACCACCGTCGCGGCGCCGGTTCTTGCGAGCGATGGTCGTGCCACCATGGCTGTATCGGCCATCACCTTTTCCGGCGATATCGATCGCACGCGCCTGCTGCGCCTCGCCGCCGACCTGAAGCGCGTCACCAGAGACGCATCGCGCGCGCTGGGCAACAGCGGATCGCTGGATTCTGCGCAAGCTGCTCCTGCCGGTCGGACCAAAGCCTCGTCGCGACAACATCGGTCCGCTACCGCGACTTGAGGTAGCGCGCGATGGTGTCGCGCACTCCGGGACGGCTGAAGTTTTCGTGCATCAGCGGCGCGAGACGGCCGATCCGCGCCAGGACGTCGGACGACCCGTCACTGCGCATCGCCCGCCGGCCGATCCCGAGCGCCTCGACCCGGTCACGATAGAACGCCACGCGGTCGGCAACGCCGGCGGCGAAGGCGTCCGCGGGCACGATGTCGGACACGAGCCCGAGGTTACGTGCTTCCGACGCGTCGAGCAGTCGGCCTGTGGCACAAAGCTGGAATGCAACAGACCCGCTTACCTTCTCTTCGAGCGCCGCATGCACGATGACCGGGTACATATTGAACCGGATCTCGGGAAGGCCGAAGGCAAGATTGTCCGCCGCGATCACCAGATCGCTCAGCGCGGCGATCAGCACCCCTGCCCCCAGCGTCCGGCCATGTGTGGCTGTCACGACGGGACGAGGAGAGGCAGTGAGAGCGGCGGCGATCGCCTTCAAACCCTCTTCCTGCCGTTCGAGCTGATCCCCTTGCAGGAATTCGGCGATGTCGGCGCCAGCGCAGAAGCCGCGCGCGCCGCTCCCCTCGATCAGCACAAGCGCGGCATCCGCAGCCGTGCCGATCGCTTCGGCCAGCGCGTGCATCATGTCCGCCGTGAGCGCGTTGGCCTTGTCTGCGCGGTCGATCAGGATCGATCGGACACCGTCCCGGTCCTGCCGGCGGATCAATTGTACTGTCGTCAATTGTGCTATCCTGGGCTTGCGATCTTCATCAGCGCATCGAGAGCAACAACGTTCGATCCCCGAGCGACCAGAGGGTTGATCTCGATCTCGTCGAGTTTCGGATCGGCAAGGAAGCGTGCTGCGATGTTCGCCAGTCCTTGCGCGATCACGCCGACATCGACGGGTTGCCGGCCGCGAAAGCCGCCGAACAGCCTGGCGCTCCGCAGCGACCGCAGCAGGGCCTCGATCTCCTGCGCCGACAGCGGCAACAGCCCGATGGCGACGTCCGGATCGAGCTCGACTTCCACGCCCCCGCGTCCCACCATCAGCATCGGCCCGAACACCGGGTCGCGTCGGAATCCGACGATCAGCTCGATGTCGAAGCCGACCATCTGCTCGATCAGCACGCCTTCGCAATCGACCCCGGCGTCCCGGCCCCGCCGCTGCAAGACCCGAAAGGCGTCCGTCACTGCGGGCGCATCCGCGAGGCCCAGCATGACGCCGCCGTGCTCGCTCTTGTGCGGCATCGCCGGAGACTGCAGCTTGGCTGCGAACGGCCCCTGCAGCCCCGCGATGGCGGCGGCCACATCGTGATCGGTGCGCACCATCACGCCCGCGGGCAGCTCGACGCCGCCAATCTCGCGCAGTCTCGCCTTGCTCTGCCACTCGGTCAGGGTGCTGGATCGAGATACGGACCGCGCGCCTTCGGGTGCGTCACCCGCGAGCACGGCGCGAGCCCGACGCGTCCGCGCGCGACATGCGTGCGCCAGCGCCGCAATTGCCTGCGGAATGTCGGCATAGACGGGAATCCGGGCGGCATCGAGTTTCGCGACAATCTCGGGACGCGCGCCGATCCAGACTACGATGAAGGGACGGCCGCTCGCGGCGCGGGCAGCGAGAATCGACCCGGTCAGAACATCCGAAATCGAATGCATCAGCCCGATGAACAGGATGCACGCATCGAGCTCGGGAGCGGCGCTGACGACGGACAGCGTCTTCCGGAACATCTCGGTATTAGCGAGAACGTTGGCCGTGAGATCGACGGGATTGTGCGGCTTGGAATAGCCCGGCAAGGTCTTCGACAGCGCTTCGGCCGTTTGCGGCGTGAAGGCGGGGAAGCCGAGACCGGCGCTCTCGATGGCATCCGCCAGCAACACGCCCGCGCCGCCGGACACGGACAGAACGCCGATCCTGCCATCGGCCGGCACCGCGTCGTGCAGCACGAGCTTGGCCGCATCGATCATCTCGGTCACGGATGCGACACGAACCGCGCCGTACTGGTCGAAGCACGCTTGGTAGACCCGATCCTCGCCGGCCATCGCGCCCGTGTGTGAAGCCGCAGCGGCGGCGCCCGCCGACGACCGGCCGGCCTTGATCACGAAGACCGGCTTGTTGGCGCGCGCGGCGTCGCGCAACGCTGCGCGGAACGCCCGGCCGTCCTTGACGTCCTCCACATAGGCGCCGATCACTCTTGTCAGGGGATCGTCGACCAGCATGCCGATGCTCGCCGCAATGTCGACATCGCATTCATTGCCGGTCGAGATCCATTGGCTGACGCCGAGCCCGGCCTGCAGCACCAGATCGAGCCAGTAGGCGCCGAGCGCACCGCTCTGGCTCGCGAAGCCGAACCCGCCCGGGGTGAGCGTGTTCTCCTCCATCGCCGTCGTGAACGAGGCGATCAGTCCGGTCTCGGCGTTGATCACGCCGAGACAATTCGGCCCGACGATTGCAACGTCATGCCGGCGCGCGAGGTCGGTCAGTCGCGCCTGCAGCCTTGCGCCTTCGGCGTCGTGCTCCGAGAAGCCGGAGCTGAGGACGACGAAAGATCTGACGCCTGCAGCCACCCCCTCGATGATAACGGGCTCGACCTGCGCTGCCGCCGTGCCGATCAGCGCGAGATCGACCGGCCGGTCGACGGGCGCAAGCGATGGATAGGCGCGCAGGCCCTGGATTTCCTCGCGGGAGGGATTGATCGGAATGATCTCGCCCTTGAAGCCGCGCTGCAGCATGTAGGCGATCGGGCGACCGGTCAGCTTGGTCGGGTCGCTCGATGCCCCGACCACCGCGACACGCTTCGCCGCCATCAGCCGGGCAATCTTTTCGCGCGCGCTAGTCATTGCGTTGCAACTTCCTTTACACCGCGGCGGAAGCGCCAGGCCTGCCGCGCGCGCTCGAGCGCACCGACGAGGCCGTCAGGCGCAAAGCGGATGACGATCACGAGCAGCATCCCGTAGACCAGCAGATGGACCCCCGGAAGCGACCCGCCGAGCGAATGGCGCAGCCATTCGCCGGCCGGAACCAGCAGCATCGGACCGACGACCGGTCCCCATACGGTCCCGGTTCCGCCGACCACGGTCAGCAGGACGATCTGGATCACGATGTTGATGCTCGCGAAGGTGTGCGGCTCGACATATTGCAGATACTGCGCATAGAAGGTCCCGCCGAGCGCAGTCAGCGCCGCGCTGATCCCCATCGCCAGCATCTTGTACCTGAGAACCGGCACGCCGATCGCATGCGCGGCGCGCTCATTGTCGCGCACGGCCCGCAGATAGAGGCCGATCTTGGTGTGATACAGCCACATCGAGAGCGCAACCGCGGCGACGACGTGCAGCAGGATCACCACGTAATAGGTGACATCCGACCTGAACTGATACATCGCCGGCGTGCCGCGCACCGGCAATGTCAGCCCCCGGCTCGCACCGAGAAGGTCGATCGAGGAGATCGCGAGATAGCCGAGCATCGCCAGCGCAATGGTCACCAGCGCGAACGAGAGCGGCGGCAGCTCGTAGCGAAAGGACAGCCAGGCGATGAATATTCCGATCACGGTCGCAAGAGCAGCACCCGCGAACATCCCGAGCCATGGCGTGATCCCGAACTGGGTCGAGAGCAGCGTCGACGTATAGGCGCCCGCCGCCAGGAACAGGCTGTGGCCGATGCAGAACTGGCCGGCGATGCCGCCGACGATGTTCCAGGCGACGCAGAGATAGATGAACAGCAGTGTCAGGATAGCGATGTTGATCCATCCCGACGACATCGCCAGCGGCGCCAGCACCACCGCGAGAAAGATCAGCCATGGCCCGACTGCGGGCGCCAGGGGAGACGTGTCGCGCATCAATGCTCTCCCATCAGGCCGTGCGGCCGGAACAACAGCACCAGCAGCAGGATCGCGTAAGGAATCATCGCGCCGACCGTGCCGCCATAGAGCAGGCTGGCGAGGCTCTCGGACACGCCGATGATCACGCCCGCGACCATCGAGCCGGTGAAGTTTCCAAGCCCGCCGGTCACCATGACGATCAGTGCGATCAGCGTGAAGTCGAGGCCCATGGCCGGCGTCAGCGTGAATTGTGCGACGATCATCGGCCCGGTCAGCCCGAGCAGGCCGATGCCGATGCCGAAGGCGAGCGCCTGGATTCGTCCGACGCGGATGCCCATTAGCGCCGCGGCATCGCGGTTCTGCGTGATGGCGCGCACCTGGCGGCCGAAATCCGTCCGCATCAGCACGACATAGAGCACCGCAGTCAATACCGCGGCGAGCACCGAGCCGACCAGCAGCGGCCATGGCATGACGAGCGGCGGAACGCCCAGATTCCGGTTCGACAGCACGGTCGGGACATTGATGTAGTCGCCGCCGAACAGCAGAAGCAGCAGGTTCTCCTGGATGAAGACCAGACCAAGGGTGAGCTGCGCGCCGGCGAGCACGCCGGCCGCAAGCACCGGCTGCACCAGGTGCCGGAACAGCACGAAGCCCAGCAGGAGGAAGAGGAAGAACATCAGCGGGGCGGCGGCATAGGCGTCCATCCTGAAGGCCTGGTAGAGTGCCATCGCGCCGTACATCGCGAGCGCCATGAAGTCGCCATGGGCGAAGTTCAGCAGCCCGCCCACGCTGAATATCAGGGTCATCGACAACGCGATCAGCGCGTAGATCGCCCCCATCTGCAATCCCTGCACCGTCGCCTGCAGCAGCACCTCGCCCGACATCCGATCCTCACAACCGCCCGAGATAGGCTTTCCGCGTGGCTGGATCGTGGGCGAGCTCGCCCGACGCGCCCGTCAGCACGATCCTGCCGTTTTCCATCACATAGCCGCGGCCCGACACCGCCAGCGACAGCTTCACGTTCTGCTCGGCGAGCAGGATGGTGAGCCCCTCCGCATTGAGCCGGCGCAGCGCGCCGTAGGTCTCCTGCACCATCAATGGCGACAGCCCGAGCGACGGCTCGTCGAGAATGAGAAGCCTCGGCTGCGCCATCAGGCCGCGGCCGATCGCGAGCATCTGCTGTTCGCCGCCCGACATGGTCGCCGCCTTCTGGTCGCGCCGTTCGGCAAGCCGCGGAAACAGATCGAAGACCCGCTTCAGCATGGCCTCGCGATGCGGTCGCGGTCGTGGGTGAACGCCGCCCAGCATCAGGTTCTCCCACACCGTCATACGTGGGAACACCATCCGCCCCTCCGGCACCAGCACGATGCCGGCGTCCACGGCACGCTCCGCGCCTCGTCCGGTCAGGTCGGATCCCTCGAATGTGATCCGTCCGGCGCTCGCGGGAACGAGACCCGCAATGGTCTTCATCAACGTCGTCTTGCCGGCGCCGTTGACGCCGACCAGCGCGACGAGCTCGCCCGGCTCGACGCGCAGCTCGACGTCGCGCAGGATGCTGATCCGGCCATAGCCCGAGACGAGGCCCGAAACCTCAAGCAAGCTCAAACTCCGCGCCAAGATAGATTTCGATCACCTTGGGATCGCGCACCACGTCGTCGGGGCGCCCCTCGACGATCTTGCGGCCGGTGCCCATCACCGCGATCCGGTCGCTCAAGCCCATGATCACGTCCATGTTGTGCTCGACGACCAGGAAGGTGATGCCGCGGTCGCGCAGATCGCGGATCAGCCGCACCACTTCGTCCGTCTCCGACGGACGCAAGCCCGCCATCACCTCGTCCAGCAGGATCATCCGCGGCTGGGTCGCCATGGCCTTGCCGATCTCGAGCGCCTTCTGGTCAGGCAATGTCAGTTGGCGACAGGTCAGATCGAGCTTGCCGCCGAGACGCACGAGCTCAGCCGTCGAGACCGCGATCCTCCGCGCTTCGGCGAGCGGCAGCCGAACCAGCGCCGCCGCCGTCAGCGTCTCGCGCACCGTGAGACTTGGAAAGACTTCCACGATCTGGAAGGTGCGTGTCAGCCCAAGGCGGCAGATCCGCTCCGGCGCCACCCCGTCGATCCGCTCGCCGCAAAACCGCACTTCGCCGCTCGTGGTCTTGACGAAGCCGGAGACCGCCTGAAAGAAGGTCGTCTTCCCGGCACCGTTGGGCCCGATCAGGCCGACGATCTCGCCGCGCATCACATCAAGCGAGACCTTGTCGACGGCCCTGAGGCCGCCGAACTGGACGGAGACATCGCGGGCGGAGAGCATGATCTCTCCACCGCCATCCGATGAAGCGGCGATCTCGCTCATGAAGCAGCCAGCCTTCGCGACGTGCTGCGGCCCTCGAGCCTGCGATCCATCGTCCTACTTGCGGCCATGCATCACCGCCGTGGTGGACGCGACCGACTCCGGATAGACGATGTATTTCCTGCCGCCCTTCCACTGGATGAAGATCGGGCTCGTTCCCGCCAACGTGCCGTCCTCGTTGTAGCGCATGTCGCCGGGGATGATCGGAAGCACGATCGCCGGATCGCCGGCCTTGAACTTCAGTCCGCGAAAGGCGGCGTTGACCTTGACTGGATCGTCGCTGCCGGCATCCTCGAGCGCCCGCACCATCATGCGAGCGGCCTGGACGCCGAACATGAAGCTCTGGTCGAGCGTCTTGTCGGGATAGGCCGCCTTGCCCTTCTCCAGCGCGTCCTTCAGGCCCGGCAGCTTGCCGTCCTCGGAATAGAAGGCGAGCCCGAAGGAATCCGTGAGCGTCTTCTCGGCGACCTCGGCTCCCAGCGTCTCCCACAGCTTGTCATCGCTGAAGCCGGCAGAGCCGCCGAGCCAGGTCGGATCGGCATAGCCGAGGTTGAAGCGGGCCTTGTGCAGGAGCATGCCGTCCTGGAAGTAGACCACGGAGATCACCGCGTCCGGGGCCAGGCTCTTCACCCGCAGCACGATCGGCGTCATGTCCTTGACGGACGGCTCGACAGGGATAGATTCCAGAACCTTGACGCCCTGCGCGGTCAGCGCCGCGGCGGCCGTCTTGGACACGACCTGACCGTAGTCGTTGTTGGCATAGGTGATGGCGACAGTGCCGATCTTCGCGCCCTTCGATGTCAGCCACTGCACCATGTCGGCGTAGGCCTTGCCGAAGCCTTCCGCGCTGATCGAAATGGTCGAAAAATACGGCGTGGTCGGGATCAGCGTGGTCTGCAGCCCGACGCCGCCGACCTGGTAGCGGTCCGCCACCGGCATGAAGGCCTGCGCCTCGGGCGTCGAATAGGGCCCCAGGACGAAGGACACCTTTTCTTCCGACATCAGCCGGCGCGCCTCGAGCGAGGTCTTGGTCGGATCGGAGCCGTTGTCGGCGACGACGAGGTCGATCTTGCCGCCGCCCAGGCTCTTGATGCCGCCGGCGGCATTGGCGTCCTTCACCACCATCTCGATGCCGCGCATAACGCTCAGACCGCTTTCGGCGTAGCGTCCCGTGCGAGGCATCAGCACCCCGATCTTCACGTCCTTGGCGAAGCCTGGCGCAATCGACATGAAACCGGTCAGGACCGCCAGGGCACAGACCTTCGTCAGCCGCGATGCATCGATCATCATTTCATTCCTCCCAACAACGTTCACGGGGACTTGCTGTCCCCTTCAATGAACAGGTCAGCGCCTCAGGCTCCCAATGTGAGCGTTCCGGTGATCACCGGTTCGCCGTTCTGATTTTCGACCACGACGTCGTAGAGCCTGCCGCCGGCATCCTTGATCCGGCCGCCGGCCGAGACGGTATCGTTCTCCCGCACCGGGCGAACGAAGCGCACCTCGAGCCGGGCGCCTTGCGCCGCGCCCGGACCATAGGTCGCCCGCAGCGACTGCCAGATCAGATTGAGCGACAACATCCCGTGCGCGATGATGCCCCGCATCGGCGTCGTCGCCGCAAAATCCGGATCGACATGGATCGGGTTGAAATCGTCGGTGATCTCTGCGTAAAGCCGAATGGCTGGACGATCGATGGTCTTGCTGACCCTGACGAGCTCGGTGCGATCGAAACCGGACATGATCACTTCGCCCATAGCGTGGTCATCAGCCCGGAGAACATCAGCGTGCCGTCCTGCCGTCGGGTCTCGGAAGCGAACCGGACCCAGCGGCGCTCGCCCTTCAATTCCTTGCCCTCACAACGCAGCTCCGTGACCAGGGTATCGCCGACCACGGGCAGCTTCGCGATCGTGAAAAGCTGCTGACCGTGCACGTTGCCGGGCGGCCGCGGCTGGAGGATGTCGGAATAGGCGCGGCTATAGACCGCCGCGGTCATGCCGGGAGGCATGCGCTCGCCATCGTGGTCGTCCGGAAACAGCGTCAGCCATCGCTGCAGAAGCTCGGCGCTCAACGTCAGCGTCCTGCTGCCGATCGTCTTGCCCGGCTCGAAGGTCTCGAACAGAAACATCCGTCAGCCCCTCCGCCTCGCCTGGGGCAGCGGATACTCGCCTCCGTCCGTGGGTTCGAAGAAGATCTCGACCGGCATCCCGATCGAGACGCTCGCGGGGTCAGTCCCGCGGACGTTCATCATCGCGCGCACGCCCTCTTCCAACGCGACGATGGCGATGACGTACGGCACATCGGCCTTGAACGAGTCGAGCGGTGCCCGGTGCACGACCGTGAAGGAATAGACGGCCCCTCGCCGGCTGGACCGGCGCCAGTCCAGCTCCGCGGCGTGACATGCGGTGCATGTGAGCCGCGGCGGAAACTGATGGTGGCCGCACTTGCCGCAGCTCTGGAATTCGAAATGTCCATCCCTGCAGCCCGACCAGAAGCGCTGCGTGACGGCATTGGGTTGTGGAAGCGGCTTCGACATCGATCAGTTCCTTCCGAGCACCAGCGAGCAATGGGCGGAAAGGATGCCGCCGTCGCCATGGACGAAGGCCAGTTCGGGATCGGCGACCTGCCGCCCGTCGGCCTCGCCGCGCAACTGCCGAACCGCTTCGACGACATGGAACATGCCGCCGGCCGCGCCCGAATGCGCATAGGAGAGCAGCCCGCCATGGGTGTTGCACGGCAGACGGCCGTCGAGGTCGAGCGCACCGGACAGGATCGCAGGCCCCGCCTCGCCGCGCGCGAAGAAGCCGATCGACTCCAGCTCCGCAAGCAGGGTGATGGTGAAGCTGTCGTAGATCTCGGCGACATCGATATCCGCAGGCTTGACGCCGGCGCGTCCGAACGCCTGCGCCGACGACTGCTTGCAGCCGAAATCGGTGAGCGAGGGCGAGGCCACGATGTGCTCATGGGTATTCATCTGACCGGTGCCGAGAATGTCGATGCCCCGCTTGCGCGTGTCCTTTGCGGCGTCCGCCGCGCTGACGACGACCGCGGCGCCGCCGTCGGAGATCAGGCAGCAGTCGAGCAGCCGCAGCGGCGTCGAGATCGGCTTCGACTTGGCGACGTCCTCCAGCGTGATCGGCTGGCGCATCTGCGCCTTCGGATTGCGCATGGCGTGCTTGCGATGCGCGACCGCGACGCCGGCAAGGTGCTCGAGCGTCACGCCATAGTCGTACATGTAGCGCTGCGCCACCAGCGCATAGGCGGAGGGCACGCTGATGCCGTAAGGCCGCTCGAACTGCGCATGCCCCACCTCGGACAGCGCGGCGACGGCCTTGTCGCGCGACATACCGGTCAGGCGATTGTCGCCGCAGACGGCGAGGACATGCCGGCAAATTCCCGCCTCGACCAGCGCCGCCGCCTGCATGACCTGGGCGCAAGCCGTGGCGCCGCCTGCCTGCACCGCGATCGAATAGGACGGCATGATGCCTAAGAACTCGCTCACGACCGACGACAGCATCAGGTGCGGCTCCGTGAACGAATAGCCGCACAGCACGCCGTCGATGTCGCCGAGGGACAGGCCGGCATCGGCCACGGCCGCGGCGGCCGCCTCCGCCTGCAGCCCGAGCGACGTCGAGCCTTCGAGCTTGCCGACCGCAGTGTCGGCTGCGCCCGTGATGACTGCCTTCGATGCCATGATCACTTCTCTTTCGCGTTATCGCCGAACCGTTCCCAGACGAATCCGAGCGGCTTCTTGGACAGGAAGTCGGCGACCGCCGCCTGGTGATACGGCGTCTCGAGCGCGACCGCCTGCGCGTAGGACTCCATCTCCGCCAGCGCGTGGCGGTCGAGGTTGAAGGACTGGTTCAGGATGGTCTTGGCCATGCCGATGGCGTCGGTCGGCGCGTTCCTGAAGCGCTGCGCGAAGGCGACGCCGGTCGCCAGCGGGTCATCCTGCGGCACGATCTGATGAACGATGCCGAGGCTCAGCGCTTCCTCGACGCCGACCACGCGGCCCGAAAAAATGATCTCCTTGGCGCGCTGCAGGCCGACGATGCGCGGCAGGAGCTGCAGACCGCCGAGATCCGGCACGAGGCCGATCCGGACGAACACGGCACACATCTGCGCCCGCGGCGTCGCCAGGATGAAATCGGCCGCCAGCGCCAGATTGAAGCCCGCGCCGAACGCCGGCCCATCGACCACCGCAATGACCGGCATCTCCAGGTCGAGCAATTCGCTGAACCAGACATGCAGCCGACGGATGCGCTCGCGATTGGCCGTCGTCGGGCGGCGCCCCTCCGACAGCGCACGCAGATCGCCGCCGGCACAGAACGCGCCTCCCGCGCCGGTGATGACCAGCGCCTTGGCACCGCCCCTGGTGCGCAGCTCGCGCACGGCACGCTCGATATCGTCGCGCATGTCCAGGTCGAGCGCGTTGCGCTGCTCCGGCCGGTTCAGGACCAGCCGCGCGATCTCGTCCTCGATGCCGAAGCGAATGGCCTTGTACGTCATCGTGCCGCCCTCAATTCGCGCGAGATGATGTTGCGCTGGATCTCGGACGTCCCCTCGCCGATCACATAGACCAGGGCGTCGCGATGGAAACGGCCGACCGGATATTCACACATGATGCCGGCGCCGCCGAGAATCCGGATCGCGGCCTCCGTGACGCGGACCGCCATCTCGGATGCGACGAGCTTCACCTTTGCGGCGGTCGCACCGTCGATGGTTCCCTGATCCACCCGCCAGGCGCCGTAGTAGACGAACCATTTGGCCGCCTCGATATCCGCGGCCATGTCGGCGAGCTTGTGCGCGATCGCCTGGTATTCGATGATCGGCTTGCCTCTGACTATTCTGGTCCTGGCGAAGTCGAGCGCGGCATCGAACGCGCCGCGCGCCATGCCGATGCAATTGGCGGACACCCCGATACGGTTCTCCGAGAGCGACTCCAGCACGATGCCGTAGGTGCCGACCTCGCCGCCGAGCAGGCAATCATCGGGGACGAAGGCATTCTCGATGTGGATCAGGCCGGTCTCCGACGAACGGATGCCTTCCTTCCTGAGCTTGCTGATCGAAAACCCGGGATTGGGCAGTTCGACCAGGAACAGGCTGATGGCATCCGCCGTGTGCTCGGCCTTGGTGCGCGCCGCAACCGTCAGGAAGTCAGCCAGCGGCGCGTTGGTGATGTACAGTTTCGAGCCGTTGAGGCGCCAGCCGCCCTCGACCTTCTCGGCGCGCGTCTTCATGCTGCGCACATCCGAGCCGCCGTCGGGCTCCGACAGGCCGAAGCCGCCGATCTTCTCGCCTGCAAGCCCAGGCTTGAAGAAGCGCGCCTTCTGCGCCTCCGTTCCCGCGCGCCAGATCGGCCACAGCGCGAGATGCGTATGCGCGGACCATGACGATGCAAAAGCCTGGCAAACCCGGCTCATCTCCTCACGAACGATGCAGTCGCTGACCTTGTCGAAGCCGGAGCCGCCATCCGCTTCCGAATAGCGCACGCCGAGCAGACCGAGCTCGCCCCATTTGCGGAACAGCTCGCGCGGAAATACCTCGCTCTCCTCGGCCTCGGACACGAGCGGCGCCATGTCCTGCGCGACGAAGCGCACGATGGTGTCCCGCACCTGCTGCTGCTGAGGCGAAAACTCGAAGTCCATCGGGCCTTTCCTTCCCTGCGGGCTCTCCGCCTGCGACTTGCGTTCCGTCGCGCCCGCGGAGCTGTTCGATAAATTCTCTATCGAGAATTATGTTCTCTTCTGAAAATATTGATAGGCGATGGCTCCGCCCCGTGTCAACATCCTCGCTCGCTACGGAGCGGCGAAAGCCCCTTCACCGACAATCAGGATCGAACGATGAACCAGAAGAAAACACGCTGTCCGCTGAAGACCGTCGACCGGGCGCAGTTTCGCGACATGTGCGCGCGCTTTGCCGCAGCCGAGATCGGACCGCGCTGGCGCGCGGCCGACCGGGACAAGATATTTCCGCGGGACTTCTATGCGGCCTGCGCGCGCGCCGGACTGATCGGCATCACCGCACCGGAAGACATCGGCGGGTCCGACCTCGGAGCCTACGAAGAGGCCATCGCCATGGAGGAAATGTCGAAGGTCAATCCCAACCTCGCCGTGTCCGTGCTGGTGCAGAATGTCGCGGGCTCGATCCTCTACGACTACGGCTCTCCCGAGCAGCGGAACATCGCGCGCGAGGTCATCGCCGGCAACTGCCTGGTGGCGATCACCGTGACCGAGCCGGAAGCCGGCAACGACGTCCAGAACGTCAAGACGAGGGCGCGGCGGGACGGCGACGACTGGATCGTCGACGGGCTGAAGTCCTTCATCACGCTGGGAGGCGACAGCGAAGTGCTGGTGACGCTGGCGCAGACCGACACCAGCCGCGGCCGCCACGGCATGCAGTTCTTCGCCATCGATCGCCGCAGTCCGGGCGTGACCTGCAGCCAGATCGAGACCTATGTGAACCGTCCGGCGCCGACCTACCGGGTGCAGTTCGACAATGTGCGCGTGCCCGAGCGGCGCCGGCTCGATGCCGGCTTCAAGGAGATCATGACCGGATTCAACCGCGAGCGCATCATGGTCGCCGCGCGCTGGCTCGGCCACATGCAGGCCGCGCTGAACTGGGCGCGGGACTACGCGACGACAAGGCAGCAGTTCGGCCGACCGATCGGCGCCAACCAGTCGATCGCCTTCTCGCTGGCGCAGGCCCATGTCGATGTCGAGGCGACGCGTCACCTGACCTATCACGCCGCCGAACGCTACGATTCCGACGTTCCGCTGAAGGACGTGATCCTCGATGTCTCTACCGCGAAACTGCTGGCGACCCAGGCCGTGGTGCGCGTGACGCAGACGGCGCTGCATATCGGCGGCGGCTGGGGACTGACCGAGGAACTGCCGGCGATGCGCCTGGCGCTCGACGCCATGGTCGCACCCGTCACGGTCGGAAGCTGGGAGATCCAGCTCCGCGCGATTGCCCGCGAGATGGGCCTGCCCTGCAACTGATCGCAGGCGCAGCCGCTCACTGCACCAAAGCGAAAGCTCCGACGGCGTCGGCAATGGCACCGTCGGGCAGCCGGTCGACGAAGCGTTCGATGCGATCGAATGCGGCCGGCGCCACCTTCTGCTCGCGACCGATCCGCCGCAGCATTTCCGAGACGGCATCGCGGCTGAAAGAGTAGTCCGCAGGAGTCATGCGCTGCTCCCGAACCACGGTGCCGGAAGCCGTCTCTGCCTCGATCACTGCGCAGAGCGTGGGGACCGCGGGATCGCTGACCAGCGTGGTCCGCCGGATCAGATCCGCAACCTTGGGATCGTCATAGGTGGTCATGCGCGCCATGTCGGGCACGCCATGAACGAGCGTGGTCGCGATGCAGAAGGGAATGCTCATCAGCGTGCCGGAAATCGAGTTGAACGGACCGACCGCATCCATTCCCGCGTAGCCCGTCTCATAGGGGTTCATGCGCACCCGCACGGCGCTAGGTACGGTCGTGCCGAGCTGCTTGCGCAGATGCAGCGCCGCGGTCACCGGCGTCTGGTTGAAGGCGCAGACCGGGTACGGCTTGAAGGTGACCCGCAACGTCGCCCAATCGCGGCCCAGGGATGCGGCCAGGTCTTCCGGCGCCGCGGTGCCGGCAAAGCTCCTGGCGAATCCCACCTTGCCTTCCAGCGCGAGCGGCGCGGAGACCGAACCGGCGCGGGCGAGCGCAGCCGCGGCGTGTCCGTTGCGTGCAACCATGCCGGGCTGATAGCGCCATTCGTCGGTGCCGTCGGCGAAAGACTGCAATACGCCGCCGCTGAAGGAAGCCGCATTGGAGATCGCCGCCGCGGTGGTTGCGGCATCGAGCGCCATCAGCCGCGCAGCGGCCGCCGCAGCGGCGATGGCGCCGTAAGTAGCCGTCGATCGGAAGCCCTGCGGAGTCGTCCTGCCCGCAAAGGCATTCTCCAGCAGGCCGCCCGCCTCGTAGCCGGCGACGAGCGCCGGGATCAGCCGATCGAGCGGATAGCCCTGCACCTCGATCATCGCGGCGAGCATCGGAATGAGCACCGTGCCGAAATGCGCGGCGCCGCAGGTGTCCTCCTGCGCGCGCCCGTGGAACAGCGCCGAATTGGCGATGCAGGCGCCGCCGATCGTCGTGCGCCGCCCATCGCCGAACAGCGTCGCCCCGTCGTGCAGCTGTCCATCGGTTGCGAGCACAGCTTCGCGCGCCACCCGAGCATACGGCGTGTCCAGGCCGTTCAATCCCATGCCGAAGGCATTGAGAACGCAGGTTCGTGCCTTCTCGTTGACCTCCGGAGGCAGATTGGTGAGCGAAAGCTGGGAGGTGAAGTCCGCAATCTGTTGGCTGAGCGTCGGCATCTCGTTCGTCCCCCCGATCGATCACAGCGCCAGGTAGCGCTGGCGAACCTCGTCATTGCGCTTCAACTCCTCGATCGAAGCGCTGTAGACAATCTGACCCTTGTCGATCACCGTCGCACGGTTGGCGAGGCCAAGGCAAAAATGCATGTTCTGCTCGGCGATCAGGATCGTTACCCCGATGCTCCTGAGCTGCTGCAGCAATTCGGCGATCCGCTGCACGATGATCGGCGCAAGCCCTTCGCTCGGCTCGTCCAGCAGCAACAGCGCCGGATTGCCCATCAGCGTGCGGGCCATCGCGAGCATCTGCTGCTCGCCGCCCGACAGCCTCCCGGCGATGCGATACCGCAGCGGCTCCAGCAGCGGGAAAACCTCATAAATGCGCTTGAGCGACCATTCGTCCTCGCCGTCCGGCCCCTTCTTCCGGCCGATGAGGAGATTGTCCTCGACCGTGTGCTCCGGAAAGACCTGACGGTCTTCAGGCACGAAGCCCAACCCGGCACGCGCGATGTGGTGGGGCTTCAGTCCCGATATCACCCTGCCGCGCATGCTGACCGAGCCGCGCCGCGGTGGCGCGAGGCCCATGATCGCTTTCATGGTGGTCGATTTGCCGGCGCCATTGCGGCCGAGTAGCGCCATCGTGTCGCCCTTCTGTACCGAAAGGCCGACGCCGAACAGGATCTGGCTGGTCCCATAATAGACGTCGAGGTCGCTGGCCTCGATGGTCGGTTGCTCACTCATGCCGCACCGCCCTCTTCGGTGCCGAGGTAGGCATCGATGACCGCGTTATCGCTGCGGATTGCGTCCGGCGTTCCAGTTGCAAGGATGCGGCCGTAGCATAGGACGACGATCGAAGGCGCGATCTTGAACACGATGTCCATGTCGTGCTCGATGAACACAACGGTGATCTTCTGTTTTTCCCAGAGCTCGTGCACCTTCTCGATCATGCGCCAGCGCTCTTCGGGGCCCATCCCGGCCGTAGGCTCGTCGAGCAGCAGTACCTTCGGATCGAGCACCAGCGCCAGGGCGATATCGAGCAATTTCTGGTCGCCATGCGACAGCGTCGCCGCGACGCGGTGCCGCTTGCTGGCGAGCCCAAGCATCTCCATGGCATGCTCGGCGCGGTCGCGGGTCTCCACCAGCGGAAAGCGCCGATGCAGGATGCTGTTGCGGCGCTGATCGGCGCACACGGCCGCCAGCATGGTCTCCTGCACCGTCAGCGTCGGGAAGATACTGGCGACCTGGAACGCGCGGCCGATGCCCCGGCGCATGATTTCGGGCGGCGAGCGCCCGGCGAGATCGGCACCATCAAGCAGAATCTTTCCGCCATCGGGCGTCAAGGCACCGCTGATCAGGTTGAAGAAGGTGCTCTTCCCCGCACCGTTCGGACCGATCACGGCGGTCAGCGAGCCGCCGGGAAAGTCCAACGAGACATCGTCGGTCGCTTTCAGCCCGCCGAACGATTTCGTGAGATGCTGGATCGAAAGCATGGCTCAGACCGCAGCTCCCCTCAGCCCGCCATAGGTGCTCCACGACGTGCCTGCAAGCCAGCCGCAATCCACCGGGACGTTGACGCCCGTCATTGCGGATGCTGCGTCGGAAGCCAGGAAGACCACCACGCGCGCGATTTCGTCGGGATCAACCAATCGTCCGAGTGCCGCGTTGGATGTGAGCGCCCGCGTGTCGCGCTCACCCCGGTCGATCGCGAGCTTCAACGCCGGCGTCAGCGTGTAGCCCGGCGAGACCGCGTTGACCCGGATGCCGGACGGACCCCATTCCGCGGCAAGGCATTCGGTCATGGCGATCACCGCAGCCTTCGCCGGCGCATAGGCGTGCAGCGGCATCGACCGCATTCCGGCGATCGATGCGATGTTGACGATGCTGCCACGCTGGCGCTCGATCATGCGCCTGGCAAAGGCGAGACTCGCGACATAGGTTCCGCGCTGGTCGATGCGGACCACGTCGTCCCACGCGCTGATCGGCAGTTCGTGCGGACGAACCGGCGCCTGGATGATGCCGGCGCTGTTGACCAGCACATCGACTGGCCCGCAATCACGCTCAATAGATTCGGCGCACTTCTCCGTCTGCTGGCTATCCGCCACGTCGGCCGCATATGCACGACCGCCAATACGCGCGGCGACGGCTTGTGCCTTGGTGACGTCGCGATCGACGAGAACAGCGGCATAGCCTTCGGCGACGAATTGCCGAGCGCAGGCCTCGCCGATGCCGCTCGCCCCTCCGGTCACCACAGCAATACGGCCTGGTTTCGCTTCGCTCCGGCTCATGTTCGCCCTCTCTTGCCCGCGCGGTCGTTTCGCGCGGCAATGCGCTCGACCACGAAATCCATCAGGCCTTTGCGCAGGCCGATGGCGAAGAACAGAATCACGATGCCAAGCACGATGCCGTAGTACTCGGTCAAGCGGGTCACGGTGTCGTTGAGGATCAATAGCAACACGGTTCCGACCATCGGCCCCAGGAACGTCGTGACGCCGCCGAGCATGTTGATGAAGATCGCCTCACCCGAAATCGTCCAGTAGGCGAATTCGGGATAGGCGCCCGACACGAACAACGCCATTACCATTCCGCCCATCGACGCAAACAGGGCCGCCAGCACGAAGATCGTCAGCTTGGCGCGCCAGACCTCGACCCCGATGAAGCTCGCTCGCGCCGGGTTGTCGCGGATCATGCGTAGCGTATAGCCGAACGGCGATTGCGCAATCTGCCGCATCGCCAGGAGGCCGACCACCAGGAGCGCGCAGCTCGCAAGGTAGAGATGCAACTGGTTTGACAGGTCGATGCCCAGAAACGGCGGGCGTGGAAGGCCGCCGCGCAGGCCCTGGTCGCCGCCGGTGAACGAGGCCCAGGACAAGATCGTCGAATGGATCAGCATCTGGAAGGCGAGCGTGACGAAGGCAAAATAGATCTCCTTCAGCCGCACGCAGATCGCACCGATGACGGCCGCGATGACGGCGGTGATCGCAAGCGTCGCCACGAAAGCAACCGGGATCGGCACACCGACGCGCTGCATGATCAGCCCGAAACTATATGCTCCGATGCCGAAGAACATTCCATGCCCGAACGAGATCATGCCGGTGTAGCCGATCAACAGGTTGAGCGAGGTGGTAAACAGGCCGTAAGCCGAGCACCGGATTACGAAGTCAAGCAGCGCCTTGCTGCCCGAAACGAACGGCAGGATTGCCAGCACCGCGAAAGTGGCCAGCGCCACCGAGAGGTCGAGATACCGCGAACGCTTCGCTTCCGCCTGAAATCGCGGTGCGCTCAGGGTGCCCGTGGGACGATCGGCTTGCAGCTCGGTCATGCGACCTCTTTGCCGAACAGGCCCGTAGGCCGGGACGCCAGCATGATCACCATGAACAGGTACATCAATCCTTCGGTGAACAGCGGGAAGCCAAGCGAACCGAACGAGCGGATCAGGCCGAGCAGCAGCGCGCCGATCAGCGCGCCGAGGATCGAGCCCATGCCGCCGATCACGGTGACGATGAAGGATTCGATGAGAACGGAGAATCCCATTCCTGGTGTCAACGACCGCACCGGCGCTGCGAGCGCGCCTGCCAATCCCGCCAGCAGGCCGCCGAGCGCGAACACGGCGCCATTGATCAGCGCGGTATTGATACCGAGCGCGGACACCATGGCGGGATTATGCGCGGCTGCGCGGATCACCTTGCCGATACGGGTACGCGCCAGGCCGAAGCCGAGCACGACGGCGGCAGCGAGCGCCACCCCGATCAGCAAAAGGTAATACGGCGGCACCGCGCCCCCAGCAATAAAGAATGGGGCCACCTGGAAGGTTGCCGGCATCCCCATCGACTTGAACTCGGGACCCCAGATCAGGCGTACGACATCGTCGAAGATCAGGACGAAGGCGTAGCAGACCAGAAGCTGCATCAGCACGTTGGCGCCGTAGACGCGGCTCATGAAGACGCGTTCGAAGATCAGCCCGATAATGGCGGTGCCGGCGGCCCCGCACAGCGTCGCGAGCGCGAAGTTGCCCGTGAGCTGATAGGTCGTCATCGCGAAATAGGCGCCGAACATATAGAGGGCGCCGTGACTGAAATTCACGACCTTGAGGACGCCGAAGATCAGCGTCAACCCGGCGGCGACCAGAAACAACAGCATGCCAATGATGAGTCCACTGGTGGTTTGGGTCACCAGGCAAGCGGGGCTGCCGAGGCAGCCGGCGAGTGCATAGAGGTCCAAGGCAGCATTCCCTTGCTTGCGCGCCGACATGAGGCACGCGAAAAGCCACTCGGCGATCAACGAAGACGGCCCGCGCCGCCTTCAACGATTACGGTTAGGTGTAGCCCTTGCTCTTCTTCCACTCGGCTTCGAGTTCGAGAATGGTCTTCCAGTCGCCGGCCTTGAGCTCCGGCACGTAGGGCTCTTGCGGGATCGTGGTGCCCCACCCGATCGCGTAGCCGATCAGGGTGTGATCGTCGGCACGCATCGTGACGGTTCCGTCTGCGCCGAATGGGCATTTGATCGTCAGCCCCTTTAGGGCCTCTGCAACCTTCTGGCCGTCGGTGGTATTGGCTTTCTTCACGGCCTCGGCGAGCAGCATCACCGCGGTCGCGTTCTGCCACGACCAGTTGGTAGGATACTCGTTGTACTTTGCCCGGTAGGCATCGCCCCACGCCGCATTCTCTGGCGTCTTCGGGAATGTCTTGATGTAGCGGTTGCCGGAGTGAATGCCCTTCGGAAGGTTCTTGACCACCGTGAGCGCGGTATAGTCCGCCATGTTGACGGCGAAGACCTCCATCTGGGCAAACAGCGCGTAGATGTTGGCCTGATCGATGTAGGACGTCAGATCGCCGCCCCAGAGGCAAGAATAAAGAGCTTGCGGCCTGGCATGGAGGATCTTTGTCACTGCTTCGGTGTAGTCGGGCTGGAACAGCTTCGGCCAGGACTCGCTGATGACCTCGACGTCGGGCGCAAAGCGCTTCAGGTAAAGTGCGAACTCGGCCGTAGTGTCTCGACCATACGCATAGTCCGGCGAGCAGGTTGCCCATTTATTGAGGCCTTTGGCCTTGGCGATTGACGCTGCATAGCTTCCGCCGACGATCGAGTCATGAATGCCCTGACGCACGCAGCGGAACGCATTGGGAATGTGCTGCTTCGGATCGGCCGTCAGTGACGACGCCTCCGAGCAGGTATGGATGCAGAGCACGCCGAGATCGCGTGTCACCTCGTGCACCGCGAACGATCCCGACGAGGCTTCGCCGTCGAGCAGTATCTCGCAACCGTCGATGTTGACGAGCTCGCGCGCGATGCGGGCAGCTTCCTGCGGTTGCCCCTTCGAGTCGCGAATCACCATCTCGATCTGCCGGCCGGCCAATCCGCCGGCGGCGTTGACCTTCTCGACTTCCATCAGCACGGCGTTGCGCGAGGAGGTGCCGAGTTGGGCGACCCGACCCGACAGAATGGTCGGCATGCCGATTTTGACGGATTTCGCCTCCGCGCGGGCGACGTGAGGCGCTGCGAGCGATACGACGCCCGCCCCGAAAAAAGTCAGCGCCCTCCGCCGACTGACGCCTCGCTTCGACATACCCTTCATCGTTTCCTCCCAACCATCTCCGCCAATGACCCGAGCCGGGGATCGCCCGTCCCCGTTAGTTCAAGTTTTTCAGCGATTAGGGGATGACGTCAAGAGAAATATGAATTACGACTCGTAATTCATATTTCTCCATTGGAGGCGATGCGCGCTTGTGCCGCGTCGGTCCGGGATGCTGCCATGATCGGCTTATCGAGCTTTATTGCGTTCCGCGCCCGCCAGAGCCCGGCGAGGTGCGCACTCAAATACCGCGGCGAGGAGATTTCGTACGCCGCCTTCCTCGATCGCATCCGGATCGTCGGTGGATGGCTTGCTTCGCGCGGCATCGGTCCGGGCGACGTGGTCGCGGTGCTGATGAAGAATAGTGCCGCCTTTCTCGACATCGCATTCGCGGTCAGCCATATCGGCGCGGTCTTTCTGCCAATCAATTTTCGACTGTCCGCCGACGAGGTTGCCTACATTGTCGAGAACTCCGGCGCCCGGCTGCTCATCGCCGACGACGAGCTCGCTGCAACGGCGGCCGGCCCCGCTCCTATTATTCTGCTCGATCAGGCCATGCAGGCCAACGCGGCGCGCCTTGCGCCCAAGGGTAAACCGGCGTCGGCCTGCTATCGCCGTCCGTCGGATTTGATGCGGCTCATGTACACTTCCGGTACAACTGACCGACCAAAAGGCGTGATGCTGTCCTATGAAAACATGTATTGGAAATCCGCCGATCAATCCGTGGTGTTGGGATTGAACCGCGATACCCGCCTTTTGGTCGTCGGCCCCCTCTATCATGTCGGTGCACTGGACCTGCCGGGCATCGCGGTCCTCTGGCAAGGCGGGATGCTCTCGATCCAACGCAACTTCGATGCCGAGCAGACGCTCGCGGCGATCGAGGCCGACAGGCTCAACGCAGCCTGGCTCGCGCCGGTCATGACCACCGCCCTGCTCGCCTGCCCGACCCGCGACCGTTACGACGTCTCAAGTCTGTGCTGGGCCATCGGCGGGGGCGAGCGCACCCCCGAGGCGCGCATCCGAAGCTTTTCGCAGTACTTTACCAATGCCCGCTATATCGATGCTTATGGCCTTACCGAGACTTGTGGCGGAGATACCTTTATGGAGGCGGGTTGCGAGATCGAAAAGATCGGATCGACCGGCCGTCCGATTGTCCATGTCGAAATCGAGATCCGCGACGACGCCGGCACCCCTCTTCCTCCAGGAGAGAACGGCGAAATCTGCCTCCGTGGACCGAAGATCACGCGCGGATACTGGAAGGACCCCGACAAGACAGCTGCCGCCTTTTTCGGCGATTGGTTTCGCAGCGGCGACATCGGCTATCTCGACGAGGACGGTTTCCTTTATCTAACCGACCGCAAGAAGGACATGATCATTTCCGGCGGCGAGAACATCGCGTCATCGGAAGTCGAGCGGGTGATCTACGAGCTGCCGCAGGTACGCGAGGTCGCCGTCATCGGCCTGCCCGACGCGCGCTGGGGCGAGAAACCGGTCGCGATCGTGGTGCTGGTGGAGGGCTCGGCGCTTGTACAATCCGATCTGGAGAAGCATTGCCGCGCGCGGCTTGCCGGATTCAAGGTGCCGAAGCAGCTCATCGTCCGTGACAGCCTGCCGCGCAATCCCTCGGGCAAGATCCTCAAGCGTGTGCTGCGCAAGGAACTGGAGGCCGACGCATGACGGAAACGTCCGAAGCCGCATCGCGCAAGGTCGCAAAGCTCAGCCGAGTCGAGCGCAGCGCCTGGACGAAGCAGAAGATCTTCGACGCCGCGACCAAGATCGTCGGCAAATACGGTTATGCGGAAGCATCCGTTGCCCGCATTACCGAGGAGGCCGGCGTCGCGCAGGGCACCTTCTACAATCATTTCGAGAGCCGCCAGGAACTGCTCGACCAGCTCCTGCCCAAGATCGGCATCGACATGGTGCACTTCATCCGCGCGCGCACCGTCTCCGCGGAGGCGGCCAAACAGGAGATCGAGCGCTTTTCCGCTTTTTTCGATTTCATCCGCGAAGTGCCGGAGTTCCTGCGCATCCTCAACGAGGCCGAGTTCTTCGCCCCGGCCGGATACCAGAAGCACCTCGACAACATCTCGACCGCCTATGTCCGCATCCTGCGCCGCGCCCGCCTTGCGGGCGTGATCGACGACTACAGCGACGAGGAGTTCGAAGCCATCGTGCACATCTTCATGGGCGCGCGCAGCTATCTGAGCCGCCGCTATTCCTATGCCCCGGCCGGGGTGACCGCCGTGCCCGACCATGTCGTCTCGGCTTATCGCAAGCTGGTGACGCGCGGGTTATTCAATGCATCCGAGTTTGCCGATGAGCGCTGATGGCATCATCCTGGTCACAGGCGGGAGCCGCGGCATCGGGGCTGCAACCGCCTCCCTGCTTGCCGAGCAAGGCAGCCGAGTCGTCGTCACCGACATTGCGCCGGAACAGCCTCAAGGAGCTGATGCGATCCTGTGGCCCACGCCGTTCGACGTAGCGAGCGAGCCGGTAGTTGTCAGCGGCATTGCCGAGATAGAGGCGCGGCACGGCCCGATCACGGGCCTCGTGAACGCTGCCGGCATTTTTGGCAAGATGCACCCTGTCGAAAACGTGCGGATAGAGAACTGGGACCGCGAGATAAACATTGATCTGCGCGGTACATTCCTGGTCGCCCGCAGCGTCGGCGAGCAGATGACGAAACGTCGGCATGGCGCCATCGTCAATGTCGCCTCCATCGCCGGAATGACGTCAGGCCCGATCCACGCCTATACCGCGGCGAAAGCCGGCGTCATTCAGATCACGCAGACGCTCGCAGCCGAATGGGGCCGCGTCGGCGTGCGCGTCAATGCGGTGTCCCCCGGCTTCACCCGCACCGTGGCGCTGGAAGCCGGTATCGCCTCGGGCGCATTGAATGCCGACCGACTCGCGCGCAACGCCGCGATGAATCGGCTGGTCGAACCGATTGAGGTGGCGCAGGCGATCGCTTGGCTGCTGTCACCGCTCGCGAGCGGCGTCACCGGTATCAATCTCCCTGTCGATGCCGGCTTCATCGCTGGTTCGACTTGGGACGCCTATGGCGGACTACCTGAGCCGCCGGCTGCTTAGCCAAGATAACACCATGAACATCGAACTGCCACGCGACCAACTCGACCTCACCTCCGCCATTGCCGAGGGCGACATCCGCTGCCTGTTGATGGTGCTGGTCCACATGACCGGCGCTACGCGCTGGCTCGAGCCGCCCTATCTGCCCAAGCGCGACATCCGCCTCATTCCCGATCCCGAGGCCGGCGTGCCGAGAGAGATCCAGGATGAAATCCGTGCGGCGGTTGTCAAGCTGTTTGCCAACGGCACGTCCCAGCCGGTCATCACCGATCCCGGCGAAGAGCTGCTCCTCAAGATGATGCGCGCCTGCCTTGGCGAGAACGTCGCGCCGGAATATGCGCCGCTGATGCGAGAGGAGATGGGCTTTGTGCCGCGCGAGGCGCGCTGGCGCCATCGCCCCTCCGAGGAGAAGCTCGCCCAACAGCACGTGCTGATCGTCGGCGCCGGCGTCTGCGCCATTGCGCTCGGCGTGGCGCTTGGCCGGCTAGGCATCTCCTACACCATTGTCGAGAAGAACGCCGAGCTCGGCGGCACCTGGTGGATCAACCGCTACCCTGGCTGCGGCGTCGACACGCCGAACCATTCCTATTCTTATTCGTTCGGCTCACGGAATGCCTGGACGCGCTATTTCTGCCAGCGCGAGGAACTGCTCGCCTATCTCCAGAAGGTTGCGGACGAATACGGCATCCGCAAGCACCTGCGCGTCAACACTGAGCTAACCTCATCGCGGTGGGACGAAGGCAAGCGGCGCTGGATCTCGACACTCAGGACCCGAGACGGCGAGGAAATCTTCGAGTCCACCATCCTGGTCTCCGCGATCGGCCAGCTCAACGATCCCTCGCGCGCGCATTTTAGGGGCGAGGAAGACTTCAAGGGACACATCCTGCATTCGGCACTGTGGTCCGAAGACATTGAGCTCAATGGCAAGCATGTCGCCGTGATCGGCACGGGCGCGACCGCGATGCAACTCGTTCCGACGATCGCCGACCGGGTCGCTTCCGTCACCGTCTACCAGCGCACCGCGCAATGGGCTCGTCCCGTCAAGGGCTATTCAGACCCGATCACCGAGGGTGCGCGGTGGCTGCTCGCGCATCTGCCGTTCTACGTGCAGTGGTATCGCTTCAACATGTTCTGGCGCTATGGCGATGGCCTATTGCCGTTCCTGCGCAAGGACCCGGCCTGGCCGCATCCCGAACGCTCCGTCAACAAGGGCAATGACCGGCATCGCCAGGAACTGACGGACTTCATCCTGTGGGAATTGAAAGATCGCCCCGATCTGATCGCAAAATGCGTGCCGACCTACCCTCCTTACGGCAAGCGCATCCTGCTCGACAACAACTGGTTCAGGACGCTCACGAAGCCGAATGTCGAACTCGTCACCGACCCGATCGATCACCTCAGCCGCGACGGCATCGTGACTGCGGACGGCAAGCGGCGCGCCGCCGACATCATCGTCATCGCCACCGGCTTCAAGGTCACCGAGATGGCGGCCCGGCTCAACATCACCGGGCGCGACGGCAAGAACCTCCGCGACACATGGGCGGACGACAACCCGACTGCCTTCCTCGGCCTCACCGTGCCTGACTTTCCCAACTTCTTCTGCATGCTCGGTCCGAACTCCGGCCCGGCACATGGCGGCAGCGTCATCTTCCAGTCGGAATGCCAGAGCCGCTATATTTCCGCCTGTCTCGTCGACATGATCGAACAAAATGTCGCGGCGATTGACGTCCGCCAGGATGTGCTCGACGACTACGTCCGCAAGGTCGATGCCGAGCATGAAGCAATGATCTGGACCCATCCCGGCATGACCACCTACTACCGCAACAAAAGCGGCCGGGTATTCTCAGCGATGCCCTGGCGGTTCGTCGACTACTGGCGGCAGACGCATGATCCGGATCTGCGCCACTATCACCAAACGAAGGCATAGAAATCATGTATCAGCCCCCCGTTCGGATCTATGCCGAGAACCAATCGGAGTCCGATCGAATAAAGAAACTAGCCGAGAAAGAGTTGTATCCGACGGTATTCGATGTCTGGGTCGACTCTGGCCGCGACCTAAAATACTCGCGGGAGCTCTGGGACTATTTCTGCTTAGTAGTGTCGCCTGTCATGATGGAGTGCATGCCGGATGAGGAGGAATTCATCGGGATCCTGCTGACGGAGCAGAATCGAAGGCACCGTCTACGCGGGTGACAAAGAGACCGGTCTTCCCTCGATCGCCGCAACGCCCATGCATCGCGTAAACTCTAAAAGTCGCCGATCGCGATCTGTTTGAAAGGCCCTGTAACAGCGAAGCGATACGAGCCCCGACATGAAGCACAGTCTCCCTAGCCACCTCTGCGGGGACTCTCTGTGGCGCTCTTCGTTCGAATCCCAGCTTCGCTTATCGTCCCACGGCGTGTGCTTGCATCCGGCCTGCTGGCTGCTTGCCGGCTACGGATCCGGTTTCCTGAGCACTTGTATGGGGAAGCGGCTACCTGGTACGCGCCAATGATCCCCCACCCAGCAATATGGTTATGTGGCGCGGATTGTCGCGACTTGCTGACACGGGTTGGGTGCCGTCGTTGGGGGCAGAAATTGTGGGTAATTGAAAGCCGGTGAGGACCGCGTAGCGGCCACTCAAGGCGGCTTGATCGAGTTGCTTGTTTCGGTCCGTATGCTGTACCGGGCCTTGCTTGCCTCAAGACCGCTCAACATGCGCAAGATAATGGCTGGCAGATGCTTGACCGCCAAACCGAACAATCACGTGAAGCAGCGACGGCCTGATGGCTCGCCCCCAGTGGCGGCCCCACTGGGGGCCGCTCTGGCAGAGCCGCCGCTGCTGTTTCGTTCTCAAGTCGAGAAAATCTGTACCACGAAAACACCAAGCGCCCCCCACACCTCTAGCTGGCGCGGTGCTGGAAACATGTCGAGAACGACTCGTGAAATCCCGGCCTGATGCTCGCCTCGTAGCGCGAGCGAACCAGATCGTCGGAGATCAGGTCGCGATTATATACAAAGAACTCAGTGAGCAGGCGGTGCATGCTTTCAATGCCGGGCTCGTAGCCCCAAACGGCATCCAGCCCTTCCGTAAGCTCGAATTCCAGACCGGCCGATCCCATCAGCACTATCCGGTTAACCCGCTCGGGATGGCGTGTGGCGAGTGCGAGCGTCAGCGCCCCGCCGAAGGAATTGCCAACAAAATGTGCTTTCTCGACCTCGAGCCCGTCCATCACGCCAACGATGTGATCGACCCAGAAATCGAGCGTGAAAGCCTGGTTCCGTTTGCGTTGCGTACATCCGAAGCCGGCCGCATCCGGCGCGGTGATGCGAAAGCTCGGACAGTGCAGGGATGTGAAACCAGATTGCAGCAAGATGGTCTAGCCTTGCTATGCGGTCGCGGGCTTGGCATGACTACCAACTCGCAGATGGCCTTGTCACCCCCCAAGATAGGCTTCGCGTACGAAGGGGTGGTCCAGAAGGTCAGCTGCGTTTCCTTCTAGTACAAGCTCGCCACGTCGCAACACATAGGCACAATCCACGGAACGTAGACTGAGCTGGACATTCTGCTCGACAAGCAGAAGACTCAATCCGCTGCCAGTCAATCTGCCGAGCGCTTCGAATATTTCACCGACCACCTTTGGCGCGAGTCCAATCGAAGGCTCGTCAAGCATCAACAGGCGCGGGCGCGTCATCAACGCCCGACCGATCGCGACCATCTGTTGTTCACCGCCCGACAAAGTACCGACGCGTTGGGCCGATCGCTCCCGCAAGCGCGAGAAAAGATCAAAAACGACCTCGATGCTGCGCTGTCGCTCGATCTTTGGCTGTCCCCAGGTCGAAGCCGCGACGAGATTTTCGGTCACGGTACAGTCCGGAAAAAGCAAGCGTCCCTCCGGAACAGTTGCAATGCCGGCGCGGGTGCGCTGATGGACTCTCATACTCTCGATCGGCACCCCGTCCCATTGAACCGATCCACCACGCAGTGCCAAAAGGCCGTTGATTGTACGCACGATTGTGCTCTTGCCGGCACCATTCGAGCCGACCAACGCGATGCGACGCCCCTCGGGAACTGTGAGGGAAACGTCACGAACCACATTCACCTTGCCATAGCCGGCGCTGATGCCCCGAACAATCAGATTGCTCATGACCAGGCTACCGCCTCGACCTTGCCGAGATAAGCTTCCTGCACGCGCGGATCACGGATGACATCGAGCGTCGCCCCATGCGCCATGACCTCGCCGAAATTGATGACGACGGCCCGCGAGCACAACGAGCTGACGACCGGGATGGAATGCTCGACAACGACGAGCGCCACACCCTGCCGGGCGATCTCCCGAAGCTCCTCGCAGATCGCTTCCGTCTCGGTCGCGGTCAATCCGGCGAGCATCTCGTCCAGCAGCACCATCCGCGGCCGCGTCGCCATTGCGCGGGCGATCTCGAGCCGGCGCAGCTGCGCAATATTCAGCTCGTCGGCGCCGACATCGGCATAGTCGTCGAGCCCGACCTGCTTCAGCATCGCGCGCGCGACGGCATCCGCGCCGGCGTTTCGGCGTTCGTGCACATAGGCGGCGACACGAACGTTGTCGGCCACCGTCATCCCGAGGAAGGGCTTGACGATCTGGAAGGTCCGTACCAGGCCCGACCTGCAGATCTCATGCGGGCGAAGTCCGTCGATCCGCCTCTCCTGGAAAATGATGCTGCCGGAGGTCGGTTTCTGCGCACCGGCAATACAGTTGAACAGGGTTGTCTTGCCGGCGCCGTTTGGTCCGATGATGGCGAAGATCTCGCCGGCCTCCACCGAAAATCCGACATCGTGCAGGGCACGGAGCCCACCAAAGGACTTGCTGACCCCTTCGAGCTGCAGGAGCTGGTTCATGACGGCAGCTCCGCAGCCGCCTTGGCTTTGCCGATGCGGCCGACCACCCAACCGCTGACCCCCTGCGGCAGAACGAGCGCCAGCCCGATTAGCAGCACGGCATAGAAGATGACCTCGCTTCCCTGCAGAAAGCTGAAATTCCGCAGGAACATGCCGAACGGCACCAGCACGGCGGCGCCGACCAGCGGCCCCCAGAGCAGGCCCATGCCGCCGACGATGGCATAGACCAATAGCTGCACCGAGATGTCGACGCCGAGCACCGATCGCGGATCGACGAAGGCGACATAATGCGCATAGAACGCGCCGCACACGCTGGCGACGCCGGCGCTGATGGCAAACGACAGCACCTTCATCGCCATCGCATTGACGCCGAGGGCCTCCGCGGCATCCTCATTGTCGCGCAGCGAGCGCCAGTAATAGCCGATCCGCGACCGCATCAGGAATTGGCCGGCAAGCAGCGTGAGGGTCAGGAAGCTGCCGATCATGAGGCCATAGGGCCACTTCGCGATGAACTGCAAGTGCAGTTCCGGATTCTTCGCCAGCGGCAGAATGATTCCGTCGGAACGACCGAGCGCCGTCGTCGCGGATACCGCAAAGAAGGCGATCTCACCGCAAGCGAGCGTAGCGATCGCGAAGAAATAGCCCTTCAACCCGTAGCGAAAGCACAGCAGTCCAATCACAATTGCGACCGCGATCGACAGTCCGATCCCGATCGGCCAGGTCACGAGCGGCGACCATTGATGGGCCGTATATCCCCAGGCCACGCTATAGGCGCCGATTCCAACGAACAGCGCATGGCCAAGCGACATCAATCCGGTCAACCCCGCCATCAGATTCCAGGCGACCGCCAGCGTGCCGTAAAAGCAGGTCAGAATGAAGATATCCATGTAGTAGCCGTCGGTCAGGGCGGCGGCGAACGCCACAATGATGACAGCGATGATGATTGCGACAGCTGCAAAGTCCCGCATCAGCGCATCCTTGCGCTCATCAGGCCTTCCGGCCGGATCAACAGAACCAGGAGCAGGATCGCAAACGGGACGGCAGCGGAGATTGCAGCCGAGAACCAGGCGGCGGCAATGCTTTCCGCGAGACCCACCAGCAGCGAGCCGATCAGCACTCCGCTGAAGCTGCCGAGACCGCCGACGATCACGATCACGAATGCCTTCAGGGTGAACAGCGCCCCCACCATCGGATTGACATAGAGGATCGCCGCCATCAGCGGCCCGGCGACCCCGAGCGATCCGATACCGATCGCCATCGCCCATTTGTAGACCGCGGAAATGTCGATTCCCGACAACGCGGCACCGTCGCGCGACTGAGACACTGCGCGCATGACGAGCCCAAGATCGCTGCGGCGAAGAACCAGATAGAGAAGGCCCAGCAGCGAAAGCGACGCGACGCAGGCAATCAGTTGCGGCACCTGGATGATCGCGGGCCCGATGGCGATGCTCGCCGTGCTGCGCGGTTGCGTGATCAACCTGTTGTTTCCGGTGAACATCATCAGCGCCATGTGCTGCAGCAGCATCGACAGGCCCAGCGTCACGGCCATCTGGTTGATGTCCGGCACGTTGAGCGCAAACCTGATCAACCCCTTGTAGAGGCCGACGCCGATCAACATCACGACGGGAGTCACGATGACGACGGCGAGCACCGGATCGATGCCGAAGGCCGACCACGCAAAGAAGCCGCCATACATCGCGATCATTAGGAATTCGCCGTGAGCGAAATTGATGATCCTCATGATGCCGAACACGAGCGTGAGGCCGACCGCAATCAGCGCATAGATCGATCCGTTTGCCAGACCGCTGATCACGGCTTGCAACAAGATTCCTATCGTCATGCCGATATTCCAGCTAGAGGAAGGACGTCCGGCCAGAAGACGTCCTCCGCGAGGGCGCTCATTTGCGTGGCTTGAACGGTTGCGCCGCAAAGTTCGTCGGCCAGACGGTGACGAACTTGCCGTCGATCACCTGGGACATGACATTGCTCACGTGGTTCTGGCCGCTCTCATCGAAGGCCAACGCATCGTTCGGCAGCAGGGTCGCCGGCCCATCCTTCAGCTTCAGTTGACGCAAGGCATCGCGGATCGCCACCGGGTCCGCACTGTGCGCCGCATCGGCGCCGAGCGCTGAAACCCACGTCGCGGCAAAGGCTTGCGCCGAATTGCTGAGCGGGAGCGCCCCGTAGGCCGCCTTGTACGCGTCGGCGAACGCCTTCGCGGCCGGGTTCTTGAGATCCGGCATCCACTCCACGACGCCGAAGGCACCTTCGACCAGGTCGCCAAGCTCAAGCAGCGTCGGATGGGTGTGGCCGCCGCCATAGCCGAGAATGTAGGGACGGTATTGCTGCGCAGCCATCGAACGGACCAGCACGCTCTCATCGTCGATATAGGCGACGATCAGGACCAGATCTGCGCCGCTCGCCTTGATCTTGGCAACCTGGGTCGACACGTCGGCCGAACCGGTCCGGAAGCTCTCGTCGGCGACGAGCTTGATACTCTGCGCGGCCAATTCCTTGCGATATCCGGCAGAGACGGTTTGCCCGAACGGGCCGTCCTCATAGGCGATCGCGACCTTGTCGAGAGCAACGCCGTGCTGACGAAGATCGCCGATGAACGCACCCACATCCTTGGCCGCCCAGGAGCCCTTGGGGCTGACCCGAAAGACGAATTGCATGCTCTGCTCGGTGATCGCATCGGTCACGGCGGAGGTGACGACAAAGGGAACCCGATAGCGTTCGGCGACCTGCACTGACGGAATCGTGGTTGCCGAGGCCCAGGCGCCGAGCACCACGCTGACTTTCTCCCGCGAGATCAGCCGCTCGGTCTCGCTGCGGGCGACCTCCGGCTTGGACTGCGTGTCGGCGACGACGAGATTGATCTTGGCGCCACCCAGCCCGGCAATTCCGCCGGCGTCATTGATCTGCTTGGCGGCCAGCTGGTGCGCGTTCAACAGGCGAGTGCCGTCAGCAGCAGACGTCCCCGTCAGCGGCACCAAGACGCCGATCTTCAATTCGCTCGCGGCATGAGCCGGTCCCGCCGCGCCGATCGCCATCGCGACGAGCGGCAAGAGACAACCCCAGATCAGTCGCTTCATAGTCTGTCCTCTCACTTGATCTGTATAATTGACCGCTACTGGCAGGTGAATCCGCCGTCGACCAGCAGCTCGATGCCGGTCACATAGCTCGCATCGTCCGAGGCGAGCCACAGCGCGGCATGCGCGATCTCTTCGGGCCGACACAGCCTGCGCAGCGGTACGGACTCGAGAAACTTTGCCTGCGACGCCGCCGCCTTCACCGGATCGCGATCGCGGCTCATGAATTCCAGAAGCATCGGGGTGTCCGTGACACCCGGACAAACCACGTTGACCCGCACCTTGTCGGGAGCGAAGGTCTGGGCGAGCGACTTGGTGAGCCCGACGACGGCGAACTTGGCGGCCGAATAGACCGGGCTGAACCGGGAGCCGACGATTCCCGAGACCGATGCGGTGAAGATCACCGAGCCGCCGCCGCGCCTGCGCATGTGGCCGACGACCTCGCCGGCGGCGAACACCGCCGAGTCGACATTGAGCGTCATCGCCTTACGATAGGCATCCAGATCGAGATTCTCGATGCCGGCGGGCCCTGGAATTCCCGCATGAGCCCACAGAATGTCGATCCCGCCGAGCTTGTCGGCGGCGGCATGCACGCTGCCGCGCGCGCCATCGACGCTCGACAAGTCCGCCTGGATGGTCTCGATCGGCGTGCCCTTGGCCGCCATCTCGGCGGCAAGTGCCGCCAGTGCCGCGGCGTTGACGTCAACGGCTGCAACGCGCGCCCCCTCTCGCGCGAACAGCTCGACGCCGGCCTTCCCCATTCCGGACGCGGCGGCAGTGATGACGGCGAGCTTGTTGGCCAAACGCATAACGTTTCCTCCGAAAGTTCGGTTCAATTGATATAAGGATTGGGAAACTGGCCCGTGGTGCTGATCACGGTAGTGCGCGTCTCGAGATAGTTGTCGAGCGCCTCGATGCCGTTCTCGCGGCCCCAGCCGCTGCTCTTGAAGCCGCCATAGGGCGTACTCCAGCGGATGTAGCGGTAGGTGTTGACCCAGACGATCCCGGCCCGGATCTGCGCGGCCACGCGATGCGCGCGCCCGACGTCACGCGACCACAATCCGGCAGTCAGGCCATAGCTCGTATCGTTGGCGATGGCGACTGCTTCCGCCTCGCCGTCGAACGGGATGATGGTCGCCACCGGACCAAAAATCTCCTCGCGCGCAAGACGCATGTCGTTGCGGGCACCGGCGAAGACTGTCGGCTCCACGAAATAGCCCTGCGCCATGTCGCCATGCTCAATACGCCTGCCGCCGGCAACGAGCTCCGCGCCTTCGGCGCGGCCGATTTCGATATAGGACAACGTCTTCTTCAGCTGCTCGTCGCTGGCTTGCGGCCCCATGTGCGTGGCTTCGTCGAGCGGCATGCCGACGCGAACCGAGGCAGCACGGAGGGCGAATTCATCGACCACGCGATCGTAGATCGGCCGTTCGACCAGCACGCGCGATCCGAGCGCGCAGCTTTGCCCGCATACCGCCCACGCCGAACTGGTGGCGGCGTTGAGCGCCTGCTCGATATCGGCATCGGCAAACAGGATATGCGGCGCCTTGCCGCCGAGTTCGAAGGAAAAGCGCTTCAATGTATGCGCGCCGGTCTTGAGAATGGCGCGTGCGGTGTCGCCTTCACCGGTGAAGGCGATCTTGTCGACCCCGGGATGAGAGACGAGATGCTCGCCGGCACCGTCCTTGCCGTAGCCCGGAACGACATTGACCACGCCCGGCGGGAAGCCGGCCTCCTCGATGATCCTGCCGAGCTCGAGCGCCGTGACCGGCGTCAGCTCCGCGGGTTTGAGTACGACGGTGCAGCCGCTCGCCAGCGCGGGACCAAGCTTCCAGGTCGTGGTGAGCAACGGCGCGTTCCAGGGGGTGATTGCGCCCACAACGCCGAGCGGCTCGCGCGAGGTGAACACATGGACACTGTCGTCCATGGGAATGGTCCGCCCCCAAATCTTGTCGCAGAGCGAGGCGAACCAGAAATACCAGTTGTGATGCGCACCGACGTCGGCACGCGCCTCGCGTAGCGCACGGCCGGAATCGCGGCTTTCAAGGATTGCGAGCTCGGGCGCCCTGCGCTGATATATCTCCGCAAGGCGACGCAGCAGTGCAGCGCGCTCCCAACCCGGCATCTTGCGCCAGGGACCGTTGAAGGCCTCGCGGGCCGCAGCGACGGCGCGATCGACATCGCGCTTGCCGCCGTAGGCAACGAGCGCCCACGGCTTCCCCGTCGACGGATCGATGCTCTCGATCTGTCCGCCATCCTGCGGGGCGACCCATTGCCCACCGATATAGAGGTGCTCATAGCGGGCTAGCGACGCCGCGCCGCGGGATGTCGGAATCATGACACTTATCCCCTGTTGTTGCGCCGCCGCCTTCGTGCCTCCGGGGCGAGCACGCGCACGGGTCGACCCCTTCGCTCCGAGAGGCTCGGCCAGTCTCGCCGCCTTGGGCGGTCACCCGTCGGTAAGCTTTGAAAGGATCGAGGGAATGCGGACGCGAGGACGCGGACGGTCAGCACCTTATGGGCCTTCGACACAACTCCTCCCCGTGACGGTTCTTACACTTGCTCCGGCGGTGCGTTCGCCGAGCCCCGATCGCAGATGTACATATCTGTGCAATTTTAGTTCGTCAATATGTACAAATAATTCAAAGCCATTTTTCCAACCGGCATCCAGGAATGAGAAGACACAGGTAGATTAGAGCGATAAGCTATGAATGCACGGCAGAGTGCATTGCAGATCCAGCAACTTTCTGCTTTTGTTATTCACATATGTGAACTACAGGGAATGCAAACACTGAGTTCGTCTTAAGCGCAGCCGGCTATTTCACGATTCCGGCAGAGCGAAGCTGCGCCGTCCTCGCCCGATCGACACCCCATGCTTCCAGGAGTTTCGTCGCATCCATCGTGCATTCTCGGGCGCTGCGCGGGCGCGCTGGAACACTACGGCCAAAGCGCGGCCCCGGCGCCGGCTGCACGACGCCGTCGATCTCGACGAAGGTCCCGCGCGCGCGGTTGTGCAAATGGTGGGGCGCCTGCAGCGCCGACAGCACGGGAGCGAAGCAGACGTCGGCGCCCTCCAGCACAGCGCACCATTCCTCCTGCGTTCGCTGGGCGAAGATGTCAGCGAAGACTCTCTTCGAGTCCGGCCAGGCCGCAACGTCGTCGAGATCAGGAATTTCCGTCTCAGCCAGACCAAGGCGCCTGAACAGTTCACCCCTGAACTTTGTCTCGATCGGAGCGATGCTGATGTATTCGCCGTCCGCGCACCGATAGACCTCGTAGTGCGGGGCGCCGGAGTCGAGCAGGTTGGTGCCACGCTCCGGGCCGTGCAGGCCGGCACCGAACATGCCGTAGATCGAGCTCATCAGCGTTGCCGCGCCGTCGACCATAGCCGCGTCGACCACTTGGCCGCGACCGGAGTGCTGACATTCGATCAGGGCACAAACCACGCCGAACGCGAGGTAGAGCCCGCCGCCGCCGAAATCCCCGACCAGATTCAAGGGCGGTGTCGGCGGCTGACCGGCGCGCCCGATTGCATGCAGCGCGCCGGTCAGCGCGATGTAGTTCAGATCATGACCGGCGGCTTGCGCGAGCGGACCGGTCTGGCCCCAGCCGGTCACGCGTCCGTAGACCAGCCGCGGGTTGACGTCGAAGCAGTCCTGGGGACCGAGGCCAAGCCGTTCCATCACGCCCGGGCGAAAGCCCTCGATCAGGCCGTCGGCGCAGCGCACGATGTCGCGCACGCATGCAAGGCCGTCGGGATGCTTGAGGTCGACCGCCACAGACGGGCGCCCCCGCGCCAGCACATCGAACTGCTTGGGTTTGGCGATACCGAGCCTGCTTGGCTCGAGGCGATCGATGCGGATGATGTCGGCGCCAAGATCGGCAAGCAGCATCGCAGCCATCGGCGCCGGACCGATGCCTGCGAGCTCGACGATCCGCAAGCCTTGCAACGGCCCGTGGCGGTCCGCCTCGCCGCCGACTTCAGCAACATCGTTCATCAACGTCCCTCAACCTTCCTCGAAAGTGCTTCACGGTGCTCGGGCGCGGCGATCGCGATCATCCGGTGCGCGCGCTCGGTGAGGCTCAAGCCGCGCAGTTCCGCCACGCCCCATTCGGTCACGACGGCATCGACATCGGCGCGCGGCGTCGTCACGGTCTCTACGACCGCAACGATGCGGCTCGTGCCATCGGACGCTGTCGCAGGCAGCGCGATGATGGCGCGGCCTCCAGGTGAAGCGTTGGCGCCGCGCACGAAGTCGAGCTGACCGCCAATTGCGCCGACGGCAACGCCGCTCAACGTCTCGGAGTTGACGCTGCCGTCGAGCCCGACCTGCAATGCCGAGTTGATCGCGACCAACCGGTTGATCTTCGACAGCACGTCCTGACTGTGGGTGTAGGACGCCGGCCGGACGGCGATCACCTTGTTTTCATGCGCGAAGCGGTAGAGGCGCTGCGTGCCGATGAGCTGATTGGTTATGGTGATGCCGGTATCGCGGCCCTTGCCTGCATTGGTGACGGCGCCGCGCTCGATCAGATCGACCACTGCATCGTTGATGAGGCCGGAATGGATGCCGAGATTGCGGGCATGCGACAGGCAGGACAGGATCGCATCCGGAATCTTGCCGACCCCGAACTGCAGCGTGCTGCCATCGGCGATCAGGCTTGCCGCGCGCGCGGCTATACGCCGCGAAACATCATCCAGCGGCGTCGACGGCAATTCAACGGGCGGGCGGCGGGCGGCAACGCGCAAGTGTATCGACACGTCCTCGGGCCATTCGGCGCCGTACGTCCAGGGCGCAGCCGGATTGATCTCCGCAATGACCATACGCGCGCTGCGCGCCGCGTCGATCACATAATCATTCGACAGACTCGCGCTGAGCCGCCCGTCGCGGGATTGAGCGAGCTGTACAAGGACCACATCGGCGCGGTGCCTTCCGCAAACGAAATCGGCGCAGAAGGCGCTGTAGCTGCTCGGGATCACGTCGAGCTTGCCGGCCCGGGCAAGCCTGCGCGTATTGCCGATCACGCCATAGCTCAGAAACGAGATCTTCGAAATGCTTTCGAGAGAAAAGGTCTCGGAGAATACGGGGCCGACGAGCATGCGGTACGGCGGCAAACGGTCCGCCTGCGCGACCAGTGCCTCGGTGAGAGTCCGCGGCTCCGCGGTCGCTTGCCCACAGACCACGAGATCCCCCTCCCGGATCAGGCCGCCAAAGTCGATCGATCTCGTGTCGTCGGGCATGGGCGTCTGCGACAGCTCAGTCCATTGGTGCCAGTCGCCCCGAACGCTCGCCCAGAAAAGTACGGAGCTGGGTCTTCACGACCTTGCCGTAGCTGTTCTTTGGTAATTCGCTCGTGACGAAATAGTGCTTCGGCCGCTTGAAGCGGGCGATCCATTCGCCGCACATCCGGTCCAGCTCTTCGCGCTTAACCATCCTACCGGCGACAGGAACGACGACGGCCACGACTTCCTCGCCCCATTCCGGATGCGGTTGGCCGATCACCGACACTTCGGCGACAGCTTCGTGCCGAAGCAGGACCTCCTCCACCTCGCGCGGATAGATATTCGTACCTCCGGAAATAATGACATCCTTGGAGCGGTCCTTCAGGGTCAGAAAACCATCCGCATCGAAGGAGCCCATATCGCCGGTATAGAGCCAGCCGTCCCGCAAAGTGATCCTCGTCGCGTCAGGATTCTGCCAGTAGCCCGACATCACAGTATCCCCGCGCACGATGATCTCACCGATCATGCCGGGCGCCACGTCAGCTCCTGCGTCATCCACGGTTCGGACCTCAACGACGCTCTGCGCAAAGCCGACGGAAGCCAAGCGCTCCTCGTAGCGCGGATGGCCATCATCGACATGCATTTGCTTGGGCAGAAACGTGATGGTCATCGGCGTCTCGCCCTGGCCGTAGATCTGGGCAAGCTTGGGCCCGAACACATCGAGCGCTGCCTTGCAGTCGGCGACATACATCGGACCGCCGCCATAAATGATGGTCTTCAGCCCCGGCGCATGCGTGCCTGCGGCTCCCGCCGCCACGGTCAGGCGCCGGACCATGGTCGGCGCCGCAAAGAAGGAAATGCCGCCCCGCCTGGCAGTCAGCTCCAGGATCTCATCGGGCTCGAAGCGGCCGCTCTCCGGAATGATCTGCGCGCCCATCCCGAGCACATGCGGGATCATATAGAGACCGGAGCCGTGCGACATCGGTGCAGCATGCAGCAGCGCTTCGTCCGGCACGAGTGGATTGATCTCCGCGAGATAGTTGAGCGCCATGGCAAGCAGATTGCGATGACTGAGCACAGCCCCCTTCGGCCGGCCCGTGGTGCCGCTGGTGTAGAAGATCCAGGCCGGGTCCGTGGCGGAGACATCGGCGACACCGATGCCCTCGGTCTTCTCCAGGCCGCGATACTCGGCCGAGCCGATCTCCACCACACGCGGCTTCGTGGCGCTCAGCGCCAATGCGTCCGAGGCAACTCCGGCCATGTCCTCCGTCACGAACGCGACGGCCGCAGCGGAATTCTCGAGAATGAACGCGACCTCGCGCGGATGCAGCTTGGCATTGACGGGGACCGCGACCAGCCCGGCATGCCAGCAGGCATAGAGACAAGCGACATAGTCGGGCACGTTCTTCATGAGCAACGCGACCCGATCGCCCCTCGCAAGGCTGAAGCGTTGACGTAACGCGGCGGCCAGGGAGGCAGTCGTGGCCGCAAGCCGGCCGTAGTCCGCGACCGGCACGAGGCCCTTGAGAAGCGACGGCGCAGATGCATTGACCTTGGCGGCACGCAGCAGATGGTGAGCGAGGTTCATGTCGGTTCGGCCCAGAAGCTTTCGCGCGGCGGCCTAGTATGATTTCGCGAGTCCGAGCACCTTCTCCGCGATGAAGCTCAGCGCCAGCTGCGGGCTGACCGGGGCGATGCGAGGGATCAGGATCTCGCGCAAATAGCGCTCGACGTGGAACTCCTTGGCATAGCCGAAGCCGCCATGGGTCATCACCGCCTGCTCGCAGGCCTGGAAGCCGGCTTCGCCCGCGAGATATTTTGCAGCGTTGGCCGCCGCACCGCAGGGCATGCCCTTGTCGTACTGCCAGGCGGCCGACATCACCATCAGCCAGGCAGCCTCGAGCTCGACCCAATTCACGGCGAGCGGATGCTGGATGCCCTGGTTCTTGCCGATCGGACGGTTGAACACGACACGCGTCTTGGCATATTCGGTCGCGCGCGACAGCGCGAGCTTCCCGAGCCCCACCGCTTCCGCGGCAATCAGGATGCGCTCTGGATTCATGCCTTCGAGGATATATTCAAAGCCGCGGCCCTCCTCGCCGATCCGGTCCTCCATCGGGATCTCGAAATCCTCGAAGAACAGCTCGTTGGAATCGACGATCTTGCGACCCATCTTCTCGATCTCATGGACCTTGATTCGCGTGCGGTCGAAGTCCGTGTAGAACAGGCTCAATCCGTGCGTCGGCGAACGCACCTCCTCCAGCGGCGTGGTGCGCGCGAGCAGGAGAATCTTGTGCGCGACCTGCGCGGTCGAGATCCACACCTTCTGGCCGTTGACGATGTAGCGGTCGTTCTTGGCGACCGCGCGCGTCTTCAACTGCGTGGTGTTGAGGCCGGTGTTGGGCTCGGTGACGGCAAAGCAGGCCTTTTCACGACCCTCGACCATCGGCGGCAGCATGCGCTTGCGCTGCTCCTCGGTGCCGAACACGACGACGGGGTTGAGCCCGAACACGTTGATGTGCACCGCGGAGGCGCCCGACATGCCGGCGCCGGATTCCGCGATCGTGCGCATCATGATCGCGGCCTCGGTGATGCCGAGGCCGGAGCCGCCATAGGCTTCCGGCACGCAGATGCCGAGCCAGCCGGCGTCCGCGAGTGCTTTGTGAAAATCGTGCGGGAAGCCGCCCTCGCGATCCTTGTTCAGCCAGTAGGCATCGTCAAAGCCTTCGCAAATCTTTGCGACGGCATCGCGGATCGATTCCTGCTGGTCGGTAAGCGCGAAATCCATGATTTTGTCTCCTTGTTGGAGCCGCGGCGGCTCAAGCTTGATTAGCGGCCCATCTGCGAGGGTAGCCAGAGAATGATGCTCGGAAACGCCACCAGGATCGCGATCGCGATCAGGTGCGCGATGAAGTGCGGGAAGGTGCCGTGAAACACCTCCGCCACCGGCCGCTTGGCATAGCGCGCAACGATGAAGCAGTTCAGCCCGACCGGAGGGGTGATCATGCCGACCTCTGCGGTGACGATCTTGATGACGCCGAACCAGATCGGATCGAAGCCGAGCATCTTGATCAGCGGCAGCACGATCGGCACCGTCAGCACCAGGATCGCGATCTGGTCCATGAAGGAACCGAGCACGATGTAACCGCAGAGGATGAGCGTGATGATCATCCAGCGCGAGGTCGGCAAGCTACCAATCCAGGCGACGAGATCCTGCGTGACATGGGTGAGCGTGAAGAAATAGCCGAAGATGGAGGCGCCGACCAGGATCATGATGATCATGCAGGTGCCGTGGCAGGCCCGCAGCAGCGTCCTGTACAGCGAGGACGGCGTGATCTTGCCCTTCACGATCGCGAGCAGGAAGGCGCCGAACGCGCCGAAGGCGGAGGCTTCCGTCGGGGTCGCGACGCCGAGATAGATCGTGCCTGTGACGATCGAGAACAGCACCACCATCGGCGAGACCTGCCACAGCAGCGCGAACTTCTCGCGCCAGGGCACCGGCTTCGCCGCCGGCGCGCGCGACGGATCCTGCCAGACCAGGAAATAGATCGTGGCCATGATCGTGATCGTCACCAGGATCGCCGGGATGATGCCGCTGATCAGGAGCTTGCCGATGTTGACTTCCGCGAGCAGGCCGAAGATGACCAGCGCAACGCTGGTCGGTAGCAGCATCGACAGCGTCCCGGAGATCGCGACGACGCCCGCCGCCATCTTCGGCTCGTAGCCCTGGCGGATCATCGCGGGCAGGCTGGTCGAGGACAGCGTCGCGGCGGAGGCTGTCGAGGTGCCGCAGATCGCGCCGAAGCCTGCGCCCGCGAGCGCGGTGGCCATGCCGAGTCCGCCGGGAATGCGGCCGACCCAGGCGGAGGCCGTCTTGAACAGATCGTCCGCCACGCCCGAGAGCAGCACGAGATCCGCCATCAGCAGGAACATCGGGATGGTGATCAGCTCGTAGGACGACACCGTCGAGAGCGGCGCGGTCTGCAGGATGCCAAACAGCGTCGGGAAGCCGCCGACCATCACAAGGCCGACCGAGCCGGAAAAGGCCATCGCAAAGCCGACGGGGGTACCGATGGCGAGCAGGCAGAACAGCAGGGCAAGCACGATAAGAGGTGTCATCTGCCGCTACTCGAACGTTCGGGCTTCGCCGATGCCGGTCACGGGCGGCAGCGGATAAAAGTCGCGCCCAGTGACGAGGCTGAGCACATTGCCGACGAGCTGCAGCGCCAGCCGCAGCACCAGTACGCCACAGCCGAACGGCACCAGTGCAGCCGAAATCCAGGTCGGCCAGGGGATCGCACCCGCGAGCACGTCATGCTGCTCGTAGTTTTCCATCGCGCGCTCGAAACCGACCTTGCAGATCAGGATGAAGACGAACAGGCCGGCCAGCCCCGTGACGATCTCCGACAGCCGCCGCCCCGCCAGCGAGAAGCGCGACAGCAGGATGTCGACGCCGACATGGGCGTGCTCGCGCAAGGCATCCGACAGGGTGAAGAAAAACACACCAGCCAAGAGATAGAGCCCGATCAGGTCGTAGGTGAAGGAGAACGGACGATTCAGGGCGTAGCGCATGAACACGTCGGCGACCACCAGCACCATGATCACGAAGAGAAAGACCACCGCGATCACGGTCAGCGCGCGCTCGAGCGCCGAAAGCGCATCTCCTGCCCGTTTGATCACTTCGGACGCCTCCTACTTCGCGCCGCCGGCGGCGAGCAGGCCGTCGAACTCCTTCAGCGCAGCCGAAGCCTGCTTGCCGCGGCTGTCGTGTCCGGCCGCCCACTCCTGCCCAACGCCCTTCAGCTTGTCCTTGATCTCGGCGCGCGTCGCCTCCGGCAGCGGCTCGAAGGAGACGCCGCTCTGCTGCAGGTGCGCCTTGGTCGCGTCCTGCTCCTTGTCGACGTCAGCGCAAGCCTTCGGCTCAATCGCCTCGGAGGCCTCGTCCATCGCCTTCTTCACGTCTTCCGGCAGCTTGTCCCAGACCGACTGGTTGATGGAATAGGCGACGATGAAGCTGCCGAAGCTGACGCCTTCGGTCGCGTGCTTCACGAGCTTGTCCAGGCCATAGGCCACGACGCTTTCCATCGGGAACAAGAGCCCGTCCATCGTGCCTCGCGAGAGCGACTCATAGGCGTCGGGTGCGGCCATGCGCACCGGCACCGCGCCGAGCGCGCGCAGCGTGAGATCCTGCGCGCCGCCGGTGGTGCGCAGCTTCAATCCCTGCAGGTCCTTCGGCGTTTCGACCTTCTGCTTGGCGGTCCACACCTGATAGGGCGGCAGCACCACTTCCATCAGCAGCTTGATCTTGTTGGGCGCATATTCGCGGCTGGAGAGCAGTCCCTCGCGCGCCGCCTTCCAGTAGGCGAGCGTGCCCTGGCAGCTCGTCTCGAACGCACCAGGCAATTGCGCGACTTCCGACAGCGGCATCTTGTCGGAGACATAGGACGGAGCGATGTAGCCGATGTCGACGACGCCCGACTGCGTCAGCCGCAGCATGTCGGCGGCTTTGCCGATCTGCTGGTTCGGATAATAGGTGAAGGTCACCGCGCCGTTGGTCCGCTTGGTGACCTCGTCCATCCACGGCTTCAGCATCAGGCGGACGAGATAGTGGCCGGCAGGAAAGGAATCGGCGACCTTCAGCTCCAGCGCCTGCGATGGGGCCGATGCCAGCAGGCTCGTCAGCAGCAGCGCGAGAAGCGCCCCGGATGATCGCAAACCCTTCTTGCCCAAGCTCTTTTTGTTCATTTGCGCCTCCCTCTGACGTCCCGTTCCCGAATAGCCGCAGCGTGATCGCCATCTCCTGTTCGGCAGGTCAAATACACAAATGTGGATATAAATGTCAAATACGAGAATTTTTGTGTCAATTTGCTTACGGGTTTGGGGCCAAGGAATTGACATGCTACATTTGTGAACCATAGATACATATCTGTGAACTTTGAGACCAAGAGACCATGGGACCGCTTTCCGGCACGACGATCCTCGACCTCACCTCTGTCCTGATGGGTCCCTATGCCACCCAGATCCTCGCCGACATGGGTGCGAACGTCATCAAGGTGGAAAGCCCCGAGGGCGATATCGTGCGGCAGATCGGCCCGGGCCGAACGCCGGGCATGGGCGGCATGTTTCTCAACGTCAACCGCGGCAAGCGCAGCATCGTCATCGATCTCAAGCATCCGGAAGGACGCAACGCCCTGCTTCATCTTGCACGAGAGGCGAACGCGGTCGTCTACAACGTGCGGCCACAGGCAATGGCCCGGCTTGGGCTCGGATATGAAGAACTCGCGGCGATCAATCCCGCCATCGTCTATGTCGGTGTATTCGGCTATGGCCAATCGGGCCCCTATGCCTCGAAGCCCGCCTATGACGACCTCATTCAAGGCGCATCCGCAGTTCCCACACTGACTGCGGCGGCCGGCGACGGCACACCGCGCTACGTGCCCATCACCATGGCCGATCGCATCGTCGGTCTCATGGCTGTAAACGCCATTCTTGGCGGGCTGATGCACCAGCAACGCACCGGTCAAGGGCAGCGCATCGACGTGCCGATGTTCGAATCGATGGCGGAATTCGTGCTGATCGATCATCTGGGCGGACTGACCTACGATCCGCCACTCGATGGCGGCGGCTATTCGCGCCTGCTGTCACGACACCGACGCCCGTACCAGACCCGTGACGGACATATCTGCGCGCTGATCTACAACGACAAGCAATGGCGCAGCTTCTTTGAGAGCATCGGCCGACCGGAACTCCTGAACGATCCCCGCTTCGCGAGCCATGCGGCTCGACTGAAGCGCATCGACGAGATCTACGAGGAGGTCGGTCACATCTTTCTTGAGCGCACCACCGCCGAGTGGCGCGATTTGCTGGAACGCGCGGACATCCCGGTCATGCCGATGCACACGCTCGAGACCATTCTCGACGACCCGCATCTCGACGCAGTCGGCTTTTTCAGGACGGTTGAACATCCGGTTGAAGGACAGATCCGGCAGATGCGAGTGCCCTCCACCTGGAGCGTAACTCAGCCGGAAGCACGGGGGCCGGCGCCGGCGCTGGGCGAACACGGACGTGACATCCTGGCTGATGCAGGCTTCTCAATCAACGAGATCGACCGGCTCGTGCAACAAAAAGCAGTTCACCTGGCGACGCGGCCTTGATTTGCGGCAAAGCGGGAAATCAGACAACACAGGGAGAGAAACGCGATGGCCGGACTTTATTTCGAGGATTTCAGCATCGGGCAGGAGTTCAGGCACGCCCTGACCCGCACCGTGACCGAGATGGACAACACCATGTTCAGCCTGCTGACGCTCAATCCGCAGCCGCTGCACATCGATGCACATTTCTCGGCAAAGACTGAATTCGGTCAGCGCATTTTCAACAGTCTTTACACCCTGGGGATCATGATCGGCATGACGGTCTATGATACGACGCTGGGGACCACAGTCGCCAACCTCGGAATGACCGACGTGACGTTTCCGAAGCCGGTCTTCCATGGCGACACCCTGCGGGCAACGACCAAGGTGCTCTCCTTGCGCGAATCCAAATCGCGTCCCAAAGCGGGCATCGTGGAGTTCGAACATCACGCCTACAACCAGCACGATGAGGTCGTGGGCAAGTGCCGCCGCATGGCGATGATGCACAAGAGGCCAGTCTGATGCGTTCCATGCTGTTCGTGCCGGGTGATTCTCCGCGCAAGTTCGAGAAGGCGAGCGAAGGCAACGCCGACGCGCTCATCATCGACGTTGAGGACTCAGTCGTCGCGGATAAGAAGGACGAAGCGCGCAAGCTGACGCTGGCGATGCTGAAAGGCCGCCGCGGGCCGCACCAGCTCTATGTCCGCGTCAACGCGCTCGACACCGGCATGACCTTGACCGATCTCGCCGCGGTGATGCCTGGCGTGCCCGACGGCATCGTGCTGCCGAAATCGTCCGGCAGCGACGACGTGCGGCAGCTCGCGCTCTGGCTCGATGCCTTCGAGGCAGCGGCCGGCTCCGCGGCCGGCTCGACCCGCATCGTCTGCGTGGCAACCGAAACCGCCGGCTCGATCTTCGGCCTTGGCACCTACAAGAATTGCTCGCCTCGCCTCGCCGGCCTGATGTGGGGCGCGGAGGATCTGGCCGCGTCGCTTGGGGCGACGGAAAACGGCAGCGGCGGCGTATTCCACAGTCCGTATCGCCTGGCGCGCGACATGTGCCTGATCGCCGCAGCCGCCGCCGAGGTGACGGCAATCGACACCGTTTTTACCGACATCGACAATCTCGCCGGCCTCGAACAGGAGACCCGGATCGCGCGCCGCGACGGCTTCTCCGCCAAGGCGCTGATCCATCCCAAGCATGTCGACGTCGTCAATGCCGCATTCGAGCCGACCGCGGCCGAGCGCGCGTGGGCCGAGAAGATCGTGGCGGCCTTTGCCAGCAATCCGAATCTCGGCACCTTGCGTCTCGACGGCAAAATGATCGACAAGCCGCATCTCCGGGCTGCTAGGAAGGTACTTGGCCTGTGATTCATATCGGTAGCTGAGCAGGTCAGCCAATCGCGGAAGGCCAATGATTGTTCGACAAGCCGCTAATGTACTGGAAATACTTGAGTATTTCGCACGAACGAAACGGCCGGCGACGCTGGCCGAGTTGGCGAGCCATTTCGGCTGGCCACGTTCCAGCACCTTCAATCTTCTGACCACCCTCACGGAGAAGGGCTACCTCTACGAGCCGCGCCCGCGTGCCGGCTACTACCCCACCCCGCGCTGGCTCGCTGTCGCTCGCCAAGTGTCGGAGGTCGAGCCCCTGCCTGCCTGGACACACGCTCTGATTGCGGACCTTTCGGTTGAAACCGGCGAAACGGCGGCGATCGCCGCACCCTCGGGCACCATGGCGATGTTCATCGACGTCGTGGAATCGAACGCGCCAATCCGCTACTTCGCCCAGATAGGTCATCGCATTCCGATTCACGCCACGTCGAGCGGGCGGGCATTGCTGCTGCTGTATTCTCAAGATGAGCGCGACGCGCTTTATCGCAAGATCGAATTCAAGCAATATGGACCGTCGACGCCCATCAGCATCGAAGCCGTCGAGTCCGAACTACGTGCCTCGATGGATCGCGGCTATTGTCAAAGCCTCTCAGACTACAGCCGCGATCTTGCAGGTGTCGCGATTCCACTTCCGATCGGAGATCGTCGTCTGTCTGTCGTCGTCGCGGGGCCAGAGTTTCGTATCGGAAACAAAACCCCCGAGATTGCCGCGACCCTCAAGAAATTCGTGGAGCACCACCGTCCGAAGTCAGGCTAAAGCGTGATGAAGTTAGGTTCGTCTATACCCTGAGTTTGCGAGGTAGTTGGCGCATTCCTCGGGCGTGAAGAGCTGCAGCGCCTCGCCGATTGCGCGGCAAACAGCTTCACGGTTCGAGCGGCGACGATCTTCGAGTTTCTTGGTGGAGATACTCACCGCAGATTGAGTCGACCCTAAACCGAAGTTTCCATCTGCATTTCGCGTAAGAGATTGGTTCGGCTCGACAATTTTGCGACAGGGCTTTTCGGCTGTTGGCTTTCTTCCGAGAGCGAAGCCGCGCAGGGCGCGCTCTGTTCCTTGCGGACCCGTCATCGCTGTTCAGCGCGCAGAATCCTCGAGAATCATCGATTCGTCGATATGACGCCGCCTACCGCAAAGTGCTCCATTTCGAAAACGGGCTCCTCGACAACTTGGCTGAGCGGTTTTTGGTCAACTCTCGAACTTCGCCTCTCGCTTTTCGAGAAAGGCACCGATACCTTCCTGTGCGTCTCGATGCATGAACAGAAATGGAAAGCCATCGATCGCGTGCCGCATCTCATCGCCGCCGAGACCGCGGTTGTAAAACGATTTTGCCATCTGCACCGCAAGCTTTGGTTTCGATGCAATTCGTTCGGCAAATTCCAGGGCGGCGGCGAGAAGATCACCATGGGGAACCACACGTAGTACGAGGCCTAGTCTGAATGCCTCATCCGCGCTGATTGGATCGCCGAGGATACTCATCTCCTTTGCTTTGGCGCGGCCAATCATATCGTGCAGACGCACAATCGCAAAACCGGGCAGTAGTCCGAGCTTGATCTCTGGCACCGCAAAGCGTGCGCGATCAGATGCGATGATAAAGTCCGAAGCGATCGCGAGTTCAAAGCCACCGCCGAACGCAATACCATTGACGGCGGAAATCACGGGTTTGCGGCAATTCTCCGGCGCAGCTAATACCCCTAAAGCCTCGATCATAAATTTTCGTACTTTGTCAGGATCAAAGTTGAAGCCGCTGATATCGGCGCCAGCGCAAAATGCCTTGTCCCCGTTGCCGGTGATGATGGCGACGCGGACATTGTCGTCTTCATCCACTTTCTTCAGGCCATCGAGAACACCCTCACGGATGCCTGTGCTGAGCGCGTTAAGCTTGCCCGGTTCGTCCAGCGTAAGGATCGCGATCTTCCCTTTGGTTTCATAGTTGACACTGCCTAGTCTCATCGCAGTCTCCTTACACTATGGCAAGATCGCTTTAGCGAAACGCGCTGAAATCCGGTCTGCGTTTCTCGAGGAACGCATTGGCGCCTTCCTGCTGTTCTTGTGTCGTGAAATAGGCAGGTGCTACCTCGCGTACGAGGTCATCCATATCGCGCTCCATGATTGGCGCCATGTGATAGTAGAATGAGCGCTTGAGAATCTTCAGGCAAGTGGGGCTTAAAGCTAGGAGTTCGTCGCAATATTTCCTAACCTCGACGTCGAGTTCGCCCATCGGAACGACGGAATTAGCTAGCCCCCAGTCGAGGGCTTGTTTGGCAGTGTAGCGTCGCGCCAGCATCCAGAGTTCGCGCGCGCGCTTATGACCGAGCACATTGGCGCTGTGCGAGACGATGTAGCCTCCCGCCGGAGAGCCAACACGTGGGCCATTCTGGCCGAAAATCGCATGCTCTGCCGCGATGGTGAAATCGCAGAAATAGGCGATGTGATGTCCGCCGCCAATCGCGTAACCGTTAACACGCGCGATCACGGGCTTTGGACATTCGACAATATGGCGGTTGAAGTTGAATTTCAACCCTTCGAGCCCGCTCTTGCCACCAGCGTCCTTCTCCCAGTTGACGTCACCGCCGACGCAGAACGCGCGCTCGCCGGAGCCGGTGAGGACGATGACGCCAACTTTCTTGTCTGCGGTTGCCTCGAGAATCAACCGCTCCATCTCTACGATGTTATCGCCGGTAAAGGCATTGAGGGTCTTTGGCCGGTTGATTGTGATGGTGGCGACGTAGTCCTTGACGCCGTACATGATCTCTTTTTCGGACACGATGGAACTCCATTTTGTTTTGACGAATTGATAGCCGAACTCAGCCGATCATGGTGTATCCGCCTGACACCGACAGGACCTGGCCGGTGACGTGACCTGCGGCGGCGGACGACAGGAACACTACGGCGTTGGCAATATCATTCGGGCGACCGAGTTTGCGCAGCGGCAGCGCCTTGGCAACTTTCTCGAATTGCTCCGCCGTGAACATTGAATCTGGTTTTGTCCACATGCTATTGGCGCCAACCTCTTCCGTAGCCACGGGAACAGTGACGCCAGGACAAACGACATTGCAGCGGATGCCATAGCGGCCGTTCTCTTTGGCAATGGTCTTCATGAAAGAATTGACGGCAGCCTTAACTCCACCATAGACCGCCTCACGGGGCTCACCCGATCGGCTTGCGTCAGAACTTATCGACACGATAGCGCCGGTGCTCTTCGGAATCATGATATCGAGCGCACATTTGGTGCAGTTAAGCACGCCAACATAATTGATCTGGATGATCTTCTGCCAGAACTCGGGCGTCGTCTGAGTGAAGAACATCAACTGATCCCAACCAACGTTGTTGACCAGCACATCAACCGTGCCATGCTTGTCAATCGCGGCCTTGAACATAGTCTTCACCTGATCAAAATCGGTCACGTCGGTCCTGATTACCTGAACGCTCGCAGCGCCATTCTTCCGCGCAAGGTCGGCAACTTTTTCAGCCTGCGCCTGGTCGAGATCGCCAACTGTGATGTTGGCGCCCTCAGCCGCAAACGCTAGCACAATCGCCCGGCCGATGTTGGAGCCGCCGCCAGTGACGACGACCGATTTTCCCTTCAGATTGAGATCCATATTCGTCACTCCCCGTTTTGCATTTGAGTTTTCGATTGCTTGCTCATGCTCCACTACCGCTACAACCGCGTTGCGCTAGACAGTCGCGCCGCTTGGCAAACCTGGCGCACGTTGTACGTGCCGCCTACGAGCCGGAAAAAAAATCGAAGGACGGCGAGCCAAGATCGAGCAGGCCGTCGATGCGTCACGCGGCGACGGTCTGGTTGAGTTCCTTGCATCTGGTGAGGACGTGAGGGCTCGTCTGTTCGCGCCACAAGATGTGCTCCGTTGCGTAGCGAGGCTGGTAGATATTCCGCTCACCGCGATCGGAGACTGGGTTGCTGGCGCCAAATCTGTCTTTGCCGGACTAACGCCGTTGACGTGCGGAACCCGTGGCCAGTCAGTGACCTCGGCGATAAGATAAGGAAAGACAAGATCAATCGTCGCGCCGCAAGACAAACGCCTTTCGCGGTAGTTTTCTGCACCCGCATCCTTGCGCTTAATCGAGATCGAAAAGTTATACATCAGCGCTCGCGCGAAACTGCTCAACTGAGGGAACGACTCTCGCCAACGTTATCCGAGCCTTTTCGCGTCTTCCCACCACGGTAAACTCCCCGAACCTTGGCTCTTCGTTTGCAACGGTGGCCATAACCCAAGAACTCGCAGCGCCCAACGTCGGCTTTCTAACACATGTTCGAATTAATTCATAGCGGATCGCGTCGATGGTACGTCGGAAAGCAGAAGAAATTTGCCGACTATGCCACTCGTCGGCGTCCCGCAGGCTTTCTCCAAGCGGGTTGTTGGCTCGAATTCGATGCGCCGGAGACCCACAATTTCAGTCGATGCTGAGACCCACACTGAGCTCACCGCATTTGGCACGAGATCAATGACGATCCGGCCATCATCGTGAGCGGTGTGGCGAATAACGGTTATGGTTGGCGGTAGGCCTTTGCTGGAATTCTTGCCGACATATCCGCTGCGGGTCCGCGCGCGCCGTCGATGGCATTTTATGCAGCGTGCATCAGCCGAGAACTCACTTTGGAGCGTTGACGATCTCGCGAAGCTTGAACTTCTGCACCTTGCCGCTCGGTGTTTTAGGCAAGGCGTCGAGCACCTCAATGCGTTCTGGCCAGTAGTTCTTGGCCACAGTGTTCTTCGCCATGTAGCCTGACACATCAGTTAAGGTAAGCGAAGCTCCTTCGCGCAGCACCACGCAGGCACAGGCCCTCTCGCCCAAGCGCTCATCCGGCACGCCAACAATCGCGACTTCCTGCACGGCGGGATGGCGATACATCAACTGCTCAATCTCGATTACGGGAACGTTCTCGCCGCCGCGGATGATGATGTCCTTGGTGCGCCCCGTGATACGAATGTAGCCGTCCTCGTCTTTGCGGGCGAGATCTCCTGTCTCAAACCAGCCATCCCGATCGACGGCATAGAGATGCGGCCGCTTGAGATAGCCTACAAAGGTGCCAGGACCTCGCGCTTGTAGCCGGCCCTCTTCGTTGTGAGGCAGGACCTTTCCCCCTTCATCGACGGTCCTGACTTCCATGCCCTGGCTTGGGCAACCATCGGTCTCGAAGACTTTTTGGGGCGGATCATCAAGCTTAGTGGTCGTCACCAGCCCGTTTTCCGTCATGCCCCATCCCGAAATGATGTGCGCGCCAAGATTCTCGGTTGCCCGGCGTACCAGAACGCGAGGAATCGGTGCGCCTGCTGAAACAAAAGTCCGCAAGGACTTCATTGCCTCGGGTCGGAGTTCGGCCTCCGCGGTCAAATCCGCCAGAAACGGTGTAGACGCCATGGTCATCGTTACACGTTCTGTCTCGATAATGTCTGCGGCCTTGGCTGGATTCCAGATATCCTGAAGAACGACTCGTCCTCCAAGATACAACGGCAGCAGCAAGCCAACGAGAAAACCGGTCTGATGGGCCATTGGCGAGGCCATTAACACGACGTCGTTGGCTGTGAGGTGGACGCGATCCTCGAAATATCGCACGCTATTAAGTAAGGTATTGCTTGTGTGCATCACTCCCTTGGGCTCACCGGTTGTGCCCGACGTATAAAGCAATTGCACGACATCATCGGCCGAGGCAGCGGTCGCTGCCTCAACCCGCTCTCCCGGCGCATTCAGCACTGCCTCGAAGTCGCGATCGTCGCCGGAACCGATGACAACAATGTGCTCAAGTGTGGGCACCTTGACCTTAAGGCGGTCCGCCATTGCGGCGTGATCGAAATCGCGAAATCGCCGTGGAACGATCAGCACGCGCGTCTCGGCCAGAGTTAGCATGAATTCCAATTCGCGATCGCGGAAAATCGGCATGATTGGATTTGTGACCGCGCCGATCCGCAGCAGCGCGAGGTGGAGGGCCACGAATTGCCACCAATTCGGTAACTGATACGACACCACTTCGCCGGGCTTGACACCGAGCCGCAGCAAATTAGCTGCGATTCGGTCGGCAGTTTGCTGCAGTTCGCCGTATGTCAGTAGGGCACGTCGGTTGGTCGCAGCTTCGTAGCCGACAACCGCTATCCGTCCTGGATCATACCTGACCGTCTTGGAAAAAGCGTCAAGCAGCGTCTGATCGCTCCAAAAACCAGCGGCTCGCATCGCTTGCTTGCGCTGTTCTGAAAGAATTTGATCCATCGCCATCCTATGCCTCCCTCAATCATTCTTCTGACGCCAAGTCCGTGATCAGACTGAAGCTGCCATTCTTCGTCATCACCGCCGGGGCCCAGCCCCTCCGACCGATCACGCGTTGCCAAGTTTCTCGCGAAGCCTGTCAGCTGCTTCGGGATTGGCGAGAGCGAAAAGGTCGCAAGCATCCTGGTTCTCGAACACCACTCGCAGCACCTGACGCATGATCTTCATCTTACGCGCTCGCGGTAGATCGTCGACGAACAGTATCTTTTCCGGCCGGAAAAGGCTGCCATGCCGTCGACGATGGTGGACGATAACTCGTTCGCTACTCCCCCGTCGGGGTTTACGCCCGGCATGCTGGCGGTGGTATTCGGGCGCAAACTGTGCGCAGAGCGCCCGCGGCGCGGCGCGCAGATCGTTATGCGTGTCGGGGAGAGATGCCTGCATCCGTTACATCGCCTTGTGCGCTTCGGGGCCGCTGGTCTCCAGGATCTCTTCTTCGGCGCGCTGCCAGATCTCATAGGCTATCGGGTTCTCGCTTTCCTCGAGGATATGGCCCACCAGCCCGATCGCACGCGCCATAACGCCAAAGCCGCGCACGATCTTCCATGGGAAGCCGAATTCGCAGCAGATCGCCCCGATCGCGCCGGTGGCGTTGATCGGCAGCATCTTGCCCGATGCCTTTTCCGCGACGGCTTGGATCTTCTGGATTAGCGCGACATATTCGCCCGACTTGCCGTTCTCGGCGGCGATCTGGAACAGCCGCGGCGCGCGGGGATCGACCGGCTTGTGCACCGGATGGCCCAGGCCCGGCACGATTGTCCTGCGGGATCGGAACGCCTCGACCGTTTGGGCGGCAATGGCGTCGAGATCGGCGCCGGTCCCCAGCTTGTCCTGCGGCAGCGCCTCATACAGCATCTTTGAGGCGCCTTCCATTGAGCCGACGAACACCGTGCCCAGCCCGCAGAGCCCCGCCGCGACGGCGGCCTGAAGCGATTCCGGCGCGCCCATATAGGTCATGCGTGCGGCCAGGGCGGACGGTGTGATGCCATGTTCAACCAGCGTGATGACGATCGCGTTGAACACGCGGCTTTCCTCGGGCGTGGCCTTGCGGCCTGTCAACTGCAGAAACGCCAGATCGCCGAGGTTCATGTGGCCCAGGATTTGGTTGGGCAGGTCCAGTCCGCGCACGCAAATCTTGTCGGGTGTGCTCCAGCCGATATTCGAGGTAATTTTCTGTTTGCGCTTGCTCATCAGACCGGATCCCAGGAAAAGACGTCCGCCGAGACCTCAAGCGGTGTGAAGTGTGACTTGAGCGCGGGAATGGCGCGCTCGGCGATCGCGTCCGCCGTCCAGCCATCGCCGGAATGAACCGAGCGTAGCGGACGCGACTGACTCATGAGAAAGATTTCGTTCATCCGCACGGCGAAGATCTGGCCTGAGACGTCTGCGGCCCTGTCGCTCATCAGGTAGCAAGCCATCGGCGCGACCTTCGCGGGCGTCATCTTCTTTATTTTCTCGACCCTAGCTTCCTGTTCGGGTGTATCAGTTTTGATCGACGAGATCATCCGGCTCCAGGCGAAGGGCGCTATACAGTTCGACCTAATGTTCCACCGCTTGAGGTCCAACGCGGCCGATTTCGAGAATGCCGCGATGCCCAGCTTGGCGGCGGCGTAGTTCGCCTGCGCGTAGTTGCCGATCAGGCCGGAGGTCGAGGTCATATGCACCAGGGCCCCGCCTTCCTTTCGATCGAAGTAGTCGACTGCGGCGCGCGAGGTGTTGAACGCCCCGTAAAGGTGAACCTTCACCACCGCGTCGAAATCCTCGTAGCTCATCTTGTGGAAATAGCCGTCGCGCAAGATTCCCGCATTGTTCACCACCGCGTCGATGCGGCCGAACTCCTTCACGGCGGCCTCGACCATGGCACGGGCGTGGTCCGGCTCGGTTACGCTACCACCATCGGCGATGGCGTGACCGCCGGCGGCCTTGATTTCGTCCACGACCGCTTGAGCGGCGGTGACAGTCTGGCCGATACCCTTCAGTGACGCACCCAAATCGTTGACCACGACCGCCGCCCCTTCGGCCGCCGCCATCAGGGCGATGTCGCGGCCGATCCCGCCCCCCGCGCCGGTGACCAGCACCACCTTTCCATCAAGCGCCTTTCCCAAATCAGACCTCCTCATTGCGACTTGCGAAATTTGTCGAGACCGCCGGAATGCATCACCCGGCCCATCAGAGGCGCACCGATGATCTCTTCGGCCTTGAGCGCGGCGTCGACCAGCTTGTCGAGGTCGATGCCCGTCTCGATGCCCAGCTCCTGACACAGGAACACCGCGTCCTCTGTGCAAACATTGCCTGCCGCACGGGCATGGCCGTGGCCGGCAAAGGGGCAGCCCCCAAGCCCGGCCACCGAGGTTTCGAACATGTCCACACCCATGGTTAGGGCGGCATGCAAATTCGCGATGCCCTGCCCGCGCGTGTCGTGAATGTGCATCCCTATCCGCGCCTCGGGCGCCAGCTCGCGCAGCGCGCCGACCATGCGCTTCACCACTTCGGGGTTGCCCCAACCCATCGTGTCTGCGATTACGAGAATCGGGACCGGGATCTGCTCTTCTTCACAGATATGCAGAACGAAGCGGAAATCCTCCAGCACCCGCTCTTGCGGGATAGGACCTTCGAGATTGCAGCCAAACGCGGTCATCACATAGGCGGCATCGACAGTGAAGCCGGTCTGCTTGTACAGCCGCACCCACTCGCGCTGTCGCTCGCGCATTTCCGCTGAAGAGCAGTTGTTGTTGGACTGCGCGAAGGCCTCGGAGGGATAGAAAAGGAGCCGCGGGTCGATATCAACCTCATGCGCGGTAAGTGCCTTGCGGAATCCCTTCTCGTTCAGCCAGAGCGCGGTGTATTTCACACCCGGCTTGCGCTTGATGCGCTGGAACAACTCGCCCGTATCAGCCATCTGCGGCACGTATCTGGGGCTGACGAAGCTACCCACCTGGATGCGCTTCAGCCCCGTCTCGCTGAGCATGTCGATCAGTTCGATCCGCTGTTCGATCGGGTAGATCTTGCTTTCGATCTGAAAGCCCTCGCGCGGGCCTTCTTCACGAAACTCTACGAACTTGGGAAAATCGGTCATGCGTGTTCCAATTCAGGTTCGATGATCTCGGCAATCGTCTGGCCGCGATCCACCATCATGCCTTTGGAGACCGCAATATTCGCGGCGATGCCGGAGGCAGACGCCTTGATGGAGATCTCGAGCTTCATCGACTCCAGGACCGCTACGACATCGCCTTCCGCTATCGCGTCGCCTTCGGACACTTTGACGTCGACGATCATGCCGGTCAGTGGCGCGAACACAGCCCGGTCCGCGACCGCGTCGGCACCGGCAAAGGCCAGCGGCGGGGTCGGGCGGAAGACAAGTCGGCCCGGCGCGGTGTCGATCTCGATCATCCCGCCATGCAGGCACGCCGTTACCACGCTTACCGTGTTGCCCTGCGCAACGCGCCACCGGCCCGGCGCGATCTCACGGCAGGAGAAAGTGAGGGCGGCACCGTCGCTGCCGTAAACCGTGTAGGTGTCGCCGGAGCGGACCCGGCCGACGCAGAGCTCCTCACGGTTTCCCGCTGCGTCGGTCAGCATCACGCGCGGGCCCGCCTCCATCGCGTCGCCGCCAAGGCCGAGCCGCCAGTTGGTGAAGATGTCGCGGTTTGACCACGGTTCGGCGGCGCCGTCGCCGCGTCCACGGGTGACGAAAAGCACGGCTGCCATGGCCTTCCAGAGCCGGGTGCCCGGCACTTCCGTCGGCGCGGTCAGATCGTCCAGCCGCTCATCGATCCAGCGGGTGTGGACGTTCATTCGCTCGAAATCGGCGTTGCGGGCTAGCGCGGCGAGGAAGGCGCGGTTGGTCTCGACGCCTTCGACCGCGACGTGATCCAGCGCCTGCGCAAGCCGCGCCAGTGCCGTCTCGCGGTCGGGCGCGTGGATGATCAGCTTGGCGATCATCGGATCATAATAGGGGGTGACGGCATCGCCTGCCTCGACGCCGCTGTCGATGCGAAGACCGTCGGGCAGGCTCAGAGTGGTCAGCGAGCCGGTGGACGGAGCGAAGTGCATCGCTGGGTCTTCGGCGTAGAGGCGCGCCTCGATGGCGTGGCCGTCGATCGACAGGTCGTCCTGGGTCAGACCGAGCCCCGCGCCTTCGGCGATGCGCAGGTGCAGCGCCACGAGGTCGAGCCCGGTGATCGCCTCAGTCACGGGGTGTTCGACCTGGATGCGCGGGTTCACCTCGAGGAAGAAGTATTCCTCGCCCGCCACCAGGAACTCCACCGTGCCCAGGCCGCGGTAGTCGAGCGTCTCGCCAAGGCGCACCGCGTCACGGGCGATCGCGTCGAGAAGCTCGCGGGGAAGGCCCCATGCGGGCGCCTCCTCGATCACCTTCTGGTGACGGCGCTGGAGCGTGCAGTCGCGCTCGAACAGATGCACGACATGGCCCTTGCCGTCGCCGGCGATCTGCACCTCTACATGGCGGGCCTCAGGCAGGAACCGTTCCAGCAGGAGACCTTCCGAACCGAAGGTGGACTTCGCCTCGCGCAGCGCTCCCTCAATGTCAGCGGCCAGGGTCTTCTCGTCGATCACGAGCCGCTGCCCGCGTCCGCCGCCGCCGCCCACGGCCTTGAGCAGCACGGGCAGCCCCATCCGGCGCACTTCGGCGGCGATCTTATCGGGATCGGACAGGGCGCCCGCGGCGCCCGAGATCACCGGCACGCTGGCCGCGATGGCGGTATGCTTGGCGCTGGCCTTGTCGCCAAAGCGTTCCAGGGTTTCCGGCGTGGGCCCGATGAAGATCATGCCGGCGGCCTCGACCGCGCGGGCGAATTCGGGGTTCTCGGCGAGGAAGCCGTAGCCGGGATGGACGGCGTCTGCCCCGGCGGCCTTCGCCGCGGCCAGCACAGCGTCGATGCGCAGGTAGCTTTCCGATGCCGGCCCGCCGCCGATGCAGATCGAGCGGCCGATCTCGCGCACGTGGAGCGCGTTGGCATCGGCTTCGGAATGGACCCCGACGGGGATGACGCCGCAGCTCCGCGCGGTACGGGCGATCCGGCAGGCGATTTCGCCGCGATTGGCGATGAGAAGCTTCTTGATCTTCACTACGGCCGCCTCACATCCGAAACACGCCGAAATGGGTTTCAATCTTCGGCCGTCGTGACGTGATGTCGAGCATCAGCGCCATCACCTCGCGCGTCTCTGCTGGTTCGATCACGCTATCGATCCAGAGGTTCGACGCGAAATTGTAGGCGCCCTGGAAATCCTCGTACTCCTTTCGGATCGGCGCCTTGAAGGCTTCTTCCTCCTCCCTCGTCCAGGTCCTGCCCTCGCGCTCGTTGATCTGGGCACGCACCTGGGCCAACACGCTCGCTGCCTGTTCGGGACCCATGATAGCGGCACGACCCGTTGGCCAGGCAAACATCGCGTCAGGCTCGAAGGGGCGGCCCAGCATAGCCAGGTATCCGGCTCCATACGAACCGCCGGTGATGATGGTGAATTTTGGCACCCGAGCGGAGGACATGGCGGTGATCATCTTCGCGCCCGCCTTGGCGATGCCCATCTGCTCCACCTCGCGGCCCACCATGAAGCCATTGACATCAGCCAGGAACAGCAGCGGGATGTCGCGCTGCACGCAGAGATTGATGAAATGCGTGGCCTTCAGCGCCGCTTCGACGAACAGCACGCCGGTATTGGCGAGGATCCCCGCCTCATGCCCGTGAATGCGGCCCCAGCCGGTCATCAAAGTGTCGCCGTAGAGCGGCTTGAACTCATGAAACTCGCTGCCGTCGACTAGCCGCGCGACGATCTCGCGGTTCTCAGTTGGTACTTTAGGATCACGGCTGAGGATGCCGTGGATCTCTTCCACCGGGTAGGCCGGTGGGCGCGGCGGCGCCGGCGTCTTGCACGGGGAGGCCTTCTCGCCCAGGTGCTTGACGATCTCTCGCGTGATGGCGAGCGCGTGGGCGTCGTCCTCGGCCAGATGGTCGGTCACGCCCGAGACCGAGCAGTGCATCTTGGCGCCACCAAGGGTCTCGTTGTCGACCTTCTCGCCAGTTGCGGCGAAGGTGAGTTCCGGCCCGCCAAGATACATAAAGCCTTGGCCGCGCACGATGACCACCTCGTCGCAAAGCGCCGGGATATAGGCGCCGCCGGCGGTGCAGGGTCCCATGACCACGGCGATCTGCGGTACGCCGTCGCCTGACATCCCGACTTGGTTGTGAAATATCGAGCCGAACTGGCCTTCGTCGGGGAAGATGTTCTTCTGATCAGGCAGAAACGCGCCCCCGGAATCGACCAATGTCACCACCGGCAGGCGATTGGCCCAGGCGATCCGCTGGGCACGCACGTGCTTTCGGCAGGTCATGCCAAAATACGTGCCGCCCTTCACGGTGGCGTCGTTGGCGATGATCATGCAGTGGCGACCCTCGATCACGCCGATGCCGGTGATGATCCCCGCGCCGGGCGGCACGCCGTCATATTTGTCGAGGCCGGCCAGTTCGCCGAGCTCTAGAAACGGCATGCCCGGGTCGATCAACCGCTCGACACGTTCGCGCGGCAGGATCTTGCCCTTCTTCACATGGCGTTCCCGTGCGCTTTCCGGCCCGCCGACGCGCTGCCTGCGCCGCAGCGCGTGCAGCTCCGCGACCTTGGCGCGGTAATGCGCATCGTTCGCCCGGAAGTTTTCCGAGCCGGTGTTGATTAGGGATTTCAGCTTTGTCATGGCAGGTCGGGGTACTTTCTCAACACGAAGGCCACCTTGGCCGCGCCCGGCTTTTCGAAGGTGTCGGGATCGACGATCCGGACATCGGCCTTGAAGACCAAAGCGTCGCGCATGCGCTGCTCGATCTTCTTCTTGAGAGTCGGATCGCCCTCGGGCTTGCGAGCGGGGCCGCGCTCGACGATGATTTTCAGCGGCTCCTGCGTGGTGTGGCCCTCGAAATCGGCCACCACACGCATCACGCCGTTCGTTTCTGGCACCATCTCATTGACAACGCTGTTGATCGCCGAGGGGAAGACGTTGGCCCCACGCACGATCAGCATGTCGTCGGTGCGCCCGGTGCAGCGGATCTTCGGGCCCGTCCGGCCGCAGGAGCAGGTCGTGCCGAGCACTTCGATGAAATCGCCAGACCGAAACCGCACCAGCGGGCTCGCGCGACGACCGAGTGCGGTATAGATCATCTCACCCTTGGCGCCGTCCTCCCAGGCAAGGATCTCACCTGTATCGGGGTGAAGCAGCTCGGTGATGATGTAATCCATGTTGACCATGTGCATACCCGACTGCTCGTCGCATTCGGCCCAGTAGGTCACGCCCAGATCAGTGCCGCCGAGCATTTCGGTGCATTTCGCACCCCACAGTTTTTCGATTTTGGTGCGGATCGCCGGAATCCCGCCGCCCGGCTCGCCGCCGACGACGACTCGTTCCACGCCCAGTCTGCTCGCTGGGGCGCCCAGCATCTCTTCGGCCTTTTCGGCTAAGTGGATCACGAAATTCGGCGCTCCGGCAATGCAGCGCGGGCGTATGTCGGCACAGGCGCGCAAGAGCCGGTCGACGCCGCCATCGGCCCCGATGGGCACGTCTATGGCGCCCATATATTGCAGTCCCTGCATCAACGGGATGCCGCCGACAAAACCCTTGGCGAGCGAGAAAGCGTGAAGCACCATGTCGCCGGGCCGCACGCCGTTGGCGAAGAAGCATCGAGCGCTCATCTCGTGCCACATCTCGGCATCGGATTCTGTTAGCGCTACGTAAGATGGGCTGCCGGTCGTACCTGACGAGGCTTGCATCTGGGTGATGTCGGCCACGGGCGCGGCGCGATGGCGACCGAAAGGTGGCTCGGCCGACAGGCTTTCTCGAATCTCGGTCTTGTAAGTAAAGGGAAGCTTTTGCAGATCCTCAATGGTGCGAATTTCATCGAATTCGACGCCAGCCTCGGCGAATTTATCCTGGTAGAAGGACGAGTTGGCCTTGAGATAGGCCATCTGCTCCACCAGCTTCCGTTCCTGTATCTTTCGTACTTCGTCGAGCGGCATTCCCTCGACATCATGCCAGAAACGGGCATTCACTTTCATTCCGGCATCGGCGCGGCGAAACCGCATTCCGAACTCCATGACGTTCTCCCTCTCCGGTTGCTGGCTCAGTAGGACCGCGGTAAACCCATGACCTTCTCGCCGATGAAGCTGAGGCACAGTTCACGATTTACCGGGGCGGTGCGCAGCAGGCGGACCAGAGGATAAAGCTCGTAGAGTCCGGTATCTTCCGTAAAACCCGACCCGCCATGCGCCTGAAGGGCGGCGTCCACGGCTTCGATCCCGGCCTCGGCGGCGGCATATTTCGCCATGTTCGATGAAGCGCCGGCGGGAAGCTTGTTATCGAATTCCCAGGCTGCGCGGCGGGTCATCAGGCTCGCCATCTCGACCGCTGTATGAGCTTTGGCCATCGGATGCTGCACGCCTTGATGCGCGCCGATCGGCTGGCCGAAGACGTTGCGCTCGGAAGCATAGGCCACGGCCTTCCCTAAGGCGAACCGGCCAATCCCGCAGCAAAGGGCCGCCAGGATGATGCGCTCGGGGTTGAGAGAGTCGAACAGGATCGAAAACCCCTGGTCTACCTCGCCGACGATGTCCTCGGGGCCGAGATCCACCTCATTGAAGAACAGTGTCCATTGTTCTTCCGGGAGCGGGATCGAGACCTTCACCCGCTGCATTTCGACGCCTTTTTTCTTCAGATCCACGACGAACAGCGTGAACCCGTCGGTCTTGCGCTTGATTTCAGTATGCGGCTGGGTGCGGGCAACCACGAGACAATAATCCGAGACATCCGCTCCGGTGATGAAGGTTTTTTCCCCTGACAGCGCAAAGCGGTTGCCCTTCCGCTTGGCCAGCGTGGTGGCCTTGATCGTGTTCGATCCCGCCCCCGGTTCGGTGATTGCGAAGCAGAACTGAATCTCGCCGCGGCAGGCGGCCGGCAGCAGATCCTTCTTGTGGAAATCTGTCCCGTGATGCGCGATATGGGCCAGCGACATAGTCGGGCCCACCACCATCATCAGAAGCGGAATGCCGTGATTGGCGGTGCCCTCCATGAACAGCGCCATTTCCATCATACCGAGGCCGGCGCCGCCATATTCCTGGGGCACCATTGTGCCTAGGAAGCCGTCCTTGGCGATCTGCTGGAACATCTCCTTGGGGAAGGCGTGGCGACGAGCATGATCCAGCCAATAGGCATTGTCGAATTTCTGCGCGAGCTGCCCACCATATTCGTAGATCTGGCGCTGCTCGTCGTTCAGCTTGAAATCCATTCCCGCACCCATTGTTAGGCTTTGAAGGCCGGCGTGCGCCGATTTTCGAACGCATTTAGGCCTTCCGTTACATCCACGCTGGGCAGCGCGCGCACGGCAGCGTCGCGCTCCAGCCGCATCTGCTGGTCGGTCGCCATGTCGGCACCCTCGCGCGCCAGACGTTTCATCTCGGCAATGCCGGGACGCGAGCGCGTGGCGATCTTCTGGCAATAGGCCAGCGCCGCCTGGCGCAGCTCTTCATCCGGCACGATGTAGTTCACCAGTCCAGCCTCCTTTGCCTCGTCCGCATTCAGCCAGCGGGCCGAGAACATCAGGTCGAGCGCCCGGCGCAGGCCCATCAGCCGGGTAAGCCGCTGGCTGCCACCCCAGCCGGGAATCAGCCCGAACTGCGCGTGCTGGTCGCCGAACTGAGCGCTTTCCGCGGCGAAACAGACATCGCAGGACAGCATCAGCTCGAGCCCACCGGCCAGGCAAAGGCCCTGCACCGCGACGATCACGGGGAGACGGCTCTGTTCCAGCTTGCGAAACCCTTCCATGCCAAAGGCGATGAAATAGTCCAGCGCGCGCGCGTCCATCAGCTTGCTTTTCACCTCGGTCAGATCGGCGCCAGTGCAGAAGTGCTTTCCCTGCGCGCAGATCAGGATCGAGCGAACGTTGCGGTCAGCCTCAAACCTTTCGCGGGCCCTGGAGATACACTCATGCGCCTTTAGCGACAGGCAGTTGGACTTCTCGGGGCGGGCAAGCTCGATAATGCCGACGCTGCCCTCGACGCTGACATTGACGGGATCGCTCATTTCGAACCTCCCTTCCCCTTTTTGTCGTATTGCAGCGCGATGCGGCCGACCTTTTCGCGGGCGATGACGAGCTTCTGGATTTGCGCAGTACCGTCGCCGATTTGCAGGCCCAGAACGTCGTTGTAGCGCTGATGGTGAGGCAGGTCTGTGGTGTAGCCATAATGGCCGTGCAGGATCAGGCACTGATGGATGATCTCGCAAGCGGTCTTCGGCACGTACCACTTGCACATCGCCGCCTCCTTGGTGTGCGGCAGGCCACGGTCGCGCAGATCGAGCGTGTAGTAGCAAAGCTGACGCATCATGGTGAGCTGCGTTTCGGCTTCGGCCAGCGGGAAGCTGACGCCCTGATACTGCGCCAGCGGCGCGCCGAAGGCCTCACGTTCTTGGACATAAGCCCAGGTTTCGTCCACCGAGGCCTGCGCCGCGCCTAGACATTGCAGCCCGATCAGGGCTCTGGAATAGTCGAAGCCCGCCATGATCGTGCCGAAGGCGCGATCCTGCTCGGCCATCAGGCATTGCGAGGGGATAAAGACGTCGTCGAAAAAAACCGAACCGCGCCCCACGGGCTTGGTACCGATATCGTTGAAATGGGTTCGCTTGATGCCCTTTTCATTGAGATCCACAAAAAATGCGCTCACCCCGCGCGAGCCGCCCTCAGGATCACCGGTGCGGGCAAAGACGACTGCCGCATCGGCCTGCGCGGCGAAGCTCATCGAGGTCTTCTCGCCGTTCAGCCGCCAGCCATTGCCGGATTTGGTGGCCCTGAGTTGCAGATTCGCCGCGTCCGATCCGCCGCGCGGCTCGGTCAATCCCAGCCCGATCACCGCCTCACCCGCCGTGACACGGGCCATCCATTCCTTGGCGATTTCGGGCGATGCGTGTTTCGCGACCATGCCGCCCATCAGCGACCCCAGAAGCTGGATGTAGCTGACGTTAAAGTCGGCCCGCGCGATTTCCTCGACGATCAATCCAGCCGTGACCGAGCTTTCGCCCAACCCGCCGAACTTCTCGGGCAGATCGGCGCCGATCAGCCCAAGTGACCCCATCTCCTTGACCAGCGCGCGATCCATCACGTGTTCGGCGGCTCGTTTCTGATAGCTTTCGAGCAGTTTCTCACGCGCGAAACGCTGCGCTGTCTCTCGGAATGCCTGCTGGTCTTCGGTCGGTTGAAACTGCACGTGCTGGTCCTCCCGCACTTTAAATCTTGCTTTTCAAAAACCTAACAAATGTTAGAATGCTTGGCAAGACCGAGCTGGAAGAACAACGGGAGGAACCATGTTCGATAAGAATTCCGGCAGCCCCGCTTACGCAAATCTGCTGTCTTCCATCACCGCCGGACGACACAGGCTGCGTAACCGCGTCATCATGGGGTCGATGCACACGAGGCTGGAAGCCGAACCGGACGGCGTCGCCCGGCAAGCTGCCTTCTATGCCGAACGGGCCCGCGGGGAGGCGGCGGTGATCGTCACCGGCGGCTTCTCTCCCAATCGGGAGGGGATGCTCGATTACGAAGGGCCGCGGCTCGACGATGCGGTCAAGGCGCTGAAGCTTCGCCCGATCTGCGATGCGGTTCATGCCGAAGGTAGCCTGATCTGCGCGCAGCTTCTGCATGCGGGACGCTATGCCAAGATCGAGGAATGCGTGGCTCCCTCGGCGATCCGGGCGCCGATCAACCGGTTTTCCCCGCGCGAAATGAGTGAGGAGGATATTCGGCGCACCATCGACGATTTCGCCCAGGCAGCGCTCAACGCGCAGGTCGCCGGTTTCGATGGTGTCGAAGTAATGGGGTCTGAAGGCTATCTGATCAACGAATTCGCCGTCACCCATACCAACAAGCGCGAAGACGGCTGGGGCGGCAGCGCCGACAACCGGCACCGCTTCCCGGTGGAAATCGTGCGCGCGGTGCGCGGCCGCTGCGGCCCGGATTTCCTGATCATCTATCGGATTTCGGCGGCCGATCTTGTCGAGGGCGGCGCGCCCGTCGAGGAGATCGCTGCGCTGGCTCGCAAGATCGAGGCCGCCGGCGCCGACATACTGAACACCGGGATCGGCTGGCACGAGGCGCGCGTGCCGACGATCGCCTATCCGGTACCGCGTGGCGCCTGGCGGAAGGCGGCGGCGAATGTGAAGGCGGCAGTGTCGATCCCGGTGGTGGCGTCAAACCGGATCAATACCCCGGAAATTGCAGAGGACATTCTGGCCTCGGGCGATGCCGACTTGGTGTCCATGGCCCGGCCTTTTCTTGCCGACCCGCATTTCGTACGCAAAGTGCGCGAGGGTCGGGCCGATGAAATTAACACCTGTATCGCCTGTAATCAGGCGTGTCTGGATTTCATCTTCTCGGACCGTCCCGCAAGTTGCCTTGTCAATCCGCGCGCCGGTCGCGAGATGGAATTCCGCGACACAAGAAGTGTGTCCCCGAAGAACGTGGCGATCGTCGGGGGTGGGGCAGCGGGTATGGCCACCGCGGTCGAGGCCGCACGGCTTGGCCACACGGTCACGCTTTTCGAGGCCAAAGACTGCCTGGGAGGACAGCTCAACCTGGCCCGCGCGGTCCCGGGCAAGAACGAGTTCGACGAAACCCTGCGCTACTATACCGGTCAGATGAACAAGCACGGCGTCAGCCTACGGCTGGGCCAACGCGCGAGCCTGGACGACTTAACCGGATACGACCATGTGGTGATCGCCACCGGGGTGACTCCGCGCATCCCTGACCTACCGGGCATAGACCATCCCAACGTTGTGACTTATGCCGAGATCCTCACCGGCGAACGCGAAGCAGGACAGTACGTGGCCATCATGGGCGCGGGTGGCATCGGCCATGACGTAGCGGAATTTCTCGTGACCCCTGCAGCCAAGACCAACGAGGTTGCGGCTTTTTTCCAAACATGGGGCGTGGACGGACAGTTCAGGAGCGTCGGCGCGCTGGCGGGTGATCCGCTGGCCAACATGCCGGCAAAACGGAGAGTGGTGATGCTTCAACGCAAGACGAGCAAGCCGGGACAGGGGCTTGGTGTTTCGACCGGTTGGATCCTGCGCAACGCATTGCGCAAACACGGGGTGGAGATCTTGGCGGGTGTGATTTATGAGCGGATCGACGACGAGGGGCTCCACGTCACTTCGAACGGCAAGACAAGAGTCATCGCCGCCGACACGATTGTTCTGTGTACCGGACAGGAACCTGAGCGGGCGCTGTATGAGGCGCTTGTGGTCCGAGGTATTCCCACCTCGATCATCGGCGGTGCAGCCGAGGCGGCGGAACTCGATGCCTTGCGAGCGATCAATGAAGGCCACAGGCTGGCGCAGTCGTTGTGATTGGAAAGGGGTGCCATGATTCCTGACGTCGCGCGCGCGGGCTGGTCTGACCTCTACGCCCTGTTTCGCGGCCGTGCCCTGGCGCGGAGCGATAAGCTGGCGATCGAATGGGCGGGCAAGAGCTGGACCTACCGTATGCTCCTCGAACGGGTGGACCGTCTGGCCGCCGCGCTCTTGCAGCGGGGGGTCGAGCCGGGCGACCGAATTGCGATCCTGTCGCACAACCGGGCCGAATATGTCGAACTCCAGCTTGCTGCCGCAGGGATCGGCGCCATCGTGGCCTGCCTGAACTGGCGACTTGCCGCGCCTGAATTAAAACACTGCATCGAACTGGTTTCGCCGAGACTCGGCGTGGTGGAACCAGAACTTCGAGCCTCATTCGAGGCCGTCTCCGACCTTCCTATTCTGGAGATCGGCGCAGATTGGGAAGAGGCGATCACCGCGGCCGCGCCGGATCGGCGCACCGGCACATTGGTGCAGGAGCCCGAAGCTGGTCTTACGATCCTCTATACCTCGGGCACCACTGGGCTGCCCAAGGGAGCATTGATCTCTCACCGCGCCCATATCGCGCGCACCTTGGTCTTTGCCGCGCAGCTCGCGCTCGATCCGGCGGACGCCTTCATCGCTTGGGCGCCCATGTTTCACATGGCCTCGACCGATCACGCGCTGGCGACGCTTCTGCGCGGCGGCACCGTCGTGATGATCGATGGGTTGCAACCACGCGAAATCAATGCCGCATTGTCACGCCACCTGGTCGGATGGTTGGTCATGATGCCGGGCGCCATCGAGGTATTCATCGCCGAGCGACGTGCCAACCCGGTGCCGATCAAGGGCGTCCGGGTCGTCGGGGCCATGGCTGATCTGGTCCCGCCGCATCAGATTGCGGAGCTGACCAGCCTTCTGAATGCGCCCTATCTGAACTCCTTCGGAGCCACAGAAACCGGGCTACCGCCAGCGACGGCATGTCTGATTCCACCGGGGGTCGTGCCCGAGCGGCTGTCCAAGCGACTGAGCGCATTCTGCGAGGTGCGCCTGGTCGATCCGGAGGGCAGAGAGGTGCCGGACGGTACACCGGGCGAGGTGGCGGTGCGCGGACCGACACTGTTTTCCGGCTACTGGGAGGCGGAGGAGACGAACCGGAACGATTTCCGTGACGGCCTGTTCCATATGGGCGATCTGTTCCGCCGCAACCCCGACGGCACGGTCGATTTCGTTGATCGCGCGAAATATCTCATCAAGACAGGTGGCGAGAACGTCTATCCTGCCGAGATCGAGCGTGTTTTGCTTGCGCATCCGCGGGTGTCGGACGCTGCCGTTGTCAAGGCGCATGACGCACGTTGGGGCGAAAGCCCTGTGGCCTTCGTCTCTGTCCATGGCGACGAGCCGACCGAGGAAGAGTTGAAGCAGATTTGTCGGGCCGAGCTTGCTGGGTACAAGGTTCCCCGAGAGTTTCGCATCGTCCGGTTTGAGGAATTTCCGCGCTCCACCAGCGGGAAAATTCAGCGCCATGTTCTAGAGAATTGGCTCGCAAAGGAGGGCGCGAAAGACCAAGCGGGCAAGCCACCGTAACGGTCTGTTCCGGCCCATGCTGAAAGGCGTGTCCAGATTCAACAGAATCGCCCGGACCGGTATCGGTGCAGCTGGGAACATGCGCGAGATATTGTCCTCGGTGCGTCCGTACCACGTGCGGGCCCTGTCGTTCAAATCCCAATAGAAGTTCTCGCAAACGATGATGTTTTTCCCGACAGCCCCATCGCGACGCAGGTAGTCGGTAATGAATCCGCTCAGTGCAACCAGCGTGGTATCGCCCTCGCAAATCTGGAATTCGCGCGCCTGCATAAAGGCAATTGACGAGGTCAGCGGCGGCGAAGGCGTCACAATGAAGGTCGGCATCAGCCTTATTCTGGAATCAGACATTGACGCCAATTTTTCGGGCCTAGTGTACCGAGAATTGCGTGACGGAACTGGCCGAGCGTGTTGGGCTATTCAGCTTGTTGGCAAGGCGATAGTGAAAACTCCGCCTTGGAAGCTCTCCTTACACTGCTCTCCGAACGTTACCCGTCACCTTGCTTGAGAAGTTGGCGCGTGCGGCGGGCCTTTGCAAAAGTTCGATCCGTTGCCATGAACCGAGCCAACATTGGTGCAATCAGCTTGACTGGATCATTGATCGGCTGATTGCTTTCGCGCGCGAGGATCTCGGCGTAAACGATGAGGTCCCGATGAACGGTTGCTGGTAATTCAACGGTGACCTTGACCGGTTTGTCGTTGTTGAGATCGCTCAATCTAAGCTTTGCCATTTCTTCATCCCCCATAAGGTTCGAGCACGAGATCGCGGTTCACTATCACTCTCACGGGAAATCCCGGACGGATCGTCAACGTTGGCTGGATGTTGAGATTCCGGCGAACCACTTGCTGTCCGGTCTGATTGAGAGAATTGGCGGCCCCTAAACGCAGCGCCTGAAGAACCGCTGTGTTGGATCCATTGTCTGCGCCTGACCCCAACTCCGAACCCACCCCAAGCAACGTCGACAACGCGGCGGCTCCAAGCAACTCTTTCCAATGATTGTCGAGCTCGTCTTCTAGACCGGAGTATCCCGCGACGTCAGCTCCCGGTTGTCTTTCGAGCACGATCGAGCGACCGTTAGGCATGATGAGTCGCGTCCAGACCAGGAGCACGCGTGATTGTCCGAAGGCGACCTGGCTATCGTAGGTCCCGATCAATCGCGCCCCCTGCGGAATCAGCCGGGCTCGCCCGGTCGGAGTGTCGTAGACATTTTCTGTCACTTGCGCCGTGACCTGCCCCGGCAAGTCAGACCGGATTCCCGTGATAAGGGCAGCGGGAATGATCGTCCCCGCCTGAACAACAAAGGGCGATGCTGGCCTCAGCAGTCGGTCGGGGCTTGTCGTCCGCCGATCAGCGGGCGCGTTGACGAAGGCGAGTTTTCGGTCCTGGCCATTTTGAGAAAATGCCTCATCGGAGGACGTTGTTGCGTTTGAAGGCGTCTCACTGGATGGTGCCGGAGCGGGCGACGGGCGGACATTGGTGTTTGCAAACACTTTGCTTGTGCGTGCGGCCTCCGTTTCCTGATTGACGCGTTGCTGTTCGGCGTCAATGACGAGCGAGCTGGGCGCTGAGCTTTGTGCCGCAACGATGGGACGGCCGAGATCACCGGGCAGAGGCGGTTCGAGTCGCGGCACGTCGTGGGGTATTCCCGCATAATCTTTCGGCAAGCTTGCAAGCTGATCGGCGACGTTGTGGTGATCGGTCGAGTAGAGTTCGTTCGGCGCTGAATTGCGCGGCTGATTACTGCGCAGTGCCCAAATCACGGCGCCAGAGATAAGCAGCAAGGCCAGAGCAGTGCCGCCGGCAAGAACTTTTCGAGAAAGCCGCGTGGTCCTCGGGCGCTCGGCACCCAGACGCAAGGCCTGCGGGCTATTCGCAGACGAATGCCTTGGTTCGGGTGCAGGACCAACGTTTCCGTTTGGGCCATTGTCCGTCACAATCGGCTCCCGTCGCTTCTGACAATTCGGACTCTCTGCTGCTTTTCACCGCCGAGCCGCAACTCGGCTGCCGCGAACAGGCGGTCGGCAATCAGGACATTCCTGTAGACGCGATAGTTGACGAGTTCGGACTTACCGTCCTGTCCGATGACGAACAGCGGCGGCATTTCGCCCTGCCCGATCCCTGACGAGAATTCGATATAGACCTTGCGGCCGTCATCGTACGCATTGACTGGCCGCCACGGCGGATTGTCGCCTTCAATGACGTAACGGTAGCGGCGCTGATACATCTCCGGGATGACCGGCATTAGTGGCAAAGCCTTGGAGTGGCTGGATCGGTCTTCCGGGTAAAACCAGGCGACCGACGGCATATATGGCTTCTCGCGAGAGCGGAGTTCGATCAGGTAGGTTCGTCGATCGGTGTTGACGACAAGGTTCGTCTCGATCGCGGGCCTTGTCGGCTTCACCATGATGTGGACGCGCCGGGTGTCTCCGTTTCCGCTTTCGGTATCACCGACGATCCAACGCACGGTGTCGCCAACGGCCAGCGGCCCTGAACCGATCAGCTGCTCACCCGGTTCGAGCGCGATGTCCGTAATCTGTCCTGGCGAGGCATAGATCTGATAGAGCGCGCCGGGGCTGTAGGGAAAAATCTGCGCGGCATTGAAATACCCCGCGCGCCGTGGCTGGACCCGCGCGACATCGTTTGCGATTTCGATGCGATCGGCCGGGTCCTTTGCCTCTGCTTCACCCTTCTTGCCGCCACGAGCAGGAGTCCAGGATGGAGGAACATGCAATGGCTGCGCATGATCGTCTGCGGGCATCGGCAGATCAGGAGACGGTGGTACGTCGTCGTCATAATTGATCTGCGGTGGTTTGAAGGTCGTGCAGCTCGAGAGCGCGAGCGCAATGAGTAAGGCTACACGTTTCAGGCTAGCCGATCTCGGTGCAAAGGTTCTCATTACCCGAGCTCCTTCGACCAGTTGATGGCGTTGACGTATACGCCTAGCGGGTTCTTGCGCAGGCGGTCAGCCTCGCGCGGGGTTTCGACGACGATAGAGAGGATCGCGGTCCAGCGTTCGGTCGCGGCGAGCTGACCGCTGTCATATCGGCGCTCTGTCCATGCAACTCGGAAGCTTTCCGGTGAAGCACGGATGACGCTGGAGATGTTGACCGCAACCTGTGTGTTGCCGAGCTTGGCAAAGGGGTCGTTGGTGCGCGCGTAGTCATTCAGTGCCGCCGCCCCGCGATCGGTCGTGAAATCGTAGGCGCGGAGCCAGTTCTGTCGCAGGACGATGGCGTCGGCAGGCAGGCCTCGAACATCTTCGATGAAGCGCGCGAGATGAAATGCGATCTGCGGATCGGTCGGCTGATAGAAGGGACTCGCTGGGGCAACTGCCTGGGCCTGACCGAGATGGTCCACTTGCACCACCCACGGTGTGATGGTGCCCTGGGTAGACTGCCAAACGAGGCCTGCAGCGAGTCCGCCGGACAGCAACAGACATCCGAACGCCATCAGCCGCCAATTCCTGGCCTGGACGCGTGCGGAACCGATACGGTCGTCCCAAACCTGCGCTGCCTTCTGGTAGGGCGTCACGGGCTGTGGCGTGCGGCCATAATGCACGGATGGTCTTTTGAACATCAGTGCCCTCCCTCGGACAGATCGACCGAGGCTCCACCACCGGCACTGTCGCCGCTGCGGACGGCGTGGGTAGCAGCGGACACACCCTGGTTCACGGCCTGCGCGCGCTTCATGCGGCGTGCCCAAGCCGGCGCGGCGTCCGTTGTTGACGAACCGCCACCGAACCCGGCAGCCATACGCCGTAGCGGGCTGACGATCGCCGAACCGCCTGCGCTGGCGACACCACCCAAGCCCCCCGCTCGGTAAGCACTTGCCGCTCCTGTCGCTGCCGTGGCTGCGCCGCGGGCACCGGCAAGAAGCGCGCCACCTGCCAGCCCCGCACCGCCAGCCGCGAGACCAGCGCCAGCGACGATGGCGCCCCCTGCCGCCAGGCCTGTCCCGACCGCGGCGCCGGCACCGAGTTGCGGTCCACCCGACACGATGCCGTTGGCAATGCCTGGCCCAAAGATGCCGAGGCCGAGAAGAGAAAGCGCCCCAAGCACAAGCGCCATGGCGTTATCGATCGTGGGCTGATTGCCGCCAAAGCCGGCCGTGAATTGTGCAAATAGTGTCGAGCCAATGCCGACGATGACGGCCAGCACCAGAACCTTCACGCCGGAGGAGATTACGTTGCCGAGGACGCGCTCGGCGGCAAACGCGGTCTTGCCGAACAGGGCGAACGGGATCAGCACGAAGCCCGCGAGCGTCGTCAGCTTGAACTCGATGAGCGTAATGAAGAGCTGGATGGCTAGAATAAAGAAGGCCAGCAGCACTACGATCCAGGCAAACAGCAGAACCGAGATCTGGATGAAGTTTTCGAAAAAGCTGACATAGCCCATCAGGCCCGAGATGGAATCGAGGATCGGTCGCCCCGCATCAAGCCCGACTTGGGCAATCCTTCCCGGCCTCAAGAAATCGGCCGAGGAAAGGCCGGTCCCTGAGGCTTTCAGACCCAAGCCAGCGAAGCTCTCGAAGATGATGCGGGCAAGGCTGTTCCAGTTGCCGATGAGGAAAGCGAAGACCCCGACAAATAGCGTCTTCTTGACGAGCCGAGCCAGAATCTCCTCGTCGGCACCCCATGACCAGAACAGGCCGGCTAGCGTGATGTCGATAGCAGCCAGCGTGGTGGCGAGATATCCGACTTCGCCTCTGAGTAGCCCAAACCCAGAATCGATGTACCGGGTAAACGTCTCCAGGAACTGATCAATGATTCCGGTGCCGACCATCGGTCACTCCTTCCCGGTCTGCTGGATCGAAGGGTAGCCAGATGGCAGCCGGCTCTCGTCCTTGGGCGCAGCAAACAATGAGGAGCCCGCATGGGCGGCCCCAGTATCGGACGCTGCTGGCGCTTTTTGCCCAAGAAACTGCCGGCGCTTCTCAGCCCAGGCCTTTCGGCACTCGGACAGAGCGTCTTTCTGCTCATACGTTACTGAGCGGCACTCCGCGAGCTTCGCCGTCAACGGATCGGATGTCACGTCGGCGGACGCCGGCGCGTTTGTCTGCGCCTCGTCACCACGCAGCCGAATCGCACAGGCAGCAACCTCGAGGACAATGAGCACCGCGGCCGCCAAGGTAAGGAGTCGTTTGATTGTTTTCGTGTTCATCAGTGAAACATCTGCACGGTTGTGGGTTGATAACCGGCGCCCTGAGTCAGGAAGCGGCGCAGTTGCTCTCTGCCCTGGTCCTGAGCGGCCGCACGCTGCGCGGACTCTAGATTCTGCGCTCGCCCGTGAGCTGCGACGACCGCAGTAAGATCCGCAAGTTGCTGAGCCTGCAGCGCCAGGAGCTGATTGCCGGCCTGGGTTGCCTGCAACGCACCGGTCGCCCCCTGGCTCGAGGTGACAAGGGCGGACATCTGGATGCGGTTGGTGTCGAGGTTGCCGACGACCGTGGCCTGCGTCCGCATGGCATCCTGGAGGCTGGCAAGTGCATTCTGCCAACGGCTTTGCGCGTTGGCGATTAACGCCTGGTCCGAAACACCCGCTGATGCCGGTCCATAGGTCGTCGAGAATGCACGATCGATCTGCTGGATGTCGTAGGCGATGCGCTGAGCCTGGGCGAGAAGCTGTTGCGTTCGCTTGATCGACTGCTCCAGTTGCAATAACGAGGAAAATGGTAGCGTAGCCAGATTCCTGGTCTGGTTGATCAGCATCTGCGCCTGATTTTGCAGAGATACGATCTGGTTGTTGATCTGCTGCAAAGCTCGAGCGGCGGTCAGCACGTTCTGCGCATAGTTGTTGGGATCGAAGACGATCAACTGCGCCGACGCAGGCCGCATGCTAGTAGCGAGGGTGAGCGCGATGATGCTGGCGGAGGCAAGACGGCGGAGGCAGTTCATTTGGATGCCTCCAATTCGGAGAGATGCGGGATGAGATCTGTCGCCCAAGCGATATCGCGGGCCTTCAGCCAGCCGGACACGAAACCGTCGCGGCCATGATCAATAATGACCTGTTCGATCAGGAGTTGGTCGGCCTTGGAGGACGTCGCGGTGAAGGCGAGCGCGACCTCGCCAAGGCCGAGCTCGAACAGTCGATTGCCGCGACGCGACTGGCAGTAGTAGTCGCGCTTCGGTGTGGCCCGAGCCAGGATCTCGATCTGGCGGTCGTTCAAACCAAAGCGCCGGTAAATCGCCATGATCTGTGGTTCGATGGCGCGGTCGTTCGGGAGCAAGATTCGAGTCGGACAGCTCTCGATGATTGCCGGCGCGATCGCCGAGCCGTCGATATCCGCGAGCGATTGGGTAGCGAAGATGACTGAGGCATTCTTCTTGCGAAGGGTTTTCAGCCACTCACGCAGCTGGCCGGCAAACTCTTGATTATCAAGCGCAAGCCAGCCTTCATCGATGATGAGCAAAGTTGGTCGGCCATTGAGCCGTCCTTCAATGCGGTGGAACAGATAGGAAAGGACAGCCGGCGCGACTGCGGTGCCGATCAACCCGTCGGTCTCAAAGACCTGGACTGAGGCTTCGCCAAGGCGCTCGAACTCCGCGTCAAGAAGCCGACCATACGGGCCCCCAAGACAATACGGCTGGAGAGCACGCTTCAACACGTTCGACTGAAGAAGGGCGCAAAGACCCGTCAAGGTCCGTTCTTGGATCGGCGCCGAAGCCAGCGAAGTCAGTGCCGACCAAAGATGATCCTTGACTTCCGGCGTGACCTCGACCCTTTCACGACCGAGGATCGCGGTCACCCACTCTGCTGCCCAAGCACGCTCAGACAAGTCATCGATCGCGGCAAACGGCTGAAGTTCAACGAACTCCGCGGATTCGCCCGAGAGCACGCCACCGATGTCATGCCAATCGCCACCCATGGCGACGGTTGCAGCCCGTACCGAACAACCAAAATCGAACGCAAAAATCTGAGATTCGCCGTAGCGGCGAAACTGCAGCGCCATCAGCGCCAGCAACACAGATTTGCCGGCGCCGGTCGGTCCGACTATAAGTGTGTGTCCGACGTCGCCAACGTGAAGGGAGAAGCGGAATGGAGTGGATCCCTCCGTCTTAGCCAGGAATAATGGCGGCGCCTTGAAATGATGGTCCCTCGCCTCGCCAGCCCATACCGCCGACAGCGGAATCATGTGCGCAAGATTCAGCGTCGAGATCGGGGGCTGCCGAACGTTGGCATAAACATGCCCCGGCAGGCTGCCGAGCCAGGCTTCAACCGCATTGACCGTCTCGACCATGCAGGTGAAATCCCGACCCTGGATCACCTTTTCCACGAGACGGAGCTTTTCATCGGCGGTGGCAGCATCGTCGTCCCAGACCACAACCGTGGCGGTAACGAAGGTCTCTCCGATTTGATCCGAACCCAGCTCCTGGAGCGCCGCGTCGGCATCGATGGCCTTATTGTGGGCATCGGTATCAAGAAGCGCTGAAGCTTCGTTGGTCATGACCTCCTTGAGGATCGCAGCCACCGATTTGCGCTTGGCGAACCATTGCCGTCTGATCCTGGTCAGAAGTTTGGTCGCCTCTAGCTTGTCCAGCATGATCGCGCGGGTCGACCAGCGGTAGGCAAAGGCAAGACGGTTCAGGTCGTCGAGAATCCCGGGCGTCGTCGCCGTCGGGAAACCCACAATAGTCAAAACGCGGAGATGCGCTGAGCCGAGTGCGGGCTCGAGACCACCGGTTAGCGGCTGATCGGAGAGCAGCGCGTCGAGGTACATCGGGATCTCGGGCACCCTGACGCGATGCCGCTTGGTCGAGACCGTAGAGTGCAGGTAGGTCAGCGTTGCTTCGTCATCGAGCCAGGCGCACTCGGGCATGAAGCCTTCAATGAGGTGCAGCACGCGATCGGTCCGGTCGATGAAGCCGCGGAGAATCTCGCGCGCATCGGCGTCCCCAGTCCGGTTGCTACCCTCATAAAGCAACCGTTCCGCTCTCGCGGTGCCCTCGGCCGGCGGGAGATAGAGGAATGTCAGGAAATAGCTCGATTCGTAATGCGCGCCGGCTTCTTCGAACTGTGCCCTTCGCTCTGCGTCGACCAGCGCGGACGCGGCATCTGGAAACGTATTGGGCGGATAGGCTCCTGCCGAATGACGTTGCCCCTCGACAAAAATGGCCCAGCCGGATTCAAGCCGGCGCAGTGCGTTGTTTAACCGACCAGCAACAGCAACCAGCTCTGCCGGAACGGCGCTATCGAGGTCCGGTCCCCGAAATTTCGCCGTTCGCTGGAACGACCCATCCTTGTTAAGGACGATGCCTTCGTCAACGAGAGCAGCCCAGGGCAGAAAATCGGCGAGGCGGGTATTGGAACGGCGGTATTCGGCGAGGTTCATCATGAGGGAGCTCACGGGTTGAGATGACCGGGGATACGAAGGTGTCTACGTACGACCTCGACGAAGTCAGGGTCGCGCTTGGCCGCCCAGACGGCGGCCATGTGGCCGATGAACCAAAGCAGGAGGCCCGCGACCCAGAGGCGCAGACCGATGCCCAGCGCAGCTGCGAGCGTTCCGTTGATAATGGCGATGGAGCGTGGCGCACCGCCCATGAGGATCGGCTCGGTCAGTGCGCGATGGACGGGGGTCTCGAAACCCGGGATCTCACTGCCCATCAGATCACCACTCCGCCGCCGAAGGAGAAGAACGACAGAAAGAAGCTCGAAGCCGCAAAGGCTATCGAAAGGCCGAACACGATCTGGATCAGTCTACGGAATCCGCCTGACGTATCGCCGAACGCGAGCGATAGCCCGGTGGTGATGATGATGATGACAGCTATGATCTTGGCGACGGGACCTTCGACCGATTGCAGGATCTGATTGAGCGGTTGCTCCCAGGGCATGTTGGAGCCGGCAGCCAAAGCTGGATTGACGTCGAAGCAGGAGGTCACCAACAGACTCGTCGAAACCACCCGACGCTCGAAGGAAGAAATAACGCTCATGAATTGTCCCCTATTGCTGTCAGGCTGTAGTCGCCGGAGGGAGCGAGCCCAGTGACGCTGGCAAGTTCGGCCAGGCGGCGATCGGCGCCGCGACCGGAAAGGACGGCGATGACGTCGATGGTTTCGGCGATGAGGGCGCGCGGGACCGTGACAACAGCTTCCTGGATGAGCTGCTCAAGCCGGCGCAAAGCTCCGAGCGTGGTGCCCGCATGGATGGTACCGATTCCCCCGGGATGACCCGTGCCCCAGGCTTTGAGCAGATCGAGGGCCTCTGGGCCGCGTACCTCCCCGATCGGAATGCGATCGGGCCGAAGGCGCAGCGATGAACGGACGAGGTCCGATAACGAGATCACGCCGTCTTTCGTGCGCAGCGCCACAAGATTCGGTGCCTTGCATTGCAGCTCTCTGGTGTCTTCGATGAGAACAACTCGATCCGAAGTCTTGGCGACTTCGGCGAGTAATGCGTTGGTTAGCGTCGTCTTGCCGCTTGATGTGCCGCCAGCAACAAGAATGTTCTTGCGCGCTTCGACCGCGCATTTCAGAGCAACGGCTTGCCCCGAGGTCATAACGCCTGCAGCGACGTAGTCATTCAGCGTGAACACCGCGACCGCAGGCTTTCGGATCGCGAACACGGGAGCTGCGACTACCGGCGGCAATAGTCCCTCGAAACGCTCTCCCGTCTCGGGCAACTCGGCCGAAACACGCGGGCTGGCTGCGTGGACTTCGGCACCGACATGGTGGGCAACCAATCGGACAATGCGCTCGCCATCCGCAGGAGGCACCATTTCTCCGCTATCTGCCAAACCGCTCGACAGCCGGTCGATCCACAATCGACCGTCAGGGTTGAGCATGACCTCGACGACGGTCGGATCTTCGAGAAAGCGTGCGATAGCAGCACCAAACGCTGTGCGCAGCATGCGCGCACCACGCGAAATCGCTTCCGATTGAATGGAATAGTGTACCACCGTCGTCCCCAACGAATGAGGCTGTCCCGAGCGGCCTCAGATGGGGATGATTAGAAAAGGCAGGAAGTGAGTTAGCGCAACAAGGCAATTGTCGGGTTAGTGGCTTGGCGTATAAAAAGAAAGGTCATGAAAATAGTTGTTCCAAGCGCATTCCGAATTGTGATCTTCAACAGGAGATTCGCGATGACCACAAGCCTTCCGAGGCTCTCGTTAGAACCTCTTCGGAGAAGCAGCTTCGCTAATGAGCTACGTAACCAGAATGGGCTTTGGGAACAGCCACGTGTGATGTCGGCTGTTCACCTCATAGCGGCGCAATTGCAGACGTCGCCGAACTTCGCAGAAGGGCCAGAGGACTAAACCGCTCGCGCGGTAGGCCGCTGCGGCAAGCAGCGCGGCCAATCCGATAGCGCCAAGGGGCGTCCTGTCTTGAGATGAGGGGTTGCAACAACCTCCACCCAAGACAGGAGCATCCCCATGACCGACGAGGCAATGAGCCCGTTGCGCCGGCGCATGATCGAAGACATGACGATCCGCAAGTTGGCCCCGAAGACCCAACATGACTACGTGCAAAGGGTCAAGAACTTCGCGGCGTTTCTCGGGCGATCGCCCGACACGGCGAGCTTCGAGGACGTGCGCCGCTACCAGCTACATCTGGCGGCAAGCGGGGTCGGCGTGCCGACCATCAACCAGACCGTCTCGACGTTGCGGTTCTTTTTCCGCGTCACGCTGCGGCGCCACGAGATCGTCGAGCACACCCATGTCATCCACGAGCCCCGCAAGCTGCCGGTGGTCCTCAGCGTTGAGGAAGTGGCGCGGCTGCTCGATGCCGCGCCGGGGCTCAAGTACAAGGCCGCGCTGAGCGTGGCCTTGGCGCCGGCCTGCGCGCCACAGAGGTCGTCTCGCTCAAGATCGCCGACATCGACAGCACGCGCATGATCATCCGCGTCGAGCGGGCAAGGGCGGCAAGGACCGCAACGTGATGCTGTCGCCGCACCTGCTCGACCTGCTGCGGACCTGGTGGCGGGCGGCGCGGCCGCAGGGCTGGCTCTTTCCCGGCCGCGATCCGGCCCAACCGATGACCACGCGCCAGCTCAATCGCGCCTGCCATGCCGCGGCCCAGATGGCGGAGATCAACAAGCGTGTCTCGCTGCACACCTTGCGGCACAGCTTCGCCACCCACCTCTTGGAGCAGAACATCGACGTCCGCGTCATCCAGGTGCTGCTCGGTCACGCCAAGCTCGACACCACCGCGCTCTATACCCGCGTCGCCACCAAGACGATCAGCGAGGTCATGAGCCCGCTGGAGCACATCGCACTCAAGCTCAAGGAGGTCCGGCCACCCGGCTGACGCCAGGACGGTGTCGCGCCCGGCTCTGGAGGTTGCGGATATCTTCCGCGACCATGGCCCGGCATGGCGCAAAGCCCATGCCGGCCATGTCAGCCTCGACCAGCTCAAGGTGATGTCGGCGATCGAGCGTTGCCGCACGGCGGCGCTTGGCGGCCATGTCGCGCGCTGCGCGGACTGCGCCTATACCACGATCGCCTACAACTCCTGCCGCAACCGGCACTGTCCGAAGTGCCAAAGCGCCGCCGCGAAGGACTGGCTTGCCGATCGCGAGGCCGAGTTGCTGCCGGTGCCGTACTATCACGTCGTGTTCACGCTGCCGGCGGCCATCGCCGACATCGCCTACCAGAACAAGGCCGTCGTCTATGATCTTTTGTTCAAGGTCTCGGCCGAGACCATGCTGACGATCGCCGCCGATCCCAAGCATCTGGGGGCCAGGATCGGCATCACCTCCGTGCTGCACACCTGGGGCTCGGCCATGACCCACCACCCGCATGTGCACATGATCGTGCCGGGCGGCGGCATCTCGCCCGACGGCCAGCGCTGGGTGTCTTGCCGGCCGGGCTTCTTTCTCCCGGTGCGCGTGCTCTCCCGCCTGTTCCGGCGACTGTTCCTGGAGAGGCTCGTCGCCGCCTACCAGGCCGGTCGCCTGAGCTTCTTCAGTGATCACGCTCATCTCGCCGATGCGCAATCCTTCGCGGCTTATCTCGCACCGCTGCGCAACGCCGAATGGGTCGTCTACGCCAAGCGGCCGTTCGGCGGACCTGAGGCGGTGCTGGCCTATCTGTCGCGTTACACCCACCGCGTCGCCATCGCCAACAGTCGCCTGATCGCCTGCGACGAGCGGGGCGTTACCTTCAAGTGGAAGGACTATCGCATCGAAGGCCGCGATCGCTACAAGCAGATGAGGCTCGAGACCTTCGAGTTCATCCGCCGCTTCCTCATCCACGTGCTGCCACGCGGCCTGCACCGCATCCGCCACTACGGCCTGTTCGCCAAAGGCGCTTGCGCCGGCAACATCGCCCGCGCCCGCGAGCTGCTCGCCGCTGCAAAGCCTGAAGGTCAGCCCACCAGTGCTGCCGTCGAACCCAACAAGTCGAGTTGTCCATGCTGCGGCGGCCGCATGATCGTCATCGAGGTGTTCGCGCGCGGTGCAACACCACGCCACCGCCCGACAGCTCCAACGAACCGCATCAGGATCGACACCTCATGACCGCGTCACCGTCCTGCAAATCTGGTCGTTACGCTCGCTGGATCTCGACCGGCCACGGCAGAGCGCGCCCAGCTATCCGCCAGCCGTCGCAAATCGTCGGGCAAGTTATGGAGTTCGATGCCACCCGCTGCTCATGCGTCAGCCGCTTCACCGTCGACCAACTCGTCGCATCGGCTCGATCCAAATCAGCCAGTTCGCCCGCGGCGCTCAAATCCCCATAGCGCCTGCGGCACCGCCGTACGTTCCCTCAAGCGCGGTTTCCTCCCTTGGAGGCTTTCGGACGCCGGCCGCCGAACTCGCGGCGCCGTCCCTCAAGCGGCCGGCATCCGAAACCCTTCACACCAGCGGACATCCTGCACGCACAACAAAAGCCCCGGCCTAAGCCGGGGTTTTCCAATTTGCCAGCACAGATTAGCCTTGTTGCTCGATTTCTCCGGGGCGCCATGTTTTATCGAACCAGGGCTCCAGCGGGCCATAGAGGCGAAGAATCATAAACCAGCCCTTGCCGGGAATTGTTTGCACCCAATTGTTTTCAAAGCCGGCCGGAGCTTTTGGTCCAAAATAGACATCGACGGAGCCGTCTGCATTGACCTTGAGCGCTTTGTTCTGACTGCTCACACTTGGGGACTGTTGATCAGTTTGCACCATCGAGCGCGTCTGGAGGTCGTAGACGATGACCGACCAGAAATCCTTGACTGGAATGTTCGGAGGCAGGTGCAGTTTATAGGTCTTGCCACCATCGAACGGGTTACCCTTGGAGTCATGGGAAGCCCATGGGTATTGAGAGCCTTCACCCACCATTTTCGCTTCCATCGCAGGCGTCACGCCCGTGGCGAAGAAATAGAAGAAGGCTGCTCCATCTAAGTTGCTGACCCCCGGCGCAGTTTCAAATTTGTATCCTCCGAAGAACGGTAGTCGCCACGAACTGTTTGGATAGAAGTAGGCGTCTTCACCACGAATCTCGAACGCGATCGTGCGTGCTGTTACAGCACCGATATTCGCCGCGTCCTCCAAAATCTTCTTCATCCGGGCATCGGGATTAAACGGCTTGCCCTTGGCAATGCCTATCGATGCAAACAGCCCCAGCGTTGTCGGGTCGCTTCCCTCGCTCGGCTCTTCTTGAATTACCTCATTGAGTAGACTCCAAAACGAGTAATCGCTTGGGAAGACGAAGTTCGACGGGATACCGGATGCATTGACGAATTTTACGGGTGGTGGATTGGCCGCGTCCGCAAGCTGATAAATTTTCAGGTTCTTTTTGACTGACTCGACCCCCGGCGCGGGCGACCCGTCGACAAGAAAAGATCGGAACGGCATCCAGTTTCCGTAGGTGCTCGGCCGCACGACGAAATAGCCCTCCGGGATCGCGTCCTTATACCCCGGCGGCAGTATTAGATATTTTCCGCCCCTTCCGCGATCTGCGCCTGTGATGCCGACATCAGCCACCCAGCGATACCAAAAGTCATCGATGCCCCCTAGGACCTTGGGCGGAATTTCTACGACCAGTGGTCCCTTGTGCGTATCAAGCCAAATGAAGCTGTAAACAGTGTTATCGTTCGCCGTCAGCTCCACGGTCCGCGCGTCGACAAGGTTTTCCCAAATGACGTCCGTCTGGTTATCCGGGCCGTATTTGCGCAGCGTATCCCGCATGCCCGCTTGGTTCACAATGGGAAGAGCCAAAAGATAGGCTTGAAGTGCGCGGGATGCATCGAGGTTGTCATAGATTTTCTGGATAGTCCCCTTATCAGGGTAGCCATTGGATAGGTTTAAGGTGCCGATTGGTGTTTCGACTTTGTCTGGCGTAGCGACGCCCGGCGGCATTGGTGTTTGGTATTTGTATTGCTGGGCATTTGCCGCAAGGGTGCAAAGCGCCAACATGGACAGCGTTGAAAAAACCGACAGCAGTACTCTCACGATGCGGCTCCATCATCTCGAGGGCTGAGGAACCACAGAGGTCTATTTTGGATGTCGCTATTCGGCTTTGACGGAGATCAACCGTAAGCGGCATTTTTGGCGATGCCCGGCATGTCGGGTCTGGGCCGATATTGTTGCAAAAGTCCCAAAACGCACAGCGCCTAATTTTCCGCCAAAGAACGAAACAAGCAACAATCGCCGATCAATAGAGCTTCAGGCGCGCTACCAGAATCGTCCGTTGGTTTGGCGCTCGGCGACGTGGTCCCCCACATCATTATTCAATCGCTGCACTCACGGGCCGGAGAATTTGAGTCCCACCTCGCAAAAAGACTTTTGCAACAATATCGGCCATAAGGCGACGTAGGGCGGGTGGTCGCATTGCTCTAGGGTGTAGGTTCTACCTGATACAGTCCATCGGCTGCCATCACGGCGTCGTAACGCCCGCGCGGATCGAGGTCCTTGTTCATCGGGCCTAACTTTGCGAGCGCCGACAGCGGGATCGTGTATTTCAAACCTGCGCCACCTTGACGTGGGCGAATGACGATGACAGCCGCCGCGCCCTCTGGCGCTCTTTCCGGCGCGATCATCAAAGTGCGTTGGCCAACGGACGCAAAGGTCGCGATTGCGACGCCATCAGCGAAGCACGCACACGGCGATTTATCGCTGTCGTAGTAGGTAACGGTTAATTCACGCGGTTTCGCGTCAAGATGCGCGACCGCATCAAGGCCGATCCTGATGCCAAGCGGAATGAACGCACCAAACGCGCCATGCACACGCGCTCCAAGAGCAACCCACTCTTCGGGGGTTTCAGCACGTGCGCCAACCGGCTGCAAAACCAGAAGCGCCGCGATCAGTATTCGCTTCATGAGCTTGGACCATTCCGGCAATGAAATTTTGCACTTGGAAGGAAACCAAGAAGGGAGTGAATGCGCAACGCATAATTATGACCGCTTGGGGTCATGAGCGACAAAACTCAAGGTGAGCATAATAGGTCCGTTTTCGGCTGCTTAGCGTCGGCTACGAGGGGGGACGGCTTCTACGAGGTGACGATCTGCTTACCAATCGCCTCCGGCACCCGCCTCAAGGATGGGCCCGTCAATGTAAGAGCCGCCGGATCCGGCAAGGCTTCCGGAAGGTTCACCGAAGACATTTCTGCCGAGGGTTCGGATCCATGGCACCGCAAACCACACCAGCGCGGCCGCCTGAAGCGCAACGCAAAGACCGAATGCGGCCTGATAGGCCACGACCGGATAATGCCCGTCTTGAGACGGCCATTGCCCGACCACGAGCCCGATGCCGTATTGAATCGTGAACGCCCAGCCGAAGTGCAAGAGGTTCAGGGCGCCGTTGGCGCGCGCGGCGAATTCCCTGGGGAAGTAATCCGCTACAACCGCGAAGCTTAGGACAGTTGCGGCGCCGGCCAGGGACACGGTGGACCAAGGCAGAAACGAAGGCAGATGAATGCGCAAAACCAGGGCGAGTTCGGCCACGATGAACAGCGCTCCCACGCCGGCCAACAGGACTTCGGTTCTTATATTGAGTTTGCGCAGGCGATCAGCCATGGCCCCAAGGAGGAGGGCTCCGAGACTTAGACCAACGGCCATAAGGAACATTTGAGTGACCCGGCTCTGCCCGTCGAGTCCTTCCACATCCGTAAGCCAGGCCGAAGCCCATAATGACTGCAACGCCCAAGCCGAGCCAATAGAGGCCGCTGAGAGCGGGGCGACTCTCAGGAAGCGAGGATCTGAATAAATAGACCACAACGTAAGTGGCTTTTGAGCGGAGGTGCCGATCTGTGAGTCGACGACGCGCTCCGGAACGACCAGGTAAATAAGCCCGCTCACCGCAAAGGTACCGATCGTCAAGATTTCAAAGAGGCTGCGCCAACCAACGTAATTCAGCAACCAATCGACTGGCGCTGTCGCTGTGACCGCGCCGAGCGATCCCAACATGATCATCCAGCCGTTGGCGAGCGCAACACGCTCTCTCGGAAACCAAGTGACAATGGACTTGAGCCCGGCCATTAGCGAGCCGGCAACGCCAAGTCCAATCATGGCGCGCGCAACAAGAAGCTCTGGAAAGCTCGACGCGTTACCGAACAGCGTGGCGCCGCCAGCCGCAAAGACCAGCAACACACCTTGGACCCGACGCGGCCCTAGACGATCTAGAAGCACCCCTATGGGAATCTGGGTCAACCCGAAGACCAGGAAGTAGATCGACGCGAGCAGCCCGGTCTGCGCGGCATCGAGCTCGAAATCAGATGCCAATGCCGGCGAGATCGCCGCGTTGATCGTCCGAAACAGGTAGGCAAGGTAATAGCCTGCGGCAAAGGGCAGAAAAACTGAGAGGATCAGGCGCCATTTCGGAAGTGAGGATTCTCTTGAGGCATCCAATTCGCCCCTCAATTTCGGATCGCAATCTGGCGGTGCCGGCCGTGGGTTTTGCTGCAAGTTGCTCGAGACGCCATGTTCGTGAGCGCGCGAATTGCTACCCCCTTCTGCAGGGCTTAGGTCCTGGGTGATATCGAAGCATTCAGAAGCAGCTTTCTGACCGTTGTGTTGCGGCTCCGAAACCTGCGTGGCTTGCTCGCCTGTTACTTGCTCCGCTCGTCCATGGCCTTGGGAATAGAGACTGTCGATGGTCTCCTGCATGAGAGGCCGACACTGTCGAACTCGGCGATCGACCTGTTCCGCCAAAACTTTAAAGCGCTCGTCGCCAAGGCGGATCGCCTCTTCTTGCCGCGCTTGCGAAACCGGCGGTGTCACGGCTAACTGATATCGAGCGTGTAGCGCGACTGTCTCGGCTATCATCCGCATGTCGTGCTCAAGACGGTCGAATCTGGTGTGCATATCGTCAAGACGCTCGCGCAGCAGAGCTTCGACCGACGGTGCGGGTGTAAGAAAATCCTCAAGGGCGGCTTCCACGAGCATGCTCTTGCCGACGCCCGGTCGGTCGGCTGCGACGTCGAGCCGACCGCAGACACCTTCGCTAAGCCGAACAGTTACTTTGCGACGAACGGAGGTTTTACGCTTGCGCGCGGGTCGAACGTCAACGCGATCAGCTTGCGCATCCAGTTCGGCGAGTTGTTGCATCTTCTGACATTCCCCAACGCCCCACGATCGAACCACTGCTTCGCGATACGATTGATGAGGTGAACTAATCTGATGGGAATTACAGAAAGAGCAGGCCGAGCTTGGCTTCAACAAAGCAACACTGCCGATCATGCTCTGGCGTAGGAAAAGAAAGGAGATGCGGAATCACGAAGGTCGGCACTGAGCATCAGAAGGCAAGATCTGTTTGGCGGGTTGTTAGCTACGATCTAAAGAGCCGGAAGAAAGATCGCTTCTCACAATCGGTACGCAATCGCCTTCACGAGTGAGGCTTTCTGGACGCGCTGCTTTGATTCAAGACGGAACAGCATCATCCTCAGGAAGAGCCGGCCTGACTTTTGACTTGCGCCGCGTTCGCGATTTCAGGCGATTCGATACTGACTTCTCTGAGAACCGTCGATCCACTGGAGAGGCGCCGGCCGAGTGCTTCGATAAAGCGATCATAGCGTTCGGCACCCTTCGCACGCGCTGCAGGGCTCGACTGCTCCGGCAGTGCCGGGGTTGACGTGAGCCAGAAACGGATGAACAAAGCGATTGTCTCGAGAGTCACACTGTCATTGCGTTCGAGCCGCTCGAGCACGCGCACGATCCGGTCCAGCCGCTTGGCGATCGCAGCCTCGCGCCGATCGGAATCGTCTGGAGAAAGGAAAGAGGCAATCGCGGCCTCCGCAACCAGCGACTTGGGTTTGCCCTGACGTGTAGCGTAAGCCTCCAGGCCCGCGAAAATCTCTGGATCGAGGTAAATGCTGAGCTGAGCCTTTTTCATCTCGCGCGCTTACAGGCCCATCTTGTCGTCAGGGTCGAGGCTGACAGCGCGTGCCAGACCCTGCATCGAGCCGTTCAAGACTCGCGCCTGCACGGCATCAGCATCACCGTCATCCGGATGGGCGTCGAATTCGGTTTCTGCACGTGGCGAAGTGATCACGAGTTCGTCGGGTTGCGGCAGTTCGGGCTCGCGGCGATGACCACCATTCGGATCGCGCGCTTTGGGTTTCAGCACTGCTAGTAGCTCTTGCGAGGGCGGAATGGGCGTGCGGGTCGACCAGTCGTCGGGTTGGGTGGCAAAGCTGCCGGAAACCGTGAGCGAGGGTTTTAGGATTCGGCGCTGGAATTGGGGATCCTCGTAATATCGAACCTTGCGGGCGCGCACAGGATGCACACCCGAGATCATCACGATCTCCTCGCTCGGTGAGAGCTGCATGACTTCTCCTGATGTGAGTAGCGGACGGGAAGTCTCCTGGCGGCTTACCATCAAGTGACCGAGCCAGGGCGAGAGGCGATGTCCGGCGTAATTCTTCATGGCCCGCATCTCGGTCGCGGTGCCGAGCGCGTCCGACACCCGCTTGGCGGTGCGCTCATCATTGGTCGAAAACGCAATCCGGATATGGCAATTGTCGAGGATCGCGTGGTTTGGCCCATAGGCGCGTTCGAGTTGGTTCAGGCTTTGAGTGATCAAAAAGCTGCGGATGCCGTAACCTGCCATAAAAGCGAGCTGGCTCTCAAAGAAGTCGAGCCGGCCGAGGGCTGCGAACTCGTCAAGCATGAGGAGCAGCTGCTGCCGATTCCGGCTGGTATTGAGGCTTTCGGTCAGACGCCGCCCAATCTGGTTGAGCACGAGGCGCATGAGCGGTTTCGTGCGGGCGATATCAGATGGCGGCACCACCAGGTACAACGAGACGGGGTCGGGCCTGTCCACAAGATCAGCAATTCGCCAATCACATCGGCCGGTGACCGTAGCGACGACGGGATCGCGATAGAGCCCTAAGAAGCTCATCGTGGTCGACAGCACTCCGGACCGTTCATTTTCGCTTTTGTTGAGGAGTTCCCGTGCAGCTGAAGCGACCACTGGATGAACGCGATCCGCGAGATGCCGGGTCGCCAGCATCGCATTGAGCGTCGCATCGATTCCGCGAGAGGGGTCAGACAGAAAATTGGCGACGCCGGCGAGCGTTTTGTCCGCTTCCGCGTAGAGGACATGGAGAATCGCGCCGACCAGCAGCGAATGGCTGGTTTTCTCCCAATGATTGCGGCGCTCGAGCGCCCCTTCGGGGTCGACGAGGATATCGGCGATATTCTGTGCGTCCCGCACCTCGGAGTCGCCCTTGCGGATCTCGAGCAACGGATTGTAGGCGGCGCTTGCAGGGTTGGTCGGATCAAACAGCAGCACGGTCCCAAAGCGGGCGCGAAAACCCGAGGTCAACTGGAAATTCTCACCCTTGATGTCGTGGACAATGGTGGAGCTCGGCCACGTCAGCAGTGTCGGGATGACAAGTCCGACGCCCTTGCCCGAGCGCGTTGGCGCAAAGCACAGCACATGTTCGGGGCCGTTATGCCGCAGATAGCGGCCGCCAAAACGACCAAGCACGACGCCGTCGGGTCCAAGGAGCCCCGCACGCCGAACCTCCCGGGCATCCGCCCAGCGGGCCGAGCCGTATGTTGTCACATGCTGCGCTTCCCTCGCCCGCCAGATCGAGAGGACCATGGCAATGACCATGGCTGCGATCCCGCCACTTGCGGCGATGCAGGCGCCCTGCATGAAGATACCGGGCGCATAGGCATCGAACTTGAACCACCAGATGAAAAATGCGAGCGGCTGATAGATCGGCCAATGCCAGATCATGAACCAGGCGGGCCCGAGCTGTGGCTGGTAGGCCAGACGCCAGGCCGTCCATTCGGTCGCTGCCCAAAGGAAGCCGAGCACAGCCAACGAGGCGAGGAGCAGTTGCCCCCACAAGATGCGGGTCGCGGACATGGCAGACGCAATGCGCACCACCGCCGCCCCCATGCAAGAGCAATCCAACCGGCGTCGCAGTATCGCGCACGATGGCGCAGAAATCGGCGGTTCAGAGCGACAGCTCGCGCTTGCGGGCGAAATTCCAATCCACGCCGCCGGGACCGGCAATGCCGTTCACCTGTCTGCCGAGTTCACGCTCTAGCGAAGGTAACCAGGGCACGAGCTGAAAGCCGAGGCCATTGTCGATCATTGCAAAGCGGCCCGAGGAAAGTGACAGCCTTCGGCTGTAGATTCCCGCAACGGAGTCTCCTGCCTCAGCGGGGAGATAGGTCAACCCCGTCTCGGCGGCCAAGCGCCGGCCCACACTGTCGAGTTCGCGGTTACGCAAGGTCCCAATGAGGTTACGGCCGAGTGTGACCTTATCGCCATCCCGGCGAGCGAGCCCTTGCTCAATCAGCGTGTCGATACGTCGGTCGAGCGCGGCACGGACTTCGCTACCGAAACCGGCGCGCGAGAGATCGGTGCCTTCACGCGCGACCAAGCGCCGGTCAAGCCAGGTCGCCCCTTCCGCTGCCACCTGCTGATCAAGATTGAGATCTGAGCGGACGGCAAGCGCGATCCGCTGTCGGCCCCTGGCGTCCTCAAAGCGCCGCAGCTCCACGATGCCGCCGATCGGCCCGTCGCCAACCGCATCGATGTCTGGGAGTTTGAGATGATGGACGCGCCCATCGATCCCGTCGACAATGGCAAAGGCCGTGCTCCTTAGCTCATCATCGAGGCCGCGGGCAATAAGGCGCCCGATCACGGGTTCGCCGTGGCTTTCGCCTTCCAGCGCCCAGGATGTTGCTGCGCGTGCCGCGCCATCCTTGGTAAGGGTCTTGTGCAACCGCTTGATGATATCGCCACGCTCCCCCAGCGCGCGCAGACGCTGCTCTGCGTCAGGCGCCAGCACCCACCGCGCAGGCCCGGCAGGCTCGGCCAGGCCCAGGCGCTCGAGCGTCCGCATCCGCCCGATCCGGATCTCATGCAACGGATCGCGTGGGGCATCCCGGTCTGGCCGGAGATCGATCATCCCATCCGCCCCACCCGCTTGCCTGGCGAGCACCCGGTCGAGCCGCGTCCAGCGTTCGGCCACCATGTCCGCCTCGAGCCCTTTGCGGATCTCGAGCTCCGAGCGCGGACCGAGCTCGAGAGTCACGAGATCGCCGGCGCGGGCGCGCAGGCCCGTCGAGATATAATCGCGGCTGATGACGAGGTCCTTTCCATCATCGGCGCGGCCCCTCACGAGGATGTGGATATGGGGGTGCTCGGTATTCCAATGGTCGATGGCGACCCAGTCGAGTCGGGTGCCCAGATCGCGGGAGGCCTGATCCATCAGTTCGCGGGTGAAGCTGCGCAAGCTCTGCAGCTCTGAAGCATCATCGGGCGAGACGATGAACCGAAAATGATGCCGGTCACCCTCGCACCGCTCCGCAAAGGCACGGCCGTCGGCCTCATCTCCTGCGGCATCGAACAATTTGCCGCGCTCCCCATCCCGGGTCACCCCTTCTCGCTGGAGATATCCGATGTGAGCTCGGAGCGCGCCTGGCGAACGCATCCGCCGCACCACCCGCGCCTTGACGATGGCGCCTCGGGCGCTGTTGTTGAGGAACCGCGAAGCCGCAAGGCTCGCCGCGCGGCCACGCCCAAACGTGCTGCCACGCCTCGGGCCGCCACGCGGGAAGCCGCCGGCCTTTTGCGTGGCTTTGAGCGCCTGCGCCAGAAAGGATTTCGATCGCGGCGAATGGGTCGAGCGAATGCGGCCAGGACGGACGCGAAAATCGTCGTTACCGGTCATCGTGGCCTCATAGGGTGTGGAAAGCCCAGCAACTGTGACGCGTTGCAAGGAAATGGAAGTTGTGCCGGATGTGGCGCAATGTCGGCCATGTCGTTGGAGTTTGCTGCTGTTTCCTACCCCGACCGACCGCACGCACCTTGCGTGCTTTATCCTGCCCTCCTCGGTCGCTCGTTCCCAGGGCCCAACTTCCAAGCCAATAGACTCTCGGTACTCGCGGCGATTTGCGACAACATGCAGTTCGGCCCATTGCGGTGGATCCTCCAATAGCGCTTGCCCGAACACGTCGGCTGGTGGCCGATTCATTGCGAAAGAGCCGCCGAGACTTGGCAGTTGACTTGCGAAGCCCCCACTGTTTGCGAGCGAAGCGAGCGTTTGCGATAGCGATCGTTACCCGAAGGGCCGAGACACCCGTAGGGTGGCTCGGTGAGGAGCGAAGCGACGAGTAGAGCGCGGGCCGAAGGCATCGCCCGTATGCCATCAGCACGTTAATATCGCACTCCTCAGCGAACTCTTGCCGCGTGAGCGAGGGTCCTTCAGTGGCAAACCCGAAGGTCTTAGCGTCATGATCGTGTTGCAGCCTTTCGAATGCAAACCGAATGTCCGTCACGGTGCGCCCGCCCGCTCAACAAACAGCGGAGCCTCCCGCCAAGGAAGTGCACGCCTGCCGTCAACTGCGGCGTGTTCACCCTGCTCGCTGTCCAGCAATGGTGTGACCGCCGCGACGTAGGCCGTAGTTTCGGATGGAAGCGGCTTTCCTGTTACGAGGTGCTGTTCATATCGCCACGGACCTGCATGGTAGGCCGCAAGAAAGCCTGCCGAGCCGAAACGGTCGTGCATCTCCCTGAGATAAGCCGTGCCCGCCAATATGTTGCCTCGCGGATCAAACGGGTCGAGACCGAGCCCATAGCGAACGCTGAGCTCGACCCACGTGCCGGGCATGAGCTGCATCAAGCCCATTGCGCCACGAGGCGAGATCGCATGCTCGTCGCCCGCGCTTTCAATTTGTATGATGGCACTGATCCAGCTCGCCGGCACGGCAAAGCGAGCGGAAGCTTCCGCGATGAAGTTGGCAAAGCGGTCGATGGATGGAGGACGTACAGGGCTCTGTGCGCTCACCCTCGATTCGAAGAACGTCGATGCCGCAATCAAGCACATGAAATGCGTGATCACCACGATGAGGCGGGCACTGAGTCCGAGCGACGCGCGCCATGCAATCAGGTCCGCCGGCGCACGGAAATGACTTTTCCTTTGCCGGCCTGGCGAGCGCTTTTTGGTCGTTGGGCATGGCCGGCAAGGAAAGGCCGGACGCAGTTCTGAGGACCTGCAATCGACTGAGGGAGCGGGAATGCTGTGCATGATCACTCCTCGTCAGTCCAAACTGGTACTGCCCTGCCGATCACCGCGGATGTGGGTACCGGTCCAAAGTACCGACTGTCGAGCGAGTCGGTTGACTGCCAGTTCATGACAAAGATGTCGCCATCAGCAATGACGCGGCATCCGTTCCAAGCCGGAAGCGGACGGCCTCTCCCGTCGCGTTCCCGCGCCTGGCCGACCTCGACGCCGTCGACGGCGATCGTCAGGCGGTTTCGGCAAACCTTCTGTCCGGGGAGTGCCAGCACGCGCTTGAGCATGGGGACACCGATCGGCAGATAACCATTGAGATCAAGGAATGCAGCAAGGAGAGCAGGTGGCTGAATCGCGACAAGTTCGGTAACGACCAACGTCGTCATCGGCTGAAGGCGGTAAAGGCCAATTGGAACGCTGTTCGATGCATTCCATATGTAGCGTGGTGGCGCTCTCCCGATCGTCGAAAGGAGAAGAACGGTTGCCGCGAATGTTGTGAAAACCGTCGCACACCGAGCTGTCATGAGGTTATCCTCCGCCGATGGAGCCAGGCCTGGTGCCGGGACCGGGTGTATGGCCGGGGTATTTCGTTGACCGACAACCGGTTATGCGCGTGGTGCCAATAGTCGGGTGCTACGTCGGCAGGATCGATGTCGAGCGCCTCGACAGCATCGATCAATTGCAGCACCCGTTCGACCTTCGGCCAGCCGGATAGCCGCAACAGGCTCTCACCGCCGGGCTTGATCCAGGGCACCGTCGAATAGCGCTGTCCCGGCGACGCTGCGCGCAGGATATCGATGCGCGACAGAACCGTCCCAAAGTCGTTGGATGTCCAACGCACGAAGGCGAAGATGCTGCCGGGAGCGAACGACAGGACGCGTCGATTGCGGTCGACGAGTTTCTCCGAAACGGAACGACCAAATCGAATGCGGTTTTCGATGCGCTTTTCGAGCCACAGGAGTTCGACTGTCGTGAGATCGCTCACGACGACCTCTTTGGTCGAATGGCTTTGAGGATTGTGAACATCTCTCTTCATCGGTCAGCGCCGCTCTTTTCCCGCATAAGGGATGGGAGCGTGCCGTTTTGCCGGCAGCACGGTGCCAGTGCCCGGATCGCTGGTTGACGTTCTGGTACCGACGTCTGCCCATGCATTCAGGTCGGCAACGGCGTAGATCACGCGGCCACCGATTTTCCGGTAAGCGGGACCGGTGCCGTAAGTTCGGTGCTTTTCGAGAGTGCGGGGTGAAAGGCTTAAGTATCGGGCTGCCTCGGCAGTCCGCAGGTATCGTGGCGATGTAGCGAGGCTCGCATCGGACATCTGACAATCTCCGTTGCCGTGTGGAGCGCCAGCGAGGTCCGTGGCGCGCTGGCGGCGACAATGACGGAGAAGGGCCTCGAAGGGGGATGCCGAAGATGAGGGGGTCTATTTTCGACACCCCTGAAGGTGGGGCTATTTCTTCCGGGATGTGGGACGCAGCAGCGCGCGGTACCCGCCGCGCATCAGAGCGATGCCGTTCTTGACCAGGCGGATGGTCAAGCTGCGAAGATCATGGTCCTTCCAGGAGCGGCCACGAACGCGCTCCCTGCCGAACAACCCCTCTGCGATTTCACGATAACTATGTCCCGCTAACCAGGCATCGAGGGCTCGCATCATCAAGACGAAGCGCCGGCGACGTTGGGGAGAGAGCGCAAGAGGAGACGGGCCGAGACGGCGGCCGTCGATCGCGCACCAAAACCGGTGCGCCGCCTGCAGACGGATGTCGGAATTGGCGTCGAGTGGCAATTCGATCGAAAGCGGGACCCCTTTGGGGGGTATTGCTGGCAGATAAAGCCGGTGGCTTGCGCCTGCCAGCGCTACAACTCCATGCCAACCATCTGGCCCCCGGCGAAATTCGCCAGCGGCAAGGCTGGTCCAATCAAGGGCATATTGCCCACCATCGCTGGCCGCGCCGAATTGACGGAGCGACAAGACGGTCGAGAGGGCTTCAGGTGCCCAGAATATCGATTGCCGGTCGAACGCCTGTTCAGGATCAGCCGCGAAAAGACAACCCCCATTTATGTCGGAATGAGTGAGGCGCCCCATTCGATTGCGCAGCGGCTGTCAGATTCTTGAAATCTCGCTCGTATTCGCTGTCGCGGCGGAGCCATTCCCAAGCAACGTCGGCACCTTCTGCCATTCCGAAGTTTGCGTAATCTTGCTCTGATCTCCAATCAACAGCTGACATAGCGACTTCCCCACTGCACTGCACAAACGATGGCGAATTGCAGCCTGATAAATGTGACCATTTCTGGTTGCAGCATTCGGTGAAGCCAATGGCCTTATTTGCGTTTTTGATTGGGCTTCAAGGGATCGTCACGTTTTCTTCAAACAATCTTCATTCGGCCTTGGGCCAACCACGGCTGAGAAGCTGGCGATAACCGTGGCGCGCCGCCCACTTCGCTCGCGCCAAATGGCTCTCGTAGCAACGATGGGCGCGAGCGTGATCCGCGTCAGGATCAACGTGAAGAACGATACGCGCCACTTCTCGCCAATCGGCGTTGTCTTTTTCGGCGTCGAGGAGACGCACATAGGTGACCGCGTGTTGCTGGTCATACGGCGTCAGCGTCGGCTCATCAGGAGCCAGATCCGCAACTTGGGGATCAAGCGGTGGCACGCAAGAACTCCTATTGGTCGAGAAGCTTTGGAGAACCCTAGCTGCACCTGAGCTATTGTCGTACCCACTGGGTCAAGCGGTCTACAGGTTTTTGTGCGCTCCAGAGATCAAAGAATCGTTGGAACACTTCTGGCGATGCTAAGCGGCGGCTCGTCCCCGCGTATTATAGCACGTAGCATTGAAATACGCGATTGCCTCCTATCCTGCGGATGGACATTCGCAAGGTCTTTGGAGCAAACGCGCGCAAATTCCGCTTGGCCTTGGGGCTGAGTCAAGAAGCTGTCGCCGAGCGAATGGGTGTCGATCGGGCCTTTATCAGCAGCATGGAGCGAGGGCTGCAAAATGCCACCCTGCTTACAATCTGGGAAACGGCTCAGGCGCTGGAGGTTCGGCCAGTGGATTTGCTCGACGAAAAAACATCCAAGGCTCGTAGCTAGTCTCGCAAGCGGACTGCGAAGACTTCGCCCCCAACCCGATGAAGCTCCACTGGGCTATTCGAAAATTCAGGCCTGCGCCTCGGCGAGCCCTTGCGGCGCCTTTCGTCTCACCGGCTCTGGGCACGAAGGAAGCCCCGCCCGGATTGACTGGGCGGGGCTTGACGGAGCGAGCCTTACTCGCCGTTCTTGCGCGGCCGCGACCACAGCAGGGTGTAGCCGTCGCCACCCTCGTCATCGAACAGGTTTGCGTAGATCGGCGCGTTGAAGGAGGGGTCATCGAGTTTGAGCGAGAGGTAGTCGCGACCTTCCTCGGAGCGCTTCGACCAGGCGGCACCGATCTCAGCCCGGCCCACAAAAATGCGGTGGCTCGGGGCCTTGTCGTTTGAGGGATTGGTCTCGGCGACGATGCGGACGCCTTTGGCCTGCAGGCTGAGAGTGATGATTTCGCCCTGGAAATCGTTGCCGATCTTCTTGAACTGACCGATGGTAGCCATTGTCTCTTCTCCTGTTTGTGTTTCGAGCCCGCGACCACCGCGGCCTCGATGGCGATCTGCAAGGTCGAGGACGATCGGCGACGCACCCGAAGGGCCGCAGCGCAGCGAAGGACGCTGTCGCAGCGACTTTCTTGCCTCGCGAGGAATGGGCGAAGCCCAGGGGAAGAAAGTCGCTGCAATAGCGTTGCGGCTCAGACGATCGAGGCGCAGCCGGTCTTCGGCCAGATCGAGCCATCACAGAGGCCCGGTGCGTCGCGTGCTGAAACGCAATCTCGGGAGAAGAGGTGGCTAATCTCCGTTGTGCCGTACAAGGGGTTGGAACGGTTGGACGTAGAGAAAGAAACAGAATGCGGGAAATAGCGGCATCGCTGCCCGGAGAGACCTCCGGGAGAAGCGTCGTTCCACCCTGATGCGGAGCCGGACTAACGTCCAGCCCGTGCAGGTGCTCTGAGGAGACAACAACGTTCCTTCGCTCAGGTCCCGAACACCCTGCGCGCTGATCTACTCAAACCTGTTCGATACCGAGAGTGGGAAGATTTATCCTTCGCGTGTCGCGGCCGCGAGAACAGGTTGAGGGCCGTCGCCAATCGCCCTGCGGGGTTCGACCGGTCGGGGCTCCGTGAAGATGGTCAACCGCGTCCATGCTGTGCCGCCGACGAAGACCGCGCCGAGGCAAGCGAAGACCTCCCGCCAAACAAGCGAGGGCACTCCGATTTGTGCCATCGCAAGGACGACATAATAGCCAGCAAATGTAGCCGGCAGAGCGAACACGGCCGCGATGACGGCACGCAAGACTAGGGATCGTGTCATTGCGAACGCGATTTGGGCGATTGCTAGCGTCACGCCGCTGGCGGCGGCGGCAACAATCAACGCGCCGAGCACGCCAGCGCCAGTGTGCAAGGCCAACATGCCGGCATTTATCGCCACAAAGAATGGCAAAGCGTACACTGCCAGCGCGAAGATCAGCCAGCAGAAGATGCCGATGCCAGCGATGTTGAGGAGAAGTCCGAGGGCGAGCATGGTGGTGGCTCCATGTGCATAGGTGTAACGGTCACGCCTTCCACCACCACCACGGCGCAGTTCCGAATATGGTAGCGAAACGAGGCGGAGTTGCGGCGATGCAACTCCACCTCGGTGGCGTGAAGAGCGGTAGGACGGCGCTTACGCGCCGTCGCCGAACGTCCAGACGGGGATGCCGAGCTTCTTAGCCTTGTCGCTCAAGTTATGCTGGATGCCGGTGCCTGGAAGGAAGACCATGACGCCGATCGGCAGTAGCTCAAGCATCGCATCGTTGCGTTTGAACGGAGCGGCCCTCGTGTGCTTCGTCCAGTTCGGCTTGAATGCGATCTGTGGTACCTTGCGGTTAACAGCCCATTTGGAGGCGATCAGCTCGGCGCCTTTTGGCGAACCGCCATGGATGAGGACCATGTCGGGGTGCTTGGCGTGAACCTTGTCGAGGCGATCCCAGATCAGGTGATGATCATTGAAGCCGAGACCGCCGGTGAGTGCGATCTTCGGTCCCGCCGGCAACATGACCTCGGTTTCTGCGCGGCGCTTGGCTGCGATGAAGTCCCGGGAGTCGATCATTGCGGCTGTCAGCGTGCGGTGGTTGACAAGTGATCCCGATCGGGGGCGCCAGGATGAACCCGTATGGACTTCAAAGCGTTCGACCGCCTGGTCGCGGAAGAGCTCCAGGCAATTGCGGCGTTCGATTAATGTGATTCCTTCCGCCGTCAGGCGCTCGAGTTCGACTGATCGCACTTCCGAGCCGTTCTGCTCGCGCTGGCTTTTGCGCTGAGCCTGTTCGTTGTCGTCGAGCTGACGACTAATTCGGTCTGCGGCGCGATGGAAGAGGTTGACCGTCGACCAGAGCAGGTCCGGAAGGTCCGGTTCGAGCCGGGTATCGTCCAGTGTGGCGACCAGTGCGTCGAAGATGTCGGCGATTGCGCCAGCGATCATCTTACCTTCGGGCAGCGGTCTCGGATCGGGCTGGTCGTCGAAGGGACGGTAGCCAAAGAGCTGCAATTCATTGAGGACGAGGTCGGTCGGAGATGCGCCGTGCGGCGGTTCGATGTCGTCGTGATCGGTCATGGGATGTGGTCCTTTTGCCGGATCGGCCGCGCCCATCGCGGCCTTCGTGGCGATCACTCAGACGGCGGGCGGGACGGGCCGGCACCCGGAGCAACGCGGAGGGCCGCAGCGCCAGCGGAGGATGGCTGTGGGGCGGCTATTTTGCTTCGCGATGCAAAGGCCCGTAGGGCCGGCGGAAAATAGCCGCACCTCAGCCATTGCCAGCCCGAGGCGCCTGCCGTCCGATCGCCCTCTAGAAGGCCGTGGTCGCGCCTCTCCGGCTTTGGACCCACCGGGATCGAACTGTCGACATCGATCGAAGCTAAGCGCGACTATACGACAGTAGCCGGCAAGAACAGAAAGCGGGAGACGTCCTCCGGTACCAGCTGAATCCGTAGCGTTGCCCGAAGAGCATCGAGGCCGAAGACGTGCAGATCCTCGTTGAAGTCGCCTAGCCGAGGCGATAACGGGACCGCTTCGATGCCGACGGATCCTGCGCGTTGCAACAGGACAGCTTGCACCGCGTCCCCAGCGGCATCGGCGTCGCGAGCGATATAGAGCCGGCGCAAACTCGACGATAGTGCCATGGCTGCGAGGTGATTGGCCGATAGTGCAGCGGCCATCGGCAAAGTTGGAAGGAGACAGCGTAGCGACAGCATGGTCTCGATGCCTTCGCCGGCAACGAGCACGTCGTCGTCCGCTGCCCCGAAACGAACTGCGTTGCCGAGCAGGTCACCCATGGCTCGTCGCGGCGTATCGATCGGAGCCTTGCCAAGCCGAATCCGATCAAAACCGTCCGGATCGAGCCAGGTCCGGTGCACGCCGGTGATTCTGCCATCGAGGTCGGTGACACAGGCGATCATTGCCGGCCAGGTTTCGGTTGGCAGGTGCTCATCTGGGCGATAGTAGCAGCGAGGGTGGAAGCGCAAGCTGCCACCATGATGAACGTCGGCTATTCCTCGACGCTGCAAGTAAGTCTCAACGATGGTGTCCTTAATCGGACCCGAGATCGCAAACAGCCGTCTTGCGGCTTCTTGCGAGCCGACCGTTGCTGCGAGACGACTAGGCCTAGAGGCGTGTTCCGGTTCAGTACGAGGGAGCTTGAGAAACCGCCTCGCCTCCTCGGCGACCTCGCGGAAGTCACGAAGCCCGAGGCTATGCCGAATGATGTCCAGGAGATCGCCATGCTGGCCGGTCGCGGCGTCGGTGAACTTGCCAGCGGGGCCCTTAGGGGAATCTTGGAGCCGCACGAACAACGAGCGGCCTGGAGTATTATGGACATCACCAACCAGCCAATACCGCCCCTTGCGCTTTCCATTGGAAAGATAGTAACGGCACACCGCCTCGGCCTCGCGCGCGAGGCGATGCGCTAGTTCGGAGGCGTCGCGGCGCATCACGCGGCCTCCCGTTCGGCGATGCGTTCGATTCGATAGTGCTCGAGCACCTTCGCCAGGACTTCGACGCCGCCCTCGTCAGTGGGCACGAACATCCGCAGCTTCCAGGAGATGATCTCGCTGAAGAGGCCATACGTCCTGAGGCGATCGCGCATGGTGTCGGTGAAGCCCGACAGTTCGATGCGGTACGCGCCCATGACCCGGACGCGGCGGAGCTGGAGGCCTTCGGAGAGGTCGAGAACAGTTCGCCCCTCCATCAGAGCGGCAAAGGCCGCGTCCGACGCCAGCTTGGGCGCGTCGGCCGCAAGGACGTTCGCCACCCAGGTGGCCGAAACCTTGCGACCAATGACTCTTTCTCTGGCATCGGTCTGAAGCCGGTAGACCCGCGTCGACTCGTCCGGCAGCCGCTTCCAGATCGGCAGGAGCAACCCCGCGACCATATGGATGGTGCTATCGGTGAACTCGGGGACTTCGGCGAGCTCGGCCTGCCAGGCCGTGCCGAAGCGTTCGCGGTCGGCTTCCGCCCAGTGGCTTTCCGTCATCATCTTCAACGGAAGGCTGTTATGTTCCATCGGCCGGATCAGCCGCACGCGCCGTTCGATCTCACCGTCATCGAGCATGAAGCTCGGCGCCGGCACCTGAACGGCGGCCCGGCCCGAGCGCTCGTTGACCAGCGGGACGGCGCACGAATCCGAGAGCCGATCGAGCGCCTCGTCCAGCGTCACGGGCCGGTTGCGCCGCCGTTCGATGATGGTCAGCAGCCGTGTCTCCGCGCCAGTCCCGGGATGGGTGTAGATGACGCGCCGGTCAGCCACGACGAAGCTCTCGGCGAGCAGCGTCTCCAGGCCGGCATCGTAGGTGCCGGACGCGATCGCGCCTTCGATGCGAGCGGAGAGCAGTTGCTCGAACGCTGCAAACAACACGTTCTGCAGGTCAATGGTGAGCGCCAACAGCCGGTTGAGGAAGGTGGTGATCGGCGGCAGTTCATCCTTGATGCCGTTGGCATCAATCAGCTTCAGACCGGTCGCGTCCTCGAAACCCTGAAGCGAGCAGCCTTCAACCTTGCCG